>NZ_JAATTV010000010.1 GCF_013414195.1 Psychrobacter sp. BI730
AAGCAGAGTTATGAAAATACGGTCGCTCTTGCTTGTGCTTATATCTGGCTCAAATTATGAATGTTCAACACGCCCTAGATAGTAGTTCACTTTTATTTATTGGTTTTCAATCCATATCCTTGATAGGCATTAAGCAAAGAGAAAAAAATAAGCCACTCGAAGTGGCTTATTTATACATAGTTACTTAGTGAGCTCTCGCAGCTATCTTTTCACCCAACCACTGAGCAACCTCACTCTCTACCCATGCTACACGTCCTTTGATAGCTTAACCTGAATAGGGGAAGAGAAGTCATAGCGTGTTGATGCTTGATGCAAAGAACCACAGAATTTTTTCTAATTTACTTAAAGAGCATCACCGCTATTCAACTACTTAAGATTTACTATATTCATTCAATAGATCTGCTACTTTGATCATTAACCCGTATTGCGCAGACCCGCTGCCAAAGCATTGATACTACGGATTAATGGATCTTCAACAGCAAGATCATCGTCATTATCTGTAGCGTCTTTTTGTCTGGCACGTTTCAACAACTCGATTTGGATGTAATTAATCGGATCTAAATAAGCATTTCGCCATTGTAGTGACGCGGCTAGGCTTTGCTGGTGCGCCAATAACGATGTCTGATTGAGCAAAGAGTTCAAACCTGAGAAGGTTAGATGATGCTCATCGATTACCGCTTGCATAATCTTTTCACGTAATCCCTCATCTTCACATAGCTGGCTATAAGCCTGAGCAATGCTCATCTCAGATTTGGTAAAAGCCATTTCAATATTACTAATAAATACGTTAAAAAATGGCCAGCAACTGTTCATCTCCCTCATTAAAGCTTCGTCTTCTTTAACGCTATGAAGAGCATTACCTACGCCATACCAAGCTGGTAGGGTAAAGCGCGCTAAAGACCAACCAAATACCCAGGGAATCGCCCGCAAGGTTGTCTTACTTGGCAGGCCTTTATTACGGTGCGCTGGGCGCGAGCCAATATTTAATAAAGAGATTTCCTGCACTGGCGTCACTTGTGAATAGAATTGATAAAACCCTTCGGTATGGTCCGTAAGCGTACGATAACTTTGTTCACCCGCATCTGCTAGACGCGCAAAGAGTGCTTCATAATTTGGTAGTTCAGGCGGTTGCACCACAAATCTTGTTGAGCACGCTTTGAGGGTACCAGTGATGCCCATGGTGAGCTCAAATACAGCGGTATCGGTGTTGGCATATTTGGCATAAAGCACTTCGCCCTGCTCAGTGACTTTAATTTCTCCATGCAGTGTCCCTGCGGGCTGAGCGGCAATTGCATTATGTGTTGAGCCACCGCCACGACTGACAGAGCCACCGCGCCCATGAAACAGGCGTGTTTTGATACCATATTCAGCAGCGATACGGTTAATGGTTTGCTGCGCGCTATAAAGCTGCCATGCAGACGTAATAATGCCGCCATCTTTCGATGAATCTGAATAGCCTAACATGATTTCTTGGGTATTATCTGAGTGTTGTAGCAACCCTCGATACAGTGGGTTGTCCAACACGGCAGGTAAGATCTTATCGATATTTTTAAGATCTTCGATGGTTTCAAACAAGGGTGCGACGGGTAAGTCAGCAGACAGCTGACCTGTACCATCAACCCTGCACAAGCCTGCAAAACGCATCAGTAGTAAGACTTCTAATAATTGACTGGCATTGTTGGTCATCGAAATCACATAACTACCAAAAGTATCTTGCCCGACCAGTTTACGTAATGTTGCCACAGAGTTCATTAAAGCCAATTGTCCACGTGTTTTATCAGTCAAGTTATCGGTATAAATGAGCGGTGTACCAGGCTTTTCAAGTAAACGCGTCAACCACTCTTGGCGCTCGGTTTCACCCAGCGTTTGATAGTCTGGTAAGTTCGAGGCATTGGCGAAAATATCGGCGATCACTTCACTATGATAAGACGACTCTTGGCGGATATCGAGCGCTGCTAGATAAAAGCCGCAGGTTTTGACCAGACGAATCGTATCGAGTAATAGCCCTTCGCCATGAGCCTTGTCATGAGTATTGACACTTTTTCGAATGATGCGTAAATCTTCTAACAACTCTTGCGGGTTGGCGTAAGCATCGTGTGCGGCGTCGAGGTCTGTACCTTTGCTTTGAATGTGGCGATTGGTCGCTTTTATTTTGGCAAGAATAATCGATAACAATCTGCGGTACGGCTCATTGTTGTAATCGTCAGGATTATAATAAAATACTTTTTGATCGAGAGTGGCGTACGCTTTTATACGAGCATAAACGTCTGGCGCAATATTGATAATCGTATCGCTGTGAATGAGTTCACGACGCAGTTTTTTTAGCAGTACTTGATAATGACGCAGCACGGTATCGGCATGCATCAATACCGCCATTTCTGTGGTGTCATGAGTGACAAAGGGATTGCCATCTCTATCACCACCGATCCATGAGCCGAAGCTCATGAAAGCAGGTAATGGGTAGTCTGTTAGCTCTGGATAGATATCAACAATGGCGTCTTTAATATTGCGATAAACCTTTGGAATGGCATTAAATAAACTGGCATTAAAATAATGCAGACCATTATTTATCTCGTCATAGACTAATGGCTTACGCGTACGCACTTCATCTGATGACCATAATAAATCAATCGTTTGCGCCGTTTTTTCTTTTGCTTGTTCGTAGGCAAAGCTGTCTTCTGCAAGATTGTTTAAGGCGTCGCTATGAGTAAATAGACTCTGCAATAGATTCATGGTCGTACGGCGGCGCGCTTCAGTAGGATGGGCGGTAAAGACAGGTATGAATTTTAGCTGTTCAATCAGCTCTTGCATTTGTGCAGGTTCAACATTGCGCTCACGACACTCTAGTAAAGTACGACGAAACGAGCCTTCCCAGCTTTGATCGGATTGCATACGCAAGGCATGACGCTGCTCGCGTAAGTAATTTTCCTCACTTAGATTTGCTAAAAAGAAATAGATAGAAAAGCTGCGGATGACATTTTTTAAGGTTCGATTATCTAACGAGGCGATGAAGTCGATAAGTTGTTGCTTGTTCGCTTTGTTAGGATCACGGCGTTGTTGAATAAAACCTTTACGCAGGGTTTCAATCGTATTAAGCGTTTCTTCGCCCGTCTGGCGAGAAATCGCATCTCCTAGGAATGAGCCTAATAAGCTGATGCGTTCACGTAATACGTCATTATTTATAGTCATCCTTAACCTTCTTATCATATTTTTGAGTAAAACAGCTGTGCCGTCTTAAGCGTAATGTTTATAAAGTAAGCTTTAGTTTTATTAGCTTGTCGAAACATCATCTGAGCTACTTTCTGCCCATAACAATGTATAAAGTTGAACCATTTCTTCCAAACTGGGTATTCGGGGGTTGTTGTTAGGCGAACCTGAGGAAAATGCTTGTTCACACATGGTATTTATTAGCGCATCAAAATCAGTTTTTTGAACTCCAAATTGTTGCAATGTAGGAACTTTGAGTTCGATATTGAGGTTTTTTAGATACGTAATCAAATTCATATTCGCTTGATCATCATTATCATTAAAGCTCGCCACTCCTAATGCACGTGCACAATCTGCATATCGCTCTGGAGTACCTGATATCCCAAATTCAGTAATCGTCGACAATAGCATCGCATTTGATAAACCATGCGGTACGTGAAAAAAAGCGCCAATCGGTCTGCTCATTCCATGCACCAAAGCCACTGATGAATTACAGAATGCAATACCAGCTAACGTAGAACCTAACATCATGGCTTCACGAGCATCCTCATCTTCGCCATTATGATAAGCCTTTTGTAGATTGGGCCCAATCAAACGTAATGCAGCTAAAGCTTGTTGATCACTATAAGCGTTACGTTTTTGACTGACATAAGCCTCTATAGCATGAGTCATTGCATCAATGCCAGTATCAGCAGTGGTTCGAGGAGGGACACTCATAGTAAGGCTATAATCAATAATGGCCGCTACAGGCATAAACCCCATACCAACGCACAACAGCTTCTCGTTGTTTGTTTCATCAGTAATAATAGTAAACCTGGTCACCTCTGACCCTGTTCCTGCCGTAGTAGGTATCGCAATAATAGGTAAACCTGCTTCATTTACTTGATGAGGAAATTTATAGTCATTAATGACGCCACCAAACTTCCCTAAAATTGAAATTGCTTTTGCACTATCTATAGGACTCCCTCCACCTAAGGCAATCAAACCATCATATTCTTGGTGCCGTACCTGCTGCACTCCTGATTCAATAGAGCTTGCAGTAGGTTCAGGCATAGTATCTGAGAACACATCAGCCGTAATCTGAACTTCTTTCAAAATAGTTTGTAATGTATCTACATAACCCAATTTAACCATCATCTCATCCGTAATGATGAGAGGGTTTTTAATACCTAAGCTATCTAATATGGTTGGTAGCTTTTGACATGCATCGCGACCTACCTCCATGATTCTTGGTAGAAGAATACTATGTGACATATTTAACCATCCTTGTGTTAATCACTATGTGTCTAATACTGTTCTAAAACGAGCCTATTAATCATAAAATAAAAATAGCGCAGAACTTCACGATCGATAGAATAGCTTGTTTCTTACTAAGTCTTGTGAATATTGAGTCTGCAATTCTAAGTACAGATCTTGAGTCATCTATTGTTTTTGCAAATATAGTCGTTGGTAAAAAAGTGAAGGAAAGCTAACGATATATTTATATGGACCTTTTCATGAATGCTTTCATATGACTGTCCAGCTCTATACACACTGCACTCGTTAAAAGCGTAACAAACACGACTAATAGTAATAAGAAGAAAATGACACGCTGAGCTACGTACATCAACAATCATAAAGGTAGTAGAGTTGTTGATATATTTATCATGTGGAATCTGCATATAAAGACATCGTTATAACGATATATATTATATCGTTATAAGAAATTAACAGGATATTTTTATAATAACAAGTATTAAAGGAACAAATATTATCGTTATAGCAAGTAGAAAGGTCTGATGTCGTGTTTTTAGTAGGCTGACATATCGTAGCATGGAGAAATAGGCTCAATTATTAAGCTATTTTTGTAGATAGTAAATTCTTTTGCGATATCAATCAGACTGATATTTATGATCAAGATAATGAAGACATTAACTGTATTTCTCTCCTAATTAGTACACTGAATATAACGGAATTTTGGTTGTTTACAGTGAATTAATCCATATTTATGAATGTACTTTTGCCCAGTCTATACAGCCAAATTAACAGAATTAAGTATTTATTGATTGACGTTCGTTTGCAGCTCTGTTAAATTTTAAACCGATACATTTTGTATCGGTTATTTTGTTTTCATAGTAATATTTTTTAAATACTACTTCAAAGTATGTTTTTACAACTTAAATTATCATAGTTCTGTTAACCATATTAGTTCGTGCTAAGGATAGCCATCATGAATACTCAACCCTCATGCTTATTTTCTCGAGTGATAAAACCTAACGAAGCATCTTATCCATCTAGCATGTACCAATCATTCTTTTTATTTAACAAACAATTGTCATTCAATTCGTTGGCAAATTAATGATGATAATCAGAATCGTTAGTCATTCTACAGAATATTATTAAGTTATAAATTATCTTGCATTTTATTAAGAGAGTCATTGAGGGTACATCAAGATATAAAAGGCATATTAATAAAAATATAGGAAAAATCTTTCAACTATGAAAGGTTTTATAGTCTGACCAATTGATACTATTTTTTTAGATGTTATTGCAATAATACTTTTTAGCCCCTCTGAATCACTTATTTCACAGCACATCTTTTTCTATGGAAGGAAATCGAAACCATGAGTATTTTTGCTATTTTATTATCCTTGGCATTGCTAATGTTTTTTGCCTATCGAGGTGTCAGTGTATTGGTTTTGGCCCCTGTGCTCGCTATTTTAGCTGTTGTTTTGAGTGGTGAAAGCAGCCAAACCATGGGTATTTATACTGAAGTGTTTATGCAGGGTCTAGGAGGTTTTGCTGTCAAATATTTCCCACTATTTATATTGGGTGCTATTTTTGGCAAGCTGATGGAAGATTCTGGTTATGCTTATAGCATCGCCCGTAATATAGTTAATAAACTGGGGGATAAACATGCTTTGTTAGCAGTAGTGCTTGCATGTTCCATCCTGACTTATGGAGGTGTATCAGCATTCGTCGTTACTTTTGCAATATACCCTATTGCTGCCTCTTTATTTAAACAAGCAAACATACCTAAAAGACTTATACCTGGTGCAATTTGTATTGGCGCTCTAACACTAACGATGACGGCATTACCAGGTTCTCCTGCAATTCATAATGTCATTCCTATGCCGTATTTTGAGACTGATGCTTTTGCAGCTCCTGGATTAGGTATTATTGCAGCGATAGTTATGCTAGGTGGGGGGATGCTATGGATGCATCGCCAATTACACATTGCAGGTATCAACAATGAAGGTTATGGAAATCATACGTTGAATGAGAAAGAGCCTCATTCTGGTATGAATATCCCTAACTTTTGGGTGGCTCTGCTACCAATTGTCATTGTTATCGTAGGAAACTATGTTTTTTCAAAGGTGGTAATACCTTTATGGAATAATAGTTATTTAGCCGATGAGAAGTTTGGAGGAATAACACTAAGCTCAGTTATTGGAATTTGGGCTATTATTTTGTCGTTATTTTTAGCCTGCCTTTTTGTTATTGTCTTAAATTTTAAAAGAATAGACAGTGTGGCAGATAGTTTAAATAAAGGTGCGACGGGTTCTTTACTACCAATCTTCAATACCGCTTCAGAGGTAGGTTATGGCTCTGTGATTGCTACTCTTGCAGGCTTCGCTGTCATCAAGCAATACCTTATGGGGATTGCACCTGGAAACCCTCTTATATCAGAAGCAATTATGGTTAACGTTTTAGCGGGTATTACAGGTTCTGCTTCTGGCGGTTTGGGCATCGCTCTAGAAATTATGGGCGCAAACTATATGCAGTTGGCACAACAATACAATATCGACCCTGAACTAATGCATCGTATAGCTTCTCTGGCTTCAGGTGGTTTGGATTCACTACCACATAACGGTGCAATAATAACAATGCTAACTATTTGTGGCTTAACCCATAGAGAATCATATAAAGATATATTTGCTGTAGCCGTTGTTATCCCTTTAGTTGCTCTAACTTTAGTCATCTTCCTAGGTACTATGTTCGGATCTTTCTAGAGAAAAAATTATTATATACATAATTAAAGAAACAATTGCCACTTAGTGAATTTCTTGTATAATGATATTTATCGTATCATTATTATAGATATTTCTATAAGATCTAATTTATATAGGCTCACTTTTTTAACCTGAAACAAAATCTGAAAAGATAAGGATATCTTATGCAACATGTTAAACAACTTATCAATGGTCAATTCGTTGACTCTAATACCAGCGAATGGATTGATATCACCGATCCTGCCACGCAAGAAGTCATCGCTAAAGTCCCACAAACCACTGACGATGAGATCAATCAGGCCGTCGCTGCCGCCCAGAAAGCTTTCCAAACGTGGCGCAAAACGCCAATCACTACTCGTGCTCGTATCTTTTTAAGATATCAAGCACTCATTCGTGAGCATATGGATGAGCTGGCAGAAATTCTGACAGCAGAGCAGGGCAAGACTATCGCTGACGCTCGCGGGGATGTGTTCCGTGGTTTAGAAGTGGTTGAGCATGCAGCGGGTATTGCTAACTTACAGATTGGTGACTATGTTGAAAACGTTGCCTCAGGCGTTGATACTTATAGTGTTTGGCAGCCACTTGGCGTCTGTGCTGGTATCACCCCGTTTAACTTCCCAGCGATGATTCCACTATGGATGTTCCCAATGGCGATTGCTACGGGTAACACCTTTGTCCTTAAACCTTCTGAGCAAGACCCAATGGTCACCATGCGTTTGATTGAGCTGGCAGTAGAAGCGGGCGTCCCTGAAGGTGTGCTAAACGTGGTGCATGGTGGCAAGGCGACAGTTGATGCTATTTGTGATCACCCAGACATCAAAGCGGTTTCATTTGTTGGATCTACCCACGTTGGAAAGCATGTTTATGAGCGTGCTAGTCAATCTGGCAAACGTGCACAGTGCATGATGGGCGCCAAAAACCATGGCGTTATCCTACCTGATGCCAATAAAGAACAAACACTCAATCAGCTCGCGGGTGCTGCCTTTGGTGCTGCTGGCCAACGTTGTATGGCATTGTCAGTTGTGGTTCTAGTCGGCGCAGCAGGGGAATGGGTTGATGATATCAAAGCCAAAGCAGAAGGCTTAGTGGTTTCAGCAGGTAAAGACGACAAAGATTTAGGCCCACTGATTTCTCCTGCCGCAAAAGCCCGTGTTGAGCATCTGATTGGTACTGGGGTTGAAGAGGGCGCCAGTCTACTTCTTGATGGTCGCGGTATCAAGGTTGATGGCTATGAGAAAGGCAACTTCGTAGGGCCGACCATCTTTGATAATGTCACAAGTGATATGCAAATCTACAAAGAAGAAATCTTTGGCCCAGTGCTTTGTATTATGCGTGCAGCTGACCTGGATGAGGCGATTGAGCTACTTAATGCCAATCCAAACGGTAATGGTACCGCTATCTTTACTCAGTCAGGAGCGGCTGCTCATAAGTTCCAACAGGATATTATGGTTGGTCAAATCGGTATTAACTTGCCAATTCCTGTGCCACTACCGATGTTCTCATTCTCAGGTTCGCGTGCCAGTAAACTTGGTGATCTCGGTCCTTATGGTAAGCAAGCAGTACAGTTCTATACTCACACTAAGACGGTTACTGCACGTTGGTTCGATGATGAAGCAAGCCGTGGTAAAGTCAATACCACTATTTCAATGTAATCATTAATCCAATATATTTTGGCGGCACATTTTTATTTTTCTAGATTCTTTAGGTTTAAACTTATAAAGATTTTTTTGAAATCATTTTCTTGTGCCGTCTCTATATTGGAGTTGCTAAATTAAAAATTAAGTAATCTACTTATGTATCTCTTTCTTATGCTTTATAGTTTTTATAATAGAAAGTATTTAGCTAATCTAGAATAAAAAATAAATTTAATTTTAGATAGTTAACTAACATGTAAATATTTTAGGATTTTTTATTTTTATCGAATAATATTCTTATTTTGATATAAGAAAATAAAATTTTTGAAAAGTGTTTAAGTTCATAAGCGATATATATTTAAAGTGAATTTAAAATATTATTAATGATAAAGATAAATTAATAATATGACTGTCAAGGATTGATGATATGAATGCATTGGAAACAATAAAAGAAAAATATAATAATAGTACATCAGCTAATGATGTTTCAAAGCCAGATATTGCGTTTATCGGCCTTGGTAACATGGGTGCGCCAATGGCAGAGAACCTATTAAAGGCAGGTTATAAGCTGTCGGTATTTGATCTCTCTGAAGCTGCAACCCAGCGTTTACATCAAGCAGGTGCTAGAGTTGCTGATAGTCCAAAAGATGCGACGAATAATGCACAAGTTGTTATTACTATGTTACCTGCTGGAAAGCATGTTCACTCTGTTTATCTGAATGACGAGGGATTACTGTCGGGATTACCAAAAGGTACATTAGTTATCGATAGTAGTACTATAGCAGCTGCAGATGCACGCATGGTAGCGGACGCTGCTAACAGATATGGCATTGAATTTTTAGACGCGCCAGTCTCAGGTGGTACAGGCGCTGCAATTGCAGGAAACCTGACGTTTATCGTAGGTGGTAGTACTGAGGCATATGCTAGAGCCGAGCCTATACTGGAATCAATGGGTAAGAATATCTTTCACGCTGGCAATAATGGGGCGGGGCAAGTAGCAAAGATATGCAATAATATGTTGCTAGGTATTTTGATGGCAGGAACAGCAGAGGCTATTAACCTAGGTGTCAAAAATGGTCTAGATCCAAAAGTGTTGTCAGATATTATGTTGCAAAGTTCAGGGCGTAATTGGACACTAGAGGTTTATAACCCTTATCCAAAAGTGATGAACAATGTACCTTCAAGTAATAGTTATAAAGGCGGTTTTATGACTAAACTGATGAATAAAGACTTAAATCTCGCTATGCAAACCGCTTCAGAAACCAAGGTGGATATCCCGATGGGCTCGAAAGCAGCTGAGCTCTATGATGTTCATTCTGTCCAGCATGGTGATAAAGACTTTTCAAGCATCATTGCACGTCATGATGCTTCGATACTGTAGTGGTAGTATGATAGGTAAAAAAATAAGTGCTGAAATACACACGTATTAAATTTAGAAAGAATTTATCTAGATTGTCCATCTGTACTAATAACCTGGTTATTAGTACAGATGGATTTTTTATATCAATCAATCAGTTTTTTGGCTAGTACATTAATGCTTGAATGTCATGCGCGGCTTTACGAAGAAGTGGAACATGTATCAACAGGTCGTCTAACGAAGCTCGTACTGTAGGAGCATGCAAATATAATGATGCTATATAGCGTGATTTTTTATCTACTATCGGTACCGCTATTCCTACCATCTCGGAGATGAATTCTTCATTATCAATACTGATGCCTGTCTCAGCGATACTGTCGATTTCAGCATTCAACATATTGAAATCGATGATTGTATTTCTAGTAAACTTATTAAGTGATAAGCTTTTTAATATTCTGTGACGGCTAGTCTTACTCAATTGGCTCAAATATAGTTTACCAGTCGCTGTACACCACATAGGTGATTTTAACCCAACAGGTAGGTATATTTGTAGAGGTAGTACTGTGTTTATACGATCGGTATAGATCATATTTGTATAGTAAGGGACACTAATCCCACAAGTTTCCTTAATTTCGTCAACTAATTTTTTTAAAATAATTTGGCGCTTATTAAAGAACTGTCCCTGTTGCCAAAGTTCAATGCTCAGATTACGCACACGTTTACCAGGAATTATACCACCACCAATATCAGCTGCTACGAAATCCTCATTAATTAAATTCTGAATCAATCGATGAGTAGTGGGTTTAGGGATATCTAGTATTTGCGATATCTCAAATGGAGAGAGTGGTTTTGGAGCATAAGATATAGTTTCAATGATCTCTAGCACTCGGTTAATAGATGATACTTTAGACATAAAAAATGCTCAGCTAGGATAATAAAAAATATATATAATAATTTTTTGAAAAAAATAATATTAATCTTAACATATTTTTTGATTTGTTTTTTTAATAAATAGTTTAAAGATTTAGAGGTTTTTATAGCATGTTAAAAAATATCTTTACAATAAATTAATATTTTTGGCTTAATTCGATATCTATATATAGTTAAGTCTTTATAAAATCGATACAGCCCATATCATGAAACAGTTTAAATAGATTATTCTCCATCCATCCTTGGCGTAGAAACTTAGCCTGTGCCCATTTTTTCTCGATAGGGTTTAGATCAGGGCTGTAAGGCGGCAGCCATAAAATACGATGACCATATCTATTAAGTAGCTTTTGAATACGCTTACTCTTATGAAATCGAGCATTATCCATGACAATCACGCATTTAGTTTTAAGACTTGGGATTAGCGTGTATTTGCACCAGTGGTAGAATATGCTGCTGTTAATATTGTGTTCAAAGTAATCAAGCGCAAATAGCATTTTTTCATAGAGAGCTCCGATGACATTAGTACGTCTCGAAGCTTGCCAGTTGTAGCTATCGATACAGGGTTTACCAATCGGTGCATAGCCATGAGAACGAATGGTTTCAGCCTCAAAGCCGCTTTCATCCATATAGACAATGGGATAGCCTTGCTGAGTAAAGCGATCAAGCCTATTCTGGAATATCGCTCTTTTTATCGGACACGCTTTTGGATGTTCCAAGGTCTTTTTTTTGACTGATACCAAGACGCTTTAAAGCATTAAAGATGCCCGTTTTACTACAGTTCAAGCGACGAGCTCTTTCATAATTATAATCATCTGGGTATCTTTTTACGTCTTCAATCAATGCGTCATCAGGTATTTTAGTCGGTGCTTTATTTCTGGTTGTTTTAGGCGCTAATTTCTTCTGCCAGCTGTGAATGGTGCTGGTGCTAAGTCCATAAAATAGCGCAGCTTCTCGTATGGTCATACCATCAGTGATGCTAGAAAGTACCTGTTTGCGATAGTCTATTGAATAAGTCATCGTTTATTTCATTAAATGCAATTGTTAATAGGGTTGTATCGGTTTTATTTGGATTAGACTATAGATAGATAGTATTAATATCTTAGCTATTATAAATTGAGTATTGTGAATATAAAGTGTGAAAATATCTTACGGCATAGTAAGTAAGGATTATCTATAATTTTTTGATCAATTTTGGCAATATCACCTAGTCTTCAAGGGTTTTATACAGCATCTGGTAACCATATATCTGTTAAGAACTCTCTTATTGAGAGTCGTAAACGATTATAAGTTCAAATTAGTTTAGAGCGGTGAAAGAGTAAGCCACTCGAAGTGGCTTATTTATACATAGTTACTTAGTGAGCTCTCGCAGCTATCTTTTCACCCAACCACTGAGCAACCTCACTCTCTACCCATGCTACACGTCCTTTTGATAGCTTAACCTGAATTGGAAAAGTAGGGTCATAGCGATTAGACTTTTTGTCTAACATATCGTAAATAGTTGTACTACTTAGTCCAGTAAAGTAGATAACTTCTTTAAGTGGTAACATCCGTGGCATGCGTACTGCACTCAAACTCTCGGCTTCAATTTGATTGTTAGTTTTCAAGCTTTCCATGATTTGCTCCTTATAAGTGAATGAGAGCATCTCCTCTCATATACTTACCGAGTCCTATAATTTTTTACTGCATCCCATGCCATCCTACGATTAGCTTTTGATACAGTTAATAAAAAAGGAGCTGAATGACTCAGCTCCTTTTTTATGCCTGGCTCCGATTCACTAGCTCACCGCCGTCACGCTTTGCCGTAATCCCTGCTCAATGCTAGTCATGTCATGATCGGCTAAACCATGGTTCAAGTGCCCATGCTCATCTTGATATTGACCAGAATCGCCTGTCTCGACTGGATAGAACTCTTGCACCACTGCCAACGCCTCATCATTATCACTCTCAAAGCATGAGTTCACATAACCAAGCTTTGCCGCTGCCTCTAATGCTGCTTGATCAAAGCCGTGTTCACTAAGCTCACGATCAATTGACTGTGCATTAGACACCGCATCTTTAAGTGTCACCCCATCACGCAAAGTTAAATCCACAAAGTAAATCGGCGTACGATAGCTTTGCGTTGTGCTTTTACCTCTTAGGGTTAATTGTAGTGGTAAACACGACAGCTTATTGCCGGATACTGCAGCAAAGTAGCTTAAGCGTGCCGAAAGCGTCCTAATGCTATTAAAGCCCGTCGTGCGAAAGATAAACGTACCCAGCTCATCGTCTTCAGACAGATTGACGTACAGACGACCATAAGGTTTACAAGCACCGCCTTGCGCCAGTGGGCAACGATCGGGTGATGGGCATGGCAGTGTTTCTATGCCTTTGCTTGTGCGGCGCTGACATTGCTCACCATCACCCACGCATAGTGGGCGTCCAGTTTGCCTATCGAACAGCGTGTATTCAGCACGTAGATTTAGCGTCGGATCATTAAACAGCATACGAACCGGTATTTGCCGAAGCTTACCGTCACTCTTTGCACGTAGCTTTTCATCAAGGGGATGGTTGATCCAGCCCTCCTTATTCTGTATTTGACTGGTAATGGTGAACTGATCGTCTTTGGCAGGGAGACGTTTGCCATCTTTGACAATGACACGTCCAATGCTGATACGACCAAGTACAGGCGGGGTTATGGTTAGACCTTTAATCATGGTGATATTCCTTGTGTGTTTTGTTTAGCCATAAAAAAACCCACCTATGATAGGTGGGCGGTTATGCGCTAGATCTGGTTTGTTGGTTTGTTGAGAATAGATAGCGGCTTAATCGTTTAAGACAACAAAGCGTCTACTGCCTTGACGGGGTTTACTGAATTTAGCTAACAGTTCAGGATGGGCTTTAATGACAGCCTTACTATCAAGACCGACACTGTCTTTCGAGCGCTTCCACGAAATAGCCCCTTTTTCAAACACTGCCACCTCATTATCTTGAATTAAGCTTTGCAGCTGATGCTTCACCTGATCATGGCGCTGCTCTAGCTCTTGCATATAGTCACGGTAGCTCAGCAACTGCTCAAACAACTTATTGGCACCATCGTCATCTCGCAGATCAAGCTTGCTTGAAGGCTTAGCGGTTGGATAAAGCTGCTTTAATGCTCGAGCAACGGATTCAGAATGATCAGGCGTTGGCGGTGTGTCGGTTTCTACGTACTGCCAGAACAGACGCTCATGCTCCATGATGGACTCAATCAAGCGCTCGTCACGCTCAACCTTGTATATCTTGGCTTCATGACCACAAAGCAGCACGCAGATATGGGCAGCAGTTTTACCAGTCACCGCCAGTTGATGCTGTACTTGGCAAGTGACATATAACGGCACGCCATGCTTCCATAATTTTGCCCCATGCTCCCCAGCAGTTTTACACTCTAGTATTTGTACCTCGTCACTACCAGTAATTGCATAGTCTAAATTGGCAAGCATAAAGGCTTTGTCAGGATCAGGGTGCTGCAAGATAGCATTCACGCGGCGCACCTTATTGCCGGTATGTTCTTGATAGTACTTAGCCACCATCGGCTCCAAGGTATTACCCCAATACAGTGGCGAATACCCCTCGATGCTCTCATCGATGTCTGAGCTCATGCGTCCGGTCTTAATCATCCACAGCTCAAGCATGGATAGGTATGGGTGGATACCACAAGCGGCAGCGGCATCAGAGCTGCCAATGCCTTGTCTGCGTACTTGTAGCCAGTCCTCACGGCTTAAGTCTTTGGTATTCACCAAGCGCTTAGCAGTCGTTGATGTGTTCAGTTGAGTAGGTTTATCAGTGCTATCCATTTGCTTGGTTTTCACCACTGCTGGTTTACGCTTCACAGTAGTGCGTTTAGCCTGTCTTGGCTGAGTATGGGTGTTTAATGCGATCATGTTCATGGTAAATTCCTTCGTTAAATTGGTTATTAGTTGATTACTGATTACTGACAAACAAACGGCATAAAAAAACCACGCTTGAAAGCGTGGTTTAATGTATTGAACGTACTAAGCGTCTTTAGGCAATCAGTGCAAAGGCTTCCTCTAAGCTTTTGTCTTTGAGCTTAGCGCCTGCACCGAACCAAGCAGAATCGAGCCTATGATCTGTCGACATTGCTCTGCGCTCATGGTCCACGTACTCTGTCATTGCTGATAGCAGCCCATAAGCTGTGTCACGTGCTGAATCCAAATCTGCACCGCGACCTTGACCGTTAAACATGTTCATTACCTGATTCATGGCACGGGCATTGGGCACCGCATCTTTTTCTTTCTTAGCACTGTTAAACAGAATGATGTCATTGTCCTGATCGTTAAACACACGGTTCAGGTAATTTGCTGCTTCTGCTTGGGTTACACGGCGCTGGGTTAACTGCTTCATTTCATACATGTGTTCATTCCACTGCTTAACAGAGACGCCTAATTGCTGCTTGACCTTGTCCGCATCAAAGGAGGTGCTGTGCGGTACTTTCACCACGCCGCCGCTGCCGTCAGCGAGGCTAATCGCTAAGGTGTTATTACACACCACACGAATATTAGTGAACTGTGCAGTGGTCGCAAGCGTGCCATCGCAAGCGGTTGCTAGTAGCAGATAGCCGTTACTGACATCACCGCCTTTGAGAGTCATAGACTGACCTGTACGAGCGAGTGCCCACATCTTACGACCACCCTTTAATACCCCTGCCGTCTCAAGCTCAAAGTGTGATTGTTCAGTAAGATCACGATAGAACTCTAGAATTTCACGTGGCTGTACTTCTTGGTAGCGTTGACTGACCACTGATAATGGTTCTAGGTTATCGCTGCGGTACAGGACCTTATTGCTGTCGAAGGGCATGATAAGGCTTTGGCCTTTTTCATTGCTTGCCATGTAGCTGACGTCTGAGGATTCGATACGCCAATCCATACCAGCCTCACGAGCCCAGACTTCAATAGGCTGATTCTTTGGTAGCTGACTGCCGAGACCGTGCCACGGGGTATCGCCGACATAAGCCATATTTTCGATTAAATGTGCCATGATTCATTTCCTTTTTATTGATAAGTTAAATGCATTGAGTAATGCGTTTATTCATTAGTTGAGGGTTGAAAAAACGTGCGTACAGTCATCACAGCGATGCTGCTTATTGATGAGCATCGGTAAAGTGCTATGAGGCTCTGCAAGCTCGATGACGGCTGCAATCGCAGTACCTGCAACCACACCGATCATAGGATGGACTTTGAATGATTTGCATAGACTGACACCAAGACCGATCAGTGCAGCGGGTGATAACAGCTCGTTACTATCAGTCATCACATAAACAGTGGACGACTGACAGCGTGGACATACTGGTTTCATAAGGGCTCCTTATTGCGCGCATAAAAAAGACCTGCACGAGGCAGGCCTTTGATGTTGAGTAAGGATGAGCATTAAGACGCTAATGCTCGATCTCATGAATGTAGTATGTATTTGAAATTAGTTTGTTATGGGCGGTAAACCTCGACGCTTCTTTGTACGGTAGGTGCCATGACCGAAGGTACGCATATTAGGGAGCCATACTTTTAATTGCTGATCTTTCTTGTCAAGCTTGGTTAAATACAACGCTGAGTAAACCGCATTTTCAATCTGACGTAGGTTATTACGATGGATCATACCGACGCCTAATCGATCATTACCGAACTCATCTTTCACTTGGTGCTTTTTCTTATGTTTATTACTATTACAGTTGTAATAAGCACCAAGCCCTTCTGTTATAGCCTTCCACTTCTTACTAATCTCTATAGCTAAAGCGCAGTCGCCCTCACGTCTTGCCCCGTCATATATGAGCAGTAAGTGACAATGAAACCCACCATACTTACCACCTTGTTCTAAAGCCCAGGCATATCCTTGTAAATATTTGAAGCACGATTTCTTGTTACTGATAAGCTCTCTCAGCTTTTTCATGTGATTATTGAACATATGGATAGTGACTAGATCACGGTGTTCCTGCGTGTACATTAAATCGACACGGATAACCAATGATTTTGAATAGTGATTCAGCACATTTCTAGCATAGGTCTCAAGCTTAATTCTATTCTTTCTTTCTTGGATCTGCCAAACATTGTCTGCGCCAATCACATCTTGCCTACAACATAAAATGGATTCGATCAATCGTTGAATATTATCTCGGTTCCAAATCATATTGCACGGGTAAGAATTGCCGACAATAGCATCAGTACCAGAAACAAATGCCTGGATAGGTTCTGAGTAACATAGATCGGTATCGTAGTTCTCCATGAGGGGTAAATATAGCTCATTCAGTTGATTTCTGATGTCATTGCAGGTTACAGAGGAAGACAAGATATCTCTGACTAGTTTGTCAATGTGATTGGTAAGGTAAGATTGATTAATAGGTGAGTAAGACATGATTATGCTCCATTGGGTTTGGTGTACATAACCATCTGTGATGAGTGTAATTTCTAACTGATTAGTATCTAGTATTAACTCATAATATATATACCCCACTAAGCAGGTCACGTGAAAGCGCTGTCTGCTTTTTTAGTTTGTAGCGTTTGGATGCGAGTGAGGCGTGGATTTTGAGAAATGCATAAAGGATGGAGTTAGGTTTTTTAATTATTAATATAATGCTATTATCTAAAGTTGTAGGGCCGATTATCGCGTAAGCCTTTAAAGACTAAGACCCTATAACACTATTTATCTACGATGATACTACGGTAATACTACGGAAACTAGTTTGTATTACTGCTTAATTAATACTGTTATTTTCTTGAAAAAACTGGTTTTTAATGAGAGTGCAATACATGACAGTCTATAAAACGGATAGAAATGGTAATCGAATAGGAATATATAAGAACAGCAATATTTCTTCGCTTGAGGTATTAAGAGAGCTTAATGAACGACAAAAAGGTTTAGCTTCATACATACTGTTTAGAGAATTTAATGAAATAATTCCTAGGGGCGTAACAGAATTAAGTGAGATATTTTCTAGTCTAGAATCTTCTGACAAAGAAAATATAACGGAAGAGTTAGTGAGGGTTGTTAAGGAGGGCACAATTGATGACAAGCACTGGGAGTGGATTAAAAATAGTGAAAGAACAAAATTATGGTTTTGGAATTACTTTAAATACAATCGCATAATTGCGGGCACTAAAAACATCCCATCTCACCAGCAAGCGAGCAATGATTACTTCGAAAATACTATTTTAGATATCTACAGTTATTTCGAATCTGACATTCATATTCCTAACCCTTATGATATGCATAGGTATAAGAAAATTGGTGAAAGAAGTATAGAACTATATAAGAATGACAAGCTTACATATATGATCAAGATAAGAGAGTTTTATGCAGCGTATAGAACGAATGATAGATATTTTGAATGGTTGAATATCAAGGATAATAGTCAGCTAGTTTGGGCTCAAAACTACTTAGAAAAATGTGGGATTTTACTAAAACCTGAGGGGTTTATATCCAATAGCCCAACCATGAAAACCGCACAGATTGAAGCATCTATTGATAGCATAGGAAACTTTGAACCGTTAGATTCTTCGTCTAATACTCCTCCAACAAGATTGTTATTTATAAATAAAATGCGTAGAGCATGGAGTCAGAAAAACTTCCGAGAAGCTGGAAAAGTAAAGTCTAAATATCATTTGCCACTTACTAAACAAACTCGGAAAAGGCTTGAAAAGATAGCTAAGGTTTATGGTGAGAGTGATACGGCAACATTAGAGCTCCTCATCAATTCAGCCTATGAGACAGACTTTATTGATGAACAAGGAAAAGATCTATATTAGTTTTTATCTAGTAGATTTTTTATATCCCTATTACTTAAGCCTTTGTCTAGCAAAGCCTTTACTAAAGCACTGCTATTTATATCAGATAGTGAAGTTTGAATCTGTTTAGTCAGTGATCCTTCAATCTGCTGCCGCGCTGTCTGAAAGTCCACGACCTCGCCTGTGTCTCTAAGTAAGTCTAAAAAATCGGCCCAAACTTGCATAATTTTCCTGCGCTCATCTAAATGCTGCGCGTGGTTATAAACCGCGCGAATGCTGCTTTTTTTATCGTGCGCCATTTGCTTTTCGATCGCATCGCCCATATAGCCAAGCTCGTTTAGATTAGTTGAGGCAATGTGACGAAAGCCGTGTCCTGTTTGTTTGCCAGCATAACCTAAGATATCAAGCGCGTTATTGATGAATTCCTCACTATAGGGCTGATGCATGCCTGTATGATAAAACACGTACTCATATTGCCCCGTGATGGCTTTCATTTCCTCTAGCAATGCGAGCATTTGATCTGATAGTGGTACGACATGCTTACGCGCAATTTTAAGGTTATCAATATCAACACGCCATAAGCGATTGGCAAAATCAATATGCGCCCATTTCATCATGCGTAGCTCAATGGTGCGGCAAAATGAATAAGCTAAAAACTTCATACCCAAGCGAGTCTGATCGTGGCCATGATAGTTCTCGATAGCTTATAGGAGGGCAGGGAGCTCATTAATATCTACATGCTTCATGTGCTGACTTTTCGCTTTGGGGTAGAGTTCCTTTAAATCATCAATTGGATTTTGCTCAATGATGCGTTCGCGTTTAGCACGTCTTAAAACATTAGCCACCAGATCAATTGTGCGTCTAGTGACCTCACGTGGCGGCTCACCTTTTGTGTTCACACGCGTTTCGATCTCATCTGCCATCGATCGACAATCCTCAAAGCTTACATCTTTTAGTGCAATGCCTTCGAAATGAGGCAACACGTCTTTATGCATCCGGTTATAGTCTTGCTGATAGGTACGCGGCTTAACGTTGCGCTTGCGCTCAGCGAGCCAGTCTAAGGCGTAGTCATTGAACTTTTGCGCGTGGATGTTAGCAAGCTTGTCTTGACGCTTTTTATTTTTTGGGTCGATACCATCAGCGAGCAGCGCTTTAATCTCAGTATTGGCTTGTCTAGCTTCAGCAAGCGACATGATGGGGTAAGTACCGAGTGTGAGGCGTGTCTGCTTACTATCAAAGCGATAGGCGCTTATCCATGTCTTTGTGCCAGTATTGCGTACTAATAGCTGTAAGCCTTGCTGATCACTGTATTTGTCAGGACGTGAAGGTGTGCATTTCTCACTAGGTTTAAGCTTGCGGATCTTACTATCGCTTAGCATGTTGGTCTATTCCCTATGGCTTAAAGCTATATGAATCAAGAAATACAACAAGTACGTTGGTCTAATGCTGAATCATAAAGCCTAAATGTTGGTCTTTTTGAGGTCTAATGAAATAATAGACCAACGAATAGACCAACACAAGCCGCGGGATAGGTGGGTTATGTTCGGATAGATTGGGAAAGCAGTAGGCATAAAAAAACGCTAGAAGCGTTATTTATAAAGGGCTGCAAAGATATATGGGAGTGTTTGGGACAAGGTGGGAAAAGTAGGATATTATAAGATTGGCGGTGAAGGAGGGATTCGAACCCTCGATACGCTATGAACGTATACACACTTTCCAGGCGTGCGGTTTCAGCCACTCACCCACTTCACCGTTTTTTGAACGCCTAAGTATAGCGGATACCATTTAAAATGTCACGACTTGCGCGCTATCTTTCTTTATTGGCAAGCGCCTGCTAGGATAGCAAGTATGTAACGGCAAGTATAAATGGTTGAAAGTTGAATGATAAGTTTTAGCAGGATCAAGTACGGATTTACGAACAGGGCGCTGATGGCAGTATTGCTTGTTGCGACGGGTATTACCCAAACACATGCTGATGATTTGACCCAATGTAGCCAGTCTTTTTATGGTGGTGTTTATCCTGAATTTACCAACACCAAGTTAAAAAAAGACACACAAGCATTATGTATGGATGGCTTTGCGGTTATGTACTCGGGGGTATCGCGTACACCGCTCTGGTCAGCAGAGTATCTCGATCGCACGCGTCTACAACAAGCTAAACAGATCGATCGTGAAGACAGCTTTCACGAAGAGAGTAAACTGCCAAAGTCAGCACGAGCCTCATTATCTGATTATTCAGGTTCTGGCTACGATCGAGGACATTTGGCACCCAATGCCAATATGGCCAATCGCAGCCAGCAGTATGATAGTTTTAGTTTAGCCAATATTGCCCCGCAGTCACCACGTAACAATCGCTACATTTGGCGTAATATTGAGTCTGCCACTCGGTATTTAACGCAGCAATACGGTGAGGTGTATACCATCACAGGTGTGGCATTTATTGATAAAAAAACCAAGCAGCTCGCTAACCGTGTCCTTGTGCCTAGCCATTTCTTCAAAGCTGTATATATCCCAGCAACCAATCAAGCAGGCGTGTATTACGCATCAAATGATGAGTCAGAACGCATCGATGTGATCAGTATCGATGAGCTGACCACTGAGATTGGCATCGATGTATTACCTATGCTAGATAGTCAGTCCAAATCTCAAGCGTTTGATTTACCATTGAAGGCGGGTGAGAGCTCAGATACCCCTGAGGCGCCTGTGGAGGAGCCTGAGTGGATGCTGTTTGTCTGGGCTATTTTAGAGTGGTTAATTTCACAATTACAGGCTTAAGCTGAAAGTAAAACCCTAAAATATCCACATTTCGGAAAATATAAATGTTACTGATAATAAGGATAATCAAATGATTGAGCCATTCGCCAACGACCATCAAAGCATGCAGATTGGTGATCTTGTCATTGAAAATCAAAAAGACAAGATTATTATATATGGTGATATTGATCTCACTTTTGACGAATTAGGATACGACCAAGCCCAACAGCTACATGAGCTGTCGGGGAAAATCGTACAAGCATTTGCAGATAAAAATCTATATAGTAAGAATGATGCTAAGTCAAAGGAAAATGATGACCAATTAGATAAAGATATCGACAATCCTTTCCTATAAGTCTTTGATATGGTTTTATTTTTACAGAAATAAGAAACTGTAAAAAAATTACTAGGCAAAACCTAAAAATTGCTTATAATGAGTTAAGACATCGCTTGTATCGCTCGAATCTTTAACCAAAAGCTTATAAGTTGTAATGGTAACTATCATTTAAAAAGGTCGAAACCGTAAAGCTCGTAATGAAAGGTTCTAGCAAAGGATAAGCATAGGACAACAGAAACATAACGTTTCGCGTAATCATTGTATGAAGGGAGTCAATCTATGAAATTATTTACAAAGACCACTTTAGCAGTTGCTGGTATTGGTATTGCTAGCATGGCATTCGCCGCTGACCCATTAGCCAACACTACTTGGCAGACATATGATGAAGGCAAGCCAAAAGGTACGGTAAAGATCACTGAGTCAAATGGTGTGTTGACCGGTACTCTTATTGCTACTAACTCAGCTAAAGGCAAAAAGCACGTTGGTACGACCATTATTAAAGGTCTAAAAGCTGACGGTGGTGGTAAATATAGTGGTGGTACGATTACTGACCCTGAAAAAGGCAAAGACTATCGTATGACTGCAAGCTTAAGCGGCAACACATTGAAGCTAAAAGGCTATATCGGACCATTCTCTCGTAGCCAAGAGTGGAAAAAGAAATAAACTAAAAAACTAGTTTCAGCGTAATATATAAAAACCCGCGTTACCGAAAGGTCTCGCGGGATTTTTTACGTTTTAGATTTAAGCTTATGGCTTCAACAGGGGAGAACTTTAAACACTAAAATTATAAACGCCGATACTACAGTGGGTAGTATCAGCGCATTCAACAGCAATCTTTAGCTTACTTGAAAGGAGCTTATCTTATAAATTCTGGGTAAGCTTCCATACCACATTCTGCAATATCAGCACCTTCGTATTCGTCTTCTTCAGAGATACGTAGACCGATAACTAGCTTGATGATAGACCAAACCACTAGGCTGGCAATGAATACCCAAGCAAAGATGGTTGCAGCACCCACAATCTGACCGATAAAGGTAGATGCTGGGTTAGTAATAGGTACGATTAGTAGACCGAATAGACCGACCACACCGTGAACTGAGATTGCACCAACTGGATCATCAATTTTAATTTTGTCTAAGGCTAAGATTGATAACACTACAATGATACCGGCGATAACACCAAAGATAGTGGCTTGTAATGCAGAAGGAGTTGAAGGCTCAGCAGTAATGGCAACTAGACCTGCTAGTACACCGTTTAGAAGCATGGTTAGATCCGCTTTACCAAAGATGATGCGGGCTAAGATTAAGGCACCGACAGCACCGCCAGCAGCAGCAGCATTAGTGTTCAAGAATACCATTGCAACAGCATTAGCACTAGCGATGTCGCCTAATTTGAGCACTGAACCACCGTTGAAACCGAACCAACCCATCCACAAGATTAGTGTACCGAGTGCCGCTAATGGTAGGTTGGCACCAGGAATAGCACGTATCTCGCCATTAGGGCCATATTTACCTTTACGTGAGCCTAAGAGCAATACACCTGCTAGAGCTGCTGCAGCACCGGCCATATGTACAATACCAGAGCCTGCAAAGTCAGAGAAGCCCATGTCGCCTAGGTTAAATAGACCAAAGACATCGTTGCCGCCCCATGTCCAGCTACCTTCTAGTGGGTAGATAACACCAGTCATGACTACAGCAAACAATAAGAATGACCACAGTTTCATACGCTCAGCAACGGCACCTGATACGATTGACATACAGGTCGCTACAAAGACGACTTGGAAGAAAAAGTCTGATGCGGCAGAGTAGACAGAGTCGCCACCGAAGCCATTTTCAGCAGAGGCTGCTAGAGCGTCTTCTACTAACGTATCACCGCCTGCAATTCCGCTTAAGAATAGGTCGCCACCATACATAATCGCATAGCCGCATACCATATACATGATACTAGCCGTTGCAAATAGTGCGACGTTTTTAGTTAAGATTTCGACTGTATTTTTTGATCGGACCAGTCCGGCCTCTAACATAGTGAAGCCTGCTGCCATCCACATGACCAACGCACCACATATCAAAAAGTAAAACGTATCGAGCGCATATTGGAGCTCAAAGATTTGACTTTCCATTTAAATTCCCCCTTGAATTTATAATATAGATATCGGCATTACCGATAGATAAAAATGCTGTAAGAGTCTGTACCTATAAGTTTATGCCCGTAGGTAGGTCTTCAAATTTAGATAGCGTCAGGTCCCGTTTCACCCGTACGGATGCGGATAACTTGCTCAAGTGCAGTGACAAAAATCTTACCATCACCAATCTTACCAGTGCTAGCGATACGAGTGATTGCCTCGATAGCAGGCTCAACCATCTCGTCGATCACAGCGACTTCGACTTTTACTTTAGGTAAAAAGTCCACCACGTATTCTGCGCCGCGATAGAGCTCTGTATGACCTTTTTGACGACCGAAACCTTTGACTTCAGTGACAGTGACACCTTTAACACCGATGTCGGAAAGCGCTTCACGCACGTCGTCGAGCTTAAACGGTTTTAAGATCGCAGTGATTAGCTTCATAAAAAATTCCTTATTTGTGTGATGCCGCAGATTGATAGAAGTACTATGGTGCATCATCATATCTCTGCCTTGCTTACTGTAAGTTATTCAAGAACTGTGCCAACCTACTCAAGGGGGGAGGTAGAATTGGCGTTGTTCATTAAAAAGTAATGACAGTAGTAACATAGAGTATGGGCTACGATGCAACGATTAGAGCCATCGCTACAAGCATAATAAAGGTGAATCAATCTTTAGCATTTGGTTAACGAAAACTTTATTATAACCAACTTTTTGAGTGCTTGGGGAGGCTATCCCTTTATTTCATGTGACGATTTGCTAACTTGAGTTTGGTCGTTCGCTTGGCCTTTTCATGCAAGCGTATCAAAGATGAATGGCGGGAAGGTAGAGAGAGAATCGAGGTAAGCGGCAGAGCCTAACATAGTAGTCAGACCCTTGGGCTTAGATAAATAAAGGGTTTGGGCGTGTTTATATATACGTCGTTAGGCTTTAGGAAATAGTAGATAAGGGGTTTTTGTACTGACCAATAGCTTTTTAGTGTCGCTACCTTGTAGTAATTCGCGTAGACGAGATTGGCCAAAAGCCCCAGTCATAAGTAAACCGATATCATGCTGATTTTGATAGTAGTTCAAAGCCGCAGCTACATCACGGCAGTCAAGCAATGTCTTTTTAGATTTGATACCCGCCTGTTTGAGCTTGGCATAGGCTTCACGCAACGCATCACAGTTATCAGAAGTTTCCTTGCCAACCATCACAATATGAACCGTTAGTGCACGCACCAGTGGCGTTTTACACAGCCAATTTAGTAGTTTATGGCACGTTGGACTGTTATCAAACGCAAATAAAGCAGTAGTAGGGGGCAAAAATGGTGCATGTGTCACCAAAATAGGGCAGTGGCTGACTCGAATAAGTTGGCTCAGTGTAGATTTGCAAGTGACATGATGCCCTATAACGATCAATTGTGCTTGGTCATCGACGTAATCAATGCTCTGATTGAGGTTCTCATGACGATGCAATGTATATGTCTTTAGCTTATGGCGCTGCTGCTCACAATACGAGGTAGCTTGAGATAATAGCAGTCGGCCCTGCGCTTTTAGCTCACAATTGCTCAAATGCTCTTTGGATGTGAACTGTTCGAGCAAAGCGTTTTCATCATCAATATTGAGGCAACCAGAATAATTAATGGCGGCTTTTTGCTGCAAGCTTGGCATCGAGTGCAATAAGCCAACAGGCGCGCGCAGGCGAATAGAAGCCCACATACTGGCCTCTAGTACCGCTTGAACATGATCAGGACAGTCCAAGCAAGCAATCACACTATCTGGTTTTAAATTACTCATAAAACGACCACATCATTTTAATAATAAATATCGGCTATCTCAGTTTAGGGTTGGCGTATGCAAAATACATCCAACCCTTTTACCAATATAGCTGTCTATTAATATCCGATACATCAGCCATGGACTAACAGTATAGCCACTTGGCAACCGCGTAGATGCGCTTAGTCCAATAAGCCAATATCACGGCGGTCGTGAACAGAGAAGCGGTCAATCAGTGTTCGGCTCGCATTGTTGAGTCCTACCACTTTGACATCAATGCCTTCACGTTGCAAGCGCATCACTAGCTTGTCTAAGGTGTCAACAGCGCTGACATCCCAGAAATGTGCTTGGCTTACATCAATCTGAATGCTGTCTACGGCTTCTTTAGTATCGAAACTATGTAGGAACTGGGTAGTAGAGGCAAAGAATACCTGCCCTTGAACATAATAGTAACGGGTATTACTACTGTCATCATATTCACTAAAAATGGTTAAGAATTGACCAATTTTATTGGCAAATGCTAAAGCAGATAGTAGGACACCTACGCCAACACCATAAGCCAAGTTATGAGTAAAGACGGTAGTCAATACAGTCGCCAGCATAACGATATTAAACGACATTGGATGTGTCTTAAACTCGCGAATCGATTGCCAGTTAAACGTACCAATTGATACCATAATCATGACTGCAACTAAAGCTGCCATTGGAATTTGACTAACCCATTCGCTTAAGAACACGACCATAATAAGAAGGACAACACCGGCTATCAAGGTAGATAGACGAGTACGGCCACCCGATTTGACATTGATCATTGATTGACCAATCATTGCACAGCCTGCCATACCACCGAAAAAACCTGATACGACATTGGCCATACCTTGTCCACGACACTCTTTGTTTTTATCACTTGGTGTATCGGTTAATTCATCGACGATAGTCGCTGTCATCATCGACTCTAAAAGACCGACAATAGCAAGCGCGATAGAATAGGGTGCAATAATCAGCAAAGTATTTAGGTTTAACGGAATATCAGGTAACAAGAATACTGGCAATGAATCCGGCAAATCACCCATGCTGCCAACGTTGCGAATATCGAGATTCATATACATGGCAACGGCGGTCAAACCTACAATACAAATAAGCGGTGAAGGAATGATGCGACCGATTTTAGGGATAAGTGGAAACAGATAGATAATTGCCAAACCAGCTGCCGTCATGATGTAAACGGTCATACCGACACGCTCAGTCATCGGGTTCAGCTCTGGTAATTGTGCAGCAAAAATCAAAATTGCTAGCGCGTTGACGAAACCAATAACTACGGAGCGGGAGACAAAGCGCATTAGGTTACCAAGCTTTAGGATACCCATAACGACCTGAATGGCACCGCAAAGTAAGGTCGCGGCAAGCAAATATTGCAAACCATGGTCAGCGACCAAATCGACCATTACGAGTGCCATAGCGCCAGTTGCTGCCGAAATCATACCTGGACGGCCACCAACAAAACTGATTACGACTGCGATACAAAATGAGGCGTATAAGCCAACCTTTGGATCAACACCAGCGATAATAGAAAAGGCAATGGCTTCTGGAATAAGGGCTAGTGCTACAACCAAACCCGATAAAACGTCACCGCGAACATTGGAAAACCACTCGTCACGCAAGTTATCAATAAAAGATGTCATAAGTAAACTACATAGGGTTAGAGGCAAAAAAAGTAATCATTACTCATTCATAAAATGATCGCGTCGCTAATAATAGCTATTCATTTTTCTTTTACTTCAACATGCACTAGGTCATGTTGCTGTGTTGAATTGTGAGAAACTAATAACCGAGGTATCTAACTACTAACTAAGGTATCTAACTACTAACTAAGGTATCTAACTACTAACTAAGGTATATATTGATTTTTTTGGTATCAAAAATACGCTCATCAATAATCAATACGATGATAAGGGTAGTAAATTACCTAAAAATATTTTTTAAAAGATTGCTTAAAATAGGCGACTAGATAGATGTACCTACAATAATATATAGAGTCAGCAATCACTTGCTGTAGTAGAAGGTGATATATCACTCGTCAAATTATCAAAATTGTCTGATACACCCTTATTACAACGAGAATCGTTGATGAAGAGACGTGACAATCGCGCGATAAATGTGACAACATGCTAAACTAAAATGCTTGAGCAATGTGCTCAGCAAAATACTGATAAATATTAATCAAGCTGACTATTATAGCATTAGCCACTTAATATAAAAACAGGCGAATAATAGCATAAACTCATAAAAAATCAGTACCGAAATCTGAACGATGGCGTTAAGATGCTGCACATCTTAGCGGTGTCGATTAGAGTCGCTATAAAGCAGATTTATTTGATGCAATTTTTCTCGTTTAATAGAAGGAATAGATATGACCACTAATACAGCAACAGAAGCCTTACTTCATAAGGGTAGTGGTCTACAAGTCGTGGTCGGTTTGGGGCAGTCTGGATTGTCAGTCGCGCATTATCTGGCCAAGCAAGGCTATCAAGTCGCAGTCACTGATGCTCAAGTTACCCCTAAATTGGCCGATAAGTTGCCAGCCGAGATTGAGATTCGTCAATTCGGTGAGATAGATGCCGATTTATTGCAGCAAGCGGCACGTATTATTATTAGCCCAGGTATTTCTCTTGAGACTGCCGCTGTGGCTGCTGCTCGCCAAGCCAATATTCCTGTAGTTAGTGATATTCAACTATTCTGTGAAGCGTGTACCGCACCCATCGTAGCGATTACAGGTTCTAACGCCAAAAGTACGGTCACTACGTTAGTTGGTCAAATGGCAGCTGATGCTGGCGTTAACGTGGGTGTTGGTGGCAATATCGGTGTACCCGCTTTAACATTGCTAGATAATTCTGATATGGAGCTTGCGGTACTTGAGTTGTCTAGCTTCCAGTTAGAAACCGTCACCAACTTGGGCGCAAAAGTAGCAACTGTGCTCAATATGTCGCCTGATCACTTAGATCGTCATGGAGATATGCTTGGCTACCATCAAGCCAAACACCGTATATTCCAAGGTGCTAAATCAGTGATGATTAACCGCGAAGATGCACTGACTCGTCCATTGGTCGCAGACAACCTACCGAGAATCAGTACCGGTATTCATGCCCCTGATAAAGGTCAGTATGGTCTTATTACCGACACAGAAGGCCAAACTTATCTTGCTCGTGGTACAGAACGATTACTGTCGGCAGACAAACTGTTGATTAAAGGTCGTCATAATCTACTGAATGCGCAAGCGGCTCTGGCACTTGGCGAGCTTGCAGGATTACCGCTAGAGAGCATGCTAACCACTTTACAGCGGTTCACAGGTCTTGAGCACCGCTGCCAATATGTGGCAAATGCTGCTGGCATTGATTATTTCAATGATTCTAAAGGCACCAATATTGGTTCGACCATGGCCGCTATCGAAGGCTTGGGCGCAGTCTATGCGCCAAAAGACGGTAAGCTACTATTGATCCTAGGCGGGCAAGGCAAAGGGCAACAGTTTGGTGAATTAACGCCTTTTATCAATCAATATGTGAGCCAAGTCTTGTTCATTGGTGAGGATGGTCAGCAGATTGAACAACATCTCAGAGCTGCGAAATTGAGTGATGATGTCGCACTACATCAGTGTCAGACACTAGAGAACGCATTTGCGACTATTCAACAAGTCACTACCAGTAGTTTATCGCAAGTACAAGCTGTATTGCTGTCACCCGCTTGTGCTAGCTTTGACCAATATAGTGGTTATGCGGCTCGCGGTGAACACTTTAGCCAACTGGTCAATCAATTAGACACCGCACAATCAGAAGCTTGATAGGTAGTCGAATATATTAAGCAGCTATATAGGTTGGCATAGCAGATGTCTATTCTCTAGCAACAGCCAGTATTTTCTGGATAAATGATTGTTTTGCTTATAGATTGCTGCTACTGTCAAGCATATAATCCTGATTACTAAAATAGGTGCTAGCTAAGGCGTTTGTCGATGGTTAAAGGTTTTTTATTACCATCTATTTAGTACGATTTATTTTATAATTTTTTAAACGGTGGCGTTTCATAGACGCCGTGTTTTTTCGTTTGTTAGTGTATATAAAATTATGGCGCTCTCTTCTTTTTTTCGTTCCTCGCCCCAAACCAAGCAAACCTCTGGCTCAGACGGTGTTCTGTCTATGCCGTCAGCGCGCGCAATTTTATTATCTAGCGTCGGCTGTATGATGGTGCTTAGTCTTCTGATGGTGGCTTCTGCTTCTATCCCTTTTGCGCTTAGCCGTGGTATGACCGAGCTGTATTTTTTCAAAAACCAGCTGTTGTATATGACGATTGGTTTAATCGTTGCGGTCATTCCTTATTATGGCGTGTCTTTACGCACCCTATATAAGACCGAGACCCAGTTTGCTTTGCTGGGCATCACGGGGCTATTGCTTGTTGCCACATTGTTTAGCACACCAATTAATGGCTCTAAACGCTGGCTTACGGTAGGTGGTTTTAACTTTCAGGTAGCCGAGTTAGCCAAACTGGTCATGATTGTGTTTGTATCTGACTTTGTGGTGCGCCGATCTTTTGAAGTTCGTAATGGCCTAGATGGTTTCTTACGAATTATGTTGGTAGTGGCGCTGATCACGATACTGCTATTGTCGCAGCCAGACTTTGGTTCTTTTGTCGTCATCATTGGTACGCTGTTCGCGATTTTTTATATCGCTGGGGCGCCTTATAAGCATTTCTTAGCATTGGGTGCTGCTGCTATCGGTGGGGCGGTATTGATGGTGACTACGGCAGAGTACCGACTGGTGCGTGTAATGTCGTTTATGGATCCATTTGATGATGTGCAAGATACTGATTATCAGTTGGCACGTAGTTTGATCGCCTTTGGCCGTGGCCAGTTCACGGGTGTCGGCTATGGCGAAAGTGTACAGAAACTGTCGCATTTGCCTGAGGCGCATACGGATTTCCTATTAGCCATTACGGGTGAAGAGTTAGGGTTCGTCGGTGTCAGTATGGTACTGATACTTGAAGCGCTGATCATCGGTAGTGCGATGCGGATCAGTTACAACGCGCTGAAACGTCGTCAAATGCGCATGAGCTATACTGCTTTCGGTATTGGTGTGGTATTTATTGCCCAGACGATTATTAACGCTGCGATGAATATGGGTGCTATTCCAACCAAAGGTCTCACTATGCCGTTCTTTAGTTATGGTGGTTCGTCTATGTTGATTAGTTTGGTTATGGTCGCGCTATTATTGAAGATATATAAAGAAAGCCCTGAAATCGAGAAAAGCCAATGCCGTTATTACTAATAGGCTTTGCCTATAATTGGCTGAGTGTCATGTAGCTTTAAGATTTCGGTAAATCATGCCCAGTACGATTGGCATCAAAGCGTCACTCATAGTGGCGCTTTTTATTGTCTATTTATAGCTTTTGAACTCTTATTAATAGGACAAGTTTAACTGTTGCTTGCCTTGTAGTGGGGTATTGTCCCATTGCGTAATGGCTTGTTTAAGCATGTTTTCTGGGGTATCGATATCGACCTTTGCTTGCTGTAGTAGTGATAGGGCTTCAGCAATAAGTTGACTCGGGTCTGATGTGTCAATTGGTTGAGCAAGGTTTTGCTTAGAGAGTTTTTGGCCGTCAGCATTATTAATCAATGGCAGATGAGACCATTGGTCAATAGTAGGTAGGCGCGCGGCTTGCATAATGCCGATTTGCGCGGTCGTCATAGGTAGAATATCAAGGCCACGCATGATATGAGTAACCTGCTGTAGACCATCATCGAGACTGGCTGCCAGTATGTAATTAATCATACCATCTTGGCGGCGAGCCACCATATCGCCTAACGTCTGCTGCGGATTATCCCACTGCAATCCCTGAATACCGTCATTGAAGCCAATCCGATAGTCTGGTAGCTGAATACGTAGCTTATGTTGCTGTCTATCAAGGTCAGATGCCACACAGCGACGTGGATAGCGCTGCCGATTTGGCTGTACTTGGTCAATTGATGAAACTTGTTCGTCTAACGATGTCTGGTCGGTCAGCGCAGCTAAGCTAGCACGACTATGGTTTCTACTTATCTCTTCTTGCGCCCAGTACTGTTCTAAGTCTTTACGAGAACATTTGCAGCCATAGGTCAATGGTCGCAGGTATGATGATAGATAATCGTTGTAGATATCAATGCGCTCAGACTGATAAACAACATCACCATCCCAATGTAATCCAAGTGCCTCCAGATCCATCAAAATTTGCTCAGTGAACTGTCTATCACAGCGTTCAGTATCGGTATCTTCCATACGCAACAGCCACTTACCACCGATTGATTTGATATGGCAAAAGCTGGCAAGCGCGGTGGTTAGAGAGCCAAGATGCAATTCACCCGTTGGTGAAGGCGCAAAGCGACCAATGGGCTGTGATGGTGGCGTTTGAGTCGGTATGGCTGTAGGCATTGTTTTCAAAATAAATGGCTGTCTATAAGAGGTAATAAAGATAGAATAATAAATATAAGTATCAAAAGATATTCATTAAATGAGATTGTTTTGTTAGTCATGTCATTATTCAAGCGATTGTGTTTTTCAGAGCAAAATTAGTAATGCAGCAAAATAGTGACAGTCTAAAATACAAAAAGCGACCTATTATAAGGTCGCTTCTGCTTACATTTATATCTGTAATATCTGATCTAAGCGCCTTGGTTTTGACGTTCTTTGATTTCAGATAAGGTTTTGCAGTCGATACATTGAGTTGCGGTTGGACGTGCTTCAAGGCGACGTAATCCAATCTCTACACCACAAGTCTCACAAAATCCATAGTCATCATTTTCGATTTCTAACATAGATTTGTCGATTTTGCGGATAAGTTTGCGCTCACGGTCGCGAGTACGTAATGCCAATGCAAACTCTTCCTCTTGAGTGGCACGGTCATTGATGTCTGGCATGGCGCTTGACTCATCTTGGATGTAGTTTTTGGTACGATCCGCTTCGCCAACCAGTTGGTTTTTCCAATCCAATAAAATAGCCTTAAAGTGCTCCAACTGCGCATCAGACATATACTCTTCGTCTTTGGCCGGCACATAAGGAGTAAATTTAACTTCACTCGGATTCGTGGTCAGGGTGCTCATATGGGTATCCTACTTTTTCAAATTAATTCAATAAAACGACGTATCAAAAGACAAGACGTTATTAATGCTACAAACGCTACAATTTGTCCTTTTATCAAACGTTTCACCACTTGGTAATACAAGTAACACAGCTGATCAAATAATATCGTAAACTTTATATCCTGACAGTTATATACCGATTGTTAGATAGGTTGTTATACAAACTTCGGTTTGAATAATACTGTCTAAAGCATGCCGTAGGTCATTGATTGTGAAAACTGAGCTTGTGGTTAATGGGCCATCCTAGCTATCTTGCAGTGGCTTCATATCAGATATTGGGCCACCCTTGCTTTATTTCATAAGTTGTATCATTGTTTGTAATAATAATGAAGTGATTTTTTATATTGAATTCATATTTTATTTGTTCATCACTGCATTTTTGATTAGGAATTATTGACGAAAGCTATAAGTACAAAGGGCTATAGCTTTTACTAGTACCAATAATTCTGGGCATCAAGTATCCAGTCTTTCAACCCAGCTTGCAACTGTTCCATTGTTGGCTAATTGCAACCAGCGATATCCTGGTAATGCATGCTCATCATAAGAGAAATCATCTTCATAGGGTTTGAACTGATAGCAGGTAGATGGCGTGCTATACACCGTGACGCCTTGGCGCAGTCGAACTTGCTCTTGGTGAGTATGCCCACTGATCACCACTTGTAGCTGTTCAAATGGTGCCATATGCTCCCAAAAGCTCTCAGTGTTTTCTGCCATATGGGTATCAATCCAGTCAGAGTCAACTGGAACAATATGATGGTGTAGGGCGATTAATGCAGGCTTATTACAGGTACTGAGTCTCTCACATAACCAATTAATATCAGTAGGCGTAATCTCGCCTGCGACCTTACCAGAAATGGATGAGTCTAATAACAACAGCTGCCAGAAGTCAGTCTCAATGACATGACGACTTAACAAACGTGAGTCAGCAGGCTGAGCGACAAGCTCTCGCTGAAAAAATGGCAAGTCTTTACCATTCTCGTCCGTCACATCATGATTACCAGCAATACAAGCAAAAGGAATCTGAGTCGCTTGTAATACAGTAAAGATATGATCGTAAATTGAAGACTTTACTCGATTGACCAAGTCACCGGTCACAATAATCAAATCACAGCGAATATCTTCACTAAGCGCCTGCTGAAGCACGGCTTCAAAACTACGCTGACAAGTTACGTCATCACTATAGGTGTTACTTTCATCAACAAAGACAGGCGTCGATAAATGCAAATCAGTAATCTGTAAAATATTTATCGTTTGGTCAGAGGTGCTTAACTTATTGGCAGGATAGTTTGGCATTGGTTCAGTCCCTTATCGAATCACAACAATAAGTATTGTTAGCGCGAGTATGGATAAATGAGCTACTATTTTTCACTGGGTATTTATAATTATTATCAATCTACTATAAAAGAGCACAGCGTTTGCCTTGAGCTTACTTTGACTCGAATCAATGATATTTATACTATCAACTAGTAATATCGAAGTTAGAGCCAACTTATAGTAATATTGAACTAAAGTATTCATTATATTAATAAAATAAAGTCGAACAAAAAGATAGCGAAAAACAGTCATGTTTTATTTATTATAACGTATTTACAGCGACGCTAACTAAAGTTTTATCTTTATTAACTTTGAAAAAATGAGTGCAGTAAAAAATAAAGCCGCTAATATCAAGACGATAGAAAGACCCGTTTGAATATCTAGCCAAATACTGCCCCACACACCAAGTGTCACACCCAGTTGAGCGATTATCAACGCTATAATCACCATTTGTTTTGGCGATGCCGACCATAGACGTGCGGTCAGTGCAGGTAGCACTAATAATCCGCTGATTAATAGACTGCCAACTGCCTGTAGAGCAATCGCACAAAACCCTGCCAGTACACCCATAAAAAACAGCCGTTGCCGTGTTGGGTTGATACCTTGAATACGTGCCAATGCTTCATGCGTTGCCAGCTTGATTTGCGCGGGCCAAATATAAATAAGCAGTCCCAAGCCAGCTAATACGCTACCAGCAAGCAAAGGCAAATCTGCCCAATCAAGATCTAGCAAATTGCCGAATAAAAACCCGAGCACATTGGCCTGTTGGTCAGTCAATTGGGTCAAGGCCAGCAAGCCTAGGCACAAGAGGGACACTGACACGACTGCCAATACAGCATCAACTGGCAGACGCTCATCATCAATCAAGACCAGTCCCAGTACGACCATGACACTGACCAATGCAATGCCGATACCCATTGGCAATTGCCACCAGACAGCCAACGCCACACCTAACAACGTGCCATGAGCTAAGGCATCGGCGAAGAATGCCATGCGCCGCCACAACACCAAGCAGCCTAACGGCGCTGATAATAACGCTAATATACTGCCAGCGATCCAAGCAGGCGCAATGATGGCTAACCAAGCAGTCATAATGAATGTCCGTAAAATTTTTTATAAAAGAGTAGAGCCGTATTATTTATATGTTCAATATTTTTGGCTTTAATGAGCTGGATTTTGGCGATTTTGAGCCTTGATTACTAACGCTATAACTCGCTTGGCGCATGGTGTTCACAGGCATGAGGCTGATGCACGTATGGCTGCTCATAATGATGACCAAATAGCTTTTGAAATTCAGTACTAATGGCCAGCTCGCTTGGTTGTCCTTCACAGCAAATATGCTTATTCAAACAAATGACGCGGCGGCTGCCTTTCATGACCCAGTGCAAATCATGAGACACCACTAGCATGGCGCAACGTAAGAAATCAGGCAGCTCATCAATAAACTGATATAGCCAAACTTCAGTATCGGGATCGAGACCTTGCATCGGCTCATCTAAAATAAGCAAGTTAGGTTTGTCTAGTAGCGCTCTAGCTAGCAACACGCGCTGCGTCTCACCACCTGATAAATGCAACATCTGCCGTGACAGTAAATGCGTTAATGATAAGTTATCAAAGATAAACTGTCGCTGCTCAGAGGTTAAACGTTTTTTATCTGCTTGCCCCAACAAGTCGCAGACACGCAGTGGTAATATCGGTGGCACAGCAAATCGCTGCGGTACATAACCAAGCTGTAGCGGCTTATGTGCTGTCATAGAGCCATCAGTTGACTCAATCAAACCTAAGATGAGTTTGACTAGTGTTGATTTACCAGCGCCATTGGGACCGATAAGACTGACCGTCTCATTAACAGCAATGTCAATATCGATGTGAGAGAGCAGACGTTGAGGCCCAATATAGTAACTGATATTGTTTAAGCTCAATAATTTGTCAGCATTACTCACAGTACTGCTATTCGCAACAGTAGTATTTAACTGATTAGAAGGTAGGGTAGAGATATTCATAATATGACAACGCATAGTTAAATAGACAATCGACGAATCATGCTTAAAACGTTTACACGAACCACAGTAGCCTTACTGACAAGCTTGGCAACGACCGCTAAGCTCAATGACACTACGCTCAACCACAAACCCTACATCTTGCTCGGCAAAGCTCATCATTTCCTGAACGGGCAGGCTGCTGCATTCTTGCACCCGTTGACACTGATCGCAGATCAAAAATGCGGCTGTATGCTGGGCGCGAGGATGACAGCAAGGAACATAAGCATTAATAGAGGTTAATTGATGAATCAACCCTTCACTTAGCAAAAATTCTAAACTGCGATAAACCGTTGGCGGCGCGACATTTTTCGGCGTGCGTTTTTTGGTTATCTTAGTTTCTACCGACACTGTTGGTGAACTCGCTACTTTTTGAATATTACTATCATTAGGTATAGACAACCGCATTTGCTGCAACTGAGTGATTAGGTCATAAGCGCCAACGGGCTGATCTGCCTCTAAGACTAATTGGTATATCTGCTGACGCAAAGGCGTAAAGCGCGCGCCATTTAGACGGCAATGCTCTTTAGCTGCTGCTAAGCGTTCATGAACATCATGCGGAGTCAGATCTTGCACATCATGCAAATGTTCGCAGATCGATGAAGTAATAGACATGGTACAAGCTCCTAAAAATAGCATGGTAATCGCATGACGTTTTTTATGATAGCGTTTTTTATTGTTATAGTATAACATACTAAAATAAGAAATGAGTTAATTGTCTTATAGTAGTCTTGTATATCTACCCTTTTAAAGGAGTGGGGCAAGACACTATTACTCATACGTTCGTTATCCAACAATGCTATCTAACAATAAAAGAGCTTACTATGAACGCTGTTTTTACTTACTCCGTACGTTCGCTTATCACATTACAGCGCTTGCTAATGACAGGATTGATAGTCCTAGGGTCTTTCACACTGAATGCACAAGCTGCAACGGTCAGTGTTAGCAATTATCCCCTATTCTTGTTAAGTGAAGCAGTAACAGAAGGCGCGCCATCAGCCAATCGACTATTGCAAGCGGGGGAGGTGGGACATCATGGTAGTATCAGCCCTGGTGATATCAAGGCAATCAAAGACAGTAAGTTCGTGGTATGGTTCGGTGAGCCGCTAGAAAACAATCTGGCAGCGAGCCTGAAAACAGCCCCAAATGCCATTGCTTTATTTGAGTTCGATGCATTCAATCGACATCCATTACGTGATGTAAAGGGCGACGCTATCGCGGGTACACTAGATCCACATATTTGGTTAGATCCTGAAAATGCAAAAGCCATTACCCGTGCATTGGCTGTGATTCATAGTCATGCAAATCCACAATATAAAGACCTATACCAAGCCAACGCGAAAAAATTTGCACAGCAACTAGACAAAGAAGTTACTGCATTGGAGCAACGCTCTATTCAAAGTGCCTCCAAAACACGACCTTATTGGGCTTATCATGATGCGTATCAATATATCGAAGACAGCTTACACTTAACGCTCGTTGGTAGCCTTAGCGTGGATCATCATCTATCACCCAAAGCAAGCCAACTCCGTTGGTTGAATGAGCAACGCCCAGCCAAGCAAATGTGTTTGGTCAGTCCAAGTGAGCCAGCAAAAGGCTTACTTGCGAAGCTACAACCAGTGAAGAGTACGGTACAGCCAGAAGATATGAGTAGTAGCGATGATTTTATTAGCGGTTGGCAGAATATGGCCAAACAGATATATCAATGCATCTCGTAATGTAGCCAAAAACAGCAATTTGCTAGGATTGTTTGAGTTGGTTGTATAGCTTCGCTTCAAGCATTTATTACAGACCAAATAATATAATAATCTTAGCAAAATGCGTTAGGTGACTGATAAAAGTCATATTTTACTTGCTTAATAGTTACGCTCTACCTATAATAAGTAGCGTTTTATTTTGGCCGAAAGGTAATGCCTGTAGAGTAAGTCATTCACGGATAAAATTATCATAAGTATGATATATTGTCCCAATGCTGTAAGGGCTATAGGAATACCGATGACCAAGCCTGCCAAACGCACGCAAAAAGACAAGATTGGCATCTATATTAAACGACAAGCATGGATACTATTTATCCTTATTATCATTGCTTGGTTAGTAGATACTATTTGGTTACATAGTGAGCTTACGATAGCAAAAAGCACTGCAATTGGTGCGCTACTAAGTTTTATCACTCAAGCAGTATTTGCGTTTTTTATTTTTTGGTACACCGGATATCGCGCGCGCCAACACATCGTTAGCCAGCTATATCGGGGTCAAATGTCAAAATGGTTATTGACCGTGTTTGGTTTTGCACTAATTTTTATTACCGTACAACCCCTATCTGCGCCAGCGCTGTTTATCGGTTTTATGGTAATGCAAATTAGTCACAGTTGGATGTTGTGGCATATACGCTAGCGCTAATAAATGATCGCTAAACAGATGGTTTATTAATAGTACTGGCAAGTCACCCTGCCGTCCAGCTTCTCTATGACTAGTTCGAAAAGTCGAAGCACAACGCTGTCTTAGGATAGCACCAGTGATTATAAAGACCGCACTATGAGTCTCAATGTTAGACGTAGTATGCAGTGAGAGGGTAGGGGTTATTCAACTATCTGTATCGCTGATAATTAGATTACTGATATCTAATTATGGTTAGTGGTTATATTAGCAAGTAAAACTGGTGGCTAACTTATTCATACAGTGGATAAAAAAATCACAATTGACTTTACACGAATACAACGCTGCATTAATATAGGCGGCTAAATATTTTGCTTATAAGCGCTACATTAAGCGCCGATCGTAAAAAACGGTCAGTGGGCAAGCACATATATAATAATTTTGCGTATAAAAATGCAAGGGCTATTACTGAGTTATCATAAGCCCTTTTTTGATAGCTAAAATTTATCTCACGCTATCAAATACTGCATATTAGTAATAGAACTATGGGTTGGATGTTGTTGGTTACATGAGTGTTTTAGTAAGGTTTATTTATTTGCTTAATAGCAAGATAGATATCCATACTACACCTCATCAGATGACAACCATATTTTTGGTAGTTGATTAAATCGTTGATTAATAAGAAGCTTACATTATGGCATCCGAGCAAACATCATCAGAATATATCTCTCACCACTTAACGAATTGGACGTATGGCTATCTGCCGGGCGAAGGTTGGAAAGTTGCTCATACTGCTGAAGAAGCAGGGGCAATGGGCTTTAACGCTATCCATCTTGATTCTATGCTATGGTCGATTGGTCTAGGTATCTTATTTTGCGCCGTCTTTTGGATGGTTGCCAAAAAAGTCACTTCAGGCGTGCCAGGAAAAACTCAGGCAGCAGTTGAGATGATCGTTGAGTTTGTTGATAACAACGTTCGTGATTCATACAGTGGTACATCAAAATTGATTGCGCCATTGGCGTTGACCATTTTTGTCTGGATCTTTTTGATGAACTTGATGGATCTAATACCTGTTGATTTCATTCCAGGTATTGCTGGGCAAATCGGTGCCGCTATGGGCCATGATCCACATCATGTTTTCTTTAAGATCGTTCCAACGACTGATCCTAACATCACGCTTGGCATGTCGTTCTCTGTCTTTGCACTGATTATCTTTTATAGCATTAAAGAAAAAGGTTTGGGCGGCTTTATCGGTGAGTTAACACTACATCCGTTTGGCGCCAAAAACCCAATCGTACAAGCGATTTTGATTCCCATCAACTTCATCCTAGAAGCAGTTACTCTAATAGCCAAACCTGTATCACTTGGTTTGCGTCTATTCGGCAACATGTATGCTGGGGAATTGATTTTCATACTGATTGCTCTAATGCCGTTTTGGATTCAATGGGCGTTATCGGTACCGTGGGCTATCTTCCACATCTTAGTTATTACACTTCAAGCGTTCGTATTCATGATGCTGACGATAGTTTACATGTCGCTTGCATCATCAACTGAACATTAATTAGACATTCAATAGGTAAATGAGGATACATCAATGGATCCAGTATTAGGTGGTTACACAGTTATCGCAGTAGCACTACTTATCGGTCTTGGCGCACTTGGCACAGGTATTGGTTTTGCTATTCTAGGTGGAAAATTCTTAGAAGGCGTTGCGCGTCAACCAGAGCTTGGCTCACAATTGCAAACTCGTATGTTCATCGTAGCAGGTCTTCTTGATGCTATTCCGATGATCGGTGTTGGTATTGCTATGCTATTGTTGTTCGCTAACCCTCTAGCAGGTTAATCCGAAAGCTCAGTTGTAAATGTTTGGTATTCGGAGACTTTCTATCAAATATAGTCAAGATTTGACTACCAAACATGATCAATGAAACTGATTTTTCATTAACAAAGAGGTGATCACGTGAATATCAATTTTACCCTCGTCGGTCAAGCCATTGCTTTTGCAATATTTGTGATTTTTTGCATGAAATTCGTGTGGCCACCACTTATCGGTGCCATCAATGAGCGTCAGCGTAAAATTGCTGAAGGTCTGAATGCCGCAGAAAAAGCAAAAGCAGATTTGGCGACCGCGGAGCAAAATGTCCAGCAGGAACTTGATCTTGCAAAGACCAAGGCTGCCGCTCTAATCGAGCAAGCGAACAAGAGTGCCAATCAGCTCGTCGAAGATGCAAAATCGCAAGCCCAAGCGGAAGGCGAGCGCATTCGTCAACAAGCGCAAGCATCTATCGATCAAGAAATCAATCAAGCGCGTGAATCATTGCGTGCCCAAGTTGCTGAACTGGCTGTACTTGGTGCAGAGAAGATTTTGCAAGACAAAGTCGATGTGCAAAAACATGCCAGTATGTTAGACCAACTGGCGGCGAAGCTGTAATTGTGAGGATATAATGGCTGACTTATCAACCTTAGCACGACCGTACGCTAAAGCCGCGTTTGACTATGCCAACGAAAACGGCGCAGTCAACGAGTGGGAAAACTTCTTACTTGTTGCTAGCACTGTTGTCAATGACAAGTCGTTCAGTACTTGGCTAGACAATCCAGCTGTTTCTGCTGAGCATAAGTCAGCTGCTTTGGTCGATCTTTATGATACGCAAGTAGCTAGCGCTAATGATTCTGCTTTTAAGCAGTTATTAAGCGAAGCTCAAGGGACTAGCCTTGACAGTAACGTAAGCTATCCAAAAGTATCAGTAGCACTTAGTAACTTCGTTAAACAGTTATCAGAACAAGAGCGTCTGGCGCTGCTTCCTGAAGTTTATGAGCATTATCGCCGTCACAAGGCAATAAGCTTAAAGCAGCTTGACGCATATGTGACCTCTGCCTACCCATTGACTGATGAACAGCGTCAAACGCTACAAACGCGTCTTGCTGCCTCGCTAAATGCTAGTGTAGTGATTCACGAATCAGTTGATCCAAGTCTATTGGCAGGCGCTACAATCAAAGTCGGTGACAAAGTCATTGATGATTCGATGCGCGGCAAGTTACAACAGTTAAAAACACAGCTAACTGCCTAATGCCAATCATCAATACAGTCAAATATTGACTGTATGATTATAAGAGCAATTAAGTCAGTGGGCGGGTTATCATAAATTAAAGGAAACAAGGCAATGCAACAATTGAATCCAGCGGAAATCAGTAACCTGATTAAGCAGCGTATTCAAGACCTTGATGCGGGTGCAACTGCAAAGAATGAAGGCACGATTGTCAAAGTATCTGACGGTATCGTGCAGATTCATGGTCTTGAAGATGCCATGTACGGCGAAATGATTGAGTTTGAAGGCGAAATCTACGGAATGGCTCTAAACTTAGAGCGTGATTCTGTTGGCGCGGTAGTACTTGGTGATTACCTAAAGCTGCAAGAAGGTCAAAAAGCCTATTGTACTGGTCGTATTCTTGAAGTACCAGTAGGTCCTGAGCTGTTAGGCCGTGTTGTTGATGCTTTGGGTAATCCTATTGATGGCAAAGGTCCTATCGATGCCAAAATGACTGATAAAGTCGAAAAGATCGCTCCAGGCGTTATCGATCGTCAATCAGTAGATCAACCAGTAATGACTGGTTATAAAGCCGTTGATACCATGATTCCAATCGGTCGTGGTCAGCGTGAGCTTATCATTGGTGACCGTCAGACTGGTAAAACAGCGATGGCTATCGATGCGATCATCGCACAGAAAGCGTCAGGCATTAAATGTGTATACGTGGCTATCGGACAGAAACGTTCGACTATCGCTAACGTCGTACGTAAGCTTGAGCAAACTGGTGCACTAGAATATACCACTGTTGTGGTTGCTTCAGCATCAGAGCCTGCAGCACTTCAGTATATCGCACCGTACTCAGGTTGTACGATGGGCGAATACTTCCGTGACCGCGGCGAAGATGCACTGATTGTATTTGATGACTTATCAAAGCAAGCAGTTGCTTATCGTCAGATTTCACTACTATTACGTCGTCCGCCAGGTCGTGAAGCTTATCCTGGTGACGTATTCTATTTACACTCACGCCTACTTGAGCGTGCATCACGTGTAAATGCTGATTATGTAGAAAAATTCACTAACGGTGAAGTGAAAGGTAAAACTGGTTCTTTAACCGCACTACCAATCATTGAAACACAAGCTGGTGATGTATCTGCATTCGTACCAACCAACGTGATTTCGATCACTGATGGTCAGATCTTCCTAGAGTCTAGTTTATTCGCCTCAGGTATCCGTCCAGCAGTAAACGCTGGTATCTCGGTATCTCGTGTTGGTGGTGCCGCTCAGACTAAGATCATCAAAAAGCTATCTGGTGGTATTCGTACCGCTCTAGCTCAATATCGTGAACTAGCAGCATTTGCTCAGTTCGCATCAGATCTTGATGACGCAACTCGCGAACAGCTTGATCATGGTGAGCGTGTGACTGAATTGATGAAGCAGAAGCAGTATCAGCCGATGTCAATCTCTGAGCAAGCAGCCGTTATCTATGCTTCAAACGAAGGCTTCTTAGCTGACGTACCTGTCGAAAAGATTGGTTCTTTCGAAGAAGCGTACCTACGTTATATGCATGATGAGCAAAGTGAATTGATGCGTGAGATTGATGACACTGCGAACTACAATGATGATATCGCAGGTCGTTTAAAGTCATCTCTAGAGACCTTTAAACAAAATCACAGTTATTAATTTAACGGGTTAAGCCGAATTGGTTATAACTGTAGCTTAGAGCTGATAAAGTGGCGCGTTGTCTGACTAGATATTTGCGCCACTGTTTTAACCATTATCGGTATTAGATCGCGTAATGCCACAAGATATAAAATGTTATTCTGTAGGACTGATGTTGTATATCAAACGATTGTCGCATGCGCCAATGCTTTTTAACCCTCTTATATTGGAATCATTATGGCAAGCTTAAAAGAGATACGTGCCAAAGTCACCAGTATTAAAAGCACCCAGAAAATTACTCGTGCTATGCAAATGGTAGCGGCAAGTAAAATGCGCCGTGCGCAAGAGCGCATGGACGTGGGTCGCCCGTATGCTGATAGTATGCGCCGGGTTATTTCACATTTGGTGCATGCCTCATCAGACTATAAACATCCGTATATGGTATCGCGTCCAGTCAATAAGGTTGGCTATATTGTCATTACCTCTGACCGTGGCCTAGCGGGTGGTTTGAATATTAACTTATTCAAAGCCCTAACTAAAAGTATCCAAGATTATCAAGATCAGTCTGTACAGGCTGAGTTTGCAGTCATCGGTGCCAAAGGTGTGAGTTTCTTCAAAAACTTTGGTGGTAAAGTTACGTCGGCTGTGACCGATTATGGCGATAAACCAACGTTTGAACAATTGAATGCACCGGTTCAAGCGATGCTTGAAGACTATAATAACGGCAATATTGACCGTATTTATGTAGTCTATAACCGATTCGTCAATGCAATGACTCAGAAACCAACGGTTAATCAGTTGGTTCCTCTACCAGAGCAGTCATTTGATGATGAAGACAGTGGTCTACAGACAGAACTTAGCTGGGATTATATCTACGAGCCTGACATCAAGACGTTAATTGATGAATTGCTTGGTCGCTATATTGAGTCGATTGTTTATCAAGCGGTAATGGAAAATATTGCCTCTGAGCAGTCTTCACGTATGGTTGCGATGAAAGCGGCAACAGATAATGCTGGTGACCTTATTAACGATTTACAGTTGGTTTATAACAAGCTGCGTCAAGCGGCGATTACCCGAGAAATCTCGGAAATCGTTGGCGGTGCTGCTGCTGTTTCATAATTGACTACACCTATATATAGAAGTTCAAGGAGAACGCAATGAGTAGCGGTCGTATTGTACAGATTATTGGCGCGGTTCTTGACGTTGAGTTCAACCGTAATGAAGTTCCTCAAATTTTTGATGCCTTGCAAGTAGACGGTACCGAAACTACCCTAGAAGTACAGCAACAGCTGGGTGACGGTATTGTACGTACTATTGCAATGGGTTCAACCGAAGGTTTAAAGCGTAACCTACCTGTTACTAATACTGGCGCACCTATCTCTGTGCCTGTAGGTACTGGTACGCTAGGTCGCATCATGGATGTTCTTGGTCGTCCTATCGATGAAGAAGGTCCTGTTGTTGCTGACGAAAAATGGTCTATCCACCGTGAAGCGCCAAGCTACGCGGATCAGTCGAACAGTACTGAGCTACTAGAGACTGGTATTAAAGTTATCGATCTACTTTGCCCGTTTGCTAAAGGTGGTAAAGTTGGTCTGTTTGGCGGTGCTGGTGTTGGTAAAACCGTTAACATGATGGAGCTGATTAACAACATCGCTCTAAAACATGAAGGTTTGTCAGTATTTGCTGGTGTTGGTGAGCGTACTCGTGAAGGTAACGATTTCTATCACGAAATGCAGGAAGCTGGCGTTGTAAACACTGAAGACTTCAGTAAGTCTAAAGTAGCAATGGTGTATGGCCAGATGAATGAGCCACCGGGTAACCGTTTACGTGTTGCACTGTCTGGTTTGACCATGGCTGAGTACTTCCGTGATACCAAAGATCCTGTTACTGGCAAAGGTCGTGACGTCCTATTGTTTGTTGATAACATCTACCGTTATACACTAGCGGGTACAGAAGTATCAGCACTACTTGGTCGTATGCCATCAGCGGTTGGTTATCAGCCAACACTAGCTGAAGAGATGGGTTTACTACAAGAACGTATTACGTCAACCCAGTCAGGCTCTATCACTTCAGTTCAGGCGGTATACGTACCTGCGGATGATTTGACCGATCCATCACCTGCTACAACGTTTGCTCACTTGGATGCAACAGTTGTACTAAGCCGTGATATCGCATCACAAGGTATCTATCCTGCGGTTGATCCATTGGATTCAACATCACGTCAGCTAGATCCACAAGTAATCGGCGAAGATCATTATAATGTTGCTCGTGGTGTTCAGGAAGTTCTACAGCGTTATAAAGAGCTTAAAGACATCATCGCTATCTTGGGTATGGATGAGTTATCAGAAGAAGATAAACTGGTTGTTTATCGTGCTCGTAAGATTCAGCGCTTCTTGTCTCAGCCATTCCACGTAGCCGAAGTCTTCACTGGTGCACCTGGTAAATACGTACCACTACGCGATACCATTGCTAGCTTTAAAGCAATCATCGCTGGTGAATACGATGACCTACCAGAGCAAGCGTTCTACATGGCTGGTAGCATCGATGAAGTAGTCGCTAAAGCTGAAAAAATGAAGTCTAAGTCAGCGTAAGTTGTATGAGCATAAGCTAACGAGTAGATATAATATAAACCTTGTATCTACTCTTCAGTAACGCATCGCAGTTTTACTGTTTTTTGATCGCGCTTTGATGGTAAGGAATTAAGTATGGCAACGTTACAATGTCGCGTCGTAAGTGCTCGTGAAGAGTTGTATTCAGGCGAAATTAGCATGTTAATAGCTACTGGTACCGAAGGCGAGATTGGTGTATTGCCAGGTCACACACCGCTTATTACTTTGCTAAAGCCAGGTGCAATGCGAGTGCAAACACCAAACGGTGAAGAAGAAGTAATTTACGTCTCAGGTGGCGTACTAGAAGTACAGCCTAAGATGGTTACGGTATTGGCTGATACAGCCATGCGTGCACACAATCTTGACGAAAGCAAAATCGTTGAAGCACGCAAAAAAGCTGAGCAAATGCTGGTCAATCAATCTGACACGGTACAGACTAATGCGGCGTTGGCCTCACTTGCAGAATCAGTAGGACAATTACAGACTATTCGTAAGTACAAAAACCGCGCATAGTTTATTACTGATAGCTCTAGCTAATCATTTAGAGTTATCGCTAAAAGTAATAATAAAAAAACAGTCCATTATCTGGGCTGTTTTTTTATGTCTATTCATTATGAAATTAACGGTTCTGGGGTAAATACACACGGTTATTACTTGGATAGTATTTATGGCAGTTCACTCTATTCTCAGGAAAAATCTTTTATTATCAATGAATCATCGCCTATTGGAATTTTCTTAAAAAGACACTGGCGACAACGGTAATATATGGTTATATTAGACATAACGTATTATAAGTAATGAGCAGTAACTGTACGCGATAATGTTGGCTCGATGGTTTGGATAATAAGCAAACGATAGATAATCCAAATTGCAATGTACTAACGAAGTAATTGACGTAATTTTTGGACGCAAACTAAAGTTTTGATAGGGGTAGTTTATAGGTTTTGTTACCGACTATCAGCTATAGTATAGGAAGCTGATAATTTAATAGTATACTGTGCTACCAAGTTTGTAACAGCTATACGAACATCAATTGTGCCACTATATGGTGCTATTAATTTTACCGCTCTTACTTTTACTGCTTTTAAATTAGATGTATTAGAGGATATAACAATGACAACGAATGAAGAAGACAATACCCCCCGAATCTTGATTGTTGAAGATGATGAGCGTCTGGCCATGTTGACTCAAGATTACTTGGTCAAAAATGGTTTAGAAGTGGCAATTGAAACTGATGGTAATCGTGCTATTCGCCGTATCGTCAATGAGCAACCAGATATGGTTGTACTTGATGTCATGCTACCTGGTAGCGATGGTTTGACCGTATGCCGTGAAGTTCGTCCGCACTATCAAAATCCAATTTTGATGTTGACTGCACGTACTGAAGACATGGATCAGGTATTGGGTCTTGAGATGGGTGCTGACGACTATGTTGCCAAGCCTGCTCAGCCACGTGTATTGCTTGCCCGTATTCGTGCGCTACTGCGCCGCTCAGAAAATGCACCATCAGAAGACGTGCCACAACGTCTAGAGTTTGGCGAGTTAGTAATTGATAACGGTGGTCGTTCAGTTAACCTAGGTGATGAGTTGGTTGATTTCACCAGTGCTGAATATGATCTACTATGGTTACTTGCTTCTAATGCAGGTCGTATCCTATCTCGTGAAGATATCTTTGAGCGTCTACGCGGTATTGAGTATGATGGTCAAGATCGTTCAATTGACGTACGTATCTCACGTATTCGTCCAAAAATCGGTGATGATCCAGAAAATCCAAAGCGTATTAAGACCGTACGTAGTAAAGGCTATCTATTCGTAAAAGAAGGCAACTAATATTGTTGCTTCTATAGGTTGATTAATTATTAATCACTATTCGAAAAAACCAGCAACGATGCTGGTTTTTTTGTGGCTAAATTTTAATTTTTAAACTTAAATGCAGTGTTATGTGGTTTAATTAACTCATTATTATAGACGCTGACTAAATATATGTCATACATATAAGTCTTTGGATGATTGCTGCATATGAATTAAAATGTGGTAATTAAAAGTCAAAGTCTATCTCTATTCGATCATGTTCGATATCATCAAACACATAGCACTATCTATATGTTTGATGAGATTGGCAATCTCTATTTATTAAATTGGTCACGGCACGTATGTCATTAGTCTCTTCTTTAAAACACAGTATTTTTGTTCGTATCTATGCTGGGCTACTTATAGTCTGCTTGTGTGTGGCATTGTTTGCGCAGTTATTGATGGATACCATCAATAAGGAGCGTGTCCAGTCCTATCGTGAAAATATGGCAAAGGGCGCGTTTCATTTGGTGAGTGAAGGCATCTCTCACCAAAATAGCGAAGAAGAGCGTGAATATTGGTTATCAGATGCGAGTAGTTTGTTTGGTACTACTTTTAAAGTCTTGCCTATTGATGAAGTAGATTTTAGCGCCAGTGAGCTACGCCGTTTTAAAAATGATAATACCGTTGTACGTTATTTCAACCAGCCTGTATATGCAGATGTTTATTATCGCTTGCCGGATAATAAGAGTGTATTAACAGCGAGAATCTCACAGGTTACCGAGCAGCAAGTACGGGCAATCGCGGTATTTCTGTTAGATGATTTGTCTTATCACATGACACTGTCGGACAAGCGCGCACGTTTGGCTGAATTGGAGAAAAAGTTTTCTTTTCCTTTAGCGTTTAAAGCAGTTAATACGCTTGAGTTAGATTCAGATCAGATGGCTCGTCTGCGTCGTGATGAAGTCGTCATATCACTGCAAGATAATAACAGTAGTACGAGTAACTCTGCTATTAGGGTAATAGTACCCTCTGAAATCAATGATATGGCAATTTTAATTGGGCCTATACCGTTATTTAACTGGTTCCCGCTTAACTTAATTATTAGTATGATTCTTATCAGTATGTTCCTAATTAGCTTAGGTGTATATGCACTCATCTTCCCGCTTGAGCGTAAGCTGCAATTGATTCAGGTAGGTGTGAATGAGGTCAGTCAAGGTAACCTTGATATTCAAGTACAGGTTATTGGTCAAGATGAAATAGCACGTTTGTCAGCAACTTTTAATTCCATGACCTCGCATATTAAGCGTTTGATTGAATCACAGCGAGAGCTTACCCGAGCGGTTTCACATGAGCTTCGTACGCCAGTGGCTCGTATTCGATTTGCCGTAGATATGCTTGCTGATACAGATGACGAAGACTCACGTTTTATGCAGCGTGACTATATTGATGAAGATATTGAATCGCTTAATGGTTTGATTGATGAGATCTTGACCTATGCTAAGCTTGAGGAAGGGTCACCAAAGTTAGATTTAGAACCAGTAAACTTAAGAGAGCTGTTAGAGCAGATCGAGCGCGAAACCAATGCGCTAGGTAAATCTATCAAAATAGTAACCAGTTTACCAAATGCAAAAGTCACAGCAGTTGCGGATAGACGCTACTTACACCGTGTGATTCAGAACCTTGCAGGTAATGCGTTACGCTATGCAGAAACAACCATTATCATTAGTGCAGGTGTCAAAAAAGGCAATGCCTTCGTCAGTGTCGAAGATGATGGACATGGTATTCCTGAAGCAGATCGCGAAAAAGTGTTTATTCCATTCTCACGCTTAGATGACAGCCGTACACGCGCGTCAGGTGGCTATGGCCTAGGCTTGTCTATTGTATCGCGCATTGCATTTTGGTTTAATGGTAGTATGAAGGTAGATGAGAGTCGTGAGTTAGGTGGCGCAAGGTTCGTGATGACGTGGCCTATTAAACCATTGACGCAAATTCTTGCTGCTGATGAATTGACGCAGGAGAAAAGCGAGCGCGACTTCGATACTAAGTTGTCAGATTAGACCAAGTTATAGGGCTAAGCTATAAGAGCAAGCTATCAGACTAAATCATCAGGCTAAATTATCAGGCTAAATTATCAGGCTAAATTATCAGGCTAAATTATCAGGCTAGGCCATAATTATTAGTCATGATACTAAAGACAATCAGCGTCATCTTAACGGTATAACACGATAGCGCTTTATAGCTAGGTGACGCGCTTGTCGCTATTTTTAAGACAGTTGGACAATGTCATAGGAGAGCATAGGATGCCGTATTTATTTGGTGGCTTGGTAGTGTTGAATGCGATTACGCTAGGCTATTATTTATTCTTAAAACAGCCGTCAACGACTCAAACACTACAAATAGCTCAGGCTGAAACTACCCAGCCACTAGTTTTCACTAACAGTGCTGAGTATATTCCACCGGCTATTGGTAGCAAAGACTAGCGTTTACCTCTTTGCTTATTCAAATTAAAGTCTCATCGCTATTTTGAATTTGGCACCGTATTATCTACCTCAGATACATCTTCTACTTCAGCCGCTAGCGTAGTATCTCCAGCGACTTTAGAGAGTAGGGGAATACGTACGCATACTTGTAGCCCACCTTCAGGGTGGTTGATGGCTTCGACGGTACCGTGATGTAATCGTGCAATACGATCAACAATCGCAAGACCTAGTCCGCTACCTTGAGTAGTCCGTGCCGTCTCTCCACGTTCGAACGGTTGCATAATCCGCTCTAATTGATCGTCAGCGACACCATCACCGCAATCTCGTACACAAATCACTAGCTGTTCTTGAGCTTCTTTGTTCACCACATTTTCGCTGACCACATCGGTATCTTCGTCTTCGACAGTTTCTATAAATGTCGGTACAACCGTTGACGATAAATAAATTGGTGGTTTTCCATAACGATTGGCATTATTGACTAAGTTGATAATCAGACGCTTGATGGATAATGGACGTACGGGAACGACCTTGTCGCATTCTGACTCATATACAAACTTCATCGGTGCAAACTGCACCATGACTTCATTAAATATAGTGTCTAGGTTGGTCAAGCTGACTGGCTCATCAGAACCGTCTTTCATAAATGAGATGAACTGCTCCAAAATAGCATCCATATCCTCAATATCGTAAATCAGCCCTTCACGGAAAAAATCATCTGGTAGCATCTCTGCAGTTAAGCGCATACGTGTCAACGGCGTCCGCAAATCATGTGAGATACCGGCAAGCATTATTGTTCGCTCTTTTTGTGCCTGATTCAAGGTCGTGAACAGTCGGTTAAACGCCATATTAACTTGACGTATTTCTGTGGGGCCTTTCTGAGTTGGCAGTGTGGTTGCATGACCGAGACGAATATAGTTAGTAGCTGCCCGTTGTAGGTAGCGTAGCGGGCGATTTAATTGACGGGCTAATAGAATAATTGTGAGTAGCGATAGGATAGGCAGTCCAATCAAAAATAGCACTAATAACGTCGGGCTATACTGCGAATAGTAAACCACAGGTTCACGCACCCAAAAACTGTCATCACGGCTATCTTGTACCCATAGCTGCGGTGTGGGCTTAAATTTAAAATAGACTTCTACAGGGCGACCAAGCTGTGCACCGATTTCACGTTGTAGTACGTCCGTAAAAAAGCTCACGAATGGCTTGTCAGCGACTTCTGGAAAGTCACTCGGATTGTTTACCACGACGACATGAGAGTGCTGGTAAATCCATTGGCGTACTTCGGGACGACCTTGCCAGTCTTTATTAACGCTATTAATCAGCTGCAACTCACTCGTTAAATAGCGTGCATGGTTTTTTAACTCTGGCAGATACAGACTGCGCCAAAAGAACAAAATTGACAAGCTCACACTGATAAGCACGATAAAGGCAACCATCAAGGTCGTTAGCCAAGTGTTGGAATAAGAGCGTGGCAGCCAACCTTTACGACGCGGTTTTGGGTTCGGAGAGATCATATGTGTCCAACAGAGTAAAATAAAAGTTAGTGTGATATAGCCTGTAGTTTTCTAAACATAGTCGTCTTAAGGCGAGTATGTGCGTTAATTTATGGCGGTATATCATAGAATAGCATAACCAATAAATAGTACTGATACAGTATGCAATCGATGAGCGAGCCAGATAGTTATTGGAATAGGTATAAAGTTGAGCTTAAGGATAAATGTATTTAGCAATTGTCTATTTTTCAGAAAGAACGATAGTAATTTATAGAATCTAAAGAAAAACTTTAAAAATAAGCCATTATCATCAGTTATATTTTACTTAGGTCGTCATTTAAGCTATTGTTAATAAATAATTAAATATGCACAGTTTATGTTTTCAACAAATAAAGACTGTGATATAATTATGCCCTTTTTGGTATACCTGCGAAAGAGAGAATTCACATGGTTGTTATTCGTTTAGCACGGGGCGGTGCCAAGAAACGCCCATTTTATCAAGTAGTTGTTGCTGATCAACGCCGCGCGCGTGACGGTCGCTATATTGAAAACATCGGCTTTTTTAACCCACTCGCTAAAGAGTCTGAAGAAGCAGTACGCCTAAACATGGAAGCGTACAATGCGTGGATCGCAAAAGGTGCACAACCTTCAGATCGCGTTGCTTCATTAGCAAAAGCTTACAACAAGTCTGCAGCTCAAACTGAAGCAACTGCTTAAGTTTTGGTTGTTACTGAGACGTTCATAGCAAAACTATGACATGACTCAGTAGACTTTAGAATACATAGCGTAACTGGTCTGACCAGGGTGCGCCATTAACTGTTTATCGCTTTTGACGCAATTGTTTTTGCAATTGCTGTTTTAATCATTGTTAGGTTAGCTGCTATGTCATCTGTTCCAAACGCTAGTGCCCTTATGAAAATTGGTCAGCTTAAGAAGCCTTACGGCATTAAAGGCTGGCTTTGGGTATTCAGTGATACGGATGACCGTACAGCGATATTCGACATGAAGCCGTGGTGGATGAAAACTGCCACTGGCATGAAACCTTTGACTGTGAAGGCTTGGCGTGAGCAAGGAACAGGAATTGTGGCTCAATTTGAGCAGATTCCTGATCGTAATGTTGCTGAGACTATGAACGGTGTTACCGTTTGGGTCGAGCAAAACGTCCTACCTGAAACAGCTGAAGACGAATATTATTGGTCGGATTTGGTCAGTCTGCGCGTGATGAACGAGCAGGATGAGTATCTAGGTAATATCACTGAAATGTTTGAAACCGGTGCCCATGACATCATGCGTGTAACGGCAAATTCAGACAGTTTAGACAATGAAGAACGCCTGATTCCATGGCATAAGCAAACTGTGATAGAAGTCAATATGACTGAAAAAACAGTGCTTGTGGCATGGCCAAGTGATTACTGATAGCGTTTCTGGCTTTTTAGTCAGACATTATTAGTACTTACACCGATTGTTTTAGCCTTAACGCAAGTAGACATCAGATGTATTTTGCCGTAATTAGTATTTTTCCTGAGATGTTTGCCACGATTCGTGAATTTGGAATCACGGGCCGAGCAGTGACTCAAGATCAAGTTACGATTGAATGCATTAATCCACGTGATTATACCACCGATAACTATCGCCGTATTGATGAGCGCCCTTATGGGGGTGGTCCTGGGATGGTGATGATGGCTGAGCCATTATCGAAAGCCATTGAGGATGCACGATTGCGTGCCAGTCAACATGGTTGCCGTGTCGATAGTGAGCACTGTCCGGTGATCTATATGTCACCGCAAGGGCAAACGCTTAGTGAGAGTAGCGTAGTCAATATGACTGATTACGATGGCATGATTTTATTATGCGGTCGTTATGAAGGTATTGACGAGCGTTTACTATCACAATATGTCGATATGGAAGTATCGTTAGGTGATTACGTGTTGACTGGTGGCGAGTTGCCAGCAATGGTGCTGATGGATAGTGTGATACGTCGTCTGCCCGATATCATGGGTGATGACAAGTCAGCGGAGCAAGACTCTTTTGTCGATGGCTTGCTTGACTGTCCACACTATACTAAGCCGCATGAGTTTGCGGGTATGACGGTTCCTGAGGTATTACTTTCAGGTCACCATGCCAATATCGCTAAGTGGCGTTTTAGTCAGCAAGTTAGTCGTACGCAAACGCGTCGTCCAGACTTATGGCAAGCGTTTACCCCAACGGTAGAGCAAGCGAAGTGGTTGAAAGCATTGGCCAAGGCAGATAAAAAGTAGGTTTTTAAACTCTAACTTTATTGTTACTAGTTTTGATAAACAGTTAACAAACAGAATTTTGAGCAATAATAAAACGAGTCATCACATAGTGGCCGTTGGTTATAACCCATTTACGTTGTGTCTCACTATAAAGAGATGCGATTAATTATTACAAACAGGTGATATGCGTTAAGCCTCTATTATCTAATGTGAGGAGATAACTCTCATGAGCAACAAGCATCCATTGGTTCAGGTCATCGAAAACGCTCAATTGCTTGAGCGCCCAAGCTTTGCACCCGGCGATACCGTTGTGGTACAAGTAAAAGTACGTGAAGGTGAGCGTGAGCGTTTACAGGCTTTTGAAGGCGTTGTAATTGCTAAGCGTAACCGCGGTCTAAACTCAGCGTTTACCGTACGTAAAATCTCAAGCGGCGTTGGTGTTGAGCGTGCATTCCAGTTGCATTCACCAATCATCGATAGTATTGAAGTGAAACGCCGCGGTGCTGTTCGCCGTGCGAAACTGTACTACTTACGTGAGCGTTCTGGTAAATCAGCACGTATCCGCGAAAAACTTGCGCCACGTCCAGCTCAGAAAAAAACTGACGCTGGTGTACCTGATGCAGTTGATACTGCACCTGGTATCTAAGCACAAGTTTGCCGTTTTGAATTAGTCCTATAATTTTAGGATTGGCTCAAGACAAGGTAATAGTAGATACAAGCCCTTATTCATAGGTTTATTTATAAATAAGCGGGCCATACCAAAAAAGACGAAACCCCAATCTATGCGCAAGCTAGATTGGGGTTTTTGTATGTATAGCATTAATAATTTGAGTTTTATCAGCTCTGATAGTGCCAGTTATAAGCTAAAGTTTATTGAGCATCAAATGTATCGATGCGGTTGACTTGCTCTTTGGACTTACTGTATTTGCGCAGTCTAATGTATAAAGTCTTGGTAACGGTTGCAATGAGCTTTTGCTGCTCATCAACGATATCGACTTTATATTCACGGAATACCGCTTCGCCTTCTTTTGCTAGATCTTGAATAGTAATAATTTCAGAGCTAGGTATTTTCATGCGTGCAGTGACTTTGCTATTGCCAGGCGCAATGAAATCAATATGTGAGCTTTTGTCCCACACCACGTAATTACTACCCAGTTGATGCATCAGCATAAGCATATAAAAAGGGTCAACCATTGAATATAAGCTACCACCGAACTGAGTACCGACGATATTTTTGTTCAGAGTGTTTAGTCCCATGCTGACTACGCACAAACCCTGATCGAGACTAATATGATCGATTTTGATACCTGCGCCAATGTATGGTGCATAAGTATTAAGGCGTAGCTTTAATAAATGCGGTGTCAGCAATGGCATGATGCTTTGCTTGGCCCGACGTTTCAAAGTCTCAAGGTTGGTAGGTAATACGCTCATAAACTTGTCCTGTTGCCTTTTCTCAATTTTTTGATGGTATCAATAATGCGGTTTTACACAGTATCACTGGTAAATAAATCGATAAAAAGTATTTATCATAATTAAAAAGTACTCAGCCCGCTAGCTCTAAAGCGTAACCGAAATGACATATTTATGCCCACTTACAAGTAACGATCGTTATTTATTATAACTATCTTTGCTATTCATCTATGTGATAAAAATCTACCTAGATGTAAACAATTATCAATAAAATGGTCGTTTATCCTAATTCAAAGTCTATAACAGAGAGATTTTTTACTCATGGTTTTCTATTAAGGTTAATTTTGTCTCAAATAGAAACTTTAGTTTATATGTTATAATGAGATACATAGTATCTTTAAATGGTTTTAGGTTCGCATTTCATCAAGTCTTGGCATACAATAGTTCGCAGTTTGTAATAGGCGCTTTGGTCTATGACATTAGAGCAGAGCGTGTGCAGTCAATCAAAGACGTAATCGACACAAGGAAATGTGATGAGTAACCCTCAGACCCCCTCTTCAGGGTCTAATCCGCCGACCTCGAACGTAAACCACGACAGTCAAGTACAAGGCAGTTATGTAGATTTGCATAAGCCCAGTTCTAGTTTTGACAGTCGTGATGCTTACTTAAACCATGAATTACAAATCATGCAGCCGAAACGCTGGCGTCCTAATTTACCATTCCGTGATTACCGTTTTGAATACGAAGATACTATTCCAGCAATGGCCGCGACCATCGGTAAAGTTGTTATGGTGGGCGCCATTGCAGCAACCTTTGCAGGTCCACTCGGCTTAGGTGATGCGTTTGTTCTAGAAAACGTACGCTACGAGCTATTGATCGTCTCCTTCTTTATTATCTTATTTTCGGGATTTTTATTGCCGACGGCCAACCTCGCTGGTACTCACGGCCCATTAATCCCTCTGATTCCTATTGTGGTAGCAGCTGGTGGACACCCGATGGCCTTTGGTTTGCTTATCGGTGCTTTTGGTCTGCTCCTCGCAATTAGTAAAGGGGGAAGTTTGCTGGCTAACTTGACCAGTAAAGGTGTGTGCGGTGGCCTCTTGATTTACTTGGGCTTTATCGGAACCACCTCGCAGGTCAAAAATCTCTTTGCTTGGGCCGAAGGGATTGGCATGTCGCATATCGCTTTCTTTATTATTCTGGCGACTATCCTGCTGTATGCACTGCTTGAGCATTGGCAAAAACGCTGGCTCGCGGTTCCGCTAAGCTGTGTGTTAGGTGGTGGTCTTGCCTTTGCATTGGGCGCACCTTTTGAGTTCAAAACAGCACCAGGTCTACCAAACATGAATCCAATGTATTGGTGGGGCGAAAACACAGGTTGGATGTTAGGTCTGCCGACGATTGAAAGCTTCATTGTAGTACTGCCGTTTGCTATTTTGGCCGTGGCAATGTGGTCGCCAGATTTCTTGGGCCATCAGGTGTTCCAAAAAATCAGCTATCCTAAGCGTACTGAAAAAGTGCTTATGGATATTGATGACACCATGACCAGTGCTTCATTTCGTCAGGTAGTCGGCTCTGTATTGGGCGGCTCCAACTTTGCGTCATCTTGGGGAACGTATATTGTTCCTGCGGCGATTGCTAAACGTCCAATTCCTGCCGGTGCTTTATTGACGGCTCTATTTTGTATTATCGCAGGGGTTTGGGGCTATCCGATGGATTTGGCCATTTGGCAACCAGTGATGTGTGTGGCCTTGATCGTTGGGGTGTTTATTCCATTACTAGAAGCTGGTATGGAGATGACGCGTGAAGGTAAAACCACGCAGTCTGCTGCGATTGTGGTGTTTGCCTCTGCATTGGTGAATCCTGCCTTTGGTTGGTCACTCACGCTATTGCTTGATAACTTGGGCTTGATTGGCTCTAAAGAACGTAGTGCGAATTTGACTAAGATGAGCCGCTGGATCATACCGGGTATTATGTTCGTGGTACTGACAGGTGTCATGGCTATCGTCGGTATGCTGCCGGGTATCCCAGCACTGATGGCAAACTTCCGTCATTAGTAGTATGTGATTGGATAAACGATAATAGAACAAACTAAGCCGGCGAAAGCTGGCTTTTTTATGGGTAGCGCTGCGATAATAATTGGCTTGTAAAACAATGACTCCCGCCCCATAACTAGCAGTATTACTAAGATTTTTAAGAGCAATAAATTCTATGGTTAATGTCTCAGAATCGAGTCCTGTCGATGATAAAAAAGCCCGTCTTAAGCATCTGATTAAACGCCTGCCTAACTTGCCAGGGGTGTATAAGATGCTGGGCAAGAACGGCGATATATTATACGTTGGTAAAGCTAAGTCGCTAAAAAGCCGAGTAAATAGCTATTTTGCCAAGACGATTGATCATCCAAAGACGCGGGCGCTAGTGGCGCGGATTCATAATATTGAGACTATTATTACGCGTAGTGAGACCGAAGCGCTGTTGCTTGAACAGAATCTAATCAAGGAGCATCGTCCGCCCTATAACGTGCTGCTGCGTGATGATAAATCCTATCTTTATGTGTTTATCTCAGCCGATAAGCCTTATCCACGTTTGGCCTACGGTCGCGGCAAAGGCAATCATCAAAAGGGTCGATTCTTTGGCCCGTTTCCCTCTGCACATGCGGCAAAAGAAACGTTGGTCTTGATGCAAAAGATGTTTCAAATGCGTCAATGTACTAACACCTTTTTTAAGCAGCGTCAACGTCCTTGCCTTGAGTATCAGATCAAACGTTGTCGTGCGCCTTGTGTCGGTTTGGTATCGCCAGAAGAGTACGCAGAAGATGTGAATAATACCATTCGTTTTTTAAAGGGCGACTCTAGTGATATTCATAGTACGCTGATTGAAAAAATGGAAGCGTCAGCTGAAGCATTAGATTTCGAAAAGGCGGTATTTTATCGCGATCAGCTGTCTATGTTACGTGAAGTACAAGCAAGGCAAGCGGTCTATACCGTACAAGGTGAGGCAGATGTGATTGCCATTGCCAGTCAGGCTGGCATGACTTGTGTGAACGTACTGACGGTACGTGGCGGCCGTGTATTGGGTGGAAAAAATTATTTCCCAGATGTGGATAGTAGTGAGTCGCTAGCAGACAATTTATCAGCTTTTATTACGTCATTTTATTTCCAAGTGACCGATGATTTGCCAGCTGAAATCATATTGAGCCATCAGATACCAGATCAGGTAGCAGTGAGTGAAGCATTGGCAATGCACTTTGGCAATAAAGTAGTCATCAAGACCAATGTACGCGAGCATCGATCAGAGTGGCTAGACTTAGCAACATTAAATACCAGTAATGCATTAAAAACCAAGCTTGGCGATTATTTAGAGCTGCACGCACGATTTGGCGCACTAAAAGACGTATTGGCGACTGTCACTGATCGGACGATTGATCGTATTGAATGTTTTGATATTTCACATACGATGGGTGAGGCGACCATTGGTAGCTGCGTGGTGTTTGACCAAGGTGGCTCGCGCCGTCGAGACTACCGTCAGTATGCTATCCATGATATCCAAGGTGGCGATGACTACGCTGCGATGAAGCAAGTGCTGACTCGACGTTATAAAAAGCAGCCATTGCCGGACTTGCTATTGGTTGATGGTGGTAAAGGTCAGCTTGGCATTGCTAAAGAAGTATTGACTGAATTGGGTATTCTTGGTGACACCTTGCTCATTAGTGTGGCAAAAGGGGAAGGGCGCAAGGCTGGGCTTGAGGTATTGCACTTTATCGATCACGAACCGTTAGATCTACCGATGGATAGCAAAGCATTGCACTTGCTGATGCATATTCGTGATGAGGCGCATCGTTTTGCGATTACTGCTCACCGTAAAAAACGCGATAAGCGTCGCTCGTCATCAGTGCTAGAAGTAATACCGGGACTGGGTGAGAAACGTCGTCGTGACTTGCTCAATCACTTTGGTGGTATGCAGCAGCTGCTTGGTGCTTCACAGCAGGAGTTGGCAGGCGTACAAGGTATCGGACCAGTACTCGCAAAAACGGTTTATAAAGTACTGCATGAGTAAAGAGTTAGATATTATCAAGCATCAGTTTTTATCTTATTAATTGACTATAAATAAGACTGTGTGAAGATTAAAAAAAAGGGGCAGTCTTGGATAATTTTACTTATCCAAGACTGCCCTTTTTTTAATAGGCTTTTACTACTTATCAGTTTCTACTTTATAAGTGGTAAATTTAAAGCTTAAATCGCTTTTTTCATCGTGCATTTGCTCAGATTCGTCTGCTACTTTAAAGCGTTCTGGCAACTCAGGGTAAAAGGCATCGCCGTCAGCAATGTCAGTATCTACATGAGTCAGCTCAATACGGTCCGTATACATCAGAGCGTCACTAAATACGCGCTCGCCGCCAATCACCCAAATCGTATCGAGATGTGCGCCATGAGCAAGGCTAGCTGCTTGTGTCAGAGCATCGTCTAAGTTGTGTACCACATAAGCATTGTTGCTATCTGCGAGACCTTTTGTCTCAGCATAATCCATCTGTGTCGTGACAATGAAGCTCACACGCTTAGGTAATGGTTTACTACCCATTGACTCAAATGTCTTACGACCCATGATCACGATACCTTGAATCTTACTATCGTTTTCTTTGGTCGTCATGCTTCTGAAATGTTGCAAATCTGCTGAGATATGCCACGGTAGCTCATTGTTTTTGCCGATACAGCGATTGCTACTAATAGCAGCGATTTGGGCAACTTCGGTATGGGCATAGCTCATAATATATCCTTTTTATTGTATTCTTAAATTTTGCTCTGATTCAGTGTAGTTAACCAGACTAACTTTATACGGCAACTTTGGCTTTGATAGCAGGGTGCGACTCATAGTCATTGACGCTAATGTCTTCGTACTCAAACACAAATATGTCTTTTATTTCAGGGTTCAAAGACAATGTCGGCAGTTTATATAGCGAGCGTGTTAACTGTAGCTCGGCCTGTTCACGGTGGTTTTGGTAAATATGACAATCACCACCCGTCCAAACAAACTCTCCAACTTCTAGACCACATACCTGCGCGATCATATGAGTCAATAGCGCATAGCTCGCAATGTTGAAAGGCACGCCTAAAAATAAGTCAGCCGAACGTTGATATAGCTGGCACGACAGCTTATTGTCTGCGACAAAGAACTGAAATAACGTATGACATGGTGGTAGGGCTACTTGCTCTGCTTCACCCGGATTCCAGCCAGAAACAATCAAACGACGGGAATTTGGATTGGTCTTTATCTGTTCAACGACTTGTGCGATTTGATCGACGCCATCAGCGTTATAACTGGCATCTTCATTTTTGGTCGCGCCATAGTTACGCCATTGATGACCATAGATAGGACCCAAATCGCCAGCAGGTCTGTTAAAGCGCGCGGTCTGTTCTGCTGTCGCCCACTCATTCCAGATACGAACGTTATTCTGTTGTAGATAGTCAACATGAGTGCTGCCACTTAAAAACCATAATAGCTCATAAGCGATAGATTTAAAGTGAACTTTTTTGGTCGTTAGCAGTGGAAAGCCTTCTGCTAAGTCAAAGCGTAGCTGTGCGCCGAAATGGCTAAGCGTACCAGTACCAGTACGATCACCTTTTTCAGTGCCATTGTCGAGAACGTGGCGTAGCAAATCTAAATAGCCTTGCTCGTTATTACTTTGGGTGCCATTGATCATAAAATGCTCTTTAGTTACTGCTGACAGCGCATACAGGCTAGATGGGGAGTCGATATATACACTGTCATTATTGAAAGTATTGCTAGGGTAGGTGTTTTGACAGCTTACCTTATTTTAAGTCATCAACCTTTATCACAAAAAGGTAGGCTTAATAAGCAGCTTGCTTACCCCAGTCGTAGATGCCACGTTTGTAAGCGTAACCGATCAAGAACAGACCGATAATTATCATTGGGGCACTTAGTATCTGACCTTTGGTCATCCAACCTAGCAAGATGAATCCTTGGTCGATGTCTGGCTGGCGGAAGAACTCAATGATGAAACGGCTAAAGCCATAACCAAGCATAAAGACACCAGTCACTGCCATCCGAGGACGGGGCTTCGATGAGTACCACCACAAGAATAGAAACAACAGCAGACCTTCTGCAAGGGCTTCATACAGTTGCGACGGGTGACGAGGCAACAGGTACTGGCCATTGACTTCAGTCATCAGGTCTTGTAGCGCAGGATTGGCTTGTAGCTGCTGCATATCAACGCTAGCGGCCTGCGGGAAGTAGGTCAACCAGTTATAGCCACCGTCAGAGACGCGGCCCCATAGTTCGGCATTGATGTAGTTACCAATACGTCCGAACAATAAACCAGTTGGTACGCAGGGAACGACAAAATCGAGCACTTGGAAAGGTGTCTTTTTATATTTGCGAGCAAAATACAGCATACCCAACATGACACCAATCAGGCCGCCATGGAATGACATACCGCCTTCCCAGACCTTGAACAGATAGGCAGGGTTTTGGAGTAGCTCACCGAACTGATAAAACAACACATAGCCGACACGGCCACCTAATATCACACCAAGTGCGCCAAAGAACACTAGGTCTGAGACCATATCTGTCGTCCAGCCTTCACGCTTGGTACTGCGATACCACGCCAGTCCGTAGGCGGCGGCAAATGCCAACAAATACATCAGCCCATACCAATGGACTTCGACAGGTCCAACTGCTAATGCTACAGGATCGTACTGAGGATGAATCATCATAAAGGCATCATAATATTGATAATAAAATGCTGACTATAATAGCAAATTTCGTTCGCTGGGCATACATAATTGCTCTAGTGCCAATCAGAGTGTATGAGTAATTTGATTCTTTGAGATGATACAGAATGTATAGGCTAAGAGTCAAAAAAGATAAGAAGTGAGGTGAAAAAAATGACTTTAATTAAGGAGTGTTTTCGTGATGATATGTAATCTTGGTAGCTATTAGCTTGAGATGAAAGTGCTATTTTTAGCATTATCTAGCGTTCACTACCAATTTGTATTATTACATCTATTATTAAAAGAGATTAGATGGCGACCAGATCTTGTACTTTGTTTTCGACCATCGTATCGCCTGCGCCTTGTGAGACTACCTCGCCGCGTGATAGTACCGTGTAATTGTCAGCAAGCTCTTCGGCAAACTCATAGAATTGCTCAACCAGTACAATTGCCATGTCACCTTTGTCAGCTAAGTCCCGAAGCACACGGCCGATATCTTTGATAATAGACGGCTGTATACCTTCGGTTGGCTCATCTAAAATGAGCACAGTCGGCTCAGAGGCTAGGGCACGGGCGATCGCAAGCTGCTGCTGCTGACCACCAGACAAATCACCACCGCGCCGATGTTTCATCTCATCGAGTACGGGGAAAATATCGTATAAATGCTTGGGTACATGTTTGGCTTTACTGCGTGAAAACTTTGCCATACCAATTAATATGTTCTCTTCTACGGTCAGTGTCGAAAAAATATCGCGTCCTTGTGGTACATAAGCCAGCCCAGCTCGGACACGTTGCTCGGGAGACATCTTGCTGATATCTTTATCATTGAGCAAGATCTCTCCTGATTTAATCGGCAATATCCCCATCAGGCATTTAAGTAGCGTGGTTTTGCCCACGCCGTTACGTCCAAGTACCACGCTGCATGCGCCTACAGGTGCTGTAAACGAGACATCTCGTAAAATATGACTGCCGCCGTAATATTGATTGATATCGTTCACTTGTAACATGGTTATCTCCTAAACTCTAAAACTTTTCTCATATTTTAAAGGGTATATTCGTTTGGCTCGTCTAGATGATTCGTTCGGCTATCGCCCTAAGTAGGACTCAATCACTGCTTCATTGGCTTGTACTTCAGCTAACGTACCTTCGGCCAAAATCGCCCCTTGTGCCAATACCGTGACTTTTTCACTGATGGCATCGATAAAGGTCATGTCATGTTCGACCACTACTAATGTATGGTTCTTTTTAAGCCGTAGACACAGCTCGGCGGTATGTTCTGTTTCGGCATCGGTCATACCTGCTACGGGCTCATCAAGCAAAATTAGCTTGGGGCTTTGCATCAGTAGCATGCCAATCTCTAACCACTGTTTCTGCCCATGTGAAAGCAATCCAGCGGGCTTGTTGATCTTATCGGTCAAACGAATCTGCTGTAGGGTCGCGTCGAGGGTATCGCGAGTATCGGCATTTAGTTTGTTAAATAAGCTTTTGACCACACGTTTGTCTTTTGGCGCAGCAAGTAACAGATTATCCATTACCGTAAAGTTCTCAAAAACAGTAGGTTTTTGAAACTTACGGCCGATACCCGCTTCAGCGATTTCTTCGGTAGATAAGCTGGCAAGGTTATGAGTCTGACCAAAAAACACGCTGCCTTCCGTAGGGCGGGTTTTACCTGTAATGACATCCATCAATGTGGTTTTACCAGCGCCATTTGGGCCGATAATACAGCGTAGCTCACCTTCTTCGATATATAGCGATAAGTTATTGAGTGCGCGGAAAGAGTCGAACCAAACACTTAAATCTTCTAAATATAATGCAATACCATGGCTAAAATCGACGCCAGATTTTTTGGGATGACTGAGACCGTCACGTCCATCAGTATGATCATATTCAGACAGCGCCTTAGTCGATTGTTCGGTCGATGGTGATTTATCATTTAGCATTATTGTTTCTCCTTTTTGAAGCGATCGAACAAGCCCATAATGCCATTGGGTAAAAATAACGTCACGACGACGAACAGTCCGCCTAATATCAATAGCCAAAACTCAGGGTAGGCGACGGTAAAGTAGGTTTTCACAGCATTTACCACACCAGTTCCTAAAATCGCGCCAATTAAGCTTCCTCGACCACCAGTTGCTACCCAGACGGCTATCTCAATCGAGTTCACTGGGTTCATTTCACTCGGATTGATAATGCCTACTTGCGGCACGTATAGCGCACCTGCAACACCAGCAATGACAGCGGATAACACCCAAGCGGATAGCTTGTACCACAATGTACGGTAGCCCAGATACTGCAAGCGGTTTTCGCTATCACGAATAGCACCGAGCACTCGACCATAAGGCTGATTCATTAAATGACGCAAACCCATATAAGAGACTAACAATGCTAAGGCCGTGACAAAGCACAGCATTGAACGAGTAGAGGCAGCGGTAATGTCGTAGCCGAGTAAGGTGGTAAAACCAGTGAAGCCATTATTGCCACCAAAGCCTGTCTCATTACGGAAGAATAGCAAGGCTGCTGCATAGACCATGGCTTGAGTGATGATAGAAAAGTACACCCCTTTGATTTTGGAGCGAAAGGCAAAGAAACCAAAGATAAAAGCAACTAAGCCAGGCACTAATACGACCAGTGCGACAGCCCACCAAAAATGCTGCGTGCCCGCCCAGTACCATGGCATTTCGGTCCAGCTCAAAAATCGCATAAAATCAGGAAGCGCATCGCCTGCTGTCTCACGTGTTAGGTACATGCCAAATGCATAACCACCCAAGGCAAAATACAAGCCATGTCCCAAGCTTAAGATACCGGCATAGCCCCAGACGAGATCTAGCGCCAAAGCCACCATCGCTAGTGCCATGATTTTGCCAATCAGGGTAATCCAGTAGGCTGAAAGGTGAAAGGCTGAAGTCTCCGGCATAAGGTGTAGCCAAGGTAATATAAGCAGTACGGCAAAACATAATCCAATTAAAAAAGCACTACGCGGTGTATCAGACAGTAATTTGGTCAGTATCATAGGAATCTCCTTATTCGACAAAGCGGCCTTTGAGTGCAAATAAACCTTGTGGCCGTTTCTGAATAAACAGAATCACAAGAACCAACAATACAATCTTAGCCAGTACTGCACCGATACCAATCTCAAGTACCGTACCGCTCACACCAAGTCCTAAGGCGGCCAATACTGCGCCCCATACTTGACCGACACCGCCGACGACGACGACCAAAAACGTATCAATGATATAGGTTTGACCGAGATCAGGACCGACGTTACCGACTTGGGCGAGGGCACAGCCAGCCATACCAGCCAGCCCAGAGCCCAAACCAAATGCCATCATATCGATACGTGCAGAGGGGATACCGACAGCACGTGCCATTTGGCGATTTTGAGTGACGGCTCGTATAAACAAGCCAAAGCGCGTTTTGTTAAGTAAGTACACCAGTAGCGCTACGACGATGACCGTGAATACGATAATGGCAATACGGTTATAAGGTAGTACAAGGCTTGATGACATTTGATACGCGCCGCTGAGCCATTCCACGTTACTGACTTCAACGTTCTGCGCACCAAAAATCATCCGTACTAATTGCATCAATATTAAGCTTACGCCGAATGTCGCCAGCAATGTCTCTAGCTCACGACCATATAATGGGCGAATCACGATACGTTCAATAATCATGCCGATGATGGCACTAACTAAAAATGCAGCTGGAATAGCAACAAGCAGATACCAGCCAGCCATATCTGGCATATAAGCTTGAAAGAAGTTTTGCACCATATAAGTGGTATAAGCCCCGATCATAATCAGCTCACCGTGCGCCATATTAATCACACCAAGTAGGCCAAAGGTAATGGCGAGACCAAGCGCTGCTAGCAGCAAAATACTAGCGGTACTCATACCGGTGAAAATATGACCCGTCCATGTGCTTACTTCAATACGGCGTGACACGCTAGATTCAGCATCGATAAGTGCAGCTTTGAGCGAGGCATCTAAGCCATCAGCCGCCAGGGCAGATTCAATATCGACCAAAACTTGTGGGTTATCACTATCTGCAAGTAGATTGACCGCTGCAATCTGAGTGGGCAGGTCACCGTTTTTGAAATCAATACGAGCTTGTAGTGCCGTTAGTGCCTTTTTGACTTTAGTGCTGTCTTCATTTGCCGCTGCTGTCGTAATAATGGCTGGGTCTACTTGGTCAATATTATCGGCCAAAATATCCACAGCTTGTAGGCGCTGTGCTGGCTTGTCAGATGCTAGTTTTACCTTGGCTTGACCAAAGATGAGCGCTGAGCGTAGGGCATTGGTCAGGGTAATTTGTGATAAATCACTTGGCCAATCGTCAGTCTCTTTTTTATCAGGATAAGTAAACAGCTGATCTTCTTTATTCAATAAATACGTTTGCCCACCGTTGCCTTGATATAGCTCATCATTGGCAATAAATTCAACCAAACTATCTAAACTCTCAACGGATCCTGGCCAATCACTTAGCATAGCTTGGCGCTTACTAAAATCGCCGGCCACAAATTTTTGAATGGCATCGCCTGAACTTGTAGAAGTTGCTGCTGAGGTATCTGAGATAGTTTGAATAGAGATAGATTTGTTCGCAGGCGTGAGCAAAGATTGCTCACTATGAGCGGTATCCGTATCGTGGTCATGTATCTGACCATTATGATCCGCATACGCTGTGGTGGTGAAAGTTGTTATGCATAATGCCATCAATGCAAGTAATCGCAGAGGCGCATGAATTGAAAAACGTGCCACATACTGCATGACTTCACTGACTGATGCTTGTGGGTTGTTACCATTTTCGGACGATGTTTGCCCTACAAACGGGCGTAAAGTATGGTGCTGCATGTGCGGCTCCCTGTTTTTACAGACAACAAACCCTTAGCCACTACTGCTTAGCGTACTAAGCGATAGAAGTATTGATAAGGTTTGGCGTTATTTAAAAGTTAAGAATAAGTGTTGAAAACAACTGTGAAAAATAGGCGTTAGGAATATTGTTGGTGTCGTTTATCCATCCGCCTACTATTCAATTACTATCCACGTGCTTTTCAGTACCGCTTTATTTGTAGAACGAGTTATTTAGGAATGTACTCGCTCCATGGCTGGGCTTGGATAACTTCTGGCGTTTTGAAAATCGTATCAAACTGTCCGTCGGCACGAATTTGACCAATCATGACAGGCTTCCATAGGTGATGGTTTTCTTCATCCATTTTTAGCGTGTAGCCAGAAGGTGCGTCGAACGTTTGTCCCGCCATGCTAATACGTACTTTATCGACATCAGTCGTACCTGCTTTTTCGACAGCTTGCTTCCACATGTTGATACCGACATAAGTCGCTTCCATTGGATCATTGGTCACGACTTTTTCAGCATTCGGTAGTTTTTGGTCCAATGCATACTGCTTATAGCGTTTGGTGAAGGCACTGTTGGTTGGGTTTTTGATCGACATAAAATAGTTCCACGCCGCCAAATGCCCTTGTAGCAGACTGGTATCGATACCGCGCAGCTCTTCTTCACCAACTGAGAATGCCATCACGGGAATATCTGAGGCTTTGATACTTTGGTTGGCAAGCTCACGATAGAACGGCACGTTTGAGTCGCCATTGATGGTCGAGATAACCGCGGTCTTTTTGCCCGTTGAGAACTTTTTAACGTTAGATACGATGGTTTGATAATTGCTGAAACCAAATGGCGTGTACTCTTCCATGATGTCTGCATCAGCCACGCCTTTTGATTTCAAAAATGCCTTTAAAATCTGGTTGGTGGTGCGTGGATAAACGTAATCAGTACCTAACAACACAAAGCGCTCTGCACCGCCGCCTTCTTCATTCATCAAGTACTCTACTGCCGGAATAGCTTGCTGATTTGGTGCCGCACCAGTATAAAAGATGTTTTCTGACTGCTCTTGTCCTTCGTACTGTACTGGATAGAACATCAACCCGTTCAACTCTTCAACTACAGGCAACACGGATTTGCGTGATACCGATGTCCAACCACCAAAGATGACATCTACTTTGTCTTGAGTGAGCAGCTGACGGGCTTTTTCGGCAAACAATGGCCAATCAGAAGCAGGGTCGACGACTACTGGTTCTAGTTGCTTACCGAGTACACCGCCATTGGCATTGATCTCATCAATGGTCATGAGTGCCGTGTCTTTTAGAGAAGTTTCAGAGATGGCCATGGTGCCAGATAGCGAATGTAAGATGCCCACTTTGATCGTGTCGCCATCAGCGGCAGGGGTAGTCGTTGTCTCTGTATTTGTTTCGGCTGTTGTCTCTGTGGCTGTCGCGGTTTCGGCAGGCTTTTGACAAGCAGTAAGACTCAGGCTGCCAATGACGGCAATCGCTAGTAACGAGAAGCGTGATCTGATTTTGCCGTGTAGGTGAGCGTCAACAAACTGAGGATTGGCTAAAGTGGGTAACGAAAACATGGACATCTCCTAAATAGACACAAAAGATAAAGTATGGCTCCTGAACAGTTATTAAGCGTTCAAGTTCCGTGCCAAGTTAAAAAAGCCAATAATCGAGTAATAATTGAGCAATAATTAGGTTCTGATTAATATATTCATTAATTTAGTGCAGGATGGCTAATAAACTGCACCATAAAGGGGAGATGAACAAAAAAATGGTGCAATACAGAAAACCAAATTTTTAAAATTGAAGAGCTACCATATTAAGAGATTTATCGATAAGGCGATTTCTACTAAAAATGCTGTCTGCCAAAAGCATTTATTGCCAAAGACCTGTAAAACGGCTACGGTAATATCTCTAAGATAGTTGCTATTTTGCGCGTTGAGCCAATGCGTGACTGCCATGAGGGATTTTACTGCTAAGGAATGATGTATGAACGCACAATTAACAGAGTCATCTGTCTCAACAGGCCATGGCAGCGTATTGCCGCCGCTTAATCAAATGACTAGATTTGCTATCCTGCCATTTGTACTTGGTAGTAGTGCTATTTTAGGATTGTCTTCGGCACAAGCGGCCACCAGTAGTGTCGAGCAAGTGACTATTTATCAAGGGCTGGCGAGCGTAACTCGCGCATTGCCTATTACAGGTAGCGGTGAGCAAACGGTGGTGTTTTCGTGCTTGTCACCTTATATGGATAAAGAAAGTCTAAGTGTACAAGCGACGAATAATGTTAGCGTTGGGGAAGTCAGTATCGAAGAGCTGACAGGTGAGCAGGCAGCCCAGTGTCAGTATCAAGGTGATGCCAAGGTACAGACGCAGCAAAATACTCTAGCTAGTATTAATGCGGAATTAGAAGCGGCGCGCTTAGCAAAAGCCTATTTGCAAAATTTGACTAAGGCCACGCAAGTCAACACGGCGAGTACGATTGCTAGTAACGCACGCGATATAGAGGCGCAGGCAACCCGTATTAACCAAAGTATTATTGAGATGGAGCGGCGACAAGCAAGCGCCCAAGATACACTAAATCAGATGATGGCAAGCAGTGTCACGTCAACGGCGAGTAATGTGACCCAAGTGAGTGTACGCACTGCCAGTCGCGCGCCAAGTAGCATTAAATTGCATTATCAAGTACAAGGCGCAGGCTGGGAGCCTACGTATCAAGCTCGCCTAAATACAAACAGTGAGCAGTTAAGTATCACAGCTTCTGCGATTATTGCTCAGCAAACTGGTGAGAACTGGACAAACGTACCACTGACACTTAGTACCGTTAATCCTAATCAAAGTACGACGGGGCAATTGCCGTATGTACAGCGTTTATCATTATATGAGGAGCGCGAAGATGTTCAAGTGAGACGTGAGCTACCTATGATGGATACTTCTCCTGTTATGATGGAAGAGCCTGCTTATAACAAAGGAGCAGGGGCAGCTATGGCACCGTTACCTAATTTCACGGTCAGTAGCCAAAATAAAAATGGCATTATCGAGTATCGTTTACCGCAGTTGGTCAGTATTCCAAGTGACGGGAGACGGGTACGCACAGTGATTGGGGAGCAGGCAGGTAATAGTAAGCTCTGGATTCGCAGTACGCCAAGTGTTAAGACTGCTGCCTACTGGTATGCATCAGCGCCGTTTTTGACGCCGGACTGGGTTGATGGTTCGCTACAGTTGTACCGTGATGACAACTATGTAGGTCAGTCACGTTATAATTATCAAATGCTAAAAGAGCAGGGGATTGGATTTGGTCGTGATTCAAATATGTTCGTAAAAGAGCTGACCAATGAAGATAAGCAAGGTGAAAAAGGTGTGCTAAACCGTACGCAAACACTGACGACCACCAAGGCCTATCAATTTACCAATCAGCACAATCGCAACGTACGCTTGCAAGTACTGGGCAGTGAACCTATCAGTCGTGACGATAGTTTAAAAGTTGCGGTGACGCATACGCCGCCCGTAACTGAGCGAGATTGGAATGACAATCAAGGCATGGTGGCGTGGGAATTTGACTTACCAAGTAAGCAATCACAAGTAATACGTTCAACCTCCCAGATTAGTTATCCTGCCAATAAATTACTGACTGGCAATTAATGAGCACTGCCTGTAAGTGCTACCTTATTAATAGGTAAAGTTTGAAATAATATCTTTGCCTCTATTAAGAATTACCCGAATAACGAAAATTATTATAAAAGGAAAGCTATGTGTATTGTCGCTATTGCTTGGCAATTATTTGATGAGCTACCGCTGGTCCTACTGTCTAACCGTGATGAATTTTTGCAGCGCCCAACTGAGCCGCTCCACCAGTGGTCTGATCAACCTATTTATGCTGGTCGTGATAAACAAAGCGGTGGCACGTGGTTAGGCATTCATCAGAACGCGTCACCAGCGCAGAGTGCAGAGTATTATGAACAGAATGGGCGCTGGGCTGCGGTGTTGAACTTTCGTGATGGGGTGCAAGCAAGCAGTGATGAGCGCTCGCGGGGCGCGCTGGTCACCGAATTCTTGATAGGAACTCTAAGTCCAATGGATTTTGCACGGCAGATTGATTTGCAGGATTATGCGGGTTTTAATCTGATCATTGGCGATGCTGCGCAAGCTGTGATCGTCAATAATCGTGGTCATGCACCTACGCCATTATATGCAGGTCTACATGTTATCTCTAATGGTCAACCAGAGGACAGTTGGTTTAAGACAGAGCGGTTGCGCGGGCGACTACGTCAAGAGGTGCTGCCATTGATTGCAGAGGATAGCTCGCCTGCGTATTGGCAAGAGGCGGCTTTTAACGTTTTGTCAGATAATATCAAAGCACCAGAAGACAAACTGCCTATGACTGGCGTGGTATTTGAAGTAGAGCAGATGTTATCGTCTGTTTATATTGAACCCGTCGCTTTTGGCGACACTGAAACTAGTAAACCTACTTATGGTACCCGCACTCAAAGCATCTTAACGTTGCGCAAAGAGAGAGATACGGGAGCAAACTACATAGCTGATATTGTTAGCCGAGAGTTTGACAATCATAATCATAGTCACTGACAATGACTGTTAGTAGATAATAAAAAAACACCCACGGTAATTGCTAACATTCTAGCTACTATCGTGGGTGTTTTGCATCGTACTATTGTACTATTAAGTGATTCATTACATCAGCAGGTGATTATTTTGCTCAGGAATGATCAGCTCTTGCTTTAGCGGGAGTTCGCGTACCAATTCTTGCAAGGCACGACGATAAACGCCTCGTTTAAAGTGAATTACTTGTCCGAGTGGATACCAGTAGCTGACCCATTGCCAATGGTCAAATTCAGGTTTCCCTTCATCAAAGCGGATATGTTGAGTATTTGGCTCATCTAAGCGTAGCAAAAACCATTTTTGTTTTTGCCCAATACATAAGGGATGCTGACCATGACGTACATAACGTTTTGGCAAACGATAGCGCAACCAGTCTTGCGTGACTGCCAATAAGTCTACGTGACGCGGATGTAAGCCGACCTCTTCCCAGAGCTCGCGATACATTGCATCCATCGGCGTCTCCCCGCGGTCGATACCACCCTGCGGAAATTGCCAAGCGTTGTGACCAATACGTTTTGCCCACAGAACCTGCCCTTGTGTATTTGCCAAGATGATGCCGACGTTGGCGCGAAAGCCGTCTGCATCTATCATGACTAAACCTTTTAATTTGTTTAAAAATAGCTTGTTTTGACTTGAAACCGTGACAGCAATCGTAATTATTATAAGGTGATTGTTATCGATATCCGCTCAAAACAAGATTCATTACCGTTATTAAACCAAGAAACAAGCAAAATGTGTAACAGTATTTTGCTATAAAATGTTTCACGAGTTTTACCTTTTAAAATCAACTATTTACAAGCAAACTTTTGTAGGTTTTTATACGGCATTTTTAGGCAAGTGTTGATGAGTAGTAATAGGCGGATGAACATACGATTATTTAGTAAACTATCGAACTCCACTATTTCTATATGTATAAAGTGGTAAAAGCACAGATTTCACTGGTGAGCTAGTAGCAAAACAATGAGCCTATAAAATCTTGCTTTGGCTTATGCTACACTAGCTGGGCAATATATCATTCACACAATAATAATAGGCAATACGCCATTTAAAATAAGGAACATCTACAATGTCAGAATCAAAAGCAAGCGTCATATGGCAAGAGAATAAAGCCTTTATGGGTGTGTCACCATCAGGACATAATGTACAAATCGATGCTGATAAAGAAAAAGGCTCAAGCCCAATGGAGCTGATTTTGCTAGGACTAGGTGGTTGCGCCAGTTATGATGTCGTAGAGATTTTACAAAAATCACGCCAAGCAGTGACGGATGTACGTTGTGAGCTAACCGCCCAGCGCGCTGAAACTATACCAGCGGTCTATACTGATATTCATATGCATTTCGTTGTCACTGGTCAAGATGTCAAAGAAAAACAAGTCGAAAAAGCCATCCAGTTATCAGCAGAAAAATACTGTTCTGCCAGCCGTATGTTAGTAGCAGGTGGGGTCAATATCACCCATGATTTCGAAGTGGTTGCAAGCTAGGAACTTATATAATGATAAGTGCATTTTTTGAGTTGGTAACTGACAAAGTGGCGTCTGCCATTTTAGCCATGGTGGTAGCAAGTCTATTGCCATGGGCGGTGTCAATCGTTGCGAAAGTATCTGGTGGCTTTAGAATCAGAAATAATGCACATCCTCGCGAATTTTTTCAAAATGCGACAGGCCTGGCAGCACGTGCTAATGCAGCACAACAAAACAGCTATGAAACCTTGCCAGTGTTTTTGGCAGCAGTATTGGTAGCTATGCTGTTCTTTGTACCGCAGTCGATTATCAACGTATTGGCTTGGCTGTATGTGATGATACGAATTGGTTTTTGTGTGGCGTATATTACTAATTTGGCAATGTTCCGCTCTATCCTCTGGGTACTATCAATGGCATGTTGTCTAATGCTATTTTATTTAGCGATACGAGTCAGCGTCTAGGGCATGTCCTCAATTCAAACGACAGTTATCTAAACGGATTAAAAATGGCTAAATTTTGCCAAACAGCGTCAAATCGCTTGCTAGTATCTCGATATTATCTACGCTATTTTTCTCGTTTGACGGTAATTTATCTCATTTTTATCTCCATTTTTGAAATGAGGACACACCCTAGTAAAAATATCCGTAACTGCCAAAACGCTCAAATACAAGCAGGTGATTAATCTCGTACGCTTGCTTGTAGGGCGCTAATAATCACCGCTTTATTTTTCTCTCGTTTAATACCTTCCCACACTGTTTGCGCCTCAACATAGCCTTTGGTGAGCATACCTAGCCATTGCTTATAGCGTCCAACCAATACCACGTCGTTCTTTGCCTCACCTTCCAAAAACTTAATCTGATGGGCAATCAAATCTTGCCATGACAACGTAGCCGTATTCTCTACGCTGTCAGTACTTTTTTCAGTATCATTATCAACCTGTGCCACTAAATCAGGACGTGTTACTGCGCCGCGACCTAACATCAAATGCGGTGTACCTGCTTGTGTCATACAATTTTGCGCATGCTCAAAGTTCCAAATTTCTCCATTGGCAATGACTGGAATATCGAGCGCATTAAAGCTCTGGATTTTGTCCCAATAGGCAGGCGGCTTATAGCCTTGGGTTTTAGTACGTGCATGAATGGTCAGCCAGTCGGCGCCGCTAGAAGCAATCGCGCCGCGAATATCATCCATTCGGCTAGTGTCGGTATAGCCCAGACGAATCTTAGCTGATACTGGTATATGGGCGGGAACGGCTTGGCGTACGGCACTGATAATCTGATACATGGTTTCAGGTTCATCCAGCAGTACTGAACCACCGCGATGACTATTGACCGTTTTTGCAGGACATCCAAAGTTGATGTCGATAGCAGGCGCACCGAGCTCACAAGCGTACGCGGCGTTTTCGGCCATAAGCTGTGCTTCGCTACCCAAAATCTGTACATGAATGGGCGTACCAGAGGCCGTTTTGGCATCATGATGTAGCTCAGGCACATATTTATAAAACACATGCGCAGGTAAGACGTGCTGAGTGATGCGAATAAATTCACTGACTGACCAATCATAAGGACACCCCAAGTCAGACGCAATTTGGGTTAAGATTTGGCGCATTAATGGATCGGTTAAGCCCTCCATAGGCGCGAGCAAACGCACGGGAGATGCAAATAACTGATTAATAGTATTTTGACGCGTTTGAAGTTGCTGGCTATTATTCATGCTGGTGATTCACTGCTAAAGGGTCGTTATAAGAGATTGAATAAAACTTGAGGCTGACAAAGGTGTAGGGTAATTAAGTATTACCAAAAATCACTTTTTTGCCCGTCTGTAATCCTGATATCAAGTCTTTAATATTATGAATATCCAAATTGCTTTGCGCACGCGTGCAAGCAACATAAAGCAAACGCAGCTCTTCTGGACTGATCTTGACTGCATTGGTTGTCACATCGTAGTAAAAATCATCATCTAGTTGTACTTTTCCCCATTCAAGCCCTTTGGCTTTATGAGCAGTAGAGATGACATAGTCAGCGTTTTCAATGCTAGTCAGACTATTGACCGCTTGGCTTAGTACATTAGTACCATGGTCATCGACCAGTTTGACCAGTGTTTTGAGGTCGCTACCCTCATTGGTTTCGGCATATTCTTGTACATCACCCCAATTATAAAAATACGCCAGCTCAGGTACACCGTAAGCCGATTTACCGTTTTTTAAGTTTTCGGCTGCTTGACAGAATTTGAGCATACGGTCGGTATCTGCTTGTAATGCCACTCGATGCCCGTGCTTTAAACCTGTCAAAAGTTGTGACATGGCAGCAGCGTTGGTACGGCACAAAATAGCATCTTTCTTACTGTGTACCATGCCCTTATCGGTAGAGGACTGTTTATTCGGATTGCCTTTTAGCGGTACGTCCTCTTGTAGTGCTTTTAATAGGGTATTGGCCACTTCTGCAATCGGCTCACCAAAGCGAAAAGACTGTGTCAATAACGTCTGTGGTAATGGCAGTTTTTTCATCGCATTGACCGCACCGCGCCATTCATAAATCTGCTGATGCGCATCGCCCACATAGATGACTTGTCTCGACTGCTGGGTCAAGATACCCATCATCAATGGGTCGGCATCCTGTGCTTCATCAAATAAGATAAAGTCCGCTGGGATACTAGGCTTAGATAGTGCCCAAAGCTTGAGATAAATATCATGGCCAATACCAGCAGGGTGACGCGCATCAATCGACTGTAACCAGCGCTGCTCAACAGCAGGGTAGAGCATCTCGCGTAGCTGCTCTGCATCTGAGTCATCGAGCCAGCTTGGGAACAGTATGTGCCTTGGCGCAGGGTAGCTGGCATGCGTGCTACAGAAGTTACTGACCGCATCGCTGACGAAACGCGATAGTCGTGCTGGCGTCAGCGTAATATATTTATTAATCCCATCCATTTGTCGACGTACTTGCACAGGCTGTAGTCCCAAATCATCACCGAGGCGCTTGGGTGAAAATCGTGGCAAAGATAGCTTGGCGGTAATATCACGAGCGACATGACGATAAGCTAGTGAATGAAAAGTACGGCATTCTACATGCGGCGGAAACTTTGAACGAGCATCATTGGCAATCGCTTTGTTAAAAGCCAGATATAGGCCGCGTCCGCGTAGGCGCTCACCGATTAGCTTGAGCGTCGTTGTCTTACCGGCACCCGCATAAGCGACTACTTTAAACGACTTGTGATCCATCGCCATATTCAGCGCGCTCAGCTGCTCGTCAGTGGGATCGCTCATATAAGCTGGCATAGATGCGGACATAATAAAGCTACCTAAATACAAAAATTGATTAAAAACAAAAGGGGCAAAAAAAGCCACTGGGTAAACAATGGCTTATAGATGATGGTGATGCTAAAACGTGATAGTAAGCAATCAGCTTACTAATGAGGCAAGAATAAAACGGTGTAATGGTAGTTTAACGCATAGCTATATGTAATCAATAACTTTATTTTAGTCTGGATTAGACTGATAAGTGTTTTATTCTTTGTCTGTCGATATGAGAGTAGGACTGGGCTCTTCTTTGATTAGAATCTTCGCCAAAAACAAACCAAGCTCAAACAACAACCACATCGGAATCGCTAGCATGAGCATCGATACGCCATCGGGCGGCGTGACAACGGCAGCCACAGCAAAACAGCCCACAATGATATAACGACGTTTTTCTTCTAAGCTCTGAATGGAGACAATACCTGCCAATATCAATAGCAAAGTAACGACTGGAATTTCAAACGTTAAGCCGAATACCATAAATAATTTTAAGGCAAAACTGAGATAGCTGTCGATATCTGTCATGGGTAGTACGTTTTGCGGGGCAAACATGATAAAGAACTTTAAGACCCCTTTGAGCACAATAAAGTAAGAAAAAGCCACACCAGCATAAAACAAAAATATAGAGGATAGCAGCACTGGAATAGCAATTTTCTTTTCTTTTTTATACAGACCGGGCGCTACAAATGACCAAATTTGATAAAGGATATAGGGCATCGCCAAAAACGCGGCTACAAATACGGTCAAACGTATCGGTGCCATAAAGTTTGACGTGATATCGGTGGCAATCATGGTCGAGTTGGCGGGTAACTGTGCAACTAATGGGTCAGACAACAAGTTATATAGCTCGCGCGAATAGCCGACCAAGCCTAAAAATATTATCAGTACCGCCACACATATTTTGATCAAATGCCGACGCAGCTCAATCAAATGCTCGGTAATAGGCATATCAGCCAAAGGGCTTAAGACGTCATCTGATGATTCGTTTTGAGTGCTATCAGTTGTTGCTTCATCACCTTGATCAATGCTATCTAAAGCAGGAGTATCTGAAATCGCGAGTTTTTCTTGGCGGCTTTTTTTGCGTTTGAGTAGTTGCATCAGTCAGTCTCCTGCTTATGGTCAGAAGTCTGCATGTTGGCAGGACTGTTGAGTAGGGCATCCGCTTTATAATTTGGCACATATGGTGGCATTGGGAGCCGACGTGCTTTGTCATAAGCGCCCAGCCGAAACCACATGTTTTCCCATGGACGAGTAGTGATGGTCTGAACAACTGGCGCTGCCTTGGCGTGATCGCCCACATTTGCATCATCTACATTTGGATCATCTATATTGTCACCGCTGTGACCGCGCTTCGATAAGTGACCATTTTCTAATGTATTTGTCTGCTCGTCAGTGGCATAAGCATAGTCGAATGCTTTTGGCGTGGCTGGTTGCTGCTTTTGTGTGCGGTTATTTTCATGAGCTTCGTCACCCTTACTATTTTCAGCATTCGTAGATGCTTCAGAAGCTATCGAAGCAGGACTATGTGAGCTTTCAAAAGCTTTCATATTGCCGCGCATTTCAGCCATTTCACGCCTCATTTCAGCTTCGGTCTGGCGAATTTTGGCAAGTTCTTTTTGCATTTGCTGACGCGTCTCAGCCAAGTCAAGCTCAGCCTCTATTTCAGACTGCAATGTTGAGACTGTACGGCGAATTTTGGCGTACCATTGCCCAGCCGTGCGCGCTGCCTGCGGCAGTTTTTCTGGGCCCAGTACGATTAGGGCGATAACGCCGAAGAGAAGTAGTTCAGAAAACCCGATATCAAACATAATGGTCCGATGTCACTGTTTAGATGCTATACGTTATGCTTATCATCAACCTTGGTGGTTGAGCGCTCTTCAGTGTGTGCCGTCGCATCGTGGTCAAGAACCGCGTGTTTTTTGGCATGCTCTGTATTTTCATCTTTAACAGCTTCTTTAAAACCTTTGACAGCACCGCCCAAATCTTTACCAGCATTTCTGAGTTTTGAGGTGCCAAACACGACAACGACAACGACCAATAGTATCAGCCAATGTGTAATAGAAAAACTACCCATAATGGTATCCTTGTGACTTGGTTTTGTGACCTAGTTTTGTGACTTGGTTTTCAGTCTTTATATGCCTGCTGTTAGTTTGCAAAAAGGTCTATCTAGCAAACAAAAAGCATCGACATATAATGCGAGATAAAACAGAGCTATATTATAACCTGCACTTATTACAAATAGGTGAAAGCAACAATAATCAAATAAAATAGACGTTTATTTTTTATTTAGGCTTATCTAGCGGCTTTTTCATCGATACCGGATAACCCAAAACGTCTGCCTAGCTCGTTTAACACGGCATCCGACTCTATATCAAACCATGCTAGCCCAACCAAGGTATGGAACCAGACATCGGCGACTTCATAGATCAGCTCATGACGAGCTTCATCATAGCTTGCTTTGTCTGTACTCTCATCACAGTTAGCAAAATCTTTGGCAGCGATGATACTTTCTGTACTCTCTTCACCGACTTTTTCTAATATCTTATTTAATCCTTTGGCATACAGACTAGCCACATAAGAGCTGTCGGCATCGGCTTTTTTACGCTCTGCTAATACGCTATCAAGCTGCTGCAAGACAGAGGCTTTATCGACTTGCGCTTGAGCTGTATCAGATTGTGATTGAGACATATCAGTAGAGTCAGTATTTGCGCCAGTGTTTTCCGTTTCATAAGTTTCGCTAGTAGAGTCATGAGAATGATAAATATCTGCAGGGTCTTTTAATACTTTATCGACAGTTTGCCATTCAGGCGTTTGACCTGATAAATCCAACCGCTGATAAAAGCAAGATTCACGTCCCGTATGGCAAGCAATGCCGCCAGCCTGAGTGACACTAAGCACAATCACATCTGCATCACAGTCTAGACGAATATCATGCACGGTTTGCGTATGACCTGATGACTCACCTTTATGCCACAGCTTGGCACGCGAGCGCGAAAAATAAACCGCTGTCTGTGTTTGTGCAGTGAGCTGTAATGCTTCTGCATTCATCCACGCCATCATCAAAATACGACCTGTCTGATGATCTTGAGCAATTGCAGGAATCAAACCATCATCATTAAAAGTTACGGCAGTCAGCCAAGCAGGTAAAGTCATAATGTATTTGTCGTCTTATAGGTAGAAAGTGAAAAAGAGTGATAAGCAATTATACTACTTATGATTAAAGCGGGGAGATTATCTGAAATGCTCTGCAATATGCTGACAGCTAGCAATATGATGTCAGCTAAATGCGCTATAGAGTGCAATTATGCTAAATCTAAATGAACAGCATACTATTGATAATAAGCGATTCTACAGTCTAAATAAATGCGGATACAACGCTTCTTTAATCGTATTATCAAGCTTAGTCACTTTATTGAGGTTAAAGTCGTAACCTCTAAAATGCTGGCGCGCTTTTGCTACTATTTCGCCCGTGTGCATCCGCGTGACCTTTAGGATTATATTACCGCCATTATCATATATTGGCTCAACACCAACTTCAAATAACAGCTCTTCTCGTACGCGGATACGGCTTACAATATCTAGCTGCAATTTATCTATTATCAATCCTTGATGGTCTGCGTTAATTTCTTTGATACCTTTAGCATATAAAAACCTTAGCCGTGCTTCGGACAATAGCGCTGTCAGAGATTCGACCGTCATATGCTGTCCTGCGTCGGCTTCCGTATGACGCACACGCATCACTGTCTCAAAAACAAACAAGTCGTCGTCGAATACTAACTCTTGTTTTGACACACTATCTCCTAGAGTGATGGCCAAAGATTGTTCTACTTATCGCGCTATATGTTGGCAGCATTGTTATCGTTATAGCTATATATTACAGCCTAAATTTTTATAGTAAATAAGCGGGTTTTAATAGTGTTTATATAAAGATATAGCTCAGTCTCTACTTAAGCACAGCTTAGGCTGACATTCAATCTATTTGGATAAAAATCAGCCGTTTTATTGGTGCTTTTAGGAGAGCCGCTATCGCTTATTTGATGCTGGTGACTTGTCTTTATTGTCTACTAAAACCTCGCCAAAACTTTACTTGGCAAAACAAGGCACTATCTGCTAAAATAGCGCCTCCCACCTCGAGGCAAATAGAGGTTTAGTGGTTATTTATATAACGATTATTCAGTATGACTATTTGACGACCAGGTTCTAAAACAGAAAAAGAGGCAAATCATCATGAAAGTTAAGATGAAAACCAGAAGCGGCGCAGCTAAACGCTTCAAAAAAACAGCGAATGGCTTCAAGCGTAAGCAAGCATTCAAAAGCCATATTTTGACCAAGAAATCAGCTAAGCGTATTCGCCAATTGCGTGGTCTTAAGTTGGTGCACAAGTCTGACGAAGCAGCAGTTCGTCGTATGTGCCCATACATTTAATAGCCTACCGTCATCTATCTTTGATTGAAAATATTTGACTTTGCAATCTGACAATGATGTTTGTTATTTAACGGCATCATCACTCGCTTAACAGTGATTAAAAAATCTTGGAGTAAATTATGGCCCGTGTAAAACGTGGTGTACAGGCAAATCGCCGTCACAAAAAAATCTTAAAGCGCGCAAAAGGCTACTATGGTGCCCGTTCACGTGTTTACCGCGTAGCGGTACAGGCAGTGACCAAAGCTGGTCAATATGCTTATCGTGACCGTCGCAACAAGAAACGTACTTTCCGTCGTCTTTGGATCGCACGTATCAATGCTGGTGCACGCTTAAACGGCTTAAGCTATAGCCGCTTCATCAATGGCATGAAAAAAGCAAACATCGCAATCGATCGTCGCGTTCTAGCAGACATCGCTATGCATGATGCAGCGACTTTCACAGCATTGGTCGAAAAAGCAAAAGCGGAATTGGCCTAAATATTAACCGTCCTTTAGGTATGATGCTTTTAAATAATTATTTATAAGCAATTGTCTAAATGGATAGGACTAATATTGATTAATAGTATGATATTAATAAAAGCTACCGCTGGTCGGTGGCTTTTTTTATATTAAATTATTTTAAGTGTGCTCTATATTGAACTTTGTTGAGTGAAATACGCTTATCATCGTCTAAATATTCAAGCCATTCTTATAACCAGCCTTTATATTAATCTTTTATATAAACATAACTAGATAAATGGTTTGCAATATTTGGTCAAATCCCTACAATTAATAGTCCGTTCAAATCAGGAATAATGCGTCTTATGACTAACCCTGCTGCCACCAACGACTTGTCGGCGCTACCGACCTTGTCTTCAGAGCTTAATGAGCTTAACGAAGCTCAGCTTACCGAATTTGCAAATGCTGCTGAAGCTCTAATCCTACAAGTAACTGATGCGCGTACACTACAAGATTTGCGTGTGCAATTGACTGGTAAAAAGAGTCCGTTAACGGGCTGGTCAAAGCAGATGGGCAAGCTCGATGCTGACGATAAAAAAACTTATGGCGGCTGGTTGCATCAAGTGCGTAGCCGCATTCAGCAAGCACTGACAGACCAACAGCAGCAACTAGAAGTCGCAGCGCTCAATGCCAAGTTGGAGGCCGAGAGCATTGATATTACTTTGCCTGCTCGCGGTGGTCAAAAAGGTCATCTGCATCCAGTAACCATGATTACTCAGCGTATGCAGCAGTACTTTATTCAAGCGGGCTTCAATGTCGCAACTGGCCCTGAAGTCGAGAGCGACTACTATAATTTTGAAGCGTTGAATATCCCGTCGCATCATCCTGCGCGCGCGATGCATGACACCTTTTATTTCGATGCGCATTATCTACTGCGTACGCACACTAGTCCTGTTCAGATTCGTACCATGGAAAAAAATGAGCCGCCGATTCGCATCATTTGCCCAGGCCGTGTTTATCGTAATGACTCAGACCAAACCCACTCGCCAATGTTCCATCAGCTAGAAGGCCTTATGGTCACCGAGTCGAGCACTTTTGCTGAGCTAAAAGGTTTAATCAGTGAGTTTCTAGAAGCATTTTTTGCCAAAGAGCTGACCGTACGTTTCCGTCCGTCGTTTTTCCCATTCACTGAGCCTTCAGCAGAAGTGGATATCTTAGATGATAATGGCAAATGGCTTGAAGTGATGGGCTGCGGCATGGTACATCCACAAGTATTGACCAATTGCGGTATCGATAGCGACAAATACACAGGCTTTGCTTTTGGTATGGGTATCGAGCGCTTTGCGATGCTGTATTACGGTATTGATGACTTGCGCTTGTTTTTCCAAAACGACGTGCGCTTCTTAAAGCAATTTGGCTAGAGTTTTCCTTATACCTATATAGTCAGTTCAAGATAATTTAGATCCAAGGAAGGCGAGTGAAAGTGCTACAAATCGTAGACTGAGCGAGCCTGACGCTGTATCTGATTTATATAGGATTGACTATAGCAAGTGAATTCGCCAAGCTTTACTCCAACATCTTTATTATAAAATTCTGATCCGAGATATTTATGAAAATTAGCGAACAGTGGCTACGTCAGTGGGTAAACCCTACAAATACTAGCGAACAGTTAGCCGAACAGTTGACTATGGCAGGTCTTGAGATTGATGATCGCTATGCGGTTGCCCGTGCTTTTAGCGGTGTGGTTGTCGGTGAAGTCATCAGCGTTGAGCAGCATCCTGATGCAGATAAATTACATGTCACTCAAGTAAATATCGGTGATGCTGAGCCGCTACAAATTGTCTGCGGCGCGCCTAATGTGACCGTCGGTATGAAAGCACCGGTTGCTACCGTTGGTGCGGTATTGCCAAGCGATGATAAGAAAGGGTTTAAAATCAAAAAGAGTAAGCTACGCGGTGTGGCCTCAAACGGCATGCTATGCGGTGCTTCTGAAATTGATTTAGTCGATGATATAGATGGCTTGCTTGAGCTGCCTGAAGATGCACCAGTTGGTACGGATATCCGTGAATATCTAGGTCTAGATAATCAAATATTGGATATCTCTATCACCCCAAACCGTGGTGATTGCTTTAGCGTACGTGGTATCGCTCGCGAAATATCAGTCATCAACGATTTACCTGTACAAATGCCAGAAATCTCGGCCAATACTGCTGGCACTGCTGCAACGCCAGCCGTGACAGTCGATGCAAAGGAAGCGTGCCCTCGCTATCTGTTGCAATCGATTCGTAATATTGATCGTAGCATTGATACTCCGAAATGGATGCAAGATGCGCTGGTACAATCAGGACTACGTTCACATAACTTCTTGGTCGATGTGACCAACTATGTATTGATGGAATTGGGTCAACCGTTACATGCGTTTGACGCAGACACGATCGAAGGTGATATCGTTGTACGTTTGGCACAGCCTGATGAAACCATTACTTTGCTAAATGAGCAAACTGTTACCTTGACGGGTGACGAGCTTGTGATTGCTGATGACAAAGGTGCCTTGGCACTGGCTGGCATTATGGGTGGTCAGCGTAGCAGTGTCACCGATAGCACTACCAATATCGTTGTAGAAAGTGCTTTCTTTAATCAGTTAGCTATCGCTGCGCGCGCACGTCGTTTTGGGCTACATACGGACGCATCTCAGCGTTTTGAGCGTGGCGTCGACTTTGAATTGCCAGCATTAGCGTTGGCACGAGCTTGTGATTTAATCACCAGTATTACTGGCGGGGAAGCAGGACAAATAGTCACGGCCGAAAATCTTGAGCATTTGCCAGCACGCGCACCGATTACATTGCCAATCGCGAAAGTTAGCGATGTCATTGGGATTGATATTGAGCCATCTGAGATGGTACGTATCTTGACCCAACTGGGTTTTGACGTAGAGCAGCAAAGCGATTCACTGATTTGTAAGCCGCCATCTTACCGTTTTGATATGAGTATCCGCGAGGATTTAATCGAAGAGATTGCTCGTATCTATGGCTATGACAATATTCCAAGCGTCCTGCCACATTTGCAAGTCAGCATGGATTATGATGATACTGCAGATTTAACCCATGAAATGAAGCTATCATTAGTCGACAACGGCTATATGGAAGCGATTAGCTTTAGCTTTAGTGATGCAAAACTAGAAGCATTGCTTGACGACGAAGCACTGGGTGAGGTGTTGGCACTGGCAAACCCTATCTCTAGTGATTTGGCCGTTATGCGTCGTACCTTGCTATCGAGTCTACTGCCTTGCGTACAATATAATTTAAATCGCCAGCAGCCACGCGTACGTTTCTTTGAGACGGGTCTTAGCTTTGTTGGACAAAGTATCAGGGACTTAGTACAAACGCCAAGTATTGCTTTAGTTGCAGTTGGTGATATATGGAGCGAACAAGCTTATCAAAACCGCGCCTTAGATTTTTATGACCTAAAGCATGATATTGAGCAGTTATTACCAGCACAAATCGATAGCGCACGTATCCGCTACGAGCGTAGTACGCTAAGCTTCCTGCATCCAGGACAAAGCGCTGAGTTATATATCGATGATGTATATGTTGGTTGGTTGGGTCAGTTGCATCCAAATACTGCTAAGCAATTAGATCTGCCAACTACCTGGGTCGCTCAATTGTCACTGGCACCGCTATTGACGATTGCACGTGAGCAGCATGCTATCACGACACCAAGCAAGTTCCCGCAAGTACGCCGCGATATTGCTATCTTGGTAGACAGTGACATCAGTTTGCAGACACTAGAGACAACGGTGCGAACTGCGGCAGGTAATTTGTTGACTGATCTTTGGTTATTTGATGTCTATCAAGGTGACAAAGTACCAGAAGGTCAGCGCTCACTAGCGTTTGCACTAATATGGCAAGACAGTACGCAAACGTTGTCTGACGAAGCCGTCAAGACTGCCACAGATAAAGTGGTACAAGCGCTAACTGACCAGCATTCAGTACAGCTGCGCGACAGCTAACATTTAGTAAGTATTATCCCCAATGCTCTGTAGTCTTTTTACCATGAGGCTACGGAGCATTGCTATTCATAGCATAAGTTAAGTGGTTATTAATAAAGGATTTTAATAAAGACTTTGTTAAAAAATGGTCAAAAAACCTTTATAATAGCTAGCCTTAACCCTCATACCGCTAAACCATGATATTCGACATCACGACATAGCATAGGAGTCGTACTGTGAGCACCTTAACCAAATCTGACATGATTGAGCACTTGATGAGTCACCTAAACCTAACACGCCAAGAAGGTCGCTGTCTGGTGGAGAACTTTTTTGATGAGCTGTCAGAGAGTTTGATTGATGGCAAAGAGGTCAAGCTTTCAGGCTTTGGCAACTTTGAGCTTAAAGATAAAAACAGCCGTCCAGGCCGTAACCCGAAAACAGGGGAGCCTGTTGCAGTATCCGCGCGCCGTGTGGTTACTTTTAAAACAGGGCAGAAATTTCGCCAGAAGGTTGACGAGCGTTTGTTTGATAGCTAATACTTAGTTTGGCACCGCTCTGAACGATAGTGTGTCTGTTTTATCGTGAGTTTATAAGAATGCTAGTGCGTATTTGCACTTAGTTATTTTTGCGTACATCTATGTATTTCGATATTGGAGCACGCATCGCATATTAGGGTTATCTATAAAGTAGAAACCTACTAAAATCATAAATGATAGACATAAAAAAAGAGAGCATAGGCTCTCTTTTTTTTACTACAGTTTATCTATTGTATGAACAATAAATTACTGAGCTTCTTCAACTACTACTTCGTCAGAAGCTTCAACAGCAGCAGTATCAGTTTCGCTAGCTACGTCTACGCTAGTGGTATCGCCGTCTACAGGAACTTCAGCGTCCATTTCGTCAGTAGCAGTTGCAGCTTGTGCATCAGCGATGTCAGCTTCAGCGCCAGCAACAGCAGCGTCAGCATCAGCAGTCATTTCGCCTTCAGCAGCAGCTTCGTTTAGCTCTTCAGAAGCGTCTTGCACTTCTTCTTGCGCGTCAGATAAATCTTCAGCAGCGTTTTCTTTGCTGCTATCACAGGCAGTAAGGCCCATAGTTGCAGTCATGATACCAGCTAGAGCAAGTAATTTAAGTTTCATATGGTTTTCTCCGGAAAAATGAAATGAGCAGTAGCAGCAACAAAGGTCGAAATCCGAGATTTCTCAGAATTCAACTAGTCTTAGTCGCAGCTACTCAGCTTCCACGCATTCTATAGGTTTTCTAAGTAAATAGAAATAGCCTGTACAATTAAGTAACAATAAAATTTAAAATAATATTTTACTTTCTCTATCCGATATACTTTTTAATACAAGAGGCTAGATTAATCGACGTATAATCAATGACATCAGAGGGATTAAGACCTCTTTTGGTTCTCATTTTTTGTCTCGAATTTTCGATATTAGCCCCGTTTTTATGGGTAAGAATTGAATTAAATAGTCCGATTATGGTCCTATATTACATAAATCCTAGTTAAGTTAGCAATTTTATAGGTTTCTACTTGCTTTTAGGATAGTAGACTAGGTCATAGCGTAAATTAACTGGCCAAATAATATATAACATAATTAATGATTAATAGAAGTAGTGGCTAATAGAGATAGTGGTTAATAGAAATAATGAATCAATCTATATTTGAGGAATAGAATTATGAAATGGCAAGGTAGACGAGGCAGCTCGAATGTGCGTTCTAGCACAGGTGGCGGTAAGATGATCGGCGGTGGTATTGGCGGTATTATCATCGCAGGTATTTTATGGTTGGTATTTGGGGTAAACCCAATGACCGCATTACAGACAGGACAAGCGGTCACAGGCGGTGGTAGTGAGTCATCTACCGAGCTTGCAACCAGCACAGACCGAGACACGCAGTTTGTGAAAGTTGTACTAGCAGATACAGAAGAAGTCTGGCATCAAATCTTTAACGAAGCTGGTAGCACTTATCAAGAACCGTCATTGATTTTGTTTAATGGTCAGGTTAGCTCTGCATGTGGTAGTGCTAGCTCTGCAACAGGTCCATTTTATTGTCCAGGGGATCAGACTGTTTATTTGGATACGTCATTCTTCGTAGAGATGCGTCAGAATCTTGGTATTTCAGGCGATCAGCAAGGCTCTGGTGGTGAAGAGAACCAAGGTAAGGCTGGCGATTTCGCACAGGCCTATGTGATAGCGCATGAGGTAGGTCATCATGTTCAGACGCTATTGGGCATTAGCCAACAGGTCAATGAAGCTCGTCAGCAAGTGACCCAAGCACAGTCCAATAAGCTATCAGTATTGCAAGAGTTGCAAGCGGATTGTTTTGCTGGTGTATGGGCACAGCGCAATCAAGAGCGTGTACAGTTTTTAGAGGCTGGTGATATTGACGAAGCGGTGAATGCAGCTAGTCAAATCGGTGATGATCGTCTGGCAAAAGCGAGTGGTGGTGCAGTAGTGCCTGATAACTTTACTCATGGTACCAGTCAACAACGTGTCGAATGGTTCACCCGTGGTCTAGAAAGCGGTAATGTACAATCTTGCGATACGTTCAGCGGTGCACTTTAATGGCCATAGATATTAATAATCGTGTATTTGACTAACGATGTTTTTTAATACTGATGTTTTTGATTACGAGTCTAGCGCATGGACTTATAATCAAAATTAAGACATAAAAAATCCTGCAACGAATTGCAGGCTTTTTATCATCTTTTATCTGATATCACTCAATCAATTATTAAATAATATCAGCGTAGAAAGATTTAGTTGTTGTCAAGAACATAACCACCAGCACCGCCAATCGCTGCACCAGCCAATGCGCCACGAGCGATATCTTTGCTGTCGCCTTTGCTTCTAATAAGAGCACCAGCTGCTGCGCCAGCAGTAGCACCTTTAGCTGTGTTGCTCATACCGCTATAAGAGTTACAACCAGTCATGATTAATGCCGAGCTAGTAATTGCAGTCATTGCGATCGTTTTAGCAAATTTCATATTATCACCTATTAAGTCATCAAGTTTAAAATACAATACCTTCAAAATACTGTGTCCATGATATTTTCAAGTATATTCCTACTGTCTGTCATAATAGTCGGTCACTAATAATATAGTCGTAGTAAAAACGCTAAACTTTGCAAACGAGATGTAAGCGATGTTGCCGTACTGTATCATCACCAATAGCTGTAAACGACAGAAGGAATTACGTTTTAATGGGTTTAACTATTAATATTTTGATGCTGTCATAAAAAAGACTACCTATAGGTAGTCTTAATTTCAAATCAAAGCTGAATATGACTAGCAAACTAACTAAAAATTAGTTTTGCGATTTACGCTTCATTTGCTCAAAGAATTCATCATTGGTTTTCGCTTCTTTTAGGCGATCCAACAAAAACTCAGTGGCTTGTACGCCATCCATCGGTTGAAGTAGTTTACGTAAAATCCATACTTTACGTAGTTTGTCTTCGTCCAATAGACGCTCTTCGCGGCGTGTACCAGATTTTTTGATATTAATCGCAGGGAATACACGTTTTTCAGCCAAGTCACGCTCAAGCGTAATCTCTTGGTTACCCGTTCCCTTAAACTCTTCAAAAATAACGCTGTCCATCTTACTACCAGTATCAATCAATGCACTGGCAATAATAGTCAAACTACCACCTTCTTCCACGTTACGCGCAGCACCAAAGAAACGTTTTGGACGTTCTAGAGCATTGGCATCCAGACCACCCGTCAACACTTTACCTGACGATGGAATGACCGTGTTATAAGCACGTGCTAGACGCGTAATTGAATCAAGTAAAATCACCACGTCTTGCTTGTGTTCAACCAAACGTTTGGCCTTTTCGATGACCATTTCAGCAACTTGTACGTGACGCTGTGGCGGCTCATCAAAGGTAGAAGCGACCACTTCACCGCGTACTGTACGTACCATCTCAGTGACTTCTTCTGGACGCTCATCAATCAATAGTACGATTAAATAACATTCAGGGTTATTACGAGTGATTGATTGCGCGATGGTTTGTAGCAACATCGTTTTACCCGCTTTTGGCGGTGCGACGATGATAGAACGCTGACCTTTACCAATCGGAGCGATTAGGTCGATGATACGACCAGTCAAATCTTCAGTGGTTCCGTTACCAAGCTCAAGTTTTAAATGCTCAGTTGGGAATAGGGGCGTCAGGTTCTCAAAGATAAGCTTATGACGTGAGCGATCTGGCGTATCAAAGTTGATTTCGCCAACTTTTAATAATGCAAAATAACGCTCAGAATCTTTTGGTGGACGAATTGTACCAGCGATACTGTCACCAGTTTTTAGACTGAAACGGCGAATTTGGCTAGGGCTGACATAAATATCATCAGGACCAGCTAAATATGAGCCTTCTGATGAGCGCAAAAATCCAAAACCATCAGGAAGAACCTCAAGTACGCCGTCACCATAAATGGCTTCACCGTTACGCGCATGGGTTTTTAGAATAGCAAAGATAATGTCCTGTTTACGGCTACGCGCCATATTATCAAGACCCATTTCTTTGGCGATAGCCAATAGCTCAGCGATTGATTTTTTCTTTAATTCAGTAAGATTCATAGATAGGTCATTAGCAATTGATCAGATGAGAGATGCCATTAGCAGCACAAGTCACGACAGTGATTAAAATAACGGTAATATGATGATATGGGTGTGTGCACAGCGCTGTAGTTTATGTAGTTTTGGTTTTATATGTCTGCTTATGTACGCACTGCCATCATTGGATGCAAGGTAATAAGAAATAGGGATAATAAAGGCTACATAAGAGTCTGCGTCAGAAACTCAATATCAGTAATTGCGTTTAGTCATTTTGTTCAGCAATGGTGTTTATAATGACGATTGTGTTTTTGTTGATAAACACGAGGAGAATAGCGACAAGATACTTAGGAAAACAGTTGGTTTTCTCTTGTCAGCAGACTATACGGTCTTCACAATAGCGTTGTCAATAAATTTTGCCAAAAAAGTCATATTATCGAGTTTTTTGCACAAAAAACAAGCAAAAAAGCCACTATCTTGGTTAGATAATGGCTTTCTCAGTTATTCTATTTTACCCGCTCAAGATAGTCTGAAGCGAGAAAATTTAACTTATAAATGCTTGTCTAGTACTTTAGCCAATTCAGCTTTTGGCTGTAAGCCCATTACTGAATCAACTTTTTCGCCATCTTTGAATACAAATAGCGTTGGGATGTTACGAATACCGAAACGGCTAGCCGCTTGTGGGTTGTTATCCACGTCTACTTTAACAATTTTAACTTTACCTTGGTACTCAGTCGCTAGATCTTCTAAAATAGGGGCGATGGCTTTACAAGGACCACACCATGGTGCCCAGAAGTCTACTAGTACAGGTACGTCTGATTGTAAAACGTCTTGATCAAAGTCTGTGTCGGTAGTATGTACAATAAGGTCTGACATAATTTTATCTCTCTTGTTTTATTACTTCTATCACCACTCATCAACCTATATATTTGTTTAATAATAAATCAGTTGGTGGTCAAAGAATTGTTTAGAAGGGGTGAAAATGTGCCATTATATTAACATGTTTGCCCTAATTTGACAGATACAGGCTGGTTAAATTGTTTAACAACTAGTATTAGCACAATAAATCGAAACGGTGCAGCACAAGCGTGTCTAATCTGTTATTTAATACGATTATCCTTATCAAAGTATGTATCTCAGCACGATAGAAGCTTTATGTTTACCTCGTTTATATAGTAGCTACTATATTAATAACTCTAAAAATCAGTCAAAGTTTTGACCTTTTGTCCAAATAACCATTGTTCCTAAAATGGCTGTCGTGCCAAATATAGTTATTGTTTCCAAAAGATTAGCCACCAAAAATCCATATCTTAAAACCAATTTACATAAGTAGTTAAATTTATGCCTTTTACTGATGAAGAAGTTAATGCCCTCAATGCCCAAGAAAGCACTTATCCGCTTGAGTTTTTTAAAAATTTTGCACAAGAGATTACGGTTTACGAAGACGATGATATTTGGGTGGTTGATAAACCTGCAGGCCTATTAAGCGTCGATGGTAAAACACTCAAAGTCAGTTTGCTTGCTCGTCTTGAGCGTGCCAATCCAGCCGTTAAATTAATTCACCGCTTAGATATGGACACGTCGGGACTGCTTATTTTTGCAAAAAATGCAGCAGCGCAAACCAATATCAGTAAGCAATTCATCGAGCGTTTACCACAAAAGAAGTACCAAGCGCGTGTCTTTGGTGAGTGGGAGCAAGTCGGCGCAACTGGTGAGATATCGGTGCCAGTGCGCTATGAGCCAAGTACCAAGCCGCGCCATATCGTCGATCACGACTGGTCAAAGCATGCACTGACGTTGTATGAAGTTGTGGCTCATGAAACCTGTAATGGCGAGGCAGTCACTCGGGTCATGCTAAAGCCAGTCACGGGTCGTAGCCATCAGCTACGCGTACATATGGTGCATGTCGATCATGTGATGATTGGCGATCCGATTTATGCTGAAGGTACGGCATTAGAGATAGCCCCGAGGCTCAACTTACATGCACAGCAATTGCGTTTAAAGCATCCAGTACTGGGTGCTTGGATGGACTGGGAGAGTCCTTGCCCATTTTAAGAATTAGATTTTACCGCTTGCTGTTAATAGATGCGATAAACGGCTCTAAAGCCAGCTATAAAATACCAGTCATGCAAATACAAGGATGAAAGTATGCTTGACATCACCACGACCAAACAGGCCATTAAAAACCGCCTTAAAGGTAAAAAGTCAAAGACGGACAAAGTAGCCGACTATGAAGTATTGATCATCGGTGCGGGTATCGCAGGTGTTGGTATGGCTTGCCGTTTACAGCAACAGCAACATAAAGGCCTATTCGGTCATACAGCTCCAAAAAAGCAAAAGCAGGCAAAACCGACTAATAAGCAAAAACCTCCACAGCGCTTTGCTATTTTAGAAAAGCGTGCTGATTTGGGTGGTACATGGGATTTATTTACCTATCCTGGGATTCGCTCTGACTCTGACGCCCTGACCTTTGGTTATAACTTTAGGCCGTGGCTTGATTATAGAATGCTTGCAGCAGGCGATGATATCAAGCGCTATATCGCCGATACGGCACGCGAGTTTGGGGTGAGCGAACATATCCACTATCAGCATGAAGTTCAGCAGATATCATGGTCTAGTGAGGATCAACGGTGGTCAGCAACTATTAAAAACCATGCAAGCGGTGAGAGGTTTGTTAAGACTGCTAAGTTTATCGTAGGGGCCACTGGTTATTATGATTATGAGCAAGGCTATCGCCCTCATTTTGAAGGAGAGGAAGATTTTCACGGTCAAATCGTCCATCCACAGCACTGGAATAATCTAGATTATGATGATAAAAAAGTCATCATTATTGGTAGCGGTGCCACAGCGATGACGTTGCTACCTGCGCTAGTAGATAAAGACAGTAATCAGTGTGCGCGTCATGTCACGATGCTGCAGCGTACGCCGACCTATGTGGCAAGCGTGCCGGGTGATGACCATGCTATTGACTGGCTATCAGGCAAGTTTTCACCATTATCAAAGGAGCAAGCCTATACGCTACTACGCGCGCGCAACGTGTTACGGCAACAAGGCCTGTACAAAGTTGCGACTCACGCACCCAAGGTGATGAAGGCAGTCTTAAAAAGCGGGGTGAAAAAAGAGTTAAAGGGTAGCGGCGTTGATAGTAAACACTTCATGCCTGACTACAATCCGTGGGATCAACGAGTATGTGCGGTGCCTGACGGTGATTTATTCAAAGCCCTGCAGGACAAACGCGCAACAGTAGTAACCGATCAAATTAGTCACTTTACTGAGACAGGAGTTATGCTGCAATCTGGCAAGCATCTCGACGCTGATATCATCGTTACTGCGACTGGCTTAAAGCTACAGATGTTGGGCGGGGCTGTGGTATATATCGATGGTCAAGCTGTCGATATTGGCACGCGTATGACCTACAAAGCGGTCATGATAGAAGGCATACCTAATCTGGCAGCACTGTTTGGCTATACCAATGCTTCGTGGACACTAAAAATCGATTTGGCTTGTCAATATGTAGTGAGGCTGTTGGGGTATATGCATAAAAACCATTATCAAGTCGCCATGCCACAAGCACAGACTGACGATATGACAGCCTGTGCTCAAGCAGATACCGTGATGGGTTCGCTATCGTCTGGTTATGTCAGACGCGGCAAAGACGAGCTACCTAAGCAAGGCGATCGCTATCCTTGGTTCGTGACCAACAACTATTTAAGCGATCGAATCATGCTTAAGTATCGTAAGGTAAAAGACGACTGGTTACGGTTCAGTCGTTAGTATCTTGGTAATTATTGATGATGGTTGTCGATGAAATCGGCCACTTGCTTGCTTAACATCTGCCACAAGGTCTCTTGAGCGCTTTTGCTGCCCCATGCATTATGCGGACTAAAGATAACACGCGGATGGTCGCTGATATTGAGCAAAGGGTCATTATCGGCGATCGGTTCTTGTTCAAACACATCGCTAGCATAGCCGATGATTTGCTCATTATTAACCGCGTCAGTTAATGCCTGGCTATCAACGATGCCGCCACGGGCGACGTTGACAATGAGCGGTTGTTTAACCATTTTTGCCAGAGTATCTTTATTAATAAGATGCTCAGTTTGTTCGTTCAATGGGCAGTGCAGACTGATCACATCCGCACGCGCCAGCACTTCATCAAACGCGGTATAGTCGTCGCTGCGTGGTTCACGTCCTTGGTGCTCTGCCCACAGTACGGTCATACCAAAGGCACGAGCAATCTCGGTCACGCGCTTGCCGATAGTGCCAATACCAATAATACCTAACGTCTTATCTTCCAAATCAATCAGCGGAATATCCAGCAGGCAAAAATTGCCATTTTCCAGCCACGTGCCATCAGCGACTTTCTGATGATAATGAATACCAGCACGCATCGCTGTCAGCATGAGCATAAATGTGTGTTCGGGCACGCTTTTGACCGCATAACCAGCGACATTGAACAGCGCAACATCGTGCTTATCGCAAGCGGCTTGATCGACGTTGTTCATGCCAGTGGCAGTCAGTTGGATCAGCTTAAGTTTCGGTAATTGCTTTATCACCTCAGCACCAATTTGTACTTTATTGGTGATAATAATATCGGCGTCTTTGCAGCGCTCAATGATGACAGCCGTGTCTTTTGGCGTGTCGTTATAAGTGATGTAATCGCTCACACCTATTGGCGCTGGCAGGTCAATACCATCAGAAAACGTACCTTTATCTAAAAAAACGGCTTGCATGGCTAGTCCTTACTTATTGTTGTCTTATAGATAGTTAGCGGATAAATGGCTATCGCATGAATCCTTATCAGCTTAATGTAGCACGTTGGTATTTTTAGTCAAAAACGAATCAACTAAATATCGATTAAATAGATATAAGCTGCTGATAAAATAGGATAATCTGTATTATTTAACAATCGTGTATTGGTCTGACATAGTATCGATTAAATAGCTGATAAAATCATAGCTATCGCAAGCTGCCTCTTGAAAAGTCAACTTAACGCACTCATCTACCCGCTAACGTTATATAATGGTGTGACTGAGCTGCTGGCTCTACTAAGATTACGACATTTATTTTGCGTCTATTGACGATTTATGTTCTTTGTAATCTTACCGCTATCACAATCTACCATTGCTATCTAAATTTCATTATCTGAGTACAAAAGACATCGCCTTATGACTATCTCTATTGCTTCATTGCACAGTACTGAATTCGCCGTTGGTCAACGTTATTTATCTGATACGGAGTCTGAGCTTGGCTTAGGTGTGGTCATCGATGTTGACGACCGATGTGTGCATATTTTATTTCCGCAAAGTGAAGAGACACGCGTCTACGCAAAAAACTCTGCGCCATTATCGCGCGTGGTGTTTAAAGTAGGCGATAGCATCTACGACCAAGATGGCAAAAGCTATACGGTCAATGCCGTTGATGAAGTGATGGGCGTACTTAAATATGGCGTCGATGAGCACGAGCGCGGCATCATGGAAACCCGCCTTGCTGCCAATATCACGTTGGCCAAGCCACTTGAGCGTTTGCTTGCTGGGCGTATTGAACGTGGTGACTGGTATGAGCTGCGTCAAGATATCTTGCGCATGCAATCAGCGCTGGCAGGTCATCCACTAAAAGGCCTAATGGGTGCACGTGTCGATATCATCGAGCATCAGCTATATATCGCGCATGAAGTCGGTAAGCGTATCGCGCCGCGTGTACTATTGGCTGATGAAGTTGGCCTTGGTAAGACCATCGAAGCGGGCATGATTATTCATCAGCAGTTGCTAACGGGCAAAGCTGAGCGTGTATTGATTTTAGTGCCCGATAGTTTGCAGTATCAATGGATGATTGAGCTGCGTCGCCGCTTTAACCTAAACTTTGCCTTGTTTGATCTAGTGCGTACTGCGGCTATTAAAGAACACGATCCTGAACAAAACGTTTTTGCCACTGAGCAATGTATTATTGGTGGTATGGATTTGTTACTCGATCACCCAGACTTATATGATCAAGCTATGGATGCAGGGTTTGATTTATTGGTTGTTGATGAGGCGCATCATCTGCATTGGGATGAAGCACAGGGCGGCAATGATAAGTATGACTTGATTGCAGATTTCGCAGAAGAAACGCCAGGCGTGATGCTATTGACAGCAACGCCAGAGCAACTTGGTGCGCAAAGTCACTTTGCCCGTCTGCGTTTGCTTGATCCAGATCGCTTTGATGATCTGGATGAATTTATCGATGGGCAAGAAGCTTTTGCAGAGACAGCAGCAGTTGCTGGCGTCTTGATAGAAGAAAAGCCATTGAATGAAGGTCAAATCGCTGCTTTAAGTAGCTTGCTAGATATTAGTACTGAAGAGTTGTCTTCAATCAACGAAGATGAAAAACTGCGTACACATGCGCTAAACGAACTATTAGATCGTCATGGTACAGGTCGTATTTTGTTCCGCAATACTCGTGAGAGCGTCAAAGGGTTCTATGGCCGTAGTAGCCAACCATATCCACTGCCACTTCCTGAGGCATGGAAAGACAGCTATCAAACCAATGGTAAGTTGCGTGAGCAGCTATGGGGCGAAGAAAACCAACCAGATGGTGGCTGGCTAGAAGATGATCCACGTGTTTCTTGGTTGATTGATATTTTGCGCGGTGAGCTTAAGCATCAAAAAGTGCTATTAATTGCTCGTAGTGGCGCGACGGTAGAGAGTTTAGAGGCGGTATTGCGTCTGCATGCGGGCATTAAGACAGCTATCTTTACTGAGCAAATGACTTTGCTTGAGCGTGACCAAGCGGCCGCATTCTTTGCAGATAGTGAAGGCGCGCAGATACTTTTATGTTCAGAGATTGGTTCAGAAGGTCGTAACTTCCAGTTTGCAAGCCAGTTAATACTATGGGATTTGCCTGCTAATCCAGATACGTTAGAGCAGCGTATTGGCCGTCTAGATCGTATCGGTCAGACGCAGCAAATCATGCTACATGTGCCTTATGTGCAAGGTACAGCGCAAGAGCGTCTGTATCAGTGGTATAACGATGCGCTGAACATGTTCAATCAGATATCGCCAACGGCACAAAGCGTGCAAGAGCAATATATCCAAGAGCTCAAGCCAATGCTTGAGGGTGCTGATACCGCTGAAAACAATGTCATCTTGCAAGACATCATTGACGAGGCGCTACAGACACGTTTGGGACTAGAAGCACAGCTACAAGCTGGTCGTGATCGTCTGTTAGAGTACAACTCATGTCGTCCGCGTGTCGCAGGTCGTATCGCCGATGCTATGCGTGACTTCGATGGTAATAATTTGCTGCCGCACTTTATTGAGCGTTTCTTTGCATCTGCCAATATTGATCACAACATCCAACGTGATGGCTCGTGGGTGATCGCACCGATCGATAGCACCGAGATCAGTGACTATATTGATGGTTTACCACTTGGTGATGAAGACGGTATGACGTTGACCTTCGAGCGTGAGCAAGCGCTTCAGCGTGAAGATATCGAATTCATCACTCATGAGCATCCATTGATGCGTGCAATTTATGAGCTAGCGAGCACCAGCACTTTCGGTAATACGACAGTTGCCATGCTAAAAAGTGCCGCGGTTCCGCAAGGTATGGTACTGCTAGAGGTGAACTTCCGTGTTGAAGCAATCGCGCCAAAAGTGCTCAATCTGCCAGCGACTTTGTCCACGCAAAATATCCGTGTCTTTATCAGTGAGCAGGGCAGTGATTTATCGGCTCGTATCAGTGCTGAGATGATTATGCCGCACGTTGAGCGTTTGGATAAAAACCGTGCTCGCCAAGTGATTAAAGTACGCGGCGATGTGATTGAGCAGCGTTATTACGAAGCCGAAGACATTGCTCGTCAGCAGATTTCTGAGATTGGGGAGCAAGCAAGTAGCCGCTTCAGCCAGCAGTGGTCACGCGAAATCAAACGTCTAAAACATCTACAGACGATCAATCCAAACGTGCGTCCTGAAGAGATTGAGCGTTTAGAGCAGCTTAAAGCTCAAGGTGAGCAAGCACTTGGTAACTTATCGCTAGTGCCGGATTCTATTCGTGTACTCGTAGCAGTTAAGCCATAAACATCGACGTATTTGTCAAAAACGAGGTGTTGTTATACATCTCGTTTTTTTATGGTTGAGATTACTTGTTTTGCTCCTTAGTTGCGATTTGTCTGGCAAAAATAGACAAGCAATACTTATGAGTAAGCCGACAGCAACTAGTCAAAGCCACTAATATTGGGTAAGATGTTTACCTTTTCTATAGAAAATAAATATTCGGTGATAACATCGCTAACGATGTCTGTATGTTTATTTTAAGGTCTCCTTCGACAGATCTTAACAAGTGATCTCGCATTATTTTACATTCAAATATGATGGCTATATGGCATCAATATCATCAGATGCTGAGCGTTTTTGATAAAAATAAGGAAACATATCGTCATGTCCGATAATCTACAACTGATTGATGAGCTGCTGGCTACTATCGCGCTTATTGAAGTTACCCCTGATGTGTTTGAGGGTAAAAGCCATGACTATGTGGGCAGTCGTATATTTGGTGGGCAAGTGCTCGCTCAAGCGATTATGGCAGCGGCGCATACATTAGATAAAGACAAACCTTGTCACTCACTGCATGGATATTTTTTGCGTGGTGGCGATATCAACCAACCAGTGATATACCAAGTCCGTCGATTGCGTGATGGTCGTAGCTTGTCTGCACGTGAAGTCACGGCTATCCAGTACAAAGAAGTACGTGGTAAGCCGCCTATTGAGCAGGTGATATTTTCAATGATTGCCTCGTTTTCGCCGATGGAAGATGGGCTTGAGTATCAAGAAGACATGCCTGTCTATCCACCGCCAGAAGACTTGCTGACAGAGCAAGATCTAAAAGAAGAGAATGTCGGAAAAGTGCCAGAAGCGCTAAAAGCAAGATTTATGCGCCGCCGTCATGTCGAGATTAAGCCAGTGAAGCCGCGTAATCCGATTAGCCCAGAACCAATGAAACCTAAGCAAGCAAACTGGCTACGTATTCGTGAATTGGGCAATCAGCCAGTGGCTATTCAGCAAGCGTTATTGGCATTTTCGTCTGACTTTTATTTGGTTGGCACAGGGCTAATGTCACATGGTGTTAGCTTTATGACCAGTGGTCTACAAGCTGCCAGTATCGATCACTCGATGCATTTCCATCGTGATTTTGATTTGAATAAATGGATGCTTTATGACATGTGGAGTGATACCACGTCTAATGCGAAAGGGTTGAACCATGGCCAGTTTTGGCAAGATGGCAAACTGGTCGCTACCGTGCAACAGGAAGGCCTCATGCGTTTACGTGTGCCAAAGTCTTAGAGTACTGTAGGCTCAGCTGCCTTTAGATTGTCATCATAAAAAAGCGACTCATTATTAATAGTGAGTCGCTTTTTTTTATTCCAATTTTTATTCTAAGATTTTAACCATCGCGCGAGGCAGTCCTAGGCTGTCTTGCGCTTCTTGTTCGGTTAGCCACTTAAAGTCAATTTCAGCCGCTGCTAATTTTTGATTTAGCTCAGTTACCTGCGTCGCGTCAATCGTCAATTTACGCGGGGTCAAATACCAGTGAAAGTGCGTCAGTGAATGCTTGATAGGGGCGTCATCGAGTAAAGTATTGCTGACTGATTTTGCCACCAGTTCATTTTTTATGAGCCACTCATTAATGATTTGCTCAGCAGTGGTAAATTCTGCTTCGTATACTTTTTCATTACTACGTACGTCATTTGGCATATTCGATAGTTTGTCATCGTTAGCTAGCGTCTTTTTAACGGTAGCCTTGTTATTAGTTTTACCGTCAACTTTTTCCACGAACTGTAATGGCAAGCTCCATAATCCGCCCCAGATACCATTGTCAGGGCGCTGTAGCCATAGTATGTCACCGTCTGCACTTTCGATTAGCAGTGCATCACTGAATTTACTAGGTTTGGGCTGCTTTTTTGCTTTGACGGGGTAATCAGTCTCGCGCCCTTGCGCATGCGCTAGGCAGTCTTCTTTTAATGGACATAATAGACACGCAGGCTTGCTACGGGTACATAATGTCGCACCCATATCCATCATGGCTTGCGCAAATAATCCTGAGTTCTCTGTAGGTGTCAGTCGCTCTGCTAATGTCCATAAATCTTTGGTGGTAGCAGATTTGGTGATATCGCCGTCAATTGCAGCCCAACGTGTCAGCACTCGTTTGACATTACCATCGCAGATGACACCATAATGATGTAATCCCATCGCCATAATCGCGCCAGCAGTAGATGGCCCAACGCCCGAAATCGCCTCCCATCCTGCTAGTGTCTGCGGAAAGTCCCCCGTTTCATCGATGACCTCAACCAGTTGCTTAGCACCTTTATGTAAATTACGTGCGCGTGCATAGTAGCCAAGCCCTGCCCAATGCTCTGCTACGGTATCCCACTCCGCTGCGGCTAAATCCTGCACGGTCGGAAATGACTCTATAAAGCGTGCAAAGTAGGGCAGTACTGTGGTCACTTGTGTTTGCTGAAGCATGACTTCTGATAGCCAAACGATATAAGGATTGGGCGTATCGGTTTGGTGCTGTTGCCAAGGTAAGTCATGGCGACCGTTTTCAGCAAACCAATCGAGAAGGCGTGGGGCGAAGGAATTAAGAGCAGTAGGTGATTGAGAGAATTGAGTAGGCAAAAGCATTCCTTGTAAGTTGAACAGGGATATATAGGATTTGGAGTTACGACGGGTAAGTGAGAAGGTAAATAGTTAAAACTATTTACTGATATATGAGGCTTAATTGTTTATAAATAAAGGGGATAAATAGTATCACTATGGAGAAGTAAGAGTTTATCGATAAACACTGTCTAAAGTCTCACCCAACTCATTTTTCCACTCAATCCATCCATTGGTCGAACGTCCTGATACTAAAGAACTGGCTCCACTTGGTGTCTTAAATAAATGGTTTTCAATGAGTTTATAGCTTTTATCGTTTACGGCTACGAGTTTGCCGCTACTGAGCAGACTCTCTTTTAATTTAGTCACGAATGGCGGAGCTGATGATGTTTGTGTTTGCCGTATTAGAGAACCTGCTAATATTACAAAGCCATCGTCGTCATAGTATCCTTTAGCATCACCATCTTTTACCTTATAGTAAAACAGAGCTGGAATAGGTTTCGATGGAGCTTCATCGATTATTTGAGCGACTTTAGCAATAGTGGAATCAGTCGATTTGCTTTTATAAGTCTCGTTGCTATAAAGGCTATCATGAATAGCCAAGGATTCGAAAATAGGCTGTCCCAAGGTGGATAGTAAAACGTCAAGGGTGTGGAATAATTCCTCGCAATCAGCCTTTAATGGGTCAGGTGTATGCGGTTTATTACCATTATTTCCATTTTTTAGTTTGTAACGACCCACCTCAATGGCAGTTGCGATAGCTTTATGTTCCATATATAGCGCATGGGTTTGTGTCATAGAGTTATTGGTTGAGAGCATGACAAAAGCCCGTGTCCAGAAATCTTTGTCATCATGTTGATTAAGACGTCTTTTAAGATCGCCAGTTTGTCCAACATAAAGTAACGGCTTCTCTATACTATCGGTATCACCAATCAAAAAATACAAACCAACTTGATTGGCATCGGGCATCGCAAAAAAGTCGTCAATGTGGATACGTGGGATTTCAATCAATCTTACTGTGCGAGTAGTCATCTCTGCCAAACGCAACCCACGAGGGTTACCTTTTGGCAGATAAATTTGGATGGTTTTAGCCGATGGTATTAATGGATTCATAGTAGCTCATATTATTGGTGAATCTACTTCCGATTCTTCCGCGTTTTTAGACGACGTAAGCGCTTTTCTTCCTCTTTCGCTTTTTTCTTCTCTTCAGCAGCGAGTCGTTGTTCAGCGACGACTATTTCTTCAGCTTCAGTCATGGCAGGCGTCTCAAGCGTGATGCGACCAATCTTCGCGCTACGCAGCTCGTTGATGAGAATCTCAGACATACGGTACGTATCGACTTGATTGCCCGCGCGTACACAGCCGCGATTACGCCCAGCCACTTCAAAAAACTCCCAGTCAGTCTTTGGCAGCTCTTCAATTTTATAGCGAGTTTTTAGCAGCTCAGGATAGGCTTGCATCAGGTACTCAGCGGTATAGCTGGCCACATCAGCGAAATCAAAAGCAGTATCACGGATACCGCCTGTCGCTGCTAAACGATAACCAGAGTTTTCGTTTTCAACTTTTGGCCATAGCATACCAGGTGTGTCATAAAGCATGATGTCATCGTCGAGCTTAATTAGCTGCTGCGATTTGGTCACGGCTGGCTCATCGCCTGTCTTCGCCACAGCGCGTCCTGCTAGCGTATTGATCAGCGTTGATTTACCAACGTTTGGAATACCCATAATCATCGCTTTGATTTGGCGACCAGTTCCGACTTTATTGGGTACGAGATGCTTACAGATAGCGATAATACGTTTTACATCATTGGCTTTTTCAGTATCGCACGCAATGGCTTTGACCCCATCTTGCTGCTCGAGATAATCCATCCATGCTTGAGTCAACTCAGGATCGGCAAGGTCAGCTTTGTTCAGGATTTTGATAACAGGTTTTTCACCGCGTAGTGCTGCGACCATTGGGTTTTCACTACTATAAGGAATACGCGCATCGATGACCTCGATGACCAAATCCATCTGCGGCATGACTTCTTTGATTTCGTTACGGGCTTTGTTCATATGCCCAGGGAACCACTGAATACTTGCTCTCTTATCCATCTGCTTTCATAACCTTTTATAAAAAATGCTAAAAGTAAAACAATCAACGTTTACTTTCTAATGGTGTCCAGTTTACTACAGAACCACCTTGCTCACGGCACAATTTCACCCAACCAGCTTTGTCATTACGCCTGATTTTGGTTTTCTGTTTCCTCGTGTGCTGGTGGTAATGGGGCGAGATAGCCAATTAATAGTATTAAGCTGCCTGCACCAAGGAAGGATATCACTCGCCAAATTGCCTCAGTCTGTGACAAATCTACCAAGACCAGCTTGAAAACGACAATACCTAATAATCCAATACCCATAAACCAAAGCGCGCGCTGCCAATAGCGGCTGGCAAGGATAGTGGCGACCAAGGCTAAGAGCGTCCATAAAATTGTCAGTCCAGTTTGTACTTGCTCGCTTTGCCATGCGCCGCCTTGATAGTCATTCCAAAGTGGCGTACCAATAAAGGCGTGTAGCGTTCTGACCAACATGCTGGAGATTAACCAAAAACTGATCAGTCCCAATATAATTAGCAAATTCTCAGTGGTGAATACGCGCTTAGATTTGGCAGCTGCACTCGAATCGATAACGGTATCATTGCGACGGCGTTTACTGATGTAATACAGACTAAAACCAACCGATAATGTCAACCATGATGTGATGTCATATAGGTTGAACAATGGAAAATAAGACATTCCCCAAATCACACCGTCATAAGACCAATTGGTAAGAACTACCCACAGTAGAGCAACGGGAGCAAAAATGGCAGCGCATCCTAATAGTGCCTGTTGCCAATCAAACCAATACAGTAGACCTTGTTCCGAAACTCTATTAGTTGAGGTGTTTTCTTCATTTTGTCTGAGATAACGATGATTGAACCATAACCCAGACAATATGAGTACCGCTGAAAACAAGAAAGCCATTACGCCATCAGAGTCTGGTAGGCCATAATGCGCCGCGGCAGCAATGAGTAAGATACCCGTACCTAGCCAGCTTGCATCAGTATAGCGTGAGGTATTCTTATTATCAGACCATGTATCAGACCATGTTTTTAGCCATAGCTGCCCCATGACTAACCAGCCGATTATTAAGCCTATGAATACCAACCATTCCGCTGTTGCCCATGTTAAATTTCGCTCAAATTTTTGCGGCAGTTGCAGTACTAGCATGAAGTAGAACAAAGCTAGCAATCCATGACTAAGCTGTCTAATTTCTGCCCATGGACGATAGCGATTGATAACCAAATAAGCGATCAAGCTCATAAGTACTGCTAGTGCAATTACCGTCGTGCTTGATTGCCAGATATCAAACCAATGATGCAAATCAAGCATCAGTACTTGTAGCATCCAAGCCATCGCGGTCAATGTTAAAAATTTGATGAATCTAGGGCTATGCCAAACGAATTTGAATACGCGGCTCTGACTATTGATTGAGGTCAGCCATTGCTGCGCCGCTTGCGTACTGACACCTAGCGCACGCGCATAGCTGGTCAATACATCTGATGTGCCGTCCAATGTTTGTGTTTTTATTATTGAGGATTGTGATTGTATTACTGAGGATGTTGTAGTGCCTTTATTGTTAAGGCTATTAAATTTGTTACTACTATCTAAGCTATTAAGCAGCGCGGCAGGGGAGTTGCTAGCGCGTAATATAAAGACGGTCGCTAGATAACTGAGCGCTGAAATACTAAAGGCTAAAACGGGATAGTCTTTGCTAGAGAATATCGCTGTCGTCACTAGTATAACAATACTGACGAGCTGTAATAGTAAGCCAAATAACACCGACCACGATCGCAACGAACGCCTGCCAAACCATACTAGCGCCAACCCTTGTACTGACCAGCCAAAAGCAATCCATTCAGCATCTAGCGCCAACGGCATGACTAGTGCAAAAAATCCTAATCCCAACGCCAGCATCCCTTCGGTGATTAGAGCATAGCGTCTACTGCGCTGGATAAACAACCAGCCCATCCCAAGATAAACCGTAGCCAAAATGGCACTGGTAATCGTGAGGGCGTTAGAGATGTCGTTTAGTAAGGCAGAAAATAAACCAAAGGCCAGTAGCGGTACTGAAAACAGTAAACCCGTATCAATGGGGAATACATAGGAGCTGCCTACATGGGCTTTGTCCAAGTGTTTTGTATTATCTGTATTGTCAGCATGACTGAGGTCTTTTTTGTTTAGCGCATTATAGGTGATGATTTGCTGCGCATAACGAATGACGACAAACAAGTAAAGCAGCCAGTGTAAGGTTACTAATGCTACCAATGACCAGCGCTGCGTTTCAATGACGGCGCTCAGGTTTTCGCTGATACCACAATAGTATGCCAAGCCAAATGTCACAGTCACACCGAATAGATTTAATATTTTCCACGGTCGATAATGAGCAATGACGGCAATGGTGACGTTTAGCAGTAGATCATAGCTAAATAAGGTGACCAAGCTGCCAGTATCGTCACTGGTCAAAATCGGTGCAAAAAATCCACCTGATAATGCCAGTAATGCTAACGGGAAAGCGTTTTGACGTACGGCGAGAGCAATGGTAATGGCAGACAATGACCCAAGCCCGATAAAGCTTGGGATACTAGGAATGATTTCATAAACGCTGTATGCAAAAAAGGTGCTTAGATAAGCAATCGCTAAGCCTGCGCCCTGTAGCGTAATCCCATATGAGAAGCGTTTTGCCGTCAGCTTTAACCCAAGCGCTGCCAATGCTAACCCTGTAACGCCGACTGCTATCAACTTCGTGGCAATTGAAATCTCGATATATTCGCTTAATAAGCGAAGCAGGAGCACCACACCTACCAACAGCACCAGTACGCCGACTCGCACGACTAAATTGCCACCGAAAAACCAGTTTTTGATTGAATGAATGAGCGACGTCACAATAGGTAGTGAGCGTTCATCAGGTTCAATCGGTGCCGTAGGCGCTGTGTTTTCAGCATTGATAAGGGCATTATTGTCTATAGATTTATCGTCATAGATGTTTGATGCTACATGTATGGTTGAGTTTGAAGCAACGGTAGGAAGCGGTGGTGGTGATACAGGCAGCCGATTATCTGGAGAAGAGTGTTGTGATTCAAAAGCTATTTCGTTAGCGTCACTGTCTTTAGGAACATTGTCTTTAGGAACATTGTCTTTAAGATCGTGATCGTTAGTAGTAGTGTTGCGTGCGTAATTGCTTTTATCGATCAAAGGTGCAGATGGAGGCGACATAATACGATGTCTTTGCTGCTCAAGCTCAGCTTGCAGCGTCGTTACATCACGGCGTAGATGCTCGATTTTTCGAGCTATCCTAGTATATAACGCGACCACTACGATCAATAAAATCGTAAAAGCCAGCCAGCCCAACTGGGTCACCATTAGATACAACATCTTCGTCGCTCAATCCAATTGATAGTAATGTGATAATGACGTGATTTGCTAAGAAGCACAAGACCGCTCTGATTACTTACCCAAAAGGTCGTTGATAAAACAAGACTGAAAATAAAAGGGTAGCTTAATGATTAAGCTACCCTTTTTAATAGTCTTTATACCAAATCATTTCTTATGCTAAATTGGCTTTCATAAACTCAATCATGTTTTCCCAGCTTTGTTTAGCAGCAGCTTCGTTGTAGCCAAGATCTACTTCATTTTTAGCTGCACGCTCATCGGCATGCGGGTTGGTAAAGCCATGTTTGGCATTGTCATAGACGTCGATAGTGTAGTCAACATCGGCTGCATCTAGCTCTGATTTTAGACCTTCGATAGCATCCATTGATACCATTGAGTCATCACGGCCATGAGCGACCAACACTTTTGCTGCAAAGTTTTTGTCTGCTGGCTGCTTTGGCGTTGGGTTACCATGGAACGTAGCAACCGCTTTTAGCGGCATGCCTTCGCGAGCCATATCTAGTACAACTTTACCACCGAAGCAGTAACCGATTGCGCCTAGGTTATCACCATCGACTGATAACTGATCGCTGAAATCATTCAAAATTAAGCGGCAGCGTGCCATTAGCATGTCTTGATCGGCCAGTACTTGCTCCATCCACATGTTTGCCTGCGCTGCATCGGTAGTTAATTTGCCTTCACCGTAAACGTCCATAGCGACTGCTGCATAGCCCGCTTCTGCCAAACGCTCAACCACTGATTTTGGATGATCGACCACGCCCCACCATTCTGGTGCCACCAAGATACCTGCTGCTGGATTTTCATCTGAAGCGTTTTCTGGTAGTGCTACATAACTGATAAGTTCTACACCATTCTCGGTAGTACTGATTAATTCAAACGTCTTAATTGACATATTATTGTCCTTTTTTATGTTGTGAGTTTTAATTATTCGTCATTGTGATGGTTCGTTTTTCTAACTCGTACTACCTTAACGCCCATGTCTAGCAAAAACAGCTATAATACTGTAACGCTCTTTATCAAAATGCTACTGCGACTTTATGACTATAAATTTGTTAAACAAAAATAATGACCAATCTGACTTGAACCCAGGTCTCGATGCAGCGGCCACGCCTGCGCAATCGGTGAGTTTGTTCCCTGATAGTACCGATGTCGATTCTGCTGATTCTGACTCTAAGTATGAGTCTGAGCCACTACGTCCGCAGTTTTGGTCGCGATTTTCATTAACAGAACTAAATCATAGCGAATGGGAAGCGCTGTGCGATGGTTGCGGCAGTTGCTGCTTGATTAAGTATATCGATGAAGATGAAAGTGGCAATGTAGATGAGGAGCTGGTCGAATATACCGATGTCACCTGCCAGTTGATGGACTGCGCGACGGGATATTGCAGTCACTATGCAACGCGTCAAGAGCACGTGCCAGACTGTATTCAGCTGACTATGGACAACTTGCCCAAGATGATGTGGCTACCATCGCACTGCGCCTATAAGTGTCTGTATAAAGGGCAGGGCTTACCAAGTTGGCATTTATTATTGACTGGGGATGCTGTGGTCACACAACAACAGATGCGAGCGGCCAACGTAGGCGTCGCTGGTCGCTGTGTCACGGAAATCGGTATGTCTGATGAAGAAATGGAGACACGGGTGGTTAACTGGGTCAATCCTTAGTCTACAGTTAGTTAGATGCCTGAGCAGTAGATCTAGCCTTCGCTTCAGCACTGGCTTGCGAGTTAGCCAATGCTGGTATCGGAATATCGTGACGAATCTGCTGTGAGAATTTACGGCTGTTTTTATCTCTATCGATATCAGACTGTGAGTTGACTTGATTATCGAAACCCTTTGCTTTTGGGTTGATATGAGTGCGCTCATACCATGTGTTCATTGACCAAGGTTGGTTGCCCTTTTCTGGCGTCGCATCCAACATGCCTACATCATATAGATAGTTCGGTAACCAACCAGAGACCCAAATTCGATAATCCCATGGCAAACGATCGCCACTGACGATACGCGCCATATAAAAGATAATATTGGTACAGTTGCTGAGCAATGTATTGTACCAAGCAGGTTTAGCATTTAGATCATCAGCCGCAGTCAGATAAGACTCAAATAGTGATTTGACTTCATGCTGTTGCAAATTGCTAATAGGAAACAGATAAACCTGCTCGCCACGCGCGTTGCTACGAGTATAGATAATGTCGCGCTCTTCTGCGGCAATCAGGCTCAGCTCATAACGTCGAAAAAACCCAGCCAGCGCTGAAAAAGACTCGCCGTCTTCTTTACGTATCTCAAATGAGAAGGCAAGTGGTCTATCATCTTCGAATCGAAAGCTAACCAAGGTATGAGCAATCAGCGGACCCATCCAATAAGAGTTAGTCACATCAACGCCAGAGAGTTTAGACAAATCAATCGTACGGTTATCCCAATGCTCGGTAGCATCTTCTTCAGTTTGCCAATCAAAGTTACGAACATTGGTTAAAGTAATCAAATCAGGGTTGTTCGCAACGCGCTCATAGGAGACTCGCTGGTCGACTTCAGCCATCCATTCTCGATCTTGTTGCGGTTCGATAGAAAAAAACCAACCTAAACCTATGAGCCAAATAGCGCTATATACGCCGATAATTAGCTTGGTTGCTGTGCCTTTACCAATTGATTTTTTATTAGATAATGAGTCACTGTGCAATACTCTTGTGACGGCATCCCAATAACGTGTACTTAGCAGCGCAGCTAATATACCTACAATCGCTATTGTCGCAAGCCAAGTCAGTACTGAGCTGACACCGTATTGATACCAAATCGCGAGTAATAACCATAGCGCTGATAACAACAACGTAACGGCAATTAAAAAAGTCATAAGACGATGGCGCCATGTAGGCTTTGGCTGTTTACGTTCTAATGTTTTGCGTTTTAAGTCCAGACTCTCTAAACCACGGTTCTCTAAGCCACGACTGTCTGACAGTCGACTGCGCGTATGCGACGAGAGTAAGCGAGAAAAGACGGAACGTAGCGACATAGGGTTTGCTTTGATAAATAAAGGCTTTGACCATAGCAAAGTTTATAACACGCTGACAATACAATTTGAGTGAATTTGTCGTTGAATGTCGGTGAGCCTTGCGATAAAGTGAAGCTAATTTGTACTAGCTAGTTTGTTATTCATGCAGTAATTAATAACAAACTAGCTGTTTTATTTGCTACTTTTATCCCCATCTAGGCTCTACTTGTTTTTTTATTGAGTATTGTTCATTTTTATATTGAATACTATTCTGATTTTTATTAACTAAAGAGGTTAAATCACACCACCATGTCTGACGACACTCCCAGCCCGAGTAGTTGGTCGATGCGCGGCTTAAAACGCTGGCTATCGACCGCCCCCGAAACCCGTGATGAATTGATTCGTCTGGTACAAGACTCGCGCCAGTTTTTAGAGCCTGATACTGTCGATATGCTAGAAGGCGTGCTAGATTTGCCTGCGACACAAGTCCGCGAAATCATGACGCCGCGTCCGCAAGTAATTGGTCTGCACGAGAGCACCAGTCTTGCTGAAGTGATGGATATCATTCTTGAGACCACCCATTCGCGCTATCCTGTTTTTGACAGTCAAGACGATGATGCTGTCATCGGTATCTTATTGGCAAAAGACTTGATTCCAATTTTGGTACATATGGTTCGCAACCAAGAAGACAAAATTGACAGTAAGCGTCTCAGAGACTTGGTGCGCCAGCCGTTATATATCAGTGAGACGGCTCGTTCTGATACCTTGCTACGCTCATTGCAGCGCACCCAAGTACATATGGCGATTGTCGTGGATGAGTTTGGTAACTTTGGTGGTGTGGTCACCATGGAAGATTTGCTGGAAGAGATCGTTGGGGATATCGTTGATGAGCATGATGACTTTGATGAAGACAGCGATATCAATAACATCGTCCCTGATCCAGAAAAACCAAATACGTGGCGTGTCCAAGCGTCTACGGTAATTGAAGACTGTAATGATGAGCTGGGTAGCCGTTTTGACGATACCGATGTCGATACGATGGGCGGTCTGGTCATGCAGGCACTTGGCTTCGTTGGTGATTTAGAAGGCGAGAGCGTCGTAATAGATGATTGGAAAATTACTATTACCGATGTAGAAGGGCGATTTATTCAAAATCTAGAGCTGACCAAAACCAATGCCGAGCAACAGATATTGATAGGCAGCCATTAGCTTTTCTATACGGTTATACCAAATGCCTAATTAGTACAATTTCAGGCAAGCTTATTTCTAGCAAAACTAATAAAAACACGATGAAAAATCGTGTTTTTTGCTTTCTGCCCTTTGGTCTTTAGAATGAGGTTTTAGCTACGCAAATTTACCCACTTGTAGGTTTTGACTGGTATCATGGGTGGGTTTTATTTGTGGCCCTGCATAAAGCATTATGCAGTCAGGTTTTGCATGAGTGTTATCTCATCGCTTAGCTGAGAAATTTTAGAAAATATGGTTTTGGATAACTGCTATGCGTCTGTCTACTGTTGATTTGCAAAAACGTCTGAACCCCGATAAACCAAAAGGTTTACATATGGGGTTGACGGTACTAATAGCTTGGCTGGCAGGGGCAGCTTTTATACTCGCGCTCGCGCCTTATGGTGTTTGGCCAGTTGCCTTAGTATCACCTGCCGTCTTATATGCGTTATTGGTACCAGCGATGACAGGTCGCCGCGCCTTTCTAATTGGTCAAGCGTACGGTACAGGGCTGTGGTGTGTTGGCGCGTTTTGGCTATATACCTCGATACACGTTTATGGCGATACACCCGCATGGCTGGCACTGATTATGATTGCGCTCATGGGTCTAGGCATGGGCTTGTTCCATGGCTTTTTGGCGCTCATCTTTAATCGTGTGGTCGGCAAGCAGCCGTTATCTTTTGCTGCCTTATGGATACTCCAAGAGTGGATGAAAACTTGGTTGTTTACTGGTTTTCCTTGGCTATTCGTCGGTTACGCGTTTACTGAACAGTATTGGCTGTCTTCGCTAGCACCTGTGGCTGGCGTCTTTGCGATTTCTTTCGTAGCGGTATTATTGGCTGCCAGTATTGTTGAACTATTGCGTCGTCGCGGTGGCTATATGATTCCATCCATAGCATTGCTAGTCATTAGTAGCGCGCTATGGTTGATCAATCCGCAATGGACCAAACCAAAAGGAACCCCTGATCTATCGGTATCTTTGATTCAGGGTAATATCCCGCAAGACCTAAAATGGCTCACTGAGTATCAGATTGAGACGCTAAAAATCTATGCAACGTTGACTCGTGATGAGTGGGGACGTGACATCGTGCTGTGGCCTGAATCGTCGATTCCTATGTTTCAGACAGAAGCTGTTGGTTTTATCAGTGAAATGGTCGCGATGGCCAAAGAGACTGACACGACATGGGTGACAGGTATTCCTTATAAGGATGAAGCGGCGTTTGATGCCAGTACAGATAAATATCCGCCATTCTACAATAGCGTGGTAGCGCTAGGGGCACAAGCAGAAGGGCTGTATAAAAAGCAACGTCTGGTGCCATTTGGAGAATATATTCCATTCCAAGGCGTACTCGATATTCTACCTAATCTAGCAGGTAGCCAAGACATTATGAGTTATAGTCGCGGCAGTGATCAGCAGTCGCCGCTGCGTGTTCGAGGGCATAATTTAGGTGCAGCCATCTGCTATGAAGTGGCTTATCCAGATACCACACGCAAAAATGCCATTGGCACGGACTTTTTATTAACCATCTCAAACGATGCTTGGTTTGGTACGTCAGCAGGCCCACTACAGCATCTACAGATGGTACAAATGCGCGCGTTAGAGAACGGTCGCTGGTTTATGCGTGCGACCAATACAGGTGTGACAGCTATCATTGATCACAAAGGTCGTATCGTAGAGCGTGCACCGCAGTTTGAACGTACTGTATTGCGCGGTGACATTCAGGCGCGAGTTGGCAATACGCCATTCATGCGCTTTGGTCAATATCCTATTTTGTTTATCATGGCACTGTTGCTGATACTTAGCTATTTGGGTAAACGTACTAAGTCTCCAGTACGTTTGGTTAAGTAGTATTATTAAGTAAGATGTGTCGATAGCGAATAATAGATAACTGATTAAGTGGTTAGCTGTCACAAGTGCCAAAAACAGATGTTAAAATTGTGGATAATAAACCCTTTAAATACTTAAGGGTTTTCACAAATCAGTATAAATTGCGATATAATAGGTCAATATTTCAAATATTTTGTGCAAGGTGGATAAGGTATGTCAGAAGGTATCGTCAATAACAATCCAAAAAAAGAGCTGTTATTCGCTTTAGGTGGCATTGCCATGTTCCTAGGTATTGTCTTACTTATTGGTGTTTCTGCATTTTTGCGTCCAGCAGGCGAGCATATCACTGCTGAGACGACTGAAGCATCAGCTGCGGCAGATGAAGCAGAAGCCACTGCTACTGAAGAAGAAGCGGCTCCAACCGATGCAGAAGCTGCAACAACAGCAGAAGCGTCAGATGCTACAGCGCCTGATACTGCAGCAGATGCAACCGTAACACCAGCGGCAGATGCAGATAGTGCAGTCGTTACTGCGGAAGCAGGTACAGCGACTGCCTCTGGCACTGTAAACCAAGCCGCTGTTGCTGATGCTGATTTGACAGCTGAGCAAGCGGATGGTGACTTAGAGGCTGGTGAAGCTACTGAAGAGACCGCAGCACAGTAAGCTGTAGTATGACTATGTAACTGATCTAAAATAGTGCTGCTTGATTGTTAAATGAGCTGCATTATGAAGTCTCTATCAACAGTGCTATAAGCATAATGATACAGTTCTAAATAGTCATAAAAAGAGCCCGTTCTCAACCATTGAGAGCGGGCTTTTTTTTATGAGTATTTGTGTAATTTTTGACCAACTTTTTCTTTACTTGATTATAACCAAGTGAAACAATGTTCCGCCTATATGACCGTCTATCTGGATAATCAGGGGTTTGGTCATTACAAATATGATCTTTAAAGGAATAAAGTTATGGGCACAGAAACAAAATCGGGGGCTAGTGCAGCAGAGCTAGAAGCACTAGACAATGGCTTTATGGGACATCCTGCGCCCTTACGCTCATTGTTTTTTACCGAAATGTGGGAGCGATTCTCCTATTATAGTATTCGTCCACTATTAGTTTTATTTATGGTGGCAACAGTGAGCGGTGGCGGTTTTGGCTTCGATGAAGTCACTGCCTCTGCTATTTATGGTATTTTTGCGGGTTCGTTATACTTAGCAGCAGTACCAGGTGGTTGGCTGGCAGATAACTGGCTAGGTCAAGAGCGGGCGTTATGGTGGGGTAGTATTATTATTGCCCTTGGTCACTTGTGTATCGCGCTTTCAGCGATGTTTGGCATGACGCTGTTCTTTGTTGGTTTAATCTGTATTGTCTTGGGCTCAGGGTTATTTAAGACCTGTATCTCAGTGATGGTTGGCGCCTTATACCCCAAAGGCGACTCTCGCCGTGATGGCGGTTTTACCTTGTTTTATATGGGCATTAACATCGGTGCGTTATTAGCAGCACTTATCGTTGGCGTATTCAAAGAAAAAGGCATGTGGCATGTCGGCTTTGGCGTTGGTGGTTTGGGTATGCTGGTCTCATTACTGATTTATCGTTTTGTCGCGCAAAAGAACTTAACGCGTTATGCACGCGCCAAAGGTATTTCTGCTGAGTGGGAAAAATCTAACGACCATTACAAAAACATCGGTCGCTGGGTTGGTGGTTTCGTTGCGTTGCTAGTAGCCGCAGTGCTACTAGTGTCTACTGGCATGATATCGTTTAATCCTGAGATGGTTGCAGAGTATATGACGTACATCATTGCTGCGGTGGTTATCTTATATTTCGCTATTATGTTTATCTCACCGCGATTGGATAAGACGGACAAACTACGCTTATTAATTTGTTTTGTCTTAATCATTGGTTCGACGCTGTTTTGGTCAAGCTTTGAGCAGCAGCCAACGTCTTTTAACTTATTTGCTGATCGTTATACCGATCTGAATGTTTTAGGATTTGAAATACCAAGTATCTGGTTCCAGTCATTGAACCCGCTATTTATTTTAATATTGGCACCTATCGTTAGTATTATCTGGGTCAAGCTTGGTAACCGAGGTCTTGAGCCTAGCAGTATGGCTAAGTTTGCACTCGGTATGCTACTGGCAGCCGCAGGTTTCGCCTTGATGATTTTTGCTTCAAAAAGCATTTTAGCGCCTGGTGCTGGCTTGGCATCGCCGCTATGGTTGGTAGGTAGTTTATTATTATTGACGCTAGGTGAGTTAGCATTAAGCCCAGTTGGGTTATCTGCCATGACTAAGCTGGCGCCAGAGGGTATGCAAGGCCAAATGATGGGGCTGTTTTTTGCTTCTATCGCTATGGGTAACTTGGTTGCTGCTTTCTTTGGTGGGCATGTATCTGCTGATAAAATCGAAGGCTTACCAGGTCTATTTACTACCATGACCATCTTCTTGGTAGTTACCGCTGTACTACTATTGATACTAGCAAAACCTATTAATAAGATGCTTAAAGAAAGCGAGCATGAGAAACAATTGGCCAAGCAATAAGATAATCTGATGTACATTTGTGATTAACAACAGCACAAGTGACACATGATGAGACGTGTTACCATTACTGGTAGCACGTTTTATTGTTTTAGTTGGTGGGATATTTAGCACAAGCTATTGAAAGCTTATTATCCGCCCAAACATCTAATGATAGGGCACTGTGAACCCCAGTGACGCAATATTAATTTCAATTTTCTACTCTCAATAAGCGGATGCAGTTATCAACGAAAACACAGTTAGATAGCTAAATAAGTAGACTGTTTGCTTGAATAATTGCTATCGATAATAAATGTCTTATTAAAACTAAAGCGGTATCAAGAACTCAAACAAGATGACTATTAGAACAAGACGATTGTAAATAATCGCTCCATCATCATATTTTTATAATTTCTATAAGGACACATTCAATGAATAAACAAGCCATTCACGAACGTATTGCTAATTTACGCAGCACCTTAGCCGCGCAAGATCTCACCGCAATTATCGTACCCTCTGCTGATCCCCATTTATCTGAATACCTACCAGAGTACTGGCAAGCACGCTTATGGTTGTCAGGGTTTACCGGTTCTGTCGGCACGCTGGTTGTGACTGCTGACTTTGCAGGTCTATGGACGGATAGCCGTTATTGGGTACATGCTGCTGACCAGCTAGAAGGCACAGGTATTACTTTAGAAAAGCTTGAGCCGGGTCAGCCAAATCATATCGATTGGCTAGCCGAGCATTTGCAAGAAGGGGATAGCGTAGCAGTGGACGGTAATGTGTTATCTATCGCTGAGCAAGATCGCCTGTTAAATGCTTTTGATGCCAATGATATTACTTTGATCACTGAGCGTGATGTGCTGACAGAGATTTGGACAGATCGTCCAGCACTACCAGCGGCCAAATTATATGCTCATGATGAGCAGTTCCTTGCTCAGTCTGCCACCTCAAAACTTGCTGCAGTGCGCGAAGGCATGGCAGAAGCAGGTGCAACCCATCATTTACTCTCAAGTCTAGACGATATCGCTTGGTTGACGAACTTGCGCGGCGCTGATGTTGATTATAATCCGGTATTCTTGTCGCACATGTTGATTGATGCCGACAAAGCAACGTTGTTTGTTGATACTGATAAAGTAAGCGAAGATATTGCACAGAGTCTAAAAGACAGCGGTATCACATTGGCTGACTATTCTGCTGTGCAAGAGGCATTAAGTGCATTAACGCCAGACGATTTACTACTGTTAGATCCGAGCAAAGTTGCAGTAGGCACGCTCTCAAAAATGGCAGATGATGTTGGTTTTATTGAGCAAATGGCGCCTAGTACATTACTCAAATCTGTAAAATCTGATGCAGATATCGATCATGTGCGTGAAGCGATGCGTCAAGATGGTGCTGCTTTGGCTGAGTTTTTTGCCACATTTGAGCAGCGTCTAGCAAACGGCGAGCGTTTAAGTGAGCTAGATGTTGATAGCATGCTGATAGACGTGCGCAGTCGTCAGCCGCATTATGTCTCGCCAAGCTTCCCAACCATCGCAGGCTTTAATGAAAATGGCGCGTTGCCACATTACCGCGCTACACCAGAAAAATTCAGCTACCTTGATGTGGCCGAGGGTGAAGGCGGATTGCTACTGATTGACTCAGGCGCACAATATCAAAATGGTACGACTGATATCACCCGCGTAGTCGGTATTGGACAAGTCACTGCTGAGCATAAACGTGACTTTACGATTGTGTTAAAAGCCCACATTGCGCTAGCTCGCGCTCATTTCCCTGATAGTATCGCTTCACCGTTGATCGATGCCATTTGCCGTGCGCCGTTGTGGCAAGCACAGATGGACTATGGTCATGGTACAGGTCATGGCGTTGGTTATTTCTTAAACGTACATGAAGGCCCACAGGTCATCGCTTATAGTGCCAGCACGCCAAAAGAGCGTGCGATGAAAGTCGGTATGATTTCTAGTAATGAGCCAGGTCTATATCGCGAAGGTAAATGGGGTATCCGTATCGAGAACTTGGTAGTGAATACGCCAGTTGCTAAGCCTACTGAAACAGAGTTTGGTGATTTCTTAAACTTTGAGACCATCACTTACTGTCCAATCGATACGCGTCTGATTGAGCCATCGTTGTTGGATCAAACCGAGATAGATTGGCTAAATAACTATCATAGCCAAGTCTTCGCAGAGCTAAAAGATCGTGTTGAAGGTGCAGCGCTTAAATGGTTGACTGAACGTACCAAAGCCATTTAATACCAAGCTCAAAAAATTAAACAAAAGCACTAAAAAGCCCCGTAAATAATTTACGGGGCTTTTTAGTGTTCGTTATTTAGTACTTACTACTGAGCGACTGTTGCTAACTGTAAATTTAACACTGAAAAAGGTGCACTGTTAGTGAATACTTTTCTTAGCAGCTTCATTATTAGTAGTTGAGTCGTTTTGTTCGCTAAAGTGTTGAGTGACCTCAGCACGTAGCCAAGACTTTAGGTTTTCAGACATTAGCATCATTTGCTCACTTAGATAGTCATCGACCTGTGTTTCTAGCTCGCGGATTAGCTGTTGGTGTGTTGCATCTAGCGTCGCGTCTTTTAGTGCTAAATTAATCGCTGCACTGGCTTTATTATTAATATCTTTAATGTGGTTATCACTAAGCGCATGTGCCTGTTCGCTAATGGTTTTGCTGTCAGCACTTTTATTATCGCTAGCATTGCCTTCAGCATTTACGACTTCTGATATCGCTTTTTCAGTCTTTGCGCTAGAATTATCAGTAACAAAATCGTCAGTAACAGCACTATCTGTCACGACTTTATCAGCGTTTACTTTAGCTACGTTGTTATTAGTAGCCAGTTCTTTGTCGTCGTCTTTCTCTAACGCTGTTTGCTTATTTTTTTCTTGTTCTTTTCGAGTTGCTTCTGCCTTACGTGTGGTTTCTTCTGCTTCTTTTTTCTTCTGCTCGTCTTCTAGCTTTTGTTTTGCAGCTGCTGCGTCTTCTTGCTCTTGTTTTTCCGTAATTGCTTTCGCAATGGCTTGCTCTGCATTGTAGTTATCATATAGCTCGTCTACATGCGCATCTAAATCATGGGTATTAAAAGTGAAGTCTTCAAATGAGGTGTCAGATTGCAGCAGAGTAGTGATGTCTTTTAGTTCTTGAGTAATTGCTGCACGTACTGGCTCAGGTGCACACGTCCAGCGTTGATAAAACTGATGGGAAAATGAGTAGCTTGACATGGTATCTTCCATAAATGTTCCAAAAATTACCCCTTATCATACGCAAGTACGATAAGGGGCTGCAAGTGGACAAACGTAGCAAATCTGACACCAACGTTACAACGCATTCATTACCATGCGCTGCGATGTGGATGGGCGGCTGTTATTGATTGACAGGCCAGCGAGCAAATACCAATGAGCCATTGGTACCACCAAAGCCAAAGCTGTTGGATACTGCATACTGCAAGTTATCAACTTTGCGTGATTGATTAGCCACATAATCAAGGTTACAGTTGTCCTCGATATCATCTAGATTGATCGTAGGTGGTACATGCTGATGCTGTAGCGCTAGTACTGTAAAGATAGCTTCAACTCCGCCAGCAGCACCAAGTAAGTGACCGGTCATCGATTTGGTCGAACTAACTAAGATGCTTTCTTTTACAGGAGAGAATACAGTTTCGATAGCAATAGACTCAGCCACGTCACCCGCAGGGGTACTAGTACCATGAGCGTTGACATAACCGACGCTTGATGACTCGATACCAGCATCGTTTAGTGCATTTTGCATCGCTCTTGCCGCACCGCTACCATCTTCTGGTGGCGCAGTAATATGACTGGCATCATCGCTCATACCGAAACCGACTAACTCTGCCAATATCGTTGCACCGCGTGCTTTAGCATGAGCAAGGCTTTCTAATACCACCACACCAGCACCATCACCAAGGACAAACCCGTCACGACCTTTATCAAACGGACGTGAGGCTTTGGTTGGCTCGTCGTTGCGCGTAGAGAGTGCATGCATAGCACTGAAGCCAGCTATACCAAGTGGGCTAGAACCTTTTTCACTTCCGCCTGCCAGCATGACATCGGCATCACCGTAAGCAATCAAACGAGCAGCAAGACCCATAGCATGAGTCGCCGTGGTACAAGCTGTTGAGGTCGCAAGGTTTGGGCCTTTTAACTTATGCTTAATCGCTACCAGTCCAGCGGCCATATTAACGATAGAGCCTGGGATAATAAAAGGTGAGACTTTGCCTGCGCCTTTTTCGTGTAGGGTATCACGACTGTTTTCGATTGTTTGGATACCGCCAATACCTGAACCTAAAATGATACCAAAGCGATCTTGGTCAACGCCTTGTACAGGTGCATCAGCAGCACTGACTTCCTCGATAAAACCAGCGTGCTTTAAGGCCATGGCAGAAGCGGCAACCCCATAATGCATGAACTCATCATAGCGACGTGCATCTTTAGCATTCATATATTGCTTGGCATCAAAGTCTTTGATCACGCCAGCGATTTGCGCACGGTAGCCTGTGGCATCGAAATGCGTAATCGGTGAGATACCACTCTCGCCATTGAGCAATTTGGTCCATGAGCTATCGACGTCTAGACCGAGCGGCGTAATGGCGCCCATACCTGTGACTACCACACGCGTATCATCAGAACGCTCGTAGTGAGGTGGTTTTTGACGCGATTTATGTACAGGTGCTGCAGTCATATTATTTGTGTCATCAGTGGTGGCTTGGTCGATAGGTGAACTACTATTCTGGCTCATGCGATATATCCTATACTTACAGGTCCTAAGAGGATGGCGTTTCAAAAGTCATTATAAAACACATAGGTGCACGTATGTAAACTAAAATTTAACTGGTCAGGCAAAACATACTTGACCCAATACCACGCCTTTATTTGCACCAGTTACCGCTGGTAAATTACCAGTTTCACCCATCAATGTTTGTCTGGCCAACCACGCAAAAGCAACGGCCTCTACCCATGTTGGCGCAAGCCCTAAATATTCAGTGGTTTTTACTGTGCAATGGGGTAGATGAGCTTGCAAGCGTGTCATTAAATAGTCATTCAATGCGCCGCCACCGCAAACATAAACCGAGCTGTTTTTTGAATGACTGATAAACGTATTGATTTGCATACTGGAACTGATAGCCGTGAGTTCAGTTAAGGTTGCTTGCACATCGGCAGCTGAATAACTGATGTTAGCATTGGCTTGCTCAAAAGCCTGTAGCTCGTCCTGCAACCAAGTTAAGTTAAAGTCCTCACGACCTGTGCTTTTTGGATGAGATTGAGCAAAAAATGGATGTGCCAAAAGTTGCTGTAATAATAGCTCAATGAGGGTTCCAGACTGCGCCCAAGCGCCACCTGCGTCATAAGAGTTATCTGTATGCAATGAGGTCCACGCATCCAATAACAAGTTGGCAGGTCCAGTATCGTAGCCAACAACCTGATCTTTTTCATTGGCGGGCAAGACGGTTATATTAGCAATACCACCTAAGTTTAATAGCACACGGGTACTATCAGGATTGGCAAATAGTGCCTGATGAAACGCAGGTACTAAAGGCGCACCTTGACCACCAACTGCCATGTCACGACGTCGAAAATCACTGACCACGCTGATACCTGTGCGCTCAGCGATGATATTGGCATCGACCAGTTGCAAGCTAAAACCCATCTGCGGGCGATGACGTACGGTTTGTCCGTGACAGCCAATCGCTAGCACTGATTCAGCATCGATATTTACTTGCTGCAATAAAGTATTGACCACTTCGCTCGCGAATTCAGCATACGTGCGACTTGCCCAGCCGAACCAATCCAATTCACTGTTTGGTTCATTGGCCTCTGGTACGAGTTGATTCACACCGTTCGGCTGACACAATGCCAATAGCACTTCACGCAGACGTGGCGGAAAATCTTGGCTATAGGTCGCCAGTAGTTGCATCGGCGGTTGAGTGTTGTCTTCGTTGCTCATCTCAGGATTAAACTGACAAAGAACAGCATCCATACCGTCCAAACTGGTGCCAGACATCATGCCAATATATAAGCCATCATCGAAGCTTTCAAACACGGTTTGCTCAAGGGCATCCGTTAGGGTGGCATAGTTCGAATCATCAAAGGTCAAATCATCAATATCGTCTGAAAGGTTATCCAAACCATTATTCATAAGCAAGTCTGCGAGAGCATTATGGTCAGTATCAGCAATCGATGCGGGGTTGGTCATGGCAATTTACCTTAAAAAACGCTAGTATATCCGTCAAATTCTAGCATTTTTTCCAACCTTTTGAGGTTCTAAACTTCCTAAGGTGTTGAGCCAGTAACCGTCATTCATAAAAATCCCAATTAAAGTGATATATAGAGAGCATCATGACCAATCAAACTTACACCCTAGAAGAACAACTGGCCCTTATTCAGCGTGGTACGCAAGAGATATTATCTGAAGATGACTTAGTGGCTAAGCTAAAGCTCAATCGCCCATTACGTATCAAGGCAGGCTTTGATCCTACCGCACCAGATCTGCATTTGGGTCACACAGTACTGATCAATAAGCTTAAGCATTTTCAAGATTTGGGTCATGAGATTTATTTTCTAATCGGTGATTATACCGCCAAGATTGGTGACCCTTCTGGCAAAAATAGCACGCGTCCACCGTTGACTGATGAGCAAATCAAAGCCAACGCCACGACTTATGCTGAGCAAGTATTTAAAATCTTGGACAAAGAAAAGACTCGCGTGGTCTTTAACTCTGAGTGGTTCAATGACATGAGCGCCGCTGACATGATTCAGCTAGCCAGTCAGCAAACCGTCTCGCGTATGCTTGAGCGTGATGATTTTTCAAAACGCTATGCATCACAAACGCCCATTTCTATCCATGAGTTTCTTTATCCGTTAGTACAAGGCTACGATTCTATCGCCCTAAAAGCCGATGTTGAGCTTGGCGGTACCGATCAGACCTTTAACTTGCTAATGGGTCGCACATTGCAAGGACGCTATGGCCAAGAGCCACAAGTGTGTATCACTGTGCCAATCTTAGAAGGGCTGGATGGTGTCAATAAAATGTCCAAATCATTGGGCAACTATGTCGCGATCTACGACGCACCAGGCACGATGTACCAGAAAATCCTGTCGATGCCGGACACACTGATCCATCGTTACTTTGAGTTCTTAAGCTTTAAGCCAATGGAAGAAGTGGCAAGCTTGATGGCAGACATGGAAGGTGGCCGTAACCCACAAGAAATCAAACGTATCTTAGCCGAAGAATTAATCGAGCGTTTCCATGATACTGATGCCGCTGCTAATGCGCACAAATCTGCCGGTAACGTCTTAGCAGATGGTGAGCTACCAGTTGATTTGCCAGAAATTATGTTAGATCTGGAAGGGCAAGATGCGTTATTTATCACCCAGATATTGAACCAAGCTAAGCTCGCTAAAAACAACTCAGCAGCTAAAGACATGGTAAAACGTGGCGCGGTAAAAGTAGATGGCGAAGTCGTTGATGGTGGCTTTAGTCTAACCTCAGGTCAGACGGTCGTGATTCAAGCAGGTAAAAAGGCTTATGCAAAAGTGACGGTTGGTTAGATAATCTATAAAAATGATTAAAAGTGAGGTCGGCAGTAATTGTCGACCTTTTTTATGAAGCGATGATTAGTAGCCATTTTTTAATAGTAGGAGTTTGCTATGACTAAAACCATTTCCCAAGGCATTTACCGCCACTATAAAGGCAGTTTGTATCAAGTATTGCATACGGCGCAGCATTCAGAAACCGAAGAATCGCTAGTGGTATATCGTTGCCTATACGGTGAATATGGCGTGTGGGTACGTCCGCTTGCGATGTTTGCTGAAACAGTCATGGTCGATGGTAAAGAAATTCCGCGATTTGAATTGATTAAACCATTAAATGATTAATACTTAGCCAATAATTTCGATTGAATTTAGCGCAAAAAAAACGACCCGTTGAGGTCGTTTTTTTTGTGCATTATTAAAAACCCATCATTAAGCGTTCAGAAACTTTTTCAATACTTTATAAAAACTAACTGGTGCATCCATCGGTACAGCATGCCCTGATGTTGGCAACATAATACTGTGCGCATTGGGCAGCAGAGTGGTCAAACGCTGTTGCCACTCTGCACTATATAATTGCGAGCGCGCGCCAATTAGTAAAGTAGTCGGAATATTGATAGTGGGCAAAACATCTCGGTAATCGTAGGGCAGCGCAACATAAGCAGATAGGCAACGCAGTTTATGTTGCCAAGTCGCGTGTTCCATTAGTGAGATTTTGTGCGGTGCCCGATAACTGAGTGCTTTTACCAATAATTGCGAAGGTTTGCTACTGACAGAGAGCAGAGAAAAAGAGCGCTCCATGTCTAATAGATTCACTTTTAATCGATAGGGCAGGTGACGGAAGTCAACCACTTGTTCGGCTTGTAGATAAGGAGCAGTGTCGGTAATTAACCGTGTAAATTGCGCAAACAATTCGGTTTGTCGGGTACCGAATACACCGCCACCTTGCCAGTCTGGCTGATTATGAATAATCGGTGCTTGGTCAATATTCAGATAATGGCTCACGCGCTGAATACCAAAGCGCTGAAAATATGCCCACATGACCAATGCTCCCATCGATATCGCGGCAACAGGAAAAGCCTCAAAGCCAGTTTCTTTGCTCACGTATTCAAATACATTTTGGGTATCTTGTGCATATTGCTCAATAAAATCAAACGTTGGCAGAGTTAGGTTACTGGCCAAACCAAAACCTCTAAAATGTGGCAAGTAAAAGCAGTAGTGCTGAATTAACGGTAAAATAAATGGCAAAAATTGCCTCGCATCCATACCGAAAGCGTGCATTAATAGGACAGGTTTACCTTTGCCAATGACAGAGACGGGCAGCAGCGTTCCATCAGCTGTTTGGACAGTAATGGTCTTTAGCTGATAGGGAGTAGGAAAGGGTATGAGGTCTTTTTTCATAGAGTGATATCTCTTTGATTTTTCAAGCTGTTTCGGTCAATTTAGCTAAGAGAGTATTGCGGTAGAGTACACAGCTACAAAATAGTTATACCGCGAATAAAAGACTGCTATATTGAAGCTGTTACCAGACCATAGCATAGAATTTGGCTAAGGGTAGAAGTCAACAGTGAGACGATACCAACGCTATTTAGGGACTGAAAATGATCGTTGAGGATATAAGCGCATGAGCAGATCAACATTACCATTACTCGATAGTAGCCTATATCCACAAGTATGGCAGCAGCAGATATTTACCAGTCCGAAGGCGCTTTTGCTGTCGATGTTGTCTGCTACTTTGAGTAGGAAGGTAACAATTGATGCCAGTGCTTTCACCAAACAGTTATTGGCAGATAATGTTTATCAAGAATGGATTAATACCACAGTATTTGGGCGTTATTTGCATCGTAACTTCACCGCATTTTATCAGCAGACAGAAGACAGTTTTAATACAGATATGCCTGCATTGTTCCGACAAGAATTAGTACGCCATGCGCAGTATTTACCATTCAATCAGGTATTATTTTTTGCAGGAGATATGCCCAAAAGTGTACGACAGACAAAGACGTTAACCACGACGGTGAATCCAGCGACGGCAATCATAAGTGCTCAGAAAATGTCTCATAATCTAGCACAAAATCTGACCGTGAATACGTCAAGGTTAATCATTAATCAGATAACCATCACTGGTAAGCAAGTATTGGGGTTTGCCATACGTCATAATAAGCGCACTAGTGAACGTCTGCGTAACGAAGTGCTGATTTTGGACTTTCAGGATTTGCGTTTGGTCAATGAGCAAGCTATTGAAGATGTAAAAAAAAGCAATATAGATGACTCTATATTGCTTCGATCTTATGAGATGCGCTAACAGGTTCGGTGTTGATAAGTGTTATATTGATAATCAACATTGACACTAAAACTAGCTAAGCAGATTAGGGCGTGTTGAACATTCATAATTTGAGCCAGATATAAGCACAAGCAAGAGCGACCGTATTTTCATAACTCTGCTT
>NZ_JAATTV010000011.1 GCF_013414195.1 Psychrobacter sp. BI730
TTGAGGCTGAACCAGTTGTTGAGGCTGAACCAGTTGTTGAGGCTGAACCAGTTGTTGAGGCTGAACCAGTTGTTGAGGCTGGCGCAAATGATTCTCAATTAACAGCCCACTCTGATGAAGATCCACGTACGTTGCTGCGTTGTCCACCTCAAGAACTGACAGGCGAGTGGAACCCAGAAAAGTGGGACTACTGGTTACAAACTGCTCGTGAAGGCGAGGTATTGGCACAAGATGAGCTAGCACTGGCACGACAAGGTACAATGACTGGTCAATGCAATGGCAAAGCCACGTTTTTGACCAGTGTTGATAGTAAGCATTTGCAGGTCACTTTTCAGCAATTGGCAGCTAAGCTACAACAGCAATTTACGCAAGCTGACATTGACTTGAAAATTGATAGTAGTATCATGCAGACCGAAGATAAAACCCCAGAGCGCCGACAGAAAAAACGTTTAGAGCAAGCGAAAACCGTTGCTGAAACGAAATTACTAAAAACACCAGTGATGCAGTATTTGACTGAACGCGGTGAAGGGAAAATGGGTAAAGTACAGCTGTATTGAAACTTTAGAGCAGTGATTGGTCAAAGTATTTGAAAGTATATTTATATATTGAACGTAGTTTTATATTAAATATCAAGGTGATAGCGATATACCATCTTGATATTTTTGTTTTTATTACGGGTCAAAATATATTTATCAAACAAGAGAGAACCATTTGATAACGATAAGATGAATGTAAAGTCGTTATAATGGTTAAGTTATATTAAAAACTGAAATGACGTTTAGGTGAGAATATGTTGGATAATTTACGCGGTATGGCTGTGTTCGCCAGTGTGGTCGGACATGGCTCTTTTAGTGGCTCAGCACGTGAGCTAGGTATTACAACCAGTGCAGTCAGTCAGCAAATTCGTTCATTAGAGAACGAGCTTGGCGTGGTATTGCTACATCGCTCAACTCGTAAGCTAAGCTTAACAGAAGCTGGTGAGAGCTTTTATGAAGCGGCAAAAGACGTCGTCAGTGCAGCGGAGCAAGGGCGTATCAAAGTTAATCAATTGCGTGATGAGCTAGCAGGTAGCTTGCGTGTATCGACCACGCCTGAGCTTGGTGTTAATCACATATTGCCAGCACTCTCTACTTGGATGGCGGCACATGATGATCTTAGCGTCACCTATCTAGCAGACAATCATTATATTGATATGATTGATGAGCGTATAGATATTGCTATTCGCATGAGTCCATCGATTAATGACTCTAGTCTGAGCAGTCATCCATTGACTGATGTGCGCCAATTATTGGTTGCCTCACCTCAGTATTTGCGTCAGCACAGTAAACTAAATACGCCTAAAGACTTGGCTGAGCATCAATTAATCTGTATTGAAATCATGAAAGATGCCAATCAGATCGATATGATTCAGACTGAAACTGGCAAAAAAACGCGTGTCAAAATGAACTCGCGTATCTATACCAATAACGTGTTTATGGCAACGACGTTGGCTAAAGAAGGTCACGGGTTGGTTAGAATGTTAGAAATGGACGTCAAAAAAGAGCTTGAGAGTGGTGAGCTGGTAGAAGTGTTGACTGGCTATCAATTACCAAGCTTTGTGCTATATGCGGTCACTTTAAATCGTGACCAACAGCCAGCTAAAATTACTCGTTGTCTAGAAGTATTGAAAAAGTACTTCCATGCAAATTAAGTGTTGTTCTCACTACGCACGAAACGTTTTTAGTTAGCAGTTAGCAGTTAGCAGTTAGCAAAAAGCCTATAGATAATGAATCATCTATAGGCTTTTTTGTTGTCTATTATTAACGTTAAAGCATGCTTTAAAATGATGGCTTTAATAAATTAATTAAACGCTCAATAACTTGTGTGCTTTCATCACGGCTCATGTTAAGTGGTGGCAGCAAACGTACAACATGACCACCCGTCACATTAATGATCAGCTTTTGCTCATCACGGGCACGATCTACCAGTTGGTTACAATCCATATCTTCAGGTAGCGCGATACCAATCATCATACCTGCACCGCGACTACTAACGCCATGTTGGCCAAATGTATCAACGATACTTTCTCTAATGAATAAACCCTCAGTCACTGCGTTTTCCATGATATTACTATTTGCTAGCACGTCATATACGCTATGTACCACACGGCTGGCCAATGGTGTGCCACCATAAGTAGAGCCATGACTACCAGCACCAAACAAACCATTGGCACGGCCACGTACCATGCACGCACCAACTGGGAAACCATTACCTAGACCTTTGGCTGTCGTCAACACATCAGGGCGAGCATTGCTATGTTGATAAGCAAAATATCTACCCGTACGGCCATTACCTGTTTGCACTTCATCCAGCATAAATAGCCAGTTATGAGCGTCACATTCTGCTTGCAAATCTTCAAGATAAGTGAAGCCATTGGCAGCAGTGTTTAGGCCACCTTCGCCTTGGATCGGCTCTACAAAGATAGCGCAGATATCATCATGTTCTTGAGCAGCTTGTTTGACAGCTTCGATATCGCCAAATGGCACACGAATAAAGTCCTCATCTAGTGTATAAAACCCTTCTCGCGCTTTTGGATTTGCAGTAGCTGACAAAGATAATAACGTACGACCATGGAACGATTGCTCCATTACGATAACTTTTGGACGTTTAAAGCCTTGTTTGTACGCGTATAAACGTGCCAGTTTCAATGCAGCTTCATTGGCCTCGGCGCCGCTATTGGCAAAAAACACACTGTCCATTTGGGCTGCGGTACATAGTATCTCTCCAGCACGCTCTTGCCAGTCAATGCCGAACAAGTTGCTTGTATGAATTAACGTACCTGCTTGCTGCTGAATCGCGTCAGTGACTTGTGGATGACAGTGTCCTAAGCCGCATACCGCAATACCAGTCAAGGCATCTAAGTAAGGCGTGTCATCTTTGGTATAGAGCCAACTGCCTGCACCGCGTGTAAAGCTGATTGGTTGACGATTATAAGTGGGCATCAGGTAAGTAGCAGACATGTAAAGCATCCTTGATATAATAATTGAGTAAAAGTGTGGGTTATAGCTCGTCAGAAAAAGGCGTGGTTTCTGCAGGTAAGGTGTAGTCTTCGTTTGCCCAAGCACCTAAGTCGATCAGCTTGCAGCGACTGCTACAAAACGGCTTGTATTTATTGTCTTGCCAGGCCGTCTGAGTGCTGCAACGTGGACAAGGGTAGGTCTTTGGAGGCGTGTTTGCAGTAGAGTCAGTCATAAGAAAAGAGCAATGTCCTAAATGTTATTAGTATTGGTTGCATATGGCACGAGCAGAAAACGCATCCGTCATTTAAATTACGACGAAACGAGGCGTACTTGCTATCGCTGTATTACTATTCAATTGGATTGACTATATAATAGCATGGGGCCGAATAATGACAAAAGACAAATGCTTTAAGGATAGTAGATGACCGACAATATTGATCTCACGCATCAGCAAGAGCGTGCCTTTCAACCACAAAAACTGTCAGCACCGCGTGACTTTATTATTCCAAATATCATCAATGACAATAAAGATGAAAAACCGTTGATGCTAGAGATTGGGGCAGGGAAGGGTAAGCATGCACTTAGCTTTGCCGCACAAAATCCTGATAAGCATCTGATAGCCATTGAACGCACGCGTAATAAATTTGAAGCATTCTCAAAATTAGCCACTCTACAAAATCTATCAAACCTAGACGCGATTCATGCGGATGCGATTGCATGGACAGTGCATGCAATCAAACCAAACAGCTTGGCTAAAATCTTCATTCTTTATCCCAATCCTGAACAGCACAATCCAAATCAGCAATGGCTGAACATGCCTTTTTTTGAGTTTCTCTTATCACGCTTGCAGGTGGGCGGAGAAGTGATATTAGTCACTAATATCGAATCCTATATGGACAATGCAGAACACCAAGCAACCAAAGTGTGGTGTCTACCATCAACACGTTCTCGAGTACCAGCGACCAGTCAGCGCACTCATTTCGAAGTGAAATATCTTGCCCGACAAGAGGTGTGTTGGGAGCTAAGTATTCGTAAGCCAAAGTGGTATAAAACAAGATTCGATGATTGGCAGGTAAGTGCTATAAGCGAAAAATAATAGCCTAAGCAAATAAAATTAAAACACTAAATAGCCGTCACTAAAGGACGGCTCAAAATTTACACATTTTATAAATAAGGTTTTACAAGGCTATTGGAGTTGGTATGAGCATCTAGAACAGTTAAAAAGGTATATGCACCGATAAACTTGCGGCTAATAAACATAAATTCTTTTGGTGGTAGATTAAATTCAAAAGATTGCATTGCGCGTGTAGCCGTAGTAGATAGGCGTGAATGTAATTTACTGTTGGCCCAAATATAGCGATTCTGCTCATCCAAACATTCGCTAGGGATATTAATGTGTTTCTCAGGATCACTAAAAGGCTCGGTAGCCAGTAAAAATAACGAAGCAATATCTGAACGTACTTTATTGCTCATGCTATCGAAAAAGTCATATCCTTTCATAGCAATGCTCATTGCTTGCTGATCATGGCGATATCCCGCACGTAGTAGATCACGGGCAATCGTTAATAAGTTACCATCAAACTGACGAATTGCTCCAAAATCTAGCAAAACCAATCTATCGATATCTTCTTCGTTGTCGCTCACACGCACTAGATAATTACCAAAGTTAGGATCGGTCTGCATCTCACCCCATACAAAAATCTCTTGCATCATGATTTCTATGGCTGCTTGGCCAATGGCATTACGGCGTTCATGAGGTAATAATTGTAATGCTTCCGAGACCACAGTGATACCTGGCTCGTATGACATACATAGCAGACGCTTTTTAGAATAAGTGCGATTAATCTTAGGCACGATATAGCGAGGATCATCGATTAAACGCTCGTAAAAACGTTCTGTCGTAGCCGCTTCCGCTTCATAATCGACTTCGTGATGGAGTAGGTCAAGTATTTCCTCAAACCAAGCATCGAGTGCGCGTGTTTGAGGGACGATATTACTTACTTTTAACAATCGTTTAAACAAGGCAAGATCAGAGTTGATAGCATCTGCCACACCCGGATACTGAATTTTTAATACAACTTGTTCGCCAGTGGCGAGTACGGTCGCACGGTGAACTTGAGCAAGAGAAGCGGTTCCGATGGGGACAGGATCAATGTCTAGCTCGTTTAGTTTGTTGCCCAGTAACTGGCGTAATGTTTGCTCAATCGTCGGCCAAGTCAATGTTGCTGTGTCGTCGTTAAGGGTTTGCAAAGCGCGTGTGATCTCTGGCGGCAGTATATGCTCACCATAAATCGCTAGCATTTGACCAATCTTGACGACCGAACCTTTCAATTTACCTAGCTCTGATGCCAGATAATTTGCTTGAGTTTCCATAAACGCCTGATTGCGTGCAGTACGAGCTTCTTTATTTAAGAACATACCAGACACGCTATTACCCGCCCAACGACGACCAATATTCAAAGAAGTTTTTGCAATCGACATACGACGATCAAACCCTGAGGTTTTTAGGCTATCGATTGATTGCTTGTTGCTAAAAGGTTTAGACGTATCATTTGCCATAAGTATAATCATTCATCCAATTGGTATTGATTTGCGGGTTCGAAACCTACAATACAAGGGAGACGTGATGCACAGGTACAAAATTGTATCATATAAAGCGCGTTGGTTTTATGAGCCTGAGCTGGCCATTGATAGTTACTTTGTAAGCCAATATCTAGTGGTAACTATTGATAAATAGGTGCTTACTAATTTGAGTATGATTAATAAATAGTTAGCATTTTCTAGCAAGTTCACTTGTTATTAAAACTTAATACTAAAAAATAAGACCTAGCATGATGCTAGGTCAAATAGTGATGTAGAGCTATAAAATACAGAAATACTATTAATCAAACATATTGAGCGAAACCTTCGCATTATCTAAAATGTTGTCCAAGACGTTACTCAATATGTTTTTAGGATGCCTTAGCTGCTAAGCATTTTCGCGAGTGATGGCATGGTGTCCAATATCACGGCGATACTGCGCACCATCGAAACTAATAGCAGCGGTTACTGCTAATGCGGCTTGCTGAGCATCAGAAATGCTATCTGCTAACGCAGTTACACATAATACACGCCCGCCGTTTGTGACGACTTCTTTATCATTATCGTTAGAAAATGCCGTGCCAGCATGGAAAACTTTAACGGCTTCGTCGTTGTTAGGATCTAGTTCTGGCAAGCCAGCAATCACATCACCTTTAGACGAAGTTTCAGGGTAGCCTTTTGATGCGACAACGATACCTAGAGCAGGGCGCGCATCCCATTTTGCTTCACTAGGTAATTGACCTGCCAAACCTTGTGCGACCAAATCGACCATTGATGACTGCAAACGCATTAAGATAGGCTGCGTTTCAGGATCACCAAAACGGCAATTGAACTCGATGACATACGGGTCGCCTGCCTTATCAATCATAAGACCAGCATATAAGAACCCAGTATAAGGATGGCCTGCGTGTTTCATGGCATCGACTACTGGTTGAATCACTTGCTGCATGACTTTGTTATGAACATCATTCGTAACAACTGGAGCAGGGGAGTAGGCACCCATGCCGCCAGTGTTTGGACCAGTATCACCTTCAAAAGCACGTTTGTGATCTTGGCTGGTTGCCATTGGCAAAATGTTATCACCATCAATCATGCAGATAAAGCTAGCTTCTTCACCCTGTAAGAACTGCTCGATAACCACTCGGCTGCCAGCATCACCAAACTTATTATCCGCTAACATATCGTCGATAGCTTCATGTGCTTGTTCGATCGTTTCAGCAACGATAACGCCTTTACCTGCAGCAAGACCATCTGCTTTGATAACGATAGGCGCGCCTTGCTCATCGACATAGGCTTTTGCAGCGACTGCGTCGGTAAAACCTTGATAAGCAGCGGTTGGAATGTTGTTTTGTTCCATGAACTCTTTAGCAAAAGTTTTTGAGCCTTCTAACTGTGCACAGTATGCTGTTGGGCCCCATGCTTTGATACCTGCTTCACGACAAGCATCAACAATACCCGTAACCAAAGGCGCTTCTGGACCAACAATTACCATGTCGATATCATTATTTTGACAAAACGCGATAACAGCACTATGCTCGCCTGCGTCAGCGTCGGTAGACTCTAGCGTAACGTTTTGGCATTTAGGCTCAAGGGCGGTGCCGGCATTGCCAGGAGCGATGTAGACATTTTTTACATTGTCATCTTTTGCACATTGCCATGCCAATGCGTGTTCGCGACCACCTGAGCCAACCACCAAAATATTCATCATACCTTTTGCCCTTAGCATTAAAGTTAATAGTGAGCGAGTCGTACGCTCTTAAATATGTTGGCATATTCTAACAAAAAAACGCCTTCAATTACCATGAGTATCCGCCTGCAAGCACCGAATCATTCATATCGACGTCCAAAACCGCATTGTCTCATTAGTAAAGGTTATCGACACACCGCTGATTCATGAAATGATGTTGTACACTTTAGCTCGCGCCTTATGTGCGTTACACTTCACTATATTGGTAGTATTAAATTCTGATGGCTACATATTAATAAAAAATAAGAGCAAAAAAGGAGAAAAATTCTAACTGTTATAAAAATAAAATAAGTCGCGTGAATGGAAATACTGCACCGTTGCACCAATGATGAATATGCAGTAACAGTAGTCAATCTAAATCGATAAACTTAAATAAATAAATGTTAAACCAAATCTATAAAAAAAGGACGCAGGAAATGCCAAACTCCCTCAGTATCGCAAAAGAGCGCATTAGCCAGATAAGCGATATTGCTACCAGTTATGTACAAAAAGACAAATCACTATTTGATCATTTTATTCATAGCTATTATCAGCCGCTGCATCAAGAAACTGCAGAGGCGATTAGTAATGCTGACTTGGCGGGCATGGCGCTACATCACTTTACACTACTCAAAGCTTACGACGGCAGCAAGCCGCAGCTGACAGTACTAAACCCAGCAGCAGAAGAGCAGCACTTTCACAGCTCGCACACTGTCATTCAAATCGCAGCTTATGATAGACCATTCTTAGTTGATACGATTTTGATGAGCCTAGAAGCAGAAGGTATCGATGTTCATCGTACTTATAACATCATCATCAGTGTTGAGCGTGATGAAAATGGTGATATCACCCATATCGAAGGCGCACATGAAAGTGCCACTTCACATATGTCATTGATTCATTGTGAAATTGCTTACCAAGACAACGAAGACTTGGAAGCACTGCAACAGATGCTGATGTCAAAAATTGACACGCTTGATACGGTCGTTGGCGACTGGAAACAGATGCGTGCGCAGTTGAACGATATCAAAACTGAGCTTTCGACTAAGCCGCTACCAGAAGTATTCTACTCACAACAAGAAATCCAAGCATTTTTAGATTGGATCTTAGACGATCACTTTATATTCTTAGGATATCGTGAATACCGCTTGGAAGGTGGTCAGTCTATCGAAGTGACTTCTGAGCCGACCGATTTAGATTTATTCGCAATCGGTAACAGTGGTCTTGGTCTATTACGTGGTTCTGAAAAAGACAAGCTATCAGAAAGCTTCAGCCAATTGCCTAGAGGATTAAAGCAATTATTGACTGAGCCGCGCGTGTTAATGCTGTCTAAATCAAGCCGTGTGTCACCTGTGCATCGTTCAGTATATATGGACTTTTTGGGCATTCATAAGTTCGATGACAATGGTAACCTAATTGGTGAATACCGCTTTATCGGTTTGCTTACGTCACAAGCCTATCAGCTTACTGTACAGCAAATACCGTTATTGCGCGAAAAAGCCAATAAGATTATGGCGATGGCAGACTTGCCACGTGACGGTCACGCTCATCATAAGATGATGCATGTGATTAATACCTTACCACGTGATGATTTGTTCCAAGCCAGCGTCGAAGAGCTATACCCAATTGTTTCGGGCATTACTCAACTACAAGACAAAAAGAGCTTACGTCTATTTAGCCGTATCGACCATTATCAGCGTTTTGTTTCGTGCTTGGTTTATATCCCGCGTGATAAGTTCAATACCGAGCTACGTATTAAAGTACAAAACGTCCTAAAAGACGCCTATAACGGTATGTCTTCAGGATTTACCACTGAGTTTAACGAATCTGCGCATGCTCGTGTGCATGTCCACGTACGTACCGTACCTGGCCAAGTAAACGACGTCAATATCGCCACACTTGAAGCCAAATTATCAGCACTCATGCAATCATGGGATGATAATTATCAAAAAATGCTCCTCGACAATGTGGGTGAGCAACAAGCCAATGCTTTAAATCGTCGTTTCTTAAACTATATTCCTGCTGCCTACCAAGAGCGTTTTGATGCTCGTACCGCAGTCGAAGACACGAAGCGTCTGGCAGGACTGACCGCAGAGCAACCAATGCTTTGGCACTTATACCAGTCGACAGGCGATGCACGTAACCAGCTCCACCTAAAGCTATACGGTCGCGAGCAGCCGGTTATCTTGTCAAAAGTATTGCCAATACTTGAAAACTTTGGTGTGTCAGTTATCTCAGCACAGACTTATGAGTTTGACTTGCCAGAGCAGCCTATCTGGATGCAAGAGTATGAACTGACCCTAGAGCATGTCGATACGGTCAATATGCAAGTAGTACGTGGTCAGTTCGAAGATAGCCTCAAGCAAATCTGGGCAGGTCGCGTTGAAAGCGATTCATTTAATGAATTGGTACTAACGACCAAGCTCGATACTTATGATGTCGTCGTATTGCGTGCATTGTCTCGCTATATGCTGCAAGCACGTGCGCCATTCTCTAGTGCTTATATTCAGCAAACTGTGGTCAAAAACAGCGATATCAGTGTCGCGTTAGGTAGTTTGTTTGACGCACGCATGAATCCTAAGTATAGCCTCGATACGCGTCAAGAAAAGGCTGCTACCATTCAAGAGCAAATCACAGCGGCGTTAGCAGATGTGGATAGCCTGGATGAAGATCGTATTTTGCGTTGGTACTTAGATTTGATCAATGCGATGGTACGTACCAACTTCTATCAAGTCGATAGTGATGGTCAGCGCAAAGATCGTCTGTCATTTAAGTTCTTGGCAGCAGACATTCCAAACTTGCCTAAACCAAAGCCAATGTTTGAGATATTTGTGTATTCACCACGCGTCGAAGCTGTACATTTACGTGGCGGCAAAGTCGCTCGTGGTGGTCTGCGCTGGTCAGATCGTATGGAAGATTTCCGTACTGAAGTACTTGGCCTTGTCAAAGCACAGATGGTCAAAAACGCAGTAATCGTCCCTGTAGGCTCTAAAGGTGGTTTCATTGTAAAAACCAAGAGCATGGCTGATGGTCGTGAGGCGTTCCAAGCAGAAGGTATCGCTTGTTATCAGACATTCTTACGCGGCATGCTTGATGTCACAGACAATATTGTAGATGGCAACATCGTCCCGCCAGCCAACACGGTACGCCATGATGAAGACGACCCGTACTTGGTTGTTGCAGCAGACAAAGGTACAGCTACCTTCTCTGACATAGCCAACGCGTTAGCAGCAGAGTACAACTTCTGGCTAGATGATGCCTTTGCATCAGGTGGCTCAGTAGGGTATGACCATAAAGCAATGGGTATCACAGCTCGCGGTGGATGGGAGTCGGTCAAACGTCACTTCCGTATGCGCGGTATGGACATCCAAAACCGTGATGACTTCACCGTTGTCGGTATTGGTGACATGAGTGGTGATGTATTCGGTAATGGCATGTTGCTCTCAACGCATACTAAGCTCGTTGCTGCCTTTAACCATTTGCATATCTTTATTGATCCTAATCCAGATACGGCGGCCTCATACGCTGAGCGCGCACGCTTGTTTGAATTACCACGCTCATCATGGGCAGATTATGAAGCATCATTGATCAGTCAAGGTGGTGGGATATTCTCGCGCCAAGACAAAACCATCGCTATCAGTCCTGAAATGAAATCGCTCTTCGATATCAGTGAAGATAGCCTTGCACCGAATGATTTGATCAGTGCGTTACTACGGGCACCTGTCGATCTTATTTGGAATGGTGGTATCGGTACTTATGTCAAAAGTGCAAACGAAACGCATGCTGACGTGGGCGACCGTGCAAATGATTCGCTGCGTATCGATGGTAATGAGCTACGCGCAGCTGTCGTTGGTGAGGGTGGTAATTTAGGTCTAACTCAGCAAGGCCGTATCGAGTACGCTCAAACGGGTGGACGTATCTATACAGATGCAATCGATAACTCAGGCGGTGTTAACTGTTCGGATCATGAAGTCAATATCAAAATCCTACTTGGCAAAGTGGTCGAGCAAGGCGATATGACGCTGAAGCAACGTAATGAGCTGCTTGAGAGTATGACTGACACCGTAGCAGAACTGGTATTACGTCAAAACTACTTACAACCACAAGCGATTGAGCTGAGCCATATTCGTGCAGCAGCTAATTTGAATGATCATCAGCGCTTTATTCAGATGCTAGAGAGTGAAGGGCGTCTGGATCGTGCGATTGAGTATCTACCATCAGACGAAGAGATTGCGAAGCGTCAAAAAGCGGATACTGGTCTGACCAACCCTGAGCTAGCAGTGGTCTTGGCTTATGGCAAGATGTGGGTTTATGACAATCTACTACTATCTGATTTACCAGATGATCCGTACTTTATCAATGAGCTACGTAAGTACTTCCCAGATGAGCTTGCGTCACGCTTCTTCGATGAGATGACTAAGCATCGTTTGCATCGCGAGATTATCAGTACTTACTTGACCAACAGTGTGGTCAACCGCTTAGGTATTGAAGCGCTATTCCGTCTCTTTGAGGAAACCGATCAATCACTAGCCACTATCGTACGTGGTTATGCGATTAGCCGTGATGTATTCAACGTATCGCGCGCTTGGAAAGCACTTGAAGCATTAGACAATCAAGTTGAGGCCACATTACTGCTGAACCTTGAGCTACGTCTACGTGATTCACTTGAGCGCGGTGTGGTCTGGTTCATCAATGCCTTCGGTCAAAATCTGCAAGTCGCTGATATGATTAGCCGCTTTAGTGAAAGCGTTGAAAAACTGACTAAGCCAAGTGGTTTTATCGAGCAGCAATTTGCACAATATCTGCAAGAAGATACCAAACGCTTGATGCAAAAAGAGCTGTCTGATAATGATGCTACGCTATTTGCGATGCTACCGTACCATGTCGATGCGCTCGATGCTGCATTGCTTGCTGAGCAATACGAGCGTCCTGTTGATGAGATTGCAACTTTATACTTTGAAGCCTATCAAGTATTACAGTTAGACTGGATGATGGAAAATATTGCGAACCTACCACAGCAAGATTATTGGGATCGCCGTGCACGCCATGCGTTAGTGAACGAGTTGTCACGCAGCTTGCGCTTATTGATGGATGCGGTACTGTCCAAACCAGATGCTAAGCAAGCATTTAGTGAATGGAGAGCAAGACACGTCGATCAGCTTGCAGCAGTCACCACAGAGATGAATAAGTTGGATGAGCTACATAGCAACGATGAAGAAGGTCAAATCGGTCTTTCAACGTTGTCAGTATTGATGAGTGAGCTTAGTGGTTTAGTTACTAAGTAATGAAGTAATATCACTCCCAAACTGTCGCACAAAAAAACCACCGTTCTTCATGTTCGGTGGTTTTTCATTGTCTAAAAGAAATAGTTTAATTGAAAGTATTAAGTAGTAAAGTGATTAACCTAACTTATGATGCTTTTTCACTGACGACTTTATGACACCCTTGACCACTAATTCGGCTAAATCCGCCCGAGAGCTTCTCGACTTTAATCTGGGTTAAAATGCGATCTTTTAGCGCCTGAACATGGGATATCACCCCGATTAATTTACCTTCTTGCTGTAGATTGGTCAGCGTATCAAGTGCAATGTCTAAAGATTCCTCATCCAACGTACCAAACCCTTCATCCAAAAATAGCGAATCCACACGTATATTTTGGCTGGCCATCTGTGATAGCCCTAGTGCTAATGCTAGGCTAATGATAAAACCTTCGCCGCCTGAGAGGTTTTTAGTGCTGCGAATTTCACCGCCCTGATAATTATCAATGACATTCAGCTCAAGTGGACTATTATCATCACGGGCCAGCAAATAGCGATCGCTCATTTTTTGCAGCTGCGTATTGGCGTGAGTGACCATAAGGTCAAAGGTTAGCCCTTGAGCAAAAGTACGGAACTTTTTGCCATCAGATGAACCAATCAATTTATGCAATTGTTGCCAAACTTGCAGTTTGTCCTTTTGAGCAGTGATAGCATCAAGCTGTGCCTGTTGGGTGGTTTTTTTGTCTTCATTGTCCTTTAGACGCTGACTGATTGCACCGATTGACTCAATTCGTTTGTTAAATTCATCTTGGGCTTGTGATTGCTGTTGGATAAGCATTTCTCTATCGTCTACTGTCAGCGGATTGGCTTGTTTATCTGCAAGTGTTTTTTGTGTTGCATCCAATAAAGATTGCGCTTGCTTTAGGGCATAATCGATATGCTGTTGCTGCTGTCTAAGTGCGTTACGCTCATCTATGGGCAGGCGTGCATTAGTAAAATCTATTTCATTAGCGAAATCAGAGGCGGCAAGCGCTGACTTAAAGGTATCTTCTTGGCTGCTAAGTGTAATCCTTACAGTAGTCATTTTCTCAGTCACCTGACGTTGCTTATCCAGCAATTGACTAAGTATGTGCTCAGCATTGTCTAACTGTCTTTGCGTAGAGGTCTGCGTGGTTTTAGCCTGATCTAACGCATCACGTAAACGCTTTTCTTCTGTTTCAGGATCTTTATTAGCAAAAACATACTTTCTATCTGTTTGTAATTTCTCAATCGCCTCAGTTCTTTCTGCCACGAGTTGAACCAGTTTACCAAGCTCATTTTTTTCTTTGTCGAGCTGAGACTGCTTAGTCTCGATTTGTGTTTCTAGACGACTGAGTGATGTTTTTAGGTTTTGTTGATCCTCTTTATAGTCGTTGAACTGTTTCTTGATTTGTAAAAAGGCACTGTGACATTGGCGCAGGGTGTTGATATGCGACTGATATTCCGTTTCACTTAGTATGGCTTGGCCTTCAATACTGGTTATCAACGGTTGTAATGATTGCAGTGAAGAACGTATCGCCATTTTTGCATCTGACTGATGTTTGTCAGCGGAATATTTATTTAACGGAGCTAATATATCGGTTTTGAGCACAGTCAATTCAGAAAAATTATCAGCAGATTTCTTGTCTAAGTTTTCTATAGCCCAGGTTGTTTTTTCACTATTGCTCTCAATATCGTTAATAGTGCTGGTTAGCTCACGCTGCTCCTTGTCTAACGCTTCGATGTCATTACGCATCGTAGAGAGCGACTCGCTAAGCGTTTCATATTGAGTTAACGTATTTTTAAGAGATTCTCTACGCTTACCTAGCTCGATTTTGCTACTGTCTAATAATGACAGCGCATCTACATGCGTCTCAATCTGCATCAATGGTTTTAATGTTTCAGCAACAAATTGAGAATAGCCTTTATTTAGTACTGAACTGACCAACTGGTCGATATCTGTCTTTAACTTTTGTATTTGGTGATTTAGCAGGGTTTGTTGCTCTTCCGCTTGCGCAAACTGCTGTCGTACAGTTGCTTGATTAATACGATGTTTAGATAAAGTATCTTCTAAATTGGATATAGTCGTATCCAGCTCTGCTATTTGCCGCTGAGTTTGCGTTGCTTCCGTTTCTTGTATCAAATGTGGGTGGTCTGCACTATAAGGATGCTCTAGCGATCCACAAAGCGGGCAAGGATGACCATCTTTTAGGTCAGCGATATAGTCTTCTAACTTGGCGACTTTTTGTAGTAAATGCAGCTGGGCTTGTTTGTCTTGACGCTTTTCTTTGGCAGCGCTGATAGCCGATTCATTATCAGCGATTAAGCCTGCCAGCTTTGTGAGGTCGTTACTCATTACTGGCAAGGTCGCAACTATTTTCTCTACTTGTACGCTAAGCTCATCTTGCTGTTTTGCCTTAACGCTCACTTGGTCAAGTTGACGGTTGATATCATCAATCTGCTCTTGCTCATCTCGCATATCAGCCAATGACTGCACTTGGGTTAATGCTGCTTGCTCTTGTTGTAAAGCGGCCAATTTATCCTGTATAGACAACATGGTGGTGTCTTTTGTCTTTTTCTGTTGATTTAAGACGTCAAGTTTGGCGCGATACTGGTGGATCTGTTGCTGCTGGCTTGTTTTATCATCTGATAGGGCGGTATTCTCTTGCAATAGGGCTTTTAGTCGGCCGCAATGACTCTTAAAATTCGCTATATCACTATCGATAGTGTTTAATTCATGGGCGTCATTAAGATAGCCTTCGACACGTGTGAGCTGGATTTTATTCTGCGCAGCCTGCTGTTTATGGTTGTCTATCTCTTTACTTAAATGTTGAGTGCTGCTCATTAGAGTTTGCTGTCTTTGCTCAATGTCTTTTAGGACATTCTTATTCTGCGCAATTTCCACATCGAGTTTACGCGCCTGCGCAATATTAGGTAGAGCCGTTTGCAAAGCTTCGTGGGCAGCTTGTGTATGATTTTTTGCTGTCTCTAGATGTGTGGTCGCTTGTTCTAAGTCATTTTGTTTCTGCGGTAGGATGCCAGTTATTTGCTGCTGTTCTTCTTGTAAACGTTTTAGATTATCTCGACTATGGACAAGTTGGCTGAACTGACTATCAATCTCCAACGCTTTATTAGCAGCGATTAAGCGTTTGGCACTAGGGATGAAGTCTTGCTGAGCCTGCTGAGCCTGCGCTAGATCATTTTGATAAGTATTCAGTTTTTCTTTTGATTCTGTGACGCTATCTAGCCACTTTATCTTTTCGGCCAAATCTTGAATGGTCTGCTGCTGTTCACTTTGAGCACTTTGATATGACTGCAAGTCCGATTTTAACTGACTTTCTTCATCGGTATTTAAAAGCATCAACCCGTCTAAACCGTATTGCAGCTTATTAAGAATTTCTTCCTCGGTACGTTTCTTATCATGAACCTGTGTTGAGATGGTCGCGTAAATATCAGTGCCAGTGATTTTCTCTAAAATATCTGCGCGTTCATCAGCCTTTGCCTTTAGAAATGCTGAAAAACTGCCCTGAGCTAGCAATATAGAGCGAGTGAACTGTTGAAAATCCATCCGAGTCAGTTCAATGATCTTGTTTTTGGTATGCTTTAAGGTACTCTCTAACAGCTCATCCTCTTTTGACGAGTCATCAACGTTTATCTTAGCGATTTCATGAGTCGCATCTTGCAGATTGCCATCTGCTTTATTGTAAGCACGGCGTTGCCCCCAGCGGCAGCGATACTGCTCACCATTTAAGTCAATCACTACTTCAGCGAAACACTCTGCCGTCTGCCGCGTCATCACCTCATTACTGCTCTTACTGATACTATTAATCCTTGGCGTCTCACCATATAGCGCTAAGCAAATAGCATCCAATATGGTGGTCTTGCCAGCACCTGTTTGCCCAGTGATAGCAAAGATACCTTCATTGGTAAAGGCAGTATCAGCAAAATCAATATGCCATTCGCCTTTTAGGGAGTTGAGGTTTTTTAGTCTGAGTTCGATTAGGCGCATGGATAAGTCTTAATATTAGTAATAGCCGCAACTGCGAAAAATTGAGAGAGATAAGGAAGTGTGGTCATGATATGTCACTTATATCATTCTGCCTGTTTGTCTTCATGACGTAAGTTATAAAGTATCTGACCATAGGCATCGCGCAACGAGTCTTTTTGCGAATCGGGTATGTCATTAAGCGTCAAACAGCGCTCAAAAACTTCCATCTCATTTAAGTCCTGCAAGTTCTCGGAAGTCTGCTGTTGATTAAGCACTTTATTATAAGTACGAGTGTTTTTTATCTTAAGCACTTCACAGGGTAACCCTTCTACCATTGCTTGCACTTGCTCACGCAAATCACTGACAATCTCATCGCCTGTATAGACAATCTCTAGCCAAATAGAGTCCGATTGTGTAAGCGCTTGAATGGTTTGTTCAATTGTGGTTAGGTCACCAGATATTTGCGCCAATTGTTGGAACTTTGGAATGGGTAGGGATACTACTTGCATCTGATTAGCGTCATCGCGATGTAGAATTTTATTGCTATTCACGGCGTCAGTAGAAGTTTCTCGAATGCTTTTATATTGCTCAGGCTGAATAGGAGTATTTTCTACGACAGTAGATTTTTTAACTTCCTCATCTTCTAATGGCTCATCAAAGCCAAACAAGTCATCCATGAAAGGCAGTTCCTGACTAGACACTTTTTTAGCGGTTTTTTCTGCTAATTTATCTACTGATTTTTTCACTTGGGCGACTTCAATGTCAGCAGCTGTATCGATAGCATGAGGAGTAATACTATCAGGTGCGACGTTTAACCCTAAAATGTCGTTATCAAAATGCTCTGCGGCACCAAACTGTACCAGCAATACTTGCTTTTGCTGTTTGGCCTCTCCGAAACCCATCGCGATGGGTGAGCCTGAATAGCGAATACTCTCACGACCGCCAACGCGCTGCGGTACGTGCAAATGCCCAAGAGCGACATAATCAAAGCCATCATTGAACATATCGGCAGATATTTTACCTAGTGAGCCGACATAGAGCTCGCGTACACCGTCATCCTCAGTTGTTTTGCCACCAGACGCGAATAGATGCCCTGTGGCGATGATAGGAATATATCGCTGATGCGTTTTGTTTAAGTCAGCTTGCTTAGTCTTCGCAATGTCTGCGACATTGTCATAATGCTCGCAAATACCAGCGATAACATTGGCGTCTTTGCTATCTGCGGACTCGCCAGCGCTACTGCTACGCACATCTCGATCGCGCAAATAGGGTACAGCAGCAATAATACAATGAGGGTTGTTGTCGTCATCACCCAAGACTAATACTTCATCGTCCAAGTCATCACAAGCAGTGCCAATTACATGTACGTTCAAAAATTTAAGCACATTACTTGGTGCGTCTAAAAATGTCGGTGAGTCGTGATTGCCTGCGACAATAACCACATGCTGACAGCAGGAGCGTGAGACCTTACCCAAAAACTCATAATACAGCGCTTGGGCTTTATTGCTTGGGGTCATGGTATCGAAGATATCACCTGCGACGATCAATATATCTACTTGCTGTGCGCTGATGGTGTCTTGTAGCCAATGCAGGAATAACTCAAACTCTTCATAGCGAAGACGCCCATATAGGCGTCGCCCCAAGTGCCAGTCTGAGGTATGCAATATGGTCAAAGGTTTCATTTGCGTGGTCAAAGAAGAAGACAAGCTAGCATCAGGTATGGGCATAAGTAGACTATGATTATGAGCAGTAGAAAGTCTTCATTCTAGCAAGAATCGTTGAGATTTGCGCTGTTGCCAAAAGAAAACCCTACCAATAATATACTGGTAGGGTTTTCTTCTTATTTGAGACTCATCGTTTTGCAGGTTAGCAGTAAGCGCTAGTCAACAATCAATTGCTCCAGACCATCTCCTTGCTGTGTTGCAAGATTTGCGACCATCGATAGGGCATGTGCTTGTTGGTCTATCGGTTGTTTTACTGCTTCACCTCTTGAGCCTTCACGCAACCAATTTTTAGCTATATCATCGCTATTTTGACTGTGCTGCTGATTTTGTAAATTATACCAAGCCAAATCATGATGCAAGCTGACCACGTCGCCCATGATGAGAAGGGCAGGCGTTGGCAATTGTGCTTGTTCTTGTTTGGCAACAATCGTTGCAAGCGTACCTGTCAATACTTGCTGATTGGACATACTCGCATTAGAGACGATAGCAATCGGCGTCTCGCTACTACGACCAGCGTCAACCAAGCCTTCAGTCAAACGTGCCAGCGAGTGCAGACCCATATAAAATACGACCGTCTCATCAGTATTTAAGAAACTCTTAAAGTTACTGTTAGGTGCACCAGCTTTCAAAAATCCTGTCACAAAACGCACTGATTGTGAATGGTCACGGTGAGTGAGCGGAATGCCTGCATAGCTAGCAGCGGCATTGGCTGCAGTGATACCCGGTACGACTTGATATGGCACATTATGTGCTCGTAGGCTTTCGATCTCTTCACCGCCACGTCCAAAGATAAACGGATCGCCACCTTTTAAACGCACCACACGGCGACCTTGTTTGGCATGATTGACAAGTAGCTCATTGATGCCTAATTGCGCAACTGTATGATTGCTGCGTTTTTTACCGACGAATACTTTGTCAGCATCACGGCGGCATAAGTCTAAGACCTGCGGTGAGACTAAAGCATCATAAAACACCACATCTGCTTGTTGCATCAAACGCAAGGCTTTAAATGTCAAAAGCTCTGGATCACCAGGGCCTGCGCCAACAATATAGACTTCACCAATGGCTGGTAAGTTTTTTTCTGACTCATCCGATGCGACGGGCTTGATGGCATCTGACTCTCTAACCGAATTTGTATCGTCGCTTTTCTTACTGATAGCAGCGGCAGTACTATCCAAATCAGCTTTTAACTGTGCAGTCGCTTCGGTTTCATTACCTGCAAACATGAGCTGACTGACCTGACCTTCAAATGCGCGCTCCCAAAACTGACGACGGCCAGTAAGCGTTGGTATCTTGGCTTTTACCTCACTGCGGAATTCACCTGCCAGCTTGGCTAATTTTCCATAGCCTTGCGGGATTAATGTCTCAAGGCGTGCCCGTAATAAGCGTGCCAGCACAGGCGCTTTACCATTTGATGAGATACCAATCACAATAGGATTACGATCGATAATCGCTGGAAAGATAAAGTCACATAAATGAGGGGTATCGACCACATTGACTGGAATGTTTAGCTCAGTCGCATCTGCATGAATTTGGTGGTTCAGCGTCTCATCGTCAGTCGCGGCAATGATTACCCGTGCGCCTGACATATAGGTTTTATTATAGTTCTCATAGATAAATTCATGTTTGCTGTCAGTGAGTAAGGCTTGTAGCTCGTGGCTGATATCGGGTGCAAGTATAGTGATACAGGCGCCTGCACGGCTGAGCAAGTCCGCTTTACGCAGTGCCACTTCGCCGCCGCCCACGATAAGCACTTTACGGTCTTCTAATTTAAAAAATAGCGGGAAGGTGTTCATAATGTCACCATATATTTAATTGTTTATTATAAAAGGTAGAAAAGATATAAGGAATGTCGCCATTATGAGGTATCACAGGCACACTCTCACCTAGTGAATTGGCATTAGTATATTCGTTTTTGAAATATTAATTGATATTTTTCTTGCCAATAGGAATAGATTAAATGACTTTCTTAAATCAATAAATTATCTAATACACGCTAACATATCCCAAAATTAGGGTGTGCTAGCATGTCTTAAGATAATTAATCGTATATCAATAATTCACAATATTTAAAAAGAGTAAGCATACTATGAAATTATAAGACAGAGTGGCGATTATATTTGGTGGCACTTCAGGGTTGGGCGAGGCGACGGCAAAGGCGTTTGCTAATGAAGGTGCTAAAGTCGTCGTCACAGGACGCGATGAGGAAGATGGCAATCGAATCGTCAAAGACATTACAGATAACAATCAAGATGCCATCTTTGTAAAAGCTGATGTAACACAAAAGAGTGATATTCAAGCCGTAGTTGATAGCGCATTAACGACTTACGATAAAATTGATATTTTGTACAATGGTGCTGGTATTCATGATGGTTATGACAATGCTGTTGAGCTAGAAGAAGATTTTTACGATAAATTGATGGCGATTAATATCAAAGCGCCTTATCTGGCTTCAAAAATGGTGATTCCGCATTTATCAAGCAAGGTGTCGGCGCTATTATTTAGGTCGCAAATAGCTTTAGTAGTTGCAAATATGATCGTCAACCATGAAAAAAGCCCTCTCTTAAATTAAAGAAAGGGCTTTTTTCATTCAGAAAACACTAAAATTACAACTGCGTGTGCAGACCGCACTCACGGCTTTCTTCTACTTTAGTTGGATCAAAGTAGTCATGCTCGTTTGGCAAGTTGTGCTCATCTAAGTATACATCCAAATCTGCATCGGTTTTTTCAAACAATGGCGCTACCTTTAGTACGCCGTCTTTTGATAAGCTAAGTACATCAAGACCTTGGCGGAATTCAGTTTGGTCTTTACGAATCGCATTGAACCAAACATCTGGCTTTAGCTCATCTAACGCACGGCGGAATGGCTCAAGTTTCACTTGTTCAGTGAACTCGCCATGTTGCGGGTTGTCAATGCCTGGGATGCCATTCATGGTGGCGTCACGATGGGCAGCGGTTTGTTTTGGGATATAAGTCACAACGTTGAGATCAAGATCACGAATCAATTTGTTGGCAAATTGATAGGTCGCATCGGTGTTATAGCCTGAATCTACCCATAATACCGTGATGTCAGGGCGCTGCTTGGCAACCAAATGCAAGATCGCTGACTCATACGGACGGAAGTTGGTGGTGATGATTGGGTTTTTGGCTTGCGTCAATGCCCACTCAACGATTTGCTCAGGTGATTTACCTTGCAAATCTTGGTTTGCTTGGTCGATATCTAGGTTTGGGTGTAATTGGCTCATAATACATTCCTTAATAATTGTTAATATAAAAATAGCGATTTGATAGTGAATAATAAAATCAGTTTTTTGAGAACATCGGTAATGCTGAAGCGTCTCGACCATCATAGCTACTGGCTAGGGCAGTGAAGGCTTGGCTAATATCAGATTTAGCATCATGCTCATTGAGTACAAAGCTGGTCGCACCAGCGCGCAGCAAATAAGCGATTTGATCACGACCAAACGCGCCTGCCATGCGAATATCACCTTCATAACCAAGCTGACGCAGGGTCTGTGCAAAACTAAAACCGCGACCGTCCACAAAACTTGGGACATGAATGACGATCAAGTCTTGCGTCAATAAAAATTCTTTTACATCAGGCAGATCATCAGCATCGGTGTTGGACGTGATCCACACACCCAATCGGCTGCTGTGCTGCTTGAGGATATCCAATACTTGCTCTAGCAAACCGTTTGCCAGTTTTCCATCAGCATTTAATAAATCTGCTAGTGGGACAAGTACATCAACTTTTTCTTGTTTGTGTAACAGCTCAAGTAAGGTCAGGTTTGATAACGCGATACCGTCAGGCAGCTGCGCTGTCGCTAGCGCTTGCCAAGTATCTTCGCCACTGATGTCTGCGCCATGGCTATCAAGCACATGATGATTACCCATAGACCTTCTCCTTAAAGGGTGCAAGGCCAATACGATTGATCAGCTCACCAAAGCCTTCTACCTCATTCTCATTAGCCACGCGTTGCTCTAGATAGACATCTACTATCTTTTGTATCGTCGTCGCGACATCATCAGATGGCACCGCTTTACCCAATATCTTGCCGATTTTGGCGTCGTTACTAGAGTTTCCGCCGAGGCTGATTTGATACCAGTATTCGCCTTTTTTATCGACACCAAGGATACCGATATCGCCGGTATGATGATGCGCACAGGCATTCATACAGCCAGACATATTGAGGCGGATTTCACCCAAATCATAAAGATAGTCGAGATCATCAAATTGCTTTTCGATTTGTTCAGCGATATTGTGGGTTGTGGCATTGGCGAGCGAGCAAAAGTCCCAGCCTGGGCAGACGATCATATCGGTGAGGGTATTGATATTTGGACGGGCCAAATGTAGCGCAACCAACTGTTGCCATAGCTCGTATAAGCGGTTGGTTTGTACATCAGCGAAAACCAGATTTTGCTGATAGGTACCACGCAATTCACCAAAGCTATGTTCATCAGCGAGGTCGGCGAGGGCGTCCATTTGCGACTCACTGATATCACCTGAAGGCACGTACTTACCATTGACCAACCCTGCTTTTAACGAAATCACCACGGCGCGATAACCTGCGATTTTATGGGCGACCGTATTTTGGTTATACCAATTGGCAAAGTCTTTATCAGCGTTTAATTGCTGCTGCAAGTCCGACTGTACTTGGAGCGCATCAAAGCTTAGATAATCAGGTTCGGTAAAATAACTACTGGCTTTGTCAAAGTTGGCATCGGTTAGAGTTAATGAGCCATCTTTGGTGTGTGCTTCCCATTCAGCGTCGACCAGTTTAGCAAAGGCAGGACCGCCCATGCTCTCGACTAATATTTTGATACGCGCTTTGAATTTATTATCGCGGCGACCATGCAGATTATAGACGCGCAAAATCGCATCTAAATAGCTGAGTAAATGATGGCGTGGTAAAAATTTATTAATGGTTTTGCCAATCACTGGCGTACGTCCTAAGCCACCACCAACGATCACTTCAAAGCCAAGCTCGCCTTCTTCATTGGTTTTTAAATGCAGTCCGATATCATGCACCTGCGTCGCTGCCCGATCATTGGCGGTACCAATGACGGCAATCTTAAATTTGCGCGGTAAAAAGGCAAACTCAGGATGAAAGGTTGACCACTGGCGAATAATCTCACAATAAGGACGTGGATCGGCAATCTCTTCTTTATGAATACCGGCGTAAGGATCCGTTGTCGTATTACGGATACAGTTACCTGAGGTTTGGATGGCATGCATCTGTACCGATGCCAGCTCTGCCAAAATATCTGGCACTTCTTCAAGTTTTGGCCAGTTCAGCTGCATATTGGTACGGGTGGTCATGTGCCCATAGCCTTTATCATACTTACGGGTAATCTCAGCCAATTTGCGTAGCTGATAGCTGGCAAGCAAGCCGTAAGGAATGGCGATACGGAGCATAGGCGCATAACGCTGGATATAAAGACCGTTCTGCAAACGCAGCGGCAAAAATTGCTCTTCTGGCAGCTCGCCTGCCAAAAACCGTTCGGTTTGGTCGCGAAATTGGGCAACTCGTTCCTCTACCAAAGTCTGGTTAGCGTAATTATATTGATACATGACGTAATCTCAGTTTTGTTTTTAATCTTAAAATCAGCGACGAAAATGATTTGCGTGTGTAATAGGTTTTATTGCCGTTCGCAATGTAAATAATTCAGCTATACATCATATAAGCTTGTAGCCAGAAACATAAATTCCTTTCAGACATATCCATATCCAAACACAGCATAAATTTTCATAACGAAAGTTAGGTAGCCTATGCGTATCAAATTTAATGCCCAGTCGCTAGTACGCTACTTATTATCTAGCGACGGCTTTCTTCTCAGTTTTGTACATTTAATCGCTTTTGCATTTTTGCTCATCTCTTCCAACCATTCTTTCTAATAAGAGGTTTTAATAACTATATGTCTCAGACTCAAAGCCCAACTCAATCCCAATTCAAATCAAAGCTGGTTCCACCACATGGCAGTGCCGAGCTTAAGCCACTATTATTAAACGGTGCAGCACGTGATCAAGCATTAGAGCTTGCCAGCACATTGCCGACCATCACTCTAAGCTCACGTGAGCGTGGTGATTTAATCATGTTCGGTATTGGTGGTTTTACTCCGTTAAATGGTTTTATGAATCAAGCGGACTGGCAGGGCGTGGTTGATAATATGCGTTTGCAAAGCGGTGAAAACGCTGGCTTGTTTTGGCCAATTCCTATCACTTTGTCTGCGCCAAAAGAAACTGCGGATAATTTGAGTCAAGGCGACAAAGTAGCCTTGGTCGCTCAAGATGGCGAAGTCATGGGTATCTTGACGGTAGAAGAGACTTATACCATCGATAAAGAACATGAGTGTCAGCAAGTATTTACGACCACGGATTCAGAGCATCCAGGCGTACAACAAGTATTGAACCAAGAAGCCGTCAATATTGCCGGTAGTGTTGAAGTGCTGAGCGAAGGTGAGTTCCCAACGTTATATCCAGAAATCTACAAAACGCCAGCAGAAACGCGCGCAATTTTAGATGCTAAAGGCTGGAAAACAGTGGCTGCATTCCAAACGCGTAATCCAATGCACCGCTCACATGAGTATTTGGCCAAGATTGCGATTGAGATCTGTGATGGTGTGTTGATTCATTCATTATTAGGGGCATTGAAACCTGGCGACATCCCAGCAGAAGTTCGTCAAGAAGCCATCAAAACCTTGATCGACAACTACTTTAGACAAGATACCGTTATCCAAGCAGGCTATCCGTTGGATATGCGCTATGCTGGCCCACGTGAGGCATTATTACATGCGCTATTCCGTCAAAACTATGGCTGTAGCCATCTGATTGTCGGTCGTGACCATGCGGGTGTCGGCGATTACTACGGTGCGTTTGATGCGCAAACTATTTTTGAACACGTTGGTAAAGATGATCTTATCACCCAACCGCTCAAAATTGGCTGGACGTTCTGGTGTAATGCTTGTAATGCGATGGCTTCTGACAAGACTTGCCCACATGACGCGTCTGAGCACGTTAAAGTGTCAGGTACTAAGCTGCGTAAAGCACTATCAGAAGACGAAGATGTACCAGAAAACTTTAGCCGTCCAGAAGTACTACAAATTTTGCGTGACTACTATGCTGGTATCGCAAAAGAAGAGCGTGCTGAAGTTAAATTAACGGGTGCATCTGCGGTATAAGGGCAGATCATCAGTATAAAAAACTTGTACTAAGCCAGTCGTAAAAAAGGTGTCAGACTTATGGTCTGGCACCTTTTTGTTTTTATCATCATGTTTAAAATGGAAAACAACTTAACGCATACTAGCGCTGTCTCTTAAATCTCCAAACCTACTGCCAGCTTTTTATATTCTCCAGCAAGCGAGCCACCACCTGAGCAAAAATAGTTCAGTGCATATTTATCTGGGCTGTCGATGATGAGGGTGTCGTCCTTAAATTGGAAAAAAGCCGTACTGTCATTTACTTTTGCCTGAAAAATCGTACCGTGAGCAGTATCTTGGCCCATGAGTATCGCCTTACCATCGAAGTGACAAGTAGGTTTTTTGATATCGCTGCGTGAGCGAACTTTAATATCAATCTGTTGATCACCATCTGCTCGTACTATCACGCCAACCCAATCATAGCCTTGCGCTCGTTTGTCGTAGTCAGCAGTAGCGTAATCCGCTGAAACCTTGTCTCCAAGAATATTGTTGTTACTCACTGGCATGGCTAGTGTTTCACTAGTGACTATTTTAACAGCGCTGTGACTATCACTATTCACCGTAGGCGACATACTATTACAGCCTGTTAAAGTAGCTAGGGTAGAGGTCATTATTATTAGCCCTACAATAGAATGAAATTGACGGTATGAAGTATTCATATAAGGGCCTTTGGTCAAGTAGAAAAGTAAGGTTCGCATAGTATCGGGATAATGAAAGTATCATTAATACAGCAAACTTTATAACGTACAAATAATGGTACAGCCTACCCAAATCATAGTCTACTTAATAAACCTGCCAGCAGTTATTTACCTCCTTTTATGCTTGATGCCGCAAAACGATTGCTAACCCCACTTATGCCAACTTCACTAGTCGATAAGCTAATTCGTCACTAAGCGTTTGCTATTTATGCTGCTAGCATAGCTTGCATCATCCCGACAACCGAACTCAAAAGATTGTAGGCTCTGTGATGATGGTCAAGATTTTGACAAAACGCTTCTACTACTTTTATCGAGAGCATCATGCAAAAAAAATTCCAACAAATCAGCATTGCTAGCATTCAATCAACTAATAATAAGCCTGTAAAAGCGCGTGTACTTGCCACCAGCAGCATGCTCGCAGCAGCGATGATAATGACAGGCTGCAGTCCAACAGAAGCGACACAAGATGACGCGGCAAATAATGCCAGTGGTGGGACACAGGATATTAATCTACTTAACGTCTCCTATGATGTGTCGCGCGACTTTTATAAAGACTACAACATTTTATTCAGTACCGACTACCAGAAGACTCACCCAAATAGCAAAGTAAATATCAATCAGTCACATGGCGGCTCTAGTAAGCAAGCACTCTCTGTCGCTAATGGTTTGCAAGCGGATGTGGTGACCTTTAACCAAGAGAGCGATATGAATCTATTGGTGGAAAAAGGCTTGGTCGCTGCTGACTGGCAGCAAGCACTACCAAATAATGCCGTGCCGTATACTAGCACCATGGTATTACTGGTCCGCGCTGGCAATCCAAAAAATATCAAAGACTGGTCGGATTTGGCCCGTAATGATATCGATGTGGTCATCCCGAACCCAAAAACCAGTGGTACAGCGCGTTATGCCTTTTTGGGTGCTTATGGCTATGGCTTACACCAATTCAAAGAAAACAGTAATGAAAACCCTGTAAAAACCAATGACTTTATCAAGAAGTTGCTGGCAAACGTGGTCACTTATGACAATGGCGCACGCGCAGCAACGACTAGCTTTACTCAACGTGGTCTAGGTGATGTGTTGATCACGACTGAAAACGAAGCACACTTGACTGCCCAGCAATTTGCAAAGGGTAACGTTGACATCGTATATCCGAGCTATTCGATTACGATTGCCAACCCGATAGCGGTCGTAACGGCAGTGACTGAAAAATCTGGTAAGACGGAAGCGGCTGGTACTTATCTAAAAGGCTTATGGGATAAGCCTGCCCAAGAGCTCATGGCAAAAATGTATATGCGTCCAAGTGATGAGCAAATCCTAGCTGCTCATAAAGATACCTTGCCTGATATTGAAACGTTTGAACCTGTGGCTGTGTTTGGCTCATGGGCAGAGATTATGGATGCTTTCTTTGTAGATGGTGGCCGTTTTGATCAGCTGGCAACCACGAAGTAGTCGTTAATTCTTGGTTTATAAAACTATCTATCTTAGCTGCTTTTAATGAAACGTGGACAAGATAGATAGGGCGCATGCCAGTATTAAAACCATCAATAAACAAACAGTCAGTTATACATATAGATTCTTTTAACAACTTATTGATATGTCTAGCTTTGTTTACTGGTTATTCCCTTTTGGCAATAACATACGCATATTCATCATTAAACATAATAAGATGGCGCTGTTAGCATACTTGCATTACACAACAGACATCTTTGAGGTATTTATGACAGACGTAGCTCGTTATCAACAGAAAAGTAAAACTCTTAGTGCATTGAGTATTGCTGGCGTTGCTTTGACACTTGGTCTGGCTGGTTGTAGCAACAGTGAAACCACTGATGCCGCGGCTGACGGGTCAGCGACGACAGAAGGGCAAAATATCGAGCTACTTAATGTCTCATACGATGTGGCACGTGATTTCTACAAAGACTACAACCCGTTGTTTGTTGAGCACTACAAAGCTGAAAACCCAGACAGCAATATCTTAATAAAACAGTCACATGGCGGCTCAAGCAAGCAAGCATTGTCTGTGGCGAACGGCTTGCAAGCGGATGTCGCTACCATGAACCAAGGGTCTGATATTGAGCTGCTTGAGAAAAAAGGCTTGGTTGAGTCAGATTGGGAAAGCAAATTCCCAGACAACGCAGTGCCGTTTACCAGTACGATCGTATTTTTGGTACGTAAAGACAATCCAAAAAACATCAAAGACTGGGAAGATTTGACCAAAGACGGTGTTGAGATTGTCATGGCCAATCCAAAAGTGACAGGTAACGGTCGTTATGCGTTCTTGGGTGCTTATGGTTATGGTCTACATGCTTTTAATGAAGATGAAACAAAAGCTAAAGGCTACGTAAAAGACATGCTAAAAAATGTCAAAGTCTATGAAAACGGCGGACGTGCCGCGACAACGACTTTCGTACAGCGCGGCATCGGTGATGTATTGGTCACGTTTGAAAACGAAGCCAACCTTGCAGCGACTGATTTTGGCGCAGGTCAAGTAGACATCGTTTATCCAAAATACTCGATTAAGTCAGAAAGCCCTGTGGCAGTTGTGAAGACGGTAACAGACAAAAAAGGCACTACAGACGCTGCCAAAGCGTATCTTGATTACTTATGGAGTGAGCCTGCTCAGCAGCTAGCGGCCAATCTATATCTACGTCCTAGCGTTAAGAGCGTGCTTGACAAAAACGGTGACAAATTACCGCCAGTTGAGACTTTCCGCCCGAACGATGCCTTTGGTACGTGGGATGAGATCATGAGCACTTACTTCAGTGATGGCGGTGTGTTTGACCAATTGGCAATTAACGCGCCTCAGTAATCACTTGCTGAGTAGTTAGAGCAGCTACTGCGCTAACCGCTGGAACGGATTAACTCAATTATTCGTACAGTCAGTCATGAAGCACCCCATAAAGGACATGGTCGTACGCACTATGTCCTTTATATCATAAGCCGACCAATAATAATTTTGATAACAATGGTAATAATGGTCTTACAGTGAGCACCCTCGCTAAGTACCATCAGTTAGGCAATAGGACATCACTATGAGTGCAACATCTTCTTCTGCCAGTAAGCCCGGCAATAAAAAAGGTTGGCTGACCCGTTTGCGTCAGCGCAATGTGCTACCCGGGTTCGGTCTGAGCATGGGTATTACTGTCTTTAGCTTGTCGTTATTGGTGGTGCTACCGTTTGCCATGATGGCCTATACCACGACGCAGATGGGTTGGACGGGCTTTTGGGAAACCATTACCCAGCCACAAGTTACTGCCGCTATCAAGCTCAGCTTATGGATGTCATTTTTAGCGATGTTGACCAATATGGTATTTGGTACGTTGGTCGCATGGGTGCTTGTGCGCTATGAGTTTTGGGGTAAGTCACTGATTAATGCCTTGGTTGATTTGCCATTTGCACTACCAACAGCCGTTACAGGTATCTCGCTTGCCACTTTATATGCGCCTAATGGCTTGATTGGTCAATGGTTTGCCAAGTTCGATATTCAAGTAGCCTTTACGCCGATAGGTATTTGGCTAGCACTGGTTGTGGTGAGCTTTCCCTTTATCGTCCGTGCAGTGCAGCCCGTACTCGCTGAGCTATCGGTTGAGTTTGAAGAAGCGGCTGCGGTATTGGGTGCCAATCGTCTGACGACTTTTCGTAAAGTGATTTTGCCGGAGTTATTGCCAGCCTTGCTGATGGGTGCAGGTATGATGTTTGCTCGTGCCACAGGCGAGTATGGCTCAGTTATCTTTATCGCGGGCAATATTCCGATGCAGTCTGAGATTTTGCCGCTCATCATCATCAGTAAACTTGAGCAATTTGATATTCAAGGGGCTTCTGCGGTTGCACTATTTATGCTACTCATATCATTTGTTATCTTGTTGACCATTAATATCATGCAGTGGAAACTGTCGCGCCGTGTAGGAGCTCGCTAATATGCAAATATCTAATAGCTACGACTACCAAAGCAACGCCGCGACCAAAGATACGCCATGGATACGCCGTACCTTTATTGCCATTGCAGTGCTATTCATGATTGTCATGTTGGTCATTCCATTACTGGCAGTGTTTTACGAAGCCTTTAAAAATGGTTGGCAGTTGTATATTGCTTCATTAGTAGACCCTGAAGCTTTGCAAGCGATCAAACTGACATTGATCACAGCGGCGATTGTCTTACCAATTAATATGGTAATGGGCATCGCAATTGCATGGTTGGTCACGCGCTATCAGTTTAAAGGTAAGCAGCTGGTCACCACTTTACTAGATTTGCCATTTTCGGTATCACCAGTGGTTGCAGGTTTGATGTTTGTGCTGCTGTTTGGACTGAACTCTACTATCGGCGGCTGGCTTGAGAGTATGGGTTTCCAAGTAATATATGCAGTGCCTGGTATCATTTTGGCAACGTTGTTTGTGACCTTTCCTTTTGTTGCGCGTGAGCTGATCCCATTGATGCAGACTCAAGGCGACTCTGAAGAGCAAGCAGCGCTAACATTAGGCGCAACTGGTTGGCAAACATTCTGGCATGTGACACTGCCTAATATCAAATGGGCGCTGCTATATGGTTTGATTTTGACCAATGCCCGCGCGATGGGTGAGTTTGGTGCCGTCAGTGTGGTATCTGGTCACATTCGCGGCGAGACCAACACCATGCCGCTATTGGTTGAGATTGCCTATAACGATTATAACTTTACCGCTGCGTTTGCCTTATCGAGCATCTTGGCTGCATTGGCCTTAGTGACGCTACTGATTCAGCAAGTCATGACCAAGATACAAGAGCGTAAATTTGCTAAGTCTGAGCGGCTTGCCAGCGCACCTGAACTGCCAGTGAGTGCTAACGCAACGGTCACTACTGAATCGACGAGTGCGGACAGTACTGGCAAGGTATAACTGCCATTATCTGATAAATGATGTTAATACTACGGATGCAGTCGCTACTCAGCTACTTGCCACGATACGACAAAAGATATAATAAGAGATACGATTATGAGCATTGAGATTCGCAACGTTAATAAAAAATTCGGCAATTTTACGGCTTTGGACAATATCAATATCACTGTGCCGACTGGCAAACTGACGACGTTACTAGGCCCGTCAGGCTGCGGTAAGACCACCTTGCTACGTATTATCGCAGGTCTAGAATATGCTGACTCTGGACAGGTACTGTTTGATGAGATGGATGTCACCAATACGCCAGTACAGAAGCGTCATATTGGCTTTATGTTTCAGCATTATGCACTGTTTCGCCATAAGAACATCGCGGACAATGTGGCGTTTGGATTGACCTTGTTGCCAAAAAACGAACGCCCAAGCAAAGCTGATATCAATAAGCGTGTGGCAGAGCTGTTAGACCTCGTACAGCTACCACAAGTTGCCAATGCTTATCCACATCAGCTATCAGGTGGTCAGCGTCAGCGCATTGCCTTAGCACGTGCACTTGCTGTCAAACCGAAGCTGTTGCTGCTAGATGAGCCGTTTGGTGCACTAGATGCCAAAGTCCGTAAAGAGCTGCGCACATGGCTAAAAAACATCCACCACGAGCTTGGTATCACCAGTATCATGGTAACGCACGATCAAGAAGAGGCACGTGCGGTATCAGATGAGATCGTCGTGATGAATCAAGGCCGAGTAGAGCAGGTAGGCACTTCAGAAGAGCTAATACACCAGCCTGCCAATGCCTTTATTAGCGACTTCTTAGATCTTGTATAAGCATTTGATCTAGCGCAATTTAAGTCAAATTATCAATAGTTGAGCAAAAAAAAGACCTACGAAAGTAGGTCTTTTTTGGTCTGGAGCATTGCCGCAGATTTATTGTCTTAAACGCTTTTTATAAGGCACAGTCAAAGAGCTAAAAATCTAAGCGGACACAAGCGGACAATCGTATCTAAGCAAGATCCGATACATCTCTCCTGGTTCCTCTAGGAGTGATTTGCTCGTAGGTGATGTCTAAGATATCTTGACACCAATCTGGTAAATCATCAGCGACCTCATACCACATCCAAGTACCATCACGTACACAGCTCAAAATACCCAGTTTTTTCAAATGGTTTAGGTGGCGTGATATCGTTGGTTGTGGCTGGTCAAGCATATCTACCAAATCACCCACGCAACGTGCTTCTTTTTTAAAAAGAATTTGAAATATTTTTAGACGTGTCGGATCAGATAGGACTTTGAATAAATCGATAGGTCGTATCGTAAAATTATTATCAGACATAGGTGAATTCCAATGGGCTTCGTTAATAGGGGTTCAATATAACAGCAGTTATCTACAAAATCGATTAAAAAATAATCAAATTTACAGTTCATCGTCAATTCACTACCTTTGACAATATTCGGTTACACGCACACTTATATCCACTTACATAAATGAACTGCCTGTAATATAAGGATACTGTCTCGAAAAATAAATATATCGAATGTGATTGAAAATGATAATAATTATCGTTATTATACTGCAAGCGATAAACGTGATTTCAACGACTAAGTTTTCATTGCTAAAAAACAGTAAATTATCCGTTTATCAATGACACTTATCACAAAGGTTTTTATATAAGTGTCGTATGCTGTCATTATCGAATAGTGGTATCCCGAGGAGCCAATCCATGTACGTATGTATCTGCAACAACGTAAAAGAAAAGCAAATCAAAGCAGCTATTGCTGCAGGTGTTGATACGCTCGATGGTCTAAAAGATACGCTCGATGTAGCAACGTGCTGTGGCTGTTGTGAGCCGATGGTCAATGACTACCTAGACGAACACCATGCAAAACTCGATAATCTAGCATACGCCGTTTAAATATTATCAATCATATACCTTGTAATATAATACGATAAAATATATTCAATATTCTGCATCTAAATTTATTATACATAAAGGGTTGGGTGCAAGCGTCCATATAATCTCACTCAAACGCCAACATGTTACATAACACATATCAATACTAGTTGTAGCTAATTATGATTCTCAATTAGCATCTTATTCTTAGTTCATAACGTTACACCCTATACTGCGCCTGTATGCTACTATATTTACCTGAGATTAGAAGCCATTTTATTGATTTTGATTTTTACTGATCAGTTTGCCAATTATGCTATCCTTATATAATGAATTGTGGATGTATGGTGATCGGTAAAAATAAATAGGGGAGTACGCGTTATGATAGGTAGCCAGAAAGTCATTGATTATTTGAATTTCTTACTAGGTGGTGAGCTTGCCGCTCGTGACCAATATTTTATTCATTCAGAGATGTACGCTGAGTGGCACTATGGCAAGTTATACGACCGTATCCATCATGAAATGGAAGACGAAACGCTACACGCACAGAATATCATTCGCCGTATCTTGATGTTGAGTGGCACGCCAAAGATGTCGGTCGACGCTATCCATATTGGTGCGACTGTCCCTGAGATGTTGCAGTTTGACCTAGATTTAGAGTACCAAGTACAAAAGCATCTAAAAGAAGGCATCGCACTTTGCGAAGCAGAGCATGACTATGTCACGCGTGAGATGCTGGTTGAGCAGTTGAAAGATACCGAAGAAGATCATGCGCATTGGCTTGAGCAGCAGCTCCGTCTCATCGACATGATTGGTCTACCGAATTACCTACAAAGCCAAATGGCTGAAGTCACTCCTAATATTGTCTGATATCATCCTACATATAAGTAGCATTCACAGTATTTAGCATAAATAACAGAGATTAAGGGAGAAAGGTAATGACAGGGGATAAAGAAGTTATTCGCGCGTTAAACAAAGTACTTGGGCAGTCATTGATTGCCATCAACCAGTATTTTTTGCATGCACGTATTGCACGTCATTGGGGTCTAGAGGCGCTTAATGACTCATTATATAAGCAATCTATTGCTGAGATGAAATGGTCAGACGACCTAATCGCTCGTATTTTATTGCTAGGCGGTTTGCCAAACTTGCAAGAACTGGGCAAAGTATTGGTTGGCGAAGATGTACCAGAAATCATTGAGTGCAACCTACGCCTTGAGAGACAAAAATTTGATATTATTACTGATGCCGTCACCTTATGTGAAACAAAGTCTGACTATGTCTCCCGCCAGCTATTAGTCACGTTAAAAGATGGCAATGAAGAGTATGAAGACTGGTTAGAGACGCAGCAGGACTTAATCAAGAGTATTGGTGTAGAGCGCTACATCCAATCGCAAATGAGTGATGATGACGCATAATAGTATTAACTATTGATGTAAGTCGTAATAAAAAGCCAGTATGAGATTGATAATCCAATCGCTTACTGGCTTTTTTCTGTCTATAGATAAGCTATTTTTAACGTTTCGGCTATATAGAATAGAGATGTGTCGTACGTAAAGTCTCACTTAATAGAAAGCTTTTCTCGATTGAAGACACGCCCTAGTATAAACCGCGGCCATCCTCAGGTTTTAAACGTAAAAAATACAGCCCCGAGAGAATGGTCAAAATGCCCAATATCCAATAAGTGGTTTGGAACGCTACTAGTGTATCCATCTGTAGACGCTCACGTAATAAATTCAATACAGCAGCACCGAACGCAATACCAAAGCTAATCGCTAGCTGCTGATTAACTGCCATTAAGCTGTTACCACTACTGGTTTGTGTGCCCTGTAAATCGCCAATCGTAATCGTATTCATCGCACTGAACTGCATGGAGTTACAGGCACCCATGATGGTCAGAATAGGTATAAACCATAGCCACTGCGAGGCATCATTAAACTGCGCTAGCACAATGATAAGCGAACCCATAAACAAGGTATTGTAGACCAGCACCTTACGATAGCTAAACCGTTGAATAATTTTGCTAACCCAAGGTTTGATACCTATAGCACCCACCGCAATCGGGGCAAGCAACCAACCTGCCTGCGAAGGTGAGTACTCAAACACCACTTGGAGTAACAAGGGCAGCAAAAATGGCACGGCACTGATACCAAGCCGCGTAAACAAATTGCCTGTAATACCAATTCGAAAGGTGCGAATATCAAACAAGCTGAGTGGAAACAGGGGAGCTGCTCGCCGTTTGGCATGCCAGACATACGCGCCTATCAATAGACTTGCGCCCAACCCAAGCAACAACCCATAAACTCCGCGACCTGTCTGTGAACCAAACTCGACAGCCAGTGTAAACCCGCAAGCAGCGGCAGCAAACAATACAAACCCTGTCCAATCAAGACGCTTAGTATCTTCATATAGCGCTGGCACCAGTTTTTTGCCCATAATAAAACCTGCCACGCCCATCGGTATATTGATCAAAAATATCCAATGCCAGCTGGCATATTGCACGATATAGCCGCCCAATACTGGACCGACTAATGGTGCAACCAATGCAGGTATCACAGCAAAATTCATCACAGTTAGCAGCTTATTGCGCGGATAAGACTTAACCAATATCAAGCGAGCGACAGGCGTCATCATGGCACCGCCGATACCCTGTACCACACGTGAAGCAACCAAAAAATCTAGCGTTTGCGACGCCGCGCACAGTAATGAGCCAATACAAAAAATGATGACCGCGGATAGAAATACGCGGCGTGTGCCATATTTATCCGCTAAAAAACCACTGATAGGGATAAAAATCGCCAAGGTTAATGCATAGCTGATGACGGCCCATTGCATCTTCAATGGTGACTCACCCAGTGCTTGCGCCATTTGTGGCAACGAGGTATTCAAAATAGTAGCGTCTAAAATCTGCATAAATAGCGCTACCGCTAGCACATAGGGTAAGTATTTATCTTGAGTCGGGGTGAGCGTTACCATGTGAGTCCCATTGAACGTCTCGTTATGAAGTAAGAAAATAGCGGATTTGCGAACAGATCACTATGCAAGCTGAGTAGTATAAGAAAGCTTAACTCATAATAAAAGTGACTCAAAGTAACTGATATAAGATAACTTATATAAGAGCAACGATGCGAAGGATTGCTAAAAAGGAAAAGAGGCGAAACAAGACAAGAAATTCGATGCGTGCTAATAGCTCGTCTCTTTTTACTTTAGCAGTAGAAACACAACATTGATTACAAGAGAGGACTTTAATATCGTTACGAGTTCTCGTTATAGTAAACCTTCGCGGCAGTCATAAATACAAACCGAGGATAAATTATGAGTCAAGATAATAATAAATACGTACCACCAAAAGTTTGGACGCAAGATAAAGACAACGGCGGCAAGTTTGCTAGTATTAATAGTCCAACGTCTGGAGCTCGCTATGATAAAGAGCTGCCCGTTGGTGATGCCCCGTTACAGCTGTACTCGTTAAATACACCAAATGGTGTCAAGGTAAACATACTATTAGAAGAGCTGGCAGAGCTTGGTATTGACGGGGCAGCATATGATGCCTACAAAATCGATATTTCTAAAGGCGAGCAGTTTGGCTCAGGGTTTGTAGAGATAAACCCCAATTCAAAGATTCCAGCCTTGGTCGATCATTCTACTGATACAGCGGGGGAGCCGATAGCACTCTTTGAGTCAGGCGCTATCCTAATGTATCTAGCAGAAAAGTTTGATAAATTTCTGCCACTGGCTACTGGCAAAGCGCGAGCAGATTGTCTGTCTTGGATTATGTGGCAAATGGGTAGCGCGCCTTTCTTAGGTGGCGGCTTTGGGCACTTTTATGCGTATGCGCCTGAACCTTTAGAGTATCCAATCAACCGCTATACGATGGAAACCAAGCGTCAGCTCGATGTATTAAACACGCATTTAAAAGATCATGAGTACCTATGCGGCAATAATGAATCTGATTACAACATTGCGGATATGATTGTCTGGTCTTGGTATGGCCAGTTGGCACTAGGTAAGCTCTATGATGCAGCAGAATTTTTACAAGTAGAAGACTACAAACACTTGCAGCGTTGGGCTAAGAAAATCGCCGAACGTCCTGCGGTCAAACGTGCAGTAGCGCTAGAGCTAAAACCAATCGACTAAACTAAGTACTCAGTACAGCTTAGATCTAACAGTACAGTTTAAGCATAAATAAACCTTAAACAGAGCAGCAAGGCTGATAAGCAAATAGCTTATCAGCCTTTTTATATATTCATAAAAATGAATATAACGTATGCTAGGTCTTCCTTTTGTATTTACACAATGATACATTAGTACAACAGATAGAAACACTAGTGCGTTAAGATAGCCGAGCACCATTACAATAGACAGGTGTTTATACTTCTTCTACTGAAAGGTGATGATTATGAAAGACAATAATTATATAAACAATATGTCGCTATCAAAAGGCGTTGATTTAACTGGTGTTAGTAGGTCAGGGATTACCTATGACGATAATAAGTATGATGACAATAGCTATAAAGATAGTGCCCAGTTTAATAAAAATCCCAAAAACATCATTATAGAGTATTACTCAGAAAACATACCTAAAAAAATAAAAGAACAACCCACCTATATGATAAAAAATAAAATATTACTGCCTGTACTTGCAGCGCTTAGCACAGCTTTATTTAGTACCACCAGTATGGCCAGTACATCGACTGAGTTTACCAGTCAAGACTGGCAAGTCGCTTGTGATAATACGCGTACATGCCGGCTGGCAGGGTATCAAGCAGAGAATAACAGCGAGTTCCCGGTTTCTATATTGCTCGTACGCCGCGCAGGTGCGAATGCTGGCGTGGATGGTAAAGTAAAGCTTGGCGGGGCAAAGGACAGCTCGTCTAAAGCCCTAATGCAGCTCGGTAATCGTCATCGCATCTCGTTGTTTATTAACGACAAGGATTATGGCGAAACGAAGCCATATTCAGCCGCTGCAGGTAACGCTGAGCTTACTCAAGCGCAGGTAACTGCATTATTAGAGGCTTTGACTAAATCTAGTAAGATTACGTTGGCCTTACGCAACTCACGTTGGCAGCTATCTGACAAAGGTGCCAGTGCTGTCATGCTAAAAACTGATGAGTTCCAAGGTCGCGTTGGTACATCCAGTGCTTTTATCAAAAATGACGATGCTGTGAAATCTAGTGGCGGTATATTGCCTCCCAAAGCCGCACCGGTACTACGGTTTGTCGTGCCAAGTGCCAAAGCGGACGATGATAATGACAAAAAGTTTGTGATGAGGTCCTCTCAGTTGGCAGCGTTGGTAAAAGGCACAATGAAAGATGCAGACAGCGTTTGTCCCAATCTTTCAGACAAATCACCTTGGCGTATCAGTCGTCTAAATGGCTCTCAGCTGTTGGCACAGCATGAGTGCTGGACAGGCGCTTATAACGCTGGAGCAGGGGTTTGGGTAATCAATGACAGTAAACCTTATAAGCCAACATTGGTGACGACCAATGCTACTGGCTACGATAAAGGCAAGCTTACCTCTGTACAAAAAGGTCGCGGCATCGGTGATTGCATGAGCAAAACCGATTGGCTATGGACGGGCCGTACATTTGAAAAGAGTCATGAAAGCACCACTGGACTATGCCGCTTAATCGAGGCGGGCGGGGCATGGCAGCTACCTACCTATGTCACAGAAGTCAAAGTAGTACGATAGATAAATAGCGAGTAGTTCATTTGCTTTAGTTATTCAATTTTGCTTTAGGTATTAAATAAATCACCTAAAATTGTTTATTATCAACACTGTTAGTGCTTATTTACTTAGTAATTGAAGAAATAGGTACATATATTTTTTTTATTGTGCTATACTGCGTCGCCACGTTAGCTTAGGCTTTCGTGAATTATGAGATTGATAACATCGCCTGCGATTTTGGGTCTAGGATGACCATAAGTAATTGTTGCCGATGATTTTGTGTACTTAAATAACCTTTTAAAAATATCAGTTATTTTTGACTCATATCTTATCTACTGGCCTATAACTAGGGTCTAGATTGGTTGCTGTTTGCCTTTATCTGCTTTGGACAAAGCATTGATAATGAGCGTATATCAAGCAAGGATAAGACACTCGGCACTACCACCAAAATACGTCAGACAGCACGAACGCATTTATTATAAAGACGCTAAGCTCTATTGGCTTGGTTTCTAATTATCGACAATTTTATATTGCTCGGTAATGCTAATAAGAGCAGCGTGGTGAACGGTTATCAGTGGTATGCATCAAGTTTGCTGAATTTACAGCAACTTATACTTACCAAGGATTACTATGACTGACATCTTATCTGCAATCGCCGCTGAAAACGGCATCATCGAAAGCACTGACACTCCAAATACTGATAATAATACTCAAGCGGCTGCTACTGACGCCACTGAAGAAAACAAAATCACCTTTACTGATCTTGGCATTGCTAAGCCAATTCTTACTGCGCTTGATCGCAGTGGCTATACCAATCCAACCCCTATTCAAGAACAAGCCATTCCTTTTGCTCTAGCAGGTCGTGACCTTTTATTGTCAGCGCAAACGGGTAGTGGTAAAACAGCGGCTTTCGTTATCCCTGTACTTGATCGTTTGAGCCGTGCTACTAGCTTTGACAAACTAACCAAAGCACTTATCCTAACGCCAACGCGTGAACTTGCTCAGCAAGTACATGACAGCGTTCGCACTTATTCTAAAGATATGCGCGGTCTATTTTGTGTACCACTAGTTGGCGGCGCACCATACAACGGTCAGATCACTGCCTTGAAAAAGGGCGTTCAAGTAATCGTTGCAACTCCTGGTCGTCTACTTGACCATATCAATGCAGGTCGCGTTGACTTATCAAACCTAGAAGTATTGGTACTTGACGAAGCTGACCGTATGCTAGACATGGGTTTTGCTGATGACATTAGTGATATCCTTCGTGCAGCGCCAATCGATCGTCAAACGATCATGTGTTCAGCAACTTGGGATGGCCCAGTAGGTAAAATCGCTGCCAGTTTCACTAAGAACCCTGAGCGCGTATCAATCAAAGTAGAATCTGCACACATCGAAGAAAAAGTGTACTACTGTGATGATTTTGATCACAAAAACCGTTTACTTGACAAAATCGTTTGCCAACAAGATATGGAACAAATCATTATCTTTGCTGCTACCAAACGTAGCACTGAAAAACTGGCTAAACAGTTACAAGAAGCAGGCCATAAAGCAAGCTTCCTACATGGTGACTTGCCACAGAGCAAGCGTAACCGTATCGTTCAAGACTTGCGTAATGGTAAAGTAAAAATCCTAGTAGCGACTGACGTTGCTGCTCGTGGTCTAGATATCCCAGCTATCTCGCACGTTATCAACTATGACTTGCCGCGTCAGACTGAAGATTACGTCCATCGTATCGGTCGTTGTGGTCGTGCTGGTCGTACTGGTGTTGCTATCAGCCTATGTAGCATGGATGATCGTCCACAGCTTAACGCTATCAACCGTTATCTAGATCGCAAAATGGAAGTATGTGTTATCGAAGGTATGGAGCCTAAGAAAACTTACGTACCTAGCGAAAACAAAGGTAATGGTCGTGGCCGTGGTCGTGGTCGTTCTAACGGCGGTGGCGGTCAAGGCCGTGGTCGTTCAGGCGGTGGCTATGCTGGTAAATCTAGCGGTGGTGGTCAAGGTCGTGGTCGTTCAAGCGACAGCGCTCCAACTGGTCAACGCGCTAGCAACGACAGCGGTTATCAAGGTAAGCCACGTGATACGTCAGGCAAACCGAATGAGCGTTCAGGTGGCAAGCCGTATCAAGGCAAGCGCACTGGTGGCCCAAGCCGCGGTGATAGCAATGGCGTTCCACGTGGTGAGCGTGCTGCAACTGGTCGCGGTCGTCCAAGCGGTAGCCAAGGCCGTCCAGCTGGTCGTTCTGACAGCCGTGGTCAAGGTCGTCCAAACGGCGGTAACCGTGGTAACAACTCGTAATACAGCTATATTTGACGATTAAAATCATTGATTTATTAATCGTCTAAAGATAGCACTAAAAAAGCCAGATACTTGTTATCTGGCTTTTTTGCGTTTACTTGTTTTGTATAGCGCCATGATTAGCTTACGTCCTTACTTGCCTAGCCGTTACCTTGCTATTCATTCTGTTAAATACTACTCAGCAAATCCTAGCTAATAGTCGATGGCTGCTTGCAGGAGTTTTTTGCCTTGTCTATACTGATTTACTTTTGCCCGTTGTAATTCTTGGAGCACCTTGATGCCTGCCACCTCAAATTTAGCAATTGATAATTTGCCATTAGCCTTTGGCATCATTATGGCCATTATTGGTCTGGTTTTTTATACCCAAGGCTTACCGGGTAAGTTTTGGCGTCGGTTTTATGCCGTATTGCCTGGTATTGTACTTTGCTGCTTTATACCAGCCACTCTAAATAGCTTGGGTGTGTTTGCCGATGGTATTGGTTCGCAGATTTATGGCTTTACTGCGACTTATTTGCTGCCAGCAAGTTTACTATTGATGACCTTATCTATGGATGTACCAAAAATACTAGGGCTAGGCTGGAAGGCGATCGCGATGTTTTTCGCTGCTAGTATCGCTATCATCATTAGTGGTCCGATCAGTTTAGGGATTGCCAAATGGGTATCGCCTGAAATATTCACTTACGATACATTATGGCGTGGGTTCTCTGCTGTAGCGGGCAGTTGGATTGGCGGGGCGGCTAACCAAGCAGCGATGAAAGAGCTGTTCGGGGTCAGTGATGATTTATTTGGCATGATGATTTTGGTCGATACCACCAATGCCTCATTGTGGCTACTGGCTATCTTGGTCATGGCAAAACACAGCGAAAAGATAGATCGTTTTCTACGCGCTGATACCAGTAGTATCGATAAAGTAGTTAAAGCGGTTGAAAGCTATGAGCGTGATCATGCCCGCCCAGCCACCATCAATGATTTGATGGTGATGTTTGGCTTATGCTTTGCGATGGTCGGAGTGGCGCACTTTGTCGGTGGCCAGATTGCAGATTTCTTTGCGCCTTATAGTTGGGCCGTTCAATATAGCTTTGCCAGCTCGTTCTTTTGGATGGTGGTAATTATTACGGTAATAGGTGTTATATTTTCGTTTACTAAGATACGTAGGTTAGATCATGTTGGCGCATCAAAAATCGGCACGGTATTTATCTTTGTATTAATCGCCGCGATTGGTATGCAAATCAATCTGGCTGGAGTCGTCTCACAGTGGCGACTATTGCTTATCGGTTTACTATGGATGAGCATCCATGTCGTTATCATATTTGCCGTTGCTAGAATCATTCGAGCACCGTTCTTCTTTTTGGCAGTTGGCTCTAATGCCAATACGGGCGGTGCTTCTTCTGCACCGATTGTCGCCACAGCTTTTCATCCATCGCTAGCGCCTGTTGGCGTGTTCTTGGGTATTTTAGGTTACGCAGTAGGGACATTTGGTGGTTATATCAGCACCCAATTGATGCGCTTGGTTGTGTCTTAATGTCTAAATTTTCAGTTCTTGCTAAACAAAACCCGCCTTGATGCGGGTTTTTTATTATTAATGATTGGGTGACTTGAGTTATCGTTTTGTCTATCTATGCTATTGATATGTAAGCCTAGCCATGGCCACACATGAGTACGTGTTAACCTTTCTGCTAATTAAATAAAGACAACTAATCAAGTAAAGAAAACTAAGCACGTTAGGAATAAACAACGATTCGATAGGAACAATAACGCTATGGCAAATTCAGAAAAATTAGAAGAAAAAACAAGTAAAACAAGCACAGTGAGAAATACCCTTTATAACCCTGACCAAGACAATATTCAGGTCAGAGGTGCGCGCGTACACAATTTGAAGAACGTTGATGTTGACTTACCTCGTAATGCCTTGGTGGTCTTTACTGGTATCTCAGGCTCAGGCAAGTCGTCATTAGCATTCGGTACACTATTTGCCGAGTCACAACGCCGTTATCTTGATTCTGTATCGCCTTATGCCAGACGACTCATTGATCAGGTCGATGAGCCGGATGTTGATACCATAGAAGGGTTGCCACCAGCAGTCGCCTTGCAGCAAAAGCGAGGTACGCCTTCAGTGCGCTCGTCCGTGGGTAGCGTAACGACGATATCCAATGGTCTGCGCATGCTGTACTCACGAGCAGGAGAGTATCCTGCCGATCTAGAGATTCTATACGCTGATGCATTCTCTCCCAACACCCCAGATGGCGCTTGTCCGACTTGCTCAGGTATCGGCCGTGTCTTTGAAGTCACTGAAAAGCTGTTGGTGCCAGACAATACCAAGACCATCCGTGAGCGGGCGATTGCAGCTTGGCCACCAGCGTGGCAAGGTCAAAACCTCAGTCGTATATTGACCACATTGGGCTATGATATTGATAAACCATGGCACACACTACCTAAAAAAACACGCGACTGGATTTTGTTTACAGATGATACGCCGACAGTGCCTGTCTATCCTGAATACAATCTTGAGCAAACGCGCGATGCGATAGAAAACGGTGAGAAACCAAATTATATGGGTACTTTTGTCAGTGCCAAAAACTTCATTTTGCATTCTTTTGCCACGACCCAAAGCCCGCGTACCAAAAAACGTGTCTCGCAATTTATGCAAATATCTGAGTGCCCAGAATGTCACGGCAAAAAACTAAAGAAAGAATCGCTATCGGTTAAGTTTGCAGGATTGGATATAGGCGAGCTATCACAGCTAACGCTAACAGAAATGGCGGAAAAATTAGAAGTAACCGCTTGTACCAAGGTAGCCGATAACACACCAAACCGCGAAAAAGCTATCGTCGCCCAACGTATTGCCAGTGATATCCTCTCTCGTGTTGAAGCGCTGACAAGGTTAGGGTTAGGCTATCTCTCGCTTGAGCGTACCACACCGACACTCTCTCCTGGTGAGCTACAGCGGTTGCGTTTGGCTACTCAAATTCGCTCGCAGCTGTTTGGCGTGGTCTATGTCCTTGATGAGCCATCGGCAGGTCTGCATCCTGCTGATACTCAAGCATTGCTAGGGTCTTTGGATGAGCTAATCGCGGCTGGTAACTCGGTGTTTGTCGTTGAGCATGACGTTAGTGTCATTAGACATGCTGATTGGGTAGTCGATGTCGGGCCAAAGGCAGGCACGCATGGTGGTGAGATTGTCTATAGTGGTCCTGTAGATGGTCTTCGTGAGGTTGAACAGTCGCATACTGGTCAATATCTCTTTGCCAATACTACGTCTAACGCGAAGTCAAAATCTAGCACGAGGCAGCCGGCAGCCTGGCTCAAACTTGCCAACATTGAGCGAAATAATATTACAGGATTAGACGTTGAGTTTCCGCTTGGGGTCATGACCAGCGTTACAGGGGTCTCAGGCTCAGGCAAATCAAGCCTCGTCAGCCAAGCATTGGTAGAGCTTATTAGTGAAGCGTTGGGGCAGAAGACAGTTACAGAAGCGCCTGTCGGTGAAGCAGATTTACTTGAGCAGGAGCTTGAGTCAGTAACTGGCGGTGAAATTGTCGCTGGTATGGAGCACGTCCGTCGCCTTATTAATATTAATCAAAAAGCAATTGGTCGTACACCGCGATCTAATTTGGCAACCTATACTGGTTTGTTTGACGATGTACGCAAGCTGTTTGCGGCCACCAAACAAGCAAAATCTCATGGCTATGATGCTGGCAGGTTCTCATTTAATACGACCAAAGGTCGTTGCCCAAATTGCGAAGGGTTAGGGTTTGTCAGTGTTGAGCTGTTATTTTTGCCAAGCGTCTATGCGCCTTGTCAGGTTTGTTATGGTCAACGCTATGACGAGGATACGCTAGCAATCACTTATCAAGACAAAAACATCGCTGAAGTTTTGAATTTAACAGTTGAAGCGGCACATGAATTTTTTGTTGATGAAGCGCCTATTTTGCGTGCATTAGAGGCGTTGCTGCAAGTTGGGCTTGGCTACTTACGTTTAGGTCAGCCTGCCACCGAGTTATCAGGCGGAGAAGCGCAACGGATTAAACTTGCCACTGAGCTGCAACGCACACAGCGAGGCGACACCCTATACATATTGGATGAGCCAACCACAGGTCTACACCCTGCCGATGTGTCTATGCTTATGACGCAGTTAAATGGTCTCGTCGATGCGGGCAATACTGTCATCATGGTTGAACATGACATGCAAGTGGCTAGCAATAGCGATTGGATCATTGACATCGGACCAGGGGCAGGGGATGCGGGCGGAGAAATCGTCGCTCAAGGTACACCACATGACGTGGCCCAATCAAAAGACAGCCGTACTGCACCTTTCTTATCGGTATGATTTTATTGAAGTGACGACAAGTCTTCAAATTGGGTTCGAAGGTGGAAGGACTATCCCCAATAACCATCAGGACATTTAGGCAATTCAACTAACGTGCGACGTAACGCATCTGACCACTGATGACGAATCGTATTAAAGTACTCATCACGCTCATCAATACGTCGGCCGTTGGGCAGAGCTAGGCTGTCATTGTTATAAAGTACAAAATCTATCGGCATACCGACTGATAGGTTTGAGTGAATCGTGGAATCAAATGACAGCATCAACGCACGTGCCGCGTGCCTTACATCCGTGTTGTAGCTGACAGAACGATCCAAAATAGGTTTGCCATATTTGCTTTCACCTAACTGAAAGAAGGGCGTATCTTCAGTGGCTTTGATGCAATTGCCTTCAGGATAAATCAGGTATAGCTCAGGTGGCTGTCCTTTTATTTGACCACCAAGCATAAACGAGCTGGTAAATGCACCATCGCGAGTAGAGTTAGCGACTGCTTTTGCATGGTTCATAACATCACGCATACATTCACCAACCATTTGCGCGGCATCAAACAACGTCGCTACTGTATTGAGGTTACTCTCAGCACGCTGGTCAATGTCGCTTTGTAGTTTATTGAACACTGCCTGCGATGTCGCTAAGCTACCAGCTGTCTGTAGCACCATAAAGCGCTCGCCTTCAACGCCGTATTGATACAACTTTCTGAATGTCGATATGTGATCAACACCGGCATTCGTGCGCGTGTCACTGGCAAAGACCATACCGTCTTTTAGACGAATGGCAGCACAATAAGTCATAAAATACCCTTGATGAATAAACGTAATAAAAAATAGCAAACGCTATGATAGCTTTTTGACTAATACCAAACTGTAAAGATTTTCGTAACCGCCGCCCATACGCACGCCGCGAACAGGCGCCGTATCTAGATAATCTCGCCCAATAGCCACATACACATGTGAGTTTGGGGTAAATGCCTGATTTGAGATATCAAAAGTATACCAGTAACCATCCAGCCAAACCTCAGCCCATGCGTGACTGGCCATGTGATTTTCGGTATCGTCATACAGATAACCAGACACATAACGGGCTGGAATCTGTTGATCGCGCAAGATACCTAAAAATACATGCGTATGGTCTTGGCACACACCAGCACTTGTCGCAAACGCCTCAGCAGCGGTCGTGCCCACATGCGTGACGTCTTTAACAAAAGGCATTTTCATAATAAGGGCATTCGCCATTGCCTTTAAGCTGTCGTGAGTAGGGGTTTTTAGATATGGCGCTGCAAATTCTCGCATCTCTTGTGAGCATTTGGTCAACGGGGTTTGTACGGTAAATAGCAGGTAGGGGACATGATCCATATCTTCTAAACGTTCGGTTTCGGTGTTGATCTCAACGATACCCGACGCCTGCATTTGTAAGTTGTTATGTGCCTCGTTACGACTGAGCGTGAGCCATGCATTACCAAAGCCATCCTTTTGATTGGTAGCCACTTTAGGGAGCATCACATCCCATTTATGAATGGTTTGGTGCGGCATTTGCATGGGGGTCATGCGTATATACTGTACACTGCGCTGTGCCAGCTCATCGTAATAATAGTTGGTTTGATGACTGATTTGAAGTTTCATGGCATTTTCCTTATAGCGTCTTTCTATTTCTATTTTCTGTTTATTCCATATGTCTCATGAGCCATTGTTATTGGTTTTTGGCTAGACACCTTCTATACACCTTGACGCAATATGAGATTGAACTCTTTGCTAATCAGCGCAAAATCACTAAATTTCTTTGACCTGATCATCTGGTTGGTCAAGCGGATAAGCTCACGCCAGCGCGTATTCTCCGGCAACTCATTAATCCAATGTCTGAATTCAAAACTGATCTCTGTTGAATCCTCTTCCAACAAGACGGCACGCTCAAGCTGCTCAAAGTGGCGCCCTAATTGCCAGAAGCAAGTCACTGTCGGATTTTCTTGTTTCATCGCAGCGTTACACGCGTGTAGCTGCAAGGTCGCTGCTCGATACGTGCCAGCACTTGATAAACGCTTGATCAAGTTATATAACTCAGCGGTATCTTTACCAATGACACCTTTGGCCTCTTGGACATTGTCCTCAATCGATTGCACGATATTGGGTATGATGTTTTGTTCCAAATCAGCCATCATTTGTGCTTTCATGGTGGTCAGTGACACTTCACCATCAACGGCAAACCCTAAGTGACTAATTAGATGCCTAATCTGTGATTTTTTGAGATCGCCTTTGATGAGTTGTTTCATCACATCGTCGTAGTAATACAGACGCTCACTATATCGGCCTAGCCATATTAAGTGGCTGGCGGTAGAGAGTAGCAGTATCATGGGCGCATCATCTAAACTCTCGTAACCTGTTTCTAAGGGCTGGACGCGATCATAGTAGTTCGCATGCCCTGAAGCATTGACACCTACTGATGATAAAGGCGAGCACTTGTCGGTTTGCTGGTTGTCTAAATCACTGTCATCAATAATCCAAGTGTCTTTGATACCGCCGCCTTGGGATGAATTGACGACCAAAGAGCCTTCAACCATGGCCACTCGTGTCAGACCACCAGGTACAATATCTACTGTGCCATCACCATGACTGAGGATAAAGGGACGTAAGTCAATATGACGCGGTGCGATACCGTCGCTTACGGCAGTGGGATTGGTAGATAATGAGATAGTCGGTTGGGCAATAAAACCGGCTGGGTTTTCAAGCAGACGCAGGCGATATTCTTCGATTTCTTTTTTGGTTGATGTCGGACCAATGAGCATTCCGTAGCCACCTGAACCTTGCGTTTCTTTTACCACCAGCTTGTCTAGATTGTCGAGTACATATTTGAGATCGTCGGGCTTACGGCACTGGTATGTCTCGATATTAGGTAGGATGGGCTCTTCATTTAAGTAGAATTTGATCATATCTGGCACAAAAGGATATAAACTCTTATCATCGGCCACACCCGTACCTGGGGCGTTAACAATTACCACGTTGCCAGCGCGATAAGCACTCATTAGCCCTGATACACCCAATATGGAATCAGATTTAAAGGCTAACGGATCAATATAGGGATCATCAATGCGGCGGTAGATCACATCGACTTGTACCTTGCCGCGAATGCCTTGCATATAGACTTTGCTGTCCTCAACGACCAAATCATAACCATGAACGAGTGGTACATTCATCTCATGCGCTAAGAAGGCATGCTCATAATAGGCACTATTAAAGCGACCTGGCGTTAAAATGACGACTTGTGGATCATATTTGGATGTTGAGCTGGCAAGACAGGCTTTGAGACGGCTAGGGTAATCACTAATACCCATAATAGGGGTGTCAGAAAATATATCAGCTAATAGTGTCTCTGATATATTGCGACTCTCAAGCATATATGAGACGCCTGATGGGGTACGCAAGTTATCCTCTAATACACAAAATCTACCTGTCTCGTCTCGAATCAAATCAATACCGCTGATGTGCGAATAGATAGGTTTGTCGAGCTCAATGCCCATCATCCATGGCTCATAACAGCCACTGGCATAGACGTAGCTGGCAGGGACAATATCCGCCTTCATGATGGCTTGGTCATGGTAAATATCATGTAAGAATGCATTGAGAGCGGTGATACGCTGTTTACAGCCTGCTTCTATTTGTTTCCATTCGCTCGCGGCAATAATGCGTGGAATGATATCAAACGGAATCATACGCTCGATGTTTTTGGCATCGCTATAGACGGTAAAGGTAACCCCTTTACGGTAAAAGATATTTTCTGCTTGTTCGTTTAGATAATTGAGGGCATCCATGTTGATGTTATCAAGCCAATGGCCAACAGCTTGTGCCACTGGGCGATACTTACCCTTACTTATCTGCAATTCATCGAAACTTTGTGGTTTTTTCTCAGGTTTTTCTGAAGTGTCTTTTGTTAAGGTATCTTTGGCCATCGTTGAATCAGGACTTGTGGTATCGGTTCTGGTTGCTTTAATGGACTGACTCTGACTCTGACTCTGATTTGCAGATTTTTCTTTGTCTGGGTTTCCATCCTTAGACTGACTTTGAGATGCTGTTTTATTCATAAATACCTCACGTATCCTTGGTAAAGTTATACTTTATGATGAATACACTGTCTATGCTAAGTAGAGTAGCACTTGTACTGCGCCCAACAGGTAGTCTATCTCCTGTATGGACTATACAACGGTTAATGAGCAATATACAACAAGAGTTAAATAATAGATTTTTAAAAACTTGAACCTAATTCTAATAAGTTTAACTAAATATAAACAGGAGGAGAGAAGACGTGAAGCTACGTGGTAGGCTCTTAATGCTAGCAAGTATAGGGTTGTCAGCGACTATCAGTGTGACTGGCTGTGGTAGCGAGCCCCAACAAGATACCTTGCCCGCTGGTAGCACAGTGATCGCACTTGGCGACTCTCTAACCTATGGTTACGGCGCAAATACTAAAACAGCGTATCCTACGGTGCTAGCAGAGCTAAGCAAATGGAACGTCGTTAATGCAGGCGTCAATGGTGATACTTCTGCAGATGTACTGACTCGAGTGAATGAGATCACTGAGCAAAACCCTGATTTGGTCTTACTGGGTGTGGGTGGTAATGATGTATTACAGCGCATTGCGCCTGATACCACGCGAGCTAATATCATCGCGACTATAGACACCTTACGATCCAATAATATTGATGTTGTCCTAATCGCTGAGCCGCATCTCAGTACCAGTGCTTTGTTTGGTAAGGCCAGTGATAATCCACTGTATGAAGATATTGCGGAAGCTGAAGACATACCTCTGTATTCTGATGGCTGGTCCACTGTACTGTCAGATGATGCATTGAAATCTGATAAAATTCATGCTAATGCAGCAGGCTACAGACAGTTCGCTGAAGGGTTGCATGAGTATCTAAAAGATGAAGGGTGGGTACGCTAAACCGAAATTTAAACCACAGTTTTTAAGTTTAAAAGCTTTTAAGTTTAAAAATTATGAGTAAGGTGTATGTCTGTAGTCAGTGTATAACGCACACAAAAAGCAGAGAGTTTATTGGCAAGACTCTCTGCTTTTTTATTTGTATTTTGCTAATGACAAATAGTCGCTAAATTTTATAGCCTAGTCTTTTTCATTGTCGCCCATGACAACTACTAAACCTTCATCAGCGGCTATTTTACCTTCGCAAATGTCTTCATAAACCTCCAGCAAGCCATTAACCCCGTCAAGCTCTTTAATTTTTAGCCATGCATTGGTTTTTGCTGTACTGTTCATGACGTAGCGCATAGAGCGTTTATTAAATTCTTCAGGGCCCCATTCTTTCATGCATTGCTGTACATGGCTGGGCGCAAAAAACTGCTGGCTACGTGCTTGAATGATACCTTCGGCATGACGTGGCTCGTCCCAATGCGTACGACCGACATTGCTGGTATAGCGCATGTTGTCGCCTAAGTGTCTGTGTAGACGGCTAAGCACGTCAGTATTGGCTGACACATCTACAATGACTGTCGGTTTGGTCGCATCAATCTGCTCAAGCGTGTCATAGCTAAGCACACTGTCATAAGCATCGATGGAATTAACAAATAGTGTCCTTACTCTAAGTTGAGCTTCTATCAACACAATCAATTCATAATTGTTTGTGCATAACAGTGTTATATACTAGAATAACACTGTTATAATTGTCAAGACCTAGTGAGAATCTAATGGATGCCAGAACCAAAATATTAAATGCTGCATCAGAGCTTTTCTTAGAAGGAGGCGGGGATGCCTTAAGCGTGCGTGGTATCTCTAAACGCGCAGGCCTGTCTACAATCGGTATATACAGCCATTTTCAAGGCAAGCAGGGCATACTAGATGCGCTGTACATAGAAGGGTTTAACCTAGTCCGTGAAGCCATGGATGTGATTCCAGAGGGCAAAGCATGTAAAGAGCAAGTATTAGAAGCGTGCTTGGGTTATCTCAATGTGGGCGAGCAACACGAGGCACACTATCGGCTGATTTTTGGGGAATCTGATGCAGGATATCAGCCCTCTGAAGAAGCAGTTGCAGCCAGAGACAGTGCATTTTCAAAACTGGTACGGGTGGCAGGTTCTTATTTATCAGAAGATGCTAGCATGACGGAACGTCGGCAAATAGCGTTAGATATCTGGGCAATTGTGCATGGGTACGTCAGTATTAGTCACCATGTAGTGTTCGCCGATGAACTGGAGCTAGATTGGAAGACGATGGCACTTCGTGTGGTTGGAGTACAGTTGGATGCCATAAAGTCTTCTTAATAACGATATTGGTATATTTGTGGCAAGTGAGTGCACGCTAGGCTGAGTTATTTCAATATCGTAAGGTTTAAGGATAGCAAATTATGTTTGACATCATAAAAGATTGGCGTGAACAGCGTATATTAGATAATAGTGAATTTACCCATGCCGATTGGATGCAAGCGGCTGAGCGTATCGTGATACTCGACAGATTGAGTGTTGACGAGATGACGCATTTATTTGAGCTCGCGACATTGTTTTTGGCTGATAAGTCCATCATTGGTGCACAAGGTTTTGAGATTACCAATGCTGTGAGACAATCGATTGCACTACAAGCCTGTTTGCCGATCTTGAACTTAGGTCTTGACTGGTATGCTGGTTGGTCATCCATCATCATTTATCCTGGCTCGTACAAGAGCGACAGCACCACCGTAGATGAGTTTGGTATCGTCCACGAAGGCAGTCAACACCGTAGCGGGGAAGCATGGCTGCGGGGGCCTGTCATTCTCTCATGGAAGGACGCTAAGCACTCAGGCGAACGTGACGGGCATAACGTTGTCATTCATGAGTTTGTTCATAAGCTCGATATGATGAATGGCCGTGCCAATGGCTTTCCGCCCATGCAACCTAATATGGATCCTGCAAACTGGACTCAGATTATGAGTCGCGATTTTGAAGATTTTCAAACACATCGCAAGTCAGGGCTTGATCGGTATGGCGCAACCAATCCTGCAGAATTTTTTGCCGTTCTCAGTGAAGTGTTTTTTGAGACCCCACAAAAGCTAGTTGATGCTTATCCGGATATTTATGAGATTATGGTGAAATTCTTTCGTCAGACGCCGTTATAAGTGATATTTATAGGGATGGTGATAGTAAGCTGTATTTAAGACAGCATAAGCATATTAGAATTAGGGAAGCTGAAATGACTAACGCTATAAGTGATAATGTGGCAAAAGCAGAAATCTATGAAAGTGCTGATGGAAAGGCGCAAGTAGATGTACGTTTCGAGCAGTAGACTGTCTGGCTGTCACAAGCATAAATGACCGAGTTGTTTGGTCGTGATCAATCAGTCATTTCTCGTCATATCGCCAATGCCATAAAAGATGAAGAAATCGCTGAAAAAAGCAATATACAAAAAATGCATATTGCAAATTCTGATCGCCCGGTGACTTTTTATGACTTAGACGTGGTTATATCAGTCGGTTATCGCATCAAATCTCCCCAAGGCGTGCAATTTAGACGTTGAGCACTGCAGCGGCGCTTTTTTGTTCGTGGATTTTTTACGCCGTAACCACCGACTGCTGAATAATAAAGGCGACATGGTCATCAATAATACTGGGCTTGCAGCTTTAATCTTACTGGTCGCTGAGTCTGACCCCAACCAAAAAGAAACTTTGATCAAATTGATTATGAATATGTTGTCGTTAGAGGGCTAGTAACAAAGCTTGTCATTAAAAACTATACCAAAAACCATGTAGCACAATCCGCTATATATCTTTAATTGAATATATATAGCATTTATATCCAGATAGAGTAAGCTGTCACTTTAAACAAGCCTTATAAAAGTTGTCGGGCAATCTTTCTCTACACCTTAAACCGTCCATTGGTCATTAATGATAGCCACTAGGTAACGCTTGCCTTGATACTCATCAAATACCAAGCGTAGTACCCGCCAGTCCATACCATCATACTCATCCGTGCCTTTATAATAAAATTCTACAACATCTGATGTTTGGTATATTTCTTTTAAATTATTGATAGAATTACCATTATTTTTGAATTCATTGACATTGATACTAGCATTATTGAACTTTTTGCCATCCACCCAAGTATCCAGATAAGCAGGCAACGGCGTGACCAATAGATCGCCAGTACCGTCTTTTTCGCCCCAAGTAAATTGAATGTTAGACTGCTGTAAATACTGTGCAAATTGCCCGCGGCTAAAGACTTTATCTGACTCAGGCCGTACATAAGCGTACATCGAAAAACGAACGCCGCGTGTTGGATGGATATCATTAGTGATTCTAGAAAAGTCCTTATTTGCCAGGGCGCGCTGTATACGTAACGCTTGCTGTCTAAGAGTTTGCTGACTGATATCAGCATTACTAGGTGTTGATGAGCTACTGGTTGGCTGAGATACAATGGCTTCACTGGACTCAGAAGCAGACTGACAACCCGTAGCAGCTAGCGTGAATAGCAAAAGACTACTATAGGCTAATGTCGCAGATTTTTCCTTAAAAAAAGCAGGTAATGTCATCATAAAATCATCCTTAGCACAGTTATTAGCGAAAGAAAAATCACTATAAATTGTCATGGGAACCGGTAAAAAATACCATAGAAGCGCTATGTAATCGATATTTTAGTAAGTAAACCTGAATGATACGATAATACAGCAGAGTCCGAATATAGGTATGATGTAATAATCATAACACTTATAGGACAGAAGCTCGCAGAGAATAAGATGCCAACATATAAATCGCTGACATTACTATTGACCATAGGACTGATGCCTGTCGGTCACGCTATAGCCGATGTATCAAAAGTAGATCAGAAACAAAATGCCATGGCTGATATGAAGATTGCGACCATCACGAAAATGTACCAACAAGATATTGATGACCAAGGTATGAGTAATCCTGTAGTGCTGCAGCAATATGCAGATGCTGACTTGCAAGCAGCCATGCAACTTGAGCAAGAATATTTTGATAAAACTCAGACGTCCTGCAATATAGATTACGATGTGCTTTGGAACTCGCAAGATCCTGACTATACGCAAGACAAGAAGTTTTCAATAACTGCTCAAGGATTGGTTCAGGTTAGCTTGGCACAAGGTAGCGATGTTTATTATGAGCTGTCATGTGATGACAATGATAAAAATTGCCAAGTCGCAGACGTAGTTTTAGATCAGGATGACAAAACTTTGCGTCAGCATTTACTTGAAAATTGTCGTTAGTAAAACTCTATAACTAATATTAAATCTGATATAAGGCATAAGAATGACATGGTGTAAATGGTTTTACGCTTAGCTACTAAAACCGCTAGTTTGTTTTCGCATAATGTATATTATGTTAAATGAAGTCTATTGAGTAGTATGCTTAAGCCTTACTAACTATAGAATCATAACGATTATGTATTTCTGATGCTGTTGGATATAAACATCCTACCAAACTGTTTAGCTCTCGCCGACTAACTCTGTCCTGTTAATTCAACCGAATCTTTTGGATTATAGTTCACACCTGCTAAAGTTGATTCTTCATAATTTTCATGGATGCGCATTTCATCAGTCAATTTTAACTTTTGCTAAATGGTAGAACTTGGACTCAATATATAACTGGTTATCAATGCTCTATACTTCGCTAAAATGCTAATTGCTACGCTCACATATGTTATTAGCTTTTTATTCGAGATGATCATGGCTGCTCGTCTACGATAGTTTATTTATTATCTATGTCCGCTGGTTAAATCCTTAATATAGAAAAGCTGATAACCTATTTTCGATAACCATCATTTGTATGATTAGAAATCCTCTAATATTACCAAAATAGATTAAATTGCAAAAACTCAGCCGAACGTTATAACTCCTTCGAATATTTCTAATCTTATCTAGCCTTCAATCACTATGCCCAAGTCATCACGTATAACCTTTCAAATTTAACTCATAGACAGATTGTTAAATAATTAGAACTGACGCTGTTTTCTTTTGCGTAGCGATAAATTTTATCTACCCACAAACAGCCATCCTCTATTTATTGTTACCAAGCCATTTTTAAGATGAATGAGCTATCTATTGATATTTTTTAATGTATTTAGTCCGTCGTTATATATTTTCTATATACCCCTCAAAATTGGTGCATTCCAAATTTGCACAGAACAGTATTATGACCCTGATTTTTATATTCTGTGCGAGTACAGGAGCATGTGTTTTATAGAGAATATGCTCAACTCCTTGCCGAATCAATCATGGATACCATAATCGCATTTAACTATGTATCGAAATAACTGGTAGAAATGCCGTGTAACCCTCTCAGCGTATGGCCTACTCAATATTTGGCCACTATGCTATAATTATCCCCAAGTTAACCTTGGGGATAATTACGTCTTAAAAACTATTATCTAAAAGGCTTTACTAACAACACTAACGAATACCAGTGTCCATGATAGTGTCCAATACTTCTATATTTTTCTACAGAAGAGACTTTTTATAAGTCATCAATCATAAACCTATCATCAACCTTAATTATCATATGACGGATATACATTATGGCTATCGACACAGCAAACGATATCAACAAGCTCGAATGCCGAGACAAAGATTATTCTGTCAGTGTCTCAGGTGTAGCTGGCTTAAGTCTTCGTATTTATCCAAATGGCAAAAAGGAATACTACTTACGTTACTCCCATCCGCATATCGAGGGCAAACGCCCTAGGATGATGTTGGGTAAGATTGAGGATGTCAGTCTCCATGAGGTTAAGTATAAAGCAGACACCATTCTTGATATGGTCGCAAAAGGCTCTGACCCTAAAGCTATCCAGCAAAAAGAACAAACCAATAAATATATTCACCTAAAAAATGCACCATTTTCTGAGATTGCAAAAGCATGGCGAGAACACAAAACAGCAGGTCGCAATCAAAGTAAATCTAAAAAACCGTCATACAGTGAGTCAACCCTCAAGTTCTGGGATTTATGTCTAGGATATATGTGCCAAGAGATTGGTGATTTAAGAATGGACGATATCACCAGTGAGATGATACTGAGTGTGTGCGAGTCGATTCAAAACAATGGCAATCAAGCGACTTTCGTTGGTGCGAGCACTCGGCTATACACTGAAAAAGTCTTTTCATTCGCTGTTGCTCGAGGGTTGTGCGATAGAAATGTAGCTGTCGATACCCGTGGTGAGCTTGCCCCTGCCAATTCAGGCCATCACTTGCCAGCCATCACCAAACCAGATCAATTTGCGACGCTTCTAAAAGATATGTCTGATTTTAGAGGTGCAAGTAAGATTACATTAGAGGCGATGAACTTATTGCCTTATGTATTTGTACGTAGTATCGATCTGCGCTCGATGCGTTGGGATGACATCGATTGGGATAATAATACATGGGCGTTCTCCCCGACCAAAGGCGAAGGTCGTGACGATATGGTCTCTCACTTAGTTGTCCCCTTGGCCACGCAAGTGATTTCTCGATTACGAAACATTCAGTCAATTACAGGGCATAAAGAGCATGTATTTGCGTCGATGCGCGGTTCAAGCAATGCTTATATTAGTAAAGCGACGTTGGTGCAGATATTCCACCGACTTGGATACAAAGACGTGCAATGTGCGCATGGATTTCGAGCATCGGCTAAAACCTTACTCATGGAACAGCCTGAGCTACGCTATTCTGACATCGTCACAGAATTACAGCTAGGCCATCGTATCAAAGACACACATGGCGGGGCTTACAACAGACTTGATGAAATCGATACTAGGGTACAGATGATGCAAGATTGGGCAGATTATATAGATGAGCTTCGGAGTCGTTAGAGAGTTATTTTAGAGTCAAAAACCATATTTTTTTGCACTTATTTATGGCTCTTTGAAATGTATTTTACGGAAGTTCACAGGAGACATGCCAGTAAACTGCTTAAACTGTCGACTAAAGGCGCTATGATCACCGTATCCACAGTTTAAGGAGACTTGAGTTACTGTTAGCTTATGATTCGCTAATAGTCGAATGGCATGCTCTAAGCGCATTTTTTGTACAAACTGAATGGGTGACATATTCAGTACTGCTTTGAAGGTACGCTCCAATTGCGATTGACTAAGATTTGCCAATTTCGCCAATTGACCAATATTAATTTTTTGATCAAGATTGTCTCGTACGTATTGATCTACACTTGCCAACCGAGCGTGCTTATGTAATATCCGCTCGTTATCTTCATCAATATCTACTGATATACCTACCATTGCTACAATATGATTTTCTACATCATAGACGGGGATTTTTTGCGTGATACACCATCCCAGCTGTCCTGATGCATAGCTATGAAGTTCTAGTTTATCAACAATTTCCCTACCTTCCCTCAATACTCTCAAGTCCTGATTAAGATAATCCTTCCCTTGAGATTTCAAAAATACTTGCTCTGTAGTCAGTCCTATTAGTGCTTTTTTGTTTTTAAGCCCGCTACGTCTAATGAGCGTTTTACTGACTAATCGATAGCATGCTTGGTCATCTTTAACAAAAAACACCACATTTTTCATAGTATCAAACAGAGGCATCAATAACGATATATTGCCAACAAACTCATCAAAATTGGCTGGTTGATAAGTCTGTAGGTGCTTTGACAGTTGTTTTGTAAGTGTTTCTAATACTAACGGCCGCATCGGTATATTCTCATATAGCATCTCAAGCTTGTCGTTGAGCTTTTCAGGTATTTTAGGGTGCTACACAATATTTATACTCCTAAATATCTTTATAGCCTGTGCAGAAATGCGCATTTATTCATATAAAAACATCAAGACTGCTTTTCTGAAAAACGTCATTCTATATTTACGCCTTGTTCATTTATGAATAACGCTAACAGTATATTAACTCACGGATGAATCAGGTAGGCAGTCATGTTTGATACGCTTTTCACTCTTAAGATTATTGATTCGCATACTGGCGGTGAACCTACTCGTATGGTGTATGCAGGATTTCCTGAGCTTAGTGGGCAATCTATTCAAGAAAAACTTCAAGACTTCAAACAGAATTTCGATCATTTACGTCAAAGTATTATCCTAGAACCTCGTGGTAATGATGTGCTTGTCGGAGCGATTTTGTGCCCGCCTTCTGATCCTCGTGCCACGGCTGGCGTGATCTTCTTTAATAATCATGGCTATTTAGGTATGTGTGGCCATGGCACTATCGGCGTTATTACATCTCTAGCTTATCAACAAAAGATAACCGCTGGTGATCACTATCTAGAAACAAACGTAGGCCTAGTTAAAGCAACCTTGCATGATGATGGTAGTTGTAGCGTCCAGAATATCCCCTCTTATCGCTACCAAAAACAAGTAGAAGTTCAAGTACCCGATATCGGTCCTATCTATGGAGATATCGCTTGGGGTGGTAATTGGTTTTTCTTAGTCAACGATCATAAGCAAGCTATTGAAGCCAATAATGTTGAGGCGCTTACTCAATTTAGCATACAGATCAAAAAAGCTCTTCATAAGTCTGGAATCACGGGTGCTGACAATGGCGAAATTGATCATATAGAACTGTTTGGCAAGAGCGATCTCGCCGGCACTAACAGCAAAAACTTCGTATTATGCCCTGGATCTGCCTACGATCGCTCTCCTTGTGGTACTGGAACCAGTGCCAAATTGGCTTGCTTAGCCGCAGACAATGTACTCGCACCTGGTGAGACTTGGTATCAGCAAAGCATCATTGGCAGTGTCTTTAGTGCCAGCTATCAGCCTATTGATGTGCTTAGTCATCATAGCTCTCTTCATAACCACCCTATCAATACTATTATCCCCACGATCCGAGGGTACGCCTACGTATGTGCAGAGACCTCGCTCATCGTTCAAGACAGCGATCCGTTCAAATGGGGTATTTCTTTATAGATACCAGTTTATATAGCTTCTAGGAAGTAACCAATCACTGCTCAGTAAGGTCAAAAAAGCGAGACTCTCATGGACACACAAGTGTTTGATATACATATCATCGGTGGTGGCATTATCGGACTATGTGCTGCGGTTACCCTACAGTCTCGTGGGGTAAAAGTTGCAATTTTGGAAGCTAATAAAATCGCTCGCGGTGCAACTTATGGTAACGCAGGTCACATTGCCACTGAACAGGTTTTCCCTATTGCTGATGCCAGTATCCTACGACATGTTCCTGCCATGCTACTCAACCCTGAAGGGCCTCTGCGGATAGATTGGCGCTACCTTCCACGCTTAGCACCATGGGCATTCAAGTTATTACTTAATATGCGTACCGAACCATTTGCACGTAGTCACCAAGCGCTTTTGGCATTAAATGCACAGAGCCTTCAAGCTTGGCAAGATTTTGCCAAAGAGTGGCAGTTACATTCTTGGGTGCAAATACAAGGCTCTGTATTAACTGCAGAGACGCCCAACAGTCTAAAAGTGCTGACTGAACATGGTCAACGCTTAAATAGTTTAGGGGTTTCTAACAACCTACTCTCACAGTCAGCACTGACAGATCTTGAGCCTGCGTTAAAAGACAATCAACTGGGTGCTTTGTTTTTTCCAGAGACAGGTCATATCACCAATATAGAAGCCATTACCCATAAATTAAGCACTATTTTTAGATCGCTTGGTGGTCAAATTTATGAAAACTGCCGTGTTCTGAGCGCGGAAGTAATAACTGATGGTATTCGTTTGACGACGACACAAAAGCAGCTTCATGCCAGCAAAATTATGCTCGCCGCAGGAGCTAATTCCAAAGCCTTAGCCAAACAGCTAACAGGCGTCTCAGTACCAATGGATACAGAGCGAGGCTATCACCTGATGCTTCCTAACGAAAGTCAGCGTCTCAACATCCCTATTTCTAGCATGGATCGCCGCTTTATTATGACACCAATGGAAAAAGGGCTGCGCTTGGCTGGCACTGTTGAGTATGCAGGACTTGAGGCGCCAGCAAATATGAACCGTGCGAATATGCTATTAAAACAAGCTCAAGCAATGCTAAAGGCCCCACTAGATAGTGACAGCAATACGCAATGGATGGGGTTTAGACCTTCTACAGCAGACTCGCTACCCATCATAGATAAACATAACTCAGTCTTTTTAAACTTTGGTCATCAGCATCTAGGTCTGACCCAAGCTGTGGTAAGCGCACAGATGATCGCGGCTTTGTATTTTGGCGATACTGCCATGGTAGATCCTACTGCCTATCGTCTAAATCGCTTCAAACGTAAGTCTTTTAAATAATAATCGAACATCTTATCTCTATGACAATTCATAGAACCAACAACGTCGCTAATAGCTCATGGCTTACTAACGGCTTTTACTTCCAAATAAGGATATTTATATGAACATTCATGGCGTTTTAGTCCCTATCGTTACTCCTTTCGATGTTAATGGAGATATTGATACTCAAAAGTTAACCGAACTGGTCAATGTATTCATAGAAAAAGGCGTTACCGGAATCGTAGCTTGCGGTACAACGGGGGAATACTACACGTTCTCGCCTGCAGAGCGTGAGCTGGTTTTGACCACTATCGCTGACGCTGCCAAAGGCAAAGTCACTCTGATTGCAGGTATCAACAGTTTATCGACCAATCATTCTATCGAACTTGCTCATCAAGCCAAAAATCTGGGCTACGACGGCTTAATGTTATCAGCCAATCCGTATAGCCTACCAGACCAAGACGGTATTATTGCGCATTTTGAAACCGTCGCTGATGCCACTGACCTACCTATCATTATGTACAATTTTCCAGCACGCGTCGGTGTGAGCATTGAATTTGAAACCGTCGCGCATTTATCCAAACATCCCAATATTGTAGGTGTCAAAGAAAGCAGCGGCGATTTTAGCCATGCATTACGTATGCTACAGGCTGATTTTGAAAACTTTGAAGTGGTTTGTGGTTGTGACGACCAACCAGTAGATTTCTTCTTTTGGGGTGCTAAGAGCTGGATCGCTGGTGCGGCTAACGTATTTCCAGCAGAACAAGTCGCATTGTTTGAAGCCACAAAAAAAGGCGATTGGAACCGTGCTAAAGAGCTGATGACAGCCATGTATCCTGCTATCCACTCTATGGAGTCTGGAAACTATAACCAAAAGGCCAAAGCAGGCTGCATTAACGGGAGCATTAATGTTGGGTCAGTACGACTACCTTTGACTGATATGTCAAAAGAAGAGACTCAGTCATTTTTAGCACTTCTGTCTTGATACATCGAACCATTCTTATCGTTCCTACCATTGTATAGAAAAGGACAATCTAATGAGTATGACCACAGCACAAGTCTTCGAACTCGCCAGCAACCAACAGCTTTGGGCAGGCCATTTAATAGATACCACAGCACCAGTATCCGAGACAACACTCCCTAACTACAGCCCTATTGATAATACCTGCATAGGTAGTATTGCTAATGGGAGTCAGCAAGATGTTAATACGGCGGTCGCGGCAGCCCGAGACGCTTTTGAACAGGGTGAGTGGCGACGGATGTCTCCTGCAGAGCGCAAAGCTATCATGCAGCGTTGGTGTCAGTTAATGCATGAGCATATGGATGAGTTAGCTGCCTTAGATTGCGTCGATGCAGGCAAGCCTATTACGGAATGTCTCAACACTGACCTACCCGCTACGATTGAAACCTTTGAATGGTACGCCGAAACGGCTGATAAAGTTTTTGGCAAGGTTGCTCCTACTGGCGCAGATGCACTAGGCCTTGTGGTACAAGAGCCTATTGGTGTGGTGGGTGCAGTACTACCATGGAATTTCCCAGCACAAATGTATGCATGGAAAGTTGCACCCGCATTAATAACCGGCAACTCAGTCATTGTTAAACCGGCTGAATTGACCTCGCTCTCAGCATATCGATTAACACAATTGGCGTACGAGGCTGGCGTGCCAAAAGCGGCGTTGCAGTTAGTCTGTGGGCTTGGGGAAGAAGTAGGTGCGGCACTCGGTCAGCATATGGATGTTGATATGGTTTCTTTTACAGGATCAACCGAAGTCGGTCGACTGTTTCTACAGTACTCTGCACAAAGCAACCTTAAGGAAGTCGTCTTAGAGTGTGGTGGCAAAAGCCCTCAAATCGTCTTTGCAGATGCCATTATCAACGAACAAACCATCGAGCATATTTTATCCGCTGCTTTTTGGAATATGAGCGAAAATTGTAGCTGTGGTTCACGTCTACTTGTCCACTCTAGCCAAAAAGAAGCCTTGTTAACGCTATTAAAAGAAGGTCTTCAGTCTTGGAAGGTGGGTCATCCTTACGATCCCGAGGTCGCTATTGGCCCAATGATCGAAAAAGCGCATTTTGAGAAAGTAATATCACATCTCAATACTGCAAAAACGGAGGGTGCTCGTTTGATCGCAGGTGGACGTATCCACGATGAACTCGGTAGTGGCTGGTATATCGAGCCTACCATCTTTGATAATGTCAGCCCGGATATGACGCTGTTTAAAGAAGAAGTTTTTGGTCCACTTTTAGCTGTCACAAGTTTTGAAACCGAAGAAGAAGCTATTCAGCTCGCCAATCAGAGTAATTATGGGCTTGCCGCTTCCTTTTATACACAAAACATCCATCGCGCATTCCGCGTGGCATCCGCTATTAAAGCTGGTACCGTCTCGATTAATGGTTTCTCTGAAGGCAACATTACGACACCTTTTGGTGGTTATAAACAATCTGGCTTCGGTGGTCGTGACAATGGTTTAGAGGCGTTGTCCCAGTATACCCAAACCAAAACTATCTGGTTGGTGAACTAAAAACTGACATTGTCCGCTATCCACGCCCAAGTCAGCATAACCGAAAAGACTACAAGGAAGTAAAGTTATGGAAAATATCATCAATACTATCGTCGGGTATATTTGGAGTGACGCCTTAGTCTATCTTGCGTTAGGCGTCGGCATATATTTTACGATTATGACTCGTGCTGTACAAATCCGTTATTTCAAAGAAATGATTAGGTTGTTGTTCGACAAACAAAGCTCATCAGCAGGGATTAGTTCCTTCCAAGCTTTCTGTATGGCGCTATCAGGACGTATTGGTGTGGGTAATATTGCTGGGGTGGCAACAGCCATTGCAGCAGGTGGCCCTGGGGCAGTATTTTGGATGATTTTCATGGGTGTGTTAGGTGGTGCTAGTGCTTTTATTGAGTCTACCTTAGCGCAGGTATACAAACATAAGGTCGGTGATCAATATCGTGGCGGCTCCCCGTTCTATATTGAAAGAGGATTGAAGCTAAAACCTTTTGCTATCATCGTCGCTATCGTGACCTGTCTATCTTACGGCGTGTTAGTGCCTGGTGTTCAGGCCAATACCATTGCGGACTCTTTTAATACAGCATTTAATATACCGCCCGTTGTAACAGGAATTATCCTTGTCGTACTCTTAGGTATCATTATATTTGGCGGTGTAAAGCGTATTGCTAATTTTGCAGGAAAAGTCGTACCTGTCATGGCAATCGGTTATATTCTCATGATGGTGATTGTATTGGCATTTAACGCTCAAAATATCCCTGCAATGTTTGCACTTATCTTTAAGAGTGCTTTTGGCATGGATGCAGTGTTTGGTGGTATGGTTGGAACTGCTATCTCTTGGGGCGTACGCCGTGCTGTTTTCTCAAACGTTGCGGGTGCTGGCGAGGCGACCTTTAGCTCAGCGGCAGCCGAAGTATCACATCCTGCTAAACAAGGCTTAGTGCAAAGCTTCTCTATCTACATCGATACGGTGCTTGTCTGTACTGCAACAGCGTTGATGATTCTATCAACTGGCATGTATAACGTGGTGACCCCCGAAGGTGTAACCCTAGTTGATAATATGCCTGGTATTGAAGCTGGCACGGCATTTACCCAAGCAGCTGTATCTACTGTCTTTAACCAGTATGGAAGTGGCTTTGTTGCGATTGCTATCTTTTTATTTGCCTTCACCTGCTTGGTTGCTTATTACTATATTGCCGAAACTACGTTGGTCTATTTGGACAATAAACTGCGCTACCCCATTCTCAAGCATGTACTCAAACTGGTCTTTTTAATCGTTTGTTTTACTGGTAGTGTTCAGTCAATCGGTATGATGTGGGCGTTAGGTGATATAGGGTTTGGTAGTATGTGCTACTTAAATTTCATTGCTATTTTACTTCTAAGTAAGGTTGCTCTAAAAGTTCTAAAAGACTACGACGAGCAGATGAAATTAGGTATAAACCCTGTCTTTGATCCTAGAAAGGCTGGATTGGATAATGCGGACTTTTGGATAGAATATAGCAATGAGCATGGTCACAAAAAATCGCTCTAATAATAGTGCATTAGAGGTCTGCCAGTATCTACTAGTAAAAAAGTTGCTATCAACATCAAGCAGGCCTCACCTATTTATGTTAAATTGCAAAAAACCATAAGGATATTACGTATAAGATAACCATAGTATTGTATCCATTCATTTGATAGGAAGGTTGAAGATGACACTAGATAACAACGTACTACGTAAACGCACCAGCTTGTTGGGTTCATTATTAGGTGATGCTATTTCTCGCCAATCTGGTGAGCAGACGCTAGATACGATTGAGACGCTGCGCAAAGGCTTTATTCAACAGCGTCGTGAGCCGAATGAGGCACATAAACAGCAGCTTATCGATTTTATTGCTTCTTTGGATAATCAAACCTTAAAAAACGTCATACGCGGCTTTTCTATCTATTTTTTCCTAGCCAATCTAAGTGAAGAGAATTACTTGCGTGAGCAGCGTCATGAGCTGCGTATACAATCTGAGCAAAGCTGGGAAGGGTCATTTCGCCGTACCTTACTTGAGTGTCGTGAACGCAATATCGAGCCTGCTCAAATGCAAGAGCTAATTGATCAGCTGAAGTTTACACCTGTATTTACGGCGCATCCTACCGAAGCGCGTCGCCGTACCACGATGAATATCTTACAAAGTCTATTCACGCATAGCGACGCCCTAAACAATGTGTCTGAAAACAGCTTCGCCTACGAGCAAGCCAAAGAGCAAACGGCGCAAACGATTGATCTACTATGGTCTTCCGATGAAGTGCGCACTCGTAAGCCATTGGTATATGATGAGATTAACAATGGCTTGCATTACTTTAATGCCAGTTTGTTCAATGCCATTCCTAAAGTGTATCGTAATATCAAAAAAGCCATTGTCGATATCTATCCAGAGCTCACAGACTATCCACTGCCTGCATTTATGAGCTTTGGCTCATGGATTGGTGGTGATAGAGATGGCAATCCTTTTGTGACTTTTGAGACCACAGAGCTTGCCGTATTGATGCATGCAGATACTGTGCTGCGTCACTATCAGGTGCTACTCAAAAAACTGCGCCGACAGCTGATTCATAGTGACACTATTGTCACCGTTTCACCTGACGTATATGCCAAGATTAAAAGTTATGATGAGCTCGATCAGCGTGTGTTTGACTATAACCTCGATGACTATCGCAATGAGCCATATCGTCGACTACTCTCTATTATTCTGACTAAAGTCAAAGCCACCAATCGCCGCATCCAAAGCAAAGGCACGGATATCGAAGCTGAAAAAGATGCCTATGCCAATCCAGAAGAATTACTAGAAGACCTGCGCATTATCCGTCAAAGTGTCAATACACACGATACGGCACACGCAGAAGGATTACTGCTAGATGTGATTCGTTTGGTCAAAACTTGCGGCTTTCATTTGGCAGCGCTCGATATCCGTCAAGAGTCGTCATACCATGGCGAAGTGATTGCAGATATCTTTGCTAGTGCCTCCAACCTGCCTGATTATCAGACGCTAAGCGAAACCGAACGTCAAGAGTGGTTGACGCGCTTGCTAGAAAAACCAGGCACGCCGCTTATCTATACTGATAACCTGACAGACAAAACGCGTGAACAATTATCACTGATGAATTCGGTCGCTACTCTACGCAAATTGGTGGGACAGGCTACTTTTGGTAGCTATGTTATCTCGATGACCAATAATGCTAGCCAGCTACTAGAAGTATTGCTGCTCATGCGGTTTGCAGGCTTATGCAGAATTGATGACGAAGGTCAATTGTCTGCTGATTTGCCAGTTGCGCCGTTGTTCGAAACCATCGAAGATCTCAAAAATATCGATAAAATCTTGCCTGCCGTATTAGATAATCCACTATATCGTGGACTGCTACGGAACACGGATAACACGCAAGAGATTATGCTAGGTTATTCAGACTCATCAAAAGACGGCGGTATTATCACCTCTGCTTGGCAGCTTTATAGTGCACAGCAAACCATCAATAACATTGCTGAGCAATATGGCATAAAAACACGCTTGTTCCATGGTCGTGGCGGTTCTGTGAGCCGTGGTGGTGGATCAACGCACAAAGCCATTGCGGCACAGCCAGCAGGCACGCTACATGGGCAGATTAAGGTAACTGAGCAAGGCGAAGTACTCTATGCTAAGTATGCCAATACGGACACCGCTGTGTTTGAGCTAACTATGGCAATCACAGGCACACTCAAAGCCTGCTCGACAAGGTTTGTGGTACAACCGACTGAGTTGCCAGAGTATGAAGCGCTGTTTGCACGCTTAGCAGATGCAGGTGAACAACGTTATCGAGAGCTGACCGATCGTACCGAAGGGTTTTATAAATTCTACTCCGAGGTCACCCCAGTACAAGAAATATCTCTGTTAAACATTGGCTCACGTCCTGCCCATCGCAAAAAAGGCCTGCCAAGTAAGACCACCTTGCGAGCGATTCCTTGGGTATTTGGCTGGTCACTGGCACGCTTTACCTTACCTGCTTGGTATGGCGTCGGTAGTGCGCTAGATAGTGTCAAAAAAGACGAAGCATTGATGAAAGAGATGAATCAGCATTGGCCTTTCTTTAGCGTATTTATCAGTAATATCGAGATGGCCTTTACCAAAGCCAATATGAATATCGCTGAGGCTTATAGCCAACTGTGTGATGATAAGCCGTTACGCGAAAAAATCATGACAGCGGTCACCGATGAATACACGCTGACCAATTCAGGATTAAACTCTCTGCTTGAGCAAGACTCTTTATTATCCAATCAGCAGAATCTTGCTTCATCCCTGCAGTGGCGAGACGCTTATCTAGATCCTATTAACTATATCCAGATTGAGCTGTTAAAGCGTGCCAGACAACAGGACGCCCCGAACGATTCGGCACATGACGACCTTAATGTAGAAGATCCATTAATCCGTAGTATCAATGCGCTAGCTGCAGGGTTACGAAATACTGGTTAAGGTAGCTTTTCGATAATTAGCTTTCGGATAAATAAAAAGCTTATACCAATTGTCGCAAATATTAAGGCTTCGTTCGCGAAGCCTTAATATTATCCAAAACCCTTCAGAAAATATCTCGCCAGATATCAATCGCAGTTTAGTACTGCGTTGATTGATATTGCCTATTAGGTGATTCGTAATTCATTGTTTGAATAACCGATCCGAACAAGATACCGTAAAATATATTTTTACTTCATGTATATGTAGGGTCTGCTCCAATGGAAACGCCTCAATCAACACCATCTCTAGACATCGCAGCAATTGATTACCATATAGAATCCGTTGCACTCATTGACCGCGCTATTCAAATACGCTGGAATGATGGTATTGACAGTACGTACCACTATATCTGGCTGCGTGATAACTGCCCATCGGCTTTTCATCCGCACACTGGCGAGCGTAGCTTTGATTTACTGAGTGTCTCAAAAGATATCCATCCACTATCCGTCTCTTTTGATGAGACAACGCTAACGATTGAATGGTCAGAACAAGCGCATATCAGTCACTTTGATCAGAGTTGGTTACGTGAGTTTGGGTATTCTAGTGCATTGGCCAAGGACCATAGCAGTCCTTATGAAAGTTGGGATGGCACGTTTATTGACCACATCCCCATGTATGACCAGCAGAGCATCATGACCAGTGACAGTGCTTTATATGAGTGGATGAGTGCGCTGGATAAATATGGGCTTACTATCATTGATAATATGCCAGATGACTCTGATGCTGGCGTACAGACCGCCATGCGAGTCGATTATCTGCGGCAGACTAACTTCGGTATGACCTTTGATGTGATATCAGAAAAGTCACCAATCAATTTGGCTTATACCTCGCTCTCATTACCTTTGCATACCGACTTGCCAAATCAGGAGTTGCCTCCAGGCTATCAATTCTTGCATTTTTTGAGTAATGAAAGCATAGGCGGCGAATCTACTTTCGTAGACGGATTAAAGGTGTTAGAAGGGTTACGAGAAGAGCAGCCTGAGTATTTTCGCTTGCTTGCCGGGTATGCTATCCCCTTTCGTTTTCATGACACTGCCCATGATATTCGGGAGCACCACCCCGTCATCAATCTAGACAACTTCGGCAATATTGTCGAAATCAAATACAACGCGCATCTTGCAGATGTTTTTGATTTGCCCAGTGACGTAATGCATGACTACTATCTCGCTTATCGAGAGCTGATGGCTCGACTAAAAGACAATCGCTATAAGATTGAGTTAAAACTAGCAGCTGGTCAAATGGTGGTTTTTGATAACCGCCGAGTCCTGCATGGGCGTAATGCCTTTGATGAAAACGTCGGTGAGCGTCGTCTCAAAGGCTGTTATGTTGACCGCTCAGAATTTAAAAGCCGTTTACGAACGCTTAAAAAGCAACTGGCTTAACACGACCTGCAAGCTAGCTAAAGCATGGAGCACTGAGCCCACAAAAAAAGCCCCATTTCTCCTCTCTAAACATGAGAGAAGAGAAATGGGGCTTAATATTATTCACTTACTGACTTATAGTTATCATAATCTTATAGTGCTAATAGCAGCCCTAATAACTGGATTCACGATATAAGGTTTTATGTGCTTCTATTCTAAAGTCTTCAGCGCTGACAGCAGGCGTTATACCATGTGCACTGTACTTGGCTTGTATGATCTTTTCTTCCTCACGGAATAGCACATTTTGCGCTTCTTGCTTGAAGTCATGATAGCTAATGGCGGTGTCATCTTCATGACCGTCAATAACTATAGGTTTGCTAGGCTGGTTTTGGCTATTCGAATGCTGTTGTGCAGCCTGATTAGCATTAGCCTCTTTAGTAATGTTGCTGACTGTTAAACCGTTATTAGTCGTCGACGCTTGAGATAGCGTGGAAGAAATACGGTTAGACATATAGAAGGCGGATATTAGAACAATACAGATGACACTGATAATAGCAAAAACAAGGCTACGGGGTCTGATGCTTTTTGGCTCGATATCATTATTCACGTTTTCTGATTCATTCATAGTTACGTACCGTATAATTCATATCATAAATGGCACATAAACGCGCCTTTTACATAATGATACGAATTTTATATTGTGTTGCAACAATTTCTAGTACGAGCGCTCGAATAAATTGATAGACGGTTATCTAACCGTCTGAAATGGTATAAAACGTAAATCCTTTAATTATTGGTTTCGCGGTACAAGGTAGTCTGCGACTCTTGTCTAAAGTCCTCATAAGTTATAGCAGCTTCCTCAGTAGCTATAACAGTGGCATCATTTTCTGGTGTAGGAGCTTCAGAGGTTGACTTTGACTCATTAGCAGCTGGCAGGTCCTGTCTATTGTTGTCCAAAGTATCTTGCTGAGTAGTGGCTGGTTGCGTACTTACAGGGTCAACGCCATCCGTAGTTGTTTGACTGTCAGTAGACAGTACTGGATCAACACTAACAGCTGGTGTACTGTCTATCTCTACATTACCATCAGTGCTGTTGTCTATACTATCAACCGCAGAAGTAGATAAGACTCCTGAAAACACGAGCATTAATGCAATAGCAACCAATACTACTGAACCAATTACCATAGCCATCATGATTGGTTTCTTGCTTTTGATCACTTTATTGTTTATGACTGGCTCTTCGATAACTGATTCAGACACATTCTCAATTTTCAAAGGGATGTTTAAAGAATCATCATCCGATATCTCATTTATGTTAGATTCACTATGGTCAACCGTAGAGTGCGACTCTGTTTGATTGCTACTATCTATCTTGTTGCGTTCTATGTATTCTGAGGCTTCTGTATCTGAACTGACATCATTGACATCAATACTAATACTATCGCTATCATTGGCGATATTCAGCACATTATTTTCAGATATATTTTCAAATACTGTACTTGTATCTGAAGCTTCAGAGGTAGTGTTTGCTGCTGTAGCATTTTCTGTTTCTAGCAATAATTCTTGCTCACTGCTTTGATCTTCAAACAGCTGTAACTCTTCTGTGCTCAAAGGTTCGAAAGCGGCAAGGTTCTTTGCACTCTCTAGTGTTTCAAATTCAGCCTGATCGTTCTCTTCAGAACCATGAACTCGATTAATAAAGCGTTCATAGATATCATTGTTATTACGCTTACGCGATTTTTGGTCAATAATTCTAGCCAATTTTTCATCAAAATCGGTGCCAGCGTCTTTTTTTTCGTCGCTCATAGAATAATACCAAACCAGTTTTTTTACTGGTGTTAAATGATTGCTAGAATGAATTTTCTTACTATAGTGTAACAGTGTTATTAGCCAACAATATAGTTGCTCGACCTATTATCTTCAAGCACAATTTATGGGATAACGCTAATATTGATAAGAACTATTCTAAATAATATGATAAACCAACCCTAAGAACTGATCTATGTAGAGATAACATAGACTATGACAGGCTCAATAGTATGGATTTAAAACAGCTTAATGCGTTTATCGCGGTTGCAGATTTGTGCAGCTTTAGCGCTGCCGCCACCAAGACAGGACTGTCACAGCCGACCCTGAGTCGCTTGCTAAAACAGCTAGAGACTGACATGGGCGTGGTGCTTATTGATCGCTACCACAGGCCACTACATCTGACTGAAGCGGGCAGTTTTTTCTACGATAAAATAAGCACCATACTGACCGAGATTGATACGGTGACTAGTATGACTCAGCGTCTATCAGCACCCAGCAGCGTTTTAAATATAGGTTTTGTGCCCTCAGTGCTATATGGCCTGTTGCCTGAAATCATTGCCACGCTTAAACAGTTCAGCCCTGATATCGACGTTAATTTAAAAGACATTAGCTCATATCAACAAATGGATGCCCTCAAGTCTGGTGAGATTGATGTTGGTTTTGGCCGATTTGCCCATCAAGATCCATGGATTCAGCAGATTCTGCTACGTCATGAACGCTACGTGGTGGCATTGCCAAAATCACACCCGCTTGCCAATGTACGTAAGCAGCGCTTGATAGACCTAGCGAACAATCGCTTAATTTTATATCATCAAACACATTTGCCAGTATCGTCCACGGTGACGACAGAGGCAGTGACCCAAGCGAACGACAAGTTATCTACAAATAGAGTCAACCGTGCTGCTACTCATGAAGCAGCATCTAGCGAGCCTATTACTGAGCCTTTACTACATCTTTTTGCCCAGTATGGCATCTCACCTTTTATGACCACGACAGTCAGTGATTTGCAGGTCGCATTGGGACTGGTCGCGGCAGGCGAAGGCATTACATTGGTGCCTGCCAGCTTGCAAACCGTACGTACGGAACAGATCAGCTACCAACGTTTGGTTCATGAAAATGTCACCTCCCCTATTTATTTACACACCCTCAAAGACTTTGTACACCCAAAAATACCTGACTTGCTCACAGCCATTTATCACGTCTACGAACAGCGCGGCATTACTTATCGGCAGCAAAATTTTGTGTCACAGGCCTAAATGGGCAGATATCCGTTGAATATTGTGTTATAAAGAACCGCCAAAAATAATTCATTTTAAATATTGATATTATTTTATAAGTATGCTAACTAACAAGAATAGCAATGCAAACAAATAGTAATAATAACTAGAATAATCATTCTCCTAGACAGTGTTGGTGCGATAAAGTCGATACGATGTAAATCGTTTTATATTTAGACGGTTTATAGGACGTTCTTTTCTGATCATTGGCAAGCTGACACAGGTAAGTGATAATTTGCTGTTTTAACCATTTCGAGGTATTCATGTCCACACAACAACTCAACAACCCAAGTGCCCCTGACGATAGCGTTGCCTCGCAACAAGAGGGCTTTAGCTGGCGCATCTTTGGCCCAGGCATTTTGATGGCAACTGCTGCCATTGGTGGTTCGCATTTGATTTCATCAACACAGGCCGGTGCTATCTATGGCTGGCAATTGGCTATTATGATTGTATTGGCTAACGTGTTTAAGTATCCGTTTTTTCGCTTTGCAACTGACTACGTCTACGATACTGGCGAGAGTTTGATTGCAGGCTATGCCAAACGCTCAAAGGTATATCTTTGGATATATTTTATTCTTTCTATCTTGTCAGCGGTTATTAGTACGGGTGCGGTCTCACTTATTGCGGCCGTAATTTTGGGCTTTATGTTGCCAGCCTCACTTGGTCTGTCGACAATGGCGTTATCTCTCATTATCGTCGCAGTCTCTTGGTTCTTTTTGATTGCAGGGCATTATAAGTTGCTCGATGGTGTGACTAAGTGGATTATGATTGCGCTTACCACGGCTACTGTTGCTGCAGTTATCATTGCTGCTGGCAAGCCAACCGTTATGGCAGTAGATTTTGTGGCGGCCTCTCCTTGGAATTTAGCCACGTTGGGATTTATCGTAGCACTCATGGGCTGGATGCCAGCACCGCTAGAGTTTGCAGCAATTACATCTATGTGGACCTCTGCCAAAGTCAAAGCAGATCACACCACGCATAGCCAAGGTTTGTTAGATTTTAACGTTGGCTATGCAGTTTCAGCGATATTGGCGTTGTTCTTCTTATCGTTAGGTGTGTTTGTCCAGTATGGATCAGGACAAGAGATTGAGTTGGTCGGCGGTGCTTATATCAACCAGTTGATCAATATGTATACCGCAACCATTGGTGAATGGTCGAGGCTACTGGTCGCTTTCGTCGCCTTTATGTGTATGTTCGGCACGACCATCACCTGTGCTGATGGCTATGGACGCGCTAATGCTGAATGCTGGCGCTTGCTAAAAGGTGAAAGCGAAATAAATAAAAAGCAGATCGCTTTTTGGACGACCTATGCCATCGGTGGTGGTCTAGTAATTATCACTTTCTTCACAGGACAACTAGGCGCTATGCTTAAGTTTGCCATGATATCGGCGTTCGTCTCTGCGCCTATTTTTGGTTGGTTAAACTACTCATTGGTTAAAAAGCATAAGAAACTGTCAGCAGGTATGAATGCTTTGTCTATCGCAGGCTTAATATTCTTGGCAGGCTTCGCGTTATTGTTCTTAGCCAATATGGCAGGTCTATTTGCTTAAGCTTTTTGCTTAATTTAAAACTCAGCACTTAACAATCTTATTTAAGCGGAACATAAGCCCTAATAGCCTAGCTGTTGGGGCTTTTTGATGAGTGTAATTATATCAATAAGGCAAGGCAGCCTTAGTAATTGTAACTAAATGTAAAAAATAGAAGATTCTAAAAGCTGTGATTTTAAGTAATATGAATACTTATCATAAGAAATTACCAATAAATGCATAATGCTATTTGAATCATGAATACTATTAAAAATAATACATTCAATTATTATTTAAATTAAATACCAATCAAGAACCTAAACTTTTCAGGCATGAATAATTGAGTATAATCAACTACAACAATTAGAATATTCTCCCTCCATGTAAGGACAGTCACATGACTTCATCTTCAGCAGGCGCGCGCTTTCGCAGTGCTCTCACTCAAAAAAATGATAACAACCAACCATTACAGATTGCAGGCGCTATCAATGCCTATACAGCGATGATGGCGACCCAAGTTGGTCACCAAGCGTTGTATCTCTCTGGTGCTGGCGTGGCCAATGCCTCATTTGGCTTGCCTGATCTCGGTATGACCAGCCTTGATAACGTACTAGAAGATGCTCGCCGTATCACCGATGCCGTTGACACACCGCTATTGGTTGATATCGATACTGGCTTTGGTGGCGCGTTTAACATCGCCCAGACCATCAGAAAGATGGAAAAAGCAGGCGTCGCGGCGGTACATATCGAAGACCAAGTGGCACAAAAACGTTGTGGTCATCGCCCTAATAAAGAAATCGTTAGTATCTCAGAGATGGTTGATCGTCTAAAAGCGGCGTTGGACGCAAAGACTGACCCTGACTTTGTAGTGATGGCTCGTACAGATGCCCTATCAGTAGAAGGTTTGGACGCTGCTGTTGAACGTGCCGTCGCATTTCAAGAAGCGGGCGCAGATATGATCTTTGCAGAAGCGCTGACCGATATCGAGATGTATCGTAAGTTCACTGATGTACTCGATATTCCAGTACTAGCAAACATGACAGAGTTTGGTCAGACAGATCTATATACCACTGATCAGTTGTATAGTGTGGGTGTCGAGATGGTGCTATATCCACTATCCGCTTTCCGCGCTATGAACAAAGCAGCATTGAACGTTTATCAGCATTTGTTAGATGATGGTACACAAGACAAAGTCGTTGATACCATGCAGACTCGTATGGAGCTCTATGATTTCTTGAACTATCATGAGTTTGAGCAGACACTAGACAAGCTATTTGCTGATAATAAGTAGTTAATAACTAATAATTGCCAAGTAGCAACGCCGAAACGATAAACCACCTCTGTGTGCTTTATCGTTTCAAAACCCGTCTTCATTTACCTTTAGGTTATTTATGCCATTTTCTACTGCTCATACGGTTGTCAAATCCTCACTACTTAGTAGCACGCTTGCGGCGCTGTTATTCATGACAGGCTGTGATAAAACACCAGAAAACGTCGACGATACTACCAGTGATACGAGCGAGACTGTGGTTAGCGAAAGCGAAGCTGCACCTTCAGAGACTGATGCTCAAAATGACTTGATCATGACGACGATTACATTAGATACCGTCAACAGCCTATTGTTTGCACCAATTATCAATAGCGGCGCGCTCAGTGAAGAGCAAGTCAGCTGCCTCGAGTCACGTGACAAAGACTTGGGTAAAGCGGAAGTCGATCGTTTTTATAAGAGTCAGTTTACTGATGCAGAGTTAAAAGAATTAGATGATTTTTATACGTCGGACGTGGGTAAAAAGCTGCTTGCTTTTGGCAATGAGCAATTGCGCGTCATGAATGGCGAAGAAGTAGCAACGCCAATGGCTGACCCTACTCCAGAAGAAATGACTGAGATTCAGACATTTATGGAGTCACCACTGGGTGCCAAATATATGAAGATCAACAATGCAGAAGGCGAAGGCAGTGCAATGGAAGTCTTAAATGGCCCTATTGAAGCTGAATTTGAGCGTTGTAACGTCGATTTAGACGGTCCACAGCCTGAACAGCCTGCATAACGCTAAACTGGCGCTATAGTCATTAACCAATAAATTTATTGTCAGAAACACCGTTTTCACTCAAAAAAGCTACCAACAAAAGGAATGTAAATATGGCAGCACAGAAAGAACTTTCAGGCGCAGGTCTACGTGGACAAGTCGCTGGTAAAACCTCTCTATCTACCGTTGGCAAATCAGGCTCTGGTCTGACCTATCGCGGTTATGATGTATCAGAACTGGCAGATAAGTGTATTTTTGAAGAAGTGGGGTATTTGCTGTTATACGGCAATTTGCCTACTCAAAGCGAGCTTGATGCCTATCAAGCCAAGCTCAAAAGCTTACGTGGCCTACCACAAGCGTTAAAAGACGTGCTTGAACGTATCCCAGCTGATGCGCATCCAATGGACGTGCTACGTACTGGCTGCTCTATGCTTGGCAACCTTGAGACCGAAACTGATTTTGCTCAGCAAAACGATCAAACTGACCGTATGCTAGCTGCCTTCCCATCGATTATCAACTATTGGTATCGTTTTACCCACGACAATGTACGTATCGAGACCGATACAGATGATGCCACTATTGGCGGACATTTCTTACATTTGCTCAAAGGCGAAAAACCAAACGAGCTGCACGAAAAAGTGATGAACGTCTCGCTTATCCTTTATGCAGAGCATGAGTTTAACGCGTCGACCTTTACCGCTCGTGTGTGTGCATCTACCTTATCTGACATTCATTCTTGTATCACTGGTGCAATCGGTTCACTACGCGGTCCATTGCATGGTGGAGCGAATGAAGCGGCGATGGATATGATTGAAGGTTTCAGCTCACCTGATGAAGCTGAAGAAGAGATGATGGGTATGTTGGCTCGTAAAGACAAAATCATGGGCTTTGGTCATGCCATCTATAGTGAGTCAGATCCACGTAACGTTGTGATTAAAGGCTGGGCTGAGAAACTGGCCGCTGACGTGGGTGATGAAGTGCTATACCCAGTATCGGTACGCTGTGAAGAAGTGATGTGGCGCGAGAAGAAACTGTTCTGTAATGCTGACTTTTTCCATGCTTCTGCCTATCACTTTATGGGTATCCCGACCAAGCTATTCACCCCTATCTTTGTCTGTTCACGCTTGACTGGTTGGGCTGCTCACGTATTTGAGCAACGTGCTAACAACCGTATCATTCGCCCAAGTGCAGAGTACACTGGCGAAGATCTGCGCCCAGTACCAGATATGAGTGCACGTTAAGTAATTGTTGTTCATTGCTTATTGCTAAACAATCATTATCAGCTAGCGGCAATGCTAGCTGATACAGGTATGATGATTGAGCCTTGTTATTTTTTTAGGCTTAATCGTCATACGCTTATTACCATTTATATAAACCATGCCTTTTCAATATCGCTTCTTTAGCAAAGCCTATGATAACGAACGATGATTTTGCTAAAGGAATGAATTTTTACTCAATATCAACGCTTAACTACTTATTATAATTAGCCAACAGCCAAAGGTGACTTATGGACAACGCCCTAGTACAACCAATGAACGAACAATTCAAAAAGCCACTTCCCGGCACTGATTTGTATTATTTTGACACCCGCGAGGCTGTCGAGAGTATCGAAGCTGGCGCGTATGACAAGCTACCGTTCTGCTCAAAAGTATTATGTGAAAACCTAGTACGCCGTTGCCCACCAGAAGAGCTAACCGATGCGCTAAAACAGCATATCGAAGGCAAGCAAGATCTAGACTTTCCTTGGTACCCTGCCCGCGTCGTTTGTCATGATATCTTGGGTCAGACCGCGTTTGTTGATTTGGCAGGTTTGCGTGATGCTATCGCTGAGCAAGGCGGTGACCCGTCTAAAGTAAACCCTATCGTGCCAACTCAGCTTATCGTTGACCATTCATTGGCCGTTGAGCACGCAGGCTTCGAAGATGACGCATTTGAGAAAAACCGTGCGATTGAAGAGCGCCGCAACGATGACCGTTTTCACTTTATCAACTGGTGTCAGTATGCTTTTGACAATGTAAATGTCGTGCCACCGGGCAATGGCATCATGCATCAGATTAACCTAGAAAAAATGTCACCCGTGGTACAAGTGGTAAAAAACAAAGCGGGTGAAGAAGTCGCTTTTGCCGATACGCTAGTTGGTACTGATAGCCACACGCCGATGGTCGATGCACTAGGTGTAATCTCAATCGGTGTGGGCGGTCTAGAAGCCGAAAGCGTCATGCTAGGAAACCCATCCTATATGCGCCTCCCTGATTACGTTGGCGTCAAACTAACGGGTAAACTGCAAAAAGGCATTACCGGTACAGATTTGGTACTGGCAATGACTGAGTTTTTGCGTGATGCCGGCGTAGTGTCTACTTACATTGAATTCTTCGGTGACGGTGCACGCCAGCTAAGTGTCGGTGACCGCGCTTCTATCTCCAACATGACACCTGAATATGGTGCCACTGCCGCGATGTTCTATATCGATGAGCAAACCACTGACTATCTACGTCTGACTGGTCGTTCTGAGCCTCAGATTAAATTGGTTGAGCAGTATGCCAAGCAAACGGGCCTATGGGCTGACGGCATGGAAAAAGCCGAATACGCACGCGTCCTTGAGTTTGATTTGTCATCAGTCGGTCGTAATATGGCAGGCCCGTCGCGTCCCCATGCCCGTGTATCGACTACCGACTTGGTTGCCAAAGGTATCGCTCATGGCGCTGACGAGAAACTGCCTGAACCTAAAGACGGTCTCATGCCAGATGGCGCGGTTATTATCGCTGCTATCACCAGCTGCACCAATACTTCAAACCCACGCAACATGGTGGCCGCAGGCCTTGTCGCTCGTAATGCGAATGCCAAAGGCTTATTACGCAAACCTTGGGTGAAGTCATCCTTAGCACCCGGCTCAAAAACCGTCAAAATGTACCTAGAAGAAGCGGGACTGATGCCAGAGCTACAAGAAATCGGTTTTGATGTAGTAGGCTTTGCCTGTACGACATGTAACGGTATGAGCGGTGCACTTGACCCTGACATCGAGCAAGAAATCATCGACAATGATTTGTTCACTACGGCAGTGCTATCTGGTAACCGTAACTTTGACGGTCGTATCCATCCGTATGCCAAGCAAGCATTTTTAGCATCGCCGCCACTGGTTATCGCTTATGCCATCGCTGGTAACATCCGTTTTGATATTGAAAAAGACTCGTTGGGTAAAGACCAAGACGGCAATGATGTCTATCTAAAAGACATCTGGTTTGATGATGAAGAAGTGGATGCCATTGTCGCTGCTGCCGTTAAGCCTGAGCAGTTCAATGCGGTATATATTCCAATGTTTGATGAAGCCAAAAAAGACACAGGTAAGGCATTAAGCCCATTGTATGACTGGCGTGAAATGACCACTTATATCCGCCGTCCGCCGTATTGGGAAGGTCAAATGGCAGCGATGAACAAACTAAAAGGTATGCGTCCGCTTGCAGTCCTTGGTGACAACATCACAACCGACCATATGTCACCATCAAACGCTATCCTTGGCTCATCGGCAGCTGGTGAGTATCTCGATACTATGGGCTTGCCTGCCGAGGACTATAACTCATACGCGACCCATCGCGGCGACCATTTAACCGCGCAACGTGCGACCTTTGCCAACCCTAAGCTATTGAATGAGATGGTACGAGATGAAGATGGCGAAGTTATCCAAGGCTCATTGGCGCGCGTTGAGCCAGAAGGTCAAGTCATGCGTATGTGGGAAGCGATTGAGACCTACATGAACCGTGAGCAGCCGCTGATCATCATCGCAGGTGATGGCTATGGTCAAGGCTCAAGCCGTGACTGGGCTGCCAAAGGTGTGCGTCTCGCTGGCGTAGAAGCCGTCGTTGCTGAAGATTTTGAACGTATTCATCGTCAAAACTTAGTGGGCATGGGCGCTCTACCTCTACAGTTCGAGGAAGGTACGACTCGCCATACGCTAAATATCGATGGTACAGAAACCTTTGATGTCACAGGTGAAGTCTCGGCTGGCGGGTTGATGACCTTAGTGATTCATCGTGCCGATGGTAGTACCACTGAGACGCCTATTATCTGCCGCTTAGATACGGCTGATGAAGTAAAAATGTACAAAGCTGGCGGTATGCTACAACGCTTTGCTAAAGAGTTTATCGAAGGTACGTTAGATATTGCTTAAGATTGTCATGTAGGTTTTAACGTGATAAATAGCAGAGTACAAAGTTCGCCGATGTTGTATAGCCTTATATGACATCGGCTTTTATTTGCTAATGTTAAAGCTTAGTTCAAAACATGGTTTGCACACTATACATTGAGTTTACTTAACCAATGGCGTAATATGTACTATATATTGTACAAGTAATGCAGAATGTCATGAAAGGAGTAAGCCATGAGAGTCGTTAGTTTTTCAGAAGCCAGAAAGCATTTAAAATCTGTCCTAGATACGGTAAACGATGATGCCAATGCCACTATCGTAACCCGCCGTGACGCTGATGATGCCGTTGTGATGTCGCTTGATTACTACAATAGCCTGATGGAAACCGTCTATCTATTAAAATCTCCTGCCAATGCGGCGCACTTAGCGGACTCTATTGCCCAATATAAAGCTGGCAAGACCGTGACGCGTGAGTTAATAGATACGGTAGAAGATAGTGATAAAGCTGATGGTAGCAGCGATAATAATGAGCATACGGATAGCGATATTGAAAGTGCTTGAACTCAAAGGCTTCAATCAATCCAAAGGGTCTAATAATGAGTGAACAACTAGCATGGACAGATGCTGCGTGGAAAGACTATCTGTACTGGCAAACGCAAGACAAAAAAACACTCAAACGTATTAACAAACTCATCACCGAATGTAAGCGTAATCCGTTTGAAGGCATTGGCAAACCTGAACCCCTAAAAGAAAACCTATCTGGATTTTGGTCAAGACGCATCGATGATGCCAATCGGTTGGTATATGCCGTCGATGATAACTATCTGACGATTATCTCCTGTCGTTATCATTATTAACGAGCGCTCTTAGTCGTTCGGGCTTACTTGCTAATGACGCCATACCCATTCTTATAACAATATAAAAAGGACTTAATACAGTGGCCCAAACCAATACTAAATCAAAAGCTTCTTTTGCCCCGCAGCTATCCGTTCCTGCTACCTATATGCGCGGCGGCACCTCAAAAGGCACGTTCTTTAAACTATCTGACTTACCTGAGCGTTGCCAAGTCGCAGGCTTTGCGCGGGATAACTTCCTATTACGTGTCATCGGCAGCCCAGATCCTTACGGCAAGCAGATTGATGGTTTGGGCAATGGCAGTTCTAGCACGTCAAAAACGGTTATTTTATCGGCCTCTGACAGACCAGATCATGATGTGAATTATCTGTTTGGACAAGTCAATATCGCAAAGCCTATGATTGATTGGGCGGGTAACTGTGGCAACTTAACTGCGGCTGTCGGTGCCTGTGCCATTAATATGGGTCTAGTTGATGCTGACAAGATCAATAACAGTATTGATGACAATGCAGATAGCGGTATTTGTGAAGTACGCATTTGGCAAGAAAATATTGGTAAAACCATTATTGCCCATGTACCAGTCTATAAAGATGCAAATGATAAAGTACAGGTTCAAGAGACGGGCGATTTTGAATTAGATGGTGTGACCTTCCCAGCGGCTGAAGTCAAAATTGAATTCATCGATCCGGTTGATGCCACAAGCGACATGTTCCCTACTGGTAACTTGGTCGATGACTTCGATGTAACGAACTGTGGTCTAAATGCTGATAGCGTCAAAGCAACCTTTATTAGTGCAGGTATCCCAACTATCTTTATGAAAGCAGAAGATTTAGGCTTTACCGGTACTGAATTACAAGGCGATATTAATAGTGACAGTGAGCTACTTACCAAGCTCGAGAAAATCCGCGCTACAGGCGGTGTGGCGATGGGATTATTCAAAGAAGTGAGCGAGGCACAGACCAGCCAGCACATTCCTAAAATCGCTTGGGTTGGCGCAGCACAGAGCTATACCGCCTCTAGTGGTAAATCGGTCGATGCAGGCGAGATTGATCTAGTCGTACGTGCCATGAGTATGGGTCAATTGCATCATGCCATGATGGGTACAGCAGCCGTCGCTATTGCCGCCGCCGCAACCACGCAAGGCACACTTGTTAATCAAGCGGCAGGCGCTGGCGAGCTGACAGAGGTACGTTTTGGTCATCCATCAGGTACATTGCTGGTCGGTGGAAAAACCGAACTGGTCGATGGACGCTGGCAAGCCAAAAAAGTGTCGATGAGCCGCTCAGCAAGGCGTATCATGGTTGGTGAGGTTTTTGTGCCAGCGGATGCGTTTTAAGCATAGTCATGGCTTATTTCAATTTGCGATAGAGTTTTATGCCAACACCTCCCCAACCCCGCCGCGTATCCTTAGATAAAAAACCGCCAGTCGAAAAGAAAGAACGGCGAGCGCTGCTGTGGGATATCCTCAAAAAACTGGCAGTATTTGCTCAGCCCTATCGCTTGCTTATCATCGCCACCTTAGCGCTGACTGCCCTAGGCTCCTTTACCGCGCAGGTTAACGCCTTTGTGCTGCGCTATACCGTCGATACTTTAACTGAGATAGCCACACTTGCTGAGCCTTGGGAAGCTGGTATACGTATGCTGATGATTATCAGTGCGGTCTTGCTAACCAAAGAGATACTGTCGATATTTATCTCTTTTGGTCAGCGTTTCTTTGGTGAAAAAATACGTATTAATCTGTCACGCGATTTATCACAGCGCATCATTGAGCGCATTCTCACTTATCGCATGGCATTTTATACCAGCAGTGAAAATGACAGTGGTAAATTGCAAACCCGTATTGATTATGGGGTCAGCAGTTTGACCAGCCTCGTGCAAAACTTCTTTATCGATATGCTACCGCTGTTTGCCAACGCAATCGTGGCACTTATCATCATGTTTTCAACCAATTTTTGGGTCGGCATGGTTGGTCTTGTCATCATACCCATTTACTTTTTTATTAGCCAAAAACAAGCTAAGCGACTGCAAGGGTTTCGGCGGCAGATGCGCGGATTTCGCGAGGCCAAAAGCGGTTTGGTAATATCTTTGATCAATTCGATCAGCGTGGTGAAATCCTTTGTTCGTGAATCTATCGAAGCTGAGAAGCACCTAACCATTCAAAAAGAGATGACCGACAATCAGCTGCGCATTCGCAGTATTGGTTTTGTTTATGATGCCATCAAAACCTTTATTGAGCAGATTGGCGTCGTGGTTATTATCTTGCTCACCGCGTATTTTGTCCTACAAGGCGAGATGACCATTGGTATGATTTTGTTTCATGTCATGCTGTTCCAAAACGTCGCCGCCCCTATCCGACAGTTGCACCGCATCTATGACCAGATCAATAATGCATTGACCTATGCCGAAGGGTTTTTTGATATCTTAGAAGATGATAAACAAGTCGAAAACATCGCTGGCATTAGTAGCGACAACCTAAAAGGTCATATCGAGCTTAAACATGTCGATTTTACTTATCCGAATGGGACGCAAGCGCTCAAAGACGTTAGCTTTACCATCAAGCCCAACCGTATCACGGCACTGGTCGGTCTCTCTGGCGCTGGTAAGAGCACGATTATCAATCTATTGGTCAAGTTCTATGCGCCAGACGCTGGCACGATATGTTTAGATGGTCATGATTTGGCCGACTGCGATACCCATGAGCTGCGTCAGCGCATCGGTTTAGTACTACAGAGCAATCATATTTTTTCAGGGACGATTAGTGAAAACATCCGCTATGGGAATATGAATGCCAACGAAGATGATATCATCGTGGCTGCAAAAAAAGCCTCTATCCACGAGCAGATCATAGGGTTAGCTGATGGCTATGAGAGCACTGCCAAGTCCTTATCAGGCGGTCAGCAGCAGCGGATTGCGCTGGCAAGGATGTTTTTAAAAGACCCACCTATTGTATTTTTGGACGAGCCGACAGCCAGCCTCGATGCCATTGCCAGCCAACAGGTCAAAAAAAGCCTTGATCTGATCAAAAAAGACCGTACCGTCATTATGGTCTCGCACAATATTGCCCAAATCATCGATGCCGACGATCTCGTGGTGATAGAAAATGGCGAAGTGGTTGAGACAGGTACCCACGAGGTACTTTATGCCCAACGCGGCAAATATTTTGAAATCTTTAGCGCTATGTCTGATAGCCTAAACTTAGATAAAATCAGCCAGACCCTAAACGGTTAGGAATGGTTAATGCCTGCCTAAATCGTTATAATGCCAATCTTTTACTGCCTATTGCCAGAAGCTAGCCCATTATGACTTGTGAATTTTCTCTAAAAACCTTTGACGAGCTGACCTCAGTTGATCTTTATCATATTTTAAAGGCGCGCTCGCAAGTGTTTGTCGTCGAACAAAACTGTGCCTATCAAGATATGGATGAAGTGGATTTTGATTGCTTGCACCTAATCGCTCATCAAAACGCAGCATTGGTGGGCTATTGCCGTATTATCCCACCTGAGTTTAATAAGCTAAAATCCAACCTATCAGTAGCTGATCCTGCGATTAAGACCAACCACACTGCGATGCCTGCTATCGGTAGAGTGCTTGTGCTATCGGAGCATAGAGGTGATGGCCTAGCACGGCAGATGATGAATCAGGCTATTGCACAGTGCCGAAAAAAGTACGGTAAAAAGCGTCCGATTATCATCTCAGCACAGGTTTACTTACTGAGTTTTTACGAGTCGTTAGGTTTTGTGCCTGAAGGCGAGCATTATCTCGAGGACAATATCGAGCATGTAAAAATGGTGCTATACGTTGCAAAGAAAAACAAAATCAAAAAAGAGAGTACGGATACTGCATCAACCACGACCAAAGTTTTAAGTTTCCTGCTGTTTATCATGGCCGCTTTGTTTGTTTTAGGTCTGTTGTACTTAATGATTTAGATCGCTGCTAACGTCTTAATTCTTAACATAATTCAAATTGGTTGTTCTATATTGAGTATGCTACTTTTAAATGACGATGGCTTTAAAAGGATAACCAGAATCATTGGTTAATAAAGCGGCACACTCAAGGAAGAGGACACAACCATGTCAAACGACCATTCAAATACAAAAAATGCGACGGTAGAGAGCAATGTCCGTCCGGAATACGACGTCGAAATCCAAAGGATTGCCGATTATGTGCTTAATTATTCAATAGATGACGAGTCACCGAACGCTGCTGAAGCATGGAACACTGCACGTCACTGCTTGATGGACACTATCGGCTGTGGCCTACTGGCGCTGCGCTTTCCTGAGTGTACCAAGCACTTAGGCCCTAATTGCCCCGACCAAATAACACCGCATGGCGCGCGCGTTCCTGGTACATCTTATCGGCTAGACCCAATCAAAGCCGCTTTTGATATCGGCTGTATCGTACGCTGGCTTGACTACAATGACACGTGGCTCGCTGCCGAATGGGGTCATCCTTCCGATAATTTAGGTGGTATCTTGGCGGTCGCGGACTATATCAGTCAGAAAAACATCAGCCAAGGACAGGCGCCGCTTACAATGAAAACTGTGCTTGAGGCGATGATCATGGCGCATGAAATTCAAGGCGTACTCGCACTTGAAAACTCATTCAACCGTGTGGGCCTGGATCATGTGTTTTTGGTCAAACTGGCTTCAACTGCGGTGGTTGCCAAACTCTACCAGCTACCCCGTGAGCGCATCATGGCAGCCATCTCGCAAGCCCTCGTTGATGGTCAGGCACTGCGCACCTATCGCCATGCCCCCAACGCTGGTAGTAGAAAATCATGGGCAGCCGGTGATGCAACCAGTCGTGCAGTACGCCTAGTAGATATCACCGCGCGCGGCGAGATGGGTATCCCAGGCGCATTAACCGCACCGCAGTGGGGATTTTATGATGTGCTGTTCAGCCATACCAATCACGATCTGGCCACAAAGCCACAAGACGAGCGCCGTTTTACCTTTCAGCGTGATTTTGGCAGTTACGTGCTGGAAAATATTTTATTCAAAATAAGCTTTCCTGCTGAATTTCACGCCCAGACCGCTTGTGAAGCAGCGGTCATTTTGCATCCACATGTCAAAGGCCGAGTGGATGATATCGAAAAAATTGTTTTGACCACGCATGACTCAGCGATTCGCATCATCTCAAAAGAAGGCGCGCTTGCCAACCCAGCTGATCGTGATCATTGCTTACAGTATATGGTAGCCGTGCCACTATTGATGGGTGATCTAATGGCAGAGCACTACGAGGACGACTATCACGAGGAGCATCTATCTATTGATGAGCTACGCGGCAAAATGGTAGTAGAAGAAAACGTACAGTACTCAAAGGACTATCATGATCCCAGTAAGCGCTCTATCGCCAATGCCATTCAAATATTTTTTGCAGATGGTAGTAGCACAGAAAAAGTTGCCATTGAATATCCTATCGGTCATAAACGCCGCCGCGCCGAAGGCATTCCTGTATTAGAGGCAAAGTTCCGTGCCAGTCTGGCAACTCGCTTTGTCGACAGCCGTTGTCAGCAGATCATTGAATTGTGTGACGATCAAGAAAAGCTTACGCAAACACCGGTAAATGAGTTTATGGATTTATTTATGGCTTACTAACTAGGGCTGATTAACGGCGCATCTTTTATGGTCTTATTTAGCGAATATACCTACTACCAAGGTATGAGCTCTCCCGCCCAATCGACAAAGCTGCCTGATTGAGCAACTGTCATACCTGATAGCACATCTAATAAGCACTCCGCGCTATACGCTGGTGAGAACAGATGTCCTTCAGCGACATTGCCTTGGAACGGTGCGGAGAGTTGGGTGTCAACAGTGCCTGGTTGCATGACAACCACGCAGACGTCTTTTAGTGACCTACCCCATTCGATACTTAGATTTTTCATGCCCATATTAAGCGCCGCCTTACTCATTCTATAGCTATACCAACCGCCAAGCTGATTGTCAGTAATACTGCCAACACGGGCTGATATGGTCGCAAAAATCGCTGGATTCTCAGCGCTGCGTTTAGCTTTGGCGAATAATGGCTTAATGTGCTTGGCGATGAGCAATCCTGCTAGCGCATTGATTTGCATATTTTGCAAAAAAAACTCGGTATCCATTTGTCGCAGCGCTTTCTCTGGCTGCGCGGTATCTGTATGCAATAACCCCACGCAGTTAATGACCCAATCTATATGACCGACTGTCTGCTTGATGGTATCAGCCGCTTTTTCGATGCTGTCCTCATCGCAGATATCCATCGGTAGCCAGTGCAGATTTTCTGTTTCAACATTCGGTTCAGTGCGATGATAAGTGGCAAATATTTGTACACTATGGCTGTGATTAGCTTGCACCAGCTGTTGGACAATAGCTTGACCAATACCGCCTGTACCACCGATAATCAGGTAAATTTTGTCATTCATGTGATACTTTTCCTTGTTTATAAGTCTTTATTTATTTTGGCTGATTTTATGAGGGTTTGCTATAGTCAATATACGCTACAATAATTGCTAGCGATTAAACCGACGTTTTGTTGTATCTTATTTTTATATTGATGTTTTTATACGGATATCAGCGCCTTATGCTATCACCTCAAGACCAATTGACCGAACTAGTACGTGCCTTAGAGCGCGATCAGCATGTATTTGCTACTGACCCGTTACTTATCACTGAAAAGCTACAGGGTAAGGATGGCACACCTATCCAAAAACTGCACAGACGTGCATCCCGTATCGATAGCAATGGGGCGCTCGCTCGGGTGCTTGGTAAAATTGATGGTCGTATAAAAGGCATTATGATTGTCATGAGTGTGGTGTGGTGCCTCTCAGGATTTTTGGGATTATTTACCCTCTTGCAGTCCAACGTCGTGAATTTCTTTTATGTACTGGTCTGCTTGCTTGGGTTCCACACTATCATGCTTGGTGGTTGGCTGGTCATGACACTCATCAATCGAGACCAACAAGCACCCAGTTGGTTTGCCAGCTTTGTCAGTCCAAGCTACCTTATACGCGGTAAAGACGATGTGACCAAAGCGGCTGTCGATCTGTATGAACGCCAGTTGCAGCACAGCGGTATGCGTTGGTATTTGGGGCGGTTTAGCCATCAGTTGTGGCTTGCGACATTGACCGGTATGCTGCTTGCAATTATATTTTTGCTGATTGTACGTCAGTATAGCTTTAGCTGGGAGTCAACATTACTCTCTGATCAGGCGCTGGTGAGCTTGACTCAAGTATTAGGCTGGCTACCTAGTATGGTGGGATTTGGTGTGCCAGACAGCACAGCGATCGCACAGAGCAGGCTTGTCACCGAAGCGATGCCGCTGTCTGTTGCAAGGCAATGGGCAAGGTTACTAGTTGGTAGCTTGCTAATGTACGGCATTGTACCGCGCGCGATAGCATGGGCGTTCTGTGCATTGATGTTCCGCCGCAAAAAAATGCGTTTGGATATCAAACAGCCCTATTATCAAAAAATCCTAAACTTTTGGCAGCGGCACGTGGTGGATGCTGATGACTTTACTGAGGCACCAGCCCCTATCGCTCCAAAAGCGACGGTCAGTGCGGGCAAGAAGTTAGTTGCGCTGCTTGAATACCCTGCAAATCAGGACAAATGGTGGCAGTCAGGGCTTGATAGCAGCAACCATGGTTTTGAACACTCAAGCGAAGTTGAGAATTTTGGTATCGTTGATGATCGTGATGATATGACACGGCTTAAAAACTATCTAGATGCGCATCCGGTGCAAGTCTTGCTTGGCATCCATAGCAATGCACTGCCCGACCGCGGTACGCTACGCAAACTCGATCAAATCGCTGCTCATGCAAAAGATGGGCTTATCGTACAACTGCTTAGCGATACCAACTCTGCTGCTGACTTAACTGACGCACGTACCGATGATGAGCCGTCAGACAAACAAACGGTTCGCTATCAACAATGGCAAACAGCGCTCTCTGCACGAAAAATTGGATTGGTTGATATAGATACTTAATACATTCTAATTTTTAATCTATTACTTTTAATCTGTTGTTCATATATGAACTTATCATTATGACTGGTATGATATACAATAAATAAATATTATAGGTCTATAACCTCAGACAGGCTTAAAGACTTATTGATATAACAGTAGTTAGAATACATTTTGATAGCTGTGACGTCATATCAAGATGACAAGGATGTTTTATAGTGGCTAGGAGCCCAAGATGGCAGCAGACAATTCCCTTATGGCCCTAGGTCAGTATGGTCAACTATTGGATGGTTACCGAGAGGCGTTAAACCAAAGTATCTTAACGGCTGCGCCAGAGTCGTGGCAGCCACTGCTGGCGAGCATTCTGCCCGCGTATTGGCAAGAGTGGCTGCTTCCGCTGGCTGGCGGTCCATTTTTCTTGTTATTTTTGGCAGAATGGCTATATCAGTCCAAGCGCGGCAATAGTAAAAGCTTTAGTTGGCGTCGTGCGATGACCAATTTTAGCTTGGGTGGCTCTTATCTAGGGTTTGAATTGATTGCCCAAGCGCTTATCGTCATACCTATCTGCTTATGGTTATATCAATATCGCCTATTTACTATTGAGGTGACATGGCTTACCGCCATCCCTATATTCGTCGCGGTTGAGTTTAGCTATTACTGGTTCCATCGTGCGTCACACCGTATGAATTGGTTTTGGTCAGCGCATGTCGTGCATCATTCAGATGACCATATGAATTTGTCCACTGCCATGCGTCAAAGCCTTTTGTACTCAGTGACGGGTTGGTGGTTATTCTTTGTCCCACTGATGATGTTGGGCGTGCATCCTGTCTGGGTATTCTTTTTTTATGCCTTAGATTTGATTTATCAGTTCTTTATCCATACCGAAACTGTCGGAAAATTTCCAAAATGGGTTGAGTATGTTTTTGATACCCCATCCAATCACCGTGCCCATCATGGCACCAACGACGAATATATTGACCAAAATTACGGCGGTGTTCTCATTATTTTTGATCGCTGGTTTGGTACTTATGTAGAAGAAGATACTATCAACAACCCAGTTAAATACGGTGCCGTTGGTGAAACCAGTCACGACAATATCATCAGCCTGATATTTGGCGTCTTTTACCGTATGTGGCAGCGGTTTTTTCGTGCCAAAGGTGTTAAGAAAAAGCTCAAGGTACTACTGCGTCCACCTAGTGCTGTCTAATATAGTCAATTCTCTATAAATTGGATACGGTGTCAGTCTCGCTTAGACTACTACTTGTAGTGCTTTCACTCGTCTTCCTTGTATTCAAAGTATATTGAACCGACTAGAGTATGATTATAAATGCGTAGATTACGATTTATGATATGGGCAATACGCATTCATAACCGATACCCAATCAGATTTGTTTTACAATAAATGGCTACTATGTATTTCGATCATCAATAAATATAAGACGTTACTATGAATAATGACAATAAAAATAATCATGAAAATAATAAGCCTGCAGGTCTCTTTGCGGACAAAGCTTATGAGCCAACTTCTGATGTCTCAAATCATCCTTCAGACAACACATCAAAATACACAGTAGCTCAGTCAATAGCTACTCAGGATAATCAACCTGTATCAACCGAAGCATCAGCAACGACAGCACCAGTGTCAAGGGTAACAAAGAAAACCATCGCCAGTGGTGAACCGCTCAAATTGGCCGTTGTTGGTCATACCAATACGGGTAAAACCTCTATACTGCGCACGTTATTGCGAGACGTATATTTTGGTGAAGTCAAAAACGAAGCTGCGACCACGCGTCACGTTGAGCAAGCACAGCTGACAGACAGTCGAACTGGTGAGGTGCTGGTAGCACTATACGATACGCCTGGTCTGGAAGATGCTTCAGGGCTTATGGACTGGCTAGAGGACAACACTGCCAGTCGCCGTGATGGTATTGAACGTCTGCAACAGTTTTTGGCGGCGGATGTCGCTCAAGGTTCAGACAGCTATGACTTGCCCTATGATTATAGTCAAGAAGCCAAAGTAATTCGTCAGCTGCTGACAAGTGATATGGCCATTTACGTGGTAGATGCTCGTGAGCCTGTATTGGGTAAATATAAAGACGAGCTATCGATTTTGTCTTGGGCTGCTATCCCCGTCATGCCTGTTTTTAATTTTACAGACAGCCAGAATGCTAATATCGACGACTGGCAAACGATGCTGGCAAGACGCAATCTGCATATTTCAACGCGTTTCGATTCGGTCGCGTTTGAGTTTGAAGATGAGATGCGCCTATGGAAAAACCTAGCCACCATGCTCACCCACTCTGAGATGCTTGAGCAGCTGATGCAACGTCGAACGGAAGACTGGGCTCAGCTGTATGATGAGGCCAATATCATCATCGCTGATTTTTTATTGAATGTTGCTGCCTTTGTGCGCGAGATCAATGAAGATGACGACCCACTGCCTGTACTACAGCAAATGCAAGAAGCGGTCAGGCAAAGTGAGCGTGCGATGCAGCATAACTTACTTAACCTTTATAAGTTTTATGACAATGCCGTCGCAGCAACACCGCTTGAACTACAAGCCTATCAACAAGATCCTTTCGACCCTGAACTTCTCAAGAGCTACGGTATTCGTACCACTTCTGGTGCAGCAGCTGGTGCGCTTCTAGGATTAGGTATCGATGCAGCAGCCCTAGGTACGACCCTTGGATTGGGTGCCGCAATAGGTGGGATCGCAGGCGGGTTGCTATCGAATACCAGCAGTATTGCCGATAGGATTACTGGGGTAAAACGCTTATATATCGATCCTGCTACGTTGACGCTATTAGCAACGCGAGCATTAGACTTACTTACTGCATTACGCCATCGTGGTCATGCTGCTACAGATGCCACTCAGTTATTATATAAAGGCGAAAACAGCAGTCTTGGAACGTCGCTAACTAACGACATTAACCATGAAGATGAAGACAATAATCCAATTACTGTATGGCCAACTCATAAATTACCAAGTGAGCTCAAAAAAGCGCGTGGTAAACCACAATGGTCGTCGCTTAGCAGCGGCAAGTCCGAACAAGCTCAGTTATTACGCACAGACATGGCATGGTCGCTGTCAGGTAAACTACAGTCGTATAAGCGTGAGTCATAAATTACTAGCTAACTATCTATGCACCCTGTGCACTTAACAACGCACTCAATGCATCAGTACCACGTACATCTGTCTGTTGCAGGTAAATCGGATACAGCGGGTACTTGGTAAAGCTTTGTTCGATATCCTGCAGCAAATGCTGCTGACGCTTAGCACGGCGTCGCCAAAACTCATCCGACTGCGTTGTTGATATCAGCTGATTAATGACGATTGCTGCTGGCATGAGCTTACTGTCTTCTAATTGCTCGATAGCGCGCTTGGTCTCAGCCAATGGTAAGACGTCAGCAGTCATCACCAACACAATCGCTGTTTGTGTACGGTCATGTAGTAGCAACCCTGCTTGGCGGAACAATTGCTTGCGCTTTTCTAATACGGAGACAGCTTGCTCCCAGCGGTCTGATTTTTTGGCTGCAAACGGATTGGCCACGTCGTTCTTTTGCGTGCTCTGTTTTTGATTGTTTTTCTGATTGTGACTATCCAAGTGTGTCGCCACCGAACGTAGTTTGGCCTGTCGTCGCTGCTGTGCAAGCAGCCCATCCGTCCATGCTCCCATCATTTCTGGTAATACCAATAATCGCAAAGTATGACCTGTCGGTGCGGTATCAAAGATAATGTGTTCATACCCAGCATCTGCCGCTTCGACTAAATGATGACACATAGATTCGAGCATCGCGGCTTCTTGGGCGCCAGGTGCCGACTTAGATAGCCTCAGATGCTCACGAATTTTTGGCATCATATCTGGGTTGGCATAAGCTTTAATCGTACGTTCGACTTGAGCAAAATGTTCATCGACAATCACGTCAGGATTTAACTCAATCGCATCTAGATAAGGTGATATTACCGTTGTCTCATTATTGAGTCGTACATTCAATACATCACCCAAACTATGTGCCGGATCGGTTGAGACAATTAAGGTTTTTTGTTGCTGGCTTGCATAATTGCTGGCTAGGGCTGCTGCAGTGGTGGTCTTCCCTACACCACCTTTGCCGCCGATAAATATAATCGGTTGTGTCTTTAACTGCTCTACCAATCCATGTAAAGGGTGTAATGCCATATTGTTATCTCGTATTTTGTCTCATTATCTAATAAATGCTTGGCTACTGTTTATATAGTCAACCCACTACTGTTAGCAGCAGCCGACGTGGTCAAATGGACATCTATCCATCCCCATACGTGTATGCCACTCATGAAAGTTCTCTAAAAATAGAGGTTGCAACTCTAATGTATAAAAGCTGGCGGGATTATCAATCCCCAAACTCTCAGCAAACATAAGCAACATAAAAAAATCTTCTTCATCACGTGCCGCGCGTGCCATTGTCTGACGATAAGGCGCATGATAAAACTCATTTAATCCACTCTTAAACCGTTGCCACCATGGTTGAGTGTTCTCTAATGGTTGAACGTTTTCTATATCATTCGATGTGTTTTCATTTTCCATAATGTGCTCGTATTTTACTTAATTCTTATGATCTATCATGCCTATATGATACAAAAAACGCCAGCAATTGCTGCTAGCGTTTTTTATTAAACAGACACTCAATATGGGTTAATGTTTAAACTTCACCGCTTTTACCTTTATGTAGTGACCACTCTTTTCGTAGTACAGACAAACTCTCAAACGTCACCAAAATGGTCGCGATTAAGATAATAATATCCATAATAATAAGTAGCCAATTACCATCAGTAAAGAAGGTTTTGAGCTGAATCAATAGTGCAAAAACAGTCATAACCAACAAGAACGACAATGGTGCTAAGGTGTACCAAACTGGCTTACCCTTACGTAACAAGATAATGGTAACGATCATCAAGGTTAAGGCAGCCATTAACTGGTTGGTTGTACCAAATAGCGGCCAAATGATCATACCGCCCGCGCCATCGATACCACCAGCACCGAACGCTAATAACAAACAGCTTCCGACAGCAAGTAACGTTGCAACGACACTCTTATTGAGTACGGGCAAATTATAAAATTCACCAAATTCTTGGAAGATATAACGTTGTAAACGTACGCCAGTATCCATCGTCGTACCAGCAAACAATGCAGCCATTACTGTAAGCATGGTCTGTGATAGCACCATATCGATACCAACGCCTGCATTCAAGATGGTCGCACCGCCGTCAATGAAAGCACCGATAGAGCCATCACCGAACTTTTGGTAGACCGCTTGCCAGTCACCAAGAGTTGCAAAACCTGCGGTTGCTGCAAGGATTGCCCCAAGCGCTAGCATACCCTCGCCCAATGCACCAAAGTAACCAACGAAACGAACGTCTTCTTCTTTATCAATTTGCTTAGAAGTAGTCCCTGTGGCGACCAAACCATGGAATCCTGATATGGCACCACAAGCAATTGTCACAAACAACAATGGCAGCAGTGATGGTGTATCGGCTGGTAATGCAGTGTTAACGGCTGGCGCGACAATATTAGGCGTGCCAATAAAAATAGCAGCATACAATAAAATCAAACCGACAAATAACTGTAAGCCATTAATATAATCACGAGGTTGAAGCAGCATCCATACGGGCAACAACGACGCAATCGCCGCATAGGCGAACAAGATCAAGATCCATACTGCGTTATCAGGTAAACCCATCACGGTTTCAGGTAACACAATCGGGAACATAGGGCCAAGATAAATAAGCCCGTACAAGGCCGTTACCCCGATAATGGACACCCAGACCAGATTCATATTGTAGCGATAGATACATTGCCCGATGATAAAGGCAACCACTAAGGCACCCCAAACTGGCAATACCGCAGATGGCGTCTTAATCATCATATTGGCAATAGCTACGCCAAATACAGCATTGACCATCAGTAGTAATAAGAAAATGACAACCATCATCAAGCTGCGGACACGTGTGCCCATGACAGTACCAGCGATAGAACCAATCGACTGCCCTCTATTACGCATACTTGCCCAAATAGCAGACATATCATGTACGCCAGCCATAAAGATAGTACCTACCACTACCCAAATAATGGCAGGCACCCAGCCCCAAATAACTGCAATGGCAGGACCGATAATTGGTGCAGCCCCTGCCACTGACGTAAAGTGATGCCCCCACAATACATACTTATTGGTAGGAACATAATCGATCCCATCTTTCATCGTATGTGCGGGTGTAGGACGGCTGTTGTCCAATGCTAAAATTTTGGTGGCGATAAATTTTGAATAAAATACGTAGCCGCAGAGCATAGCGGCAACGGCGAATAGTAGTACAATAGCACTATTCATCTCATCTCTCCCTAGACAAGTAGTCAATAGCCTTATAAGTTCAAGCTTTTTGAATTAAAATATGAAAAATATGCTAAATTAGTGTGCAATGAGTGACTCAGCTCATCTATCGTTTAGGTAAATTCTAGCAATTTGCAAAATTATTACCAATCAACAAAGTCATTTATCTTATAACTAGGGCATGTCACTAATCAGCATTTGGTGTGATGAGCCTGAGACTAAAACTTTGTTTGAATAATAACCGATTTGGTGATAAATGTAACGCAAGTAAGACATAAAAAACAACAAATAAAGGAAGTGCAATGGCACATTATTTTGGATTCGTACCCTCAGATAAACTAAAAGCTTTAATCAGTGAGGCCGAACAAGTCGTTGCTTCAAATGAGAATGTAGAGTACTACCCTTATCGCGATGCTCTTACGCATCAGACAGCGCGCGATCTTACTGATAATTTATTGGTTGGTTTGGTAGAGATTATTCCTAACCCTGAGCGCCAAGCCTCTATGCGTAAAATTGTTGGAACGATTGAACGCGCGACAGATACTTTGCTTAATATCTTACTAGGTAAAGAAAACAACAAAGACGTGTTACCAAGTTTTCATTTTCTAAGAGATCATGCAACCTTTATTGATAATGAAGGCATTAAACGTGTTGGCTTTAAACTGTCAGAAAAAGATGCCAATACCATCACTGAAGGGTTTGCTGCTATCACGCCTGAACAGGTAGATAGAGCCAAATTTAAAACAGCACTCGAAACCATGAACGAAGAAACATTGACCCATTTTATCAGTCGTTATGCCGAGACATTAAAGCTAGGCATGATCAAACGTAAGTCAGTTCCAGTTGCCAAATCGGCAATTGATAAAGGCATGAGTATGGCACTTAATAAGCTATTACCTGACCTACCAAATGACTCATTGAATAGATTGGCCAATTATTACCGTCCATTTATTATAGAAAAGCCAGAATAACCCTAAAAGTTGGATTAATTTTGTCCCAAAAGTCATATGACGTTGGGCAAATTCACTAAAATTTGCTAAAATAAGCGGCACTTTTTACCAAAGGCGCACCCGATGACCCAAATCAGTAACCAAGAAATTGAAAAAACCTTACGCAACTCAGAGTGCCTTATCAGCAGTATCGAAGTAGCTGCTGCTTATGAGCGTTTGGCCGCTCAGCTCAATCTACATTATGCTGGTCTAAACCCAATTGTCATGGTCGTGATGAACGGCGGCTTGATCCCAGCTGGTCAACTACTGACACATCTTACGTTCTACCATCGCATGCACTATATCCATGCGACTCGTTATCGTGATAACGAAGGTACTAACGAGCTTGATTGGAAATTCAAGCCTGATGTTAGTATCGAAGGTGAGCACGTATTGTTGATTGACGACATCTTTGACGAAGGTATTACCCTAAAAGCAGTTGTTGAAGAATTAAGCAAAGAAAAGCCTCTATCACTTGAGTCTTGTGTCTTGCTTAACAAGCAACATGATCGCAAAGTTGCAGATTTTGACGTAGATTTTGTGGGTATTGATGTTGCAGATCGCTATGTTTACGGTTGTGGTATGGATTTCCATGGTTACTTGCGTCACCTGCCAGGTATCTATGCAATCAAAGAAGACAAAGTTTAATTCTAGACTTAATTGATTGAAATAGTTAAGTCCTAAAAAAGCATCCAAATTGGATGCTTTTTTATTGCGCTGACTTATTGCGTCGACAACAACTTGAATGAATCGTTAAAACTGTAATGCCAAACCAGTATGCCGCTCAGTTGGTGTTTGAACTGCTTTTTCTAAAGCGTGCTTGGTACTATATATCGTTACCTGCTTCTTAGCACGAGTCACTGCTGTATAGATAAGCTCTTTGCTCAGCAATCTTGCATGACTATTATCAAAAGTAATAGCAACATGATTAAATTCAGATCCTTGTGACTTATGAATGGTCATTGCATATGCCGTGGCTATCACCTCTTCATTTAGCAAGTTGACCGCAATCCCTTGTGTTTTATTTTCAAAGAATACTTCTAATTGGCTTCTTTCATCTGATGTTTGTAAGCAGAAACCAATATCCCCATTAAATAATCCAAGCTCATAGTTATTTTGTAGAATCATAACAGGTCTACCATGGAACCATGTGTTTTGACCCAAGGGCAACTTTAACTCAGCAAGATGCCATTGAGTGAGGTAGTTATTGATATAGTGGTCGCCCCATTCACCATTGTGGCCAGCGGTTAAGATTCTAAATTGATTAAATACTTCCATTAACGAAGATGTAGTATTTTTAACTGATTCTGGCACGGATTTTTCTATTGGATTTTCTAGTAAATTTCTAATTTCATTCACGTATGATTGGTAATTATTGGAGATTCTTGAAATAATTTTTTCTCCGCTTAGGCTATTTTCTATCTTATTATTTGATATGGCCTCTGCTTGTAACGTATTAACATATTGAAAACTCAAAGCAGCGTCTTGCCTTAGTAATTGCCAAATAGCTTGAAGATTTGTCTCTGCTTTATTGATTTGCGTGGCCAGTTTACCGATACCTGACTCGGCGCTAAATCTGCGGCTCTCTGTTAGCTCTGCGTGAATAGGTTGCAGTAGAGGAATGCGACAGAGATCAGCCAATACTGCTCCTGCATCAACGGCTGCTAACTGATTAGCATCGCCTAATAATATCAGCCTAGCACCTGGCTTTACCGCGCTCACAAGGTAATTGGCCAACTCAACTCCGAGCATAGATGCCTCATCAACGATGATAATATCTTCACCGAGTGGGTTGTTGGTATCGTAGCGCGGTCTACCCGTTCGACCGATACCTAGCAGACGATGGATGGTTTTTGCCTCTTGCAACTGTAGCTCTACATTTGCGTCGTCTAAAGCCGCCTGTAGAGACTCCTGCATACGTTGGGCCGCCTTACCCGTTGGCGCTGCTAATGCTAGACTAGCACTGTCTGTGCTAAACCTAATATGTTCAGACTCATCCCCCCTACTTTCTGTCGCCTGTTGTAACGCGATAACCAATTGAGCTACAGTGTAGGTTTTACCTGTCCCTGGGCCACCAGTAATGATACTAAATGCATTATTGTTCGCCACATTGATTGCCTTCACTTGGTGCTCATGAAGGTTTTCAGGTATTGCTATCTGTAAAGGACTTACTTGCTGATTTAAGATATTGTTGATATTTTTTGCTAAATTAAACTCTGCTTGCCAAGCACGGTGTAACCAAAATGTGATTTTCGAACTTCGAGTTTGTTCACTTTTAGCTATGTCGTAAATAATCGGTTGATTATCTTTGCTTAGGCTATTTTGATTGTTGTTACAATTAGTGTTCGCATTAACATTAGCAAATAAAGCATGCTCATGGATTGAATGAACGAAAGTATTTAAGTCGCTATTTTTTAAGCGATGATATAACGTAGTTATCGCATCAAAACGTTTGATCAATGTCTCTTTTTCATGATTACTAAGTGCTAGCTGCGCCCACAGGTAATCTCGCTGACCAAACAAAGTATCTAGTAATACAAATAGCGATATCTCCGTTGTAGTATCATCGTTTGATTGCGTGTCTATTTGCGTTTTTATCTGAGTATCAATCAGCGCAAAAATTGGTGTTGCCAGTATCCCCAATAATTGCTGCTGCCATGCATATAACGTGACTATTTCCCCATTAATCTGACCTTGCATGGGAGCTCCATGATCGGCTGTATCGACAGTTAATACAGTATGGCCCTCTTCCAAATGAGCCGCTAAAATAACGAATAGAGCAGTAAATAAGTCATTGTTTTCCGACTTATTGATTTTTTTGCTCTCATCATTCGTCTTTGCATTTGTCGCGTCATACGCTACATGTGTTTGCTGACGGCGCAGCAAAATATAATCGCTGATGTTACTTGCCCAGCTCTCTTGTAAACTAATGGCTGACTTGCTCTTATTGTTATTATTACTCATCGTATATTTATCTCTTATCAATCTGATTAACTGCTATAACAATTTTTATCTACCTAGTTGCTATATAAGGTTTATTAATCCGGTAGGCCAAACAAGGCATCTAGACCTTTAATAAAGTCGATAGGAATATCCCAAGTGACCAATCCATAGCAACTATTACTGCTCAAGCTATCGTGGTTAGACTGAACCCTATCTTGCGATGTAGGCATAGTAGCTACTTGAGCATTCAGGTCATACACACCGCGTAAAAATACGTACTCTACAGCGCCTAAGTACTTATCTTCGTTACCCGTATAATCACTGATTCTCATGGCAAGGAACCGATGTAATGCTACTTGATAGATTGCTGCTTGTAGCCAGTAGCCTGCTTTGGACATTGCTTTCTTGAGCGTATCTTCATTGTAATCGCTTAGGCTATTTCCTAGAAAGTTACTTTTATAATCGACCACATAATACTTGCCAGCATGCTCATACACCAAGTCAATCTCACCGCGTAGATAACGATACAGATGCGCTTTATTTTGTGGCACTAGAGTGACATGTTTATCTGTCTCATCAGGTAAATACTGTTGAAAAAGTTGACTAATATCCTGTGCTTTAAAATTCTCTGACAACCCCATGTTGAACTCTAACTCGGCAAATCGTTTACCTTTATCAAGAGCAATCAAGGGTTGATTGGAAGCCAACAGTGGCGCATGCAGCACTTCTTCAATCCAATTGATTAACGCCTCATGCTTGGTTGTATCTATTGACTCAAGATCAAACCCATCGCTATCTCTTTGTTTTTTGCCTTGGGATCTGCGGCTCTGCTGTTCAGCACTGCTATATATCAGCGGCAATTGATAGCTACTAATTGCTTTATCAATAACCTGAGGCCACTGAGCCTTATTGGTAAAGTCTATTTGTTCAAATATCTCATGCAAAAACGTACCGGCATTGGCACCCTTTACAAAGGTGAAGCGGATATCATCTTCTAACTTGGGACTGAATTCACTGTTTTGTTCGCTAGATCCATCGTTATTAAGTAACGAAATATCAGAAACTGAAGACTCTGTCATATCAATGTCTATCGCATCATCAATACGCTCATCCACTATCGCCATTGCTTGTGTAGACTCATCTAGCTGACGCGCTAAGGCGGTAAAACTAGTCTTAGCCCAACCATAAAAATAATTGGTTTTCATAACCTCTGCGAAAGGTGCGTATTCAATAGCCTCTGTCGTAGGCTTATGAGCATTTGATTTGATAGCATTCATCTGAACATTGTCATTTATACCTGCTGAGTTAGCATCATTGCTTGCGTAATTATTGTCATAAAACTCATTAACTTTATGACCTCTAAGCATGCCTACAATACCTTTGAGCCTGTCAGGTAGCTCAAATTTTGCTTCTGGCGATCCAAACCAATAAAACACTGGCTTTAGCTCAAACCCTGTCTTGTTACTCGGATCTCGCAGCACAACATAAAGTTGCTCACTGGCTCGAGTAAATGCCACATAGCCAAGCCGTTTTATCTCATCAAAACCTTCTTGTGTTTCGATATCCGTATAGTAACCCTCGACAGTAGCAGAGCCTTGCAGTGGTGAGAATCGGCGCTGATTTCCCGTCGATTGACTGTCTATCGGCTGCTGTACTTCTATCGACTGCCGCACTAGCGCTGAAGGCGCTTGTTGCGCATTATATAGGTACAGCCCATAGTCTTCCTTATTACCAGACTTCCTACTGGCATCACCCATTCCCAATACATAGACAATAGGGAACTCAAGCCCTTTTGACTTATGAATAGTCATCAATTGCACACCAGACTCTGTCGGTAGCGGATATTGCTTAGCCCAATCACTGTTGGGTGCTGTATCTATCTGCTGTCTGAACCACGCCAGCAACTCATACTCACCCATGCCTAAGCCATACTGCGCCAAAATGTCCATTACATGACGCAAGTCCATGATATGACGATCACCTTCTGGATGAGCAGCTAGGTCCTGCCAAACGCCTTGCGGCTGCACAGGGCTTTTATCTAATAAATAATGTAGCGCCGATAATATGCCAAAGTGCTGCCAACGCTGTGCCCCTTCTTTTAGATAGGTAATAAAGTCTTGATAGCTCTTTTTAATATCAGTCGTTTCATTGGCTGGGAGGTCTTTCGAATTAGAGTTTTGTGAATGGAAGCTTGATGTACTGCTACCCTCGGTAATGCCTGACTCATGATCCGTCATCATGGCTTTGATGTTTTTGATACTCAGTCCATATAGATGACTGGTCAATACCCGATTAATCATGTCATGACGATACGGGTATAGCATGGCACTTAGCAATGCTGCCACATCTTCTGCCATAATAGTCTCAAAGATACTGACGTCACTGGTGGTCAAAGTCGGCACATTAAGTTTTACTAGCTCGTCTTCAACTCGCTTCAGATCTTTTTTGGCACGTGCCAGCACCCCAATATCACTGGGCTGAATCGGCTTACCTTTGAGTGTCTGACCACTATTAAGCAAAGTGGCTATATGGCGAGCTGTTATCTCATGTTCATCGTAATCAAACTTTTTTTCCTTGTCATAAGGCAGATGCAATAAGCTCACGGGCTGAGCAGAAAGCACCTCTGTCACCAGCACATCATCCAGACTATTTGACTCATTAAACCAAGACAGCTCATATTCTGGTTTTGCTGCTTTGATATGTTGGTAATGAATACCGGTTCCTAGTTGCGACAGCTTATTCTCAGCAGTTGTGGCATCAGCCATACCAAACCAACAGTTCAATGCGTTAATCACACCGGCATTAGAACGTCGGTTGATATCAAGCGTCCAAAGGGCGCTTTTATCAAACTGGGCTTTCATATAGTTATAGTTGGCCACATCGCCACCACGAAACCCATAAATAGCCTGCTTGGGATCACCAACCAATAGCAGAAACTCATGATTGGCTTTCTTAGTGGTTGATTGCTTGTCATTGTCCGACTGTTTACGTTTACTCTTTGGCAAATAGATACTTTCAATCATAATGGCTTGCTCGCCATTGATATCTTGCGACTCGTCAATCAATGCCACAGGATAGTGATGACGAATATAACGCGCCAGCTTATCTCCTTGACGACCAGTCAATGCTTGGTTTAAACGTACCATCTGCAAACTAAAGGTCGTCTCACCACGCTCTTCCAAAATAACTGGTAGCCTATTGCGAACAGCCAGCACAATATGACGGTTCAGGTTGGCTAATACCAACAAAATATGCTGATTTAAACTATCAAGCATGTCTAAGATAGCCATTAACTTGCTAATGGTCTCTAATTCAAAAAGCGTCTGATGCTCTTTTTCTTTATTCTTATTAAAGTTCTTAATTTTGCCATCTTCATCGGGATATATAGAATCCTGCAATGATGTCAGAATCTTATTCTCGCTCTCATTTAAATAGCTATTAAATGTCAGCTGATACTCTGATATCTTTTGATGCACCTCGACAATGGCATCAAACTGTTTAAATAAGTTAGAACGCCCATTGAAGCCTTGAGACTTTCTATAATCAGGATTTAAGTAAGGCTGAATATCGGCTAAATCTAACTGAGAAAACTCATTAATTAGTTTTTCGTATGCATCAAAGTCAAAGCCTTTCTCAATCCTTATCTCATCAATCGGCGCAGAGATAAAATTAAGCGAGCGAGTCACATATTTCTTATGATCGCCAACTGCAGTCAGCTTATCTTGCTGATCCATTAGCGCGTAAAGTTTGGGCTGCTCATAGTATAAGCGGCTCTGAAACTGACGCAGCTCATCATGGATAATACTGTCAGTCACCTGCTCAATACTGCTGTCTTCAATAATCCCCATACCCTGCTGGTGACCAGTTTCACCGCTGTACTCCGTCAGCCATTTTTGTGCCAAGCTATCAAGCGTGCCTACGAACAGCTTATCTAAGGTGGTTAATACGAGTGCAGTACGCCTGATAGCTTCGGCCATTGGGTAACTGTACACGTGATCTAGCAAATAGCCGACGAGATGCAAGTTAATAGGATCTTGCATGATGCCATCTAAACGCACGTATTTGGCCTGACTAACCAGCCAATCTTCACGGTCTTTTTTTGTTTGTTGACATTTCTCTGCCGCCGCTTGCTTATCAGCAGCAAGGCCTTGATTTAACTCGTTAATATCTATTTCAACATTTGCATCAGTACTTGAGTCATTATCTGCTTGTGCGTCTTTATTACCCTCAGGCATAACTTGCAATACATTGGGGTACAAACGCTCTTTATTGCTAGTATCAGCACTTAGGCTATTGACCCATTGTAATAGCTGATAAAAATCTACCAAACGATCGTGGATACGTTGACGCATTTCAGCAGCGGCAGCTCGAGTAAAGGTCGTGGCGATGATTTGCTCTGGCGCGCGTCTCGCTTCAATCAGTAGGCGCAGTACAATACCGGTCAACGTCCAAGTTTTGCCCGTGCCCGCTGAGGCTTCAATCAGGTGTTTACCCGTTAGATCAACCTCAACTGCCGGTATGACATCATTTTTACGCTCAGGCACAGCAGATAAAGTCAGTTCATCTGAATATTCATCAAATAAATTCGGTTGTGTAGACAAGTCAATGGTACTGGTTGGATCGCTAAGGTCTGTCATATGGGCGCATACTTTTAATTATTATTTATCAAAACAAAATAGCAAAAACTAATTAGAGGCTGTTCTAAATAACTGGCTAACTATCTAAGTTAGTTAACGCATTAAACATCGGCTCATACAGTGGTTGGGCTAATGTAGTCAACGCTGCCGATAGCGCTTTGAATGCATCTTGGTCTCGTAGTACGTACTGCCAAATAGCATGCTGCGAGCAAGTATCGTATACCGTGTCTGAGTTGTAGTTAGGTCTTAACCAGTCTGAGAAGTCGGCTCGTTTTGGCCAGTAGCGGTTGCTGTCACCTTCTTCATGCTTTAGATACTTATCAAGGTAGTTAAGTGCATATTCTGGTAATAACGTAATAGGCACTTGACCCGTTAACTTACCAAAAACAGCCCATTTTATCAGCTCAATCACAGCATCTTCATACACAATCGGGCTCAGTTTGAATGTGATGACCTTGTCATACTTTTTGACTTGTGAGCTGGGCTTATTAAAGCGCCAAATACTCACGCCATCATTTAATACTACTTGCTCGGCAGTGGTACGTCTGGCCACTTGCCAATACAAATGTGACAACCAAAACTTGAGTAAATGCCTAGGGCTGGCAGAATTGGGCAATATATTTAACCACTGCTTGGGTGATTGCTGAGCATAAGGCACGCCCGCCTGAATAATTGATATGGGTGCTAATATTGGTACTGAACCTTTGATCTTAATGATTTTTGGCAACAGCTTAAGCAGTGTTTCTATACCCTCTATATCTGTCTGGTCTTTTGAATTATTATCAGTGTTATTCAGTATATTTTTTAGCTCTATCTGAACAGGATATTCGGCGGTTGGGGTCAGTAGCTGTAATACACTGCTGATATCTGCCGTACTCTCGTTGAGAATACTGCTTTCGTCAAAGCCATTAGCCATTAACTGCTCTTTAAACTCTAAACATTGCTGTTGTAGCTTCTTTTGTTGTTTGGGTAGCGTGGTTTGGCGAGCAACACCAGCGGGCATATTTTTTTGATACATCAGAATTGGAGTGGTGGTTTCAGCCGCTGCATTACTATCATTTTTCTTATTCTCATCAGTAACCAACTGTTTAATCAAATGGTCTTTTATTTGATAGGTAGTTAAACTGTTTAGAAATAGCGGCTCTTGCTGCGACAGCGCTTCTTCACCTTGCACCACATGCACCTTTTGAGCCCGTAAGAACGCTTTGGCAGGATGGCGTACTTGGTAAGCCAACTCTCCTTCAATATCTATCTCTCCGATGTTAAATATGCTATCAGATAGCGCTTCCGTCATGCTACCGACATCGTTAGCATCAACAACCGTATCTAGCGCCAACAGTTCAACCAATGCAGACAAGGTTTGATTGTCTACTTGACCTAGCTGACCTAAGCCTTGACCAAGCACCTGAGCGATTGACTCATACTGTACTTTTGTAGGTAAGCCGACCAGTTGCATAGGCTCACTAGATACTCGCCCTTTCAATGTATCAAACACCGCTTGCCAAAGCGGCGCAGGCGGAAACTGTTTTTTCTGAGCCAGTTTGGTTTTGCGCATGGCTGTATTTAATAAAGCATCCAGCTCATCAATCATATCGACAGGACTGGTATCCTGAGTACTGATATTAATATTGGCATTAACGTTGGCATTAGCATTGTCATCAATATCAGGAGACACTTGCTCAAAAACATCAGTGCCTTCGATTTCTGTCTCAAACAGACTCTCATGGAAAGGGAGTGCAGGATGCTCAGTCACCAACCACTGCTTAATCAATTTAGGCAAATAGCGCTTGAGACTCTCGGTAGTCGGATCAATATTCTCGGGTAATGTCTCAAGCGAGTTCACCTGCCATTGCACCTCGCCTTGCAAAAACTGCAATAGCTCGCTCACTGGGTTGGCTGGCAAATGCTCATGGGTATCCGTCAAGCTTTGGCCGTTGTAGAACATCCAGCAAGCACTGCGCGCACACAGTAGCGCATCTAAAAATGCGCCGTTGTCATCATCTTCACTAACTCTGTCACCACGGCGTGCATTGGTCGCTTTCATCAAATCATAGCGGTTATCACGGTCACGCCCAGGAAACTCAGAGAGATCCATATTGAGCATCACCACTAGCTCAAACGGCACGTTTCTGAGTGCACCGAATCGTCCAAAAGTAATAACCCCCGTCGGCTCCGCACTAACCTGCTGACTTTCAAGCTCGTTTTCGATACTGTCTAGCATAAAGCTCAGCTTGAGTGGCAATTGCTCCACACCTGCTAGCTTCTGCTCCACTTCTCTGTTATCGACATCACCACTAGCGTACTGCCTATAGTGACGATTGGCTCGCAGACTTGATTTAAAGCCATTCATTGCGTTGTAGATGGCGCGCATGGTACGCGTTTGATCCACATCACCAAAGTAGCGATGGATAACTTGTGTCTCAATCTGATCGAGCCAATCTTCCGCTTTCATTTTTTGTGTATGATCATCACGTCGTGCAACCAAACCAGTATAAATTCGGCAAAGCGCTTCAACAATCAACGCATCATTTAGGCTCACTTGTGGCAACGGCAAGGTCATTTCTGGTAACGCAGTGCTTGGCCATTCATCGTCATTTAGAGCATATAAGCAGTCGCTCAACTCAGCCTCTGGCATGACCAGACCTAAAGTTAATCTGTCTAATGCCTGTGCAAAGCTAAAGCGATAGTCGTAATCATTGCTGTCCAACGTTTGCTTAAGATGCAGCTCGTCAAAGCCGCGAATAAAGCCCGCCTCTACCAATAAATCACAGCCACGGCTCATTTGCTCATGAGTCAGTCCAAAGCTTTCAAATAAAGGCGGTAACATGAGCCAGTCTAAGACTTCAGCTGCTTCAAAACGGGCACTATGGCTACCCAATAGCTTGTAAAAACCGATAATCGCTTCCCATAACTGGCGAATGTCGGCATCAACAACACCAGTCACTTTAGCAGGCAAAGTCAAACCGTCTTGACCTTTACCATTGACGAAGATAGACCCAATCAATGCATGATGACGTTCAACATCAGGTAGCAGTACAACAATGTCGGAGATATGGCGTTTCTTCTCACCTAGTTTGATAGGTTCATTTAGCCAACGGCCAATCATAATACGCAATACTTCAAGCTGACGCTGCAAACTATGACACGAATGGATGCTTAAGCTATTATCTTGGGAAGAGATTGCCCAAAAACGGTCTTTCTCAAAACGCTTATTCTCTAACGCTTCATCTTCATACCAAGCCGTTGCTGGCTTAGCTTCATTAAAGCTTGACTCTAGTTGCTTACTTACCGCTTGTGAGACTGTAGCGGCTGTCGCCTGCTGGGTAGATTGCTCATCAAGCATCAATACATCATTTTGCAAACGTTTTAATAAGCTCAGGTTACCTTGGGCATCTTGAGTACTGACAGCGTCATCAGCAGCATCTATGCTTTCATAATCGTAATGACCGAGCACATTATCTACACCATTATCAAAATTATCTTGCCATTCGACTAGCGCATCGTTGTATTGCTCATTACCTGATAAATTGGCAAGCATCGCAAACGCATCGCGCGACTGCTTGCCCAAACGCGATAGCAAGCTGTGACCATAATCACGCAAAAACACACTCTCAGGGTTGATAATCTGCTGGCGTTGTAACCATGATTTATCAACGATATCTGCCCAAAACAGCTTTGATGGATTGTAATGCAATAGCGTGATATTCATGTATTGCGACAGACTCTGTAGAAAGTCTAACTCGGTCTGTGGCAGTTGCTGAATGGTAAATATACGCAGTACTTTGGGCAACTGATCACGCTCATTCGCCTTGTTATTTTTTAAGGCTGACCAGAACGCACGCTCCAGTGCCACACGGTGTAGATGAACATCAGCAAACAAATGCGACCACAAGAATCGTTGGGCGATTTCTAACTCTACATAATGGTCGACCAACCACTCAGGCGTGCCGCGCGCATACTTATCAAAGCGCAGGGATAAGGCGTCTTTATCTGCTATCAACTCACTTACGTTCAACGGCTTGTTTTGCGACCATAATGCCAACCAATCCTCACGATGAGTCAAATAGCGGTTAAACACCCTAGCCAAATCGCTTGCCAGCTGCCAAATACGGGCATCTTGTTGCGCCTTATCCTGTTGTAAGCTGTCTTGTTGAGCAATTGCCTGTGGGTCATCAATCAAAGACGCTAACAATGGATGAACTGGATGCTTTTCATCTGCAACGATTGTCTCTTGATAATAAGTCAAATACCCAAACAATCGCCACTGCATTACTGTCGGTGACAACACCGCCACTTCCGGCACGTTTAGAGTTGTCGCTTCAGGGTTTTGCGCCAGTAAGTATGCACTATGGCGGGTCAATACATCTTGCATCAGCGTCCATTGATACTGGCCCCAAAATTTAGTACGCACCAAGGTACTAATACCAGCACGGCTAGCAATAGTTTTATCCAACCAATCACCCAATACCATTGACGGTACAATGACAATAAAAGGCTCAAAAACAGGCTGATCCTTGGACTGGTACTGTACAAGCAATTGATCAACGAGGTTTTCGGTACGGTGCGACTGAATAATAGTGAACATAGACAATAATCTGATTGAAATAAGGGTTAGATATTAGGATTAATAAAAAAGGCTTCACTTATAAATGATGCAGCTGATAAAAATAGTGATAATAGTACTACGCATAATAAAGATAAGATGAGATGTCTGTATCCAATGTCAAAAACGCCATAAAACGTCTAGACAAAACAAAAATCGATACTCATCAATCCATGTTTGATGGTCGTTACTATGATGCATTTCTGCTAGCATGAGGGCCAGAAACAAAAACAATCATAGTAGCAAATTCTACATATCCATTGATAACGTTGACTTGCCAAATTTGCTATCAGTGTGCCATTGATGGTTATCGTTTACTAGTGTAAATGCCGATATTATAATAAGCTTGCGACATTTAGTGTCGTTTTATACTATTATTCATATTTACAATGAAATAATCTCATTGCGGTTTTTAAATTGGCCTTTACAACCTGTATCTAAATAACACTTTCTGTTGACGGGATTACTTAATATTATGCCATTGCGTCCCATTGATGCTATTTTTGTCCATCCAAAACAACGCTTATACGTCGTGTATTATCGCGGTGAGTTGTGGCAACTGCCACGTATGAAAATCGATGAGAGATCATGGAAAAACAGACGACCCTATACCGATGATAGTAGCTCACTTTATTTGAGCATCCATCAAGCTATCAGCGACCCTATCCTTGCGCAGAAATTGAGAACGCTAGATCTACCTGTAGCGGTACGTGGTAGCACGTTGCCACGTTTTGAAGCATGGTGGGAGGCACATGGGTTTAGATGGTTAAAAGACAGACTATTAACCGGTGAATCGCCGTTAGCAGCGCATCAAACTACTACACCTGCTGCCAAGGTATTAAACGACCAATCTGATCCTCTAACAGATTGCCAAACCAATGGCCATACTGATGAAAGTGGTGAGGTTAATGAAGAACAAGTATCTACCCCTTCTGCAGACACGGATATCTTTGCAGACATGTTGGCTGAATTAACCGATGAAGTACTAGAACAAAAGCTTTGAAAACTAGATACCACCCTGTATATAAACGTTGCTATGAATCAACTAATAATAAAAGAGCAGTAATATATGAAAGACTACAAACTACTGCTGGCTGGGCTAATCTTGCTACTGCTCACAATCTTTATCGCGGTCTTCATTTGGTTGTGGACCAGTAATCAAAAAAACACAGACCCATTGCCAATCATGGCAAGTGAAAGTGAAGCAGACCCTATTACGAAAGGGGATGAATCAAGAGAGATTGCTGACAGTGTTTTATACATTCGAGCAGAGGAGAAGTTACAGATACCTTTGGACGATATCATTGTGAGCTTTGAATCTCGTTATCCGCACGTACAAGTGTTAGCGAGCTATGTCCCCTCTCACGACCTTCTTACAGTACCAAGTAGTGGTTCTACCAAAGACAAACTCTCTGACTTTGTCTTTGATACAGATATGATTATTACCAATGACGATAGCCTATCCACAGAACGGGTATCGCTCCTACAGTCAGAGTTACAACAGGCACAAGATAGAAATGATCAAAGACAAAAAAGTACTGAGGCCAGTGATATAAGTAATGCATCTGATAAAAATAGTGATAATAGTACGCATGATAAAGATAAAAAGATACACACTCTAAACCCCTTTAACTATGCGCTAAAAGATGAACAGGCGCTTGAAGGTGTCATCCTGACAGACGATACAACTGCTATTAACTTCCGTAATTTTTTACTATCGAGCACAGGTCAAGATATACTAAAAAAATATGATTATGAGAACATTAGTGGTTATAAGAACAGTGTAAATGACTTATTTAAACCAACCTCACAGGCAAAAAATGCATCAGGTGATCATGCTGTAGATGTCACTGACGCGCTTAGCAATGGTGAGTAAAGATAAATTGTCTCTATTTGTCTTTTGTTGATTGCTTTTATGACTGCTTTTTTCTACAATGTCACTCCATAATGCGCCTATAGCTCAACAGGATAGAGCAGTTGCCTCCTAAGCGATCGATCCGAGTTCGAGTCTTGGTGGGCGCGCCATATAACATACCCATAAAACCCCGTATCGCCTCAAATATAAGGCTTTCGGGGTTTTTTAATGCCTCATACGTACCCATTCTCACCCATAAATAACCATTGCATACTGTATTAATTACAGTATTCTATACAGCAAGAGCGATTATACTGTAAAAAGGATACTGTAAAAATGGCAAAAATAGTCAAACCCTTGACCAACACTCAAGTGAGCCAGGCAAAACCTAACGGGAAAATTCAAAATTTAACCGATGGTGGTGGGCTTTACTTGCATATAAGTAAGGCCGGTACCAAGGCATGGCGAATCGACTTTACCACTCCTGTCACCAAAAAACGGGTAACAATGACGCTAGGTCAATATCCAGAAATTACATTGGCAGCTGCTAGACAAATGAGGGCTGATGTGAAATATCATCTGGCCAACGGTGATGATCCCCGTACTATAAAAAGAGACAATGAGCGCCAGCAGTTATTGGAGTCGAATAATACGTTTGCCATGATTGCTGAAGAATACATATCTAGGCAGACACACCTATCAGAGGCCACGCATAAGAACAATAGACGCTATGCTGAATATCTAAACAAATCCATTGGTGGTATGCCTATCAGTAGCATCAAGCCTATTGACGTACTGGACGCTTGTAGGCCTGTAGAGAGCAAAGGTTACTTAGAGACGGCACTGAAAATGAAGTCGCTAGCGGGCCAGGTGTTTAGATATGGGGTGCAGACGGCAAAATGTGAACGGGATGTGACGCAAGACCTAAAAGGCGCTCTAAAACAGCCTCCTACTAAACACTACGCTGCTATTACAGACCCTATTGAGTTTGGTGCTATGTTACGGTCATTAGAAGATTACAACGGCTCATTTGAGGTGAAATGCGCTCTTAAGCTTATGCCATTGTTATTTGTGCGATCAGGTGAAATGAGATATGCTATGTGGAGTGACTTCGATTTTGATAAAAGAACGTGGACATTTACACCTCGCAAGACAAAAAGAAAAACAGGCATATCTTTAATTGTGCCCCTGCCAGACCAGGCAATGGATATACTCACTGAGCTGATTAAGCATAAGAGAAGTGAGTTCGTATTCCCAGCCATTCATACAACTGTACAACCAATGTCTGAAAATACATTGAGCCAGGCACTCAAAAGACTAGGAATTGATGGTGACACCCATACTATCCACGGGTTCCGCGCCAGCGCCAGGACAATGATTGTTGAACGGTTAAAATACCAAGAAAAATACATTGAGATGCAATTAGGTCATAGAGTACCAGATCTGCATGGCCGGGCTTATAACCGTGCTCAATTTTTAGATGAGCGCCGGGAAATGCTGCAAGACTGGGCAGACTATTTAGATAAACTGAAAGCATAAGAGATGAATCAAGCCTTGCAACTTTACATAGCAAGGCTTAGTTTATTTGGGATTTATAACTCACCTTATTTAAATACAACCAGAGCAAAAGAGACTTTTCATTGTAAAACCTTCGTATTCTTTTATATCGATTATCGCCTATGTCTTTTAGTAATGCTTTCCAGTAATTCCTCGTGTGCTTTATCCATAGCTTCTTCAGACTCATAACCGTCATATATAACCATTTGAGCCTTATTCTTCTTATATTTCTCAGCTGCTCTTGCTCTGCTTATAGTTGTAGCTTTAAGCATCTCATCTGCTGAGTTTTCAAGTGCTTTGCTAGCTTCTTCTGCATATGTAGTAGCGCCTTTAAACAAAGACTCTATAGTGGATTCTACTTTGCCGATGCTTATGCCTTATGGCAACGAGGAACAAACGAAAATCCTAATGGCCTGGTTAGAGAGTATTTGCCTAAAGTCTGTGACTTTAAACAAGTATCTGATGATGAGGTACAAAACATTGAAGACAGATTAAATAACAGACCAAGAAAGCATTTGGGGTTTAGAATGCCAAACCAGGTGTTCTATTCCATTACTTAGCGTTGCACTTGGTGTGTTAATCTAAGATTGAAAACAGATGCTCAACTACTACATGTAGGAATGTCGAGTTTACATTTTAGATATAAGGGACTGTATGTTAAATAAAAATAAAGACTCCGTGCCAAGTGTGGGTCCATCAATTTTCAAATGCAAATTCTGTGGTAAGGGTGGCATGGTCTGGAAAGAAGTACAGAAAGACATATGGAGACCTTATGACATAGAACAAAATAAAGTACATTCATGTACAGTTCGCGAAGATGAAGAATATCTTGAATATCAAAGAAAGAACACTGGATCAATTACGCTTGAAAGTTTAGTAGAAAACTTAAAACTATTGGGTTTTGAATGTTTTGTACCTAGAACTTCATCATGGAAATTTGCTTTAATAAAAAGCAACAACACACAAACAGTCTATTTTTTAATAAATAGATTAGGAGTAGATTTTAAGCTTTACGATTATGTACGAGATACTAATATCGATCATAATGGTAAGCTATATACTGATGGAGGCCTCGCAGTCCGAAATTACTACTTGGGCAGTGATATAAACGTTCACCACTTAATTCTCAGAGTTGCTAATCAGCTAGCTAACGACATACCTATCGGTAATATGCTTTTAACAGGACAAGGCTGGTCAATACATCAACAAAGTGCTACTGAAAAAATTAAGTCGGAATCAGCACAAAAATACCCTGAAATAGCAGAACTATATAATACTATTTCAACAGAAGATGACAGCTATTCTTATGATATTACCAAAACTGCAGAAACATTAAGAGCCTCTAATCAAGCGTCGGTTAATGAAAGTTGGATGCAAGAAATATGGGAATGGGCAGATAGGTTTGAAATAGATGAAGGTGCTATTCCTCATGATAGTGCGGTTTTATTAGCCTTAGAGAACCTTTCTATTTTCTCTGTCGATTTTTTACCTGAGAGTATAGGAAATCGAGCCCATCCCATATTCTGTGTAACTGCTTATAATCCATTAACAGGAGAATAAGCAATGACTAACCAAACTGACATCAAAAAACTGGCCGAGCAAATGGCTGGTAGCATGAAAAGCTTTGATAACATCAAAGACTTCCAAAAGCAGCTCATGCAATCCTTTATCGATACTGCCTTGGAAGCTGAGATGGAAGACCATCTCGGCTACCCTAAACATGAGAAGGCAGACAAGCCCAATAAGCGCAACGGACACACTAAAAAGACAGTCCGTAGCGACACAGGCGATCTTGAGATATCCACCCCAAGAGACCGTCATGGTGACTTTGAACCTACACTCGTGTGCAAGCATCAAACCCGTATTAGTGGCCTTGATGACAAGATCATATCGTCACTACAGGCATAGCCTTCCGTCTTGCGCTTCGGGCAAGTGTGCCCCACACACTT
>NZ_JAATTV010000012.1 GCF_013414195.1 Psychrobacter sp. BI730
GCTTTTCATGCTACCAGCCATTTGCTCGGCCAGTTTTTTGATGTCAGTTTGGTTAGTCATTGCTTATTCTCCTGTTAATGGATTATAAGCAGTTACACAGTTTTTAGGAAACTTCCTTAAGATAGTACTATTGTTTTAGAATTTATTTGATACCCGAATAAAAAGACACCGCTGCGTGTCTTTTTTTATGCTCGACTGTTTATTAGGCATATAAATAATTGCTCACTATACATTGCACATAACAATTGTTAATAAATGCGAACGCATGAGTATTTTGGCAATGCATCAGGCTGTGCTAATCTAATTTATTCTTTACCAATTTATTCGTTATTAGTCATTTATGTTTTAGACCTATCCATTTATAACAACTTATCTATAACAACAATCGAGATCTGATTATGACCACAGCTGACAATACTAAGCAAAACTTTACTGGTACCAGTAGTTATATTGCTACCGATGATTTGCAACTGGCCGTAAATGCCGCCATGACCTTACAAAAGCCATTGCTGATCAAAGGCGAGCCTGGTACAGGTAAGACGTTGCTTGCCGAAGAAGTTGCTGAGAGTTTGGGCATGCCATTGATTACTTGGCACGTAAAATCGACGACTAAGGCTGAGCAAGGACTGTATGAATATGATGCGGTATCACGCCTGCGCGATTCACAGTTGGGTGATGATAAGGTCTATGACATTGCCAACTATATCAAGCCGGGCATGCTGTGGGATGCTTTTACCAGTACAGAGCGTAGCGTACTACTGATTGATGAGATTGATAAAGCCGATATCGAGTTCCCAAATGATTTGCTACATGAGCTTGATAAGATGTCTTTTTATGTTTATGAGACTGGCGAAACTATTACAGCGGCGCAGCGTCCAGTAGTTATTATTACCTCAAACAATGAAAAAGAGCTGCCAGATGCGTTTTTGCGTCGTTGCTTTTTCCATTATATCGACTTCCCAGAAGAAGAAACCATGCGCCAAATTATCGAAGTGCATTTTCCAGACATTCAGGAAAAACTGGTCAATGATGCATTGGATATCTTCTATAAGCTGCGTGGTATTCAAGGTCTTAAAAAGCCGCCATCAACGTCTGAGTTGGTCGACTGGTTAACTTTGTTACTTGCTGATGATATGGCTCAAGACGAGCTAGAAGAAAATCTGCGCGGCGAGAAATCTATCCCGCCTCTATACGGTGCGTTGCTCAAAAATGAAGCAGATGTGAGTTTATTACAGCGTTTTGCCAATATGATGCGTCGTTAATGTTTGCCGCTTGCGTTGACTTTAACGTCTTATGTCCGATATCGGATGTCTATTATGAAGGTCAATGCAAACGCTCATCCTGTGACTGTACCTGTACCAATTAATGATATCAGCAATATCACCAGATAATAATATCAGCCAATAAGTGATACGACTCTTATGTTTATCAAACTATTCTATACCTTGCGTACTTATGGCGTGCCAGTCAGTACGCGCGAGCTGCTCGATCTCAATGCCGCGTTAGATAAAGGGCTGATGATGCAGACGCATCCTGAAGATCCAGCACTGACTACTTTTGCTAGCCGCGAAGATATGTATCGGCTGATTCGACTGTGCATGGTCAAAGATGAGCGCCATTTTGATAAGTTCGATCGGGCCATGGCGGATTATTTTGAAGGTATCGATAGTCTCGATATGGATGAGCTATTAGCCAAGCTAACAGATGTGCCCAAAGAGTGGCTGGATCTGAAGCTCGACCCAAAGAATCTGACTGAAGAGCAAAGACGCCTACTAAAAAAGTACGGCTCGCTTGAAGAGCTGATGAAGGCGTTAGAAGAACGGTTAAAAGAGCAAAAAGAGCGTCATCAAGGTGGTAGTAAATGGGTAGGGACAGGCGGCACTTCGCCATTTGGTGCCTACGGCGACCATCCAGAAGGCGTGCGTGTCGGCGGTGAGTCTCGCAAACGCAGTGCGGCAAAAGTCTGGGAGCAGCGTAAATATCGCAATCTCGATGACGATAATCAGCTCGGTACTCGCCAAATTCAAATGGCGCTACGCAATCTGCGTCAGTTTGCGCGGACTGGCAGTGCTGACGAGCTAGATATTCATGAGACTATTAAACGCACGGCAAAAAAGGGTGTGCTCGATATACATATGCAGGCAGAGCGCCGTAACCGTGTCAAAGTGCTAATGCTGTTTGATGTGGGTGGCAGTATGGATATCCATGTCGAAGCGCTCGAAAAACTATTTTCTGCGGCAAAAAATGAATTTAAAACATTAGAGTTCTTCTATTTTCATAACTGCTTGTATGACTATGTGTGGAAGGATAACAATCGTCGCCATAGTGCGCCGATGCCAACTTTTGAGCTGCTCAATAAATATGGCCGTGAGTATCGTGTTATCTTCGTCGGTGATGCATCGATGTCACCTTATGAGTTGATGACAGTCGGTGGTAGCGTAGAGTATATGAATAATGAAGCGGGCATCGTATGGTTGAAGCGCGTACTTGAGCATTTTGATAAAGTAACTTGGCTCAATCCTGAAAACCCGTCGTATTGGCAATATACGCAAACCATCGTTGAAATTAAAAAACTATTTGAAAATAAGATGTATCCGATGACGCTACATGGTGTTGAAGAAATGACTCAATATATGGCACGGTGATTTTAATATTCAGCCCGATTGATGAATAAATAAAATCTGTTAACACAGCTTAAACCCTTATAACAACAGCCGTTATGATAACATAGCGGCTGTTTTTTTATCGATGCCAATAAGCTCGATATTGATTGTATATTGGTATGTCTAATAAAGTGTGTTAACATTCATTTTAAATGAATGTTATAAATGTTCTGAATTGGGCGGTTAAAAATTTTGATGACTACTGTAAAAAGGTCTGCTCATTATTGCCAGTTTAGACCGATTATTTTTAACATCTCAATTTATCAATGTAGTTAATGACTAAGAGAAACAACATGGCCTCACCAAAAACGTTAGAAATCGTCACCGCAACTGTTCCTGTACTTGAAGAGCATGGCGTTGCGATTACCACTGTGTTTTACAAAAATATGTTTAACGAGCATCCTGAACTGTTAGATATTTTTAATGAGACCAATCAAAAATTGGGAAGACAGCAGACGGCACTAGCAATGACGGTATTGGCTGCTGCCAAGCACTTGGACAAGTTGGCTATGTTATTACCGCAAGTGACTCAAATTAGTCACAAGCATAGATCCTTACAGATATTGCCTGAGCATTATCCTATCGTCGGCAAGCATCTGATTGGGGCGATCAAAGAAGTATTAGGTGAGGCGGCTACCGATGACATTATCGACGCTTGGACAGAAGCTTATGATGAAATTGCCTCAGTATTTATCCAAATTGAACATAGTATGTATGAAGAAGCAATGTGGCAGGGGTTTGCACTGTTTAAGGTCACTAAAAAAGAAGCAGTTGCTACAGATATCGCAGCCTTTACCGTGGTACCAGTCGATAAGAGTGAGAACAATTCGGGCAATGATTCAGCAAACGCTTTAGAGATTGATTTGAGCAAGTTAATCTTAACCGCTGGTCAATACATCACGGTGAAAACAGACCCAAAAGACAGCGACCATATAGCCTTACGTCATTATTCTTTATACTCTGCCAGTACCGATGCAGGGATTCAGTTTGCTGTCAGACGTGACAACCGTAATGAACATCATGGGCTGGTCTCTAACTATATGCATGATCAACTAGAAGTCGGTGATACGGTTTTATTATCGGCACCAGCTGGTGACTTCGCGCTCAATCAAGATTTGGTACAGCAAAATGATATTCCGTTAGTGTTGATGAGTGCAGGGGTCGGGGTGACGCCTGTACTGTCTATGTTAGAGGCGCAAGTAATAGCCAATCCTAAACGTCCTATTATTTGGGTTTATGCATGTCAAAATATCGCTCATCATGCTTTTTCTGATCAAGTTAGTAAGTTACTCGAACAGGCTGAGAGTGTAGAAAAGCATATATTCTACTTTGAGTCTGAGCAGATATTAGATGAGACATGGCTTGCTACCTTGCCTAAGCCTGCGGATATCTATGTGTGCGGCTCGATGCCGTTTATGGAGAGCATGATTAATGGGTTAGTAGCATTAGATCATGGTGTTGATAGTGTCCACTACGAACCGTTTGGCCCTAAGATGAGCTTGGGTGGTTAGTTTTTAACATATAGTCGGTGAACTACTCAACCGCTACGTCGTTACCCTCCTTAGATTTACTAATTGTACAATCTACAGTCGGCTGCCTTGTATCCATTTTAAAGTTATTTGACTATAATATTCAAAATAAACGTTTATTAAAAAGCACTTAGCATGAAACAATCACGCTAAGTGCTTTTTAATCTTAGTTGAAAATAAAGAGTATCAGGGTGCATTACTCTTTATTTTCAACCAATCCAATCATCACGCCCATCTCTTTTTTATCCTGCTTGTCGATACTAGGCGCATACAACGCTGAGGCAATACCACCGTCTAAAAACAGCGCGTTTGAACAACCCAGCTCATCTTTAAATAGCTCTGCAAACTGATAAAAGGTTACAGGCTCATCGCTATTAACAAGCTGTATACCGCCATCACGGCAAACACCTGCACCATTACGCAGTTTGATTGAGCTGCTATTGGGGTTGAACTGTGGGTGTATCTCGTCATTGATGACCAGCATAGGGCCCGATTGCGTCGCATACCAAGGCTGCACATCACCATTGTTTAGCTGCTCATTTAACGCATTACTTTCGGTGATTTGCACTGTGCCAGCTTTGTCCCACCACATAACCCCATTAGGTAATAGATGAAAATTACCGCCACCTTCTTTTGTATTTAGCGATTTGAGTTCTTTGCCTTCGATTACGGTATAGCCAATCGGCGCATAGTTTTCATTATACATGCCTGCATTCATTGCAAATTTGAGGGTCTCATGATTCGGTAATGTGGCCAATAACGCATCAAAGGTCAGCAGAGGCTCATTGTTATCAGAGGATTGCCAAAACAGTTGTAATGAATAACGCTCGCTCGCTAACGCGGTAGCATCGACACGGCAAACACTATAAGCAAAGGGCGTGTCTTCAGTCTGACATGACCAGCTATCGGTGTCGCTGCTAGCTGCGTCAGGATTTGTCTGCTGGCAGGCACTAAGGCCTAGCGCAAGCACTATCGTTGATAGGGATAAGGTAAAAAGAGAACTTGGCATCAATCACGCGTCTTTTAATGTACAAATTATTTAAGTTTGGTTGCTATCTACTGCTTAATTACACTTACATCCCTACTTTTCAAGTACAACGATTTAGGCGCTGATTCAGTCGCTAGTAGGCGGCAAGTCGCGGATTGTATTATTCACATTGCCAATTAATCGTCCACCATCGGTAAGATTGGTCAAATGCTCAGCATTATATCCAGCGCTTTGTTCTGTTGGCGCGCCAGTGTCTTTGCCCTTATCGCGCGAGTCTTTATTATAAGCAATGAGTGCGTCATTATTGGCTAAGAAGCTATCAGGGTTTGCCATGACCCACATCTGGTTAAATACATCGGCACGGGCACTATGATCGAGCAATGCGCCTTTATCAGTAAAGTAGAAGAATTTGGATAACAGCTTAATCTGCCCATCGTCTAAGCGGCGTGCAATATGATACGGCTGTAATTGGCTAGGATGCTGTAAACCAACCGCACCTACGATACTGGCAAGCGATTTTAGCGTGTTTTTATGGAAACTTGCAACACGCTCAGCTTTACTAGGGACGTCGAGCGCCTTTTGACGATAAGGGTCTTGAGTTGCCACACCTGTCGGGCAAGTGTTGGTATGACAAGAGCGCGACTGAATGCAGCCGACCGCAAACATAAAACCACGTGCTGAGTTGCACCAATCTGCACCTAGCGCAATCATGCGCGCAATATCGAAGCCTGAGACTATCTTGCCGCTGACGCCAAGCTTAATTTTGTCGCGAATACCAGCACCAACTAAGGTATTGTGTACCAGCAAAAACCCTTCGACCATTGGCATGCCGACATTGTCCATGAACTCGACGGGCGCTGCACCTGTGCCACCTTCTGCACCATCAATAACGATAAAATCAGGATAGTTATCCGTCTCTATCATCGCTTTGACAATCGCCATAAACTGCCATGGCTGACCAATACATAGCTTAAAGCCAACTGGCTTGCCGCCTGATAAATCACGTAGCTGCTGCCAAAAGGCGACTAACTCGCGCGGGGTGCTAAATGCAGTATGCGAAGAGGGCGAAATGCAGTCTTGACCCGTCGGCACTTGGCGCGTGTCGGCAATCTCTTGGGTGATCTTGCTAGAGGGTAGGACACCACCTTTACCAGGCTTGGCACCTTGTGAAAGCTTGACTTCAATCATTTTAACTTGCGGATCGACGGCTTTTTCAGCAAAAGACTGTGGATCAAAGTTACCATCATTATCACGGCAACCAAAATAACCCGTACCCAATTCCCAAATCAAATCACCACCGAATTTGCGATGGTAAGGGCTGATCGCACCTTCGCCCGTGTCATGGGTGAAACCGCCGAGTTTCGCGCCTTGATTGAGTGCCATGATGGCGTTGGCTGACAGACTGCCAAAGCTCATTGCTGAGATATTGAATACTGACATATCGTGTGGCTGCTGACAACGCTCACCGCCGACCATAATTCGAAAGTCTTTGTTCTCTAGTGGTGCACTGATGGTAGATTGCAAAAACCATTCTTTACCATGAGTATATAAATTGTCCAACGTACCAAAGGCATTGGTATCACTGACATTCTTAGCACGTTGATAGACTAGCGCGCGCTGCTGGCGTGAAAACGGTACTTGTTCTTTATCGTCCTCAAGCAGGTACTGGCGAATCTCAGGGCGAAAATCCTCTAATACATAGCGAATATGTCCAGCGATAGGGTAGTTGCTCAATATGGCGTGCTTAGACTGAATCAAATCATAGATACCAAGTGCCACAGCCAAACCACCGATCACAATCAGCCACCAACTTACCAATAATAAGCCCGCCAATAGAATTAAAATCGCCGCGCCAAACGTGCTATAGCGAAGTAATAATCCGATAAAGTACGGCGAACTGGTTTTGGGTTCAGGGTTTAGATTGGTACGAGATTCAGGCATAGCGAGGCTCAATAGTAATGATTGATATAGATAAGATGCTTACATTTGTCGCGTACATCATACACGCATGACGTCATTACGTCGGTATCAATGGGTAACAGGGTTATAGATGGTGTTTTCGTTTATCCAGCCTAAACCTTGATTTTATTCATTTGAATATGCTCTATGTACCACCACCAATCCGCTCCGCTAACGCCTGTAATTTTGGCACGAACATCGCAGCATACTCATCCGCTTCCCAGTTAGCACTTGGCACACTGGCATTCAGCGAATACGCGTATTGTCCTGTTGCAACATCATAGACCCCGACCGCGACTGCCAGTATATCAGTAGAAAATTCCCCATCAGACACGGTATAGCCGTATTTTTCATAATGCTCTGCCGCACTGGCTAGGGCAGTTTGCGCATGGTTATAATCTTCAACAGACAAATTCTCTTGTAGATTACTAATGATGACCGCCTTTCTCGCTTGCGTACTTACCGCATAAAAAGCACGTCCAATGGCAGTGCGTGCGACAGGTACGGCGGAGCCAACCTGTAAATTGACCGATAGACGAGCAGGACTACGGCAACAGGCGTGATAGCGCATTTCTCCTTCGACTTCGGTTGCCAAATTCACCGATACTTCGTTTTCACTAGCGAACTGCCGTAATAGTGGTTCAGCTGCTGCCACCATATCGTGACGACTCCATGCGGTCGCGCTTAGGCGTACCGCACTACTGCCCAATTGATACTGTCCGTGCTCAGTGACACGTAAAAAACCAAGCGTGGTCAAAGTATGGATAAGGCGAGTAATGGTTGCTTTTGGTAGTTCGGTCATTTGACATAGCTGTTGATGGGTGAGCCGCTCATGGTGCTCAAAAGCCGCCAGTATGATCAGTCCCCGTCCCAATGCCGTCACAAACTGTCGGTCGTTCTCTTCTTTGCTCTGACTCATAACGCCATGCATGCGTTCTAATAGTGGCGTAGCTGTCAATGATGGTTTTGTCATTTTATTCCTATCTCTTTTGATGGCGATATTTTTTGATAAAGGTTTACAGCGCAGCGAAAGTTTGCTTTAATGGTTTTAAATTATGAAACTAAGTTTCGCACAGCGGAATAAAAAAGTCAATGACTTGTTAGACCAAATGATGTATCAATCACTATTCGTCAGTCGGGATGACTGATACCAAGGAGATCCACATGGCAACATCTACTAGCCCACGCTTTGATTGGGAAGATCCTTTTTTACTACGTGATCAGCTCACTGAAGAAGAGCGTATGGTCACCGACAGCGCGCGTCAGTTTTTTCAAAAAGAGCTGATGCCTGGCATTATTGAGGCCAATCGCAATGAGAATTTTGACCGTAATATCATGCGTCAAATGGGTGAAATGGGTCTGCTTGGTGTCACGATTGAAGGTTATGGCTGTGCTGGCTTATCGAGTGTTGCTTACGGTCTGATTGCCAAGGAAGTAGAAGCCGTTGATTCGGGCTACCGTTCAGCGATGAGCGTACAGTCAAGCCTAGTGATGCATCCTATTTGGGCGTATGGCACAGAAGAGCAAAGAGAGCGTTATTTGCCTAAGCTTGCCACAGGTGAGTATGTAGGCTGCTTCGGTCTGACTGAACCAGACTCAGGATCTGATCCTTCATCGATGTCTACTCGTGCGCGCGCTGTGGATGGCGGTTATGAGTTGACTGGTAATAAAATGTGGATCACCAACAGTCCTATCGCTGACGTATTCGTCGTGTGGGCAAAAGACGATGCTGGCGAGATTCGTGGTTTTGTTTTAGACAAAGGCATGAAAGGATTATCTGCGCCGAAAATCGAAGGTAAGTTCTCACTACGTGCATCAGTCACTGGTGAGATTGTCATGGACAAAGTATTCGTTCCTGAAGCCAATGCCTTCCCAGATATCCGTGGTCTAAAAGGGCCATTTGGCTGCTTGAATAAAGCCCGTTACGGTATCGCTTGGGGTTCGATGGGTGCAGCAGAATTCTGCTGGAAAGCCGCCCGTCAGTATACGCTCGATCGTAAGCAGTTTGGTCGTCCACTAGCGGCAACGCAGCTGGTACAGTTGAAGCTTGCCAATATGCAGACAGAAATTACCTTAGGTCTACAAGCGGCGCTACGCGTGGGTCGTCTGATGGATGAAGACAATGCAGCACCTGAAATGATCTCACTTATTAAGCGTAACAACTGTGGCAAGGCGCTTGATATCGCTCGTATCGCTCGTGATATGCATGGCGGCAACGGTATCTCTGATGAGTTCCATATTATCCGTCACGTGATGAACTTGGAAGCCGTCAATACTTACGAGGGTACACATGATATTCATGCGCTTATCCTAGGCCGTGCACAGACAGGCATTCAAGCGTTCTTTTAAGAATTTTTAGCTAATAGTTTTTGGTACAACTGTATTTTATGACGTACGTTACTGCTTGGCTTTTTATCAAAAGAGCATTAACAGTAGCGTACGTTTTTCAGTTGTTATTCATGATTCAACGGTTAAATAGCTAAATCATGAATAACAATTTTATGATTAAAAGTCGCAAAATACGCGACAGAGTAAGGGAAGCTCATGATTGATATGATTGATATGGCTAATATGCCAAAGGGCGCATTGCATGGCATCAAGGTGCTCGATTTATCGAGAGTGCTGGCTGGCCCTTCTTGTACACAAGTACTGGCTGATCTTGGTGCCGAAGTCATTAAGGTTGAGCGTCCGCATATCGGTGATGAAACGCGTCATTGGGCACCGCCAACATTCAGCGATGACACCTCCGCTTATTACGCTACCATTAACCGCAATAAAAAATCGCTGACAGTTGATATCACTACGCCGACAGGGCAAACCATTATTAAGCAGCTAATCGCTGAGAGTGATATTTTGGTCGAAAACTTTAAAGTCGGTGGTCTGAAAAAATATGGCTTGGATTATGACAGCCTAAAACAGTCCAATCCGCGTCTGATCTATGCATCATTGACAGGGTTTGGTCAGACAGGTCCTGATGCGGCGCGTCCTGGTTATGATTATATTATCCAAGGTCTGTCAGGGCTGATGAGTATCACAGGTCCTAGTGATGGCGAACCGCACAAAGTTGGCGTGGCAGTCGTCGATTTGTTTGCAGGTTTGCAGCTAACGATTGGTATTCAGGCGGCACTATTGGCTCGTCAAAATACGGGTGTTGGTCAACATGTTGATGTGGCGTTGCTCGACAGTGCGCTTGCCATGCTAGGCAATGTCGGTATGAATCATCTGGCATCCGATAAGATACCGCCAAGGCTAGGCAATCAGCATCCTAATATCGTGCCTTATCAAGTGTTTGCTGGCGAGGGTGAACAGCACTTTATTTTAGCTTGCGGCAATGACCGTCAGTTTGCCAAACTGTGTGAGGTACTAGCAATTGATTGGCATACCGATGAGCGCTTTGCGACCAATCCACAACGCGTTGCCAATCGCGAACTGCTGTGCGGTGAGCTGACTAAGCAATTTGCCAAGCAGCCACGTACCTATTGGCTAGAGGTTTTAGATCAGGTAGGTATTCCATGCGGTGCGATTTATAACGTGGCTGAAGCCTTGGCTATGCCACAAGCGCAAGCAAGGGAGATGATCGTTAATTTCACCGAGCAAGGCAGTCCAGTACGCGCTCTTGGCAACCCTATCAAATTATCCGCATCACCAGTCAGCTATCGTACGCCGCCACCGCAGTTGAGCGAACATACTGATAGTACGCTTGCTGATTTGGGTTATGACAGTGAGATGATCGCAAAGCTAAAAGCCGATGGGATTGTTTAAAGTAGCGTCAACAGCCTTATATTTACAGTGATAGAAACTAAACACAAAAGCTAGGAAATGGAATTTCTTTAATAAAATAATGTAAAACCAAGTAGTGTCAAACAAGGAATGTGATGCATGAAAATATACAGCCATGAAAACCTAAGTCTGCATAGACCATTACCTTATTTTTCTTATGGAAAGATGCATGAGCCGTTAGAAATACCAGAACGTATAGTCGAGTTTTCGAAAGCGCCAGCGGCTTTAGGCTTAGAAGTGACTACTGCCACCGATATCGGCATCGCACCAATATTAGCGGTCCATGACTTCGGTTATGTTGAATTTCTTAAGCATGGCTATGATGACTGGATGGCGGTTGAGGAAGATTTGGGTGCGCAGGTGCAGACAGGGATTTTTGTGCCTTATGACAATCCTGGTATTGGCATCATGGCAAAAGCGGCGAAGTATCAAGCAGATGACAGTGCACCTATCAGCGAGCACTCTTGGACCTCTATCTATTGGTCGGCACAGACTGCGCTCAATGCAGCCGAAGCACTGCTAAATGATAAGGCAACAGATACCGAGCGTGCTGACAGTCATATACAGCTTTGCTTTTCACGGCCGCCTGGTCATCATGCTCGCAAAAGCGCCGCGGGTGGATTTTGTTATCTGAATAACGCTGCCATCATCGCTGAACATCTACGCCAGAAATATGCAAAAATTGCCATTATCGATACGGATATGCACCATGGACAGGGTATTCAAGAAATATTCTATGACCGTAAAGACGTGCTTTATACTTCAGTACATGGCGACCCCGTTAACTTCTACCCAGCAGTAACAGGGCACGCGTTTGAAAAAGGCATAGGCGAGGGCGAAGGTTACAACATCAATTTCCCGATGCCACATGGCACCGATGAAGTGGGATTTTTTGAGTATATTGATAAGTCTATCGAGGCAGTGACACTATTTGACCCTGATGTTATCGTTCATGTCTTGGGGTTTGATGTTTATGAAAATGACCCAGAAGCGAGATGTTCTGTCAGTACCGAAGGCTTTAAACTATTGGCACAGAAAATGGCAGCCTTAAACAAGCCATTGATTGTCTTGGTGGAAGGTGGTTATTACATTCAAAAGCTCAACGACAATCTACAAGCATTCCTATTAGGACTGATGGACGAGAACAGCAATAGCGGCAGTAATATTTAAATCAAACTAAAAGTAGATAAAACAGGTCGTAGAGTGTAGTAGTAAACTCTGCGACCTATTTTTTATAGATTCCTACCCATTATGAATTTGCCGTAAAGCCTAAATGCTGCTCAATTTGCTCCGCCAATTCAATCAATACTGCACTGACCTCAGCCCGTTTAGACTCATACTCTCCTTGTAAAAAACTCACTGCCATACCAGCAACTGCATTGCCTGATGCGTTACGAATATAAGTGCCCAAGCAGTACATCCCATCGCGCAACTGTCCATCATCGAGAGACACTCGGCTTTCTTGTATCGCTGCAAGCTCAGCGGATAAATCGGTAAAATTCTTGACCCCATGTTGGGTCATCGGCGTCGGAAAAGTATCTTTATACAATGATTTGATACTGTCCAGCGACAACGTCGATAGCATGGCTTTGCCTGTCGCTGAAAATACGGCAGGTACGCGAACGCCTGCACGAAAGGTAAAGCCAAGCGGCGCAGGTGATTCATGACAAGCCAAAAATACCACTTCGCCCAAATCAAGCTTTGACAAGGTTACTGTGTGCTGAAGAAGTACCGGATACTGCACAATCAAATCCTTAAACAACTGAACCACGCCTTGCTGCTGTTCGTACTTACCTGCCCAATACATCAAATATGAACCCAAATAAAAACGGCTTTCAGGGTCTTTGTAAATGACATGTTTGGTCAATAGACTCTGCAAGATATTGTGAGTGGAGCTACGCGGTAGCCCAAGCTCTTTTGCGATATGAGCCGCTGTCAGAGGCTGTGAGCTATCAGTAATCAAGTCCAAAATCTGAAACGTTTTGTCTAGCGCAGGCACGGCAGTCGAGCTCATAAATAACCTATAAAATGAAATAAAAGAAAGAAGTACAAGATAATTTTTAAAATAATGAGATTAAGGGTTGCAAATCGCGTCATATCGTTCTTATAATGACGTCTCGTATATAGAATACGTGTTCAGTATATTGAACAAATAATGAATTATCAATAATTATTTACGACTTACTATTTTATTCATTCTTATAAACACACCCTATATGACAAGGAGCGTCAACATGTCAAACGCGCTGCAGTTATCAAATCCAGATTTACTCAAACAATCTTGCTTCATTAAAGACGGCTGGCATGCTGCTAGTGATGAAGCTGTGCTTGATGTCAACAATCCTTTCAATGGCGAGCTCATTGGTACTGTACCAAGCCTTACCACAGAAGATGTCAACGAAGCCGTTGCTTACGCTCATGATGTCCAAGCAGACTGGGCAGCAAAAACAGCCAAAGAGCGTGCAGAGTTATTGCAAAAGTGGGCTGATCTAATCGATGCCAATAAAGAAGATTTGGCCATCATTATGACCGCTGAGCAAGGTAAGCCGCTGACTGAGTCACGTGGTGAAGTGGGTTATGCCAACAGCTTTATCCGCTGGTTCGCTGAAGAAGGTAAACGCGTCTATGGTGATGTGATTCCTGCTAATAGCACACAGCTACGTCATGTCGTTCTCAAGCAGCCAGTCGGTGTTTGTGCCGCTATCACGCCTTGGAACTTCCCAGCTGCGATGATCACGCGCAAAGTTGCTCCTGCACTAGCAGCAGGCTGTACGATTATCGTCAAACCTGCTACCGAGACACCGTACTCTGCATTGGCACTAGGCGTGTTGGCAGAGCAAGCGGGCATTCCAGCTGGCGTCATTCAGGTCGTCACTGGTAAGTCTTCTGTCATCGGCGACATCCTAACGGGTGATGCTCGCATTCATAAATTGTCATTCACAGGCTCTACAGAAGTAGGCCGTACGTTGATGGCACAATGCGCGCCAACTATTAAGAAGCTATCGTTAGAGTTGGGTGGTAATGCGCCATTTATCGTCTTTGATGATGCCGATCTAGAGAAAGCCGCTGCCGGTTTAATCGCTTCTAAATATCGTAATGCTGGTCAGACTTGTGTCTGCGCCAACCGAGTATACGTTCAAGACAGCATTAAAGATAAATTCTTAGATGTCTTTGTCAAAAAAGTCTCTGAATTAAAAGTAGGCAACGGCTTAGAAGAAGGCGTAGATATCGGCCCTCTTATCAACAAAAAAGCGTTAGATAAAGTCCAAGCCTTGCTAAAAGACGCGCTAGATAAAGGCGCAAAGCTGGTCACTGGCGGTAGTATCAATGATGCTTCAGAACTGACTTATAACCCAACGGTTATCACCGATATTAGCAGTGATATGGACATCGCCTCTGAAGAAATCTTTGGACCAATTGCAACCATCTTTACCTTCAAAGACGAAGCAGAAGTTATCCGTGCTGCTAACGATACGATTTATGGCTTGGCCGCTTACTTTTATAGTAGCGACTATGCGCGTTCATGGCGCGTTACCGAAGGTCTTGAGTACGGCATCATCGGTCACAACACGGGTTTGATTTCTACAGAAGTTGCCCCATTTGGTGGTGTGAAGCAGTCTGGCTTTGGCCGTGAAGGCTCAAAATATGGTATCGAAGACTATATTACGACCAAATACTGGTGTTCTGATATCAGCTAATAAATAACTCGCCCAGTATTTAATAGAGCATTTAACAAAACCTAATAGGTATCTACGGTGTTTTATCTCAGACAAGCACCGTTTGATATCACTAAGTCTTAAATGAACCGCCAATCACTAGATGGCATTTATGTTACGAACACAGAAAAGGACATTCCCATGACTACCAATCAATCATTACTTGAGCGCCGCAAAGCTGTTTTACCAACAGGACTTGGGGTTGCCTTTCCTATCTTTGCAGAAAAAGCAAAGAACTCAGAAATCTGGGACATCGAAGGCAAGCGTTATATCGACTTTGTCGGTGGTATCTCAGTATTGAACACCGGTCACAGCCATCCAAAAATCACTCAGCGTGTGCATGAGCAGCTCGACAAATTTACGCACACTGCGGCGCAAATGATCAACTATGAGTGCTACGTGGATTTGGCAGAAAAGCTGTGCGAAAAAGCCCCAATCAGCGGTGATACCAAGGCGTTCTTTTTGACCACTGGTGCAGAAGCGGTCGAAAACTGCATCAAGATTGCGCGTGCCAAAACCCGTCGTCCAGGTGTGATCTCTTTTGTTGGTGGCTGGCATGGTCGCACCATGATGTGTATGAGCCTAACAGGCAAAGTACTCCCATACAAAAAGAACTTTGGCCCAATGCCAGGACCTGTGTTCCATGCATTGTTCCCTGCAGAAGAGTTGAATGTGACAGAAGAACAAGCGCTACATAGCCTTGATATGATCTTCCAAGCAGATATCGATCCTAGTGAAGTAGCGGCGATGATTGTTGAGCCAGTCCAAGGCGAGGGTGGCTTCCATCAGGTAACGCCATCATTTGCCAAAGCACTACGCGAGATCTGTGACGAGCATGGCATCGTGCTTATTTTTGATGAAGTACAGTGTGGTTTTGCTCGTACAGGTACGTTGTTCGCCACTGAACAGTTAGGCGTTGAGCCTGATTTGATGACTGCTGCGAAGAGTTTGGCGGGTGGTTATCCTATCTCTGCGGTCATCGGCCGTGCTGATATCATGGATGCCCCGCAAGTTGGCGGCTTAGGTGGCACTTATTCTGGTAACCCACTGGCTTGTGTGGCCGCGCTTGCTGTCATGGAAGTGATCGAAGAAGAAAACTTACTGGAGCGTAGTATTGAGATTGGCGATACCATTGCTTCATTCTTAAAAGGATTAAATCTAAGCAGCATCGGTCATATCCGTCATAAAGGCGCGATGCTAGCGTTTGAGCTAATCGATAGCGAAGGTAAACCTGATGCAGCAGCAGCAGCCAATCTAAAAGCAAAAGCATTTGAGCAAGGCTTGCTACTAGCGTCTTGTGGTATGTATGGCAATGCTATTCGTGTGATGGTGCCATTAACAGTTGAAGACGACGTGCTACAAGAAGGTCTTGATATCATTAAAGGTATCCTAACGGCATAAGCAATACTGAGTGTTATTTACTTTAGCGATGGAGCGCTTTTAACCAAGTACAGCTAGTTCAAGTACCGATATTGGTTAAAAGATTGTATGAAAGATAACGGCAAGGTTGCCCTTATAACACTCGCTTTGAGTGAGTTTTTTAACGGCGCCTTGCAAGTCAAGACGCCGTTTTTGTTTTTGCTGTTTGAATACTATACCGATAGCAAAGTTAAACTTTGCGGCGACGCGACAGACACAACAAACATGATGGGTATGATCCCATGAAACAAAAATAGTGTAGCTGTAACAGGCTCACACGGATGAAACACAGACAAGGAGTAGGTTATGTCTGAATTAAAAAAGTCGCTAGGGGTGTTCGATATCATTGCACTGGCATTCGGTGCAATGGTCGGTTGGGGCTGGGTTGTACTGGCAGGTAGTTGGATCATCTCGGCAGGTATATGGGGCGCAATTAGCGCCTTTTTAATAGGCGGTCTGGTAGTCGTATTGATTGGTGTGACGTATGCTGAACTTGCGGCCTCCATGCCAATTACTGGCGGTGAGCATACTTATACCCACCGAGCACTAGGGGTCAATGTCTCCTTTATTTGCTCATGGAGTATTTTGTTTGGTTATTTTTCCGTCGTTGCTTTTGAAGCAGTAGCACTGCCCACCGTCGTCGAATACATTATTCCTAATTATAGCCAAGGGTATCTTTGGAATGTTGCTGGCTGGGATGTTTACGCCACTTGGGTAGGCGTCGGGATGCTTGGCTCAGTGATTGTTACTTGGCTGAACATACGCGGTATGGAAGTCAGCGCGTGGTTTCAAAAAACAGCAGTTGTCGGTATCTTTCTAGTTGGTATATTACTGTTCGTAGGGGCGTTACTGTTCAGTCCTGAAACTTCTAATACCGTACAAGCGCCTAACTTTATTGGCGGTATGGGTGGCATCATGACGGTGATGGTAATGGTACCGTTCTTGTTCGTTGGCTTCGATGTCATTCCCCAAGCGGCAGAAGAAATCAATCTATCTCGTCCGAACATCGGTAAGTTTTTGATCGTCTCTATTATTATCGCTGTACTGTGGTATGTAGCAGTCGCCTGGAGTGTGGGCAAGACTTTACCGCTATTACAAGCACAAGACTCAACATTGGCTACTGCTGATGCGATGACCAATGCTTGGAATGGTAAATGGGCTGGTACCTTGCTCGTTATCGGCGGTGTACTGGGTATTTTATCAAGCTGGAATGCGTTTCTTATCGGTGGTAGTCGTCTGCTATATGCTATGGGCAAAACGCACATGTTGCCACAGTTTTTGTGCAAGCTGCATCCGAAATATAATACGCCCGTCAATGCGATTTTATTGATCGGTGGTCTCGCGACACTTGCGCCATTATTTGGTCGCAAAATGCTGGTATGGATTGTAGATGCTGGCGGGTTCGGTATCGTTATTGCTTATACTTGTGTGGCTCTTTCATTCTTAGTGCTGCGTTACCGTGAGCCTGATATGGTACGTCCGTTTAGAGTACCAGCAGGTAAATTGGTTGGTATTATCACTATTATCCTCAGTCTTGGTATGTTGGCACTATATCTACCAGGTATGCCATCAGCACTTGTCGCTATTGAGTGGTGGATTTTCCTTGGCTGGATCGTACTTGGTGGGGTATTGTACGGTTATGCTACGATGAAGAATCCTGGTAAGAGTAAAGACATTATGGATCATGAACTGCGCGAGCTAAAAACGGCTAACCAGCAGTGGTTAAAAGAAAATCCATATAAAAAGTAGACTTACTTTAATTACCTTTCATAAAAAAGCCTAACGTCAAACGTTAGGCTTTTTTTATTTAACTAAGGTTTTAATCTATTAAGACTTATCACGAATCAGTTTATAGTTTAAGAATTCAGTGATACCAAGTGTGCCAAGCTCGCGACCAAATCCTGAACGTTTAACGCCGCCAAATGGTGTGTTTGCTTCCGTACCAGAAGGTGCGTTGATCGTGACCATGCCCACTTCCAATTTGTCAGCAATGTCAGCAGCTAGGGCAGCATCTTGCGTTTGGATAGAGGCACCAAGACCGAAAGGCACATCGTTGGCAATCTTGATAGCATGGTCGATATCATTTGCTTTATAGACGACTGCTACAGGACCAAACAGCTCTTCACGATATACATCCATGGATTCAGTTACATCTGTCAGTACCGCAGGCTTAAACCAAGCACCAGGCTTGTCTTTGTCCATGCCGCCTTCTACTAATACTGTCGCACCTGCTTGGATAGCACTGTCTAACTGCGCTTGCAAGTTGACCGCAGCGGCTTTTGATGACATTGGGCCAATAAACGTATCTTCTTTAAGCGGGTCGGCCAAAGTCATGTTGCTGACCGCATTGGTAAAGCCTTCGACGAATTTGTCATAGACTGATTCAATGACGATCAAACGCTTGGCTGCGTTACAGGCTTGTCCAGTATTACCAAAACGACCAGAGATAGCGCCTTGTATCGCTTGTTCGATATCGGCATCGGCTGCGACGATAAAGGCATCTGAACCGCCCAATTCTAAAACGACTTTTTTGAGTGCGCCGCCAGCTTCTTTTGCCACGGCTTGTCCAGCGCGTTCAGAACCTGTTAGCGAGACACCTTGTACGCGTGTGTCATTGATAATGGTCGCTGATTGATCATTGGTTGCAAAGATATTGCTATAAACGCCTTCAGGTACGCCTGCATCTTTGAAGATATCGACGATGACTTCTGCGGTGTTTGGACACTGCGGTGCGTGTTTTAGAATAATTGTATTACCCGCCATAAAGTTTGGCGCGACAAAACGGGCTACTTGGTAATGTGGATAGTTCCACGGCATGATACCTAATAGCGCGCCTACAGGGTGTTTTTCTACCGATGCTGATCCTGAATCAACTTCAATGGTACTGGTTGCCAGTAGCTGCTCAGCGTTATCTGCATAGTAGCGATAGATATCAGCCACCAGACCAATTTCGCCTTTTGCTTGGGCAACAGGTTTGCCCATCTCATTTGCAACGATACGTGATAGCTCGTCTTGACGCTCAAGATAGATATCAGCGATTTTATGCAGTAATGCACTGCGCTCATTTAATGGCACTTTACGCCAGTCTTGATAAGCGGTATCTGCTTGCTCAATGACTTGTTGGATATCTTGTTCAGTGGCGGTAGGGTAAGTGGCTTCTAGTTCGCCAGTGGCTGGATTGTTGATTTGATAATCGCTCATACTTTTTCCTTATTTTTAGCGTGTTTTTGGGTTTAAAATCCATTTTTGGGTTTATGCTTATACTTTCAGTTGCTAATAAGTGTGATTTATTATGGTTCACTCTATACCAAGCGGCGTGTTTTAGAGTGACGCTTTGGTTACAGGTTGTTGCTGGGTAATACAATGAATATTACCGCCGCCATAGACAATCTCTTTTGTGCGTACTCCCACTACTTGATGCTGCGGAAAGATTTTTTCAAGCTGCTCGATGGCGAGTGCATCATTTATATCATCATATTGCGGTACGATGACCGCGTCATTACAAATCAAAAAGTTGGCATAGGAGGCGATACAAACATCACCCGTTAGGCGAGGTTTGGCATCATGAGACTGTACAATGTCATAATCGTCGGGCAAGGTCACTGGCTGCTGAGTACAGCACAGCTTATGGACTGTTAGTCGTCTGCCTTTTGCGTCAGTCATATTTGAGAGCTGTTTATAGGCTTTTTGCGTTGCTTCATAGAACGGGTTTTCAGGATCATCCGTGAATAAGCAAACCACTTCACCAGGGCGCGCAAAGCAGGCGATATCATCGATGTGACCTGTAGTCTCATCAGGGTCGATACCATCATCAATCCAGAGCACTTTTTGAACATTGAGATAGGCTTTTAGCTTATCCTCGATTTGCTGCTCATTCAGATGTGGATTGCGCCCCGGGCTTAGCAGACACATACGCGTGGTCAAAACCGTGCCTTCACCATCGACATGAAACGCGCCGCCTTCCATGACAAAGTCATCCGTTCGATAACGTGGAATATCACGCTGCTCACACAGTCGTTCGGCGAGTTTATCGTCATCGTCCCATGGTGAATAGAGGCCATCATAGTCTCCGCCCCACGCATTGAATGTCCAATCACAAGCGCGTAGCTCGCCTGCGTCATTGATTAAAAATGTCGGCACGGTATCACGTGCCCACGCATCGTTGCTCGGCATAGAGATAACGTCGATATCATCAGGCAAGCTATCGCGGCACTGCTGATAATCATCAGGATTGACCAGTACGCCAACGTCACAAAAATTGTTAATTGCCAGTGCAACCTCAGCATAAGCCCTCTTGGCAGGGACCGCTTGTTGTCGCCAGTTATCAGCACGGTATGGCCAGACCATCCATACCTTTTGTATTGGCTCAAACTCTGCTGGCATATAAAAGCCATCCTGCTGCGGGGTTGAGTCTGTCAGTAATATAGACATAAAATCACCTTATCGTACACGAGCGACTATAAAAATAGTGGGAGTAAACTAAAGAGACGGAAATCAAATTAACCGTGAGTCAGCAGTGTGCCATACATCGATGGACGACGATCACGGAACACACCCCATTGCTGACGATCGATAGCCAGTTGATCTAAGTCAAAGGTGGCGCTAATCACTTCGCTAGTATCTGCTGACGCTTCTTTTATGATGTCGCCGCGGCCGTCAGTAATGAACGAGCTACCATAGAACTGCATCGTGCTGTCATTGCCATTTTGGCTGATGGTTTCTGTGCCAATGCGATTGGCTGCAATGACTGGCATTAAGTTGGCGGCGGAATGGCCTTGCATACAGCGCTGCCAATGGCCTTTTGAGTCGATACCGAGTGTTGGCTCATCACCAATGGCAGTCGGGTAAAACAGCAGCTCGGCACCCATCAATGCCATGCTACGGGCGCATTCAGGGAACCACTGATCCCAGCAGATACCGACACCAATCTTAGCGTATTTGGTTTGCCAAACCTTAAATCCTGTATCACCAGGGGTGAAGTAAAATTTTTCTGCATAAGGAATGCCATCTGGTATATGAGTTTTTCGATAAGTGCCGAGTATCTCACCATCAGCATCGATCACAGTGATGCTATTAAAGAAAGTATTGCCTGATTTTTCATAAAAGCTAATTGGCAATACCACTTCTAACTCTTTTGCCAGTTTTTTGAAATGATTGATAGCTGCATTGTCTTCGACTGAAGTTGCCAGTTTAAAATAATCAAAGTCATGAACTTGGCAGAAGTAGGGCGTCTCAAACAGTTCTTGAAGTAAGATAATATTGGCACCATCGTTGGCCGCTTTTTTGACCAAGTCAGTCGCGGTCGCAATGTTTTGCTGGATGTCCCAGCCGCATGTCATTTGCGTAGTCGCCATAGTAACGTTTCGCATGATCTCAATCCTTTTATTGATAGATAATTAATACTACATATAGATGATGATTTGTATTTGCTAACGAACAATTTCTCATCATTCGTTAGTGTATAGCGACAATAGCTAAGTCCATATTGGTTAAGTTTTATCGGCTTAAGCCATCATATAGCCCAATCCTAAGAAGGTCACGACGGACAGTCCTGCACCTAGCATCGCATACGGGAACTGGGTAAAGGCATGCTGCATGGGTGAGCAGCCAGCACCTTGCGCGGCAAGTAATGATGAATCACTAAAGAAACACGCATGACTACCGAATGATGAGGCCGATAACAAGGCGCCAATCATAAGTGGTGTGCTTACGCCAAGGGCGAGCGATATTGGGAACACGATAGGCATCGCCAACACGTACAGACCCCAGCTTGATGAAGTAGCAAAGGTCAAGAATGCCATGACCGCAAAGATAACCGCAGGGAAGATAATAATGGTCATATAAGGCGTGATAGCCTCAATCACATACATAGTCATACCAAGCTCATCGTTGATTGCTTTTAAGAAAAAGCCACCAATAACGGTCGAGAGTGGATAGAGCATGACTTTAAAGCCTTTAAAGATAGACTCTACTTGCGTCTCAAAGCTCAAAATACCCTGCATCCAATAGACAACGACAGTCACAAAACAGGTCAATAGGGCCCCGCGTAACAGATCGACTTCAAAGTAAATGGTTGAGACAATGAGTAAGATCATCGGGAAGGCAAAGTTGGCGATGTTGGCTTTGAACGATAATTTACGTTTGGCTTGGACATTTGAGACCAGCTGCTCTTCTACAAACGCTTCAGGGACAGGCTTGCCAGCCTTAGCGCGTTTCTCGGCTTTTTTCATGGGGCCCCAGTCACCTAATATACCGTAAGCAACCAAGAACACGATTAGGAGAGCGAACCAAGCATAGGCCATATAGGGAATAGCGCTGATATAAAGACCAAGACCTTCACCTTCTGTGGCCACGCCATTTTCTTCTAATAGGCCTGCAAAGTAAACGGCCCAAGTCGAGATAGGCACGATAATACACATAGGGGCAGCGGTTGAATCGACGATATAGGCGAGCTTTTCACGGGAGACGTTATAGACGTCAGTGAGTTTTTTGACGGAAGTTGATACAGCAAGACAGTTTAAATAATCATCGATAAAGACCACAACGCCCAAAGCAAAAGTGGCCAACAATGACTGACGACGCGACTTGATGATTTTTTGTAGCCATTCACTAAAACCATCTAGGCAGCCACTGATTTCAAGAAGTTGAATTAACCCGCCCATCAGACCACAGACGAGGACAATCCAGATAATGGTCTCGTTGCCCAAAACCATCGACATATTGTCTGCAAAGGGGGAAACCAGATCAAAGGGGTTGAGCATCACAAGGCCAGCGACGCAGCCTGCGATCATAGATTCAAACGGTCGCCTAGAGACAATGGCGGTGACTAATACTAATAATGTGGGTAATAAAGATAAAGCACCCCAAGATTCATCTGGACCACGGCTCATGGATAGCCAAGCAAAGGCCAGATAGATGACGACGGCTACTATTACGGTGAGAAAGACTCGCTTGTTATGATAGTGCCCTTCGACAGCATCATTGAGTTTCATGTTCATACTTACGCTCCCTGTAGAACCTCATTTTTTAAAACAAACTCTATTCGGTGGTTGATGCTCGACAGCCAGTAGCGAATCAACTTTCTATCGAGCGTCCTATCACAGCAATCCATTACTGTGATAGGTCAAGGCAACAGTAGTTTTTATGATAAAAACATCGTCTATGTCGACCGCTTTTATGCACGGTTGGTCATGTATTTACATGCCGGTGGTGTCTTTTAGTGCATACCACCACGAGCCCATGACCGAGTAAGGGACTCGTAGAGCCCTGCCACCTGGGAATGGAATCCAAGGAATCTGTGCAAAGGTGTCAAACTCTTTGGTTTTGCCATTGATGGCATCAGCCAAGATTTGCCCGAACAGATGAGAGCCTGTTACACCGTGTCCACTATAGCCGTGGGCGAAATATACGCGTTCATGTAGCTTGCCCATTTGCGGTACACGAGAGAAAGACAGGGCAAAGTTACCACTCCACGCGTAGTCGATTTTCACATCGCGCAGCTCTGGGAAAATCTTATTCATATTGGGTCTGATTTTGGCCGTGATATCAGCAGGATCTTGACCGCCATACACCGTACCGCCGCCAAACAACATGCGTTTGTCTGCTGAGAGGCGATAGTAGTCAAGAATGTAGCGCACATCTTCGACACAGACATCAGTAGGGAGTAATTGATCGGCCAAATCACCCAATGGTTCGGTCGCGATAATCTGCGTCGATACTGGCATTACGCGATCAGTCAGCTTAGGAATGACTTTATTGAGATAAGCGTTACCGCATAGAACGGCTTGCTTACAAGTCACCGTGCCAAACTCAGTAACAACTTTGATAGAATCGTCAGCGTATTCAATATCTACGACTAAGGTGTTTTCATAAATTGTGCCACCATTTTTTTCGATAGCTGCCGCTTCACCCAATGCAAGGTTCAATGGATGGAAGTGTCCACCCGAATGGTCGATGACGCCGCCCACATAAGCATCTGACTTGATATGTTCTTGAATGCCGTTTTTGTCTAGCATTTCTCGGTCGTGCATACCGTGGCTTTCCCACAGTGCATGTGTCTCTTGCAAGTCTTTTAGCTGTCCGTTATTCAATGCTGCAAAGATGTTTTTTTCTTTCAGATCGCAGCTGATATCGTAGTCACTGACAAAGCGGCGAATGATTTTGCCACCGCGAGTCACGAGTTGACCGACGAAGTCTGCGCTTTGCTGACCGTAAGATTTTTTGATTTTTTGTAGGCTAGCATTTAGACCGTTGACGATTTGACCGCCGTTACGACCTGATGCGCCCCAACCAATCTGTGCGCCTTCAAGCACGACGACCTCATGATCTGTCTCGATAAGGTGCAGGGCAGTTGATAGGCCGCTGTAACCGCCACCGACCACGCAGATTTCTACTTGAATATCGTTTTTAAGCGTTGGTCTGTCAGGCTTAGGGTTGCGACTGGCTGCATAATAGCTATCAGGGTATTGACCCTTATCCGAGTAATGCGGGATATTGCGCGTGTTGTTAGAAGGTGGGTTTTGGTTCGCTGTCATATTGCTACTTTGGTTGCTATTTGGGCTACTATTTGACATATCAAACATCCTGTAAATAGGTTAGGTATTCAAGGTTAGTCACTTGCTGAGCAAAGCGTTTGGCCTCTTGCTTTTTGACCGCAATCAATAGCTCAATCATCTCGCTTGGAAACAGTGAGTCAACCACATCGCTGCTCTCAAATTGACGAATGGCTGAGAGCCAGTCCAACGGTAAGGTTTTTAGTTCTGCTGCATCATAAGTAATGCTGTTAATCGGCTCAGGTGCTTCAAGCTTGTTTTCGATACCATATAGCATACCCGCCAGCACTGCGCTACAAACTAGATAAGGGTTGGCATCTGCACCAGACACCCGATGTTCGATACGGCGTGCTCTGGTGTCACCACCGGGGATACGTACAGCTGCGGTGCGGTTTTCATAACCCCATGACACGTTGTTTGGGGCCAATGTACCGGGGGTAAAGCGGCGGTAAGAGTTGACATGCGGTGCAAACAATAAGGTGCAATCTGACATGGTTTTTAGTAGGCCAGCCACTGCATGACGCAACATATCTGAGCCTTCATCTGACCCATCATCAAATACGTTGTTGCCATCTTTATCTAACAAGCTGCAATGTACATGAAAGCCATTGCCAGACTGTAAGCCAAAAGGTTTTGCCATAAAGGTCGCGGTAAGCTTACGACGAGCTGCCACGGCTTTGACCACTTGTTTAAACAAAATCGCGTCGTCAGCAGCTTTTAATGGATCATCGACGTGTAATAAATTGATTTCAAACTGCCCACAACCATTTTCAGCCAGTGCCGCATCAACAGGGATATCGAGCTTTTCACACTGCTCGTAGACTTCATCTAAAAATTCATCGAATTGTAATAGGTCATTGATACTTAAGATGGACGTCTTATTTAGTCTTAGGCCGCTCTTGGGACGGATAGGCGGCTTGGGTGTCTCTCCCTCGGTATAGTCAACCAAATAAAACTCTAGTTCGGTTGCCATCACTGGCGTCAGTCCCAGTGCTTTGAACTTTTTACTGATGTAGTCCAAAACATGGCGGGCATCACCGTAGTAAGGTTCATTGTCTTCGGTATATAGCCAAATCGGTAGTAGCGATGAAGGGGCACTGGTATTGAGAAGCGGATAAGCAGCACGGCCAGTTGGACGGGCAATGGCATCGATATCACCATTGCACTGCGAAGACTCGATGACATCAGCGCCCCATATATCGACACCTAAGATTGACAGAGGTAATCGGATTGCGCCGTTTTCTGCTTTTTCCATTTGATCAAAAGGGATGCGCTTACCACGAAGTAAGCCATTGATATCTCCTGCGGCAACATACACGTACTCTGTGCTGTTTGCAGATTTGACCATTCCATTGGTTGTCATCATGTCTGTTCTTCCTATGAATTTGTAGAATTACTGGGTTTGTTACTGCTACTACGTTTTGGCTGTGGTGTCTAAATTCTCTGCTAGTGGCATTTATAACGAACACTTAATAAATAAGTATTTGATAAATGACGGGTTGAATATGAGGTGTTTATACTACTGCTAAATTTTTTATCAATGATATTAGTGACTTATAGACTGTGCTCTTAGGCATTTTTATTCAGTTTAAAAGTTAAACTATGTTGGTTATCATTGCTGCTGACTTTTAATATATGGATGAAAACTATAATTGTCAATTTTTATTTAAAATTATCTTAAAATAACTCAAATGCGGGTTTATAGTACAAATATCGATATTAATGAAGTTTATAGTTTACATTTTACGAGGCGTTGTGTTAAATTTTAGCTAAATAAGGGATTAGACAACATAGACAGCCTAGGTCTAGTTGTTATAACGAGGGAAAATAATATGAAAAATTCCAGACCTATTATTGCTATTGTGTCTTGTCATAAGATGGTTGACGGACAGCCAGCACAGGCGGTATATCAAAAATACATCGATGCAGTAAACTTTTATGGTGGCAATCCTATACTGCTGCCAAATACAGCTGCCGATAGCGAAAATTTCGATGCGCTGCTCGAAATAGCAGATGGAATTTTATTGACCGGTAGTTATAGCAATGTCGCCCCAACTCGTTATGGCGCGACGCATACCGAAGCCAAACAAGACCTAGGCCGTGATGAGCTGAGCTTCAAATTATTGGCTTATGCAGACGAAAAAAACATTCCGCTGTTTGCAGTGTGTCGAGGTTTGCAAGAGATGAATGTTCATTTTGGTGGCACGCTATATTCTGACTGGCGTGATATCGATGGATTTTATGAGCAGCATTTAGAAGACAATACCCAGCCGCTTGAGGTGCAGTATCAGCCCATACATGACGTTATCATTCAACCTCAAGGAAGGCTGGCAGCATTTGGTGAAAAGTGGCACGTCAACTCATTGCACAAACAAGCCATCAATAAGGTAGGCGAGCGTTTATTCGTCGAAGCGTTAGCGCCTGATGGTCTGGTAGAGGCTATCAGCTTGTTACAACATCCATTTATGATTGGTGTACAATGGCATCCTGAGTTAAATTATGCGCAAGATAGCTTGTCCAAATTTCTATTCACGGAATTTATTCACCATGCCAGAGAACCACAAACCGAGTAGCACAACTAAAAGTAAGGCAGAAACTGCTGTCACTGATAGTGATAACATTGAGAACGATGTTGATAGTGTCGATGACAAAGATGCAGATGATGTTGATATTGAAATAGATAATATCGATGATGATGAATTGAATGATTCTGAAACAGATGAATCGTTGAAAGAAGACATTGGCAAAAAGATTAACCAGCTGCGTCTAGCAAAAGGTTATTCGCAACGTAAATTGGCAAAACTGTCAGGATTGACAAACACGTCTATCAGCTCGATTGAGCGCAATAAGGTCAGTCCAGCGGTCAATACGTTAAAGGCAATTTTGACAGTATTGGGTTCTGATCTGACCACGTTCTTTAGTGACGAGTGGAAAGAGCCAAAGGCTAGAGTGATTGTAACGCCAAAGGATCTATTAGAACTTAATGAACCCCATAGCAAAGTGTCGCTAAAGCAGGTCTATAACTGCAGCAGGACAAGAAACTTAGGGTTCTTGATAGAAACCTATCAGCCAAATAGCTCAACAGAAGAAAAGATCGCTCACGAAGGTGAGGAGATTGGTACGGTCATCGAGGGTAAGATTATTATTCGTATCGAAGACAGCACCTATTTATTAAATCAAGGTGATAGCTATGTGATTGATACCATTCAACCGCATACTTTTATTAATCCTACCGATAGCATCACTCGTATTGTAAGTGCCCATACACCGACGACTTATTAAACCTTATAGTCAGCGAACCACTAAACCGCTACGGTGTTACCCTCCCTAGAGGTACTATAAGTACAATCTGCGGTCGGCTGCCTTGTAGCTGTTTTAGATTTCTTTGACTATAAGCTAAATTTCGTTAGGTTTGATATTGCCCGGTAATGATTGAATAATAAGAAAGGCTACTTCCATTTTAGAAGTAGCCTTTTTTTGATTATAAAATTACCTATTAAATAAAACGCTTAGCTTACGGCTGTTAATTGTCTTCAATGGTTTCTGTCGTATCTACCGTATCGACACTATCTGCTGTCTTAGACTTTTCTTTGGTTAGCTTTATTTTTGGATTTTTAGCAACAGGTTCGATATTTTTTACAGCGACATTTAGGGCAGGTTTAGATGCTTTTTTCAGACTGCGTTTGATGCGTCGAACTGCGATAGCATCTGCTTCGGCTTGTTCTTCGGCAAGCGCCGTATCATGTAAGCTTTGATATACTTCAAGCGTCTTTTCAATCATCTCACGCATGGTGAATTTGTTGGTCATTTCAGGACGCGTCACACTTTCTAACTGATTTCTAACCGCTTTACAAAGCGCATTGGCATTGTACTTTTTTACCAATCCTTGCGGGTAGAGCGGTTGTAAAATCTCGCTAAAGGCGGCTTGATCCCAACCAATGACTGGCGTACCTAGATGTATGGCTTGTAGGGCATTGATACCGATTGACTCGGGTTCATTGGCAAGTGCCATGACAATATTGGCCGCCGATAGCCATTCTCGCATATCGTTACGTTTGCTGCCCACATAGGTAATGCGCTCCGCCAGTCCCAAGCTGTTGGTACGTTGGCGAAAGTCTTCATGAGCGACATCGCCGTCTTTATAGTCTTCATCCATAATAATGACGTGAATATTTGGGAATTGCTCTTGCAGGTTACCCAAGATATCGATGAGCCACTCTTGCCCGTACTCATTACCGATGACAGTTGGGAATACGAGCCATTTTTTGTGCTCAAGCTCAGGGTATTCAGCAAAGGTATGACGTAACCAATAAACCGACGGATTATGACGATAGGGGTAGCGCCGAGTGTCGATACCACGATAGATACGCGTGATGACTTTAGGATCTACGTCTTCGATGCGCAGTCCTTTTTTTAAGTATTGAGTGACACTATCAGATACGGTGATTATCGTATCAACATTGAGTAGGGCTTGAGAATATTTATTAATTGGATAAAAACCATACATGGTCGAGACCAGTTTGGGAAAACGTCTGACGCGTGCGCGGCGCAGTGCCAAATGCAATATCCATGCAGGGGTACGCGAATGTACATGAATGACATCGGGTTCGTACTTTTCTATCAAATGCCGCAGTGCAGAGACTTGCAATAATGATAGCCAAGACTTTTTATTCACATGTAGCTGATGGTAAATATTGCCATCACGTTTGAGACGTCTAACCAAGTCGTTGTCTTCATCGGCACTGGAGACAATGATAGAGGTATGCTCATTTTTGACCAATGCTCGTCCAAGATGAAAAATGCCGCGCTCGGATTCATCATGCTTTAGAGACGACAGTAAGCGCATAACTTTCATAATAGCGTTGGTCACCGGTTAGTAATATCAATTTGCTATTGTCAGTTAAAAGCGATTAAAACTCAACCATCAAGATAAAAAGATAAGGTCAGATAGGCTGCTTTTAGACTATATAAGCGTAAGACGGGGCTTAATAAACACCAAAAGCCATTAGCGTCGTTTTTGTAAATGCTCAGCATTGGGCAGTACTTGTTTCTCACTCAAGTATTTCCAGTAGCGCTGCGGGAGATATTGTTTATGCAGCTTAGGATTTTTGCGCTCTTTGATATTGACGTTGGTAAAGTAACCTTGCCAAAATTTTTGATAGCGCTGCTCATCAGGACTATGGATGCTAGCAGGGTTGCGTAGTACCGCATCATCGAGGTCGGTGATGGTTTGCAGCTTTGCCGGACGTGATGGCGTGCTATTACTTTTATCATAATAGATGCCATAGCCTCGCGTTAGATCGTAAATTGCCCAGTGTTGATCCTGATAACGCTGCCGAAAGTGCTCTCCGATGAGTGGTAATACATTAAAATCAGGCTCTACACGTGCAAAATAAATATCATCAGTCGTATACTCAAAACGTACAAACGCCTCCATACGGTGTTTTTCACGGCCGACCGATTTGACCGTTTGCACCAGCTCAAGCACATCTAAATTACCCAAATCTTGCATAATTTGACGATTGGGATAGTCGATGGCGTATTTGACCACGCGGAACAATGTCGTACCGATATCATCCTTTTCTGATAAAAAACCCCACAAGATGTTTCGCATGCCTGAGCGACCTAATAAGGTATTTAATTTAACCAACACACGCTCGGCCTTATCCTCATCAGTTGCTACGCTAGTCGCCTGAGCGATGAGTGATGGCACATAGCAATCTCGAGCAGTTAGCTTCAGTGACACATCGTTTTGTAGACGATTGGCATAAACATAAAACACCGCACTCAGCCAACCTTCAAAGCTAGGCTCATACAGTACAATGCTAGGCGTCAATTGACCGACAGCATAAGAGTCATTTTGCATAAGTGCTGACATGTTTTATCCTAAATTTCTATTATAAATACAGTAGCGAGATGGCAACTTTCTCTAGCACTCACTATCTAGAGCCATTCTAAAATAAAGCCAACTGCCCAGTACGTTGATCATTAAACTTGGTCTGCGTTTGAGCCAATACATACTGACGGAAATTATCGCGCGTTAGATGTGCAAGGTGTTCGTTTTTGCCAGTGGTTGCGATAAAGTATTTAGCACGGTTGACTGCAGCGCCCATTTTTTTTAGATGGTATAGCGTCAATTGATTGAACTTACGTGCTTTGACGATTTTCTTAGCAGTCTTTGTACCGATACCTGGGATACGTAGAATCATCTCATAAGTCGCTGTCTGGATATTGACTGGGAAATGCTCGCGATGGCGTATTGCCCAAGCCAGTTTTGGATCGCAGTCCAAATCTAAAAACGGTGACTCCGGCTCCACAATCTCATGCGCGTCAAAACCATAAAAGCGCATTAACCAATCCGCCTGATAAAGACGGTTCTCACGTACCATCGGCACGGGCGTTCCAATCGCAGGCAAACGATTATCAGAGAGCATAGGTACATAACCTGAGTAATAGACCCGCTTGAGATCGTACGTTTTGTAGAAGTGACTCGATAGTTGAATCACCTGCAAGTCAGTCTCGTTACTCGCACCGACAATCATTTGACTGGTCTGACCTGCTGGCGTGAACTTAGGCGCTTTTTTATGAGTCTTACGGCTTTCACGAATAGTAATGATTTCTTCTTTTACCGTTTCCATCGGTGCTTTTAATTGGTCATGTGATTTCTCTGGCGCAAGCAAAGCCAACCCTGATTTGGTCGGAATCTCGATATTGACGCTCAAACGATCAGCATATAATCCTGCTTCTAGCAGCAGTTCTTTTGACGCACCTGGAATGGTCTTTAGATGGATGTAACCATTAAAGCGCTCACGCGTACGTAAGAGTTTGGCAACTTCGACCAGTCGCTCCATTGTATAGTCGCCACTTTTAAAGATACCAGAGCTAAGAAAGAGACCTTCAATATAGTTACGGCGATAAAACTGCATGGTTAAGTCAACGACTTCTTCGACACTGAACGCGGCGCGCGGCGTATCATTGCTCTTGCGCGAGGTACAATAAGCACAGTCGTAAATGCAGTGATTGGTCAAAAGAATCTTTAATAGGCTGACGCAGCGACCATCTTCGGTATAGCTGTGACAGATCCCCGTTGCTGAGGCATCGCCTAGTCCGCCGCCTTGGTTTTTACGAGTACCAGCGGAGGATGAGCAAGAGACATCATACTTGGCAGCATCGGCCAAGATATTGAGTTTGCCCTGTAATCTTTCATAATTGATGTTTGCCATAAGTCGCGTTTTACCAATTAATTGATGAAGGACTATTTTACCAAAATTATCGCTAAGTCATTGTATTTATAGGTGAAGTTGAAATGATATGCGACAACGGTTGTCGTCAAGAAAATCTGAATTTTTGGATATGATTTGAGTTTATATAAATATTTTTTCAGCTAATAATCCAATAACAAAACCGCCAACGATACCTGCAATACCGAGTAATAAGAGAGGAATGGCTAGTATCGTGAGTATCTGTGCTTGGCTTTTTTGAATCTCAATAGAGTAGTGGTTTAAGTCAATACCTGCTAACGGTAGGGCGGCTCCTATCATTGCTTGAAATCTTGAGGTACTTGAACCTGGTACTAACTTTAATTCGTAGTGACCAGCCTTCGCCTTAAAAGTAAAAAGTTCCATTCTTCCAGTATTAAGACTATTTGAGCGCGGAGACAGTATCGAGCGATTAAGCTTAATTTCTTTATCAGTAGCGGTATTGAGAATATGTGGTCTAAACTGGGTCAGCGGCGTTTTTTTGAAGAGAGGGCTCTTGTGCCAGATTGCATAAACGCCTGATTTTGAGACAGTGAAACTACCTGCATTATCGTTATATGGTAGCGTCAATAATATGACGCCATTAAATGCATTGCTAAACAATTTTATCGCTTTAAAGACAATAAATATGCTAATAAGAACAAGGATGAATAGAAGTATTCTAATGGATAGGATGCTCATTATTCATCTTCCTTAGTAATATAGAGCTTAATAATAACGTGTTACAGTCAATACAACTACAAGGCTCATTTTTCAGATTAACAAACGTTTATTTATATCACAATAAGTTGGCTATTTTCTAAAAAAAGGTCTTGCTGACTAGATAGCTAGTCCACAAGACCTTTTACATATACCGATAACCGTTAAATAATAATACGCGACAATTTAATGTTTATTGAACCTTGGCACGTATGACGACGGTTTTGGCCGCATTGGCATCAAAGTTCACCAAGTTCCATTTCAGACCAGAGTAGTTTTCTTGGACAACCACCGTATTGCCAACTTGCTGAATGGTTTGATAGCTATCTCCGCCAGTGGTAGCAAGCGTCGGAAGAGGACTATTCAACGAGACTAACTGGACGCCACTTGGTAATGAGATCATGGCGTTGATGTCATTAACCGGCTGTGCTGTGGTGTTGGTATAAGTGGTGTGATACTCGATCACATCGCCTGGAGCAATATGATTGGCAGGAACGGCAACTTCACGTCCATCAGCATTTTTTAGAATTTTCATGACTTTGGTGTTGGCATTGACCACGCCAGGCGTGCTAAAAGTCGGGGTCAGTTGCAACGTATCCAAAGTTGTGGTCGTGGTCGTTACTTGATTGGTCACTGGCTGCTGCATAATCACTGGTGGGGTGACGTTGGTTGCCATCAGAGTATTGCTCGACCACCGTGGTGCTACCGCTCGCAGAGGAGCTAATGGCAATCTCAGGGGCAGCATTGGCCGATGATGCGGCCAACATGATACCTGCTAGCATTGCAGACATAGCTGTATTTTTTGCCATAGTCGTTTTAGCAGTTGATGCCTGAAAACCATCGTTCATAATCATAAAAGACTCCTCAAAAATAATAGTAAGTAATACAACAATAGATAATGCTTAGATAAACAAAACCCCCGTTAAATGACACCGAAAAATATGCCAAATAACGAGGGTAGTAGTGCTGATATTAGCCTATGTGTGCAATCAGACCATCATTATTTTTAGTAAGCGCGCAGCAGTGTTAACTTGCATAGAAGTTATTCAATCCTAACTATTTCTTACTGAATAGACTGAATACTAAAGCTGTCGTGTCCTTAAACTCAAATAATTATGCGCCAAAACAAATCAGGGATAAAAGCAGCATTGTGTAACCGAAATGGTATAAATGCTATTTATGTGTAGTACGGCTTTCATCTATGGAGTCGCATAACTAAGTCGCTAGTCACAATCATTGTCATAAAGACTATTATCTAAAAGTCATTTTTCAAACTATCTACAATGGAGAGTATCAAAATTCTAGATTAGAACGCAGTGTAGCTATTAGTCGTAGATAACTTTCATGACTTCATATTCAACCACACCCTTAGGCGTTTCGATGCGTACTTCATCGCCTTCGAACTTACCAATCAAACCACGAGCGATTGGTGAGTTGACTGAGATTTTACCAGCTTTAAAGTCAGCTTCATCGTCGCCAACGATTTTGTACTGTTTTTCTTCTTCAGTGTCCATGTTTTCGATCACGACGCTAACACCAAACACGATACGGCCTTCTTTTGGCAGTGTCGAAGGATCGATGACTTGAGCGCCACCGAGTTTGGCTTCGATGTCACGAATACGTGCTTCACAAAAACCTTGTTGCTCACGGGCAGCATGGTATTCAGCATTTTCTTTCAAATCGCCGTGTTCGCGTGCTTCAGCAATCGATGCTGTGATGCGTGGACGGTCGACACTTTTTAGCTGTTTTAATTCGGCTTCTAGAGCCGCGTGTCCTTGCGGAGTCATTGGGTAACGTTGCATGTTTTTTCCTTAAACCAATAACACCACACCACCTCATAATGAGATGGTGTCAGTGTTGTTGCAATGGATATAAAATATAAAAGAGTGATAATTAAGACGATGTAATGAATAAGTTGGCCATCATTTATGAGTGTATTTCACCTCAATTCAAGCATAGGCGTACTTAAGCTTACGTAATAAAAAGCATAGTCGCAATTTAGCCACTATGCTTTTTAGGTCTATCACGGTAAAGGTATCGTTCCTCAAGCATGGTTGGCTATATTTAAAGCAAACAACAATACTTGAGTGAGCTTTTAGGCAAGCCTAACGGTTATGCTTAATCTACTGAAATTATTCAGCCACGTCAATAGACTTTGCTTGCTCATGCAAATCTTGTAATTTATAGACATCAAACGGTAAGTCAATCGCGTAAGATTTGCAGACAGCATCAGCGGCACCTAACGTGGTGACGTAGAATACTTTGCCTTGTAGCGCACTACGGCGAATAGAGAACGAATCCTCTTGAGCTTGCTTACCTTCAGTGGTATTGATGATAAGGTCGATTTTGCCGTTTTTCAAGGCATCAACGATATGCGGGCGACCTTCAGTAACTTTGTTGATTTGCTGACTTTCGATACCAGCGTCGCTCAGTACTTTTTGCGTGCCAGTGGTCGAGACAATCTTAAAGCCAAAGTCTGCAAGCTGACGAGCAATCGGAGCGATTTGGGCTTTGTCACTGTCACGAACTGAGATAAAGACGGTTTTTGTCTCGCCTTCAGTCGGTAGACCTGGCAGACGCTCATTACTACCGATAATGGCCTTGTAGAATGCTTCGCCAAAGGTTTTGCCCACGCCCATAACTTCGCCCGTTGATTTCATCTCAGGACTCAAGATTGGGTCAACACCTGGGAACTTAGCGAATGGGAATACCGCTTCTTTGACCGCATAGAATGCTGGGACAATCTCAGTAGTAAAGCCTTGATCTTTAAGCGAAGTGCCAGCCATGCAGCGAGCAGCAACCTGTGCTAACGAAGTACCGATACACTTAGAGACGAACGGTACTGTACGTGCAGCACGTGGGTTCACTTCTAGGATGTATACCGTTTCGCCTTTTACCGCGAACTGTACGTTCATTAGACCGATAACGCCTAGCTCTTTTGCCATGGCGACCGTTTGCGCGCGCATCACGTCACATAACTCTTTAGACAGTGAGTATGGTGGCAATGAGCATGCTGAGTCACCTGAGTGAACGCCAGCCTGTTCAATATGTTGCATGATACCGCCGATGACGACATCAGTACCATCGCATACACAGTCTACGTCAACTTCGATAGCATCATCTAAGAAGCGATCTAGTAGGACAGGCGCTTCGTTCGATGCTTGTACCGCAGTACGTAGGTAATGTCTTAGCTCGTCTTCGTTGTAGACGATTTCCATCGCGCGGCCACCTAATACATAAGATGGACGTACAACCAATGGATAGCCTACGTCTTTTGCTTTAACCAAGCCATCTTCTAAGCTGGTTGCTAGTGCGTTTGATGGCTGTACTAGGTTTAGCTGCTGAATCATATGCTGGAAGCGCTCACGATCTTCGGCGCGATCGATTGCATCTGGGCTAGTACCGATGATTTTAACGCCTGCTGACTCTAGTGCACGAGCAAGTTTCAATGGCGTTTGGCCACCGAACTGTACAATCACGCCATCAGGGTTTTCAATACGGACGATTTCTAGCACGTCCTCTAACGTGATTGGCTCAAAGTATAAACGGTCAGAAGTGTCATAATCGGTGGAAACCGTTTCAGGGTTACAGTTGACCATGATGGTCTCGTAACCATCTTCACGCATGGCAAGCGCTGCATGTACACAGCAGTAATCAAACTCGATACCTTGGCCGATACGGTTAGGACCACCACCGATAACCATGATTTTCTTTTTGTCTGTTGGATTCGCTTCACATTCGCTATCGTACGTCGAGTACATGTAAGCCGTGCTAGTAGCAAACTCTGCTGCACAGGTATCAACACGCTTATAGACTGGATAGACGTTTAGATCCCAACGCTTTTTGCGTAGCTGCTTTTGTGAGATACCAAGCAATTTAGCCAAACGCAAATCTGACAAGCCTTTACGTTTAAAGCTACGTAGGTTGTTTTCGTTTAAGCCACCAAAGCCGAGTGATTTTACCGTCGCTTCAGTCTTAACGATGTCTTCGATTTGTACCAAGAACCATGGGTCAATCTTGGTAAAGTTGAACACCTCATCGACGCTCATACCAACGCGGAAGGCATCAGCAACATAGTAGATACGCTCAGGTGTTGGAATGGTTAGGCGATTGATGATTTCGCTACGAGCCTTCTCAGCACTGACTTTTGATAAGTCAATTTGCTCGTCAAAACCATCTGCACCTGTTTCCATACCGCGTAAGGCTTTTTGCATAGACTCTTGGAAATTACGACCAATTGCCATCACTTCACCAACTGATTTCATCTGAGTCGATAGGATGTTGTCTGCTTGTGGGAATTTTTCAAAGTTAAAACGAGGTATTTTAGTCACGACATAATCAAGCGCAGGCTCAAAGCTGGCTGGCGTTTTGCCGCCTGTGATGTCATTTTGCAATTCGTCTAGCGTATAACCAATGGCTAGTTTCGCTGCGATTTTGGCAATCGGGAAGCCAGTGGCTTTTGAGGCTAGGGCAGACGAGCGTGATACGCGTGGGTTCATCTCGATGACGACCATGCGACCAGTATCAGGGTTGATACCGAACTGTACGTTTGAACCGCCTGTTTCAACACCGATCTCACGCAGTACTGCTAATGACGCATTGCGCATGATTTGGTATTCTTTGTCGGTCAAGGTCTGTGCTGGTGCGACGGTGATTGAGTCACCGGTATGCACACCCATTGGGTCAAAGTTTTCGATGGCACAGATGATGATGCAGTTGTCGTTTTTGTCACGAACCACTTCCATCTCGTATTCTTTCCAACCAATCAATGATTCATCGATGAGTAGCTGATGGTTTGGAGACAAGTCAAATCCGCGCTCGCAGATTTCGATGAACTCATCGCGGTTATAAGCGATACCACCGCCTGAACCGCCCATCGTGAATGATGGACGAATGATACACGGATAGCCCATTTTTTCTTGAGTCGCAAAGGCTTCTTCCATGGTTTCAGCCGTTTCAGCGCGAGGGCACTCAAGGCCGATACGCTTCATGGCTTTATCAAACAAGTTGCGGTCTTCTGCCATCTCGATTGAGTCTTTGGTCGCGCCAATCAACTCGCAGTTATACTTAGTCAGTACGCCATGCTTGTCTAGCTCTAGCGCACAGTTTAGTGCTGTCTGTCCGCCCATCGTTGGCAAGATGGCATCAGGACGTTCTTTGGCAATAATTTGCTCAACCGTTTGCCAAGTAATCGGCTCGATGTAGGTCGCGTCAGCCATGACAGGGTCAGTCATGATGGTTGCAGGGTTTGAGTTGACCAAGATGACGCGGTAGCCTTCTTCTTTTAGTGCTTTACACGCCTGTGCGCCTGAATAGTCAAACTCACATGCTTGGCCGATGACGATAGGGCCTGCGCCAATGATAAGAATGCTTTTTATGTCGGTACGTTTTGGCATAGTTGGAGCTACCTTCGTTTGGGTGATAATTTGAGTAATCTTTATTTTTGATAACGCTCATGGCGTTTTATGCTTGCAGTGCTTTATTTAGTACCGCTTGAACCGCTATGGACAATTCAAGCGTTTACTTGTTATGTAGTTATAATCAACCGTTTACGCTTGGGCAGTTTTAGACTGCTCCATCATATCCGCAAACTTATCAAATAATGGCGCGCAGTCATGTGGACCAGGGCTGGCTTCTGGGTGACCTTGGAAGCTAAATACAGGCTTATCGGTCAGCTCGATACCTTGGTTAGTACCATCAAACAGTGAGCGATGAGTAGATTTAATATTGTCAGGTAGTGTGTCTTCATCAACCGCAAAGCCATGGTTTTGACTGGTAATCATAACCGTACCAGTCGCTAAGTCTTGTACTGGATGGTTGGCACCATGATGGCCCGTTTTCATTTTGATAGTATTTGCACCGCTAGCCAAACCAATTAGCTGATGGCCTAAGCAGATGCCAAACGTTGGCACGTCAGTTTGCTCAATGATATGGCGTACCGCATCGATTGCGTAATCACAAGCTGCAGGATCACCAGGGCCGTTTGATAAGAAGATGCCATCTGGGTTCATTGCTAGCACGTCTGCGATAGGGGTCTGTGCTGGTACGACCGTTACGTGACAGCCACGGTCGACGAGCATGCGTAAGATATTGGTTTTGCTACCGAAGTCATAAGCGACGACGTTGTATTTAGAATCGATGTGAGTGCCGAGTTGCTTAAAGAAGCCGCCAGTACCGCTATCATGACTACCAGGAATATCACGGTTGAGTAGGGTGTCTGATAAATCCCAGGTACCTGCTGTCCACTCAAAGTTCTCTGTAGTGCAGCATTCTTTTGCCAAGTCCATACCCTTTAGACCTGCAAAGCCTTTCGCTAACTCAATCGCTTTTTGCTCATCAGCAGCGCTGATCGTCTCGCCGTTTGAAGCAGTCATGATACAGCCGTTCTGTGCACCTTTATCACGTAATAGACGTGTTAGCTGACGCGTATCAATTTCAGCGATAGCTACGGTTTCGTTACGCTGTAAATAGTCGCTGAGTGACTCTGAGTTACGGAAGTTAGAGGTTGCCATGGTGGCATCACGGATGATAAGACCGTCTGCCCATACTTTATGGCCATTGCCAGATTCTGTGTCCTCGCTATTGGTGCCTGTATTACCGATATGAGGGTAAGTCAAAGTCACCAGCTGGCGGGCATAACTTGGATCGGTTAGGATTTCTTGATACCCTGTCATGGCTGTGTTAAATACCACTTCACCAATACGATGACCTAGGCTGCCGATACTGACACCGCGAAAGATTGTACCGTCTGCTAGTGCCAAAATTGCTTGTATTTCTGCCGATGAATTCAAGGATTGCCTCCGCTGTTATTGGTGAGTGCCATCATGTTTTGTTGGTCTAGAATTGCTCCGTATCCTTTTATTTACGGCATTTGACTGTTGTCATATAAAAGTAAAAAAAGGGCGATACACAAAAATTTTCCACAAAAAAGCGAGAAGACATTATTGATGAAAACTACAAAACCCACTAGATAGTGAATAGGTAACTTGCATCATGTCCGCTCGCTTAGGCACAGATTTTGCGTATTATATACAAAATAGACGGTTATAGCTAGCCGATTTACTGGATTAATAGTCATTTCATGGCTAATAACAAAGACTTTATAAAGATACTTACGTTATAAGAATAGCCTAAGCCGATATTAGCTACTTTCTCTTTTATCGAATTCGACATCGAGCGTATATTAATAGCGCTGGATTTTCGCAGTTGGCTTTGCCACAATGGACAGCGCAGCGCTAAACCCAATTTTTATGATCGTTTGTTATAACAATAATGAAGATGACAAGGAGTCGTTATGATTTATCAGTATTTAGACAAAACCCCTGAGTTTGCTGTGCCATTCAACGGTTGGGTGGCAGATTCGGCGCAAGTGATGGGCGATGTATATTTAGGCCATCAGGCCAATGTGTGGTTCGGTGCAGTGATACGCGGTGACAATGATCGTATTCATATCGGTGACTATAGTAATGTACAAGAAAATAGTGTGATCCATACCGATGCAGGTGTCAAAGTTACTATTGGTAATTACGTCACTATCGGCCATCTGGCTATGCTACACGGTTGTGAGATTGGTGATAACAGCCTGATTGGTATCGGTGCTGTGGTACTCAATAATGCCAAGATCGGTAAAAATTGCCTGATAGGGGCGAAAGCCTTGATTACTGAAGGTCAGGTTATTCCAGATAACTCGCTAGTGATGGGCGCGCCTGCAAAAGTGGTCAAAACGCTAACAGGTGAGCAAGCCGCCATGCTAAAAATGTCAGCGCTACATTATGCTGAGCGTTGCCAGAAATTTAAAACAGGCTTAACAGAAATAGCGATGCCTGACTAAAGGTAAAGAGTCTAAGCCATTCTAAAGGGATAGATTACAAGGTACAGGCTTATTTCGTTTACATGCTATTTAAGTGATATGCTCAGCTTTAGTAGATAACTGTACCCAATTTTATTAAACGATTCATATTTTTTCGCAACCAACGATAAGGTCTCACCATGCAGGCAAATCAAGCACAAACACAACAAAAACAACTGGCATTATTTGATTTAGATCATACATTACTTGATGTCGATAGCGATTATCTCTGGGGCGAGTATATCGTAAAGCATGACCTTGTCGATGAGGCGCAGTACCGCACTGCTAATCAGAAGTTTTATAATGACTATATTGAAGGTACGCTAGATGCGACAGAGTACAATGAATTCGTCGCGCAGTTTTTGAGTAGTCTGCCGCTTGATAGACTTGATGAGCTAAGAGAAGACTATATCAAAAGCGAAATCGAGCCACATATTCGCCCAAAAGCGATGGAAGCGTTGTGCCAGCACATTGAGCAAGGTCACGACGTGGTGATTATTTCTGCGACCAATGATTTTGTGGTATCGGCTATTGCCAAGCGTTTTGGCGTGGAAGAAGCCAATGTATTGGCAACGCCATTAGAGATCAAAGATAATCGCTATACAGGTAAGCTAATTGACAGACCAAACTTCCAAGCGGGCAAAATATACCATTTGGATAAATGGCTAAATAAACAGCAAGCCTCTGGTATCACGTTTGAAAAAACGTATGCGTATTCAGATTCCAAAAATGATATTCCGTTACTCGAATGGGCTGATGTGGCCGTTTGCGTATCACCTGATGATGCGTTACATGCGCATGCTTTGGCACATCGCTGGGCAGTAGAAGATTGGTCAATTTAGATTATTTAAGCTAGTAATAGTAGCAACATTATCAATAGTGATAATTAGCGAACCATTTAGTCTCAATCTCATTTAAAATAGCGCCACATGCGTTATTTATTTTATTAGAAAAACAGGAATATTTATGGAAATCAATCCGTATCAAGAGCAAATTAAAGATTTATCAGAGCGTGGGCAGGACTTGCGGAGGTATCTTTGACTTCGATGGTAAGCAAGAACGCTTAGAAGAAGTCAATTTGGAATTAGAAAACCCTGAGCTATGGAACGATCCAGAGCGCGCGACCAAAATCAACAAAGAAAAAAGTCACCTTGATGGTGTCATCGATGTGGTGGTTTCTCTTGAAACCACACTAGAAGACGCGTCTGCTATGCTAGAGTTGGCAGTCGAAGCAGAAGATGAGTCATTGCTAGCCGATGTGCAGAGCGAGCTAGATAGCGCTGAGAAACGTGTCGCTGATTTGGAATTCCGCCGGATGTTTAGCGGTGAGATGGATCCAAACAATTGCTACTTGGATATTCAATCAGGCAGTGGCGGCACCGAAGCGCAAGATTGGGCCGAAATGCTACTACGCATGTACACACGCTGGGCAGAAGCACATGGTTTCAAAGTAGATGTAATTGAAGTATCTTCAGGCAGCGTGGCTGGTATCAAGTCGGCAACGATTGAGATCAAAGGCGATTATGCGTTTGGTTGGTTACGTACCGAGATTGGTGTCCACCGTCTAGTACGTAAGTCACCATTTGATAGTAATAATGGTCGTCATACGTCGTTTGCTGCGGTGTTTGTGTCGCCTGAGATTGACGACAATGTCGAGATTGATATCAATCCAGCGGATTTGCGTATCGATACCTATCGCTCATCTGGAGCGGGTGGCCAGCACGTAAACACGACAGATTCTGCGGTACGTATTACCCATGAGCCGTCGGGCGTGGTAGTGACCTGTCAGAATGAGCGTAGTCAACATGGTAACAAAGCCACCGCCATGAAGATGCTACGTGCTAAGCTTTATGAGCTTGAAATGCAAAAACGTATGGAATCACAGCAAGCGGTAGAAGACGGTAAGTCTGATGTTGGCTGGGGCAGTCAAATTCGCTCATACGTGCTCGATGACTCTCGTATCAAGGACTTGCGTACGGGTGTTGAGACCTTTAACACTGGTGCTGTGCTAGATGGTGACCTCGATCAGTTCATCGAAGCGAGTCTAAAAGCAGGATTGTAAGCAGCCGTTTTAAACAAGCAACCGTTTTAAAATAGTAACTAATTAAAATAGCAACTAACATTTAATTAAGGAAAATTATGCCAAGCGTAAATAATTATTTTGAAGATAAAGTGACTTCTATTGCTTTTCAAACGGCTACCAAGCCTGCGACTGTCGGCGTCATGGAAATTGGTGAGTATGAGTTCGGCACCAGCGAGTTTGAAACCATGAGTGTGGTGAGCGGTGCATTGACCGTCAAGCTACCAGAGAGTGATGAATGGAAAATTTTTAATGCTGGCGAGCAGTTTACCGTTGAAGCCAATAAAAAATTCCAAGTGAAAGTAGAGGTAGAAACGGCTTACTTATGTGTATATGGTAAATAACGACCTCTAAGTTGTAGCATTATTAAAACAACTAACGCCAAGTATTTTATGCTTGGCGTTTTTTTTGTGGGCATTTTATTCTCTAGCTAACTTCGAAAGATAAAACAATCGAGCGTGATTTATAAGTTCTTACGATACTGCACCATGTCAGTTTGAGTGGCAATGGTGTCATACAGGCTGCGTGCCGTTGTATTGCTTTCTTGAGTTTTCCAATAAACGTGATTACAGCCTTTCTCATCAGCAAAACGATATATGACTTCAATTAATAGTCTTCCAATATTCTGTCCCCGTACCAACTCATCGACATAGAGATCTTGTAGATAACAACATGCAGTACTGCTCCAAGTTGTTGGATGCATTACTACATGGGTGATACCTACTAAAACACCATCTTTCCACGCCCCAAATCCATAAACAGGGATGTCATCATCAAGCAGACTGCACCACGTCGTCTCTGTCGTGCTTGATGGCAAACTGGTCTTATAAAATGTCAGATAGTTTTGCCATAAGTGCGCCCAAAGATCATGATCGGCGAGGGCGAGTGCCTTTATTTTCACAGGTGAATGGTTCATTTTTTATAAACTTAAGTCGTGAGTAGTGCTGAATTATGCCTCAAAAGTACAGCACTTGGAACCCGTATCGCTATTTCTATCACTGCTTTATTTTACACAGGATTACACTTTGTCTGTGCCAAATAAACAGCAAAAAAAACACTCATTAATTATGCTAAGACCATGAATTCTCGAAGGTATATAGTGTTATGACAAAGGCAACAGTAAAGGCAAGCCAGCAAACAATGACCAAAGACGTGCGTCATGATTACGAGCATCTCGCACGCCGTGCCAATTTGCGTTATGTGAGTGACGACGAACCAGGCTACGAGCGTAGACGTTGGGGTCGCGGCTTTACTTATCGTGATGCAACGGGCAACACGGTCAAAGACAAAGCATTGCGTCAGCGTTTTGATGCATTGGTGATACCGCCCATGTGGTCAGAGGTATGGATATGCCAAGATGAAAGAGGCCATCTGCAATCAACAGGGCGAGACGAAAAATCGCGCAAACAGTATCTTTATCATCCCTCATGGAACAATATCCGTGATCAAGCAAAGTTTGATGCGATGATAGGGTTTGCAGAGGCGCTGCCCAATTTACGCGCACAGGTGGAGACAGATTTAGAAGCAGAGTCATTGTCACGCACCAATGTACTCGCTGCCGTTGTTAAATTGCTAGAGACCACTTTGATTCGTATCGGTAACAGCCGCTACGCCAAACAAAATAAAAGCTATGGTCTGAGTACGCTACGCAGTAAGCATGTCAGTGAAACCGACAATGGACTGGCGTTTGATTTCGTCGGAAAAAGTGCAAAAGAGCATCATATTGAGCTACAAGATGAGCGATTGATTGATATCGTGCAGGCCTGCTCTGAACTACCAGGTTATCAGATATTCAAATATCTAGATGACAACGGACATAAGCAAGTCGTCGACAGTAGCGATATCAATGATTACTTGCGGATGCATACGTGCGGGATGGACTGTGAAAGTAAGCTATACAGTGCAAAAGATTTTCGCACATGGATGGCAAGTGTACTCGCGGCAAGCTACCTTTATGACGAGCTACAAACGTCTGCAGGCGCTAACATATTAACCAGTGCACCAGAAAGCGCTGAGCGTCAGCAATTAGTCACTGATATGGTAAAAAGTGTGGCAGCAGAGCTGGGCAACACACCAACCGTCTGCCGTGCCTCTTATATTCATCCCATTGTCATTGAGCGTTTTTTGGCAGGACAGTTTTTTGAAACTTACAAACAAGCGCGCCGTGGTCGAACCAAAAAATACCAAAGTTGTGAAGAAAAAGCGTTGTTAGGGTTTTTAAGAGCTGATGTTTAAGTGTGAGATTTTAGATAGTAATATTGAGGTGTTAATTCTCTAATAGGAAATTGAAAATATGTAGCAGTACTTTGGCTATTGTAGGTGTCTTCGTGGACTTATAGCGAATTAATGATAATTAGTTATAGATTATCTTTATTTCTATAAAATAAAAATGATACGTTATGTATTGAAATAAACGTAGAAATGCGTTACTAATAGAGCATGATAAGTACGAACCTATGAAACGGTCTATAGGATGTGACCGTTTTACAATCATACATACCATTTTACCAGTTACCTGCTATTGCTAAAGGATTAGCTTATGAACACCACCTCTCAAACCCCGACGAATATTGATACAGACACTACCGTCACACCAAAAAACTATACCGATTACTATAATAATTTTGATATGGATACATTGCTGTCAGAAATCTTTGGCGAGCAGGTGAACGATCGACTAAATGCTTATATGGCTTGCTGTGGTCGCCATGTACGCGATGGTCGCGCTGACAATGCTGCGTTAGTACAGGAAGACACGGCAGGCAACATAACACGCATGAGCTTTGGTGAGCTTGACAAAGCGAGTGCTCAAATCGCTAACTTGCTACAGTCGTATGGGGTAAAAGCGGGAGACAAAGTAGCGACGATGCTACCGCGCACGCCAGAGCTGCTAACCGTTGTATTGGCGACATGGCGTATCGGAGCCGTATATCAGCCGCTATTTACTGCTTTTGGTTATGACTCCATCAAGTATCGGATGGACAAAGCCGATACCAAAGTCGTTTTTACTAACTTAGAAAATCGCAGCAAGTTTGAAGATTTGGCTGAGCAAACCAAAATGGTATTGGTCGGCAGTGTGGAGGATGCCCAGACATGGGGTGATGATCACTATAGCCAGTCTATGGCAGCACAGCTGCAAACGTTTGAACCTATGATGCTTGATACGGACGCGCCATTCTTGCAAATGTTTACCTCTGGTACGGTTGGTAAATCAAAAGGGGTCAGCATTCCATTAGCGGCATTACCTGCTTTTTACCTATATATGCGTTATGCCATCGACCTACGCGAAGATGATCAATATTGGAACATGGCAGATCCAGGCTGGGCGTATGGCTTATACTATGCCATCACAGGGCCTTTGCTACTGGGCATCACCACTTATTTTAATGAAGCAGGATTTGACGCGACTAATACCCGTGAGTTTATGGTGCGTCACAAAATTACCAATTTGGCCTCTTCACCAACTGCATTTCGAATGATGAAATCTAGTGGTGTGTTTGATAGTGTTAATGAAGGCGATCATAACGATACTAATGCTAAGCTGTCTTTACGCTGTGCCAACTCGGCAGGGGAGACGCTGAATACCGAGGTCGTTAACTGGGTTGAGACCTATCTGGGCTGTCAGGTAAAAGATCATTACGGTCAGACAGAAACGGGCATGACGTGCTGTGCGCATCATGCGCTAAAACACGAATCACCAGTTGGCTCGATGGGAATGGCGCTACCAGGTCACACGCTGGTGGTACTAGATGATGATATGAATGTACTACCAGATGGTGAACAAGGGCAGCTAGCAGTCGTCGTTAGTCAGTCACCTGCATTTTATTTCCATGGTTATAGCTGGAACGAAAAACAAGCTTTCGTTGATGACTACTATCTGACAGGTGATGTGGTTGAGCGTCATAGTGACGGCAGCTACTGGTTCTCAGGCCGTGATGATGACATTATTATTACCGCAGGTTACCGCGTAGGGCCTACTGATGTCGAAAATACTGTCTTAGAGCATGAAGCAGTGGCAGAGTCTGCGGCAGTAGGCGTGCCAGACGAAGTGCGCGGTCACACTATTAAGTCTTATGTGGTACTAAAAGATGGTATCGAAGGCAGTGAGCAAATCGCCAAAGAAATCCAAGAGCTGGTACGCAAACGCCTATCCACTCATGCGTATCCGCGTGAGGTCGAGTTTGTGACAGAACTGCCGAAAACGCCGAGTGGAAAGATTCAACGCTTTTTGTTGCGTAGTCTGTCTGCTGCATAAGTGAATTGGTAAAGTGTCTATAAATATAATAGAAAAATATCTAATAAGAAGCAAAAATTTAAAGGAATAATCATGCAAGTTAAAGAAAACAGCTTTTTAGTCACAGGCGGTGCATCAGGTTTGGGCGAATCAGTGGCTCGGGCGATTGTCGGTCAAGGCGGCAACGTCGTTATCGCTGATTTAAATGAAACGGCTGGACAAGCTCTGGTCGCCGAGTTAGGTGATAGTGCGCGCTTTGTACGCTGTGATATCACTAACGGCGATGAAGTGCAATCAGCGGTTGAAATGGCAGAGTCAGCTTTCGGCGGTCTACAAGGTTCAATCAATTGTGCGGGTATCGTAGTGGTACAAAAGCTGCTAGATCGTAATAACAATCCGGCAGACCTTGAGGCATTTAACCGCGGAGTCAATATCAATTTGGTCGGCTCATTTAACGTTGCTCGTTTGGTCGCTGCTAGCATTGCCAAGCGCATAGCGAGTGATGGCACTGCAGGTGACCATGTAGAAAAGAATGTAGATCAAGGCATTATCATTAATACAGCGTCCATCGCAGCTTTTGACGGTCAAATAGGTCAAGCCAGCTATTCTTCGTCCAAAGCAGGCGTGGTCGGTCTGACCTTGCCACTTGCTCGCGAGCTGGCACGTCATGGCATCCGCGTGATGACCATCGCACCAGGTGTCTTTGCTACGCCGATGATGGACAGTATTCCTGAAAAGGCACGCGAGCAGCTAGAGGCAGGTGTGCCATATCCTAAACGTCTAGGCGCTCCCAATGAATTTGCCAAATTGGTCACTCATATCATCGATAATGCTTATCTAAATGGTGAAGTTATTCGCTTAGATGGTGCGATTCGCATGGTGTAGCAGTCTAGTGAGTGATTCATCACTTTTGCACAAAACGTATCTATAGAATCTGGCATAGTGCTTTGATACATATGATTAATGACAAGAAATTAATTATAGGAACCAAAGTCTATGCCATTTTTTTATAGAAAATATTACTCGTCAAATGAGCAGCGTACGCCTTGGCTGCCCATTATCATTGGCCTTAGTCTTGCTGCCATTGTCAGCACCAGCGCTATTGCTTATGCCAAAAGCACCTCAAAAAATAAAAATCCCATTCCTCCTTCTATAGTGATTGACCGAGTCTTCGTCGACAAATCAGATCGAATCTTAAAACTGATGAGCGATGGTAAAGTTATTAGGTCGTATCGTATTGCGCTAGGGGAAAGTCCATCAGGTCACAAGCAACAAGAGGGCGACCAGCGTACGCCCGTTGGGATTTATACCTTAGATTATAAAAATGAAAACTCTATTGCGCATCGCTCTATTCATATTAGCTATCCCAATGATGAGGACAAGGCGCGAGCAAAATCATTAGGGGTCAATCCAGGTGGCGATATCATGATTCATGGGCAAATGAATGGCTTTGGACATTTGGGCTGGTTGAATCAACGACGTAATTGGACAGATGGTTGTATCGCGGTTACCAATGATGAGATGGATGGAATTATGGATGCGGTGATACTTGGTACTCCTATCGAAATCGTGGAGTAGAACAGTCGGATTATTATCTAATTTATACTAAGTAAGTGCATTATTCATTAACGTATTTAATGGAGGTTTATCTTTCATTTGCACTAATAAAATGGCACAACTGATCTACTAACTACCTTTAACTGATATTAATAGCCCCTTTAAATATTATTAATAATAAATATCATTGCTTTAAGTAAGGTTTTATTTAGTAATTGTCTTGAAATAGATGTATATATACCTTATATAAGTGACAGATAACAGTAGGCACTAGACTAAGATAATCCTTAGAGGTGCTATTGAGAATACCAATTATAAAAGGATATAGACATGAGATTTGAGAAGTTTACTCAAAAACTGCAGTCCGCCATTCAAGAAGCACAAAGCCTAGCATTAGGTCGCGATCATACAGGTATCGATCCTGTGCATTTGCTTGCTGTGTTGCTACAAGATGAGTCCAATTTATCTATCTGCCAACAAGCAGGTGCTTCTATTCCAGCGCTAAAAAATGGCGTTGCTAAAGCTCTAGATAACCAAGCGACCATTTCGGAGCCGACAGGTGACGTCAATCTAAACCCAAACTCGGTCAAAATCTTGAACTTGGCAGATCGTCAGGCACAAAAAGAAGGCGATGATTTTATCGCAACAGAATGGGTGATGTTGGCACTTGCTGAACAGGGCGAAACCAAAAAAATCTTTGAAAGTGCAGGCGTAACGGCAAGCAAGCTAAAAGCTGTGATTGAGCAATTGCGCGGTGATGATACGGTGAATAACCAAAACGCCGAAGATCAGCGTGATGCACTTAATAAATACACGATTAATCTAACTGAACAAGCAGAGCTTGGCAAGCTAGATCCAGTCATTGGCCGTGACGAAGAGATTCGCCGTACTATTCAGGTGCTGTCACGCCGTACCAAAAATAACCCTGTGCTCATCGGTGAGCCGGGCGTTGGTAAAACAGCTATCGTCGAAGGCTTGGCACAAAAAATTATCAATGGTGACGTACCAGAAGGTCTACGCCGTAAAGAAGTGCTGTCGTTAGATTTAGGTGCGCTAATCGCTGGGGCAAAATTCCGCGGTGAGTTTGAAGAGCGTCTCAAAAGCGTATTGAGCGACTTGGCTAAGCAAGAAGGCAATGTCATCCTATTCATCGATGAGCTGCACACGATGGTTGGTGCGGGTAAATCTGAAGGCGCGATGGATGCGGGTAATATGCTAAAACCTGCATTGGCACGCGGTGAACTGCATTGTGTCGGAGCGACGACGCTGGATGAGTACCGTAAATACATCGAAAAAGATGCAGCGCTTGAACGTCGTTTCCAAAAAGTACTGGTCGATGAGCCAACGGTCGAAGATACCATTGCGATATTACGGGGTCTAAAAGAGCGTTACGAGCTGCATCACGGCGTCGATATTCAAGACAGTGCCATTATCGCTGCTGCGCGCATGAGTCATCGCTACATCACTGATCGTAAGCTGCCAGATAAGGCGATTGATTTAATTGATGAAGCGGCCAGTCGTCTGCGCATGGAGATGGACAGTAAACCTGAATCATTAGGTAAGCTTGATAGCCGTTTGATTCAATTAAAAATGCAGCGTGAAGTGCTCAAAAATGAAGAAGATGCTGGCGCGCAAGCCGAGCGTAAAGTGCTCGATGCGCAAATAGCGGAATTGGAAAAAGAGTATGCTGATCTTAACGAGGTTTGGCAGGCAGAGAAAGCACTGGTCAAAGGCAGTCAACAGCTAAAAGACGAGCTAGATAAAGCCCGTATTGCGTATGACAAGGCTAGCCGCGAAGGCGATTATGAGATCATGAGTAAGCTGCAATACGAAACCATTCCGCAGTTAGAACGACGTATTCATGAGTCTGACTTGGCTGAGCAAAAAGAGCAGACAGGTGAAGGTAGCGGTGTGAAATTGCTACGTAACAAGGTGACAGACAACGAAATCGCCGAAGTGGTTGCGGCCGCGACTGGTATTCCAGTCAGCAAAATGATGCAAGGCGAGCGTGACAAGATGATCGCAATGGAAGAAAAGCTCCATGAGCGCGTCATTGGTCAAAACGAAGCGGTCGAATCGGTGGCCAATGCGGTACGTCGTAGCCGTGCAGGCTTATCTGATCCCAACCGTCCTTCTGGTTCTTTCTTATTCTTAGGACCTACTGGTGTGGGTAAAACCGAGCTGACCAAATCACTAGCAAACTTTTTGTTTGACTCTGAAGATGCAATTGTACGTATCGACATGAGTGAGTATATGGAAAAGCACAGTGTCAGCCGCTTAGTGGGCGCGCCTCCAGGCTATGTCGGTTATGAAGAAGGCGGTACGTTGACTGAAGCGGTACGCCGTAAGCCATATAGCGTCATATTGTTCGATGAAGTAGAAAAGGCGCATCCTGATGTGTTCAACATCTTGTTGCAAGTATTGGACGATGGTCGCTTAACCGATTCGCAAGGTCGGGTGGTAGATTTCAAAAACACCGTGATTATCATGACCAGCAACTTGGGTTCGCACAAGATTCAAGAGATGGTTGGCGAGAGCTACGAGGATATCAAAGCGGAAGTAATGGATTCTGTTGGGCAGCATTTCCGTCCAGAGTTCGTCAACCGTATTGATGAAATCGTAGTCTTCCATCCGCTTGGTATGTCGCAGATGGCAGGTATTGCGGATATTCAATTGGATCGATTACGTCAGCGTATCCAAGAACGTGAGATGGATATTGAGCTGTCAGCAGATGCGATGAATAAATTGGTTGCCGTGGGTTATGACCCTGTTTATGGCGCTCGTCCTTTGAAGCGTGCCATTCAACAAGAGATCGAAAACCCATTATCATTGAAACTATTAGCAGGTGATTTTGTCGCTGGTGATATTATCAAAGTCGATGTGGGTGCCGATGACAAGCTAACTTTTGATAAGCTTAGAATGAGCTGATCGTATTGGCTTTGACGTCTTTATAACCCAACTTTACGCTTAAAACAAACCCCTTATCTACAATCGTAGGTAAGGGGTTTTTATTTATAAAGAGCGTTTTACGTTACTGTTCTTTTACCATTTCAATATCTCTTAAGTCTCAGGACTATGCTATAACTAAATCAAAGACTAATAGTATAAGTATCAACTGAATGGAGAAACAGAACGATGACAGCCCATATTGAACGTATAAATATACCTTTAACTTCGCCACTAATCATTGCAGCATTATTGTTTAGCACTGCTGCGTGCTCCAATCCTTCAGCAGTAAGTACTAGTAATAATAAAAGTACCACAACAGAGTCTAAAGAGATTTCTACTTCAGATAACGATACTCAAACCGCCACAAAAAGCACTACACAAACAAAGACTAGCAAGCCTGACTTTACGACCAAAGCAATCGCTACCTTTGATGAGCCTTGGGCTATGACAGCGTTACCCATTGCAGATAGCAAAGCGCCAAAATTACTGGTGACACAAAAAACAGGTGAGCTATTTATCGTAGATACAGCGACGGGTAATAAGACCAAAATCGAAGGCATGCCTACAGTCGCTTACGGTGGTCAAGGCGGCTTAGGCGACATCATCGTGGCTCCAGATTTTGCGACGTCCAATACCGTCTATCTTAGCTACGTGGAAGCAGGGGCAGGAGCTGATAGCAACAAATTTGGTGCTAAAGTTATCAAAGCGACACTTTCAGGATTAGAGACAACCACACCTACGTTGCAAGATATCACGCCTATCTGGCAACAGTCTCCGAAAGTCACAGGGCAGGGACATTATAGTCATCGCCTGCTGTTTTCGCCCGATGGCCGCTATCTATATATCAGCTCAGGCGAGCGTCAAGACAAAGACCCAGCACAAGACATGAGTGGTAATTTGGGTAAGATAATACGGTTGAGTCCTGATGGTAACGCCCCGACAGACAATCCGTTTACTGATAATGAGTTGGCCAAACAGTTTTGGACCATCGGACATCGCAATGTGCTTGGTATGGCATTTGACGATAGTGGACAGCTGTGGGCGCACGAAATGGGACCAAAAGGTGGCGATGAATTTAATACTATTGAGAAGGGTAACAATTATGGCTGGCCAGTGGTATCCAATGGCCGCAATTATTCAGGTTTAGACATTCCTGACCATGACACAAAGCCAGAGTTTGCAGCACCCAAAATCACATGGACGCCCGTTATTTCACCGTCATCACTGAGTTTATATACGGCTGGTAGCCACAATGACTTTCCAACATTACAAGGCGATTTTTTAATCAGTGGTTTATCTTCAAAAGCGCTTATTGTCGTAAGTATCGATGAAGATGATAGTGCTACTGAACGCTATCGTTATGACATGGGTGAGCGTGTCCGCAGCGTACTGGCTGTTGATGGGCAGGTCTGGGCATTGGAAGATGGTGATGGTGGACGATTACTCAGATTATTGCCTAAGTAACATCATGATAAAGCTGCTTTTACATCTGTATTTATGTAGACATTTTAAAAAAACTATCAATCTTATTAGAATAAGTTAAAGGTTTTATCAAGTTTTATTTTGTAATTGATTGATAGTTAAAGCCTATTTTGTTAAGGTAATATTCCTTAAATTTTGAGACTTGCACATGGAAGAAGTAAAAGTAGGCAGATTAGGACCTTTTCCACGGGTGAGTAAACCTGTGTTTATTACATCGTCACTGTTGATCGTTGGATTTATTATTTTCGGTGCGCTTTTCACTGAAACAGCAGGGGCAGTTTTTAGTTTTTTACAGAATTTTATTACCGATAAGTTCGGTTGGTTATTTATTATCTTAGTGAATACAGCGCTCGGGCTTTGCATTTACTTAGGAATGAGTCGCTATGGTGATATTCGTTTAGGCAATCAAACGGAGCGACCGCAGTACAATCTGTTTTCTTGGATTGGCATGTTGTTCTCTGCGGGTATTGGTATTGGTCTCGTCTATTGGGGTACAGCGGAGCCGTTGTATCACTTTATGGCACCACCAATGGGCGAGGCCGAAACGGTTGAAGCCGCAAAGCAAGCGATGAATATCTCATTTATGCATTGGGGTCTACACGCTTGGGGCATTTATACGATTGTGGCACTGTCGTTAGCGTATTTTCATTTTCGCCGCGGTTTGCCTTTATCGATTCGCTCAACCTTGTATCCTTTACTCGGCAAAAGAATCTATGGTCGCTGGGGGCATACGGTCGATGTCTTGGCTGTGTTCGGTACGATGTTTGGTGTGGTCACCTCACTCGGGCTTGGAGTGATGCAGATCAATGCGGGACTTGAGAAACTATTTGGCATGCCGAATAGTCTCACTGTACAGTTCGGTTTGATAGCTTTCATCACAGCGCTTGCAGCCGCTTCCGTTATGATGGGTCTGGATAAAGGTATTAAGCGCCTTAGTGATATCAATATCGGTTTTACAATCGTTTTATTGGTATTCATGGTGGCTTTAGGGCCAACGCTCTTTATCTTTGATAGCTTTATCGAAAATATCGGCAACTATCTGACCGTACTCGTCCCTTTGGGTACGTGGGGCGAGTCTTATAGTGGAACAGATTGGCAAAGCGCTTGGACGATATTTTATTGGGCATGGTGGGTAAGTTGGGCACCATTCGTTGGTATCTTTATTGCCCGTATCTCTCGTGGCCGTACCATCCGTGAGTTTACGTTTGGGGTGCTATTAATCCCTATGCTTATCTTGTTCTTTTGGTTCACGACCTTTGGTGGCGTAGCGATTCACATGGAGCTTGCCTCTGCTGTGACAGGTATTAGCCCAGGGTTGGTTGAAGCAGTACAAGCAGACACGGGTAGCGCAATCTTTAAGCTGGTTGAGTACTACCCACTAGCCAAACCGATTACGTTAATGATTGTTGTCATGATTATGCTTTGGTTTGTGACTTCGTCAGATTCGGCCAGTTTTGTGATTGATATGCTGACCGCTGGTGGCGATACCAATCCGCCAAAGATTCAACGTTTATTTTGGGCAACCACAGAAGGCGTTATCGCTGCCATATTGTTAGCGGCTGGTGGATTGTCTGCTTTGCAGGCAGCTGCCATCGTAGCAGGATTGCCATTTGCTTTAGTGGTTTTTGTCATAATGTATGCGTTGTTGCGGGGCCTTAGCCGTGACCGTTTGATTCTATATCGAGCGCAGCAAAGCTTTATCACAGATGAATCAGCAGATCATAACTCTGCAGATGAGTTTGTTGACGAGCATTTACTCAAAGGCCCACCCAAGATTGTTAAAGGTGACTAAAAGTAGGTAAAAGTAAGACTGCTATTTAAGCTTTTGATAGAAGAAGCCCCAATTTATTTTTAAATTGGGGCTTCTTTATTGGGTGAAGATACTTAAATTTATTCAGGACAGATTCGGATTGCTGAAAATTATTACCGAAATGTTACTACCATTTCTATACATTCGGCAGTATTTACAAGGTGTTATATTTGATAATTCGTTCATACCTTGGTATGGTTACGCACTTTTTTGGGGATATACCTATGGATCATGTAAAAGTTGGCCGATTAGGCCCTTTTCCGCGGGTAAGCAAACCTGTATTTTTGACTTCAGCAATCTTGATACTAGCGTTCATTATTTTTGGCGCTTTATTCAACGAACAAGCAGAAGTAGTATTTAACCAAGCAAAAGCATTTGTCTCTTTACGCTTCGGCTGGTTCTTTATTGTCGTGGTCAATTTAACATTGGTCATGAGTATTTATATGATATTTAGCCGCTACGGCGATATCAGACTCGGTCATCAGAATGAGAGACCAGAGTACAATATGGTTTCTTGGATTGGTATGCTGTTTTCAGCTGGTATCGGTATTGGGCTGCTTTATTGGGGCACCGCTGAGCCGCTGTATCATTTCATGGCACCACCATTAGGCGAGGCGGAGACAGTCGCCGCTGCCAAGCAAGCGATGAATATCTCGTTCCTACATTATGGTCTACATGTATGGGCGCTATATGGCATGGTCGCGCTATCGCTTGCTTATTTTCATTATCGAGTAGGTTTACCACTGGCTATTCGTTCGACACTTTATCCAATATTGGGTAAAAAGATCTACGGCGGTTGGGGACATACGGTAGATACGCTCGCCGTATTTGGTACGATGTTTGGGGTAGTGACCACGTTAGGTCTTGGCGTCTTGCAGATTAACTCAGGCCTTGAGACGTTATTTGGTATACCCAATAATATTACGGTGCAGATTATTTTGATTGGCCTTATCACCATGCTAGCAGGGCTATCTCTGTTTATGGGATTGGATAAAGGCATCAAGCGTCTAAGTGATACCAATATATTGTTCACTGTGATATTGCTAAGTTTTGTGATTATCTTTGGGCCTACGCAGTTTATCTTTAACAGCTTTGTAGAAAATATCGGCAACTATTTGCATCAAATCGTGCCGTTAGGTCTATGGACAGAGTCTTATAGAGGCGAAGAAAATTGGCAAGCTTCTTGGACGATTTTCTATTGGGCATGGTGGATTAGTTGGTCACCATTCGTTGGGGTCTTCGTTGCGCGTATCTCTCGTGGCCGTACTATCCGTGAGTTTATATTAGGTGTGCTGTTAATTCCTATCACGATACTTTTCTTGTGGTTTACTGCTTTTGGTGGTTCTGCGGTAAATATGGAGTTGGTGGCAGCAGCAGACCCTAACATAGTTAGTCCAGGTCTGATCGAAGCGGTCAAAGCCGATACGGGTAGCGCTATCTTTAAATTGATGGAATCTTATCCATTAACGGGTGCGGTCAACTTGCTCATCGTGGTGATGATTGTCTTATGGTTTGTCACCTCATCAGATTCAGCCAGTTTTGTCATCGATATGCTGACATCAGGTGGTGATACCAATCCGCCAAAAATCCAGCGCTTATTTTGGGCAGGTTCCGAAGGTGTTATTGCCGCTGTATTATTGGCAGCAGGTGGTTTGAGTGCATTACAAGCGGCATCGATTGTCTCAGGCTTTCCTTTTGCTATTGTGATCGTCGTGATGATGTATTCTCTATTGCGCGGTCTCAGTCGAGATCGTTTGATACTCTATCGTAATCAGCAATGGTTCACCACAGAAGAGTCAGCAGAGCATAACTCAGCTAATGAGTTCCGTGATGAAGAGTTGCTAAAAGGCCCACCAGCACTTGAGAAAGATGCTTAAGCTTTAGAGTTTATTTCTTAGCTACAAAAATACCCAGCTTGTCATAAGCTGGGTATTTTTATGGATGTTCAATATTTTTAATAAAAAATCTTTCAATACAGCAGCTTTCAGTACAGTAGCTTTCAGTACAGTAGCTTTCGATATAATCGTTTTATAGATTAATTGCATTTGCCTTTTGTATAACCAACGGCTTCGGGGATATTACAGGCTGAGCAGGCATTACTAGCCGTTCGGTAGCTAAAAACTGATCCAACTTTCGTCTTTACACAGACGGGTTCATATTGTGCTGTACAGATATTGTTGGCAGGGTTAACGGGCGGACATTGAGTCAGAGCACCTTCAAATTGCTGACTGATATCAGGACTGGATGAGGTAGGTGTTTGACCAGATGTGCTGATATCAGACATAAAGCTACAGCCCGTTAAGGCTAGAACTAATATCAATATAAGTGATGATGGTTTGAACGAAGATTGATTAATTGTGGAAAATCGACGAGTAGATATAGTTTGTTTCATAAGAAATGTCCTTATTAATAATATTCGATAGCGTCCTGTTATCGCTGATGGATTTGTCTACTGATTATAAATATTTAGTCGTTTATGGTAGCTCATTTGTCAGTAGCTATCCACTTAAACACCATACAAAAACCCCCAAGCTAAATTAAGCTTGGGGGTTTATTTTCTGCCATCAAATACTGATATTACGACAGCATGTCTAAATCAAAGACATCTAAACTGACGAAATTCGCTTATTCAGCTGGTTTGTCGTCTTGATTTAGCTGAACGTACTTGTCAAAGTTTTGAGCATAATCAGTCAAATTGTCGCTCAGCATTTGGCGATACTGTTTGACATAAAACTCGACGATATCGTCTTTTTCTTTGGCGAAATCATCGCCTTTGACGAAGCCGATAGAGGCAACTGACGCGCTATAGCGTGCTGCAGCATACAATAAAGAAGCACCTACTTGACCTGAATGTGCTTCAGGGCCTAGCTGGCTGTTGGCGATACCGATGATAGCGTCAGCACGTTGATAGAATGCCTGCATTTCAGGGGTGATTTCGATGTTAGCATCAGCGTTTTGGTCTTGAATATTGTCTTGAGACATAAGCAACTCCTAATAATAAGTGTCAGTAGTTTTTAGTATATAAAAATGGTTGGTAAACGTTTTAAAGTAGTGACTCTTATAAACCAGCGTCTGCTTTTAAGATATCAGCTTTGTCTGTTTTTTCCCACGTAAAGGCAGTCTCTGAACCTGGACGACCAAAGTGTCCAAAGGTAGCAGTCTGCTGATACATTGGTTGTAGTAAGTTCAACATACGGGTAATGCCGTAAGGACGTAGGTCAAAATGCGTACGAATCAAGCGGATAATCTCATCGTTACTGATCTTGCTAGTACCAAAGGTATTAACAGAGATAGAAGTAGGCTCAGCGACACCAATCGCGTAGCTGACCTGTACTTCACAGCGCTCAGCTAATCCTGCAGCTACGATGTTTTTGGCAACATAACGTACCGCGTAAGCAGCACTGCGATCTACTTTTGAAGGATCTTTACCACTGAACGCACCGCCACCATGACGCGCCATGCCGCCGTAAGTATCAACGATAATTTTACGACCAGTCAAACCAGCATCACCGACAGGACCACCAATCACAAACTTACCAGTTGGGTTGATATGATAGCGTGTGCCAGCGTGCAATAGGTCAGCTGGTAGCACTTGCTTGATGATAGATTCCATCACGGCTTCTTGTAGATCCGACTGCGAGATGCTTGGATCATGCTGTGTTGATAATACAACAGCATCGATGGCGACAGGACGATTACCATCATACTTCAAGGTCACCTGCGCTTTGGCATCTGGACGCAACCATGGCAGCTCGCCTGCGCGGCGCAGCTCCGACTGACGCTCCATCAAACGATGAGCATACTCGATAGGCGCTGGCATCAGGACTTCGGTCTCATTACTTGCATAACCAAACATCAAGCCTTGGTCACCTGCGCCTTGCTCTTCAGGGTCGCTACGATCGACGCCTTGCGCGATTTCAGGAGATTGTTTGCCCAACATGTTAATGACTGCACAAGTCTCGCCATCAAAGCCTAAATCTGAATGGTGATAGCCAATGCCATTTACGGTGTCACGAACCAGACGCTCTAAATCGATATTTGCCGTTGTAGTGATTTCACCTGCAAGTATGACTGCGCCTGTTTTTACTAAGGTTTCGCATGCCACACGTGCGTGCAGATCTTCACGTAAGATAGCGTCAAGGATAGCGTCTGATATTTGGTCAGCCATTTTGTCAGGATGGCCTTCGCTCACAGATTCTGAGGTAAATAAGTTGTATTCACGCATAATGGGATCGCTTAATTGAATCAATAAGTGTAGGAAAAGCAGTACATCTGGGTGCTGCTCTAATTAATTTTGACCACGCATTTACGCGGCAGATAATCGGTATTTCTCAATTTAAAATCGGTTTTGACTAAAATCTTTGCTAATAAACATGACCAAAGGGTGAGCGGACTATCATTCAATCAATATATAAAATGATACTGCCTCGCTCTAATATGGTCTTGGCGGTAATGAGTTGAGTCAGTACCTGCCGTAATAGACAACGCTAATGTGCAGATTGCCTTATTAGAAGCAGGGTAATGGCCAAAATATCTTAACGCAAAATAGGGTTATTCTACCTTGAAACGTTATAAAACTCTAGTGAGCAACACTTGCTCTACTATAAGAAATGCTCAACAAGCAATTCACTGCAATCAAAGGTGGTTACTGGATAGCGGTTTATCTAGCTGAGCGATTAGCTAGCAGTAGCATCTGCTTGAAATGAACAATACGTTACAACTCTAAAAATGCAGCTTTATCTTTAAACATACATTCTTCATAGACAGGGCAAGCGCCGCATTTGGGTGTACGTGCCTGACAGGTATAGCGGCCGTGTAAGATAAGATAATGATGGGCGTCTACGATGAAGTCTTCTGGGATGCGCTCGACCAATTTTTTTTCGACGATGAGTACGGTTTTGCCAGTGGCAAGCCCAGTACGATTGCCCACCCGAAAGATATGCGTGTCAACGGCCATGGTCGGCTGGCCAAAAGCCGTATTTAACACAACATTTGCAGTTTTGCGGCCGACACCTGCCAGTGACTCTAAGTCTTTGCGATTATCAGGAACGGTGCTATCAAACTTCTCAATTAAATCACGGCAGGTTTTAATGACGTTTTTTGCTTTGGCATTATATAAACCAATGTTTTTGATATAGGATTTGAGACCGTCTTCACCTAATGCCAGTATTGCCTCAGGTGTATTGGCCACAGGGTACAATTGCTTGGTGGCAATATTGACACTAACATCAGTCGCTTGTGCGGACAAAATTACCGCGATAAGTAACTCAAAATTACTGTCATAATTGAGTTCGGTGACAGGCTCATCAATAGTCGCTGCCAGCTTTTCAAAGAATGGACGCACGTCACGATTGGGCATTCGTCTAGAGGGCGGCGTGTCAGCTGTTTTATGTTTGACCGTTTTACTCATGGCATTTTGACTATTATTTTGATGAATGATTGTGCCAAATTATATGCTAGCGCTAGCATTCATGTTAATGATTAAAGTATCAATTTATTAACGCATTAGTTGCGTAATCAGCTATTACCGTTATAGCGCTACTTGCAATGACTCAAGCTCGGCTTGTAAGGAATCGAGTTCTGCTTGTTTCTTATCATTTGCACGAACACTCAGTTGCTTTTCTAGTTTTTTGATTTTGGTACGGAGCTTGGCAGCAGCAATAGTGTTTTTTGCTTGTGACTCACTGATGTTTAGAGACTGACTTGCTGCATTATTGAGCTTAGCCTCTACCATACTAACGACAGGTCTACTATTGCTAGTATCAGCAAGCTGCTCTGTGACACGTTTTAAATGAGTGTGGTAGCGTTGTCTCAAATCTTCTTGCTCTGCTATTCGCTCAGGCTCAGATATTTCTCGCTCAACCGTAACTAAGTCAATGCAATCAACAGGGCAGGGCGCGATACATAGCTCGCAGCCAGTGCACAAATCTGTAAAAATCGTATGCATATGCTTGCCAGTACCAACGATAGCATCGACTGGACAAGCAGGAATGCATTTGGTGCAGCCGATACAGTCATCTTCACGGATAACCGCACGAACCTCAGTCGGACGTTCAGAGGTGGCATCTATTGGCCACTGTGAAGGCACTGCCGTCAGCGTAGTGTCAGGAGTATCTATATCGAGAGTCTGAGCAATCGCATTGGTGACTGGCTGACCACCGGGCACACATTTATTATACGGCTCGCCATCTAATACAATCGCAGCGGCATATGGCAGGCAACCATCTGGATGTTCACATAGCCCGCATTGCGTCTGAGGCAAACAAGCATCCACACGTGCAATTTTTGCCTGTATATCAGCGGGCAAGGTATCAATGTGTAATGTATCGAATAAGATAGGTAGATTGACTAAGCGTATATTGGTGCTACTTTGCATTTAATTAAGGACCTTAATACCAGTCGTAAGAATTGGCATTAGTATAAATAGAGATAAAGTGTTGAGAAAGCGGTCTTTGTAAAACAGTATCTATAAGAGCACTGGCTCTGTCAGCATTTTACTACTCATGTTAGCGTGTTACTTATTAAAAAATAAGATTTAAAGTAAAACGCTTATCACAGGAGCAGCGATTTTAAAGAGATGAGATTGAAAATACAATACTATAGCGTAATGTGGTGTTTATAGATAAGGACTGATTATAAATCTACATTTTGTTCTTTAGCCACTTGGTCAATCAAATCGCGAGCGATACTACCCTTTGGCGGAATTCTGGGCAGGTTTGAGAGATCAAAGAAGTCAGCATGTGCTAGCTCATCTTCTTGCAAGATAATATCGCCATTGGCATACGAAGCACGAAAACCAAGCATCAAGTTAGAGGGAAATGGCCATGGCTGACTGCTCACATAGCGGATATCTGTTACGCTGATATTGACCTCTTCTGCGACTTCACGTAATACAGCATGCTCTAGACTCTCTCCAACTTCTACAAACCCTGCGATCAAACCATACATTGGCGGTAGGTTTTGCTGTCCATGACGATGATGGTGAGCCAGTAAGATTTGCATCTCACCCGTCACTGGATTTGACCGAGTAATAGCAGTGATGACGCACGGTTGTACGCGAGGGTATTGGCGCAATCGACATACTGGACAAACCATGGCACGCTCGCCTTGGTCAGCATGTACAGTAGGACTAGCACAGCGACTACAAAACTGTGTATCTGCTTGCCAGCTTAATAGTTGTATTGCTTGGCTAATCTGATCTGACAAGGCGACTGGCAAATGAGTCATCAGTTTTCGATAAGGAACAAAAGTGTTACCACTACTTTCAGCAATAATTGGTAGCGTCACGTTATGAGCAACTGCATAGTCATAAGTCATGGCGCTCGTCGCTTGGGCAGTAAAGCTATGAGATATATTGGCATCAACCGTATCATCTGCATGGTTGCCAGTGCTGTCGTCTGATAACCAATGATTTGGTGCTAGGCTCTCGTGCAGCGTTACGTGACCAACCTGATAAGCTTGCTCGCTTAAGTCATTACTATCGGGCGATAGCTGAACTTGCAAAGGCCACCAACCATCTGGCATTTGACGGCATAAGATACTGTCATCACTTAATACAAAAGCATGGGCCATATAAAATTCCAAACATTATAAAGTAAGTCCGCATCGACGTAGACACAGACTGTTTTAGAGTAAAATATCATCAATTCTATGTAAACCAGATACCCAGATATCTATACATGTTGTCAGGCTGGTTCAGCCTCATGACCAGGCTAGTTCAACCTAATGACTGTAGCACTTTCACGTGCCTGACTCGTACCTACATTATTTTGAACTATCTATATTTAAATGGAATATCATAGTTAAGAGATGATGTCCATGACATGACAATGAGAAAAATTAAGCAGCAAGTAGATGGCTCAAGCTTTGTTGACCCACATCAAGCGCTTGCTTGCTGACAGGGCGATTATTCTCAAAACCATCTAAGTGATGATCGACCGCCATGATAACATCAGCGATGCAGGCTAAAGTACTGTCTTCGATACGTCGTCCGCCTTCGATACGCTTTTCAATGTAGTTGGCTAGCTGACTCAGCATGCTGGCAGGTGTGGGCAGTTGTAAGAAGCGTACTGCGCCTGCTACTTGACGCATCATCCCAGGAATATTTTGGATATTAAGCATGTCGCGCTCAGGTTCCGCCAAATAATCATTGATGGCTTGCTCAGCACTAGCAATCGCAGTTCGGCTTTCTTGTATCAAGGTATCATTGGCGGTATTAAGCTGATGCAATGAGATATGCGGGTTATTCAGTGGCAGATAGATTGCCCCTGGTGTATGCATCTCTGCCATGGCAATGGCGGCGTTCTCTGCGTGCATTAACGCTAGTAGCAAATGATCGAAATCTTCAGGAGAAGGCGCTTGCCAATGGCTCACAGCTTCTGCTGCTTCGCTAAGACTATTGGCTGCGTTGGACAGACCTAATAAACGCAATGCCGAACTCAGTTCAGTCAACTCTTTAATAATCTGCGCTGTCTGCATGTCAATAGGATTAATTGAATCGCCACGTGCATAACTGTCTACGTGTTCTTTAATGTTATTGATTTGATGTTGAATAATTGTGTTTAACGTATCGGTAAGTTCGCGGTTAGGACCGAACAAAAAGCGCTTCATTTGTTCTAGCTGCGCACCTTCTAAATGATTGCTTGCATATTGTTCACGTAATTGCTGCGCTTGCTCGTTATCACGTTGACAGGCAAAGCTCACTAAATCTGCAAAGCGAGTATCCATTACTGGTAAATAGCTTTGAAATTGCTGCTCTAAATAGATAAGTGTGTGTTTTTGACTTAGGTTTAATGGTAATACTGCTGCGATATCAGTCACGGCAGCAGTCGCCGCTTGCCAAAATAAGCTATCAGTATTTGCAGCGATTAATGCGCAGGCTGCACTCATGGCATCCAGCTTTTGCTGATTCGCGGAGTCAATGTTGCCATCTTGATTGAGTAATGCAACCGCAAGGCCACTACGATACGCGTTGGTCAGCAGCTCTGTGTCTAGATTAAGCGTACTTAGAGATTCAAAGTTTTGTTCAGGATTGGCGATGATGACACTACTGCTACCAAATGCAGAAAAATAGTCTGCCGTAATAGGAGCTTCTTGACTATGCGCATTAAGCTTGTTGATTACAGGTATGAGTAGAGTAGGCTCTACCGATTCAGTCAATAGTACAAACTCGACATAACGATCCAAGGTCATGATGGCTTCTGATAGATCCATGATCAAGTCGGTATCGTTGTTATCACCATTGTCATAAAGTCTCTGTAGACCACCAACAATGGCATCATTCAATGCTTCTGCACCGACCAAAGAAATCAGTTTAAAAATACAAGAAAGCTGCTTTAATACTTCGATAGAGTCCGACAATAAAGGTGCTTGGCTACTATCATCATTGAACTCGCCTAGATGAATCTCGGTGTCTTTAAGCGTTGCTATAACCTCATCATGCAGTAAATGGAGTGATGGTAGGTTAAAATCAGTAACACTAAGCGTTGGGGCGGTTAGCTTCATTTGCGCAGACTGGTCCATAAGTATTTTTCCATAATGTACTGATGAGAATAGCAATATTATAAATTTGATTCAGAAAGTATTGGCTAGTGATGTTTTAACGCTTTCTATCATAATAATCAAGACTAAATTATACAAATGTCGGTTAAATAAAAATTCAAATGACAATTACATGCTAGCTTTTAGGGCAGGATAATCTTCTGCCAAAGCGGTATACCAGCTTTGGTCAGCAGTTTCATCCGATGTTGAAGCCAGTAATAAATTTGCTAAATTGGCGAAACTTGCATGAGCGGTTTGTCCGCCATCGGTATCTGTATCCTCTTCGATGGCAAGCGTGACCTGTCCACCAGTCATCGCCAGATAAACTTCGGCTAAAATCTCTGAGTCAAGTAATGCTCCATGAAAAGTACGGTCTTGCTTACCAACATCTAGGCGACGCACGAGGGCATCTAGCGTGTTTTTTTGCCCTGGGTATAGCTGCTTGGCCATCGCCAGTGAATCGGTTACCTGCACCCGATTGGCAAAGTCATTCAGACCAACTTTTGCAAACTCCATATTTAAGAAGTTCATATCAAAAGTAGCGTTATGAGCGATAATCTCAGCGCCATCCATAAAGTCATACAAAGACTGAGCCACTTGATCAAAGGTTGGCTTATCGGTCAAAAATGCTTCAGAGATACCATGAATACGAATGACTTCATCATCCATACCGCGCTGCGGATTGATATAAACGTGCAGCTTTTCACCAGTAAATTTACGTCCGACCAGTTCTACAATACCGACCTCGATAATACGATCGCCTTTTAGTGCATCAAGCCCTGTGGTTTCTGTATCCATGATAAGCTGCCGATCTGCTTCATGGCGGTGTATCGGCTTTGGTAGTAGCGGCTTAAAATATGGGTTGGCACGGCTAGTATCCCCATCGAACTTAGGGGCGTCAGATTCTACACTTGGCAACATATTATTGTCGACGGTATCATCTAGGTGCGTTTGAATATCTGGCATAGCTTTGGTACTCGTCGGGTTGTATGTATTGTCTTGATGGCTGTTAGATTCTACAGCAATGTTTTCATTCATCTTAAGGGCGCTAGCTGTACTCTGACTATCTTCCTTTAGCAGCTCAGGTTCTAATGGCTCTTCATCAAACTCATCGTCCATCATATCTAAACCCAATGGATCGAAACTTAGCCAGTCAGCGCTAGACGATTTTTGCAAGGTATCAGTGTTAATGTCAGTATTAGTATCAATATCAGTCGCTATGTGGTCTTTTTTTTTATTCGTATCTGCTTCATTGAGCATAGCTGAATGGCCGCTGTTTGAGGTGACACCTAAGTTTGCCAGCTCATCTGCTTTTTCATTACCAGCATGTCCAGCGTGACCCTTGACCCAATGCCAGCTAACATCACGCTGTTGGCAGAGCTTATCCAATTGTTGCCATAGGTCTTGATTGGCGACAGGCTTTTTACTGGCAGTTTTCCAGCCCTTTTTCTTCCAACCTTCAATCCATTCAGTGATGCCTTTTTTGACATAACTGGAGTCAGTCCAAATCTCAAGAGTGTGCTCATGCGGGCTATGCGTCAGGGCTTGTATCGCACCCATTAGTTCCATACGGTTATTGGTGGTTTCTTTGTCGCCGCCGTATAAATCTTGCGAGCTGCCATCACTAAATATCAGGTGTGCGCCCCAGCCGCCAGCGCCAGGATTGCCTTTGCAAGCACCATCAGTATAGGCCACAGTGGTATTTGTTTTAGCAGCCAATGGATCAATCGCGTTGTCTTTATGAGTGTTTGGCATTGAATTACGGTTGTCTGACATAAAGGAGTATGGACCTGATAAGTGGTAAGCATAGGGTAGTATTAGAGCATCTCGTTTACGTTATTCGAACGATGATGATGGCGTTGTGAGTATAGCAAATCTATCATAAATATGGGCAGTCGTGACGCACAAAGTCAGAAAACTCTTACGGTAACTTATAACATAATAGTAACGTCTTGGTTTTCTGTTAAAATAGCGAAGCTCTCTGAAAGGCTCTAGTTTTTAGTTACAGAGCTGCCTTTGCTACAAAGATGCCCAAGCGCATTTTTCTGATACAGCTATCTAGTGACATTTTGATAATAGTACACTTAATAAAAGTTTTTAATGCATGATTGCAGGATAACCCCATTATGTCCTTACGCTCGAATTTATTTAATAAGAGACTGACGTATTTGATGCTCAGTGTGACTGCTAGCAGCGCGATTTTTCTGAGCGCTTGTAATGATACCAGCCCTCAAGCAGATACCGAAGTTGCAGCAGATCTGTCTGTCTTTGAAGGTTGTTATACGGTGAGTCAAGATGAGCCTGCTCAGATAAAGGTCAGCCAGCAAGACGACACTTGGGTGATGCAGATGAAAGAACCCGTCACTGCTAAGCGTGTCTGGGATACTCCAGAGCCGTTAGAAGTGATTGAAAATAGCGACATACCGCAGTTCTTCTCTATCGATCCAGACAATGTCGATGCGGTTATTGGTCGTCCTGATCGAGTGCTTGTACTGGCTCATGTTAAACCAGCCTATGCAAATATTGATCCGCTCTTAGACAGTGAGTATTTGTCGTATATCTACCGAGGTGCCAACACGATCTACCGTGTAGAGTGCGATGAGGTGAATACCGATATTTTAGCCAATCCACATGCCAATCTTGTTATCGATAATGTTGATGATAGTATTTAAATAAGCGTTAACGATAGTACTTGGATAAGTATCGACTATAAATATTATTGTTGGTCGATGATATTTGTATAAACAGCATTTTGTTATAAACAGTCATACCATTAGAGTTAAGCGATATGAATTTTTTCAGTTACGTAGTGTTAGGTGGGTTCTCTTATGCAGCTGGTTGGGCGGTAAGGACGTATGTATTAGACAAACAACCGACGCCTGAGCAGCCTTATAATTTAAAACACCCTGCGATTTTGGCATATTTGGGTGCATTTCTTATTATCATGTTGATCGTCTCTTGGCTGCTTGGTCGCTATGCACTTGGTCATGCTACGATTGATCTACCTTTCATTATTGTCAATAGCCTCGTTGCAACATTCGTCTACTCGTTTGGTCTTAATCCAGAAAAAGCTAATTATGAAGTGCCTGATTAAAATACAGTATTGAATGGATTGTGAGTAACAAAAGCCACGACCGAAATATTAATTCGCGGTCGTGGCTTTTTTAATACTGTGATTATGAATCACTTTTTTTAATAGCTGAAAGTATTAATATTTATGAGGCTTTCTTCAGATTAGTACCAGTCTCGTCGCTGTCTTTCTCATCACTACTAGTCTTGTCGTTATCAGTCTTACTAGTGTCGTTGTTAGCTTCTAATTTATCCTTAGTAGCTGATTGTTCCTGCTTCCATTCTTTGTATTTTTGCAGATCTTTTCTGGCCTGCTTTAGACAGAACTTAAGTACTAGCGCATCATCGATATGGCCGATAAACGGAATAGAGTCAGGAATGAGGTCAATTGGATTTAGCACATAGAGCGCACCAATAACACCAGCTGAAATTGTTTTGAAAGGGATCTTACGGTAGTCACCTTTATAATAGTCTTTGACAAGACTCATAAATAGCATTAAATCATCACTAAACGGCTCAAGATAACCGCTATCTTCTAACTTTTCTTTCAGCTTATCTTCTTTGCCCAGCAAGTATTCTAAATTAGAGTCAAGTGACTTGTTTTTATCGGTTTTTTTATTAAACATAATTATTACCTTTTGTTTTTTGCGATGAATTTGTATTTACAGTAACAAATCTGATCGACCTATATTGTGTGTCTCAGTAGCGAAAAAGTAAATATCGGTAAAGATTAGGCAACCATCAGTGTCAGAAAAGCGTCTACAATATGCTGCCACAAGGTCTAAAAACATAAGTCATAAAAATAAAAGCGATAAGGTAGCAGCAGGATATGGGGATTAAGCGTCAGTCACGGACAGATGATAACAATAGTCATGCAACTGAAATAACATCTGGGCTAAACCGTCGGCAGTTTCTACGTCGAATCGGTATAAGTGCAGGAACAGCAATATTAGCGAGCCAAGGTATTTCTAAAGCGCTTGCAGCCAGTCCTATCGATTCTGGTAATAGCTCGCAGCTGACCAAGGATGATCTGCCCACTGCGCTGATAAATGAAAGCTCGCTATCGCAAACGTCACAGGCGTCGTTAACGCAGACAAGCTGTATCACGCCCACGATTGAAACACGACTTTTTGCTAGCTCTAACGTTGGTGGTAGTGATGAGCGTAATCAGTTGGCATTAGATCGCGTGGTTTGTGCTGGGTTTAAAGTAGAAAATCCTGCTATTACCAATCGTCAGTATTTACGCTTTGCGGGAACGGATTCACAGCGTGCTAGCGATTTTCAAAATCTTGCCACTGGAGCAATAGCCGCGCCAAAGCTGCTGCTAGGTGTGCGCGGTGGTTACGGTGCCATGCGCATATTACCTATGGTGGACTGGGCGACGCTAGGACGTATTATGAAGGAGCGCGGCACGATACTCGCAGGCTTTAGCGATGTGACAGCTATCCAATGTGCGCTATTGGCAAAAGGGTCAATGAGCTCGCTTGCAGCACCGATGCTCTATAGTGAGTTTGGTAAAACCGCGCCCGATAAAGTCAGCTGTCAGCAGTTTGTTGAAGTGTTAACCAATCCCAATCTAACTATCAGCATACAGGATGCTACCTTAACCAGTCAGCAGCTACCTGCCATACTGACGAAGGATGAGCCAAAACCAGTAACTGGTACGATTTGGGGCGGGAACTTAAGTGTCGTATCAGCGCTGGCAGGTAGTGAGTATTTACCGCGTATCAATGGTGGCATTGTGTTTTTAGAAGATGTCGGCGAGCAGGCGTATCGTATTGAGCGCATGTTATATGACTTATATCTCGCAGGTGTGTTCAAAGGGCAGCAAGCGATTATATTTGGGGCATTGTCTGGTACGGGCGAGGACAGCTATGACAAACGTTATGATGTCGCCACAGTCATTCGTCAGCTGCATGAACTAACAGGATTGCCGATATATAGTGGTATGCCTTTTGGTCATATCGGCAAAAAATACAGCTTTCCACTGGGGGCAACCTGTCAAATTAGCGCCGATACCGTTGGCGGCTATCAGTTGGTATTTACCGATTATCCAACCATCAAGGCTGATACCATCCAAGTAGAAGGCTTGTGGCAGACTGCTTAAACGCTAATCACTGTCCTTTTTAAATAGCCAACCGCGAAAACTTATCTTGGTACTCTTTAGGCGTCAGCTCTGTCGCACGTTTAAATAGACGCGTGAATGAAGAGATATCATCATAGCCTACTTGATCGGCAAGCGATTTTATCGATACATCGCCCAACTCAAGTAAGCGTTTGGCTTGTTCAATTCTGACAGCCTGAATATATTCAATCGGTCGCATTGCTACGCAGGACTGGAAACGTCTATTTAAAGTGCGCGGGGTAATATTTACCATAGCGGCTAAACTACTGACCTGCAAAGAATGCTGAAAGTTTTCTTCGATATATTCTTGTACTTGTTTAATCAAATGATCGGAATGTGGCTTGTGTAAGGTCACATTGGTATAGCTATTTTGACTACCTCTTTTGCTATCAATAATTTGGGTTTTTGCCACTTGTGTAGAGATCTCACGTCCGCAGTAACGCTCAATCAATAATAGCCCCAAATCATAAAAGGCGCTGCCACCAGCTGCACAAAATATATTGCCTGACTGGTTTGTTGAGTCGCTTCTTGAATGGGTCACAAACTGATTCTCTTGTAAGTCCACCAATGGAAAATCTGCCTTAAACTTATTGGCATAGCCCCAGTGCGTGGTGGCTATTTTATGATCCAATAATCCTGCCTTTGCCAAAAAAAATGCTCCGCTACAGTTGCTTGCTATATCGGCCTTGGTATTCGCAAGCCGTACTAAATGTGGTAGCAGCTCACTGTTTTGCGTCAATACCTTATCAATAGAATCGCCAATGGTGGGCACGAGCAATAAATCGCACTCTGTCACATCTCGAATATCGCAGTGGGCTTGCATGATTAACCGATTGCTACACCTGATATCGCCACCACCTAAGCTTGCGATTTGCACATTAAATCGTGGCTCTACAGACTCATTCGAGAAGCGCTGCCAACTGACCCCCGTGAATGAAAATAAGTCCAATGCGCCAGATAGTACACTACCGAGCACACCATCGAAGCCAAGAATGATCATTTTAAAAGGTTTGAAATAGGGCATAAGTCACTCGTTTCCTTTGCTGTACTGACCAAAATAGCCATTATTTGGTTGATTTTAACCAGTTAGATACTCTGTTTATGTCTTATTTGACCATAATTATGTCATAAATGACAATACGGGCAGGTATCAAATTAGACTAATATCAATTGATAACCACATTTAATCAGTTAACGAGAATACTATGGCCGCAGATACCCTCCTAAACGATTTCGAATTACCTTTTCAATTGTATGATGTGCTAGGTACAGAATCACTCACCGAGCACGCAAAGTTCTCAGAACATAGCCGCGAGACATTTGATGCTGTATTAGAGACAGCAAATAAGATTGCGACAGATTTATTTTTACCGCACAACCATATCGCAGATAAGAACGAGCCGCAGTTCGATGGTAAAAAAGTCAGCATGATAAACGATGTAAAAGTCGCTTTTGATGCGTTCCGAGAGTCTGGCTTTATCGCAGGTCGTTATAGCTTTGAAGACGGCGGCATGCAGCTGCCTGAGACGGTGATGACTGCTGTGGCAGGCTACTTTATGGCAGCCAATCCATCAACGACTGCCTATCCATTTCTGACCACGGCGGCAATCAACGTCATCTCGCATTTTGCTAGTGATGATATCAAAGCAGCCTTTATGCCGCGCATGCTGACAGGTGAATTTACCGGTACTATGGCACTGACCGAGCCACATGCAGGCTCATCACTTGCCGATATCAAAACCATCGCGGTAAAACAAGACGATGGCTCGTACCGTGTCAAAGGCAGCAAGATTTATATCTCAGCAGGTGACCATGAGCTGTCTGATAATATTGTGCATTTGGTATTGGCCAAAGTGCCAGGTGGCCCAGGTGGTGTCAAAGGTATTTCTTTATTTGCCGTGCCTAAGTATCGCTTGAACGCTGACTTGTCTGTTGGCGAGCGTAACGATGTACATTTGACTGGACTGATTCATAAGCTTGGTTATAGAGGTGCGACTTCTACGGCATTGAGCTTCGGCGATGAAGGCGATTGTCATGGTTATTTAATCGGCGAAGAGCACTTTGGCTTGCGTTATATGTTCAAAATGATGAATGAGGCACGTATTGCAGTTGGTTTTGGCGCTTCTATGATTGGTTATCGCGGCTATCAGTACTCGCTAGATTATGCCAAAGACCGTACACAAGGTCGCATTGCGCCAAACAATAAGCCTGAAGATGATGCAACGGCTATTATTCAGCATGGTGATGTAAAGCGAATGCTATTGGCACAAAAAGCTTACTCTGAAGGCGGCATCTCATTGTGCTTATATGGCTCAAACCTAATTGACCGTATCAATACCTGTGAAGACGAAACGCTAAAAAATGAGCTAACCGAACTATTAGATTTGCTAACGCCAGTGCTAAAAGCATGGCCATCTGAGTATGGCCCAAAAGCCAATGATTTGGGTATTCAAGTATTGGGCGGCGCAGGCTATACGCGTGAATATCAGGCTGAGCAGTTTTGGCGTGACAATCGTCTAAATCCCATTCATGAAGGCACAAACGGTGTGCAGGCGCTAGATTTGTCATTCCGCAAGTTATGGCAAAAAGGTGGGTTGGGCATTCAAATCCTAAAACGTGAAATTACACAAGATTTAGAAAGTATCACGACACCTGAGAGCGCGCAACTTGCAGGCAAGCTGATGCCTTATATGGGTCAGTTGCATGAAGTGCTCGTGCATTTGGGTAAAGTGTTGCAGACAGAAGAAGCGCTAACCCTTACTGGTAATGCTCAAGCATTAATGAATATTTTTGCCTCAATTGTACTGAGTTGGATTTGGATTCGCCAAGCCAGTAAAGCTGAGCAGCTACTAAGTACGACGCAAGATGTCGAGCAGCAGAACTTTTATAAAGGCAAGATACAAGCGGCCAAATACTTCATCGATTGGGAACTACCATTAGTTAAACGCGACATCGAATTATTAACCAACACCAACTCGGTTTGCACTGATATGCAAGCGGACTGGTTCTAAGGACAACTCTAAGGAAAGAGACATGACAACGATAAATAAACAATGGCGTCTAAAAGCAAGACCAGTAGGCGAGCCAAGTGCTGAAACTTGGGACTATACCGAGACAGAAATACCGACGATTATCGATGGTCAGCTACTGATTAAGGTTGAATACATCTCTATCGATCCCGCGATGCGTGGTTGGCTGAACGATGCCAAATCTTATATCGCGCCAGTACAAATTGGTGAAGTGATGCGCGCCGGTACTGTGGGTGAAGTGATTGAAAGTAAGCATGAGAAATTTGCAGTAGGTGACTATGTCGCAGGTCACGACGGCGTACAGTCATATGCGGTCAGCGATGGTACAGGCCTGCATAAAGTTGATCCAAGCCTAGCGCCGCTGTCTTACTACTTGGGCGTACTCGGTATGCCGGGGATGACAGGGTATTTTGGTCTTCTAAAAACGGGTCAGCCAAAAGCTGGTGAGACGGTAGTGGTATCAGGAGCTGCTGGTGCGGTTGGTAGCTTGGTCGGTCAGATTGCCAAAATTAAAGGCTGCCGAGTCGTTGGTATCGCGGGCGGCGCTGAGAAATGTAAGTTCTTAGTCGATGAGCTTGGGTTCGATGCGACGATTGATTACAAAAACGAAGATGTGAAAAAAGCACTAAAGAAAACCTGTCCAGACGGCGTCGATGTGTACTTTGACAACGTAGGCGGTGATATCTTAAATGACGTGCTTACTCAGATTAATCTGCATGCGCGTATCGTTATTTGCGGGGCTATCAGTCAATATAACAACACCACAGCAGTAAAAGGCCCATCGAACTATCTATCACTATTGGTCAATCGTGCTCGCATGGAAGGCATCGTGGTGTTCGATAATATCAAAGAATATCCAATCGCTATGAAGGATATCGCTGGCTGGATTCAGTCAGGTGATATGAAAGTAAAAGATCATATCGTTGAAGGTATCGAGACGTTCCCTGATACTTTGATGATGCTCTTTAACGGTGAAAATTTCGGCAAACTAGTACTTAAGGTAGAGGGATAGGACATGACACTGAATACAAATGGAATTGCATCAGATGTAGCTGGCAAACGAATTTTGATCACGGGCGGTGCATCAGGCATCGGTGCAGCCAGTGCGCTGTTGCTGGCTAGCCGCGGCGCAAAAGTTGTCATTGGTGATATGGCAGAAGAAATGGGCGAAGCGGTTGCCAAACAAGGCCAAGATGCTGGCAACAGTATTGTCTTTAAAAAAGTAGACGTGACCAGTGGTGATGAAGTGCGTGCGTTGTTCGACTTTGCAGTAGAAACGCTTGGTGGCTTAGATGTTGTGGTAAACAACGCTGGTATCGACCACAAGCCTTCACCAATGCATGAGCTAAGCGATGATGATTTTGATCGTAATATCGCAGTGAATTTAAAAGGCGTTTGGCACTGTATGCGTGCTGCGGTCAATTGTATGATACCTAATGGCGGTGGTCATGTGATCAATGTCGCATCTATTGCAGGTCTGCGTTCAGCACCTATGATTTCAGCCTATAGTGCAGCTAAACATGGTGTTATGGGTCTGACCAAATCTGCTGCCCATGAGTATGCCCGTGCCAATATCCGTTTTAACGCGGTATGCCCAAGCTTCATTGATACGCCAATGGTACGCAATACCATGGCAACGATGGATGAGCGTACACAGCAAGCAACGATTAAGGCCAGTCCACTGCGCCGCCTAGGAAACGTCAGTGAAATCTCTAGTGCGATTGCGTGGCTTGCCAGCGATGAAAGCAGCTTTATGAATGGTCATGCCTTCACCTTAGATGGTGGTATGCTAGCGTAACTGTGATCGTTGAGCGCTCTTTGTTCAGTTCATTAGTGCTCGATAATCGCTGTTAGTTATGACAGCGATTATTTTATTTTAGATACACGTTTTAGATATATGAATTCAGCGCTCAAAAACTATTGAAAATATAAAGTTTATAAAAATATAAGGAACAACGATGAAAGATTTATTTGATTTAACCGGTAAGGTTGCTCTAGTAACTGGTGCTAGCCGTGGTATTGGTGAGTCTATTGCCCGTCTATTGGCATCAAGAGGCGCACATGTGATTGTCTCAAGCCGAAAAATCGATGCTTGCCAAGCAGTCGCTGATAGCATCAAAGCGGACGGTCATAAAGCCAGTGCTTTTGCTTGTCATGTGGGAGATATGGATCAAATTGACGCAATTTTTGAGCATATCAAAAGTGAATTTGGTCAAATCGATATCTTAGTCAATAATGCTGCAGCCAACCCTTACTATGGCCATATCTTAGATACGGATTTAGCCGCCTTTGATAAAACGGTTGAAGTTAACATCCGTGGTTACTTCTTTATGTCAACGGCTGCTGGCAAAATGATGAAAGAGCAGGGCGGCGGTGTCATCTTAAATACCGCATCGGTCAATGGTTTAGTAGCAGGCGATAAGCAAGGTATCTACTCAATCACCAAAGCGGCAGTCATTAGCATGACCAAAGCATTTGCTAAAGAATGTGGCCCATTAAATATCCGTGTCAATGCGCTATTGCCAGGTTTGACGGATACTAAGTTTGCCTCTGCACTGACTACTAACGATAAAGTCTTAAAAATGGCGCTACACTCGATTCCGCTAGGACGTGTGGCTGAGCCTGATGAAATGGCTGGTACCGTATTGTATCTAGTATCTGATGCCTCAAGTTATACGACAGGCGCAACAATCGTTGTCGACGGTGGCATGCTAGCTTAATTAGACAATCTACAAGACATAGGTTAGATAAGAAAGTAATTGTTTAAAACTGCATGAGACTCAAGAGCCGCATGAGATTTATTTTCATGTGGTTTTTTTGATTTATTTTTTAATAGAATGTCTAAGTAATCTTGGTTTTGCACTAACGAATAAATTGCTAATTTTAAATGAGCATCAGCTGTATAGTGGCATAATAAATATGCTAATAGCTACTTGGACAATATGAGGGAGTCACGCATGAATTCAGTTATCAACAATAAAATAAACACGATTTCTCAAAATAAAACATGGCTGTTTGTGCCAGCGACTCGCATCGATAGAGTGGCGAAAGCCTTTGCTAGTGGTGCAGATGCGGTTATTGTCGATTTAGAGGATGCCGTTGCATCAGAGGATAAAGCAGACGCCCGCGAAGCATTACAGCAATATCACGACAGTACAGGTTATCAGCCGATTTGGGTGCGTATTAATAAGTCAGGTAGCGAAGAATTCTTTAAAGATATAGTGCTCTGTCAGAAGATGCATAATTTGGCTGGCGTGTTATTGGCTAAAGCTGAGCAAGTCACCGATATAGAGAGCGTACATCAGCTTACCAATTTACCCGTGATTGCATTGATTGAGAGTGCGATAGGATTGTATCAAATCGATAGTATGGCAAAAGCAGTAGGGCTCGCCGCGTTTAGTTATGGATTTTTAGATTTGTGCAATGATTTGCACGTGCAAGTAGGAACGCCTGCCGCTGATATCATCGCCAACCAAATCCGCTATCAATTAATCCTAACGTCAAAGGTGCACCAATTGTCGCCGCCTATCGATACCATTTATCCTGATTTCAATGATGAAGTAGGGCTAAGCGCCCGAGTGCAACTATGGTCACAAATGGGCATGTCAGGAATGCTGTGTATTCATCCCAAACAAGTGGCAGTCGTGCAACAAGCATTGCAACCAACAGATAAGACTTTGTTATTTGCACAGCGTGTAGTTGAGGAGTATGAGCGGAGCAGGCAGGCAGTATTCAAAATAGATGGCGAGATGGTCGATGCACCAGTGATTGAGCGTAGTCGTCAACTGTTGGCAAAGTAGCAGTCCAATCCATGTTTAGTTAAATATAAGCAGTCGGTTCAATATAATTTGGTTACCAGAAAGCCGAGTGAAAGTATTACAAGCAGTATACTAAGCGAGACTGACACCGTACCTAATTTATAGAGGATTGACTATATAATGCTTTATCATAAACCATATCCATTCACATTCGATAAAAGCATACTATGATTTTCATTAATAATAATATCAGCCTCAATGATAATGAGGTAGAGATCAGCGCCATACGAGCGCAAGGCGCAGGTGGGCAGAATGTCAACAAAGTATCTTCTGCCATTCACCTGCGTTTTGATATTAACAACTCAAGTCTGAGTGATGAGTACAAGCAGCGACTGCTAAATAGCAAAGATAGCCGAATAACAAAGGAAGGCGTGCTGATTATCAAGGCACAGCAGTTTCGTACGCAAGAGCGCAATAAAATAGATGCGCTTGAACGTTTGCAAAGCTTTATCACCAAAGCCACTTACGTTAATAAAACCAGAAGGCCTACCAAGCCAAGCAGGAATGCCAAACGTAAACGGGTGGATAAAAAGACCCAGCGCGGTAAGACAAAGGCTTTGCGCGGTAAGGTAGATTTTTAGAGAATTTGTGATAGTAGATTTTGTCGTTGAGAAGTTGTGCGGCAGAAAACTTGTAGAGCAAAAGCCATAGTAGGTTATGAGTTTTTTTGAATTTAGAATGGTATAGGCGATTAATTATCACCTATACCATTATTCTAGATTAACGACTTATTTAGAATGCACCATTAAGTCCAATAAATAGGCTGGTTGAGTCATCATCATTACCTTGTGAATGTGTGACACCAGCATTGGCGTTCAATAGACCAAAGCTTCTAGATAGGCCAAGTGTCATGGCAACGTTATCATCATCAGTTTCAACCATAGGCGTCTCAAAGCTGATATTTGGTAGAGTATTCAAACGTGCGGTTACTGCTTCACGATTATCACTCAGCTGTTTTTGGTAATGAATGTCACCAAATAAGTTGAGGTTGTTCATCAAGCTATGATTAGCCTTAAGACCAAGCTTGCCATATGTCGTAGAGTATTTCTGCTCATCGAACTGCATAGCAATGCCAGACATCTCTTTTTCTTTGAGTCCGTCAATTTTTACGCGGCTCGCTGTTGCACCGATATAAGGCGTAACGGCAATATTGCTCACTTGCATTGGGTAGCCTGCCTGCAAGTTGGCATAAAAGCGCTTGCCATCAGCATTTGACTTAAACTGTTGTTGGTTACTGCCTAGTGTCACAGCACGTGTGACATCGACATCCATGTTGCCAAATCCTGCAGCACCATTGATCTGTAAACCGCCAAACTTGTTGCTATGATAGACACCAAAACCAACTTCTCCCAGATCAATATCACTCAAACCTGTGCCAACGTCTGAGTTTTCAAAGTCTTTTTGAGTGATATTGCCGTATAAGCCTGTCACGGCGTTGGCTGAGTTAGGATGAGCAAAATCTACGCCAAGCAATACTTGAGTATTATTATCACCATCAAACCCTGCAATTTCTTGGTTAGCGACTTCACCGACGGCCCATAGTGTGCGGGCAGGTTGTTGCTCACTGCTTTGGATTTGGTTGACGTGTGACTGTAAGCGCTCATTGGTTGCAAGTCCGGTTGTCGTTGCAATATGAGGCAGTACACCGATTAAGCTAGGCGCAGTGACAACAGCATTTGCATAGTCAGCAATCATTTGATGTGCTTGACCAGTCGGGTGAATGCCATCAGCGAAGAAGTAGGTTTCGCTGGCATTTGCTTCTACAAGAGTATCAGGTCCACAAGTTAGAGAGCTATTGTTGTCACCGCAAGCTTCATCGGTGACATTAGTGAAACCATACTGAGCAGGCGACGCAATGATCTCCTGAGTTAAGCTAAACATATCTAGCGGTATGATATTAGCCCCAGTACCCGCCACGCCGCTGAGCATAAATTGATTGTATAGACTAGTAGCACCAGTGCTTTGCGCTTGAATAGTTTGATTTGGAATGTTAGCAATAACATCAGCACTTTCACCATCTTCAATAGCTTTTTTGACAGCTGCATCGGCAGCTGCCTGTGCTGCGATAATTCTTGGAGTTAAACCAATATCAGGAATATTGGGTACTAAAATATATTTGGCGCCTTTATCTTTTAGTGCATTAATCGTTTTGGTTTGGCTAGCTACTGCTCCAAGTATGGTAGCTTGGGCATTGTTAGTAGGGTCCGCTGCTGCAAGCAAGTCGTTTGCCCCTGCCCATACCACATATAATCCATTAGAATCTACTATGTTATTGGCGAGATAACTATTTACTTGACTGTTGGTAGATGCAACGTCAACAGTGATTGCACTAGTTGAACTAGTAGGAAAAACTTGTACTGTGTTATCGCCTGCTCTTGCACCACCAATAGCATAGTTATTGCTATTTTGAGGACTACCTAAAGTATTAGCAACGGCAGTGGTACCCAGTTGTTTAGCGAATGATGTTGCCCATGTATTATCAGGATTGGTAGTGAACTGACCTGACTCTGCAAGTCCATAAATATCTTGAGTTATGGGACTAAAATATCCACCATCGGTCAGGCTATCACCGAAAAAGGTGACACTGTCATAAGCATTTGCGTGAGAAATACCAGCGATAGATAGGCTGATAGCAAGCATGCTTTTAGTAAAATTTTTGAGAGTGGTATGGCTAATTTTAGAACGTGAAGTATTACGAGGCATAGCGACTTCCTTGTCATCAATGTAATAGTTTGTCAACCGAGTGTAACCACTTTTTAGAAAGCTAGCAATCGTTTTGATTGCAAAACTGCAAGAATATCTCCTTATTTAAATAAGTTTTTAGAGCATAAAAAAGGGGTGTTCAAGTATTGAAAAATCATACTGTCTCGCTCACATAATATTTTGTTTCCTTCTATGTAATTATGCTGTAAGCACCTGATTTTTATTCAGTTATTTTTATTGAAAAGTATAAGGCTTATCTATCGATATTGCTTGTTTAACCTAAGCAACTGCCCAATCATAAATAGTATCAAAGCAGCACTCCACAATAAGATAATTAGGTCGGATGAGCATATAGATGTCTACTGCCAGCAATAGCAAAGTATAGCTAGCAGTATCAATACTATAGAAACTGAAATTAAGCTTGTTTTTGTGGACGCAATAATAAGGCCAGTCCAAGTGCTACAAAAGCGGCGATACCAGATATCATATAACTGATACTAAAATCCCCAGTGATTTCTGCAAGATAGCCTGCTGCCACTGGCCCGAGAGCCTGTCCACCTGAAAAGGCAAAAGTCAGTGCTGCAAGTGCACTCGCTGCTGCCGCAGGCCCGAAATAATCGCCTGCAGAAGCAGCCATAATGACAGGCACACTCCAAACCACTAAGCCAAACAGAATAATGGACGAATACAGTCCGAAATCCCAGTCAGTAAGTCCGACCAACAGATAAGCGATGGCAAGGAAGAAAAAAGCCAACGCCAGACCAAGGCATCTACCAATGTGGTCAGAAATCCAGCCAAACAACATGCCTGAGAACATGCTAAGCAGTCCAATCCATGCCCAAACACCACCAGCAGTCGCTTCACTTAGTTGATACAAGCCAACCATACTGGTCACGATGAAGGTAACGTAAACCATATAAGTAGCACCATAAATAGCAAAGATGACACCTAAATGTACGAGCAGCTTAATATTGCTACGTTCTAGCTTTTTCTTATTTTTAATAGGTAAGGTGGGTGCGCGCCCAAAAGGATTTTGACTGACATCGTCTGGATGGTTACGAATCAAAGTAAAGGTAAGCCAAGCTACCGCAATATTAATCACGGCAAAAATCAGCCAACCTGTTTGCCAAGACAGTAGAGTGGAGATGGGTAAAAGTTTGGGTACGACGAAGCCTGATAAAATGATACCAAAGCCGGGTCCCGCCATGACTAATCCTAAAGCGAGCCCGCGGTGTGAAGGAAAAAACCAATGCGACATGACGCTCATCATTGGTAAGACCACGCCGCCGCTACCGATACCTGTCAATACATAGAGTGCGCAAAGTATTGGAAAACTGGTGGTAAAAGCCATACCGAGCATAGAGACTGCAATAAGGAGTAGACTAGCTGTCGCAGTCGTTCGTGTACCCAACCGAGGTAGAATAAAAGGGCTTAGAAGCACCGCAACCAGATATCCTATCAGGTTGGTAAATCCCAAGATTCCGCTTTGGGTGTAATTTAATCCTAGAGAAGATGACATGGATGGCAGTAACATGCCAAATGCGAATCGTCCTAACCCAAGTCCGCAGAACATTACTATAGAACCTGTCGCAGCAACGATCCAAGCATAATGTAACCTGCCTAGCTTAAGAGGAGCGGTGTTGCTTTTTCGAAGTATTCTACCGGGCATCACGAATCTCCAACAAGTTGAAAATTCGCAATATATATCATCACTAAATTTAAATCGTAGGTAATGACTTCCTTGTTTTGAATAGTATCCATCTCACACTCATCCTTTTGTGCTTAATTCCTATCAGTCCTTTATTAAATATACTTATAGCCTAAGCATACTTATGTCCAATAAAATTAGTATAACTGCACATGAACGTTCGTTCAATAAGTGTGTAAGAAATCCTTGAAATGTTTTATGAGCTACATTGTTGTATTCACAAACAAGCAGAATGCCAGCCCATTTATATGGCTGGCATTCTGCTTATTATTTCTAACGGTTCCTTCCCGACTGCTATTTTTGGCTATCCTTTAATAGCGACTTATCAGCTAGCCAAGTCGCTTACTCAATTCAGGAAAACGCTTGATCATAAATAGCATTAAGAGTAATGCCACAACTGCGATAGCCGCACCTGTGTATCCTACGCTAGATAGTGAAAGATGCGTCACGGCATAACCACCGAATAGTGCACCCGTACCAATCCCCAAATTAATAATACCTGAGAACATCGACATCAGCATGTCTTGCGCATTGGCATCGACCATGATGACTTTGGCCTGCATTGAGATAATCAGTAGCATGAGTGCCGCGCCCCACAGTAAGGCGATAAAGCTGAGCGCCCATACAGAGGTCACTGCTAGCAATAGCGCCAGCATAGACACGAGCATCAGTATGGTCGATATCAGCATCAATCTGGTATTGAACCGATCGCCCCAACGACTAAAAATCACACTGCCTACAATTCCAGCTGCACCGAATAATAACAGTACAAAAGTAGCAGCGTTTTCACTGATATTACCGACTTGGCGCATGAATGGTTCTATATAAGAATAAGCCGTGTAGTGGGCTGTAAAGACCAATAAAATAAGCAGGTACAAACAGACTAATAGGGGGTTTTTAAGGAGTTCTGGAATCTTTCTAAAAGATCCTTCAAACATACTAGGTAACGTCGGTAAGAGTCTCGCTTGTAGAATAAATACAATTGAGGCAATGACGCCAATACCGCCAAAGGTAGCCCGCCAGCCAAACCATTGCCCAATTAAGCGTCCTAGCGGCACACCGAGTACCATTGCTAACGACGTACCCGTCGCCAGTACGCTAAGCGCCATGGCTTTTTTGCCTTCAGGTGCGACACGTATCGCGATTGCGGCCGTGATGGACCAAAATATCGCATGCGATAACGCAATCCCAACTCGGCTAATGAGCAGCACGTCAAAGCTCCATGCAAATACGGAAAGTACGTGACTGGCAATAAATACTACAAAAAGCCCCAAGAGCAAGCGTTTGCGCTCAAATCGACTGGTCAGTAGCATTAGTGGTAATGACATCGCTGCGACAATCCAAGCATAGAGTGTCAACATCCAGCCAGTTTCTGCCGTCGTAATAGAGAAGTCTTGGGCAATGTCGCTCAACAGCGCCACAGGGACAAATTCTGTGGTGTTCATAATAAAGGCACTAACGCCCATCAAAAATACTTGAAAATACTGAGTTCGGCGAGCGTTTGAGCTGGCCTCAAGGTTATGTGTCATAAAATCCAATACAGATGCGAATACTACGTGTGATAGGTCAAAGTGGGGTAGGCTTAATTAGAATACAAGGTTTGCGGGGCAAGATAGCAAGCCCACGTCAATCGTGAAAGGTGTTTTTTGATAAGGATTGTTAATTGGACGTTTATTGAGGATACTTGAGTAATATAAAACTATCGTTAATCATACTTAATGCGTTGGGATACTTGCTAACGACTAAACTACAACTCATTTAAAGAGAGGCGACACCAGTTGTCGTAGAAGGTTTTAAAAGGCTTTATTTTTATGTGAGCTTATATTATAGTTATTAGGTCAGGCAAAATGGCATGAGATAAAAACCAGTTAACCCTCGGGGCGCAACGCTTCACTTTTTAACTAAGTTTTTGAAACGCTATTTTAGCGAAGTCTTTCTAGTAGTGTTATTTACGTTTAATCTTAAACTTCTACGCCTGTACAAACCTAAAAAACTATATTTATTAATAAACAAAAAACCTAGCAGAAAAAAGCTCGTTAGCGTTGCAAAAATATGTGCGATGCAATAGCGAGAAACTGTGTCTAAAAAGCCTATCAGAATTAAAAGCTACTACCTTACCAAGTCGAGTAATTTACTTAACTTTAGAGATAATGACGTCATTTAAACAATGGTGAATAGATTCGGCTGGCTTGAAATCAGCATTCAGAATATAACAACAACGAAAACTGCAGCTAAAGAACTAAAATCAAAATAATAAGGATATAAATATGATGAGATTAACGTATCAGTTTGAGCAAAAACGGTTAGATAATATGCAATGGTCGGATGGCTCAAAGCTATCTGGTATAACGGCACTGGCAAATGATGAGAAAGGCCGAATACGAAAACAGCCATTGTTTTACCTCGAAACGGTTTCTATAGACAGTTATGAAGATGATATTTATTTCGTGAACAATACTAATGAGATGCTCAGATGGGTAGCGCCATTTAAACCCTATCGAAACATAATTGAAGCACGAGCAAAGTTGGGCGATAGCAGTGATGAAAACTTACGTAAAGTGACGCTCTATAGTGATGACATAAATAGCGTATATCAGGATGTACTGCCTAAGCAGGGCGTGCGGATTGGTAGCACTCATATCATGTACGACAGTGATGTGATGATGCAGTGGTTCGTACATGTGCCTTATAAAGGGCCAGATACTCATTATGCGATCTGGCAATTTAATGTAGTGGAAAAGGGCGGGATTCGAGGAACTTATCCATTGCTATGGGATGATTTTAGTAAACCCTCGCACATGGTGAGTTGTGACTGTCTGTCTGAGCGGGCTGATATGCCGATAGAGGTCAATATTTATGAAGAGCGCTGTGCAATGCTAGACAGGCTTGTCGGTTCATTTGGGGTGTCCAATGCCATATTCATATTGGCAATCAATGATGTGCTTTATCGTTATGGCGTGGGTTGGAGCGCGCCCTATAGCGAGTCGGATATACAAGCGCAAGATATTGCGATGAAACTAATAGAACAAAAGCCAGAAAATGCGAAAGCGGTAAAAGCCGTTGTTCAAGCGGTTTATGATTTTTGGTTTAACGAAGGTTTTGCAAAAAATATCTCAATGCGGGCTTGTGAGGAGCTTTTAAGCTTGTACCAAGCGCAGATTGCTAACCAAAAATCGGTTTAATTTATAAGCCAAATTATCAAGAATAAACCTAAATAATAATTAAAAAAGGAGAACCTTATGATGTTTCCTATTGAAAACAATGATACGTTTTTACTGTTTTTTCATGGTCTTGATTCAAGCAATGAGACCAGTAAATATACGTGTATCACGCGTAAGCCAAAATACTGTCAAACGGTCAATTACCGCGAGAGTTTTGTAGAAATATTTGAGATTTATGATGCATTGATTCGCGAGAAAATCGCACAGTACCCGCGAGTGGTGTTGGCAGGGCATTCGCTTGGTGGTTGGTTTGCCAATCATTTTGCCCATAAATATAACTTGCGCGCGCTATTGATTGCGCCTTGTATCTATCCAAATGAGGTATTGGCTGACCGTATCCCAGTAGTGGCTGATATGAAGCTGTCTTTTCCCATGACCAATACCGAGATGGTGCGGGTGATGGTAGAAGTCGATGATGAAAGTCTTGATGTGGCAGTCGCTAGACGAACCTTAGTTAATCTACCTGGCAGCTGGGAAGTCGACTACTTTGAAGGCGGTCACCACCGTATCGCCCGTAGTAATGATATCTGGTATCACTTAACTCATTTGTGTGAAGATCCCATCGTTTGGATGGATGAGGCAACGTATCATGGTGAGGACTGATAGTAAGAATAGTCAAAAAAATTAGAGCGGCTGAAGGATAAATAAACCACTAAAAATAATCGATTGACATTAAAGACGATCGGTCATAATATCTATGCATGACAATGACTAAGCCAAAAGCCCGTCGAGGGCGTCCACCCAATATTGAACGAGAGTTTACGGATACCCGTGAAGCTCTCTTAAGATCTGGGATGGAGATGCTGACTGAGCAAGGTTTTGCGACCACTGGTATCGATGCCATACTCAAACGTATCAATGTGCCTAAAGGTTCCTTCTACAATTACTTCAAGAACAAAGAAGCATTTGGACAGGAAGTGTTGCATCAATACGCGTTATATTTTGCTCGTAAACTAGATTATTGTCTTTTGAATGATCAAGTATCTCCTATGCAGCGTATTAGTGACTTTGTTGAGGATGCTAAGTCGGGAATGATCAAGCACGAGTTTCGACGCGGCTGCTTGGTAGGCAACTTAGGTCAAGAGATTGTCGTGTTGCCTGACAGTTTTCGTTGTGAGTTAGAAAACATACTGCTTGATTGGCAAAAGCGTTTAGCGGCTTGCTTGCGTCTTGCAATACAACAAGGACAAATACCTCCTAATAGTGATTGTGATGAGCTTGCTGCTTACTTTTGGATTGGTTGGGAAGGTGCTGTTTTGCGTGCTAAGTTGACGCAAGACGTCAGTCCATTGGATATTTTTTTCCGAGGTTTTATAGCAGGAATACAGAAGTAATTTTTTATCTATATTTTTAGACGACTGGTCTAAATTATTTTTTACTCATTTATAGACGATTGGTCTAAATAGGAGCTGCTATGTTTAAAGCAATATTTATTGAAAAAAATGACGATGTTTATCAGTCTAGTCTGACTGAGATACAGGACACGCAATTGCCTGAGGGTGATGTCACGGTTCGTGTGGCATTTAGTACGCTCAATTACAAGGACGGATTAGCCATTACTGGCCGTAGTCCTGTGGTACGTCAATTTCCAATGGTTCCAGGTATAGATTTAGCGGGTACTGTCGAAACAAGCAGTCATCCTCGCTACAAAGTTGGCGACAAGGTGTTGTTAAATGGTTGGAGTGTGGGTGAAAAGTATTGGGGCGGTCTATCACAAAAAGCACGATTAAACGGTGACTGGCTCATCCCGCTCCCTGAGTCGATGACTGAACGTCAAGCAATGGCGATAGGTACAGCAGGATATACCGCAATGCTTTGTATAATCGCATTAGAGCGTCATGGACTCACACCAGAGAGTGGCGAAGTATTGGTGACGGGTGCTAATGGCGGCGTTGGCAGTTTTGCTATCGCACTTCTAGCAAACCAAGGTTACTCTGTCACAGCCTCTACGGGACGTCTAGAAGAAGCGGAATACCTAAAGAGCCTTGGTGCAACGACGCTCATTGACCGAGCAGAGTTGAATAGTCCGGGACGTGCGCTTGGAAAAGAGAAATGGGCCGCAGCAATTGATTCTGTTGGTAGTCATACGCTGGCCAACGTTTGTGCCAGTACCTGTGAAGATGGTTTAGTCGCTACTTGTGGACTGGCTCAAGGCATGGATTTCCCTGCTACTGTTGCGCCGTTTATTTTACGCGGTGTTAGTTTACTTGGTATCAATAGTGTGACACGACCTTATGATGAGCGTGTAGAAGCATGGCAGCGTTTGAGCACAAGCTTGGATATGACGCAATTGGATGCGATCACCAGAGAGATTGGTCTAAGCGAAGTCATTCCGACAGCAAGCGAGTTATTGGATGGCAAGGTTCGTGGTCGAATAGTTGTTGATGTCAATCGTTAGGCTATCGAGTATAATTTTTAATACTTCAACCTTAAAGTTTCGATGTTGAGCTTCTTTTTAATACATGAACAAATGATGCATCGAAATGTCTAAGATTGAATGCGCAAAGTGAAAAAGAATTATTCACAAACGGTCACAAATATCGGTATTTATTTTTTGTCATCTGATGTGCTATCATCGTTGAACGCACTATCGTGGGTTTAACAGTTTTGTTATCACCGACCATGACAATAGTCTCATGGCGGCGTGACAAACCTTGCAACTTCCAGCACGATATAAAACAACTCTGGTAAAGCGCATGAGCCTGTACTCCGACAACCTCATTTGTGCCTGATTTTTTGCCTATTTGGGCGTATATCATACTTTTTCGTCGGAGTAACAGGAGTTTAAGGTGTTCGATATCATGAGCCACATTGCTAACCCATCTAAATATACCCGTCGTTATCATCCACGCCATTCTCTAGCGCAATATATTATCAATCAAATAGAGTCGCTTGAGCTGCGCCCGCAAGATATCGTCAAGCAAATGGGTTATCCTCTTAAACACACTATACCTGCCTATGACCGCCTGCGCCATGTACTGTCGAGCAAATTCCTTGGGCTTGATGGTAGCTATATGGACAAACACTTTACCGCTGATGAGTTTTTGGCAAAACTGTTTGCCGTGCTTGAAATACCGTATCAGCCATTCGCAGAAGATATTGCTCAGATCAAATATGGCTTAACGAATGATACTGACGCTACGCCTAGCTATCGTTTACGAGCCGAAGTGGATTTTGAATTTACGAGTGGCGCACACTGGATGTCTCGCGGTGCTGCTTCGCGTTTTGCGCAAGTCACTCTGCCTAATGACGTTGCCAAACTGGGCAAGGTTGCGCGTGAATCAGTGATTCAAGAAAGTATCTGCGAGCATTATCAACAGTACGAAGGTAATCTGCCATATAACGGTACTATCAAAGGCTATCGATTGACTATTGAACAAGACAATCATGTGATCGACCGTGCAGAGTATGGATTGCCAAAATCTAGCAGTATCTAAATTTTTTTGAATGTATAAGCAGCACGAGCTGTTAATTACATTGACTGAAAAATAAGTATAAGAAAGCCTCACTTTATCGTGGGGCTTTTTGGTTTTTTACGTTAGGTTTTCTTGTAAGAGTCGAACACTGCTAAATATCAGTTTTATAAAATTCATTTTAAGCTTTAAGCTTCAGGTTTAGAGATGGCGCGCCATAAGATCACAAATAGCGCATCGAATTCTGCATTTAACGGTGTTTCTGTTTGGCGAATGGTATGCATTAAGCCAAGTCGACTAATAAATCCCATAAACACATCGAAGAGTATGTGCAGTGGGACAGTGTCATTGAGCACCCCACGATTTTGACCATCTTCTAATACCGCCAAAAACGCGCCAATTAACTCTTTGTTTTCATAGATTGCGATATTACGTATACGCGAGGCCGACACAGAAGACAGCACCATCACCGCATCTGGATGCGAGTCTACAAAATCAAAGCAGACCCACAGCGTCTTACGTAGACGATCTTGTACGCTATCAATCCCTTGCAGATGATCCATAATTCTAGCGGCCAATCTGCCAAGCACGATATCCATAATGGTATAAAACAGTGTTTGCTTATCCCCGAAGTACTTGTAGAGCGTTTGCAAAGAGACGTTTGCAGACTTTGCAATCTGCGCCATCGTTACCTCATTAGCGTCAAATCCTGCGAAGACCTTACGAACGGCTTGCTCAATTTTATCCAAAGTTGCGGGCCGCATATCGGATAAGGGCGCTAGAGATCGAGTTTGCGTGAGGCTATCTGACTGACTAAAGGTTTTCATATTTATCGCTTCTTAAAGTATGGGCTATTTGATACGTCCTACCAGTTAAATGATTTGCTCGATAATTTAACATGATTAAATTAACAAGTAATGTAAATTACCATTTTTATTTAATTGATTGCGAAGTGGTTTTTCGTAGCCTAGTATAGGACTCGTGTATCAATAAATACAAAGAATTTATAGTATATCTATAACGGTAATATAAATTACCATAATTTTTTAAAACGACTTAGCTATAGTCAGTTCAATATAATTTCGATACAAGGAAACCGAGTGCAAGTTATACATTAGTATGCTTAGCGAGGATGACGCTGTAGCGGATTTATATAGACTTGACTATATAGTTGTTCTTCACTTCACCTTGTCAAGGATAGACATCATGAGTATCGAAAAACTTACCCCAAACTGGATGACCGAAGAGCATCAGATGGTGCATGACAGCGCCTTAAAAATGTTTCAATCTTGGGATTCTAAAGATGAGCAGTGGCGCAAAAACGGCATGATCGATCGTGCTGCGTGGGAAGAGGCGGGCGAGATGGGGTTTTTGTGTGCGGCGATACCAGCTGAGTATGGCGGCGGCGGCGGCGACTTCGGTCATGAAGCGGCGCTTATCTACGCACAGACCGAAGCCAATCAATCGGGATTTGGCGGTATGGTGCATTCAGGCATTGTCGCGCCTTATATTTTAGACCACGGTACTGAAGAGCAAAAACAAGCGTGGCTACCCAAAATGGCAACGGGCGAACATATCGGCGCTATCGCCATGACCGAGCCTGGTACTGGCTCCGACCTACAAAACATCAAAACCTATGCGGTAAAAGATGGTGATGACTACATTATCAATGGTTCTAAGACTTTTATCACCAATGGTCAACACGCCAATCTTATCCTACTAGCATGCAAAACAGACCGTGAAAAAGGTGCGCAAGGCGTCTCACTTATTATCGTAGAAACAGACAAAGTAGAAGGGTTTGAGCGTGGACGCAATCTCGATAAAATTGGTCTGACCTCTCAAGACACCTCAGAGCTATTCTTTAGCAATGTACGTGTGCCACAAACTAACCTGTTGGGTACGGTAGAAGGTATGGGCTTTATACAAATGATGCAAGAGCTGCCACGTGAGCGCCTCATCATTGCGCTATCAGGGGTCGGCTCAATGAAGCTGGCTATCAATCTAACACTAGATTATGTAAAGGGCCGTGAAGCCTTTGGTAAACCTATTTGGAAGTTTCAAAACACGCGTTTTAAGATGGCTGAATGCTATGCCGATTATCTCGCTGCCAGTACCATGTGTGATGCGGCAGTCGATGCGATGTTAGATGGCAAACTGTCTGTACCGCATGCTTCATTGATCAAATACTGGGTCACCGAAAAACAGTGCGAAGTCATCGATGAATGCGTGCAGCTGTTTGGTGGCTATGGCTATATGACCGAGTATCCTATCGCCCGCTTATATGCTGATGCGCGCGTGCAAAAAATCTATGGCGGCACCAATGAGATTATGAAAGAGTTGGCATCACGCTTTATGTAAACGCTTATATTATAAGATTACAATAATTATTGTTTATTTAAAAAATAAAAAAAGGATTTTTTATGACTGAGACTGCTTACATTTATGATGCTATCCGCACGCCACGCGGCAAAGGAAAAAAGGACGGCTCTTTGTATCAGGCGTCACCAATTTGGCTGACGCGAACTTTACTAAAAGAAATGCAACAGCGCCACAACTTGGATACCAGTTTGGTCGATGATGTGGTACTTGGCTGTGTGACGCCAGTGGGTGAGCAAGGCTCTGATATTGCCCACATTGCTGCTATCGATGCTGGCTGGGCAGAGAGTGTGGCTGGATTAACCTTGTCTCGTTTCTGTGCCTCTGGTCTTGAATCTATCAATCTGGCAGCGGCCAAAGTCATGTCAGGTATGGAAGACATGGTAGTGGCAGGCGGTGTGGAGTCTATGAGCCGTGTGCCGATGGGCTCTGATGGCGGTGCTTGGTACATGGATCCGCGTGTGAATGAAGCGACGCATTTCGTGCCACAAGGAGTGGGTGCAGATACCATCGCGACGCTCAAAGGCTTTAGTCGTAATGATGTTGATGCCTTTGCCACTGAGTCGCATCGCCGCGCAGCACAGGCTTGGGAGAACGGCTATTACGATAAGTCTGTTGTCCCTGTTACCGATATCAATGGCATGATGCTGTTAGATAAAGATGAAACTATCCGATCTAATACCAATGTCGAGACCTTAGCGGGTCTTAAACCGTCTTTTATTATGCCAGGCAAAATGGGCTTTGATAGCGTGATTTTGGACAGATACACCACGATTGAAACCGTCAATCATGTCCACCATGCGGGTAACTCCTCTGGCATCGTTGATGGGGCAGCTATCTGTTTGGTTGGTAGCGCAGCCGCTGGTCAAAAAGCAGGACTAAAACCACGCGCCAAAATCACGATGGCCTCAGTTATTGGCTCAGAACCTGCCATTATGTTGACAGGCCCGACATCAGCTTGCCAAAAGGCCCTCGATAAAGCGGGCATGCAACCCTCTGACATAGACCTGTGGGAAATCAACGAAGCTTTCGCTGCTGTGCCGATGAATACCGCTGATGATTTTGGAGTCTCGCTTGATATTGTTAATGTTAACGGCGGTGCAATCGCTATGGGTCATCCGCTTGGGGCAACGGGCGCGATGCTAATGACGACAGTCCTTGATGAGTTAGAACGACGCGATCTACAGACCGCGATGATTACGCTATGTGTGGGCGGTGGTATGGGCATTGCGACGATTATCGAGCGCGTTTAACTTCTTGCTCAAATAGACTAAAACACAATTAGATTAAAACGCAATATACAAAGAATCATTTAAGGGATAAAAATGATGACAAATAACCAGACAGCAGATGGCGTAACAGCCATTAATGAATTAGAAAACTTCTCTGCCCAGCGTGATGACGACGGTATTGTCACTGTCACAATTGACCAAAGCAAACGAAAAATGAATGTCATCGGTGATGGCTTTACGGAGTCGTTTGCCACGATGGTGGATAGTTTTATCAATGATGATTCAGCTATAGGCTTAATTCTTACATCGGCCAAAGACACCTTTGTAGTTGGTGCAGATATTGATCAATTGAACCAGATAAAGACAGCCGAGCAAGCATTTGCACTGACTGAAGAATTAAAAGGTAGTTTGCGTAAGCTTGAAACATCAGGTAAACCTGTCGTCGCTGCTATGACAGGAACCGCATTAGGTGGCGGTTTAGAGCTGGCGCTTGCCTGTCATTATCGTATTGTCATTGACACGCCGAAGACCAAGCTTGGTTTGCCTGAGGTAAAATTAGGCTTGCTACCTGGTGGCGGCGGTACTCAGCGCTTACCGCGATTGGTCGGCATTCAGGTGGCGTTGGAGTTGATGACGCAAGGCAAGGAGCTTCGCGCAGCAGTTGCAAAAGACATTGGACTTATTGATGCAACGGCCACTGCTCAAGCGGATATGCTGAAGCAAGCAAAAGACTGGATTCAAAATAATCCAAGCGTGCAGCAGCCATGGGATAAGAAAGGCTTTAAAATCCCTGGCGGCGATAGTAAGCATCCAAAGATAGTGCCTATATTCTCTATCGCCCCAGCCATGGCCAATCAAAAATCTCATGGCAACTATCCAGCGATTACTCACATTATGTCTTGTGTGTTTGAGGGCTGCTTGGTAGATATCGATACGGGACTTGAAATCGAGTCGCGTTATTTTGCCGCTTGTGTGCTGTCGACTGAATCTAAAAACATGATTAACACCTTATGGACTCAGCTGAATAGCATCAAAAAAGGTCAGTCTCGGCCTCAAGGATTTGAGCAGACCCAAACCAAAAAAGTCGGTATCTTAGGGGCTGGTATGATGGGCGCAGGCATTGCTTATGTTACTGCCAAGGCAGGGGTGGAGGTCGTGCTATTGGACACGGATATTGCTAATGCTGAAAAAGGCAAAGCGTATTCTACGAATATTTTAGATAAAGCCATTAGCCGAAAGCACGCTACCGAAGAGAAAAAACAAGCTCTACTAGAACGTATCACGCCAACAGTCTCTTACGATGATTTAGCAGCTTGTGATCTTATTATCGAAGCAGTGTTTGAAAACCGAGAAATTAAAGCCAAGTGTACTCAGCAAAGTGAAGCGGTGATTTCAGACACTGCCGTTTATGCGTCTAATACTTCAACACTGCCGATCACAGGACTGGCAAAAGCCAGTACGCGACCAAACCAGTTTATCGGTCTACATTTTTTCTCTCCTGTAGATAAGATGCCGCTCGTTGAGATTATCATGGGCGAGCAAACCGACGATGCAACATTGGCCAAAGCTTTTGACTATGTCGTGCAAATAGGTAAAACGCCTATCGTCGTCAATGACAGCCACGGATTTTATACCTCGCGGGTATTTGGTACCTATGTATCAGAGGGCATTGCGATGCTAGGAGAGGGTGTGCATCCGCGTAGTATCGAAGTCGCCGGACTAAAAACAGGTATGCCGATGCCGCCGCTAGCATTGCAAGATGAAGTGTCATTGAGCCTCGCATTGCATGTCAGCGAACAGCAACAACTTGATATGGTAGCCGAAGGTAAGCCAATCGTAGTTCGCCCTTCTTATGACATACTAAAAAAATTGGTCAATGAGCATGGGCGCGAAGGTAAGAAAAATGGCAAAGGATTCTATGACTATCCAACAGAGGGTGATAAGCATCTATGGCCTGAGCTTATCAACTTGTACCCGCCAAAACCAGAGCAACCCTCGCAGCAAGATTTGGTTGATCGTCTGATGTTTATTCAAGCCAATGAATCTGCTAAGTGCTACGAGGAAAACGTCGTGCGCTCAGTTGCCGATACTAATATAGGGTCTATCTTTGGCTGGGGGTTTGCACCGCAGCACGGTGGTACACTACAGTTTATCAATGCAATGGGCGTGAGTGCGTTTGTTGAGCGGAGTCGTGAGTTGGCTGCGAAATATGGCGAACGTTTTGAGCCAGCTCAAATCTTGCTAGACATGGCAGCCAAAGGCGAGGCGTTCTCCGATGACTGACATGCATGTATCAAATCATGATCAAATGGCGGACTGTCTACAAGGGTTACGAGTGATTGATCTGACTCGTAACTTGCCGGGGCCTTTTGCTACGCGTTTGCTAGCAGATTTGGGCGCGGACACCCTTAAAATCGAGCCCAAACAAGGTGATCCTGCTCGGGTATTTGGTGAATTATTCGCAGCTCTAAACCACGGTAAGACTACCGAACAGCATGACTTTCATGATCCCAAAGCGATTGAAGCTATAAAAGCACATCTTAAAGAAGCTGATGTGATGCTAGATAGCTTTCGCCCAGATATTTTGGCAGAGTTAGGGTTGGATGCTAAGACCCTGCATGTCATCAATCCAAAGTTGGTAATGGTATCTATTACTGGTTATGGCTTAGCAGATGGACACTCAACAGAAGGTGTCTACTTAGAAAGTGCTGAGTCAAAAAATAGCTCTCAAGTAAATCATGACTGGGCCAATAAGGCAGGTCATGATATCAATTTTATGGCTATGAGCGGTGTACTAGATCAGCTAAGAACAGCGCAGGGTGAGCAGGCCATGCCCAATATCCAGTTTGCGGATTTGGCAGGAGGTAGTGATACAGCAGTGATAGCACTGTTGGCTGCCGTATTTGCTGCGCAGCGTACGGGCAGGGGACGACACGTTGCTGTTAGTATGACGCACAGTTTGTACAATCATATGGTCATGCCAAAGGTGACGGGTAAGCTGATTAATAGCCTTTCAGGAAATGGCTCAAACGACACTCTACTGCCACAGCATGATTTTTTGGGTGGTGCATTACCATGTTACCGACTGTACCAAACCGCTGACCGGCGCCATATGGCAGTTGGTTCCTTGGAGCTTAAGTTTTGGCAAGGGCTATGTGAGGTATTAGAGCTACCAGCGCTTAAAGAAATACACTGGCAACTTGGTATCATGCCCAATAGACCTGAGAGTGAGGCTGCGACCAACACAATCGCGGAAAAATTTGCCAGTCAAACGCTTGAGCATTGGCAACGTGTATTTGCAGCAACGGATGTCTGTGTGACCCCTGTTTTGAGTCTAAATGAAGCCAAAGCTCACCCTTTATTTGCACATCAAAATGAGCATCATGCAACATCAGGGTGGCAGCAAGTGAATTGATAATTAGTATGTAAGTAGCTTTAGAGAAAAGTGAAAGTTGGATTAGCACTTGAAGGCAATATTAAGATACTGCTGGCTAGTATCGTCTTTTTAGTCTGTGTTATTTAGACTGCATGTCTAAATGAGAGTGATTGAACTTGTATATTTATAACTGTCTATCTAAAATTGCCTGAATAAGAGACAATACGCCCATAAATCCTAAAGTCTTACGGTACTGAAAAATAGTAGCACGTTCAAAGGCTCTTAGAGATTGAGCAACACAGACATTTAATAAATTTAACTTAAGTAAAAAGGCAGTTCTGAATGACCAAACATAACCCGTATAATTTTTTACCTTTGCAGCCAACAGGTAGAAACGAGACCAATACTGCTAATACCTATGCTCCTGAAGATATGATTAAAATATACGAGCAGCAGTTTCTCATTCAAGTGCCAGAAGAAGAGCTGACCGAGTTTTTGCCAGCGTTAAAAGCATTCTATGATATCGACAACCATACCTTAGATGTCAGTGCAATTATTTTCGATGCAATTGCAGACTCTGCTATTATTTATAATCACAAAATTAAAGTCGGCGACTATCAGATATTAGGTGAGTTGATAGAAGAGGCGATTGAATATGATGAAGACAACAAAAGTGATGAAAGTACTGAAAACGAAGAAATTCAAGCCTATACATTAGAATGTCAACGTACATTTTTCATCAACGATGTAGAAATACCTTATCATTTCAATCTATTTATTTATGGCGATGGTTATTCTACTTTGACCAAAAAAGAAACTGTACTAGAAAAAATGTATTGGTTTGTCAGAGGTAGATTTGAAGAGGATTTACTAGATGATGCTGAAGATAATGACAGCTTAGAATCTATTAATGCGCAATTAGCCAGTTTAGGCATTAGTGAAATGGATCTGACGACTGTAGATGAGATAATCAGCTATGTAGAAGGTAGCATCATTGACGATCCAATGGTAGACGAGCTTAACAAACTGTTGGATGATGCTGAGTAGTGTGGAAGATAAGTTAGTAGAGTAATCAGCAAAAGAGCAGCTTCGAAAAATTATATAGCTGAACAACTAGAAAAAAGCCCTACTGCTCGTATGATGAATGGTGAGGCTTTTTAAATTCCTAACCTCATAAACAAGTTCTTTCAACATCATCCAAAATTACATGACGCGATACATTTCTAGGTTTTTATCCATCTCTCATCAAAGGGTCAGTCGATTTCCTATATAATGTAAGCTATTTCATTATTGTTGATCCATTCAATTTAGGCTTTTTTCTTAGTAAAAAAGCTTCTTATCAGGTAAAATGGTGCTTTATGTTCAACGCTTCCTCGACTCGTTTAAATAAATACATCAGCGAAAGTGGTATTTGCTCTAGGCGAGACGCTGACCGCTTCATTGAACAAGGTAATGTATACATCAATGGCAAACGTGCGTCGGTAGGTGATCAAGTGGTTGCTGGAGATGCGGTAAAAGTCAACGGGCAGCTTATTGAGCCAAGAGAGCCTGATGATTTTATTTTTATTGCGTTGAACAAGCCAGTAGGCATTGTGAGCACCACGGAAAGCTCTGAGAAGAATAATATTGTCGATTTTGTGCGACATAGTTTGCGTATTTTTCCGATTGGTCGTTTGGACAAAGATTCTCAAGGTTTGATATTTTTGACTAACAACGGTGATTTGGTCAATAAGGTACTACGTGCTGGTAATAACCATGAAAAAGAGTATCTAGTTACAGTAAACAAGCCGTTAACGGATAGTGTTATCGAAGGTTTGGCGGGCGGTGTACCGATGCTTGGCAAGATGACCAAAAAATGCCCAGTGACTAAAGTGGCTCCTAATGTGTTTAATATCACGCTCGTTCAAGGTCTAAACCGTCAAATTCGCCGTATGTGTGAGCACTTTGGCTACGAAGTCGTCAAGCTTGAACGTACGCGGATTATGAATGTAAGTCTTAAGGGTCTTCCCGTTGGTGACTGGCGAGACTTAACTCCAAAAGAGCTGTCCGTGTTACTTAAATCTGTAGAAGATTCTTCTTCGCAAGACAATCATTCAAGCAAGAAATCTCGCAATGCGCCACGAAAGAAACCTCGTACGGATGCTTCGTCAAAGTCAAAACCATCTATAAAGTCGGCAGGGGCAGCAAAGGGGCGTAACAAATATGCCAAGGATGATGCTAAAAAGCCAGTGGGTTCTAAAGGTAGGGATGGACGTCCTACTGGTCGTGGTAAGCCGTCAGGGGGTAATGGTAAGTCCGGAGGCAATGGCAAACCTGCTACCAATGGCAGGCGTCCTTCGAAAGGTAGAGGCTCTTCACGGTAATAATTTTTCACAATGTGACGGCTATATTTATTGCTGAAATAGCCGTAAGCTAAATAACTTTAGTCTTGATGAGATAGTATTATGTTTAAAATAAAAGTAGAGCGCATTGTCAAAAAACCGATTGATGAGGTATTTGAAGCACTGAGTGACCATGCTAGTTATGGCTCATTTAAAGCGGTGGGAGTGGCTAAGTTGGTGAATGAAGGTGACGGGGAGCGCAATGGTGTCGGGGCTTTACGTAGCATTCAAACGGGACCCGTTAAGTTCTGGGAACGGATTACAGCGTTTGAGCGTCCTACTCATATGCAATACCAAATCGAAAAATCTAAACCTATCAAAATGCAACATGATAAAGGCATCATTGATTTAAAAGACTTGGGCGATGGCACCACACACGTGACTTGGGTATCTGAGGGTCGATTGATTGTACCACTGCCATTAGTCGGTCGCCTATTTGACCGTCAAATGCAGAAACAAGGAACCATAGGGTTTAGTAGCATACTCAAATCTATAGAAAGCCGCTAATCTAGCGGCAATGTTGGATTTTTTGATATCACTCTCTAGAGATGGCTTATTTTATTTGAGCCATCACTTTCAGTTTTAATTCGCTTTATTCTTAGCAGCTTCAATCTCGTTAAAACGCGCTAACTGCTCTGGCGTTGCTTTCTGTTGATACTTTTCTTTCCACTCAGCATAAGGCATACCATAAACAAACTCGCGCGCATCCTCGTATTCGATTTCAATACCACGCTCTTCACCAGCCGCTTTGTACCATTTAGATAAACAGTTACGACAAAAGTCGGCGAGGTTCATTAGCTCAATATTTTGTACATCTTTGCGCTCGTCTAAATGAGCTAGTAAACGACGAAATGCCGCGGCTTCTAATTCGATATTTGATTCTAATTTTGCCATGATATTTTCCTAGTTGTAATTGAGCTACTTTTAAACCAACATGATACTAACGACATAAATATTGCGCAATTAGCGTGGGCTCATCGTCTGTAAAGTTTATCAGTGGCTCAATCTGTCGTTAATTGTAATGAACTGTGGCGATAGTTAACTCTAATAGTACTATGTATTCTTCTAATATAAATTACGACTTGTCATCAATTAAATCAAAAAATACCAGAAGCCAAATGGATAGAACCCACAAAAGAAAGGACTGATCTATCATATCAAGTACAAAGCGCGTGATATAGCTTCATCTTTGTAAAGAAATTCTAAATTAATTAGCGTGCCTTATAAAGCTATCTATTGAATTTTTGGCTGAGGTAATTGACATACTTGGCTAATAGGTTTTGCAAACCGTCATTCCAGTGCTTCAACATATTAAGAAAGGGACTCTTGTCGTTAGATCTTGATAGACCATGTTAGTGCGCCAAACAAGAATCGAACAACCTTCACACAGAGTTGATAACCCCGCCACATGGTCAAGCTGACTGTCTATCAGGGCCACATTAATGATGCCAGTATTTCCCAATTGACGTGCTAGCGGCAACGACTTAAATTCGAATAATTACTGATTAATGTTGACCAATATATTGAATGAAATCGAATCTATGGTATTTTCTGATATGGCTATTGAAGATTGGGTGCAGGTCTTTTTCTGTATGGTTCCTAGTCGAATACTGTGATAGTTATGGCAATTACAATTCTGGGGCGAAAAAAGAATATCAGTAGAAGAATCTAAAACATAAGTAAAAATAAATCAGTATTTCCAAAAAAAAGCCCTAGTAATCTAGGGTTTTTTAATGGATGTAAGTTTAGTAAATTTTAACGGGCTTCGAAATACATAGTAATTTCAAAACCGATACGGATGTCTTGAAAAGCTGGTTTGGTCCACTGCATGGGATTGCTCCTGAATGATGTTACTAGTTGATAGACAGTATTAATAAAGGGAATGCCTAATGCTATTACAACCTGACTCCTACTGTCAATTCATTAGATGTTAACTCGGAATATTTTAGCTATGAAGTTTAGCGGCAACAGTAAAGTTTACTTATGTTTATAAATAAGCCCCTAATTGTGAAGTTAGTATTTGGAGGTTGTCGATGGAGTACGCTAATTGTGGACTTCAGGTTCTGTGATTCAAAAGAGACTGTAGCTAATGCTCATTTAAGAAATAATAACCAGCTTATGTTCATTAAATAAACAAAAAAAATTGAAGAACTTTCTTGGCTTTGGTATGTTTCAAGCCATGCTTTGATTTCATGTAATTTAAATTCTATCACGCGTAGTTCGGGCCAGTACAATTAGTACGGTCGATCGAATCCTCATTTACTATCAACAAGGAAACTGCCATGACTAGTGCTGTTGCCCGACACTCCGACACTCCGGCACCGCGCTGCACCCGCTGCATGCGTTTTTTCTAGCCGGAATGGTGCCTCTGTTTATCGGGGTCTTACTTAACGATTACGCCTATTGGTCCAGCTACGAGCTTCAATGGAAGAACTTCGCTTCTTGGATGCTTATAGGTGCGCTGGTATTTAATGGTTTGGCCATGCTAGGCTCAATTTTATCTCTAGTTCGCGCTGATAAGCGCATGGGTACACCAATGGCTTATTTTCTGTTGCTAATGGTCACCTTTGTACTAGGTATCCTCAACTCATTTATCCATGCAAAGGATGTCTGGGCCAGTATGCCGACTGGGCTTTGAGCTATGCTGAAGAAACCGTACAAGTAAACTTGGTAAACTAAGCATATTAATCGGAGTTTATCATGGTCAAGAAAATAAGAACCTATAGCACAGAATTTAAAGCTGAAGCCGTTAAGAAGATATCAGACAATAATGGCAATATCTCAGCAACCGCAAAGCAGCTTGGCATTGCTATGCAAACGCTATCGAATTGGCATAACAAAGCCAACCAAGGCAAGCTCAAAGGCACAGAGCAATATGATCCTGATCTTATGAGTGCTCTTCAAGAAATAAAGCAGCTCAAGCAGCAGCTTAAAGTGGCTGAAGAGGAACGCGAGATCCTAAATGAGGAGGGATAAAGCGAAGCACTGCTTCGCCCCGACGCAAGATAAGAGCTATGCTCGAATGAGGCGACGGCGTACTTTGCCAAGCACAGTTAGTGAAGTACGCCTTTATCAAAGACAACCAGTTCCTCTTTCGCATCAGCACTATGTGCCGTGTGTTAAGGGTTAAGCCCTCAAGCTATTACGACTGGATCAGTCGTGACATCAGTGACCAGCAGATACATCGCAACCAGTCTGAATTACTGGTTAAAGCGGCTCACAGTGAAACGAAAGAACGTTATGGCGTAGATCGACTGCATGCTCATCTAAGCGAGCAAGGCCACAACATTAGCCTGTATATGGTAAGAAGCATCAAAGAGGAACACGGGATTAAATGTCGTCGTCATAAGCGCTTTAAAGTGGCCACCGACTCTAATCACAACAAGCTGATTTACCCAAATGTGCTGGATCAGCAGTTTGATGCCAGTCGCCCTAATGAGTCTTGGGTAAGCGATATTACTTATATCTGGACAAGCGAGGGTTGGCTATACTTAGCAGGCGTTAAAGATTTATACACCAAAGAGCTGGTCGGCTACGCTATCAATAAACGCATGACAGCAGATTTAGTATGCCGTGCACTTAACATGACTATCAAAAATAAACGACCCAGCCAAGGATTGATTATGCACTCTGACAGAGGCAGCCAGTATTGCAATAATGCCTATCACAAAATCATCAAACAGCATCAGCTTACTGGTTTAATGAGTGGTAAAGGCAATTGTGTCGACAATGCTCCGATAGAAAGCTTCTGAGGTACATTAAAGAATGAGCTTGTATACCATCAGGACTATAAAACAAGGTTTACAGCGATCAGCGATAACACACAATATATCGAGCTCTACTACAATCAGACGAGAATTCAAAAGGGTTTAGGCTATAGATCGCCAAGGCAGATGTGATTTGACTTTTATCATCAGGCTGCGTAATTAAAATCTCCCAAGTTTAACTGTACGGATTTGACGTCAGGGGCCACTATCAGCTTTGCGTGCAGTCGATCAGCACCATAACGTGCTTTTGTTTCACTATGTGCCGCTCTGACAAGTAGCTCAGATTGGTTACGGTGTATCTGTTGCTCACTAATATCACGACTCAGCCAGTCATAGTAGCTAGAATGCTTAACCTTTAGTACACGACACATAGTAGTGATACTAAAGAAGAGATCGTTGTTTTTGATAAAGGCGTACTTCACTAACTGTGCTTGGCAAAGTACGCCGTCGCCTTTTTTAATATCTCTCGTTCCTCTTCGGCTACTTTAAGCTGTCGTTTGAGCTGCTTTATTTCCTGAAGAGCCGTCATAAGATCAGGATCATATTGTTCTGTGCCGATAAGCTTGCCTTGATTGGCTTTATTATGCCAATTAGATAAGGTCTGCATGGCGATGCCAAGGTGCTTTGCGGTCGCTGAGATATTGCCATTATTGTCTGCTATCTTCTTGACGGCCTCGGCTTTAAATTTGTCACTGTAGGCTCTTACTTTCTTGGTCATGATAAACTCCGATTAATACGCTTAGTTTACCAAGTTTAGGTGTACGGTTTTTTCAGCATAGCTCAGACCATGTGGAGGGGTAATCGCCAGACGCTTCAATCAGCATGTGAACGGCGCGTTCTTTCATCTCGGGGTGTAGGTTTGTCTTTTCATTGTCGTATTCTCTCAGAATATTAAGTCTCCGACAATCCCGGGGCGGTTCAGTAAGAATTTCTACTGAAACTACGCCTATGGTAGATATGTTTAGTATCATTACATAAGAGGCAATCATGAATGTATTTACTAGCGACTCATTCGTATGTCTAGCAGAGCATCTACTAAAGGATTCTCGGAATATTGAGCTTATCAAGCAAGTACTTAATGAGGAATCTAAGAAGCATGATAATGAAGTGGAAACATTGATTACAGGCAGCTGTATTGAGGCTTCAGAAAAAAGGGAGATATAGAGATTAAGATTAAAATAACTTTCGTTTTTAAGTAATGAACATCTAACTTCACACATACTCCAAATAGGATGCCTTATGACAGATAAAGTCATTGAAGCCATTAATAATGGCATATTAACTGCGGACAACTTAACCCATGAAACTCTTAGATATGACTACCGTGTTGACGTTTACGGAAATGGACCAGAAGTTTTAGGTAGAGGCAGAGGTGTTTTGGAGGATACGGATCATTTGGATCAATACTTGTACTCTTATGGCAGAATGGGCAATGAGCAGTGGGATAAACCTTTTGAGATTACTATGGTTGATGACGACACCACTATTATTGACTATGGTTGCGGACAAGGATTATCTTTTTTGAACCTAGTCTGTAGATGGGGTCATGATGATGACAGAACATGGCAAGACTATCTCAAGTCCGTCATTCTTATTGAGCCCTCAATAGTGGCTTTAGATCGAGCACAAGCGATTGCACAGTTAAAGTTTCCAGATGCCACTATCAGCACAGTCAATAAAAAGTTAGAAGAATTGGATAATAACGATTTATCATTTGATGAAAATAAAGTGATGATTCATATATTTTCGCAGGTCTTAGACATACCACTTGATGATGAATTTGATCTTTTAGGTTTTTTTGAAACCATTACCTCAACTGTTGGTACACACTATATTCATGTCGTAAGTCACGAAGTGGGCGGCATGAATAATCAACAAAATATACTAAAGCTCTATAAGCACATCGTTGATAAGCACGTACATGTTTATGATTCAACGGATGAGATATGTTTTGTTTTAAAAACACCACCAACAGAAGCTAGAAAAGTAATAAAAACAGCTACTAATATGGCTTTGAATACCTTTAATATTCCACGCAATGATAAAAATTATACTGCAATGTTTGCCTGTATAAAGACTGTTTAAGGGAAGATTATGGACTTGTTTCCTACTGATAAACACATTTTGCCTTTTGAGTTCCCTGATGAGGATGAGGGTTGTTCTTATCAGTGGAATGAGGCACTACAAGGTTTTGATATTGTCGTGCCTCATGGCAAACTGTTTTTTGCGCCTAATTTTTTTAATGAGAAAATCAGTGATAGAAGTGTTGAATACCTGTTGGAGAATGAAAGTTACGATTCTATGAATATTGACTGGAAATCTATTCCTATCGAAGAGTTTGAGAAAATCAAGTTCACTAATATTACTTGGCAACAAGAATATATCAACCTATATGGTCGTAAAGCTATACCGAGATTAACTGCATGGTATGGTGATGAAGGTAAGTCTTATAGCTATTCCGGTATTAAGCAGGAGCCTAACTCTTGGAATAAGGGGTTAACTTATATCAAAGAAAAAGTAGAAGAGGTTGCAGGTGTTCATTTTAATAGTGTTTTGCTGAATTGGTATCGTAACGGAGACGATTATTTAAATTGGCACGCTGATGATGAAAAAGAGCTAGGTATAAACCCAGTGATAGGCTCTGTTAACTTCGGTGCAACACGTGATTTTCAGATCCGTAATAATGCAAATCGTGAATTAAAACTAACTATACCTCTCGCTCATGGCACATTGCTGCTAATGTCTGGTGAATTACAAATTTTTTGGCAACATGCGGTTCCTAAGCGAAAGAAAGTTAATAAATCACGATTTAATTTAACGTTTAGAATGATTACATAATTTAAAATACCATTAGGTAAAGTTATGTGAATACGCTGGCTCTCGCTTGTGCTTATCTCTGGTTAAAATCCTGAATGTGCAACACTCCATAAAATCTCTTTAAGACTACAGATTTGATAGCATGGGTCAGTAGTGCGATTTCGAGCCAAGTAAGATATAAATCTAACCTCAGCTAAAGTCATTTTAATTTCTTAACTTCAGCTACTATCATCTCTATTGCCGAGTTAACCTCTTCAATTGTAGTCATTCTTCCAACACAAATTCGGAATGCACATTCAGCGACATCTTTTGGAACACCCATTGCCTTCATAATAGGTGAGTATTCACGACTCAAACCGTCGCAAGCGGAGCCAAGCGAAAAAGCGAGGTGTGGTTGTAGGTTGTTCAGAAGTTGCATACTATCGACATTTTCAATCGCTAAGTATAAGTTACCAGGATGGCGACCATCCAAGTCACCAAACACTGTGATTGCAAGAGCTTGAGTCAAACCATTTAGTAATGTATTTCTTAGGTCTCTTAATCGTAAAGCTTCAGATTCTTTAATCTCATCTAGCACCTTAGCTGCTTCAGCGAATCCAACAACCAGTGGTACAGGCAATGTACCAGCACGCAAACCATCTTGCTGACCACCACCAGATATCATAGGTATAAATTCAGGGTGTTGTAAGTGTTTTGAGTACAATAGACCAATACCTGATGGACCATATATTTTATGAGCTGATAGTGTCAGGAAATCCACTTCTAAGTCGTGACAGGCGATATCCAGATAACCTGCTTGTGAGGCATCTACATGTAACATTGTATCGTAGCGCTGACATAGCTCAGCAATTTGATAGATAGGCTGGCTTGTTCCTATAACACCATTGGTCATCGTGCAAGAAACCCATAGGACATTATTCTGCTCAAGTTTGGTCTGCAAATCTTGTAAGTCGATAATACCTTCCAATGTGATGTCCACATAAAGCAGTTTTAGACCATATTTACTAGCAGCTATCTCTAATGGGTTTAAGACAGATTTATGTTCTAAGTGACTGGTTAGGACGGTGTCTGCTTGTGGGTTCGTTTTTTCGGCAATAGGGATGCCTGAATAGATAGCTAAGTTATTCGCTTCAGTAGCTCCTGAAGTAATTAACAGTTCTTCCTCAAAGCAGTCATATATATCAGCTAATTTTGTGAGGCTATCACTGACTAATGTTTGTTTGTTCCAGCCAAAAAAGTGTCCGTCTGAATGAGGGTTTCCAGGCTGAGACCATATGTCCTGCATAGCTTTAATAACTGACGTGTCGCAAGGGGTATGTGAATTGTAATCTAAATATATGTTTTTCATAAAATTTTCATTATTTATTTGTATAGGATAGTTTTTAAGGTGAAAAAAAGAGAATCTCATTACATAAAGATAGTAACATGATATACTTCTGCATTGGAGAGTTGTTCCAATGCAGAAAGCAACTATACAAGTTTATTATAAATTATATGGATTGATTGAAATTTATGCGTTACTTTGCATCTTTGATAGATAATATAAAACCAACTCTTTCAGGCCATGATACCTTCCCACTGAGATATGGCTGGTTAAAAAAAGTTCATGATCAAATTGCAATACAGCCGGAATCTGAAGAGATCGAAAACGTCTTCTCTCAAAGTACCGCTATTGCTGATTTTGGTGTTGGTAAAAATATGTTGAATGCTATGCGGTTTTGGTCAACACATACGGCTATGATTATCAGAGATAACAGCGCTTATTATAATACACACCCTACTACGATAATTGATGAAATTTCGAAAGACGGTAATGTAAACGCAACTAAACAACTCAATTCTTTTTATAATGCTGAAAATATTTTTGCTGATCATGGTTTGGATCCTTATCTAGAATCACCTTCGACTATTTGGCTATTGCATTTATGCCTCGTCACAAACCCTAATTTAATGACCTATTACTGGCTCTTCAATATCAATACGAAGTCAGAGTTAAGCCGCGAAGAATTTGCTCGCTTATTAAAAGAGTTCTTTAAAGACCACGGCTTATCGGCTCCTTCAGATTCAACAATAAAAAAAGATATTGAATGCTTGATTCAAAATTACACAACGAAAACTCGTAAAGCGACTGATGATTTTGAAAATGTATTAGAAGGTCCGCTAGTAGAGCTTGGGCTATTGACCCGTGTTAATAAGCAAAACATTAGAGCACTACGAGGTGAGAAGAACTCTTTGACGCTGCATGTTTTCGTTTACGGCTTAATAAACTGTTGGCGAATTCATAATGGGGCAGCTGATACCTTGTCGCTAGAGATGTGTACTTATGACGAATGTTCTCCAGGTCGGGTATTCATGTTAGATGAAGATGCGATTATAAATTATGCAGAGCAACTGCAAGACTCTACATATTCTTTGACGTGGACTCAGTCTGCTGGGATTCGCCAATTTCAAATAACTGATGGTAGTAGTCTTGATGCTATTTTTGAGCAATGCGTAGAGCATATGCGAAATGAAGACTATAGTCATTGATAGGTCCTAAAAAATATTTAATTACGGTATTTTTAATAAATTAATTATAGAGTTATAAATAGTCATGAATACTAGCCCTAATGTAGATAACTACCTTATTGACCACATCGAGCGAAATCAATACTTCCAACGCTCTATCAATATCCATGCTGATAGCAACGACAAAGGTCCTATTAGTAACTTTTACTGTACTGCGTCATATGAACAAATTCTAATGAATATGATTGGTCATATAAAAGGCGGACAGACAGCGTTTACTTGGACAGGCCCTTTTGGATCTGGGAAATCGAGTTTGGCTTTGTTTCTACAGGGCTTGGTAAGTGATGATAAAGAGATTGTTGAAATCGCATCTTCTAAGTTAAGTAAAAAAAATAAGACTGCTATTGTTAAACATTTTAACTCTAAAGACCAACAATGGAAAACGCTTAACCTAACAGGTCAAACGATAGCGCCAGAGCAAATATTTAAAGATGCGCTAGGATTACCCTCAAGTGCAGATGCGAAAGATATTTTAGAGGCATTAGATGGCTATATCGATGATGAACAACGTCTGATTATTTTTATTGATGAGCTAGGTAAGGTGTTTGATGGTGCAGCCAAGAGCCATCGTCCAGATGACATTTATTTTCTGCAGCAGCTTGCTGAATTTGTGAATAGAACCAATGGAAGAGTACTTTTAGTTGGTATGTTGCATCAATCTTTTACAGCTTACGCACGTCAAGCGACTGCTAAAACACATAATGAATGGATGAAGATTCAGGGTAGGTTTGTCGATTTCGCCATTACATTATCGGTTGAAGAGCAGATTTATCTGATTGGTCAAGTCATTAATATAACTAATGAACAGTTAGAACAATACAAAAACAGCGATGAGTTCACAACCCAAATACAATCGCTAGTTGCGAATATTGCTAATTACCGTCAAACCAATTCAGAGAGTTTAACCAAGCTGCTAAGTGATGTATTCCCCCTACATCCGCTTGTAGCAATTTTGCTATGCAAATTGTCTCAAAAGAACTTTGGACAAAATCAGCGTAGTATTTTCTCTTTCTTAATGTCTTCTGAACCAAATGGGTTTGGCTATTATCTAAAAAATACTTTGTTGGATGAGTTTGTTCTATTTAAGCCGTATCAGTTTTGGGACTATCTGGATAGCAACTTGAATAGCGCTATTATTGCTTCTGAGTACAGCAAGCAATGGCTGCTGTCTCAAACGGCAGTTAATCGTTATGAAGGCCTTGATAATGAGGCTGCAGTTAAGTTGATTAAAATAATTGCTCTCATCAGTATTTTCGCAGATGGGACAGGAGTGCATGCGAGTCCTGAGCTATTAAAGACACTACTAGGTATAAATGAAGAGCAACTGAATGAGCTTATCAAGTCGTTAGAATCTGCTTCGATTATATTTTATAGTAAATTTAAACAATCCTACGTGCTTAGTGAAGGTAGTGATTTTAACTTAAACGATGCGGTGAGAGAACAGATTCAAGATCTTGACTCACTACCGTTTGAGCAGCTAGAACAGTTTGAGCCTATCGTTGCAAAAAAACATTATCAACTCACCGGTAGTCTGCGTTGGATGGAAGTGAAACTACTTCCGGTTACTGATGCATTGGAAAATGTACTTACGGGTCTGCAAGATAGTATCAATGCGTCGTTAGTCGGATATTTTTGTCTGCTTATACCTAAAAATGATGAAGAAGTATTGTTGGCAACAGAGGTTTGTAAAAAAATAGACAACTCTGATGAGTTTAATAATTTGGTAATTGCTGTTTTAGATAGTCATACGATTATCATCGATATGTTAAAAGATAAGATCGCTTTAAGTAACATCTTGAAAAATGAAGAGAGATTGCTAAACGATAAGATTGCACGTCAAGAGACTGAAGGGCGTTTGGTTGAAATTGAAGATGCTTTGAATACGTTGCTTGATAAGAGTTTAAATGCATCGAAATGGTATAGCAGGCATTTAGCAAGTCCTGAAACCCAATTGAATCGATTCAAACTTTCAGCACTTGCATCAACCATCGCCGATAAGCAAGTGACTCAAAACTTCATTTGTAATAACGAACTGGTCAATCGTAATAAACCATCACCTAGCGCAAAAGGCGCTATCCGTGAACTGCTTAAACGTATGATTGAACGTAGTGAAGAGGCAAGCTTAGGAATTGATAAGTACCCACCTGAAAAAGGTGTATATGAATCAGTTATTGCTAAAAATGGTTTGCACAAAACGGATAGCGATGGTAATTATTATTTTTCTAAACCTGATGATACACAGTTAGAAGCCATCTGGAAATGTGCTGATAATATCATTTCTGATGCTAAAGGAGATCTGGTTACTGCCAAGCAGATATATGAGGCTTGGGGGGCAGCTCCTTACGGCGTTAAAGCAGGACTTCATGAAATTCTATACATTGCCTATATATTGTCACGTCATAGTGATTTGGCTAATTATATTAATGGTGAATACAAGCCTTCGGTCCAATACTTATTGGCTGAGTACCTAATTAAAGTCCCAGCTGATGTAGGTGTAAGGGAGGTGTCTTTCTTAGAGGGTGTCCAGTCATGGATTCATGTTTTAAGAGACAGGTTACAAGAAGAGTTCGGCGCTCGTCTAGATGCTCATATTGAAGATGAACCATTACCGATCGCGCAAGCATTAGTGAGTATTTTCTATAGTTTGCATCCATGGATTCAGCGTACTAATACTTTATCACCTAAAACTAAGCAGCTGCGTGATATTTTGAAAAAAGCAAATGATCCTAATCAATTGCTCTTTGATGACTTACCAAAGTTCTTTAGCGCAGCAGATGACGATGATGCAAAAGTACAGAAAATCATTGAAGGTTTACAAGAGTTAGATAAGGTTTATCCAGATCTGGTTTCTGATATAAACATGAACCTTCAAAACTATCTTAAGGTAAAAGAAGACACTATTAATCCTTACACCGAAATTAACCAACGTTCTGAAGCATTGTTTGGTAAGTCGGGTGATTATTTACTAGATTCGTTCATAGCGAGGCTTGTTAAATACGATGGCTCTATGAATGATGCTGAAAGTCTCATTAGTTTATTAGCAGGCAATAAGCCATCTAAAAAATGGATTGACCAAGACATTACTAAGGCCCAGCAACGTATTGCCACATATGGCTTTCAGTTCTTGGAAGCAGAAGTCAATGCTGATGTGAATGCCAGCCCAGATAGACAAAAAGTCGGGGTGATTACTAAGTCTCCTAATGCAACGACCAGCCGAGTACGAGAAGCGCATATTACGTCTAAAAATATAGAACCTATCAATCAAAAAGTAGAAGAAATTGCAAATGCTCTGAAAGCGAGTCAATTCGATATGAATGATAGGATCGCTGTGATTGCCAAGCTTTTAGAAGCTTTAAATGATGAAGAAGATGCTGAAAAGGAAGAGTCTTAAATGTCAAAAATCAAGCACGTATTGGGTATATCAGGTGGTAAAGATAGTGCAGCATTAGCTATTTATATGCGTGATAACTACCCGGATTTAGAGATTGAGTATTTCTTTACGGATACTGGTAAAGAACTCGATGAGGTGTATGAGTATCTCTCTTATTTAGAGGGTTACTTAGGTAAGCCCGTACAACATATTAATCCTGACAGAGATTTTGATTTTTGGTTAACTCAGCATAATGACTACTTGCCATCTCCCCAGGCTCGTTGGTGTACTATTAAAATGAAGCTAAAACCGTTCCAAGACTGGGTGCAGGGCTTTTTAGATGATGGCTATGAGGTACACTCATATGTCGCTATTCGTTCAGATGAGCCGTACCGTACTGGTTATGACTCTAGTGATGAAAAGCTTGTGATTAAACTTCCTTTCAGAGAAGACGGGATTGATAAGCCAGGCGTTATGGATATTTTAGAAAACTCTGGAGTAGGGTTGCCGTCATATTATGAATGGCGTACACGTAGTGGATGTACTTTCTGCTTTTTCCAGCGCAAGATAGAGTGGGTTGGGCTTCTAGAGCGTCATCCTGAAGCTTTTAAAGAGGCTATGGCTTACGAGAAAGAAGCGCTCGCTAATCAGAGCCCTTTTACTTGGTCTGAGCGTGAATCCCTAGAAGAGCTTAGTCGCCCTGAGCGAATTGCTGAAATTAAAGCCGATCATGAAAAAAGAATAGCAAAAATGAAAAAGCGGATTAAAGTTAATCCGCTTAGACCTGATGGTGAGCCTGAGCTAGATATGGATGATATCTATGGACAAGGTAAAGCATGTGTAATGTGCCACAAGTAAATATCAATTCTTATTCACTGACTATACTTGCTTCTGCTAGACTTCATAAATGCATTCTTCTAATGTTTGTGCAAATTCAGCTGTCGAAACATATCGCCTCGAAGCATCGTGTTGTAAACCTTTTCTTATAGGTTCAAATAATTTATTAGGGCCTATAAAATCACTCGAACTCAATATACCGCTTGGATGCTTGCGGTTTACTATAAACCAAAAAATAGAGCACATTTGATATATATCAGAATTGAAACTAATATCTTTACGATGTTCATCTATATTAATATATCTGGAAAAGGACTCAGGCGATAACCAGTACCTAGGACCTATGGCTTTACCTTCATTAGTAATATCAGGACTAGAGCCGTCTAACATGAAACCTAATCCAAAGTCGCTTATTACCCACTTAGTATCTACTACTAAAATATTTTCTGGCTTAAGATCTCTATGTATTGCGTAACTATTTATTTGATTCAATGCTTTGGCAAGCCCTACTAATTGACCTGAATACTCACTGTAATCGACTTTGTTATTACAAATGTAATCTTTCAAACTACAGTCAGCTTTCTCCATACTGATTAACAGAGCTTCTACGGTATGGTTTTCACCTCTGTATTGTCTAATTATATTAATACGCTTATATCCATAAAACTTGATAATATGTTCATGATTCAAAGCTTTAAGTAGTTTAAGCTCGGTAACTGCTCTTTTAGCTTCTCTTCTATGAAATTTATTATAATCTTCTAAAGGAATGATTTTAAATGCATACTCATCTCCTGAACCCGAGTCAAGATAACATTCCACAGAACTGTTTCCGCCTTTACCTAAATGCTCTTGGTATTCGTAATTTTTAGAGTCAATCTCAATTAATCGCGGAACCTTATAAGAGTAACTATTGACCTTAATATTAATCATCAAGGTCTCCGAAAAGGTCTTCAATGAAATCATCTTCATCGTTGTCATCAATTCGCATACTAGCGATTATAGATCGAAAAGAGGGTTGATACTCAATGTGTTTGGAAGATTCAAAGTGTCTTTTATGGGTTTTAAGAAGATTACTTCGCTGAAGTGGAAAATGTTTCTCCCATAATAAAATCCATTTTTCTTCATCAAATAAAATCTCATCTTCGCATAAAGGACAAGTGCCTGCACCAAGTGGACACATGCCGCTGTCATAGTACACTGGGTCTAACATATCGTAGATTTCAAGAAAACCTTTTAATTTATTATCTAGCCTATAAGTATCTTGCAGTTGAAGGAAGCTATTACTGTCTAAATACGTACCAGCCAATATGATTTTTAGAAAGTTAATGCGCCATTTTCTTGAAGATGTGCTATTGGCCGAACTAAGGCAACGAACTGCATATTCTGTAAGGACGCTAGTAAAGTCTTCATCTGATGGGCTAATATTTTCATCTAAGAATTGAAAGTCTTGTTGTAAAAAAGCCACGTTTTTATCAGTGAGACTAAGTTCTTGTTGTGAAAAGTGATCTACAGCTAAGACAAGTGAATAGAAATCAGATTTTTGTTTAAATCTAGTTTTAGACATAGAATCTTCAGGAAAGAGTATTTTGATTTCATCTATTACCGTCATCATTCTTCTTTCTAAACCATCGAGGTTCTTTTTATTATATTCAATATAAAAGTTATCAAGGCTTTTCTTTTTATCTTGTGGACCTTCTAATAACCCTGCTAATATTTCAGATATAAATTCTACGTCTAATAGTCTTCTTCTACTTGCAACAGTAAACACCTTCCAATTATCTAAAACTTCTAAGTTGGCAATTTTTTCAGCTAGATTATAGAAATTTCCAGGGAATTCTGCTTTCCTTAACTCTTGATTATTGAGAGGTATCGCGTATTTATTAAGACGCGTGTAAATCTCTCTGTACTGTTCCTCTGTATAGCCATATGCTTCATTACAGTCGATTATATATCGCATCATACTGTTTTTAGCTTCTGTTGGTAAGTCAGAGTAGTAAAAACCCTTATATTCTCCTTCATAGGGGTCTTCGAGCTTTATTTTATTATTCACGAAATCTAATATTGAATTCAGCCTTTGCTGACCATCAATTATTTTCCTGACGGTACGACCATTATCTTCATTAGTATTTTGTATGAAGACCTTTGGAAGTGGGTATTCTTTTAATAATGTATCAATTAACATTATTTTAGAAGCTTTGTTCCAAACAGCTTTTCTTTGAAAGTCTGGCTGTAATACTAATTTTTTATCATTATCCCATTCTACAAAGTCGCTAATATAGTCAATCCAAGATAAAAGAAGTACAACCCATATCATGAAATAGTTTAGGTAAATTATTCTCCATCCAACCTTG
>NZ_JAATTV010000013.1 GCF_013414195.1 Psychrobacter sp. BI730
GTAATGCCTGGTGATAACGTTGAGATGGGCGTAGAGCTTATCCACCCAATCGCTATGGACAAAGGTCTTCGCTTCGCTATTCGTGAAGGCGGCCGTACTGTAGGCGCTGGTGTTGTTGCTAACGTATTGAACTAAGACTTAAGTCTCAGTAATGAGCTTATGAGTTAGTCATAAAAAAGGCCATCCTATCTAGGGTGGCCTTTTTTTATTGGGATAGTGAAGCACGTTCAAAAATAGAATTAGACCTAGCGTGTATTAATGAATTGGCTATATGTGTGACAGATATAATTATTTGTTAGATAGCATATTGTAATCTACGGCATAGCTTGTTATATTATCGCTGCACTTAACGCTAGCAGTTATTTTAGATTGCGTCAGTGCAAAATCAGGTAAAATTAATAATTTTACCGTCAAGGGCTTGCATTCTATGCTAAATATTGTATAATGCTGTCCTTTACACCCATAGGCGATTGGCTCAATTGGTAGAGCATCGGTCTCCAAAACCGAGGGTTGTAGGTTCGAGTCCTACATCGCCTGCCATCTTCTTATCACATCTTTGTTGTACCCCACCATCTCCGAAGCGAGTTCTTTATGAGCAATGATCAAGATAACCTCGAGACTAAGTTATCTGATGCCAAGGCGGTTGCTGGTGGAATGCTGTCTAAAAATAAGCATGTTTCAGCTAGTGTTACTACTGCTGTTGAAGTGGCTAAGACTGGCTCAATAAAAGATTTGATTTTGTGGCTACTTGCCGCAGCTGTATTAATCGGTGCGACTCTAGTAAATCAATACTTACCAGGCTATTGGCAACCTGCCAACGATGTTTGGGTACGTATTGGTATTATTGTCGTACTTGTTGTATTTGCATTAGTCTGTTTGGCGCTAACGCATCAAGGCCGTGCTTTTAAAATATTGTTAAAAGACGCTGCCGTTGAGCTTCGCCGAGTGACATGGCCAGGTAAAGACGAAACCTTTCAATATACATGGCAAGTGATTGTCGTGATTGCGATTGCCGGTTTCTTTATTTGGTTATTGGATAACTTTTTTAATTGGTTCGTTGGTATCTTTATCGGTTAATAGCACGTATTAGTGACTATTAGCGAGACATTTACTCATAACGACTTATTTATAATGATCAGGAGCGTGATATGCGTTGGTATATTGTCCAAGCGTTTTCAGGATATGAAAAACAAGTACAACGTTCATTAACTGATCGTATTAACCGTAGTGACTTCGCTGAGTCATTCGGTGATGTATTGGTTCCTACTGAAGAAGTCGTCGAAATGAAAGACGGCAAAAAACGTAAGAGTGAGCGCAAGTTCTTTCCTGGATATGTATTGATCCAGATGGAGATGAACGATAATACTTGGCACATCGTAAAAGATTGCCCTCGTATTATGGGCTTCATCGGTGGTACGCCTGAGATGCCTGCACCGATTACACAAGTAGAAGCTGATCGCATTTTAAACCGTTTGAACCAGACTGAAACTGACCCACGTCCTAAGACTCTATTTGAGCCAGGCGAAGAGTTGTTAGTGATCGATGGTCCATTTACTGACTTTAAAGGGTTGGTAGAAAAAGTGGATTATGAGAAGTCTAAGCTACATCTGACAGTAAACGTATTTAATCGACCTACGCAGGTTGAGCTTGAATTTAGTAAAGTTGAAAAACTAGACTAAATTAGCAAAAAATTCATCAACCGGGGAGCTGTTAGTCAATTAGGTATATACCACGTTGATTTGGCGCTATCACCCATTTAGGAGAGTATCATGGCTAAGAAGATTGATGGTTACATCAAACTGCAAGTGCCTGCAGGCAAAGCAAATCCTTCACCACCTATTGGTCCAGCTTTGGGTCAAAAAGGCGTGAACATCATGGCGTTCTGTAAAGAATTTAACGCTGCGACCTCAGGCCAAGAGCCAGGCCTACCGATCCCAACTGAGATCACAGTATACAGCGACAAATCTTTTACCTTCATCATGAAGTCACCACCAGCTGCATACTTACTACGTAAGGCTGCTGGTATTGCTAAAGGTTCAGGTACACCGAACACTGCTAAAGTTGGTAAAGTTGACCGTGCACAACTAGAAGACATCGTTAAGACTAAGAATGCAGATTTAACTGCAGCTGATCTTGACGCTGCTGTCCGTACCATCGCTGGTACTGCACGTTCAATGGGTATTACCGTGGAGGGTGTATAATGTCTAAGCTAACCAAACGTCAAAAAGAAATTCAAAGCCGTATTGATAACGAAAAACAGTACACTATTGAAGAAGCGGTTCAAATCCTAAACGATTTGCCAGCGCTAAAATTCAAAGAGTCTATCGATATCGCAGTAAACTTGGGCGTTGACCCACGTAAATCTGATCAAGTAGTTCGTGGTGCAACCAACCTACCTGCGGGTACTGGTAAAACCAAACGCGTTGCTGTATTTGCTCAAGGCGCTGCTGCTGAAGCCGCTAAAGAAGCTGGTGCAGACATCGTTGGTTTTGAAGACCTAGCAGAGCAAATTAAAGCCGGTAACATGGACTTTGATGTTGTTATCGCAGCTCCAGATGCAATGCGTGTTGTTGGTCAGTTAGGTACTATCCTAGGCCCACGTGGTCTAATGCCTAACCCTAAAGTTGGTACAGTAACGCCAAACGTTGCTGAAGCTGTGACTAATGCGAAAGCTGGTCAGGCTCAGTACCGTGTTGATAAAGCTGGTATCATCCATGCAACTATCGGCCAAGTTGGTTTCACTGCTGATCAAATCGAGCAAAACGCGCAAGCGATTCTTTCTGATCTAAAGCGTGCTAAGCCTGCTACTTCTAAAGGTACTTTCATTAAGAAAATTACCTTGTCTAGCACGATGGGTCCAGGTCTAACGATCGACGCTGTTCCTTATCGTACTGCTAAATAATTAAAGTTTTTATCTTCAAATATTTTGAGTGATAAATACAAACAGTTTTTAAAAAATTAGGTCAGCGTAGTATTTGCTACGCTGTCTAAGACCGTAGGTAGAGAGTAGTTTAGAGTCATAGTTAGCGATCTTCGGATAGTTGTTTATGATGATAAGTCACTTTTGTTAATCGACGACAGATGAAAATCTTAGTTGTCCTACGCAGACGGTGGCCCACACAGTTTAAGACACGAGCGAATAGGGCGGTAAGGTTATTTATAACCTTCAAACTATTACTCAACGTCATTCTGATAACGGTGCCGTAATCAGTCGTTACCAGTAGATGCTTTTTTTATTAATTGAATCCACTGGTAATGTGTCGTATCAAGTCAGTCTTAGCTTACAGTTTGAGCGCATAAAAACCTTGTTTTTGGCACTTTTATTATAAGTCGATTGATAAGATTAAAGGAGTCAACTTATGGCATTAACGCTAGAACAAAAACAACAAGTTGTGGCTGAAGTGTCTGAAGTTGCTGCTAATGCTTACTCAGCAGTAGCTGCCGAATATCACGGTATTGGTGTTGCACAGCTTACTAAGCTGCGCGAACAAGCTCGTGATAAAGGTGTTGTTTTGAAAGTGGTAAAAAATACACTAGCAAAACGCGCTTTTGAAGGCACTAAGTTTGAGAGCATGTCAGACCGTATGACTGGTCCACTACTTTTGGCTTTCTCTATGGAAGATTTGGGATCTGCTGCTCGAGTCGTTTTCGACTTCAGCAAAGATAACAAAGCTTTAGAGACCAAATTAGTATCAGTCGGTGGTGAAGTTTATGGTCCAGAAGAGCTAGAGCGCGTATCGAAGCTACCAACTCGCGACGAAGCAATCTCTATCTTGATGGCTACTATGAATGCACCAGTGACCAAGCTTGTCCAGACTATGAACGCTGTTCCTGGCAAGTTCGTTCGCACTGTAGCGGCAATCAAAGACGCAAAAGAAGCTGCTTAATTGCTTGTTTTAACGTAACTTTAACATCGCTAATTTTGGTTGCATTTTATTGTCACATTAGGCAAGCAATCAAGGCGATATTAGAATCAATTAATTTTTATCAGATAACGGAGAGTTCTCATGGCACTATCTAAAGATGACGTGTTAAATGCAATCGCTGAAATGTCAGTAATGGATATCGTTGAGTTAATCAGCGACATGGAAGAAAAATTCGGCGTAACAGCTGCTGTTGCTGCTGCACCTGCTGCTGCTGGTCCTGCTGCTGCTGCTGCTGAAGAAAAAGACGAGTTTGACGTAGTTCTTGCCAGCTTTGGCGAGAAGAAAGTTGGCGTAATTAAAGCCGTACGTGAAGCTACTGGTCTTGGCCTAAAAGAAGCGAAAGATTTGGTTGAAAGCGCTCCAGCTCCAATCAAAGAAGGCGCATCTAAAGCTGAAGCTGAAGAGTTGAAAAAGAAACTTGAAGAAGCTGGTGCAACTGTTGAACTAAAATAAGTTTAACACTGTACGAAAAAAAGCTGGTAATGCCTTGCATTGCCAGCTTTTTTTTACTATAATTCGTAGCTTGACCTTTTGTGTCTGCCAACATACGTATGCAACATCACGGTGGATACCCATCAAAAGGACAGACGATATACATGCAAGCACACATGCCAGTTTTTGAAATCAGTTAATATTAGCTAAACGTCTGTAGATGTTTGGCATTTTTTTGTGTCTGCATGCTTTCCTATCAACACTATAGTTTATACTGATTCTAAAAGTTATAGTTACCCCGATTATTAATCCTGAAAAAAGCGGTATTCTTAAAAAAGCTGTTGATCATAAGTTGCCTACTTGGTGTGGCATGACTGTCGATATTCAGTCTCATAGACAGTTTGTATGTGTAGGGAACATGGTTCGGTAATAAGTAGTCTAGATGGCAAGTGGTATGGATGCAATCTTAATAGACATTATTTCCCAGCAAGGTATTTGTAAATTAAGCCTGATAGGCAATGTGTTATAGATTATATAATATTGAATTTTTTGGTTGCAACAGTCATATAGACTGATTCACTTACCATGAATTTAGCAAGCAACGATGAGATTAAGTGAAGTGTGCTAGGTAAGCACTGAAGAGTAAAGTAGTAATTGACAGAAAAGACATGAACTGAACACGAAGACCCGTTTTATATTATCGTTTACGTCGCCACGTTTGCATCGTATTTATGCATACTGGCCACGCTTTTAATTTGTTTCCACGTTTACTGTAAGGACTCTCGATGGCATATTCTTATACTGAAAAAAAGCGTATTCGCAAAAGTTTTGCTGAATTGCCCACTGTAATGGACATTCCCTATTTACTGTCTATTCAAGTAGATTCTTACGAGCAATTTTTGCAAGAGCACAAAAAGCCGAAAGCTCGTGAGAATACTGGTTTGCAAGCTGCGTATTCCTCTATTTTCCCAATTGAGAGTCACTCTGGTAACGCAGAGCTACAATTTGTTGAGTACTATTTAGGCACGCCTGAATTTGATGAGCGTGAGTGTATCTTACGTGGTTCAACGTTTGCTGCGCCAATGCGTGTCAAAATCCGTTTGATCATCAAAGACAAAGACAGCAAAGACAAAGATAGCAAAGCTGCTATCAAAGATATCCGTGAGCAAAGCGTTTACATGGGCGAGATGCCTTTGATGACGGCTAACGGTACATTTATTATCAATGGTACTGAGCGTGTTATCGTATCTCAGCTACATCGTTCACCTGGTGTGTTCTTTGATCATGATAAAGGTAAGTCGCACTCAAGTGGTAAAGTGCTTTATAACGCACGTATCATCCCTTACCGTGGTTCATGGTTAGACTTTGAATTTGATGCAAAAGATTTAGTATTTGCTCGTATTGACCGTCGCCGCAAACTACTTGCGTCAATCATTCTACGCGCACTTGGTCTAACAACTTCTGAAATCTTAGATTTGTTCTTTGATAAAGTTGCTGTTTATAAAGGCGAAGAGCAGTTTGAAATTGATTTAGTTGCTGATCGTCTACGTGGCGAGATGGCTCAGTTTGATATCGTATCACCTGAAGGTGACGTTATCGTAGAGCAGGGCAAACGCATCAACGCCCGCCGTATCCGTCAGCTTGAAGAAGCAGGTATGACGAAGATTGCTGTGCCTGATGAGTACCTATACGAGCGTATCTTGGCAGAAGATATCGTTGTTAATGACGAAATCATTGCTAAAGCAAACACGCCAATCGACCATGAGTTATTGGTTAAATTGAGCGCGTTTGAAGCCAGTGAATCTATCAAAGAATTCAGCATTCTATTTACGAACGATATCGACCAAGGTAGTTATATTGCCGATACGCTACGTGCAGATAGCACGTCAAGCCGTGAAGAAGCGTTGATCGAAATCTACAAAGTAATGCGTCCAGGTGAGCCACCAACGGTTGAAACTGCTGAGAAACTGTTTGAGAGCATGTTCTTTAATGCAGATCGTTATGACTTATCAAACGTCGGTCGTATGAAGTTCAACCGTCGTCTTGGTTTAGAATTTGATAACACTGATGATCCTGATATCCAGCGCGAACGCAGTGTATTGACCAACGATGATATCGTTAACGTTCTAAAAGAGCTTATCGAGATTCGTAATGGTCGCGGCGATGTCGATGATATTGACCATCTTGGTAACCGCCGTATTCGTTCAGTAGGCGAAATGGCAGAAAACCAATTCCGTGTTGGTCTAGTACGTGTTGAGCGTGCTGTAAAAGAGCGTTTAAGCTCAGCAGAATCAGACAACTTGTCACCACAAGATTTGATTAACTCTAAGCCAGTAGCGGCTGCGGTTAAAGAATTCTTTGGTTCAAGCCAATTGTCACAGTTTATGGATCAGAACAACCCGTTGTCTGAAGTTACCCATAAGCGCCGTGTATCAGCGTTAGGACCTGGTGGACTAACTCGTGAACGTGCAGGCTTTGAAGTACGTGACGTACATGATACGCATTATGGCCGTGTATGTCCTATTGAAACTCCTGAAGGTCCAAACATTGGTCTGATCAACTCACTAGCAACGTTTGCTAAAACCAACAGCTTTGGCTTCTTAGAAACGCCTTATCGCCGTGTGGTTGATGGTAAAGTGACTGACGTTATTGAGTATCTATCAGCAATCGAAGAAGTAGGTACTGTCATTGCACAGGCTGATTCTCCGATGACTGAAGATGGCGCGTTATCTGACGAGATGGTCAGTGTACGTAGCTATGGTGAATTTGTTCGTATGCCGCCAGAAAAAGTGACGCATATGGATGTATCACCAAGTCAGGTAGTATCGGTTGCAGCAGGTCTGATTCCGTTCCTAGAGCATGATGATGCTAACCGTGCCTTGATGGGCTCGAACATGCAGCGTCAGGCTGTTCCTACGCTACGTGCTGATAAGCCGTTAGTAGGTACTGGTATGGAGCGTCACGTTGCTCGTGACTCTGGTGTTTGTGTGATCGCTAAGCGTGGCGGTGTGATTGAAGATGTTGATGCATCACGTATCGTGGTTCGTGTAAACGAAGACGAGATGACTGCTGGTGAAGCAGGTATCGATATCTATAACTTGATCAAATACACGCGCTCTAACCAAAACACTTGTATCAACCAACGTATCATCGTTAACCAAGGTGACGAGATTGCTTTGGGTGATATCTTGGCTGATGGTCCATCAACGGATCTTGGTGAGCTAGCACTAGGCCAGAACATCCGCATCGCATTTATGCCGTGGAATGGTTACAACTTCGAAGATTCAATCTTGTTATCTGAAAAAGTAGTTAAAGAAGATCGTTTCACTACTATTCATATCCAAGAATTGACTTGTGTGGCTCGTGATACCAAGCTAGGTACAGAAGAGATCACTGCTGATATTCCAAACGTTGGTGAAGCAGCATTATCAAGTCTTGATGAAGCAGGTATCGTCTATATCGGTGCTGAAGTTGACGCTGGTGATATTCTAGTTGGTAAAGTGACGCCAAAAGGTGAAACGCAACTAACGCCAGAAGAGAAACTACTACGGGCTATCTTTGGCGAAAAAGCGGCTGATGTGAAAGACACTTCACTACGCGTACCGACTTCAAGTAAAGGTACGGTTATTGACGTACAAGTATTCACCCGTGACGGTGTCGAAAAAGATGCGCGTGCTAAAGCGATTGAAAAATCACAGCTTGATAGCTACCGTAAAGATTTAAAAGAAGAGCTACGTATCTTTGAAGAAGCAGCACGTGGTCGTATTGGTAATCTATTAGATGGCCAAAAAGTCAGCGGCGGTGCTGGTCTGAAAGCCGGTACAGTGATGGCATTGGCTGATATGAAAGATATGAGCCTTGAGACCTTACTTGACATTCAACCAGTCGAAGAAGAAATCTCTGAGCGTCTAACGCAAATCGCTGATTACTTGGTTGATAAGCAAAAAGACATCGATGTGAAATTTGCTGAGAAAAAACGCAAATTGACCGCTGGTGATGACTTGCAACACGGTGTACAAAAAATTGTTAAGGTTTACCTAGCCGTTAAGCGTCGTATTCAGCCTGGTGATAAAATGGCTGGTCGTCATGGTAACAAGGGTGTGGTATCGCGCATTATGCCGGTTGAAGACATGCCTTATGACGAGCACGGCAATACCGTTGACATCGTCTTGAACCCACTTGGTGTACCATCGCGTATGAACATCGGTCAGGTTCTAGAAACGCATTTGGGTATGGCAGCGAAGGGCTTGGGCGAAAAAATCGACGGTATGCTGAAAGCACAAGCAGCGATCAAAGAGCTACGTGACTTCTTGGACAAAATCTATAACCAAGTAGGTGGTGAGCAAGTTGATCTTGATAGCTTGAGTGATGATGACATCATGGCGCTAGCAGACAACTTACGTGGCGGTGTACCGATGGGCACAGCAGTATTTGACGGCGCAAGAGAAAGCCAAGTTAAAGACTTGCTCGAGCTTGCTGGTATGGATCGCGATGGTCAGCAGACGTTATATGATGGTCGTACAGGTCAGAAGTTTGACCGTAAAGTAACTGTCGGCTACATGTACATGCTCAAGCTTAACCATTTGGTTGATGACAAAATGCATGCGCGTTCAACGGGTTCTTATTCTCTAGTGACGCAGCAGCCATTGGGTGGTAAAGCTCAGTTTGGTGGTCAGCGCTTCGGTGAGATGGAAGTATGGGCACTAGAAGCATACGGCGCGACTTACACGTTGCAAGAAATGCTAACGGTGAAGTCGGATGACGTTGAAGGCCGTACTCGTATGTACAAAAACATCGTTGATGGTGAGCAGTATATGGATCCAGGCATGCCTGAGTCGTTTAACGTACTGACCAAAGAAATCAAATCACTGGGTATTAATATTGAGTTAAAACAAAGCAACTAGCCCGTTGTTTAACTTAGTTGTCCACTAAAGGCAGTCTGCTTTATTGCTGCTGCTTTTAGTGATTTGTCTCAACCCTATTCATTGCCTTCATTCATCTTATCTGCGTCAATGGTACGCTGTCAGATGATTATAAAGATAACGGAGAAGCAACTTGAAAGATTTACTCGATATCATGCAAAGCCCTACCGGCAACGGTAACCAAGAGTTTGATAGCATTCAAATTACTTTAGCCTCACCTGACGTTATTAAGTCATGGTCGCACGGCGAAGTGAAAAAGCCTGAAACCATCAACTATCGCACGTTTAAGCCTGAGCGTGATGGTCTCTTTTGTGCCAAAATCTTTGGCCCAGTAAAAGACTTCGAATGTTTATGTGGTAAATATAAGCGCCGTAAGTTCCAAGGCGTTATCTGTGAAAAATGTGGTGTTGAAGTCACGACTGCTAAAGTTCGTCGTGATCGCATGGGTCATATTGACCTAGCCAGTCCTGTGGCGCATATTTGGTTCTTAAAATCATTACCAAGCCGCATTGGTCTATTATTAGACATGACGCTACGTGATATCGAGCGCGTTCTATATTTTGAAAGCTATATCGTTACTGAGCCTGGGCTAACTAGCTTAGAAAAGTACCAGTTGCTTGATGACGAAGATTATTACAAAGCGCTTGAAGAGTTTGGTGACGAATTCACAGCCAAGATGGGTGCTGAAGCCGTTCAAGACCTATTGAAAGATATCGATATGGATCTTGAGATTGATGAGCTTCGTGAAGCGATTCCACAAACTGGTTCTGAGACTAAGCTTAAAAAAATGTCTAAGCGTCTTAAATTATTAGAAGCATTCCGTGACTCTAATAACAAGCCTGAGTGGATGGTAATGAATATCTTACCAGTCTTACCACCAGATTTACGTCCGCTAGTACCGCTAGAAGGTGGCCGTTTTGCGACATCTGATCTTAACGATTTGTATCGCCGTGTCATCAACCGTAATAATCGTTTGAAGCGTCTATTGGAGCTTAGCGCCCCTGATATCATTGTGCGTAACGAAAAGCGTATGCTACAAGAGTCAGTCGATGCGTTGCTTGATAACGGTCGCCGTGGTCGCGCCATCACTGGCAGTAACAAGCGTCCATTGAAATCTTTGGCAGATATGATCAAAGGTAAGCAAGGTCGTTTCCGTCAGAACTTACTTGGTAAGCGTGTCGACTACTCTGGTCGTTCGGTTATCGTTGTAGGCCCAACACTACGTCTACATCAGTGTGGTCTACCTAAGAAAATGGCACTAGAATTATTCAAGCCATTTACTTATAACAAACTATTGTCTCATGGTTTAGCGACTACGATTAAAGCTGCCAAAAAGATGGTAGAGCGTGAAGAGCCACAAGTGTGGGATATGCTGGCCATGGTTATCCGTGAGCATCCGGTACTTCTTAACCGTGCGCCAACACTTCACCGTTTGGGTCTACAGGCATTTGAGCCAGTATTGATCGAAGGTAAAGCCATCCAGTTGCATCCGCTTGTTTGTACTGCATTCAACGCCGATTTCGATGGTGACCAAATGGCCGTTCACGTGCCATTGACGCTAGAAGCACAGCTTGAATCACGTGCCTTGATGATGTCTACCAACAACATCTTGTCACCTGCGAACGGTGATCCGATCATCGTACCATCTCAGGATGTTGTACTAGGTCTATATTACATCAGTCGCTCGTCTATCAATGCCAAAGGCGAGAGCATGATTTTTGCTACCGTTAATGAAGCATTGCGTGCAATTGGTTCAAACGACCTACATGTAAACGCCAAAATCAAAGTGCGTGTTACTGAGACACAAATTGACGAAGACGGTAACGAGACCAAAGAAATCAGTATCAAAGATACGGTTGCTGGTCGTCTACTTATCTGGAACATCATGCCTAAAGGTATGACGTTTGATGAGTGTAACCAAGAGATGACGAAGAAAAACATCTCTCGTTTAATCAACTCTTGCTACCGTAAAGTTGGCGTAAAAGAAAGTGTTATGTTTGCTGACCAATTGATGTATCTTGGTTTTGCTCAAGCAACACTATCTGGCGTGTCTATCGGTATCGACGACATGGTCATTCCACCACTTAAAAAGCAAATCATCGAAGTGGCAGAAGGCGAAGTTCGCGAAATCGAAGATCAGTTCGAGCAAGGCTTTGTAACTGCTGGTGAGCGCTATAACAAAGTAGTTGATATCTGGTCACGTACCAATGACAAAGTCGCTAAGGCGATGATGGACAACTTGGCAACAGATAAAGTTATCAACGCACAAGGTGAAGAAGACGAGCAGAAGTCATTCAACTCTATCTTCATCATGTCAGATTCTGGTGCTCGTGGTAGTGCGGCACAGATTCGTCAGTTGGCTGGTATGCGTGGTTTGATGGCGAAACCAGATGGCTCAATCATTGAGACACCGATTAAAGCCAACTTCCGTGAAGGTTTGACAGTACTACAGTACTTCATCTCAACTCACGGTGCACGTAAAGGTCTAGCAGATACAGCACTGAAAACAGCTAACTCAGGTTACCTAACTCGTCGTCTAGTTGATGTGGCACAAGATTTGGTTATCACGAGTGATGATTGTGGTACTGAAGAAGGCCTACTCATGAAGCCACATATCCAAGGTGGTGAAATCATTGAGAAATTAGGTGAGCTAGTACTGGGTCGTGTGACTGCTCGTGACGTTACTTATAATGACGATGCTGATAAAGTATTGATTCCAGCTGGTACATTGATCGATGAGTACTGGGTTAACGTCCTTGATAACAACGCAATCGATGATATCTGGGTACGTTCAGTAATTACTTGTGATATCGAACATGGCGTATGTTCACAGTGTTATGGTCGTGACCTTGCACGTGGTCATAAAGTGAATATCGGCGAATCAGTCGGTGTTATGGCAGCTCAGTCTATTGGTGAGCCAGGTACTCAGTTAACCATGCGTACGTTCCACGTGGGCGGGGCAGCGAGTTCAGCCTCTGTAGACAACAGCATCTCTGTACGTAATGCTGGTCAAGCGCACTTTGAAAACATGAAAACAGTACAGCATACCGATGGTCACTTAGTCATCGTATCGCGTTCAGCTGAAATCGCATTGACCGATGAGCTTGGCCGTGAGCGTGAGCGCTATAAAGTACCGTACGGTTCAAGCGTACTTGTGAAAGACGAAGAGCAGGTTGAAGGCGGTCAAACTATCGCTAAATGGGATCCGCATACGCATCCAATCATCACAGAATTTGCTGGTACAGCACGCTTCAGTGACATCACTGATGGTATGACTGCAACAGTAAAAGTTGATGATGCGACTGGTATGAGCTCATTTGAGATTCTAGCTACTCGTGACCGTTCAAGCTCAGCAAAAGACTTACGTCCTGCGATTATCTTGAACACTGACGAAGGCAAAGAAGTGGTTTACTTCTTACCAGCTGAAACTATCATCCGCGTAAGCGATGGTGAGAAAGTGGCAGCAGGTTCGATTCTAGGCCGTGTACCACAAGCGTCTTCTGGTACGAAAGATATTACCGGTGGTCTACCACGTGTTGCTGACTTGTTCGAAGCACGTCGTCCAAAAGATCACGCCATCATGGCAGAAATGACTGGTGTGGTAAGCTTTGGTAAAGAGACTAAAGGTAAGAACCGCTTCATTATTACTAATGAAGATGGTGAAGTACATGAAGAGCTAATCCCTAAATGGCGTCAAATCAACGTCTTCGAAAACGAGACGGTAGCACGTGGTGAAGTGATCGCTGATGGTCCACAGAACCCACATGATATCTTACGTTTGAAAGGTCAGACTGCACTTGCTGATTATATCGTCAACGAAGTACAGGACGTTTATCGCTTGCAGGGTGTAAAAATCAACGACAAGCACATCGAAGTTATCATTCGTCAGATGTTGCGTAAAGTTGAAATCACTGACGGCGGCGATTCAAGTCACTTCAAAGGTGATCAGGTCGAGTATGCAGATATCAAAGCATTGAATGCGAAGCTAGAAGCGGAAGATAAATTCCCAGTACAGTTTGAGCGTCAATTACTAGGTATCACCAAAGCAAGTCTAGCAACTGAAAGCTTTATTTCAGCGGCTTCTTTCCAGGAAACAACCCGTGTACTAACTGCGGCTGCTGTGACTGGTAAAGTGGATGAGCTACGTGGTCTGAAAGAAAACGTGGTTGTGGGTCGCTTGATTCCTGCAGGTACGGGTCTTGCTTATCATAAAGCACGTAAAGAGAAAGCAGATCAGAAGCTACAAGATAAAGATTTGAATGCAGCGTTTGATATGACTGCAAGCACTGATAGCAAAGACTTTGCAAGCTTCGACGAAGCATTTGCTCAAGAGTTAAATCAAGATAATTAATCGCATTAAGTATCCTGATTCATTCTTAATTTGATAAAAAAGCCAGCCTAAGTTGCTGGCTTTTTTGTGCGTATAAAAAACTGAGAAAGGCATGGTGCTATTATCTAAAAAAATAGTACACTGGAAATAGGCTCTAATTCACTACTTATAGAAGGATAATTAGCAAATGGCAGGTAAAACTCGCGTCGCCAAATATCAAGCAGATCGAACCAATCAAAAGTTATATTTCTGTCGTTTATCTTGCCAATCTGCAGGAAGTACCAATGATAAGCAGTTATACCAAGCACACTGTGAGACTGCTATTTTTCACTTGCATGGTGCTTTATTGGCATTTATTCAGGAGCTCGGTCATTTCTATAGCCTAAATATGACGGCGCCAACTTTGCTCGATATTGAGCAAGCACTGAGCGAGCGTACCCAAGTATCTCCTGAGATTCAGCGTTTACAGCAACTGCAACAGCAAGGTTTTATCGCCAATATAGAACGTGCTTATCAGCGTTGTCTTTATGCAGTACCGCCAGATACTATCGTCGATGAAGCGCCAAGCAGTCATTCAGCGTCGCCAGACTTGATTGTCAATGTTGTCACTTTATCTAACCAATGGCTACCTGATGAAACAACGATACGGGAATGGCGTAATCAGCTTTTAGAGTTGATTGAACAACTGCGTGCAGGTATGGTTGAATTCTAATAGGAAGTAAACCAGAAGATTTATTCTTTGACCGCTATTTATTGAACCATTTTAAAGTATGATTAAGTAGGGTAGGCCATAGTCTACAGCGCATAAAAAAGGCTTATTCAGTCATTGCTGAATAAGCCTTTTTCTTATTAACTAAAAATAGTCTTGTTTGTTACTCTGGCATCGGTGGCATACTTTCAACGGGTGTCACCGTTAATGGATTTTCCGGTACGCTGTCATCACTACGATTGCTACTTGGTTTCGTTGATGGTGGAGTGCTCGTCTCCTCAGTAGGCTCTGGAACCGAAGGCTTACGCTGCTGGGTTTGAGTCTTGACTGGTTTTGCTGATTTATTGGAGGCGTCGTTAACTAGGATACCATCATCAGTCATCTCTATGATACTTTGCTGTTGCTTTCTGGATTTTGAGCGATTATTGATAGATACCCATTGGCTTGGCGTGTCTTTCAGCTGAGCTTTCATAAAGTCCATCCATACTGGCAGCGCTGCCACACCACCATATTCACGGCGGCCCATAGTAGATGGTTGATCGAATCCCATCCATACTACTGTCGCATTGGTAGGATGGAACCCTGCAAACCATGCGTCTTTGGCCTGATTGGTGGTACCAGTTTTGCCACCGATATCATTGCGACCTAATGCCTTTGCTCTTACCGCTGTACCGCGTTGGACTACATCGCGTAGTATATCGGCCATCTCAAAAGCGACTCTAGGTTGCAGTATGCGCGGTGCTTGTTTGGCCCTTACATATTGTACGGCAGGCGCTTTTAGGCGGTCTGACTGTGGACCTGCGTTATATACCGTTAAATCAAGCTCTTTATCTGTTGTTTCGCTATCATCATTACTTTTCGATGATGAATTATCAGCGGTTATTTCATTAGTACTATCATCAGGCGCTTCAATTGACTTCTCATACTCTTCAACTAAGCTGCTATTAACCTTCTCAAGTTTTTCGTTAAAGCATAGTGCACACGCTTGACGTGGATTTGCCTGAAACAACAGCTCGTTTTTATAATTGTAAATTTGTTCAATAAAGTAAGGTTGGACACGATGACCACCATTGGCGAAGGTTGAGTAAGCCGTGGCCATTTGTAATGGTGTGGCTTGTCCTGCTCCAAGTGCTAATGACAAGGTTGTTGGTAGCTTTTCTTTATCAAGACCGAATTCATCTAATAGGTTGCGCGTACTTGAGATACCGATCGCTTGTAACAAGCGAATAGATACGAGGTTACGCGACAAATATAAACCACGACGTAAAGTGATATCACCTAAGAAACGTTCATCAGAGTTTTTCGGTTTCCAGTCACCTACTTGAATAGCTCGGTCAGAAACGATGGTATCTGGACGATAACCTTTTTCTAAAGCAGCGGTATAAACAAGTGGCTTAATGGTTGAGCCAGGTTGACGCCAGCCCTGTAGAGCGCGGTTGAACTTACTGTGGTTAAAATCAAAGCCACCAACCAATGCATTGACAGCACCAGTCTCTGGATTTAACGAGACCAAACTGCCTTGAATTTTAGGTATTTGACCTAGTTGCCAGTTGCCATTCGTAGTAGGTATCACACGAACGATATCGTTTTTCTTAACAACTTGACTGGCATTGCTAGGGTAATAACCAATACGGTCAGCAGAAATATATTTACGTGCCCATTTCATACCAGACCAATTAACGGTCACTTCTTCACCAGATTGTAGGACTGCATTAAAACTACGAGAATTGACTTTGGTCACTTTGGCAGGAGACATATTGCTGTAGCGTTGGAAGTTCTCGAGAGGCTCATCATTTGCTTCAGCCCCGCGCCAACCATGGCGATGCTCGTAGGCAATCAATCCTGTTACTACTGCTGCTTCTGCATCTGTTTGCGCTTTACTATCTACTGTGAGACGTACGCGCCACCCACCGTGCATGACTTGATCGCCATAACGTTCGACCAAAGAAGCGCGCGTCATTTCTGCCAAATAAGGCATATTTACATCGAGCTTTTCTTTATATAGGTTGATACCTATAGGGGAGTTGACCGCTTCATCGTACTGAGCTTTAGTAATATAGCCAAGCTCATGCATGCGTCCAACGATCCAGTTGCGGCGAGTCAGTGCACGGCTAGGATTGGCAACAGGATTATATTTAGAAGGGGCTTTTGGTAGGCCGGCTAACATGGCCATTTCAGCAATGGTTAGATTGTCTAATGACTTACTATAGTATTTTTTGGCCGCTGCACGAATGCCGTAGGCACCTTCGCCCAGATAGATTTTATTGACATATAGCGTCAAAATATCATTTTTACTCAGCTCGTCTTCGATTTTCCGCGCCAAAAACAACTCTGTGAGTTTGCGGTTTAAAGTACGTTCTGGACTTAAGAAATAGTTTTTAGCGACCTGCATCGTAATGGTAGAGCCACCGGTCTGACCATCGTCATCAGTGACTGCTTCGGTGACAGCGCGACCAAGACCTTTAATGCTAATTCCACTATGCTGAAAGAAAGAAGCATCTTCGGCCGCTAAAAAAGCATGTGTTAAATCTTCAGGAATCTCATCAAAACTAACTGGTAAAGATAAACGATTGCCGTATTGGCCAATTAATTTATCATCACTACTATAAATCTGTAATGGCATTTCTAGTTTAGCCGTCTTAATCTCTTGCGTACTAGGTAGGGTCGGCGATAGATACATGGCCATCCCATAAAAACCAATAGGTACAGCAAGTGCTAGAACAACTGCCAATGCTAGGCAAGCGATAAAGAGTCCCACCAAAAAGCGAATGAGACGAGCGGTAGCATTTGTTTTGGCCATAATAAGACTTATTAGTTAGAATTTGTAGCAGACAATATTATTATACATTGAACAAAATAGGCAGGTCATAATAAATGTGTAAGTTGGTCTTAATATATTTTTAAATGCTTGAATCTATCAATTAAGTAAAGTATTGTATTGAATTATTACAAATAATTACCAGATTGTACACTTAATATAAGGTATAGAGCTAGTGAGGCTATTTACTTCCAAAAGTCGACATTTGATTGGCGTGGATATTTGTGCCACTTCAGTAAAGTTGGTTGACATACAGCGTCAGCAAGGCATGTTCCACCTAAAATCTTATGGTATTGAAAGACTACCGGAAGGTATCGTGGTTGATAAGATTCTAGTAGATACAGAAGCTGCTGGTAATATTATAACGGTCTTGGCACGACGCTGCCAAGTCGCGGGTAGCAATGCTGCGACCGCTGTTTCTGGCTCTGCGGTGATTACTAAAATCATTGATATGGATATGACACTCAGCGATGTTGAGCGTGAGGCGCAAATACGTTTGGATGCTGACCAGTATGTGCCTTATCCATTAGAAGACGTCAATCTAGATTTTGAAGTATTAGGACCGTCTTTGGTTAGTGAAGATATGGTTCAGGTGTTGCTTGCTGCCTCTCGCTCAGAGAACGTCGACCAACGTGTCGATGCTTTGGCCTTTGGTGGCTTGCAAACGAAAATTATGGATATCGAGTCTCATGCAATCGAGCGCGCGTTTGGATTGATGGTAGATAGCCTACCGAATGTACCAGAACTAGTAGCGTTGGTAGATATTGGCCATAATCAGACCACATTATATATCGCTAAGAATGGCGAGTTTATTTATAGTCGTGAGCAATTGTTTGGCGGTGCTCAGCTGACCGAGGCAATACAAAATCGCTATGGCCTATCAGCAGAAGAAGCGACATTGAGTAAACGCGAACGTACCTTACCTGATGATTATTATCCTGAAGTACTGACCCCTTTTATAGAAAATACCATTCAACAGATCACTCGCTCTTTACAGTTTTATTTCTCATCAAGTCAATATAGCAGTATCGATCATGTTGTGCTTGCAGGAGGCAGCAGTTCTATTGCAGGTCTCGCTGGTATGGCACAACAAAAGCTGGGTGTAACTGTTAGTGTTGCCAACCCTTTTACCAATATGACTATTGCACCAAATATCGATAATGAGCAACTGGCGGTTGATGCGCCAAGCTTAATGGCTGCATGCGGTCTTGCGTTAAGGAGCTTTGACTAATGGCTCGTATTAACCTTTTACCTTGGCGACAAGAAGAGCGTGAACGTCGTAACAAAGAGTTTATGACATTGATAGTGGCGGTGACATTACTGACACTATTAGCAGCTTTTGCTTCATGGAGTTATTTTAATAATGAACTTGATGAGCAGCTTGATGCCAACGCATTGATCGAACAAGAAAACACTCGCTTAGACACCGCATTGACCGAGATCGACAGTTTAGAGCAGCGCCGTGAAGACATTATTTCACGCATGCAAGTCATTCAAGACTTGCAGGGACGACGTCCTGTGCCTGTACGTTTATGGGACGATCTCGCTAAAGCTATTCCACCAGCACTTTATCTAAATAACCTCAAACGTGAAGGCGATACGCTAACTTTGACAGGCTTAGCGGATAATCCAAATATTGTGTCTAGCCTGATTCGTAATCTTGATAACAGTAAATGGATGGGCAACTCAGCAGTAAGTAATATTCAACAGAATATTAGCGCTTATGAGGCTGCTCCAGCCCTCAACAATACGGTTAATACTGGTGAGCAAGCGCGCCCTGTTTATCCTGAAGATAGTTACGTACAGTTTGTAGTAACGACTAGAGTACAATCTGAAACTCCGACTGCTGCTGTTACCGATACTGGTCTAGGAGGTGCATTATGAAGCTTATCCGCAAAAAGAGCCTCTCTAAAACCAAAAAATCTGCTTTAAAGCCAAAAAAGCAATTTGATCTAAATGAGTTTCGCCGTAGTTTTGAGTCGCTAGATTCAGAAAATTATGGCAGTTGGCCACTACCTGTAAAAGTGACAGTGATTGGACTTATCATTACCTTCATCGCAGCATTGTCATGGGCATTACCCATCAGTAGCAAAATTGACGAGATTAATGCGGCTGAAAGCCAGCAGCAGACTTTACTCGATAGTTACCGCGAAAAAGAGTCGCGCGCACGTCATTTAAAAGCGTATCAGGCGCAAGTTGTCCAAATGGAAACTGAATTTAATACTTTGTTGGATCAGTTGCCGAAAGATACGCGTGTGTCAGAATTGGTAGAAGGCATAAACATGACAGGCGTTGGTAGTAATATCCGTTTTCAGGATATTTCAGTAGAGCCTGAAATTGAAAATGAATTCTTTATTGAGCAGCCAATACGTATCGCGGCTTTGGGTGAGTACCATCAGTTTGGTAGCTTTATCAGTGGTCTGGCTGCACTGCCTCGAATTATCACGATGCATGATTTTGAAGTCAGTAACCCGCAGCCTACTTTAGATGTTTTGCCAGAGCTCAATTTAGTCTTACAAACTAAGACTTATCGCTCTAAAGAAGCGGCTCCTGAAGGCGATGCAGCCGCTGCTACTGATGCAAATGCAGGAGGCAACTAATGAATATCCAAAGAATGCACATGCTATTGGTTTTAAGTGTCACTGTTTTATCTATGACAGGGTGTAGTGACCGTATAGGTATGGCAGAGCAGGCAATGACCGATATCCGCAACCAGCCTGCACAGCCTATTGAGCCGCCGCCTAAAGCCGAGCTGGTAGAGGATTTTGTATATAGCGCTAGCTCGCAGCGTAGTCCATTTTTACCACCGAGTTTAGTCAATGTACAAGGCCCGACCACTCCTATAGATGGTGTACGACCAGATATCAACAGAATCAAAGAACCGCTTGAGCAGTATGAATTGTCGCAATTGATCTTCCGAGGTGTGGTGATTTCGCCCGAAGGTCAGCGATATGCATTGATACAACGTCCTGATGGTTCGGTTGCCAGTGTTAAAGTAGGCGATTATCTTGGATTGAATGACGGCCGTATTGTTGAAATCACGCCGACCCAGGTTAACTTGATTGAAATTGTGCCAGATAGCCGCGCAGGGTTTGTAGAAAAACCCCAGTCGCTGGTATCCCCTATAAGCTAAGTCGGCAGATTTTTTGAGGAATAAATAATGACAGTACGCAATAACAAGGTAATGATGATGAGCAACCGCATGTCTTCTGCTTTTGCCATTTCAGCACTGGCGGTCAGTATGGTGGCTGTGACTAATAGTGCTCATGCTGCACAGCGCATCGATAATGTCTCTGTAGTACAGACCGCACCTGCAGTGACGCAAATGCGTTTGGGGTTTACAGGATTGCCAGTATTGCCTGCAGCCTATCAGCTTGATGATCCTAGTCGCTTAGTCCTAGATTTCGAACAAGTACAGAATGGGCTTGCTAGCCGCTTTAACGAATATAATATCGGTGCGATCAATGACGTTACGACGCTAAGCAGTGACAGTACCACGCGCCTCATCGTTGGTTTAAAAGAATCCGGAAATTATACAACAGCGATTGAAGGCAATGATTTATTGCTAACCATCACTGACCCTAATCGTCCCGTCATTACCAGCGACCCGATTCAAGATGTGCTCAATAACAATAATAGTATGACAACGACCGCAATTGTTACGCCTATTGTTGAGAGCTCCACTGTACCAGTAGCACCTGTACGTACTACGAGCAAGGTTGTGGTGAAGAACGAAGTACCAGCTGATACGATGGTTGTCAGAGTCAATCCGCTTTTGAACCCGCAATTGGCAGCTTCACAAGTAAGCAAACAGTATAGTTATGATGGGCTAAGCGCAGTCAATTTTTCAGCAGGTAACGATGGTGGCGGTAACGTCAGTATGGTACTGGCCAACGAAGCTATTCCAGTAGATGTGCAGCGCCAAGGTAATAAACTTGTCGTACGTTTGACTGGTAGTACGGTTCCGAGAAACTTATTGCGCCGATTGAATATTAACAGTGGTCTTGTTGGTAGTATTGATACCAAAAACCAAGGACAGAATGGCGTCGTCACCATTAACATGAATGACGATTATGAGTATCAGGCTTACCAATCAGGTAATCAGTTGAATATTGGTATTAAAAAGCCTGAGTTGTTACGTGAGCCGACGCTGGAAGAAAGAGTTTATAGTGGCGAACCGCTATCTATGGAATTCCAAGATGTTGAGGTTCGTAGTGTCTTAGATATTTTGGCGCAGTTTACTGAGATGAATATCGTGGCAAGTGATTCTGTTGCTGGTAACATCACTTTGCGTTTGATTAATGTTCCTTGGGATCAAGCCCTCGATATTATTTTGAAAAGTAAAAATCTAGGCAAGCGTGAAAATGGTAATGTAATTTTGGTGGCGCCTTCTACTGAGCTCGCTGAGCAAGAAGCACGTGAACTAGAAGCACAGCAAGCTGTTCAATCTTACGCACCTTTGCGTACTGAGTACATTCGTTTAAGCTATGCAAAGGCACAAGATGTTTTAACGCTTATTTCGCAAGGTAGCGGCGCGACCGGTAATAATAGTGGCCTATCAAATCGTGAGGATAATAATACGTTGTTGTCCAATCGTGGGACGGTAACGGTTGACGAACGTACCAATACTTTGATTATTAAAGACGTTGCTGACAGTATCGAAAACATTCATAAACTAATCAGCAAAATTGATATTCCTGTTCGTCAAGTCATGATTGAAGCACGTATCGTCAGTGCAACTGATAGCTTCAGTAAAGAGATTGGTGTTCGTTGGGGTATCTTGTCAAATGGTGCGGCCAACAACCGCAGTTTACTGGTTGGCGGTAGCGATCAAACCTTATGGGATTTAAAAGATTTTGATGTAGAGACGACGACCGTTAATGGTCAAACCGTTTCTTATCCTTCTTATGACATTAGTCGTCCTGATAACTTAAACGTTGATTTGGGTGTTTCCAACCCAGCGGGTAGTATCGCCTTTGGTTTGCTCAGTATGTCTGATGTGATGCTAGATCTTGAGCTATCGGCACTGCAAGCGGATAACCGTGGTGAAGTTATTTCTACACCTAAGATTTTAACCGCAGACAAGCAGACAGCAAAGGTCTCTTCTGGTACTCAGATTCCTTATCAAGAAGCATCAGCCAGTGGTGCGACGACAACCAGCTTTAAAGAGGCTGCATTAAGTCTAGAAGCGACACCAAATATCACACCTGATGGTAAAATTGGTTTGCAATTGGTCATTACCAATGGCACGCCGACTATCATCAATAATCAGGTTGCTATCTCTGAGGATTCTATATCAACCAATGTTATTATTGAAGATGGTCAGACAGTGGTGCTAGGCGGCGTCTTTAAAAACCGTACCAATAACGAAGTAACTAAGGTCCCTTTCTTAGGTGATTTGCCTTATATTGGTCGTGCTTTCCGTAAAGATGTACGAAGCAACGACAAAGAAGAGCTACTTATTTTCGTAACTCCGAAGCTTATTAATGATGGTACGAGTCGTCTGAACTAGTCCTAAAGCGGTTAGCTAGTTGCTAAAAAAAGTAAGCCCTAGTGCTTACTTTTTTTATGCGCGAGATTAGTGGTTTTCGTATTGTAATATCTATGTATGTACCGATGAATGATGCACTCTAAATTTTACTCACAATAATCACGGCTCATTACTAGCCAGAATAACAATGACGTTGTATCATACCTAATTTAGCTGAGTAAGTATTATGGGGCAGGAATTACCGTCGGTGTTTTTAGTGGGTCCGATGGGAGCAGGGAAGACGACAATCGGAAAACTGCTTGCCAAGCAGTTAGGTCGCACTTTTGTAGACAGCGATTGGTATATTGAATCGCAGACAGGTGCCGACATTGCTTGGATATTTGCCAAAGAAGGTGAAGCAGGTTTCCGTGAGCGTGAAACGCGTGCCATTGATGAATTGACCCAAAACTCTCAAATCGTATTAGCGACCGGTGGCGGTGCAGTCATGTGTGCTGAAAACAGAGAGTTCCTAAAACAGCGTGGCATTGTCGTTTATCTTAACGCACCGGTTGAGGTGCAACTAGCCCGTACCTCTAAAGACAAGTCTCGACCATTATTGCAGCAGCCTAATCCTAGAAAGATATTGCAAGATTTGTATAGTGCTCGCGATCCACTCTATCGCCAAGTCGCCCATATTATTATGCCTACTGGTCACACGTACCCACGCCACATGGTCAATCAATTGATGCAGCAGTTAGAATCATTCGTCGATTGCACTACCGACGCATCAGCGCACCAAGAAGACTAGTAATAGACTGGCAACTACGATATTGATATGCAGACTCAATTACTTTTACCTCATTAGAAATGCTTTAGGAGTATCACATGGTAATGCCGTTTCATGATGGCCTAATAGTTCATACGCAAAGTCATGATTATCCTATTGTCATTACTGAACAATCTGCGACTGAGCATAGCAGTATGGCGAAGCAGATCGCGCCTTATGTCAATGGTCGTCAGGTTTTGATCGTCACTAATGACACTGTGGCACCTTTATACTTAAAAGCATTAGAAGATGAGCTGGCAGAGCAGTTTGTGGTAAAGGTGTGCGTACTGCCAGATGGTGAACAATACAAAAATCAGGCAAGTATTGATCAGATTTATGATGCGCTGATGACAGAACACTTCAATCGCGATGTGACACTTGTTGCCCTTGGTGGCGGTGTAGTGGGAGATATGACTGGCTTTGCTGCTGCTAGCTTTATGCGTGGTGTAAACTTTATTCAAATTCCAACGACGCTATTGTCACAAGTAGATTCTAGTGTTGGTGGTAAAACAGGTATCAATCATCCGCAAGGTAAAAATATGATTGGTGCTTTTTGGCAGCCGCAAATGGTGCTTGCTGATATGAGTACGCTTAAGACACTGCCTGCACGTGAGCTATCGGCTGGAGTGGCCGAGATTATTAAATATGCCCTTATCATGGATGAGGCGTTTTTAACGTGGCTTGAAGCAAACTTGCCTGCAATGATGGCGCTTGACTTGGCAGTACTTGGTGAAGCCGTAAAGCGCTGCTGTCAGTACAAAGCCGATGTAGTGGCACAAGACGAAAGAGAGTCCGGTGTGCGCGCGCTATTGAACTTTGGTCATACTTTTGGTCATGTGATTGAAACACATGAAGGCTATGGCAATTGGTTACATGGCGAAGCAGTAGCGGCTGGCATGGTACAAGCAGCTGAGCTATCGCAAAAGATTGGCTGGCTAACTGATGATGAAGTCGTACGTATTAAGCGTGTTTTAGAATTGGCAAACTTACCTATTACGCCACCAGCTATCGATGTAGACACTGCTCTAGATTTAATGGGCCACGATAAAAAAGTGAAACACGGACAAATCCGCCTAATTTTGTTAAAATCAATTGGCGATGCGGTAATGACTAATGAGTTTGACGGCGAACTATTGCATGAAGTTTTGTCAAAACATAGCGCGTAACGTCTCAAGAATTTATCGTTTATATATTGATACTAAAATCTCGTACTTATAGCCAACTGGTTAGCTGTACCTCTGTTTAAATAAGCATTTATATTATGCTGTAAAACATGTGTTTACCAAGGACCGCCTCATGGCAACATCAAAAACAAAAACGCGTACTGCTAGCCAATCATACAGTCGTCAAGCACTGATTTGGCTAATAGTGACCCTACTTTTAGGGGTGGTCACAGCGTTAGTATGGATGTTTAGTCAAACGCCAGCCATGGGTGCCAAAATTGAAAATGCACCAATATCAGCGCCAGAGATTTTGAATGAAGAGTTTGAGCAACCACTAAAAGTCGAATCGCTGCATGAGCTAGATACGGATGTACAACCGATTAACTTTGATGCAACGATTCGAGATTTGCGCGATTATCCTGATGAGTTCAAAGACAAGCGTTATCTGCTAGCTAACAAAGGCAAGTGGACTGTTCAAGTAATGAATGTCTCTGAAAACGATGTGATTGTTAGTTACTTAGAAGGCCGTCAAGATCGTGATAAATTTGCTTATTTCCGTTATCTTGATGATGAAAAACAAGTCCGTTATATGCTGACTTATGGGATTATGAGTAGCCCGCAAGAAGCAGTAGGAGCCGCAAAGCTAATAGACTTTAAGCTACCTACAAACGTACGTGTATTGCCAGAAGAGATTAATCGGTATGTCAGTATTATTGATAATTATGAGCGTCCTGATCCAGTAAAAGATCTAAGTACGAAACGTACACGTGCCGTTGATTTAAAACCTACCAAGCGCGAAGTGCCAGCTCGTTTGCAAGAAGAAGCTGCTGACGCCGCTGCTCAAGCAGCCAGTGCTACCAGTAATCGAGGTAACCAAGAAAGCGCTAATAGTAGTAGTACTCAAGAAAGTATTCGTCAGTCGGTAGATACCTCTGCCACGTTGTCTGTTAGCGAAGAGCGTACAGTTGGTGGGGAGACGAAAACAATATCTGAAGCATCGCCAAAAGACGAAAACAACGCAAGTAAGCCCGCGGCATCAGAAAATAAAAAGCCTGCGGCACCGGCAGATAACTCTACTAGTAAAAAGCCACCAGTCGTGCCAACACCTAAGCCCCCTAGCAGCACGAACAATAATTCAAATGCTAATGGCAAAAGTGCTAGCGCTAATCCACCCAAAAATAATAGTGATAGTATAAAAGCGCTAATAGAAGATAAGAGTAATTAGTTTTTGTCTGATTAATTTAACCCACTAGCTATTTGGTTAGTGGGTTTTTTTAGCACTATACAAAATAGTTTTATCGTTACAATAAGCTGCAAGCTACTATTGCTAAGTATTATCAAAGCCTTTTGTTAAATGTCGTTTATATGGTTTGCATTAAAATTTTAATAGCAGTTTTATTTGTCCTATAACCAATAGTAATAAGTCCTCTTACAATTTATGGCTAATGAATCGATAGAAAAGACTAGATTTTTCAACAATCATTAACTAATATAACTGTGGGCGACGTTCTGTATAGTTATCGTAAAAAATGTCTATTTAACAACTATTTAGTGGTTTTTTCTTAGTTTTTAGAGTTCTTTACTAAATATTATTGTCTCAAGCGCGGTTACTTACTATCCATAATTAGGTTATCGTAAGTGACGCAACCTCTCTTATTGTCACTCTTTTTAGGGTAAACAAAGTGCTTGAATACAGAGCGTCAGATATTCAAGATAAACAAGTGCACCGTTATTAAGTTATTGTATGCTTAGCGCTAAATGCTAAACATGACAATATAACAAATGATGCTTAAATGAATGGCATTAGATATCACTGATTGAGTAACTGGCATTTAAGGGCGTAGATTCTCCCGTTGCCAAGGGCTGCTACTTACTATCTTTTGATACACGGACCACATGTCAAGACATCAGCTAATGACCAGGAGGGTCAAGGGTTTTACTTTCTCTTAGAGTATGATGTCTATCGAGCATTGCACTATTTGCTAATTCGAACACACGAATATCCACTATCAGCCCGTTCTGCTTACGGGTACCAACTTATACTCCGCATTGGAAATGTAAGTTGCCCGTCTACTTAAAAGGACAAGCTATGTCAATGATTTCCTCACAAACACACCTGGCCACGCCAGATGATTTTTCTGATAATTGCGGTTTTGGCCTAATTGCCCATATTGAGGGTGAAGCGAGCCATGATTTGGTGAAAACGGCCATTCATAGTTTAAGTTGTATGACACATCGCGGTGGTGTTGCTGCTGACGGTAGAACTGGTGATGGTTGTGGCTTACTATTAGCGACGCCTACCGATTTCTTTAAACAGATTGCTGACGAGCAGCAATTTGCCATTACGGACAACTTTGCTGTTGGTATGGTGTTCGTGAATTTAGATAGCGATAAAGCCAAGCATAGCCAACAAGTATTAAGCGATGAGATTACAGCCCAAGGGTTAGAAGTGGCTGGCTGGCGTGATGTACCACTCGACTTGAGTATTGTTGGTGAGATTGGTCGTGAGACATTACCAGACTTTAAGCAAGTGTTCGTTAATGCGCCAGATGATCTAGCTGCTGATGACTTCAACCGTAAGCTGTTTGTTGCACGCAAAAAAGCAGAGCAGCGTTTGACGGATGATGAGCTATTTTATGTCTGTTCATTGAGTTGTCAGACCATTATTTATAAAGGCTTGGTAATGCCTTCAGATTTACCAGCGTTTTTCTTGGATTTGCAAGATGAGCGTTTGGCGTCACATATCGTAGTATTCCATCAGCGTTTCTCAACCAATACCTTACCGCGCTGGCCACTGGCACAGCCATTCCGTTATCTTGCGCACAATGGTGAGTTAAATACCATTACAGGTAACCGCAACTGGTCTAAAGCCCGTACGCCAAAGCTAAAATCAGACAAACTGCCTAACTTGAATGAGCTGACACCACTTGTAAATAGTACCGGTTCAGATTCATCTAGCTTAGATAACATGCTCGAAGTGCTTATGTCTGGTGGTATGAACCTGTTCCATGCGATGTCTATCTTGGTACCGCCAGCGTGGCAGAATGTTGATAGCATGGATATGGATCTGCGTGCGTTTTATGAGTTTTACTCACAGCATATGGAAGCGTGGGACGGTCCAGCAGGTCTAGTCATTCAAGATGGACGCTATGCGGTCTGTATGCTCGATAGAAACGGTTTGCGCCCGTCACGTTGGGTAACCACCAAGAATGGTTATATTACTGTTGCATCAGAAGTGGGCGTTTGGGATTATGAGCCGCAAGATGTATTGGCAAAAGGTCGCGTTGGACCTGGTCAAATGCTGGTCATTGACACGCTGACTGGTCAAATTCTAGATACGACCGCTATTGCAACTTTACTAAAAACGGCGCATCCATATCGTAAATGGTTGCGTGAAGAAGCAACGCGTGTTCGTGATGATGAACGTCTAGAAGAGACGTTGGCAACGCAAGCGTGCCGCGGTGATAAGCTAAAAGCGCTACAAAAGATGTATCACATCACCAATGAAGAGCGCACAGAAATCATTCGCCCTAATGCTGAAAATGGTCAAGAACCAGTCGGCTCAATGGGTGACGATACGCCAATGGCTGTACTGTCGCAGCAAATTCGCCATGTCGGTGATTTCTTCCGTCAGCAGTTTGCACAGGTGACCAATCCGCCAATCGATCCACTACGTGAATCAATCGTGATGTCGTTGCAGACTTGTCTAGGCGCTGAGACTAACGTATTTGCGCCATCTGCGAGAGATGCTCATCGTATTATTTTGTCATCGCCAGTATTGTCAGCCAGCAAGATGCAGCAGCTTGAAACTTTGGATGATCCAGCGTTCAAGATGGCTCGCATTGATCTGAACTATGACCGTACTTTAGAGCTATCTGATGCTATCGTCGCTATCTGTGAGCAAGTGGCAGATAACATTCGCTCAGGCAATACGTTGATTGTCTTATCTGATAAAGATATCGATGCAGACAAAGTACCAGCCAATGCCATTATGGTGACTGGCGCTGTGCATCATTATCTAATCGCGCAAGGTATTCGTACCGATGCTAACTTAATCATTGAGACAGGTCTTGCCCGTGACTCGCATCAAATAGCGGTATTGATTGGCTTTGGTGCAACTTGTGTCTATCCATATCTAGCATATGATGTTATCGATGATTTGGTCGCGACTGGTGAGCTACTTGGTGATCCGATTCAAGCCCGTGTTAATTTCCGCAAAGGCTTGGATAAAGGTTTGCTAAAAATCTTATCAAAAATGGGTATCTCTACCATTGTGTCGTATCGCGGCGCGCAGTTGTTTGAAGCAGTCGGCCTATCAGAAGAAGTCGTCAGTCTATGCTTTAAAGGCGTACAAAGCCGTATCAAAGGCGCTACCTTTGCAGACCTTGCTGCTGATCAAGCGCAACTGGCTGCCAATGCGTTTAAGCGTCGTGCTCCTCTAGATCAGGGTGGTCTGCTCAAGTTTGTCTTTAACAAAGAGTACCATGCCTTTAACCCTGATGTAATTAACAGCCTGCATACCGCGGTGCGTACTGGTGATTACGATAATTACCGTAATTATGCTGATCTAGTTAATAGCCGTCCGGTCGCGACTTTACGTGATTTGTTGCAACTGAAAACCGACAACAGTATCGATGTCAATGAAGTAGAAGATATCTCTAAAATCTTGACGCGTTTTGACTCAGCTGGCATGTCACTAGGCGCGCTATCTCCTGAAGCGCATGAGTCGATTGCGATGGCTATGAATACCATCGGCGGACGTTCAAACTCTGGTGAGGGCGGCGAAGATCCTGCGCGTTATGGCACGTTGCGTAACTCAAAGATCAAGCAAGTTGCCTCTGGTCGTTTCGGCGTGACACCCGCCTACCTTCGTTCCGCTGAAGTCATGCAGATTAAAGTAGCACAAGGTGCCAAGCCTGGTGAAGGTGGTCAATTACCTGGTGGTAAAGTCAACGCGCTGATTGCACGCTTGCGTTATTCAGTGCCAGGTGTGACCTTGATTTCACCGCCGCCGCATCACGATATTTACTCTATCGAAGATTTGGCACAGCTGATTTTTGATTTGAAACAAGTCAATCCAGATGCACTGGTATCCGTTAAATTGGTCTCACGTCCAGGTGTTGGCACGATCGCGACAGGTGTTGCAAAAGCCTATGCCGATTTGATTACTATCTCAGGCTATGATGGGGGTACAGCAGCGTCTCCGCTATCGTCTATCCATCATGCAGGCTCGCCATGGGAGTTAGGTTTGGCTGAGACCCATCAGTCTCTACGAGTGAATGGATTACGTGATAAGGTACGTGTCCAGACTGACGGTGGTCTAAAAACAGGGCTAGATGTAGTAAAAGCTGCTATCTTGGGTGCAGAGAGCTTTGGCTTTGGTACCACGCCAATGATTGCAGTTGGTTGTAAGTACCTACGTATTTGCCATTTAAACAACTGTCCAACAGGTGTTGCTACTCAAAAAGCCAAGCTGCGTGATGAGCATTTCATTGGCGAAGCAGAAATGTTGATTAACTTCTTTAAGTTTGTCGCAACCGAGACGCGTGAGTGGTTGGCAGCGCTAGGGGTTCGTAGTATGGAAGAGCTGGTCGGTCGTACTGACTTGCTTGATATTCTAGAAGGCAATACGGACAAGCAGCGTCATCTTGATTTAACGCCATTGCTATTTAGTCACCCAGCCAGTGTGGGCAAAGCACAAACTTGTCAGGTTGAGCGTAATGAGCCGTTTGATAAAGGCTTGCTTGCTGAGCAGATGATTAGCGATATGCTTGTGAACATTCGCAAAGGGGCGGGCGGCGACTATAGCTATTTCGTTGGTAACTGTGACCGCTCTATCGGTGCTCGTATTTCTGGTGAGATTGCGCAAGTCTGGGGCAACCTTGGCATGAGCGATATGCCAATCAAACTTCGTTTAACTGGTACTGCAGGACAAAGTTTGGGTGTGTGGAATGCTGGCGGTTTAAATATCGAGCTTGAAGGTGATGCCAATGACTATGTGGGCAAAGGCATGGCTGGTGGTGAGATTGTTATTTATCCGCCAAAAGACTCAAACTTTATAGCACAAGAAACGGCCATCATCGGTAATACCTGTCTCTATGGTGCAACTGGCGGTAAGCTATATGCTGCTGGTACTGCAGGTGAGCGTTTTGGCGTCCGTAACTCTGGCGCACACGCAGTTATCGAAGGCACAGGCGACCATTGCTGTGAATATATGACTGGCGGTATCGTCACGATTCTTGGCCGTACTGGACTCAACTTCGGTGCTGGTATGACGGGTGGTTTTGCTTATGTACTCGATATGGAAGGCGACTTCTTTGACCGTTGCAACCATGAGCTAATCGATCTAAACCGTATTTCAAGCGAGCAAACAGAAGAGCATCGCATTCATTTGCAACAAGTGATTGAAGCTCATGTAGATAAAACAGGCAGTGCATGGGGTCAGACAATTCTGAACGACTTTGAGCACTATGTTCGTAAGTTCTATTTGGTTAAGCCAAAAGCGGCGAACATTGCAAGCCTTCTTAAAACTACCATGGCCGACCCACAATAGCCGATACATGACTGTCTATCGTATCAATGGAATGCATTGATGGGTTGTATTGATGGATCGGCAGTCGCTTTAATCAGGTTAGCCAGCGTTCCGTTTTTAGAGACGTTTTAACTCACAGGTTTTCAGCAGGTACGTGACAGCAGCGATATATGTCTTAAATTTTAGACAAAAAACATCGCTGACTGTCGCCACCCACTGCAAAAGAGCCTTATATAAAAGAGATAGCACCATGGCAAAACGCTTAGAAAATAACTTCCAGTTTTTAGATGTACCAAGATTTGATCCAACCAAAAAAGACATTGCAACGCGTTCAACAGAGTTTGTTGAGATTTATAAGCCTTTCGAAAACGAAGCTGTTGCTCAGCAAGCGCATCGTTGTCTTGAGTGTGGTAACCCGTACTGCGAGTGGAAATGTCCAGTACACAACTATATCCCTAACTGGCTAAAACTGGCCACAGAAGGTCAGATATTTCAGGCAGCTGAATTGTGTCACCGTACCAATACCTTACCTGAAGTATGTGGACGAGTTTGCCCGCAAGATCGTCTGTGTGAAGGCGCTTGTACGTTAAATGATGGTTTTGGCGCAGTGACCATTGGTAATGTCGAAAAATATATCAACGATACCGCGTTTGCACTTGGTTGGCGTCCAGATATGTCTGAAGTCGTTTGGACAGACAAAAAAGTCGCTATCATTGGCGCAGGACCAGCAGGTCTGGGTTGCGCAGATATCTTGGTCAGAAATGGTGTCAAACCAGTTGTCTTTGATAAGCGCCCTGAGATTGGCGGCTTACTAACATTTGGCATCCCTGAGTTCAAAATGGAAAAAGATGTCATGCGCAATCGCCGCGTGATCTTTGAAGACATGGGTATCGAATTCCGTTTAGAGACAGAGATTGGTACAGACGTCACGATTGATGAGCTATTGGCTGACTATGACGCGGTATTTATGGGTATGGGTACATACACCTATATGCGCGGCGGCTTTGCTGGTGAAGAGCTGACAGGCGTCTACGATGCACTAGACTACCTGATTGCGAACGTGAACCGTTGCAATGACTGGGAAAAAGACGCTGAAGAGTACATCGACTTTAAAGGTAAAAAGGTGGTGGTACTCGGTGGCGGTGATACCGCAATGGACTGTAACCGTACCAGTATCCGTCAAGGCGCCGAAAAAGTAGTTTGTGCCTATCGCCGTGACGAGGAAAACATGCCTGGTTCACGCCGTGAAGTGGTCAATGCTCGCGAGGAAGGCGTCGAGTTCTTATTTAATCGTCAGCCAACCGAAATCATTGGCTTAAACGGTAAAGTTAACGGCGTAAAAGTCGTTACTACTCAGCTGGGTGCACCAGACAACCGTGGTCGTCAACGCCCTGAGCCAATCCCTAATTCTGAAGAGATCATCCCATGTGATGCAGTCATCATGGCCTTTGGTTTTAGACCAAGTCCTGCTGATTGGTTTGAGTCTCAACAAGTGGGGATGGACAGCTCTGGTCGCGTACTAGCAGCCGAAAAGCAAACCTTCAAATTCCAGACCCAAAATCCTAAAATCTTCGCTGGTGGCGATATGGTGCGCGGTTCTGACTTGGTTGTGACAGCGATTTGGGAAGGCCGTGAAGCTGCGGAAGGTATTCTAGACTACCTAGAAGTGTAATACGCTAGCGTAATAGACTATTATTCACTAACACTAACACTAACACTGACGCAGATCTTGATAAGTAATTCGATGAGTCATTTGGTGAATAATCTTCAATAGCGTAGATTTCAATATAGTGTGCTAGGATATTTTTTATAATGCCTTTTACCTGTGAATAATAGGTAAAAGGCGTTATTTTTTGCCCGTCATTTTGCTGATAGAATATCCATTTATACTTACCCTTAGTTATTGATGTTTTTTAATAATACTTTATTAAAATGTCTCACTTAAATATTCCATCCAAAAAGAGTAGCCTTGCGTGAAATCCACCCTTTATCAGCGTATTACTGCTCCATTTGTCGAACCCTATGTTCGCTACCAACATGCAGATATTTTACATGCCATACGCCTAGGTACGGCTGTGATATTGGCCCTATTGGTCAATAAAATCACCAATCTTCCGCACAGTGAATGGACGACCATTACAGTATTTATTATTCTAGGGTTATTGCAATACCAAGGCGCTATTTATACTAAGGCGAAAGAGCGCGTAATCGGTACTTTGTTAGGTATTGGTACGGCCCTTGGGGTGCTGTGGTTCATTCAAAATGCAGGTGCATGGCTATGGATCGATTATGCACTTATCGGTATATTAAGCGGCATCATTGGCTATTTAGCCGTCAGAAAGCTCGGATATACAGGGCTGCTAACGGGTATCACTATGTTGATGATTGTCTCTGATTTAGGCAATAACAGCATTGGTCAAGATGGTATCTACCGCGCCTTAAATATCTTACTGGGGACAGGCGTTTCGGTAGCAGTGACTCTAATTTTGCCGCTCAAATCAACGTTGATGTGGCGGTTCTTATTGAGTAGTAACCTTGACGCTTGTAGTAGTCTCTATGCAGGCGTAGGTCATCATATTGACGCAACGGATGGAGTGGTGGACGACTCTGTTCAAAAGTTAAACCCAGTAGCCCTTCCTGTTAAGGAAGTACCCGTTGATAGGGCATTGGTCACAGCGTTACAGCAGATCAATAAACGTCTACTGGCTGTGCGACCCCATATCGCGGCGACAGCCAGTGAGTCAGGTATCGAAAAAGAAACGCTAGAGACGATCCAACGTACCCATCGTAATATTATCGGAACGATTGATTTACTACTAAGTGCGGCACCGCGCTTGGCAAATATCGAAATTGATGAAGAAAACCATGTTCTATTGGTACATTATCAGCATGAGCTAACCCAAGCGATGCAACATATGGCAGCGGTATTACGTAGTCCAAGTGACGAAGTATTCCGGCCCATTACTCGAATCGCCGTCTCAGAGTATCCAAGCGTACAGCACCTAGCATTTGAGTGGCAGGGCTATTTTTGGTTGACCCAAACCTTGCAGACTCAATTGCAGCAGCTGAGTGATTTACTTCAAACATCGAAGCCGCATTGGTTTGCTGCATCCGGTCTGGGCTATCAACGCCGCGAGCAGCGCCGAATGAAAGAGCAGGGCGGCGAGACGGATTTACATTTATAGCGCAAAAAAACGCTGACCATTTAGGATCAGCGTTTTTTCTTAAAGGTTTACTTTATTTTAAAGGTATTAAACCATGGCTATTAGCGACCCGTTTTTAGCTTATCCCAGTATTGTTGATACACTTGTAGTGCTTCATCGCCCACATCTTCTTGGAATTCCGCTTTGGCTAACACGTCTTTAGATGGGTAAATCGTTGGATTGTTACGAACACTTTCATCCATCAGCTCGCGTGCTGCCTGGTTTGGTGAGGCATAACCAATTTCTTCACTCACGATTTTGGCGTTTTCAGGACGCAATAAGTAATCAATAAATTTATGTGCTGCATCAACTTGCTTGGCGTTTTTTGGAATGACAAAGTTGTCCATCCATAAGATAGCGCCTTCGGTTGGATACTTATAAACCAAGCTAGTCAAACCTTCGTCATTGGCCATGACTGCTTCACCATTCCATGTCATACCAAGCGCAGTCTCACCTTCGATATATGGCATACGTGTCGCATCAGAGTTAAAGGTTTTGACGTTTGGCATCAACGTGGTGAGCTTATCGTAAGCGGCTTCGATTTCGTCAGGATTGCTACTATTACCTGAGTAGCCAAGAGTCAGCAGTGCCATACCAAAGACTTCACGCACGTCATTGGTCAGCATCACCTGACCCTTATACTTAGGGTCCCAAAGGTCATTCCAGCTATTGACAGTTTTCGGATCGACACTGTCACCGTTAATGGCTAGACCAGTGCTGCCCCACATATAAGGGATAGAGTATTTGTTATCAGGATCAACTTTGGTATTGGTAAATGAGGTATCAAGGTTTTTAAAATTGCTCAATTTAGACTTGTCTAGCTCTTGTAGCAGTCCTTCTTTCGCCATTTTTTCGACGTAATAAGTCGATGGAATCGCTAAGTCATACTGACTAGAATCATCCAACAGTTTGAGCTTGGCATACATGGCTTCGTTAGAGTCAAATGTAGTGTAATTAACTGAGATGCCAGTTTCTTCTTCAAAGCCATCTAGAATCTCTTGTGGCATATATTCTGACCAGTTGTAAAGGTTCAGCGTCTCATTGCTCGCCGCAGCGCTACCATCCGCTGCATTATCAGAGTTGCTACAGCTGGCAAGCACCAAGCCGACAGCTGCTGCTAATAATGCTTTTGGCACTATACGACCGACACTAGCCGAGGTGTGAGTAGTTGGATGGGACGATGGTAAATGGGTCAAAATATCTCTCCTAAATAAAGATAATGCAAATCAGAAAAATTCAATAAAAAAGCCAAAAAGATACAAGCCTGACATGGCCAATAAAACTATTATGGTCATTAGTTTATACAATTTAAAGGGTTATCATTAAGGCAATGCTCAATAATACTAATAAAAATAGCCAGTTGGGCTAATGAGATGAGTAGCAAAACTAACTTAATGACAGCTAATTTTGGGTAGAATTGCTAGCGAGCTGCTAACGTCGAATCGAAAAAAGATAGCATATAACCATGCTATGATTGGCGCAGGCCGAAGTATGACGAACATCATCTAAGTAAGTATAAGCCTTCGGCTCTAAGACACCAACCATACCATAATAATAAAGGATACAGCACAATGACCGAAAGTACCTCAACTCAAAATGCCTTGAATAAAAGCCACTCAGTTATACCGGCATTGCTTACGGATAAAGTTGCCATAGTCACTGGTGCCAGTCGTGGGCTTGGTGCACAGATTGCACAGCAAATGGCGGCAGCAGGCGCTATCGTTTGTGTCAACTACCTCAATAGTAAACAGGCTGCTGAGACGGTAGTGACTGACATCATCGCGACAGGTGGCCGAGCATTTGCTTATCAGTCGGATGTCACTGAGCTTGAGCAAGTACAAGCCATGGCAGCTGAAGTCATCACTCGTCATGGTCGTATCGATATATTGGTCAATAATGCCTTGCCAAGTTACCAGTTCAATCCAAGCGCTGCGTACACCAGTATTGAAACAGTAAAGTGGTCGCACTTTTCACAACAAATGGATGGTATTGTTAAAGGCGCGGTCAATATGGTGCAAGCGGTGCTGCCGCAAATGAAAGCGCAGCAAGTAGGCAAAATCATCAATATCTCAACCAATCTTGTCTACAACCCAGTGGTGACCTATTATGATTACACCACGGCCAAGTCAGCCTTAATTGGACTGACTCGCAACCTAGCAAGTGAGCTTGGTCAGTATGGTATTCGGGTTAATTTGTTGGCAGGTGGATTATTAAAAACTACCGACGCAAGCAGCTTAACCACTGAAGAGGTCTTCGACTATATCGCGACTACAACGCCGCTGCGCCAAGCGACTTCGGTAGCTGACTTTGCCAATTCAGTATTGCTCATGGCGTCTGATTTGAGTATGGCTATTACTGGACAATCTATCGCTGTCGATGGTGGCTTGACCATGCCTTAATTGAGGTCTTAACTGATGCCTTAACGTTCGATTAGACTGGTAGAAGAAAGTGATTGTCAATGTGATGGAGTCATCACCGCTACAGTTTTCATTTGAATCGTCTATATAAAACTAGCCCATAATAAAAAGCCCTTACTAATCGGTTAGTAAGGGCTTTTTTTAAATAAACGTTAGTGGCTTTATGTGCCTGAACAGTCTTATGACTTCATTTCTAACTGATTAAGCACGGTTTGAATGCCATACTCTTCAATCGTCCCAGTGACGAAGTCAGCGCGTTCTATTAAAGCTGGCTGCGCATCTCCCATGGCTACAGCAAATCCAACCAAGTCGAACATTTCTAAGTCATTCATACCATCACCAAATGCCATACATTCGCTTGCATCTACTGCATAGTACTCGCACATATCTTTGATGCCGCGAGCTTTTGACGCATCTGCTGGCAAGATATCGGCACCAATCTGATGCCAATGCACCAGCTTTAAATCATACTGGGCAAAGTCGATGTCTTGCATCTTTTCTTGCTGATTGTTAAAAAATACCGAGCACTGATAGACGGTATTTGATTTGTAGTACTCAGGGTCAAGGATCGAATTGGGTGTGACAGCATTGAACTCGCGTAAACGTTCATTTTCACCTGACCACGCGATATGAGTGGCAGAGTCAAACTTATGAATCAAATCACTCTGTTGGCACAGGCGTACGATTTTATCTGTCTGTTCAGCAGTTAACGGGTAGTGGCTGATTCGGCCGCTTTTATCAAAACTATATTGTCCATTCATACAAATAATGGCGTCCAATATATCTGCATCAAGCAACGCTAGAATATCTTCAGGCAATATGGCTTTAGAACGACCAGTCGAAATCACTAGTTTAATATCGGTATCTGCAAGCTGCTCAAGCGTCGCTTTATTGTGTTCAGCGATAATGCCGTTGCGGCTTAAGGTATCATCGATGTCAAAAAAGATGATTTTGGGGGTCGAAATCTTAGTAGTCATACTTTCTTTGGCAATCTTATCTTCGATAAACATGATGATCCTATTATTTTTAGTCGTGTAGATACAATGATTCAGATACTACTACAACATACCCAATCAGATAAATACCTATCGAGTAACCTATGATGCTACAAGTATGCTTATTGAGACAGTATTTGCATGTAGCCTGTAGAACCGCTCATTGCTTGTCCAAAGGATTAACAAAAATGCTAAACGACATGATTAACTTAACCGTGTTTATTTATTATAAAGTTATATTCAATTATCAAAACTAATCTACGAAATAAGATGACTATCATTATTAATGCATCAGCTACCTAAAGGAACAAGTATGAAATTTTTCACCTTAAAATCGGTTACAGTTTTGGCAACCTTGGCTTTATCTGCCAATGCTCTTGCAATGGATGTTGAATTTAATGGTGCTGCTTGGGATGGCAAAAAAATACCTGAGGGGCAGCAATGTCTAAATTATAATGGCAAAAGTCCAGCCACGCCTAGCATGACTGTTTCAAACATTCCGACGGGCGCGGAAAGCTTGGTTTTCGTCTACAACGATGTAAGCAACAAACGTATGCAGCATGGTGGCCATGGTATCATGGAGTTTGCACTACCAGAGGGTGCTACGAGCGCAGAAGTGCCACGAGTATTTGGTCATACTTACGAAGTACCAGTCGGTATTGAGATGGTCGCAGAATACCGTAACCGTAAAGGTGAGGCGGGCGGTGCATATAAGCCACCTTGCTCTGGCGGCAAAAACCATCTGTATACGGTAGATGTACAAGCATGGCAGGGCGATTCGGTACTTGCTGAAACAACAGTTGAGATGGGTCGGTATTGATACGTTAGCTATTCAATCAATATACAACAATTAGTATGCAACAACAAAGCTGTCTATACCAAACTGTTTATACATAGCATAGACGGCTTTTTATTGAGGGTAGGTTATGTTTTATATACCTATAAATACGCTAACTTAATAAACATGACAGACCCTGATGAATGCTTGTAGAGTTTAGTCTACAACTAAACATGACTTAGTCGTATAAGTGCGTTGAGGCAGGGCTATAGGAGAATATAGATTAGACTTGTTAACTATTGGAATAATGCCAAGATACTGAACGTGACAACTTTGTAGTATAATTTTACTACTATGGATATCGGTATGCTATATCATTGAAACTTCTATGTTATAAATCTAAAAAAATCATAGCAAATGATAAAAAACGTTATTAATTATACTTTATCTTAAAGTATACCTTGATTTGAATGAATTTTTTATAAATAAGGTTTCTTATGAACATAACGACAAGCCAACCTTCAGAAGATAGAAAAAGGCATGGCGAACATATTCTTATCCACATGACATATATCGCCAAAAATGTTGATCTAGATTCTGGGATTGAGCTGACTCGCGCACTTGAGTACTGGCGTAGATATTTTGAAGAAAACGATATCGTTTCAGCTTTAGTCATTAGCGAAGGTTATTTCGTTCAAAGTTTCCAAGGAACAAGACCTGCTATCAATACTGCCTTGGAAAAGATACTTGACGAGCATTCAACTATTGTCCCTAATATTGTGAATATAGAGGAAGTCGAGTCGCGTCAATGGAAAGGGTTTTTAGTTAAACATCTAACCTCAAGCGTTGAAGATGAAGAGCATGCCCTAAAGAATTTTTCAGCAGGCTCTGACTACAATCCTTACCTAATGAGAAGCTCTCAGATTGAAAGCTTCTTGAATGCGGTTTTTGAAAATGCTGAATCTAATTAATTTTTAATGAGTAGCATTTCTATACCATAAGAGTCATCTATTTTAATTGGCGTAAAAAAGCCGTATATAAAGTGTCTTTTGATTTAGATAATTTTTTTATAAATAAGGTTTCTTATGCATATCACTACCAACCAACCTTTAGAAGATAGAAAAAGACATGGCGAGCATATCATTCTCAGCCTAACGTATATTGGCAGAAATAGTGACAGTAATAATGGAATAGGGTTGGCTCGTCTGCTTGAGCAATGGCGAAGGAATAATGAAAAAAGTGGTGTAACCTCAGCGCTTGTCGTGAATGACAATTACTTTATTCAAAATATTGAAGGTCCAAGACCTCTTATCAATGAAATACTAGTAAAATTAATCAGTGAGTACTCTTACCTAGTACCCCACCTCAGTGAGATTGAGGAAATAGAAGAACGTAGGTGGGATGGGTTTTTAATAAAATATTTAACATCAAGTGCAGAAGACGAAGCATATACCCTAAAAAGCTTCTCGGCAGGTGCTGACTTTAATCCGTATCTAATGAAAAGCACTCAGATTACAAGCTTCCTGAAAGCGATCTTTGAGGATGCTGTATCTAATAAGTCTTAAATAATTTCTCTATTTTGAGTAGCGTAGAAAAGCCGCCTATACATTGTGTATAGGCGGCTTTTTAAGCTGTTTAATTTTATTAGCTAGATTTTGAACTAGGGTTTCCAAAATTTAACTAGTCAAACTAGCCAATCTCAACACTCGTCACGTTCTGAAAGCCTCTTGGCAGCTGTCCACCACGATTACCGCGAACACCCGTATAGTTAGCCAAATCATTTGGCTTGAGTGTCACATGGCGTTTGCCAGCAGTGATGACAAGGCTGTCTTGCTGACTAAGTGGTGTGATAGCGAGTACCTCTTCACCGTCTTTCAACTTAATAAGTTTGTTCCCTTTACCGCGAGCCTGTTCAGGCAAATCATCAAGAGCAAATATCAGTAGATACCCTGCATTGGTCGCGACAGCAACATGATCAGGTGTCACACGCACATTGCTATTTTCACCTTCGGTATTAGCGGCCGTCTCTACTGGCGCATCGATACGTGCAACAGGGAGCAGTCGACTGTCAGTTGCTAGGTTAATGACGTTTTTACCAGCTTTTTGATTGCTATCGAGGTTGCCAATGGTATTGATAAAACCATAACCTGCTGAGCTGGCAAGGATAATGCGTTGATCGTTATCACCCGTTAGTAGCTGCTCAAAGCTAGCGCCTGCTGGCGGCTTTAATACGCTAGTCAATGGATCACCTTGACCACGTGCAGACGCTAAGTTGTGCGCATCGATACTATAGCTGCGTCCCGTACTATCGAGTACGTAAATCCTTTCGTTTGATTTGCCGCGCACGTGCGCTTGATAGCTGTCACCTGAGCGGTAACTCATACCAGCAGCATCGACATCATGGCCCTTGGCGGCACGAATCCAACCCGCTTTTGATAAGATGGCAGTGACGGGCTCACTCGGTACGAGGTCTGACTCTTTTAGTGCCTGAGCTTCTTCGCGTTCTGCCAATGGTGATACACGCTCATTACCGTGTTCTTTCATATCGGCGGTAAGCTCATCGATCATCAGATTGGTTAGACTGTCTGGATTGTCTAAGTATTCTTGAATGATGGCACGTTCGGCAGCAAGTTCATCTTGCTCGCGGCGCAGCTCAATCTCTTCTAATTTTGCCAACTGACGCAAACGAATATCCAAGATAGCATTGGCTTGAATGTCAGTCAGGTCATAATCCTGCATCAAGGTCGCTTTTGGATCATCCTCTTCACGAATGATGCGAATCACTTCATCGATATTCAGATAAGCAATCAGTAAACCCGCCAAAATATGCAAGCGTTTATCGATTTTATCGAGGCGATATTGCAAGCGGCGTGTGACTACTGAACGGCGACAGATTAACCATTCTTCCAAGACTTCTTTTAAGTTTTTCACCTGCGGCTTACCATTTAAGCCAATCATATTCATATTGACGCGGTAATTGCTTTCTAGGTCAGTACTAGCAAACAGATGGCTCATGACGCGTTCGACATTGACTCGCGTTGAGCGCAACTCAAGGACAATACGACAAGCGTTTTCGTGATCTGATTCATCATGAATATCCGTCACCCAAGGCAGCTTCTTATCAGTCATAAGCTTAGCAATTTGCTCTTGGATTTTGTTGCCCGAGACTTGGTAAGGAAGCGCGTCAATGATGACGAGATTTTTTTCTTTAGGGTCAACATGAAAGGTGGCACGCATCTTATAACTGCCGCGTCCAGTCTCGTACATCGCTTGCAAATCTTTTTTGCTAGTGATGATTTCCGCTGGCGTTGGCAGATCAGGTGCTGGTATTGATTGGGTAAGCTGCTTAACCGATAGCTCTGGGTTTTTGAGCAAACGAATGGCCGCGCGTACCACTTCATTAAGGTTATGCGGCGGAATATCGGTTGCCATACCGACTGCGATACCTGTTGTACCGTTTAATAAGATATTAGGTAAGCGGGCAGGTAGGGTCGTTGGCTCTTGCATCGTGCCATCGAAGTTATCTTGCCAGTCGACCGTACCTTGACCCAATTCTGCGAGCAACGTATTGGCATAAGCCGACATTTTAGCTTCGGTATAACGCATCGCGGCAAAGGATTTCGGATCATCTGGGCTACCCCAGTTACCTTGACCAGTGATAAGCGGATAGCGATAACTGAACGGTTGAGCCATCAGTACCATGGCCTCATAACAAGCGCTGTCACCATGCGGATGGTATTTACCCAATACATCACCGACCGTACGCGCGGATTTCTTGGCCTTAGCAGAGGACTTTAGCCCAAGCTCGCTCATGGCATAGACGATGCGACGTTGGACAGGTTTTAGACCGTCAGCGATATTTGGCAACGCCCGATCCATGATGACGTACATGGCATAGTTGAGATAGGCCTGCTCAGTGAACTCTGCGACTGAACGAGTATCCATCGGCTCATTGGGAATAATTGGGGCGATCGTATGATCAATAACATCAGACATAAAATAGGATTCACTTATCAGTTTTAATAGGTATAGATAATTGGTTCAAGCATACAAATAGGATAGTGCTATCGTAAAGGATATTGCACCAATTAAAAAGACGTATGTCAGAATATACGACATCTCGTGACGTGCTTAAAACAAGCGCTTATAAAGGCCTTTTATAGTATGGTGATTCATAGCTTTTATAGATCAAGTTAAGTATAGTAAATCTAATATTTGTTTTTTATAGGGTTAATAAATATCTTAATATTTAATCGTTTTTATTTAGGATGTTTTATCTACTATTAGTCTAAAGAAAGTAGGTACAGAATAGCTTTAATGCAAAATTAACAACTGAAAGTATGACAGCTAATAGACTAAATAAGACGGCTGCTTTGCCTATTTAAATAGCACTAACCATATATTGACACGGACAAGTCGCTACTGAATTATCTTACAATAAGGAATTTCTGTTATGTCATGTGACCCTTTATCTCAAGTTTCTGCCTCTACAATGCTAAAAAACGAAAGTAAGCACCTAGGGAAAAACGCTACTAGAAATGTACTATTGATTACTGCTATAACCAGTCTAGGATTGACAGCCTGTAGCCCTTCACAAATGAGCAAAACGCTACCAGCCGAGACAAGCAGCACAGTCAATCAAGATGCAGCAGTGGTGTCAGAGTCTATCATGGCGTCACCCAGTGTTAAGCCCTCAGTCATCAGCCAACAGATGATGATACGTTCTGCGGCGCAGACAGGTATCGTACGCCCATTACCGAGCATCATAGTCACGCCAGAGGCAAAAGACAACTATCAAAAAAACGCAGCCAATCCTGTACATCGAACTACGGATATGGCGGTATCCACTTTGTCTATCGATACCGATACGGGCAGCTACGCCAATGTGCGCCGCTATTTAAACGAGGGTCAACTACCACCTGTTAATGCCGTACGGGTCGAGGAATTGATTAATTATTTTAACTATCAATTTGATGATGGCAAACGCTTAGGTAGTGCCCCATTTGTTGTATCAACTGAGGTAGTGGACTCGCCTTGGGATAGAGCAGATCAGGATAACAAAATCGTCAAAGTCGGTATCAAAGCCGTTGATAGTAGCTGGTCACAAAAAACAGATAAGCAGTCTATGCCACCTGCCAATCTCGTATTTTTAGTAGATGTGTCAGGCTCTATGTCGTCGCGCGATAAGCTGCCATTGGCACAGTCATCGCTTAAGCTGTTGACAGAGCAAATGCGTGCCCAAGACAGCATCAGTATCGTGACCTATTCAGGTAGTACTAGTGTGGCATTGCCTGCGACCAGTGGTGACCAAAAAGCAAAAATATTGGCTGTAATCGAGGGATTAAATGCCTCAGGCTCAACCAACGGGGAAGACGCTCTTAAATTGGCCTACAGGCAAGCTGAGCAAGGACTAAAAAAGAATGGTATCAATCGAATCATGATGTTAACGGATGGCGATTTTAATGTCGGTATTAGTGATGTCGATGATATGCTGGATTTGGTCAAAGCCAATCGCGATCGCGGTATTTCTTTGTCTACCGTTGGCTTTGGTCGCGGCAACCTTAATGATCACATGATGGAACAGATGGCGGACAACGGCAATGGTAATTACAGCTATATTGACAGCTTAACTGAAGCGAAAAAAGTCTTTGGCGATGAATTAGCCGCGACATTCAACACCGTTGCCAAGGATGTAAAAGTCCAAGTTGAATTTAATCCTGATGTGGTGAGTGAGTGGCGCTTAATTGGTTATGAAAATCGCGTACTGGCTGAAGAAGACTTCAATAATGACAAAGTTGATGCAGGTGAGCTTGGGGCAGGTAAGGCAGTTATTGCTTTGTTTGAGGTAACTCCAAAAGGACAAAAAGGGTTATATAGCGATCGCCGTTATGCTGCTAGCAATGCCAGTATTAGTTGGAATAATAAACAGAACTCTAATGAGCTTGGCTATCTAAAAATTCGTTATAAAGCACCGACAGGTGGTAGCTCTAAACTCGTTAGCCAACCTATTAATAAAGCTAGCCACGCTTTAAACAAAGCCAGTATCGATACTCAGTTTGCGATGGCAGTAGCAGGGTTCGGTCAACGCTTGACTCAAAGCAATTATATTAATGACTGGCAGTACAGTGATAGCACTAAGCTTGCCAAAAGTAGTATCGCAGATAGACCGAGTAGCGATACTGATGGTACTCGTCGCAACTTTGTGACGTTGACTGAGCTGGCGAGTGCGCTAAAAAATAGCCAATAGTGAACAGATATCGTGTCGGGATAGTCATTATGAAGCAGAAGTCAAGGGTCATATTTTCTAATGGTATGACTGAGATTTTTAGTCTAATATATTGATATTTATAGGGATATTTAGCGTCAAGCCTATTTGAGAACTGGTATAGCAATCTTTTGTATTGAGTACTATGTATAAAGTGTGTATGTTAATGAACAAAGGGCTATTTACCGCTATATTGTTCGCTCAGCACTATACAAATATGTCGCAGCCTTGCTTTTCATCATAGTGATAGGCACGACTCTGACGTTTTGTATATTTATCACACTGTGATTGGCGTGGGTTGACGGTAATGTATTATTACTAGGAGAGAAAAGATTATGGAAAATCAAGGAAACTTAACCCGTCGTGACGATAAAGTTTGGCTAAAAACCTATGAAAAGCTTGGCATGACTTATGATATCGATATGCCAGCTGATAACACTTCGCTTATTGATATCTTTGAGCAAAGTTTTGCTAAATATGGCAGTAAGACCGCTTATGTCTGTATGGGCGCTAGTATTACTTTTAAAGAAGTTGATGAGCAAAGCAAGCAAGTCGCTGTTTATTTGCAGTCGCTTGGCTTGACCAAAGGCGATAAAGTCGCAGTCATGATGCCAAACATTTTGCAACTGCCAGTATCTGTCATTGGTGTCTTGCGTGCAGGTTTGACCCTGGTCAACGTCAACCCTTTATACACCACCAAAGAGCTTGAGCATCAACTTACAGATTCTGATGCCAAAGCACTAATCATGGTCGAAAACTTCGCTAAAACTTATCAAGATATCGGCCGTGATGTGGTTGATAATGTCGTCATCACTGGTATGGGCGACATGATGGGTACGCTCAAAGGCTTTATGGTCAATACTGTCGTACGCCATGTCAAAAAGATGGTACCTGATTATAGTATCGCTAAAAGCATCAGCTTTAAGAACATGCTGAAAAAAAGTCCTGCGCGTAAATACAAGCGTCCTAATGACATTATGCTCAATGATGTTGCTGTCCTACAATACACAGGTGGTACAACAGGCGTGGCTAAAGGCGCGATGCTCACGCACAAAAACCTCATTGCCAACTTAGTACAGAGCAACACCTTCTTAGGTAGTGCTTTTGATGAGTTCGATGCCAAAGGCGAGCAGGCTGTTATTCTGACCGCCCTGCCGCTATACCATATTTTCTCGTTTACCGTTTGCGGTATGTTTGGGATCTATCGTGGCTGCGTCTGCTTACTAGTGCCAAACCCTCGCGACCTTGATAGCTTAATGAAAGCATATAAAGGCAATCCACCCGCCTTCTTCCCAGCGGTCAACACCTTGTTCAATGCACTGGCTAACAACGAAGAGTTTAAAGCCATGGATCATAGCAAGTTGCAGATGTCGATGGGCGGCGGTATGGCAGTTGTGAGCGCTACCGCTGAGAAATGGCGCGAAATCACGGGCAACATTATCCTACAAGGTTATGGCTTGTCTGAGACGTCACCCGTGGCTACTGCCAATCCGCTGAGCAGCACAGAGTTTAGTGGCACCATCGGCGTTCCCATGCCAGGTACTGAAATTGCTATCATCGATGAAGAAGGCAATGAAGTCGAGATCGGCGCGCGCGGTGAGATTGGGGTTCGTGGTCCACAGGTGATGAAAGGTTACTGGCAGCGCGAAGATGCGACCAATGAAGTGATGACGCCAGATGGTTATTTTTTAACTGGTGATATCGGTATTATGGACGAAGACGGCTATGTCACTATTGTTGATCGCAAAAAGAACATGATCTTGGTTTCAGGCTTTAATGTCTATCCAAACGAAGTCGAAGAAGTCATGTCTGGTCATCCAAAAATCTTGGAGTGCGGCGTTATCGGTATCGAAGATGAAAAGAGCGGCGAGATACCAAAGATTTTTGTTGTCCGTAACGATACAAGCTTGACCAAGCAAGAAGTATTGGATTATGCGGTAGAGAATCTCACAGGCTATAAACGTCCGCGCCATGTTGAGTTTATCGATGAGTTGCCAAAATCAAACGTCGGCAAAATCTTACATAAAGACTTACGCGTACTCGAAGAAAAGAACCACGGTTAATTTGCTGATACACGCACCTAGATAGTTGTTTGATAGATGTGTGTATTAACCAAAGACACATGTGAAAGTGTCGCTCGATTAGATACTGTAGTAACTAAAGTAGTAACCAAAAATGATAAGGCTGCAACCATGCTGTCTTATCATTTTTTTGTCTTTATCGCTTTTTTTTGTCTTTATCGCTTTTGACATTTGCGGATGACAGCCACTATTAATAGAGAATATCTATTAAAACTGCTATAGTGCCCATCGACGTATTTTTGTTTTTGTCCAAAAAATCGTACTGGTTTTGCTCAAGGTAACAGGCGAAATCATGGTAGTAAATATCGTTTTCGACTTGGTCGTGCTGAGTGGTAGTATTATTTATCATAGACCCAGTAACACACTTTAATTTGCAAAGCTTATGAATGACAAACCCGATCATACTTATCTATTTCTTATTCATAAGCTTCTGCTGTCAGCGATAATCATAAAAAATGGTGTTTCCATTAGCATATTCAATGTTTTTAACAGTAACATTTAGGGAAAATTATGACGGATAATTTTAATAAAAAAACGACAGATAATAGCGCTGCAACTGACGATAAAGCCAATACTACCAACGATGTCTATCAAAGCAACGCGTTTCCTACTATGCCGACCATCGACAGTGATAGTCCGTGGCTGAGCGCTTATGAGCGCTATAGCATCGATGCTACTATCGAGATGCCAGAAGACAATACCTCTTTACTGGATGTGTTCGAGCGTAATTTTAGCCGTTATGGCCAAAAACCTGCCTATATCTGCATGGGCTCATCGATTACTTTTAAGCAATTAGATCTATATAGCCGACAGATTGCTAGCTATTTGCAGTCAATAGGACTGGTCGCAGGCGATAAAGTTGGGGTAATGATGCCCAACGTCTTGCAGTATCCAGTGGTCGCTTTGGGTATCATTCGCGCAGGGATGGTCTTGGTCAATGTAAACCCTCTATACACCAGCCGTGAGCTGTCACATCAGTTGCATGACAGTGGTGCGAAAGCGCTATTTATCGTTGAAAACTTTGCCAAGACCTATCAAGAGGCCGAAGACAAAGGTCAGGTAGAGCATGTAGTCGTGTGTACCATTGGTGATATGCTAGGTACGATTAAAGGAGCCGTGGTCAACCTCGTGGCTCGTCATGTCAAAAAGATGATTCCTGCTTATAGCATACCGAATAGCGTGAGTTTCAAGCATGCTCTGAATGCTGAATCAGCCAGTAAGTACCAGCGCCCTGAGTTGAACTTAAGCGATGTGGCGCTACTGCAATATACTGGTGGTACGACAGGAGTAGCGAAAGGCGCGATGCTGTCTCACGGCAATTTAGTCGCCAACATGCTACAGGTCAGTGCGCTGATGAACAGTGCATTTGATGATGATATAGATGGTAGAGATGTGATTTTGACCGCACTGCCGCTATATCATGTATTCTCATTTATGGTCTGCGGTATGTGTAGCATGTACCAAGGCTATGCCTCGCTACTCATTCCGAATCCGCGCGATCTTGATGGTCTTATCAAAGAGATGGCCAAGTATAAGCCGGCGTTTATCCCTGCCGTGAATACTTTGTTTAACGGCTTAGTACACAAAGATAACTTTGCTGATTTGGACTTTTCTAATCTAAAAGCGTCTATCGGCGGCGGTATGTCAGTATTGCCTAGCGTAGCGAAAGAATGGCATAAAATCACTGGTCTGCCTATCGTTGAAGGTTATGGCTTGTCTGAGACTTCACCCGTGGTGGCTTTCAATCCGATGACTATTGCGGAATTTACCGGAAAAATCGGTATTCCTGCGCCTAGTACCGATATCGTACTCATTGATGATGACGAAAATATAGTAGCCATGGGCGATCGTGGTGAAATCTGCGTAAAAGGTCCACAGGTCATGATTGGTTACCAGAATCGTCCGAAAGAAACTGCTGAATCCTTTACGGCTAGTGGTTACTTAAAAACTGGCGATATCGGCATTATGGATGAAAAAGGCTTTATCAAAATTGTCGATCGCAAAAAAGATATGATTTTAGTCTCTGGTTTCAACGTTTATCCCAACGAAATTGAAGAGGCGATGAGTGAGCATCCAGCAGTCGTAGAATGCGGTGCTATTGGTGTACCAAATGATGATCGCGGCGAAGAGCCAAAACTGTTTGTGGTCAAAAAAGGCGACGTGACTGAAAAAGAGCTACTAGAATATGGCAAAAAACAACTGACTGGCTATAAGCGCCCACGTCATATACAGTTCGTTGACGAATTACCAAAGTCGAACGTTGGCAAAATCCTACGTAAGGAATTGCGTAAGATGGAAGGGTTAGAATAGTTTATATCTGACATTCTATTGATAACGGTGGCGTAATGGCAGGTGTGAATCTTGCTATTGCGCCGTTGTCACGTTAGGATATCTTAAGATTTTAGTCGACTACATACCTATCAATGTGTTTGCTAACGACTGATAGGTATTTTTATGACACTGCTTTTATAACATTGTACTAGGAATTTTTATGCGTATTGACAATCGTGAGCTTGACCAACTTCGCTCGATCAGCTTTGAGCGCCATTATACGAAGCATGCTGAAGGGTCAGTATTGGTAAGTTTTGGCGATACCAAAGTACTATGTACTGCCAGTGTAGAGTCTGGTGTGCCGCGCTGGCTCAAAGGTAAAGGCAAAGGTTGGATCACAGCTGAGTATGGTATGTTGCCACGTGCGACCAACACGCGCAATCAGCGTGAAGCGGCTCGCGGTAAGCAGTCAGGTCGTACGCAAGAGATTCAGCGTTTGATTGGTCGTAGCTTGCGTGCCATGATTGATCTGAGTAAGCTTGGTGAAAACACCATCTATCTAGATTGCGATGTGCTGCAAGCGGATGGTGGTACTCGTACGGCTAGTATCACTGGTGCTGCAATTGCGCTTATCGATGCGCTAGAGAGTATCCAAAAGGCCAAGAAACTCAAAGCAGATCCGCTAATCGGACTGGTTGCTGCGGTTTCTGTTGGTATGAAAGATGGCGAAGCATATCTTGATCTGAACTACGAAGAAGACTCTAGCTGCGATACCGACTTGAACGTCGTGATGACCCAAAAAGGTGAGTACATTGAGCTGCAAGGTACTGCTGAAGAAAAGCCGTTCACTCGTGCTCAAGCAGATGCTATGCTGTCATTAGCTGAAACAGGCATCGCTGAATTGATTAAAATGCAACAGACGGCGCTTGGTTGGTAGACTAGCGTTTAGATTCAACATACTGTCTTTGTTTTTAGTGTCAATAACTGCCTGTTAGCTGCTAATAGGCAGTTTTTTAATAGAAAATATTCGTACATTACGTAATAGGTAACAACACATGCTAAAGCTGACTGATGATGGCGCCAAAATCACCTTACAAGGGCAAGCGAATGCTGCTGATAATGGCATGTTTTGGTTTGGTTCTGCATTATTGGTAGGGGCTGTCGCAGTCGCCATGGCGATGAGCTTGTTGCCTGAGCGTTTAGCCATCGGTGCACTTGCACTGCTTATCATTGGTAGTTTTATTTTCAATAAAAAGCGCCAACAGCATAAGAAAGCCATGAGCGGTATGATTAGCAGCGGTACATTGTGGGTAAGGGCTGGCGAGCTGGTCCATGACAATCTAGGTAAGCGTGAGCATATTCATTTAACGGATGGCGATAAGATAACGCTGATTGGCGAGCAATTACAGATTGTCGATAGCAGTGATGTTCGCAAATATCATATTACTGGTTTCGAGAGTGCTCAAGAAGCAAAAGCTGCTAAAGCCATCTTAGAAGGGCAGGCGCTAACGAAACGTCATGTAAATATTAAAATGAAGAGTAATTAGTATTTTTTCTTAATTTCATACTCTACGAGAGCATAGCTATTATCTTCGTGCTATCCAATCTCTAACTCAAATGTCACTTTAAATTCCACTCGACGTGCCTCTCCAATATTGTCATCCATCAGTATATTTATACCGTTTATCACCTGACGCAAGCGAATAGTGCTTGCAGATTTGTGCGCAAATGGTTTATAAGTAGGATTATAAAATTTATCCTTCTTATTATTGATACTGTCATTGAGATCTAGTTGACAAGGAGTTAGTCATGTCGCGTTTGTCTATACCGTCAGTCGCCACGTCGTGCGGTTTTTTACTATTTACCTGCGGCATGGTAGGACAAGCCCATGCAGATAGTATGAGTATGCTTATCGCTCAGAAATCAGCTCAATCAACGACGAATACATTCTATCGTTATCCTGAGGTAACACGTCAAGCGCCTACAGTCTTACCGGCGTTTTTATCAGGCAACTATGACAATGTCGATAGCGAGTATCTACCGCTATTGAGCAATGCTGAGACGCAGAGTAGTATGGCAGCACGTGAGGTGGTCAGTACCGCCCGCAAAATGGCACTTAACGAGCGCACAATTATTCAAGGTGGCTGCTGGGATTATTTAAATGCGGTATTTAATCGAGCAGGGGTATCGCGCAATACCATACACAAAGGCACTTATGCGCAAGGGCCCTATGCTATTAGCAGCGAGATTGAAGCAGGCGACTGGCTCTATTATATCAATCATGGTTACAATGGCGTCGAGCATAGTGGACTGTTTGTCGGTTGGGTCGATGAGCGTGCCAAGCAGGCTTTGATACTGAGCTATGCTGGCGAAAATCGCCGTGAACCAGCTCGTTATCGCGTTTATGACTTAAGCAATGTTTATCAAATTATGCGCCCTAGTATTTAGGGTTTGATGTTTCCAGTTTGACAACACGGCCTATAAATGAATAAAAAAGCGTCCGCAACTCATTGAAGTTACGGACGCTTTTATTCTGCATGTTAAATGATTTTCTGATACTAAAACGGTTTTACCACGACTAGTATCACGATAATCACTAAGGCAAAAACAGGCACTTCATTAAACCAACGCCAGAATTTATGCGTTTTATAATGTGGCTTATCGATCAGCTTCTTACGATAAAAGCCGCAAGCGCCATGATATCCTGACAGCAGCACTACTAATAGCAATTTGACGTGTAGCCAGCCTTGGGTTTTATAGACATCCCAGCCCAGTCCTAACATCCATAGACCAAAAACCCATGTCGCTATCATCGATGGGGTCATGATACCGCGATATAGCTTGCGCTCCATAATGGCAAAGCGCTCATGACTGATGCTATCGTCGCTCATCGCATGATAGACGAACAGGCGCGGCAAATAAAATATCGCCGCAAACCAGCAGACCATCGAGATAATGTGTGCCGCTTTAATCCAGTTAAAATAATCTGCCATCATAGTTTCTCTTGCTTAACTTGTATTTTTTAGCTTGGGCCTACTCTGCCAATACAACTTGTGTTTGATGACCATTCATCGCATCCATTACAGGCAGTACTTTAGGCGCTCTTGGTGCGGCAAACTGTTTGGTAAGGCCAAGCTCACGCATGAGTCTGTCGTCGCCTGATTGGCTTGCGTTACCAGTGGTAAGAAGCTTGTCACCATAAAAGAATGAGTTAGCACCTGCCATAAAGGCTAATGCCTGCTCAGAATCTGACAGGCTTTCGCGGCCAGCAGATAAACGCACGTAGCTAGTCGGGCAGCAAATACGGGCGACCGCAATAGTACGAATCCATTCAAGTACAGACAGCTGACCTTCAGCTAATACTTTGTCACCAATCGGTGTCCCTGCAATAGGCACCAGTAAGTTGACTGGAATTGATTCAGGCGCTTTTGGCATTTTTAGCAGCTCAAGTACCCAATCGATGCGGTCATCACGGCTTTCGCCCATACCAACGATATTGCCACTACAGACGTTGATGCCAGAGTTACGCACGTTTTCTATCGTGTCTAAGCGCTCATCATAGCTGCGCGTGCTAACGACTTGCTCATAGTAGCTGCGTGAAGTATCTAGGTTATGGTTGTAGTAATCCAACCCTGCATCGGCCAACTGCGTTGCTTGATTGGTATCAAGCATACCCAGTGTCATGCAAGTCTCAAGACCTAGTGCTTTCACTTCTTTAATCAGCTCAACCACATAAGGCATGTCTTTAGCACTTGGGTGTTTCCACGCGGCACCCATGCAGAAACGTGATGAGCCACTGTTTTTGGCACGCTTGGCCGCTGCGATGACTTTATCAACTTCTATGCGTTTTTCTGCTTGTAGTTTGGTGGTGTCGCGATGATGGCCTGACTGTGAGCAGTAGCCGCAATCTTCAGGGCAGTTGCCCGTTTTGATAGAGAGTAGCGTGCTGACTTGTACTTCATTGGCAGTGAAATGCTTTCTATGGATGGTCTGTGCTTGTAATAACAAGTCCATCAAAGGTAAATCAAACAGTTGCGCGATTTCTTCACGGCTATACATGGTAGCTACTTTATTATCAGTTTGAGTTGCGTCTGTGGCTAGACTGGCCAAAAAATCACTGTTGATCGTATCTGGCTGAGTGGCTACATCAGTTGGCTGGGTGGCGTCAGGTTCGGAGATGCTAAGCAATCCTGCCATAAGGTAAGTCCTTTTATAAGAATTAGAGGGTATTAAATAAAACCAATGTTTTTATCTATTGTCATTTATAAGGTAACAAAAAAGGTTGCCGTATAGTATACCGCAACCTTTTTAGAAAATCAGAACACTGCTAGACAGTATGTATAATTGTCACAGTAGCGCACATAAATAGTAACTATACGTTTGGCTATCTAGTTCTATATCATCCATTCTACCAATGACTATCGCTCAGTGCATCATTCTTTTTATTTGCCAAGTTTGTGCTTGGCGATACCAACCCAATGCTCAGCAAGTTTCTGTGCTTTATAAGCGTAAGGTTTGGCTTTTTGAATATATGGTTTGCACTCTTCTGGGATAGCTGGAACGATATGCTTAGCAAGTTTGTTGAACCACATCATTAAGCTATAGTCGCCTTCAATGCTCAAGTTACCTTCTTGTACAGCAGTCATAAAGGCAGGCAAGCTACCTTTGGTTAGCAGTCTAACGCCAGTCATAGAATCTTTGAAAGTGATGGTCAAATCGGCTTCTTTTGCATGGCCGCTTTGTTGACTGAATTGTCCATTGTCAAAGCTAAAAGAACGGGCGATATCAGACTCAGTACTAGCAAACTCAATCGTAACTTGACGGTCAGCGAATAATGCTTTGACGTCTTCGTTATCGCTATCAGCTAACATAGACAAACGATAGCCAACAACAGCCAATAAAGCATCTAATGGATCAGATTTGATATCTAATACAGGAACAGTAAACATAGCAGAACTCCTAAAGAAATGAGGCATAAAAATAAAGCGTAATTTATACCAGTTTTTATGACAAATATATAACTGGATTATAAACTATCACAGGGTATCAACTCTTTAGGAGTTAAGTAGAGAGCGTTAAGTATCTTGTAACATTCGATGTCACTGACGTAAGTAAGGTGTTGATATAAAAAACAGAGGTATAAATAGGACGGTTTTAACGGAAACGTGGCTGATAGTTATCATCGTAGACAGGAGTGTGTTCGATATAACGTGCGGCTTCTAGCTCACGTTGCTGGCTAACTGTCTGACTCACGTCATCATAGCGTAATGCCCGATATAGTACCCAAGCTGCCAACGGTAACCAACTGATGCCCATAGCGATGATATAGCGATGCCATGACGATAGCTCCATCAACATAGGACGACCGGCTAATATATTTTGAATCAACTCAACGGTGAACCAATAGGCCATCCCGCCAAACAAATATAGCAGTAGCCAACGATATGACGACAAAGCAAGCACAACTACTAAACTGGCTAGCAGTCCATAACCAAGCCATGCCGCGCCGCTCCATGCCTCTACACCGATAAAAGAAAATATAGTCATTAACATCATTCATCTCGCTATTCATAAGGTGAATTCCAATGAGACTATTATGAGAGGTTATTGAGTAAAGCTGAAGAGGGTACAGGCGACTTTGCGACAACCGTTGACGTTTGGTTTTTTGGCTTGTTTTGCGATCTTTGATGGCTAGATGTTAGGCTAAGCGCCGTGAGGAGTGGCGCTTATTTTGAGTGATATGGAAATGGTTTTGTTTGCTCGGGAGGGTGTTTATTAGCTAGCAAACCATGCCAAACTAGCAAATAGGACTGACAGTTCGTTGAATACTTAGACTCGATTGGTACGATTACCCCACCAAGATAATAGCGAAACTAAGATAGCACCGAGTAGCATAAGTCCTACTGTCGTTGACCACTGTGCGCCAGTAGGATATTGCCACGGCATTACGTTATGGACAGCTTCAGTATTTAGTGAGCCTAGCGCATCTACTTTCCATGGCCATACTTTTATTAGAGAGCCTGCAATAAAGCCTGTCAGCAATGCTAAGGTAGCCTGATAATAATGCGAGAGCAGCCACTTAAGTGCGCGCGTAAATAGCAATAGCCCAGTCGCCATACCCGCAATGACTGTGAAAATGGCACTCAGATTCATCGTATCGACTGCTTCTAATACTGCATCGTAAGCGCCTAGCAATAGCAAAATAAACGACCCTGATATTCCCGGTAGGATCATGGCACAAATAGCAATTGCCCCTGCAAAAAACAGATACGGTAAGCTAGGCGTGGTCGTGAGTAACGGCATACTACTAATGACTACGGCGGCAATAAGTCCAGTCGCGAACAGTACGACACGTCCTATATTCCAGCGCTTTATCTCACTGAGTAAGATAAATACCGTTGCAACGACCAGTCCAAAAAAGAACGACCAAATAAGCAATGGTTGATTGTCCAATAAATGCTTAATGATACCGGCTAAGGTCGCAAAGCTAGTGGCAATACCCAGTAGCAAACACAATAGAAACGTCGCGTCTACTTGGCGCCAAATTGCAGCGAATCCTTTGATGCCACCTTCCTGACGAAATATCGTCCAAAGATTGGGGCCGATACTACCAAGCGCGTTAATCAAGCGCTCGTAAATCCCTGCAATCAGCGCAATAGTGCCGCCAGAGACGCCAGGTACGATATCAGCTGCGCCCATGGCCATACCTCTGATATAGATACCTACCAGCTGCTTTGGGCTATCTGTATGTACAGGTGCCGTATCTTGTTCTAGTGGCGTTGGCGCTGACGGCTGAGTTGGCCGTGGATATTGTGGTGCCGTCATGGGCATTCCTTTATCATTTAAAAATAAGTGTCATCTGAAAGTAAGCATTAGCTAAAAATAAGTAGCATCTAAAAATGAGTAATAACTAAAACAGGCGTTAGCTAAACATCAGTATGAATAGCAGATTTTATTAATTATCATCACGTACTAAGGCATGTCTTCCATTTACTTAATAGGCATCTAACTGAACTAAAAATGGATAAATCTTGTCAGACATCATCAAATAGCTGGTTAATATATCGGTACTATCTACCTATCTACCTATCTACGCTATTTCTCTTGTTTAAGCCACGCTCTAAAGCATAAAAGCCAGATTAATGACAAAACATTAACCTAGCTTAGCGGATAATCTAGAATACTTAGCGATTACTCAGTAGGAGCGAGGGCTGGATAGCCAAGAGCGTACAGAGTACCTTCAAGTCCTGTCACGTTGATAGCGGCATCAGCACGTGCTTGAACGATTGGTTTGGCATGATAGGCCACACCCAGATCGGCCAATGCCATCATCGGTAAGTCGTTAGCACCGTCACCGATACAGACCACTTGTGACATCTCAATGCCTAAGCGCTCAGCAGTATGCTCAACGATAGCGGCTTTTTTGGCACCATTGACAATAGGCCACTGTACATGACCAGTGACTTCACCTTCCTCGATATCTAGAGCGTTGGCATGTACTTCATCGATACCCAGCTGCTCAGCGATATAACGGGCAAAATAAGTAAAGCCGCCTGATACTAGCACCGTATGATAACCCAATGCTTTTAGCGCACTGATCGTCGTGCGTGCACCAGTCGATAACGTTAGACGACTACAGATATCATCCAGCACATCAGTAGAAATGCCCTTTAGCAAAGCCACACGCTGAGCAAATGATTCATCAAAATCAATTTCACCGCGCATTGCTGCTTCAGTGATGGCTTCGACTTCTTCACCAATCCCAGCCGTTTTTGCTAGCTCTACGATGACTTCTTGCTCGATCAAGGTTGAGTCCATATCAAAGCAGGCAAGCTTATGTGTCCGCAGCATATGACCGACAGATAGGATGTGACAGTCCACTACGTTTAAATTATCGGCGCTGTCGGCACTACGCGTATTGTTGTATTCTTCAGTTAGGTCATGACGCAGGCGAGTGGTTAGCTGATCATCAATGATGTGAGCTGCGGCGGTTTTTTTGCCAGGGTGCATCAGCGTGTCAGTGACTGGTACTAGCAGATAACGGTAGACTTGAGTATGGGTAAAGGGTAGGCGCTGTGCGTCTGCTGCTGTAGGCTCTGTATCAGATACCGTGATATTGACGAAACTAGCGTCAGTATCTTCGGCAACGGTCACTAGGTGCCAGCTTGGCTGTTCGTCGACCCACGACTGAACGTACTGATGAATATCTAATGCGGATACCTGAGTCGGCAGTACGACGATGAGCGCAAAAACAGGTAGCGACTGTAGCGCATCAAAGTCTTGCAAATTGGTATCTTCGGGTAATAATGCCGCAATAGAATCAACGGCTTGTTGCCATGCTTTGCTGTCTTTTGGTAACGAATAAGATGTATTTTTTGGCATGGCTCAATTGTCCCTTGTATGCTCATATAAGATTAGGAATAATAACAGTTTTACTGGGCAGCGCCTATAGATGACGCGCAAAGTAACAATGATGCTAAAAAACAGATTTTATGGCGTAAGAAGCCATAGAAAATGCAATAAAGTTATTATGATAAATTTATAAAGCGCTCACGCTATAAGGCTTATTATGGTGATATAGTAGATGAGATAAGCTGACTGTTGATTGACGATGCTTTCTTATTAACGATGCATTCGCAAAAGATAGCAAGGCAAAATTGATGGTGTTGATAGTCATTAATAAGCAGTACTGCTTTATCAATATGTGCGCACTACCATTGGCGCACATCAAAATTGTTTAAAAATTAGCCAAAAAATGAGCAGTAGCCTCGTTTTTTAATTTCTTCTCTCCAAAAAAGTTTAACATATCATGACGTATTTAGCGCCGCGGCAAGGGTTGTTTGCCATTATTCTTCTGGTTAGTTTTTGTTTGCAGACGCTGTTATTGGTCATTAGTACTGATCAACAGCTGAGCAATAGTCGTGCGTTAAAAGGCGAGCAGATGGTCGCCCAGCTGATTGATGAAGCAAGGTTGTCCTTAGAAAATAAAGACCGTGTGAGTTTAAGCGTTATTGCCAATCGCTATACCAGCGAGCAAGACGTCACACGGATACTGATTAAGGACAACAACGACGATATCTTGGTGCCAGTAGGCAATGCGCCGATGCAGCAAGGTGACACTATTCGTCAAATCGCCACCAATGGCGATTCAGTCATCGGTAGCGTTGCATTGACTTTGAAAGACGTTAGCAAAGGCGAGATTATCGCCATGCAATGGCCGTTTGTCATCGGTACTATGCTGCTACATTTACTGCTTTGGTTGATTTATGGTTACCTCGCTCGTCCGACCAAAGAGCAAATCAATGCATTAAGTCGAGATATCCAAGAGCTGTATCGTGACCAATACAGACCAGTCGATCAACGCGGCTATGACCGTGAACTTGAACGCCAGTCAACGGGTAAATCAGCGTCTCATTTAGCAGACAGTCAAGTAGCGACGGATAATACGGCAAACGCAGCAGATGACGAAGTGACTAATGCACGCAAATTTAATGTGCATAATGAAGTGAACGAGTACCTTAGAACTCAGCAAAACCAAGAGACAGGTAGCGATACTGACAATCTAGCGAGTGCGAGTGAAGGTAGCGAAAGCGAGATAGCGGATACAGATAGTGTTGCTTCTCAAGTTACCAGTCATACGTCTAAACTGTCTGCCACACGGTCTGTTGATAGCGTCAAAGTTCAAATTGTATTCCATGATGAGTTCAATATGCTTGAACGCCTTGCGCCTGCGCAGCGTCTTCCGTACCTAGCACTCTGCACCCAGCTACTCAATCAAGCCGTGACCGAGCTGCTAAGACAACCATTGCTGCTGGGCGTGAGTGCGATGAATGAAGCGCACTTTGAAGACAATGGTGCAAGTGTGGTACTAAAGGCTGATAATAGCCATGCAAAAGTGGCACTCGCAGGCGTGATGCTTGCCAAGCTATATTTAATGCTCAACAAAATTATTCACGATAAGCATATTGAGCTGTCGCGTTTTGCCTTACCAGCAAAAGCGGGCGTCAGTGATGATGCGCAGTCAGAGCCAATGACTCATTTGCTCCAGAGTATCGGCAAAAAAGAGCAGCTATTAATATTATTGCCAAATGCCGGTCTCAAGCAAATCAGCAACCATGTACAAGTACATAACATCATGCGCCCAACCACTGTCTATGAGCGCGAGTGTGCGATATTTGACGGTGCTAACGACTCATTGATTCAGCGTTTGGCTGATGTGCGCAACGCGGTTCTGATGATTGAAGATGAGGACGAGCTACACATTTAATGCCGACTGTATTTGGTCATTTATATTACAATTGTCTGTTATATAGCCTACTGGACTATCTTAATCGTAGAGTTGAAATGTACCATATTGCGAAAAAGGATTGACAACATTCAATAGAGACTTTATAAGGCATATATATATTGATGTATTCTTAATACCCTTGCCTAAAAATGATAGGAGTTTGTCATGAGTGACGCTGATATTGACGACGATTTTGATGATGATTTTGTCGACGATGATGATGCAAAGATGGTTGAAGAAGCTGAGACGAGCGTACGTACACGTTTAAGTAGTCTTGAAAAACGTCGGCTAATCGATAATTTGCTAGAAGAAAAGCGTTTGGCTAAAGAGTTAAAAGACGATCTAGACGACATAGACAACTTCGATGAAGACGGCGATGATTGGGATGATGACGATTTTTAATTTGTCGGCATCAGTCGTTTCAGTGGACTAAAGTGCTCTAGTGGCTACTTTTACAGCAGTGACTATTTTAATGACTAAAATTATTTAGCCAGTCGAATTGGTTGCCTGCTGTTTGCCACTTTTCTAATTTTCTAGGTTTGCTTGCAACCAGTTCATCTCGATAATACTTACCTGATAGAGGTTGCTTGAGTTTGATTAATTAAGCAGCCTTTAGTCTTAAAATAAGTACTCGTCCTCTTTTATTTAACCGATCGCCCACTGCGATTGATGACATCTATCTGCTAAGGAAAACCAAATTATGAGTAACCAACTAAGTTTTGATGAATTACTAGACTATTTGGACAATCAAGAAAGCCAGTTCGTGCTAGATAGTGTCGCAGCGCATGGTTTTTTGACAGCGACGGTTATCGGTCGTCCATTGCCTAACTGGATGGATGCCCTGTTCGAAGGTCATGTAAGTGAAATTCCAGACAACGTCATCGATGGTATCAAACGCTGGCGCGATTCGATCATGGCTGAGTTAAAAAATGAGACGCCTATTGAATTACCATTTGGTGAAGATGCTGGTAACGAAGAAGTGGCGGTTGATTTCTCTGACGAGTCAGACATCGTTGCTTGGTCAATCGGTTTTGTCGATGCCATGTATGGTGATGAAGCAAGCGATTGGTTCGAAGATGAAGAGACGGCAGAAGACGTAGCAGTATTGACCTTGCCTATGATCGTACTAAGCGGTATCGATGATGAAGATCCAGAGCTGTCTGAGATGCGTAAAGACGAAGACAAAATGGTACAGATGGCCAATAGCATCGAAGGTAATTTGACTGAATTATTCTTACTATTCCATACCAACGATTAATAATGCTAAGAAACAGCGCTGCTAACGGTGCTGTTTCTGTCTTGTCTATGCTGTATCGCAGCGCTTTGATTTACTATATATTTTATAAGTCACCGATAAGGTCATCCTATGACTGTGCAACTCTCTAACCTTGAACACTTACCTAACTATCAAATTACCGAACGCCTAGACGTGGTGTACGGTAGTACCGTGCGCTCAAAGCACGTCGGTAAAGACTTGTTTGCTGGGTTAAAAAACATCGTTGGCGGCGAGCTGACGGCTTATACCGAGCTATTAGAAGAGTCACGGCAAGAAGCAATCGATCGCATGATTGTCAAAGCAGAGGCGTTAGGTGCTGATGCGGTGGTCGGTCTACGTTTTTCGACTTCTAGCATCGCCCAAGGTGCGTCAGAGCTGTTTGTCTATGGGACTGCGGTCAAGGTCGCGCCGATATCACAGCAGCAGTATCAAAACCTACCAAGCGATGGTTACGACCATTCTAGTCAAAATACGAATACTCAGACCCAAGTCGCACCCGATGATTTACCGCGTTTCAATCCTTTTGGTTAATCCTATAATACTGAAAGCTACAATACTAAAAACTACAATACCGAATCCTATAATGCTAAAAGCACCGATGCTTTTTACGATGAGAAACGTGCTATGAATGATTCACTCACGCAAGTGCTCATCAATTATGGGCCGTTTGTCTTCTTATTCGCCGCTGGCTGGTTCTTTGGGTCGCGCCATGAGCGTCAGCATTTGGCACAGCTAACAGTAGCAGAGCAAGCATTAGGCGATATCACTGTCTCAAGCGAACGTCTATACTGTCCCAAGTTAGCAGCGGGTAGTGAAGGCGAGCTGGTACTTGGTAGTGTCGTCATCGCTCAAGATTATTTCAAAATGATTATTGCTCGCGTACTAAGTGTCTTTGGCAAAAACTTAACCACCTACGAGACTTTGCTAGATCGTGCACGCCGCGAAGCCATCGTTCGTATGCGGACTGAGGCAAAAGCCAAAGGCTACACGCATATCTACGGTTTACGTCTTGAGGTAACCAATGTCAACCAATTAGGTAGTATGGTCGAAGCCATCGCCTACGGTACAGCTGTTATCAGTATCGACCATATTCACTCTACATCTGCTATAAATCATAAAATCCCCGCCTAAATCATTTCTACTTTTTTATCAAGTGTAAAAACCTATAATTGACTGACGAGTAGTTAGAAAAATCAAAACCATACACTTTTACAACGATATACTGAATTTTGCCGTTCCGTTATTATTTCGGTTCGTAGTAACCAGTTTTATCAAAAATTGTCGGTTTAAAAACACGACTGTATGGAAAAGTGTCATATAAAGAGCTGACAACGTCGGTGGCTTTTACCCAAGATATCAGCAGGATTGGCTGATTGAGCATGACGAGGTTGTCATAAACCTGCCCGTGTAAGGGCTCTATCTACAAGGATGTAGTTATGGAAGGTGTTGAGTTAGTCACGTTTATAAATGCAAAAGTCATTCCCATTAGTATCTTTTTGATTATGATGGGGATGGGATTGTCCTTAGTTACCAATGATTTTAAGAGAGTCGTCAAATACCCTAAAGCAGTCGCCATAGGCTTGACCAATCAGCTAATATTTTTGCCGCTCGTAGGTTTTGCTTTGGCAACCACCATGTCTCTCGAGCCAGAGTATGCCGTTGGGGTTATGTTGCTAGTACTGTGTCCTGGTGGCACGACATCGAATCTATTTACCTATTTAGCCAAAGGTGACGTCGCACTTTCGGTCACCATGACCGCTATTGCCAGTGTCATTACCGTATTTACCATTCCTATCGTCCTCAGTTTTTCGCTCGTATACTTTATGGGTGCGGGTAGTGAGTTTCAGTTGCCAGTGGTCAAGACCATGATCAGCCTAATTGCTCTGACTATCTTACCCGTCAGTATTGGTATGTTGATCAAACGCTATGCGCCTAACGCGGCAGACAAGGGACAGGTGATGGTGTCTCGTTTTGGCGTGATATTTTTGAGCTTCTTGGTACTTTTCTTAAGCTATGTGCAACGAGACATTATCGTTGAAGCGTTAATCGCTACTGGCCCTGTGGCATTAATATTGAATGTATCGACGATGGCGCTTGGTTATTACACCAGCAAATGGTTCGGTCTAAATCCTGCACAAAGACGCTCGATTACTATGGAAGTCGGCCTACAAAACAGTACGCTTTCAATGTTTATGGCACTGACGCTATTGGCTAACTATAAGATGTCGATGACGCCAGCCATTTATACGCTAATCATGTTCTTGACCGCTGGTATCATGGTCAGAGTATTTACTGCCCAGCATAATAAAGCCAAAAGAACCGAGATAGAAAACAGTGTATTGGCAGCACGTAGAATGTAAGAGGTTGAAAATAACCGTAGTAACGCACTGTTGCGCCCGTTGAGACATTACTTGGCGAAAATCAACAGTGTATGGTTTAGTAAAAAAGCCCATAATCCGCTTTGTATAATGAAGCAGGTTATGGGCTTTTGTGTTTAGTGCTCGTTTTAACCCAAACCAGTTCTAACTCAAATCAGTTTTATCTCAAGTCTAGAATCTTCGTCTGTCCATTTTCGCTCTTGCCTCGGCAGCTTGCTCTTTGACTTTTTCAATTTCAAATAAGAACGTACGATTTTTAAGCACCGCGACGAATACCACGCCGCCGACTGTATTGCCCACCAGTACCACGACTAAAAATACCAAGTAGCGCCAGAGACTGACGGTATTGCCATACAGCAGCGCTGAAAATACTTCGATATTGCCCACGATACTATGATGTAAGCCCAAAAACCCGATACTACCTGTAATTAGGGTTACCAGCACAATACGGCTAAGCGTATCCCGTGCAGAGGTTACTAGCCATGCTGCTACGCCCATCATCCAGCCTGCGAGTACTGCACTACCAAAGATCACCCACCACTCAAAACCCAAAATATGCTCGGCATAGACATCAATGGCATGGTCTGTAAACAGATGCATATGCAGCCCTAAGCCAACCATTAATGCCGAAAACAGACAGCCGCCAACGATATTACCAGCGATGACAATGCCCCATAGCCGTAACAGCTTATGTAGCGGTTCGATTTTATTTAGGACAGGCAAGCTTAAGAGGGAAGTCTGCTCTGTGAACAATAACGACTGACCAATCACCACGATAATAAAGCCAATTGGATACAGCAGTGACGACAGCACCATCGCATAGCGACTGGGTATCACATCATTGAGTAGGGCAAACATCGATAAAATCATAAAAAAGCTGATGCCAATCTCTAGCCCAGCCGTAAAGGCACTGGTAAATAGCGAGCCAAGTGAACGCTCAAAGGTTTCTTTGGCGTGGATGACTTGCTCGACTAATATACTGGCGTAGCTCTTTGCTTGGCTTAGATTATCGTCACTGGCGACCTTTTTGATGGTTTCTTTGTCTTCGTCGCTGATTTCTTCTGGCAGGTCATCATTTTCTAAGTCTTCGGTGGCTTTGATAGGTTCGTCTACATTATTATCTGTAGTGTCATCTACGTCACTGTTTGTAGTGTCGTCTGCGTCCTTGTCTACCTCAATGCCTTTAGAAGGACAGCCGCTTTCTTCTAGCGTATTGTCACCTTCAGGCACAGGAGTAGTGGTACTCGCATTTGTACGCTCATCGTTTGATAGATTAGCCTGAGAATCATGGTCATGCTCGGTATCTTGGGACACGGTCGGCTCGCTGGTTATAAGCTAATGATTTTGCTGCATAAGTAATCTCTATTATATTTCCCATTCTTCTGATTGCTGTTGTTAATTGATTAACAATTTGAGTAATAAATGGCCTTCAGGCTTTATAAATTGCCTTACCATCTAACAAAATCTGCCTATCTGCGTTAAAATCACACTATCAACTATTTTTCCTGTTTTTATAGCGTTTTGCGCTATCTCATTTTGACCACATTCATTATCAACAATAAGATCACCCTATTATGAGCAATCCTAATACCGATACCAGCATTGATAGCAATGCGAAAACCAATCTGACCCAGTCTATCCAAGCGGCGCTAAGCCAATTAGAGAGCGCCTATAATCCTGCGGAAGTCGAAGCAGGTATGTATCAAGGCTGGGAAGAAAGCGGCTATTTTCAGCCGACTTTTGATAAAGACGAATCGTTTTCTATTGCGCTACCACCGCCAAACGTCACGGGCTCGCTACACATGGGTCACGGTTTTAACAACGCTATTATGGATGCGCTCACCCGTTATCACCGTATGGATGGCGACAATACGTTGTGGCAACCAGGTACGGATCATGCGGGTATCGCCACCCAGATGGTCGTTGAGCGTCGTCTGGAAGCGCAAGGTATCAAGCGCCGTGATATGACGCGTGCAGATTTCATCGATAAAGTATGGGAATGGAAAGAAGAGTCAGGTGGCAATATCACCAGCCAGATTCGCCGTTTGGGCAGCTCGGTTGACTGGTCGCGTGAGCGCTTTACCATGGATGATGGCTTGTCTAATGCGGTAAAAGAAGTGTTCGTTCTTCTTTTCGATGATGGTTTGATTTATCGTGGTAAGCGTTTGGTCAACTGGGATCCAAAGTTCCAAACCGCATTGTCTGATTTAGAAGTCGAAAACCACGACGAAAAAGGCAGCTTGTGGCATTTCCGCTATCATTTCACCGATACAGACCTAACCACCCAAGATGGTAAAAACTATCTGGTCGTCGCCACCACACGTCCTGAGACTTTGCTTGGTGATACCGCTGTCGCCGTCAATCCTAGCGACGAGCGTTATGCGCATTTAGTCGGCAAAACCATTACCTTGCCAATCACGGGTCGTATCGTGCCTATCGTCGCTGATGACTATGTCGAAAAAGACTTCGGTACGGGCTGTGTCAAAATCACCCCAGCGCACGATTTCAACGATTATGAATTGGGTCGTCGTCATAGCTTGCCATTGATTAACATCTTAGATGAGCGCGCTAATATCTTGCCAGCGATGGAAGTTTATCCTGATCTGCAAACACGTGAGCCAGAGTTAGAGACTACGCCAAGCGAGTATGCAGGACTTGAGCGTTTTGCTGCGCGTAAATTCCTTGTAGAGCAAGCAGGCGAGCAGGGCTGGTTAGAAGACATCGAAGACTACGCACTTAAAGCTCCGCGTGCTGAGCGTGGCGGCACGATCGTTGAGCCGTGGTTGACCGATCAGTGGTATGTCGCGGTCAAAGAGCTTGCCAAGCCTGCGATTGACGCAGTAGAAGACGGCAGCATCGAGTTCGTCCCTGCGCAGTACAAAAACATGTATATGGCGTGGATGACCGATCTACAAGACTGGTGTATCAGCCGTCAGCTCTGGTGGGGACATCGTATCCCTGCATGGTATGACGATGCGACAGGTGAAATCTATGTCGCCCGTGATGAGGCGGAAGTGCGCACTAAATATAACCTAAGCGATGATGTAAAACTGCGCCAAGACGATGACGTGCTTGATACGTGGTTCAGTTCTGGTCTATGGACGTTCAGTACGCTTGACTGGGCAGACGTCAACGCCGATCCACGCGTGATGGACACCTTCCACCCAACCAGCGTGCTCGTGACAGGTTTTGACATTATCTTCTTCTGGGTTGCCCGCATGATCATGATGACTATGCACTTCGTGAAAAACGAAGACGGCACGCCGCAAGTACCGTTTAAGACCGTCTATGTGCATGGTCTGGTACGTGATGGCAATGGTCAAAAAATGTCAAAATCAAAAGGCAACGTCTTAGATCCGATCGATCTAATCGACGGTATCGAGCTAGAAGCGCTGGTAGAAAAACGCACTAGCAATATGATGAATCCAAAAGACGCGGCCAAAATCGAAAAGCAAACGCGTAAAGAGTTCCCAGAAGGTATCCCAGCTTATGGCACCGATGCACTGCGCTTTACCTTTACCTCGCTTGCCAGTACGGGTCGCGATATCAACTTTGATCTAAAGCGTGTCGAGGGTTATCGCAACTTCTGTAATAAAATCTGGAACGCCAGCCGTTTTGTACTCATGAACTGTGTCGATGGCGAAGGCAGTGCCAAGCCTATCGATCAAGCGGCAAACCCTGACGTTTGGGAATTACCAGAAAAATGGATCATGAGTCGTCTGAACTCTACCGTTGCCGACATCCATCAGCATTTTGCTCAGTACCGTCTCGATATGGTCAGCCAAGATATCTATGAGTTCATCTGGAACGAATACTGTGATTGGTACGTTGAGCTTGCCAAAGCCAGCCTAAATGATGACTCAGTATCTGACGAACGTAAAGCGCAAATCCGCTATGTACTACTGCACGTACTAGAGACGGCGCTACGCTTCACCCATCCAATCATGCCGTATCTGACTGAACAAATCTGGCAGACCATCGCGCCGCTACTGGATCGTAAAAACACCGACAGCATCGTAGTCGCTGACTATCCACAGACCGATGCCAGCCAAATCAGTGAGCAGACCGAAGCGGATATGGCATGGCTACAAGAGCTAATCGCGAGCGTCCGTAACATCCGTGGTGAGATGAAACTGGGTAACGCGGTACGTCTGCCAGTGCTACTACAAAATGTCTCTAGCGATGAAGAGGCGCGTCTCTCACGTATCAAAAACCAGTTCAAAGCGCTTGCCAAAGTCGAGAGCTTAGAGATCGTCAAAGAAGGTGATGAAGTGCCACTATCGTCATCAAGTATGGTCGGTCAGCTACGGGTACTCGTACCGATGAAGGGACTAATTGATCCAACGGCTGAGCTGGCACGTCTAGGCAAAGCGCATGAAAAACTACAAAAGCAAGCCGACGGTATCGCGCGCAAGCTAGGTAATGAAGGCTTTGTCAGTAAAGCACCTGCGGAAGTGGTCGATGCTGAGAAGGCGAAACTGGCTGAGCTAGAAGGGCAGTTGACGGCGATGACGGCGCAGATGGAGCAATTGAAGGCGTTGTAAAAAAGGCAAAAGATTAGAAAGCATGGCCTCAGCATCGGAGTCCTTTAATAATGGGCAAATATGCGATGCATGGGGCGGTGCTCTTTAATGACTTAGCTCGGCGCTCGTCCCTCGCGCAAAAGCAAGCATAATAGATAAGCCACCATTTTATGGTGGTTTTTTTATTTTTCTAAAAATAAGTCTACAATTATCTGTATAGTTGTATTATTAGTCAGATGTAATTCAAAAAGGAGCTTTACTATGGATGAGTCATACTACAACAAATTTATAAGACTGCATGAGACAAGCGATAGTGTGGAAGCTAACGAATATCTTAAGTGCGGGTGGGTGCTATTAAATGTGGTTAAAACACAAGTTGCTGAGGAAAGTTGGAACACATATTATGTTCTTGGCTGGAATAAAAAAGTAGAAGATATTAAGCGAGGCAGGTCTTGGAAGGAAAAGTTGGATACAGATATTGAGAACTATAAAGAGGACAGAAATAAAGCTGTTTCAGATGATTTAGATAATTTGTTCTAATCAGTAGAAATATGTCAAAAACAGGTAACCTATATGATATGTTCTAAAAATACTAAAGGGTATCTAATTATATAAGAGCTTTAACAATGAATTTTGAAAATGTAGAAGCTGGCAACTTAATGAAGGTAAATGATATCAACTGGATTTTAGAAGAACAGATAGGAACAGGCGGTAATGGAGTAGTTTGGTCCGCTTCAAGAGAGGGTTCGAAGTCTGAAAAGATAGCCATTAAATTTGTTAATTGTGGAAGTAAAAATAAAAACAAATGGAAGAGGTTTGAAAGGGAGGTTACTACTCAATCAAGTTTCGAACATCAATCAATTATGTCTATCTACGATTATGATAAATCTGGAACCAACTGTTGGCTCTCAATGCCTATCTGCAATTCTGCTTCTCGCCTATTAAACAATAAAAATGCTACACAAATATGCGATGAATATCTAAATATTGTCTCTGCTGTAAAGTATATTCATAATAAAGGTATGGCTCATAGAGATATTAAACCTGACAACATACTTAGCCTAGACGAAAAACTTTTTTTAGCAGATTTTGGTTTAATATCAACTCCTCTAAGAACTGAAAATAGACGCATTACTAAAGTTAAAGATAGTATTGGTAATTTTGCAACTATCGCTCCTGAACTGAGGTATGTCAAAGATATTAATGATGATTTTAGACCAGCGGATATTTATTCCTTAGGTGTAACGCTATGGATGTTTCTGAGTAAGGACGACAATGGATTTGATGGGCAGTATGCTAGTTGGGCTAAAGATAAGATGGATATAGCTTTAGAAGATGAACGCTTAGAATTGAAAAGCTTGCATGAACTACTTGAGAGAGCTACAGAAAATAATTCTAATCTAAGACCAAGTATTGAAGAGTTTGAAGCCAAATTAATAAAATGGATAGAAGCAACTAAGGACTTTGCTGCTCTTATATCTTCAAAATGGACGAATCTTCAGGAAGAGTTAAACCCATATAAGGCTCATTACTTAGTATTTAACGATATAGATGCTATTGTTTCTGTTTTAAATAAAATTGTTCGAAATGATACAGCTGTCCATCATTGTTTTCTACCTAGGATGGGTGGACTAGATTTGCTCAAAGCTGAGGTTAAAGATAATAGAGAAGTAAGGCTATCAATGAATAGTGGCGCTATCTACGATTGTCTCCCAAAGGCACTGCATTATATTAATTACCTATATAAGCCATCAGAAAGCTATTTTTTTCTTGAAACGCAACCAATTAAAAAGCCTATTAATTCGGAATCATATGGAAACGATAAGGTGGTAGAGTACACAGAATTTAAAAATGGTGACTTGACGTTTGGTGAAGTGCGTAATGATGGTATCTGGCAAGGAAAACATATTCCTAATGAAATTAAAAGCGTTACTAGAGTATATGAAGGTAGTTTCCTTTTTGTTTCTAGGCATTCTTTATATAATTTATTCCGTCCCACATATGATGGCAGACATTCAGAAATGGGCTTTGATAAATTTCGAAGTTGTTATCCAAAACCTTATTCAGAAGTACATATTAAACCTGAACCGCCACAATTTCTAGAAAATGATAGTATTTGGGAAAATGACCCAGAGTTTTATATATATTTGAATTCATTAGATGTACCAAGGATACTATTATTATTAGAGAAATGGCCTACTGATGAAAAGAGTGATGATAACGAATGGGGAATTATAGGCTCAGGGAGTTTGTTTAAATTTGCTATAGATCATTTATCTGCAGATTTTAGCTTTCTAGAAGAGTTGAATCGCAAAGAGCTATTAGAGCTAGTTTCCATCATGTACCTAGGTAGCGATACCCATGGCAAAAGAACCACACTAGATATATGGAATCTTCACCTAAAACATATGAGCAAAGAATCAGACGAAGAGTTGATAAGAATTATTAGAGATAAATCACCTACTTCAAAAACTTATATTTATGAAGGTTTAAGGTCTTTAGGAGCAGAGCAAGCTGACTATTAAAAATAACGATAAAACTTAGGCTTCTGAAGAGCTTTTGTATGAATAAGAGGAATACCATGAACCATCTCACCGTCGGACAACGCGCACCTTTAAGCAACCTTGCTATTGACGATACCGCACCAATCACGCTCAAATTCACTCGCCAAAGCTCAATAGAGATGGACATCAGCTGCTTTGCCTTAGATGCAGCGGGCAAACTGATCAATGATGATTACATGGTGTTTTATAATCAGCCAACCTCACCGTGCGAGCAAATCAAGCTCACCCATTACGAGTCGCAGCCAACGGCGAATAAAGGCATCCAAGCCGAGTTTGAAGTTAATTTATCCAAACTGGCTACTGATATAGACAGCTTGTTTTTTGTATTATCAGCCGACACGCCGCTGAATCAAATTCAATCATTAGAGATTGGCATTTGGCAGCAGTCGCAAAAAGTACAGGCAGAGTATCAAGCAGCAGACTTTGCCCAGCAGCAAGCCAGTATGCTAATGCAGCTTTATCGTAAAAGTGGCGTTTGGCGAGTATCCAACGTCGCGCAAGGCTTTAATGGTGGACTTGCCGCCATCGTGCAGCATTTCGGTGGTGACGTAGAAGAGAGTAGCTCTACAGTAGAAGAGACCGCCACGCCAGTTCAAACAAAGCCATCGCTAGAAAAGGTGATACTAGACAAAGCGCCAAAACTGGTCAATCTGGCCAAAAAAGCCACAATATCGCTTGAGAAACGCCAATTACAACAATTAACGGCAAAAGTGGCGTTGGTGCTAGACGCCTCAGGGTCAATGAATAGACAGTACAAAAAAGGCCGTGTGCAAGAGGTGGTCAATCGCATATTGCCATTGGCAGTGAGCTTCGATGACGACCAAGCACTAGACTGCTGGGCGTTTGCCCGAGATCCGCAGTATTTGGGCGAGATTGGACTGAGCAACTATGACGGTTTTATCAATAATGCTCATGGTGGCTGGCGCAAATGGGCACTTGGCCCGCGCATTAATAATGAAGCAGAAGTCATGAAAGCCGTGACGGAGTTTTATCAAAAGGACGGCTTGGATGTGCCCGTATACGTGCTATTTATCAGTGATGGCGGGGTGAATGACAATCGCGGTATCACCAGAGTCATGACGGAAGCCGCAAAACTGCCGATATTTTGGCAATTTGTGGGCTTAGGTGGTCGTGGTTATGGCATCCTCAAAAAACTAGACGATATGACAGGGCGCGTGATTGATAATTGCGACTTTTTTGAACTCGATGATTTGGATGATATCAGCGAAGAAGCCTTGTATGAAAACATGCTAGAAGAGTTCCCAATGTGGCTAAAAGAAGCCAAGCAGCTTGGTATCGTACAGCAATAATTTTATAATTCGATTACAGCTAAATAAAAAACCGCCACAGCAAATGCTATAGCGGTTTTTTATTATTCAAAATATTGTAACTTCTAAAATGTCTACAGCGCCCAAAGCGACTGATACTGCTCATCAGTCAACGTCACGATATCGATTTCGACCAGCATCTCACGCAGCTCTTCCCACTTACTTGCACTTGGTTTGATTGGCGTGATTAATCTACCCAGCGTATTATCAATGATCGCATCCATCAGTGTATCTGCTTCGGTTTTACTATAGTCGTAATACATACGGTGAGCGGTGGCTGGCTCGTTTTTGCACAGTTCTGTCATTTGGTTGGTCACTTGGATAAAGGCATCTATCGCATCCTTTTTCGCGCTATAGATCTCATCCGTCGTGAGAATCTCTAACGCTGAAAAGTTTGGATAAGGTGACAGATGCTGATCGATAAACGTAAAGTCCAACCCTTCATGAGTCGCTTCCACGCCTTCAAAATTATAAAAGCACAGCCATGCACCATCGAGGCTTGGGTCTTCTTGCAGGTTTTTTATATGATAAAAGTCTTTTTGTACAAAGGTCACATTATCACGGCTGATAGTAAAGCCGTTTTTTTTGGCATAGCGAGCCAATATCTCAAAGCCAATACGATTGGTCTTTTCTTCAGCGGCAGGGGTGCAGATGCGGATTGGTTGATTGTTTTTTAATTTGTCCATGCTAGCGCGCTGCATCAATATGCCGCCATCGGTCTCAAAAAAACAGCCAAGCGCACGCAGATTAGGCGCGTAATGCTCAAACAGATGAATCGGCTCATTTATATGCAGATCGATGCTCTGGTTCTGTAATTCGGCAAAGCCATCATAGTGGTCATCTGGCTCGACAATGGTGATATCAAGCCCTGCTTGCTCATATGCGCCCGTGGTCACACCAGCGATAAAGGGTAGGTGATCAGGGTTTAAAAACCATTCGAGGGTCAGAGTAAGTTTGGTGGTCGGCTGCATGGTTGTTTCCTTTTTAGGTATGGAAAACAATCAGACTGATACGATTAAGGTAAAACAAGAAAGGCCAAATAAGAAAGGTAAAGTCTCGATGCTAACTATCAGATGCTCGGCGTTTGATATGGTTATTACCAGTACATCATCTATAGACTGCGCTTATTTATAGACCTCTGAGGGCGTGTCATGCTTGTTTCCTACGTCAGTGCTAACTGTTTCAGGTTCACGGGTGTGTCTCAGCGATGATGTGGGCTGTGTCTACAGCGTTAAATCAAAGCACCCCGACAAGATTGATTGGTATTGCATTATTTCTGAGTAGTACTGCTGTTTTTGATCAGTACTGCGAATGGCTATTATCGATAGCTAATGCGTCATCATAGACGACTTACGAGACGTGATGCAAGCGTATCGGGAAAGACGATGGCAGGTGATGACTGGTGTTCGTTAACCGCTCTTTATGATAGCTGTTGTTTATCACGGCTTTTTATAAGCGCTTTCAATCAATGTATTAATAAAAGAGTGCAGCATTTATTATTGGTACTTACCCAATTACTAACCAAACATACCTATCAATAGCAAAAACCTTATATAAATAGTCTTGAGCGCAGACGGGCGATTTTGCATGATTAGCCTTCTATGCCGCTGCTTATATAATAGGCGCTACTCTAGACAATTTACATTTGGCATAACTGACAACTTACACGACCGACAACTTATATGACCGACAATAAAAAAGCGTTCTATTACCGACCCAAGACTGATCAATCCAACAGCCCAATGCTGCGTTGGACCTTTGTGACGCTTGGTTGGTTGTTTTTTATCTTGGGTATTATCGGTATATTGCTGCCAGTGATGCCTACAGCGCCTTTTATTCTGCTAGCAGCAGGCTGCTGGGCGCGTAGTTCTCGACGCTTTCATTTTTGGCTGATTAATCATAAATACTTTGGTAAATTCGTCCGTGATTGGGAAGAGAATCATGCCGTTCCGCTTTATGCCAAGTGTTTAGCGACGATTATGATGGCAGCATCGACAATTATGTTATTTTATCGTTTGCCTGCCGATATGATGTGGATGGCATGGGCGGTAGCCGCTGTCTGTAGTGGGGTAGCGATATATTTGTTCCGTTTACCAAATGCTTAAATCCGTTGCAATTTGCGCCAAAATCAGCCAATAAACGGCTCTGGTTACACGAAACATGAGATAAGACTTGCGATACTGGGATGTACCCCTTATAATACGCCCAAGCTTAAGAGCAGTTCTGCACCAAATCATTACCTCGTAGTATTAGTTATAATCCTTCGTTTTAATATTTATCGTTCAGTAGCTATTTGCAAGCGTTACCGGTCACTAGACCATTAATAAATTTAAAAGTAGGATTATACTATGTCAGACGTTCAAAAAGGTACAGTTAAGTGGTTCAACGAAGCTAAAGGCTTTGGTTTCATCGCTCCAGAAACTGGCGCAGACGTTTTTGCTCATTACAGCGAAATTACTGGTTCAGGTTTCAAAACTTTGGCTGAAGGCCAAGAAGTTGAGTTCACTGTAACTCAAGGCCAAAAAGGCCCACAAGCACATAACATCGTTGCTATCTAATTTGTCTTTATAGACAGATAGATGAATAGATGTAGAAAAGCGAACCTTCGGGTTCGTTTTTTTTCGTCTGCGATTGAATATTTAAGATATGAGTACTTAAGCGAGTAGAAGTCTTATTTGAAAGGTTTTAACTAATCATATTAGACCGCGACTAATGCAAAAAGGCCTCTAGCTATTTATAACTAGAGGCCTTTTATGTTGTGCAATCACATCAGCAGTTAAGAATGGACATTTAGCTTATTATATAAAGCTAATGCCGATATTGATCAGACCACCGCCCAGTATTAACCAACCAAACATAATAGCACCCAAGATAAGCGGTCTAACGCCAGCTTGCTTGATCGCACTTAGATGCGTGGTCAGACCTAATGCAAACATAGCCATCGCCAGTAACACATCATCTAGCATCACCATACTGCGTACGATACTCTCAGACATCGGCACCCAAGTATGTATCAACACAATGCCGATAAAAATAAATGCGAACCATGGCACTTTGACTTGTTTGACGCGGGTCATAAATGACGCTGTCTCGTTTTTACTACTTTTATCTTCTATAGCGGTATTATTTACGGTGCTATCTTTGGTTAGCGCAAAAGACAACACGAGTAAGAAAGGTGCAAGCATCATAACGCGTATCATCTTGGTCACGACCGCAGTATCGCCAATCTCAGTATTGATTGCATTACCTGCGACCACGACTTGCGCCACTTCATGAACGGTTGAGCCAGTGTACATGCCGTACTGCTGGGCGCTGAGCCAAGGCTGTAACCAACCAAGATGATATAAAAAAGGATACAGCAGCATTGCGATAGTGCCAAACACCACCACAGTTGCCACGGCGATAGTGACCTTGTGAGCTTGCGCGTTGACCACTGGCTCTGCGGCGATGACGGCAGCAGCACCGCAAATACTTGCCCCTGAGCCAATCAAAATCACCGTTTCTTTATCGACTTTTAACCATCTAGTACCTAACCAATAGGTCAGCAAAAAGGTTGACGTCAGTACCAGTGCATCAGTCATAATCGCTGGCATACCGACGCTCGCAACTTGCGTCATGGTCAGTTTAAACCCATAAAACATAATCGCTAAACGCAAGATTTGCCCTTTGGCAAAGCAAACGCCGCCGTTTAAACGTTCAGCGAATTTAGGATAGACGGTATTGCCCAAGATCATGCCTAGCAAAATCGCGAGCGTTAAAGAGGATAGTCCAACGATACGTCCGTTTGACCATACATCCAGACTACTGTCCAACCATAAGCAAAATAAACTACCAATCAGAACGACTACCAATCCCGCCAAGTGACGGTGATTGGGGGTATAGTTGTGAACGGAGTTGCTGACTGATTGGACGAGTGTGTGCATGATGCGGCATCCTATTACTTATATTAAGATAAGCATAAGCTTATGAATAGACAGTATATGCCCGCTACATTTATAATAAAAACAGATTAATAAGATATAAACTATCGATTTTTTAGGTTAAAGTTTATAATAGAAATAGATATATCGTGCATAAGCATCAAAAAAGACAAACGTTAAGAATAAGACAGGCTGAAAACTGACATAAGGTATTATTAATATCATGAAAAAATCTGTGCAGACAGTGCCAAAGATTACACTTAAGCAGCTTGCTGTTTTTGTCAGTATTTATCAGACAGGTAGCACCAGTCGCGCCAGTGAGGAGCTGCACTTATCGCAATCAGCGGTCAGTAACGCGCTGACAGAGCTAGAGTCTAGACTACAGATGCCGCTATTTGAGCGCGTCGGTCGCAGGCTCAATCAACACCCTAATGCCCATCCTATTTATATACAAGCTCAGGCTATCTTGGGTCAGTCGCTCACGCTTGAGCATTATCATCAATATCAAGCAGGACAGATTCATATCGGTGCTAGTACCACTATTGGCAATTACGTACTGCCATCATTGCTTGGCAAGCTATATGAGGCGCTGCCCGATGCCAATGTCGATATGTATATTGCTAATACCCAAGAAGTGGTAAGTGAGGTTGAGCAACTAAATATCGATATCGCGCTGGTAGAAGGAATGCCGCGTCCGGTAGATATGAAAGTTATTGAGCAGCACAAATGGCGTACCGATACGCTAATGATATTTGCCAAGCGTGATAGCAAGTGGCTAAAGGGTATAGCTACCTATAGCCAAGATAAGGACTGCTATCAGCTAAGTATCAATCAGCTAGCGCAGTTGCCGTTACTGGTGCGCGAGGCAGGGTCAGGCACACGGCAGATTATCGATGAGCAATTGCTTAAGTATCTACCTAATGCAGAAGTGGTGAAGGCGATACATCAATCCGAGGCCATCAAGCACATGGTGAGTGCAGATATTGGTCTTGGTTGTCTATCACAGCATGTGATTGAGACAGAACTGGCGACAGGGACGCTGGTACAAGTGAACGTGGCGGGAATTGATCTATCGCGTACATGGTGGCTAGTCTGGCATAAAGCCCGTCACCAAAGCCCCATTTGGCAAACCTTTATAGATATTATTCAACAGGGTTAAGCGATGAGTCTGGATGAACCTAAAATCTATTAGCCATAAAAAAGCGCAGCATTAAAAGTTACGCTGCGCTTTTCTGTTTAGGATATGCTTTAGATAATATAAGACAATCAAAGCATATAGTTATGCTGAAACAGGCTTGTCCAGTCGCACCACAAAGCTATCGCAAGGTACATTGGGCAAGATATTATCTGCTGTCGCGCCACTGATCCATGCAGCGATACCCGTACGCTTATGACGACCGATAACCAATAGATCGACATCGTGTTTATGACAGTAGCTGACGATACCTTCACTGCTAGAGATGGCAGTCGTGACTTCCGACGTTGCGGCATTTAGCTGATTGCGTTCAAGGAATTGCGCCAGCTTTGCACGCGCTTCTTGGCAGCGTTCATCATCAATCTCATCGTATAGGCTAGAGGCAGGCACCAGCTCATAGCCGAAGCCAACCATGGTGTCTTTGACAATATGCAAAACAGATAGCTTAGAGCCTGGACGGTTTTCGACGATGCGCTTGGCCTTTTGTGCGACTATATCTGCATCAGAGAGTAAGTCGGTGACCAGTAAAATATGTTCGTAACTCATAGCGTCTTCCTCATATCAGATAGTATTTACTATAGCACTACTCTAGGGCGCTGTTAAGTAAAGCTTGTCGTCTTTAGCAGCGGATTGGAGCAATGCCAATTATTCCAAGACAGGCTGATCAAGCTTCACCACTAAGCTATCGCAAGGAGCATTTGGCAAGATACTATCGGCAGTGGCTCCTACCAACCAAGCAGCAATACCATGGCGCTCATGACGTCCAATGATAAGTAAATCGACGTCTTTTTCACGGCAGTAATTAATGATACCTTTACTATTAGAGATGGCAGCGGTGATCTCAGAGTTGATTGCTTCCAGCTCATTACGTGCCAAAAATTGCGCTAATTTCGCCCGTGCTTCTTGCCACTTTTCATTATCGACATCACCCGAGAGACTAGAGGCAGGCACGAGCTCATAACCAAAGCGCACCATGTCATCTTTGACTATATGCAAGACAGACAGCCTGGCTTCAGGAGAGCCTGCGAGGATACGCTTGGTTTTTAGCGCCACTTTGTCCGCATCGGATAGTAAGTCAGTGACCAATAAAACGTGTTGGTAGCTAATAAGGTACTCCTATTAATAGTTAACTTTATAGTAGCAGTGCAAATCATCTTTGTTAAGTGATAAATCCATAATAAAATTGTGGATATTGATGGATTTGTAACTTTAAGGCTTTAATAGCTAAAGTTGATAAGAACGTAGATTATGTGGTGGATTATTGCGTGACTGCCGCCTTGACTTATCCATGTCGCAGCCCCACTAATAGCGCTAAGCCAACTCTTTTTTAGCCAATTTATTACTCTATTTTCCCTGACAGTCAGGGCACTATACGCATAATAAGCGATAAGGATAACTATGACGGACACGCCATTTACTGCTGATTTAACGCTGCATCCAGCATTTGAGCTGATTGAGCATCGCCATATTGAGGCGCTATCGATGGATGTGCTGATCAGTCAGCATGTAAAAACAGGAGCGATGCATTATCATCTGGCACACCCAAGTGATGAAAATGCATTTTTGGTCGGTTTTCGCACCCAGCCAATGGACTCAAAAGGCGAGGCGCATGTTTTAGAACACGTGGCATTATGTGGTTCGAATAAGTTTCCAGTACGTGATCCGTTCTTCTCAATGATTAAACGCTCGTTAAATACGTTTATGAATGCGATGACTGCAGCCGACTGGACGGCCTATCCGTATGCGACGCAAAACAAAAACGACTATTTTAACTTGCTCGCTGTCTATCTAGATGCGTCGTTTTTCCCCAATATCCATCCGCTCGATTTTGCCCAAGAAGGCATCCGTGTGGAGCTTGATGAAAATGATAAGCCGCAGTTTAAAGGTATCGTTTTTAATGAAATGAAAGGTGCGATGAGTGGCGAGATTGATCAGCTATATCATAGGGTTGCTCATCATCTGTTCCCAACGACGACCTATCACTATAATTCAGGCGGCGATCCTGCCGATATCCCTGACTTGACGCACACTGAGCTGACCGAGTTCCACCAGAGCCATTATCATCCGTCAAACAGCGTCATCATGAGCTTCGGTAATATTCCTGTTGCCGAGACGCAAGCGAAAATACACGAAGATGCTTTGATTCAATTTGAAGCAGGCAAGAAGCATGTATCGCGTCCAGAGCAACGTTTGTCTGCACCAATCAGTGCGGTTGATACTTATACTGCTGACGAAGCCGGTCCAGATCAGACGCATCATGTGGTTGCTTGGTTGCTACCATCGATTACCGATCCTAAGCAGCGCTTAGCGTTACGTCTGCTAGAAGGCGTATTGATTGAGCATGCAGGCTCGCCATTGCGTGCTTATCTTGACAGCCATCCACTAGGTAAAGCGCCAAGTCCACTATTGGGACTTGATGATAGCCATTATGAGATGGTCTTTTATACGGGACTGCGCGGCTCCAACCCTGAACATGCCGAAGCGGTCGAGCAGGGTATTATCGACTTGCTGACCGAAGTGGCAAATTCACCAGTCGACGATGAGACGATCGAAACCATTCTGCATCAGATTGAAATTGATCAGCGCCATATCGGCGGCGATAGCATTCCTTATGGTCTAAACCTTATGCTAGAGGGCTTTAGTACCGCCATTCATGATGGCAACCCTATCGACGTGTGGGAAGTGGATGAGCACTTACAGTGGCTACGCGAGCAAGTCGTCGATCCGCAATGGCTACCGAACTTGATTAAAACGCATCTGTTGGACAATCAGCATCGTGTACGCGTAACGATGACCCCTGATAGCGAAAAAACAGCCCGTTTGGCAGCAGCTGAACAAACTCGTCTAGATACTATCGCGATGGATCTGACCGCTGATGACAAAGCTATTTTAAAACAACAAGCTTTAGATTTGGCTGCACGTCAAGCTGCGCCAGATGATTTGAGCTTATTACCAAAAGTAGGTCTAGAAGACGTACCAACGGATATCAGCTTTAAAGAAGGCACCCAAAAGCAGGTGCGTTTGAGCGGGCAAGACAGCACGCTATTTGAGTATGAAGCGGGTACCAATGGCATCTATTACTATCAGGTGATCATACCGTTGACCGATGCGATTGGTAATGCGAACGCGGATGCGCTACCAGTCAATGATGTGATCAATCATCCATTGTTGCCTATTTATTTAAGCCTACTGTCTGAGCTAGGTACTGACTCGCTTAGCGCTCATGAGATGCAAGCCAAGCAAGCAGCGCATTCTTCTGGTGTGACCGCTCGTATCAGCCAGCGTACCAACGTCGATGACAGTCAAGCGATTAGCAGTTATTTCGTTGTGGCAACGCGTGCGCTGAATCGCAAGCCTGAAGCGATTGATTTGCTCAAAGAAGTCATGGAGCACAGTATCTTTTCTGAGCATGACCGTATCAAAGAAATTTTGCAACAGCGTCAAGCAGGTTGGCAGTCAAACCTAGCAGGCTCAGGGCATTCTTATGCCATGCAAACGGCCAGTCGCGGTATGAGTCGTCAAGCACAGCTAGAGTATGTGCGCAGCGGTCTGCCAGCATTGAATGCGCTTAAGGATTTCTTGGCACATGCTAATACAGATGATGCTCAGTGGGATCAACTGGCTACGAGCTTGATGGATTTACATCAACGTCTGATCAGTTTGCCTAAGCATGCCGTTATTATCTGTGAAGCAGAGCAAACCGAACGCTTGAGTAGCTTAATCGTCGATAGCTGGAAAGATAGCCAAGCGACGACCGCTTCTAATGATTTAACGAACGCAGTAGCAAATATTCCAAGTGAGTTTGCAAATCTGCAATTAGATATTGCGTTAAATGGTGCGACTGATACAGTCAAAGCATTAGAAAACGGGGTAGCGCTTGATGTTGCAGATTTAGCATGGCTAGTACCAACCAACGTCTATCACAATGCCAGTGCTTATACTGTACCTGCTGCTGACCATCCTGATACCGCTGCACTAATGGTATTAGCGCCTTACTTACGTAACGGCTATTTGCACAGTGCGATTCGTGAGCGCGGCGGTGCCTATGGCGGCGGCGCAGGTTACGATGCCAACGCTTGTGCCTTTAAGTTCTTTAGCTATCGTGATCCGCAATGCGCTGAGACCTTTGCTCACTTTGACGCCAGTATCGAATGGCTATTAAACGAGCCACAAACCGATGAGCAATTGGAAGAAGCGATCCTAGGTATTATTTCGGGTATGGATAAGCCGGGCTCTCCTGCAGGTGAGGCGATCAAAGCGTGCTTTGCAAACCTGCATCATCGCGGTGTCGATTGGCAGCGTAAAATGCGTGCGTCAATATTAGCCGTGACGGTTGCTGATTTACAGCGCGTTGCCAAGCAATATCTGCAAGGGCAAAAGCATGCGCGTGCAGTGCTAGCGCCTTACGACAAAGAAGAGGCAGTAAAAGGTCTTGGCTTTGAGGTTTGTAGAATTAAGAGCTAAGACGATTAGGTTTGTTCTTGATTAAAAGTTAAGCACAAAAAAGCCAAGCATCATGCTTGGCTTTTTTGTGGTTAGGTAATTGATTAATATCGCTTGATACTCAAATCTTTGCCAATTTTGTCTTGATGAATCGGAAATTCTGACAACTCGTTATACTGCTTACGATCAGCAAAGTAACTTTTTAGAGTACGGCGAATGGCTTCAAACGCCAGTGTATCCCATGGGATATCTTCTTCGCTAAACAGTGCACAGTCTAGGCTTTCTGAGCCAATACCATACGCGCCATCTTTTAGATCGGCTAGATAGATAGAGTAGATCTGTCCAATATCTGGTAAGTCATAAATGCAGTATAGATGCGGATTCAGTACGATGGCATCAGCTTCTTCGTAGCTCTCGCGTGCTGCGCCTTCAGCCATGGTCTCGCCGTTTTCCATAAAACCTGCAGGTATCGTCCATAGCCCATATTGTGGCTCAATGGCACGGCGGCAGAGTAGCACTCTGTCTTCGTGTACGACTAGCGAGCCACAGATAACCTTTGGGTTTTCGTAGTGGATATAGTGGCAATTGGGGCATACCAAACGCGGCATATTGTCCGTAGGTGGGATTTTTCGTTCTGCTTCATGACCGCATTGGAGGCAATAGCGCATATCAACTACCTTGTTATAAAAGTTATTGTGTATGATGTTTTTTATAGGTTATAAGACCTATATTTTTAAGTGCTGCTGTCATCGTTTCGAGATAAGTTAGACATAAGGATGATGAGACAGGTACTACGATCCGTAGACTGTGTAGACCTGAAATAACCCTAACTTAAACGTACCTGACTTATATAAGATATTATTCTAAAGAGCAGCTATCGTCTTAAGATAGCACATATTATCGACGGACAGAATCACGATAACAGTAACGCATCATTTCACAGATAGGCTTACTGTTATTGGTCAACAAGGCCGTTATTGAGCATTGATAAGCAATGAATCAGTCACATAAATAGCATGCAGCCACTATTATATTGCGCTAGTCTAGTGAGTGTTCAGTAATTATTGATACTAAAGCCGCTGACAAGTCGCGTGGCCGAGAACAATAAATAGATTGTTGGTTTTATTTACTAGTCGCGATTTTAATAATAGAAAATAAGAAAGATGCTGGTGATACCGCTTAATAACGATAAAAATATAGGGCAATTATAATGTTACTCCCACCGGAGGCTGTAAGCTTCGATAACCTGTCAGTTGCTGTACCTACTTTTATTCGTCATCCGACGCTTCGTCAATTAGCCGAACGAGTGCAACACGAGACCTTAAATGCGCTGACTAGTCCAGCGATGTACGAGAGTGGCAACAACTCACAAAGTACGCGTATTTTGGACAGCTTATATCAGACACCGATTGCCGATGCCTCAATACTGGTCGCTATTACTCATGAGCGCAGGCCTAAACTATTATTAACACGCCGTGCCGCCCATATGAATAGTCATGCGGGTGAAGTGTCTTGTGTGGGTGGTAAACATGATCGAGGCGATGGCAATAATGTCGTTACCGCATTGCGTGAAGCCTGTGAAGAAACAGCGCTACCGCCCAATAAAGTCCAGTTGCTTGGTCAGCTACCTATTCAAACTTCAAAAAGTGGTATGAGCGTACGCCCAATCGTGGCACTCATCGCTCCTGGCCTGGTACTCGTACCTGAAGCGGGAGAAATATCACGCATCTTTTGGGCAGATTTAGAATCGTTAGTTACTCAACCAACGGTAGAGTATGAAATTGAGTATAAGATGCAAGAGCAAATGGCTACCATACTGACGCCGAGCTGGCAGGTCGATGGTGAGACAGTATGGGGGCTAACAGGACGGGTAATTGCTAACCTATTAGAAACAGGATTTGATCGACAGCTAGAGTGGTATTACCGCGTCGAAAACAAACGCTGATAAATGTCATCTATTAATAATATAGTCGATTCAATTTAAAAGTAGTACAAGGCAACCGAGTGTAGATGTATATGTGATACTTCAAACGAGGTTAACACAGTAATGCTTTTATAGTGGGATGACTATAATCATCTACTTATAATAATCATCGTTCTTTTTCAGCCACCAGTTCATATTGTCTTGGCGCTTGGCACGAAATGCTTCTAGCTTATGGGCTACGGACGCATTATGCTGCCGTGCAGTATCGAGCGCAAAAAGAATCGGCACCGAAGACAATACACCAAAGCGTATCTTCGATTTTGGTAAGTTCAGCCCATCGCCTATATCATCACCAACTAAGGTACGGGTGACACTTGCATTGACCATTTCGACAAAACGTCCACGGCGATTGTCTTCACCCATCAGCTGACGCGGTAAATCATGCAATGCCTTTGCCAATGGCTGACCCATCTTAAAGTCTAGCTGCTGTATCGATAGATAGGTATAGAGCCATTCCCAACACGCGGCCTCATCTTTTGGTAAGCGATCTAAATCAACACCCATCCAATAACTGGCAAGATTCCATAGATGTAAGATACCCTCGGCTTCTTCTGTGCTAATACGTGCGCCCAGCAATCGTAGACCGCGCATAATCAGTAACGAGAACTGCAAATGGGTGGCAATCATATCGGTTTGATTGATAGGGATGCCCCAATAGTTGGTATTCCAACTGCCGTCAGGGTTATGATGTTGCTCGGCGTTTGGTATCACGCCTGTAGCAGCATTGCCTTTACCTTTGAGTAAGCTTTGCCGTACCAAAGTATGTATCTGACGTACTTGGATCGATTGGCGCCAGCCCTCAGAGCCAATAGCTAATACTTGCTCAATAGGTTTATTCTGATTAACTGTGCTCATATTAGAGGAGGGGTGTTCAGACACAGCCAAGATATAGGCATAAGTACGCATCAATCGAGGTAGCGCATCGTGCATCAGTGCGCCCGTCTGAATGAGCGGTAACGAGAGGGCAGGAATGCTATAGCCTGCCATTAGAGCAACGTTACGCAATAGCCAAATGAGCATCAATGGATAGCGCCGATAGGCAACCGCGCCTATCTGAGCAAGCTTTGGGTCGAACCAGTCAGGATAGCTGCTAAACTGCTCAGTGAGCGCGCTAAATGATGGATGGTTTACAAGGTCCTTGTTTACAAGATAATTGCTTGCAGGATTATTGTTTAAACTATCGCCAAGAATAGTATGCTGTAAAGGCTTTGCAAACTTTATACTTTGAGCAGCTAGCGCGTCTGCAAGCGGATCGCCAATATCATAACCTGCCACTATCTCATCAAGTAGAGCAGGCGAGATCGTAAAATCTTTTGGCAATAGATAACGTTTAATGCGTTTTAAAACCTGCAAATCACTATGGTCATCGATAGCAGTGGTACGTCCATGACGCTGATAAGCGTTCGATGATTGAGCATTCGATGATTGAGCATTCGATGATTGAGCATTCGATGATTGAGCATTCGATGATTGAGCATTCGATGATTGAAAGTCAGGTTTGTCAGTTGGAGTACTTGCCGTATTGATGATTTTCTTATCCATAGTTATCAAGTACCATTTTCAGAGTTAGAACGTGCCTTAGCGCGTAAAACTTGCATTGCGTCAGCTTCGCACCCCAGTTATTCGTAAAAATTACTGGATTGGTTCAATAAATCTAATTGCTGCTGTGTTATTCGGATGCGGCGTTTGGTATCACGAATCTCATCAGATAGAGATAGCAGCCGTGCACGGGCTTCTTTTTCATTAGAAAAGTCTAGCATTTCACCATTTTCTAGCTTATCGAATTCTGATTGATAAGTATCTAGGAGGCGATTGTCTTTGTCTAACTGACTGTCTAAGGTGTAATAATCTAGCCCTTTTTGATTAGCCGCTTGCAATGTATTGGCCATAGTGATCGGGCAAACATTGTTTAACTGACGACCACGTCTGCCAATGTTATAGGCATTATTGATGGTGCAGTATTGTTGCAGACCAAGTTTACGACCGCGCTCCCATGCTTGATAGTCAGGGGCGACGCTGGCTTTGGCACAGGCTTTTGTATGAGATGCTAAGCGGTCTGAATGGTAACCTGCTACGCCATCGTTATAGCCGATAGCCTGCCAGTCACCGACGAGACATTCCTGCTTGGAGAGTGTTGCACAGCCTGCTAGCAGATAAATACTACCGAACACAGATAACCCTAATGCCAGTTGACGTACAACGCGGTGTATAGGTCGGTACATGGTTAGCTCCGATAGCTGTAATAATTATGATAACGATAATAACTATGAACACAAATAAATGATGCTAGCAATTAATCACATTATGCAGCTTTGTCATTGATTGTTAGGACACTTACAGATATCTCGTTAACGCATATATAAACAAAATAGAGCAGCTTATAAGTGGCATCAACATTAAGCAGTACCATTATAAGCTACTCTACGTTTCATTAATGTGGACGAGTCAAATCGACCGATGTACCGCTAGCATTGTCTTTCAAGCTCATTTTTAGCATGATGTAACCTGCGATACCAGAGACGATTGAACCCATGATAATACCCAAGCGCTCATCAAACATAGTGGTGTCGCCAGCGAACGCCAAGCCACCGATGAACAAACTCATGGTAAAGCCGACGCCGCATAATAGGGCTGCGCCGTAGATTTGCTTATAGTCCATACCTTTTGGCATGGTTGAGATACCAAGCTTAAAGATTAGCCAGCACATAATCATGACGCCTAGCTGTTTACCAATAAACAAACCAGCGGCAATACCTAGCGGTACTGAGTGGAATAATTCGGCAAAACCTGCGCCTTCGAGCGAGATACCCGAGTTGGCAAAAGCAAAGATTGGCAAAATACCAAAGGCGACGGTATTGTGTAGATCGTGCTCTAGCTCTTCAAGCGGAGAGTGCTCAGGATCAGTGCGGTCGAACATCGGAATAAACAGTGCTAGTACCACACCTGCCAATGTTGCATGGATACCAGACTTGAGTACGGCAATCCACATGATCAGACCAATGAGTAGATAGGGCGTGATGTTGGTAACGTTACGGCGATTAAGAACATATAAGAACGGCAAACATAGACCAGCTACTGCTAATGATTCTAGCGACAACTCACTGGTGTAAAACAAAGCGATAATCAGAATCGCACCGATGTCATCGAAGATAGCAATAGAGACTAAGAAAACCTTCAAAGAGTTAGGTACACGGTTACCTAAAAGACTCAAAATACCGAGTGCAAACGCAATATCTGTCGCAGCAGGAATGGCCCAACCTTTCCAAAACTCAGGCTCATTGTAGTTAAAGAGCAGATAGACAATCGCTGGCATAATCATACCGCCAAGTGCAGCCCCTGCTGGCAGTATTATTTGCTTGACGTTGGACAGCTCACCGATGAGTACTTCACGCTTAAGCTCTAATCCAACCAAGAAAAAGAAAACCGCCATCAGACCATCGTTGATCCAGTGATGAGCGTCTTTGGCAATCGCAAACTCACCAATCTGAATGGCGACTGGTGCATGAATAAAACCTTCATACCAAACATTAAGAGGGGAATTGGCAATGATCATTGCAGCAATGGCAGCCAATGCTAAGACGATACCGCCTGCTGCCTCAAATTCAAAAAATGCTTTAATCCTTCGTATTGCCATATCATCCTCATTCGCTAAATACAATTTACTAAATAACCTCAAATATCCATCAATGTCTGCGCTACCTATAATTTTGAGGTAGCAAATAGACAGAAACAGTTTCTCATACTCTTATCAATATAGACAACAAAATACGTTGAGCCAGTGCCAACGGTCTACTTTTTTATATTCACAATAGCAATATTATAAAGAGGATTTGACGAGCACAATAGTTGTAAGTCGTTACATCTTTTTAATCAGTCGCTATTCGGCTGAGCATATTTAGAACGTTATTAGACAAATTTAGCAGACTTTGTTACGTTTTTGGCTTTTTTTATGGTTTTATCTTTATAATGAGCAGCGCTGTGCGACGTGTCATTATTTCTTTTGCTAGCACTGGTAAGCTGTCAGCTTATCGATAATGATATTTTAGCCTTATCTCATAACTCCTTTTTCTCTTCTTATCATATTTTGCAGGTCAGTGTCATGGACTTAACTTTCTCGTTAGAGATTATTTTAATGCTTACTGCGGTGGCCGCATTGGCAGGATTTATTGATGCTATCGCTGGCGGCGGCGGGTTGTTGACTATCCCCGCTATGCTACTGGCCAATATCCCGCCAGTATTGACGCTCGGTACCAATAAACTGCAAGCGGCATCAGGCGCACTAGCGGCGTCTATTACTATGATTAGAAAAGGAGTCGTCAAACCGCAACGAATCAAAGTAGCTATCATTGCCGCTTTTATTGGTTCCGTTATCGGTACCATCGCTGTACAGATGTCGCCACCTGACTTGCTTGAAAAGGTGATTCCGTTTTTAATCGCGGCTATCGGTATCTATACATTATTTGCCCCTAGATTAGGTGAAGTAGAGGCTGCACCGCGTATCTCAGAGAGTAAGTGGCAAAAAGTCGTGGCACCGTTGATTGGTTTTTATGATGGTTATATTGGTCCAGGTACTGGTATGTTTTTTGCGCTTGGCAATGTGGCATTACGTGGTCGTCAAATTATCGAAGCGACAGGTGCGGCAAAAGTATTGAACTTATCGACCAATATTGGCTCGCTAATTTTCTTTATTTTGGGTGGTAACGTACTGTGGAAAGTGGGGCTAGCGATGATGGTTGGACAAACCATCGGTGCCTATTTTGGCTCACATATGGTAGTTAAAGGCGGTAGCAAATTGATTCGTCCAGTGATTGTACTGGTCTGTCTGGCAATGTTGACCAAGTACGTGTTTGGCTAATTAGTTGTTGATAGAACCGTATCAACCATTATTATTTACTGATTATTGATCATAAAAAAACCTCAGCCAATTTGACTGAGGTTTTTTATTTTATGCACTTCTATCTAGCAAGCGTGGGTTAGCGGCGACGATCGACATCATCGTATTCACTACCCATGATGCCATCACTAAAGACTTCAGAGAACTCACGCTCATTGTCTTCATCGATATGACCATCAAATACATCTTTTGCACCAGCGTTAGGATCGTTGTAAATAGCCAGATCCATTTTGCCTTCTGATTTTGCCACGATAGTAGTAACAGCAGCATCACCACCGACGTTTACAGCAGTACGTAGCATATCAAGAATACGATCCACACCCAAGATTAGACCAATACCTTCGATTGGTAGACCCACTTGAGCAAATACCATAGATAGCATGATTAGACCAACACCAGGCACACCAGCCGTACCAACAGACGCCAGTACTGACATCAAGATGACGGTTAAGTATTCGGTCACGCCCAAATCAATGCCGTAAATGTTGGCAATAAAGATGGTCGCAGTACCCTGCATGATAGCCGTACCATCCATATTGATGGTAGCACCAAAAGGAACAGTGAACGACGCAACTGAGTTGTTTACACCCATACGCTTGGTAACCGTACGCAAGGTAATAGGAATCGTCGCGTTTGAGCTTGAGGTACTAAAAGCAAAGATCTGTACTTCACGCATTTTTGCCAAGAACGTCTTGATAGACAGGCCTGAAGACACTTTAAGTACAATCATCATGGTGATAAAGAAGTGGAAGGCCAATGAACCGACCAATACCGCAACATAACCGAGTAGTGACCAAATCAAGTCTAAACCTAGCTCTGCCATTGCTTTGGTTAATAGAGCAAATACACCATATGGTGCAAGGTTCATGATGATCGTGACCATCTTTAAGATAACTTCGTTGATTAGCTCTAGGCTCTGCACTAAGCCTTTGGCAGGTTTACCGACCATCAAGATACTGACGCCGATCAAAATAGCAAAGAAGATGATCGATAACATATCGCCATTTGCCATCGCGCTGATGGGGTTCGATGGGATAATGTTAGAGAACACATCAAGTAGAGGCGGCGCTGACGCAGCTTCAAACTCGGCTTCCGTTCCGATATTCATGCCTTTACCGATACCGAATAGCGAGCCAAGACCAATTGCAGTCGCAATAGCGAGTGCAGTGGTTATCATATAAATAATGAACGTTTTGGTACCAATACGTCCAAGTAGGCGAATATCACCAATACCGCATACACCGCAAATCAGTGAGATAAGCACCAAAGGTACGACCAACATTTTTAGCGAGTTGACAAATAGTTTACCAACAATGGCAAGGAAGCCATTGGTGATGTAAGTATTAACAAAGCTACCTTCGCCGTTCAATCCTGAGTAGTTTAGAAATAGGCCCAGTCCAATACCGAGCACCATGGCAACAATGATCTTGCCCGTCAGTCCCAAATTCTTCCACATAATTCATATCCTTTGTGTGCATAACAGCTTTATAGTAAGTGTTCATTAGCCAACATGATTGTACTTATCAGCCTTACTACAAAGCTTGTTATGACTATTAAGTTCCCGTGATTGTCGCTCGATGTCACATTTTCGTGGACAATATAAAAGAATAGCTAAGGGCACTGCAAGATTTTTTTCTGATTTTATTCTAAATGTACATTCCTCGTTACAACTATGTGCCCATAATATAGTCAATATTTATTCTAAACAGTTTGTTTCCCATATGAAACAAAATATTTATGAAAGAGTTTTTAGAGTAAGCGAATATGTCAAACTATTGATATTGAACCATTGATTTCAAGTTATCGAAATGCAAAGAAAAGAATAAGACTCATATGATTAATTAAGCTCAAAATTTCCAATAGACCAAAAAAAGCCAGACTATCGTTTATAAATAGTCTGGCTAATAAAAAGTAAAAGTTTTACTATAAAATCTAATAATACTGAGTTTCTAATAGCAATATTAAAAACAGCATAGACCGTTAAACCTTATCGTCTTCTTCACGTAATAAGGATGATTGGCGTTCTAAAGGTTTGATATTATTATCACTTGCTTCAGTATTGATCTCGTCAGGTGGTGTAATATGACGATTATGATTATTGCCCATACGCTCGTTAAGATGTGATTCAGCATCACGATGTCGATGATCGAGTGCCTCTACTTCAGGCTCTGACTCTTCAAAATCTGTCTGCGAATTTACTTCTTTGACAGTATCTTGCTCACTGACCAACTCTACATCGCCATCACTTTCATAACCATGATTAGGATTGGCATCGCCAGTATGGTCGTCTATATTTGTAGTGCTGTCTAGATCATTAATAGTTGGTTCGTTAGTGGCTAGCTTCTCAACGGCAGATGCATCAGTATCCACAGCGATACCGTTTTTACTCTGAGCGTGTCTTTTTAGCTGTGCGTAATCAGTCAGTTGATGAACCGCATTTTCGAGCGCATGTGGATTGTCACGTTCTAGCGCTTCCGATAGATGCTCGTCAAACGTATCAGTCAATAATGAATCAAAACGCATGGCGTTATATTGAATCAGCACTTCTGCTTCTTCTTCGGTAATGCTGCCATTTTGACTGGCGTGTACCACATGGTCTTCAAAGGTTAGACCTTCAAAGCTGTCTTGATGCTCTGCCTTTTTGAATTTCTGCCACAATGGTTCGATTTCGACCAACGTCTGATAAGTATGTTCCATACGACCAGTCACATCGTCTGCATCGGTATTGTAATAAACCATGGTTTTCAGATAATCGCGGAATGGATTAGCTGAAAAATCATCCATGAAAGTGTCACCCAATTGACGTTTTAGCTCATCGCTTGCTGGGGTAAAGATACGTCCACTTGGGAAAGTCACAAAGCTAACCACATTTGCTGCCATACGATTCGGGAAGTTAGCGAAGAATGACACGAAGGCTTCTTGAATCGTATACAAGCTGTTTTGTAGCGCAACTTCGGCATGTAAGCGCTCAGACTCTGACTTACTACCATGCTCATAAAACTGCAAAATAGCAGTCGCAATAAATAGATGACTATGAATATCTGCTAAGCGACCAGATAGCATTTCTTTACGCTTTAAGTCCCCTGCTAGTAGTCCTAATGCCATATCAGCAGTTAGGGCAAAGCTCGCACTTAAACGGTTGACATGTTTGTAGTAGGGACGGGTAAAGGCGTCTGCGAAACTCGGGGCCTTATCGCTACCACCGATGTAACCTGCGACAAAGGCTTTTGCACCGCGGTTAAACGTGTAGCCCAAATGTTTGAAGAAAAGGGTATCAAATTTTTCAGTGGCCGCCGCTTTGTCTTCGCTTTGTAGTAACTGAAGCTCGTCGAATAAATAAGGATGACAACGCATCGCACCTTGGCCAAAGATCATGAGTGAGCGGGTCAAAATGTTGGCGCCTTCGACAGTGATAGAGACAGGAATCGCCTGATAAGGTGTCGCTAAGAAATTACGCGGACCCATTTGCACAGCACGACCACCGACCACATCCATACCGTCGTTGACGACGCTACGCATGGTTTCAGTCGCATAGTATTTGGCCATGGCCGTCATAACAGATGGCGTGCCACCTTGGTTTAATCCGCAAGTGACCAAATGACGGAACGCTTCTAACATATAAGTGTTACTCGCCATACGGCTAGTAGCGTCCTGTACACCTTCAAACTTACCTACGGATATCTTGAACTGTTCGCGAACTTTGGCGAATGCGCCGACAGATAGATAGGTCATTTCACTGGCTGATGTCGATAGAGCTGGTAGAGAAATACCACGTCCAACGCCCAAGCATTCCATCAGCATACGCCAGCCGCGACCAGCGTTTTCGACACCACCGATGATGTAATCTAATGGAATAAAGACGTCTTTGCCATCGACCGTACCATTCATAAATGGTGAGCCGATTGGATTGTGACGTGGCCCTGTTACGACACCTCTGTGGTTAGCTGGAACGAGGGCACAAGTAATGCCATAATCGGTTTTTTTAGGATTACCAAGCAGACCTTCAGGGTCGTGCATTTTGAATGCTAAGCCAACAACAGTAGCGACAGGTGCTAGGGTAATCCAGCGCTTAGAGAAGTTCATGCGCAGGCCAAGCACTTGTTCGCCTTCGTGCATACCGTAACAGACCACACCTGTATCAGGAATCGCGCCTGCATCAGAGCCAGCTTCAGGCCCAGTCAAACCAAAGCAAGGCACTTCATCACCTTTTGCAAGACCTGGCAACCAGCGCTGCTTTTGTTCGTCTGTACCGTAATGCATCAATAGCTCACCAGGGCCGAGCGAGTTGGGAACCATACAGGTCACAGCGGCAGTCGGCGAGCGCGAAGCGATTTTACTCATTACACGACTTTGCGCATAAGAGCTAAATTCTAAGCCGCCAAATTCTTTTGGAATGATTAAACCTAAGAACCCATTACTTTTGATAAATTGCCATGCTTCAGGTGATAGGTCTTTATCTTTATGCTGGATTTGCCATTCATCAAGCATGGCACATAAGGTTTCTACTTCATTATCGATGAAACTCTGCTCTGCTTCTGAAAGCTGCGGATAAGGATAATTGGCAAAGGTATCCCAGTTCGGCGCACCCATAAACAGCTCTTTTTCCCACCAACTAGTACCTGCATCGAGCGCTTCACGCTCTGTATCACTCATACTCGGCATCGTACCGCCCAGCGCTTTATAGACAGGCTTAGTGATTAACGATTGGCGAAGCGGTGCAACGAGTAAGACCAAGCACAGTAGTGCCATTGGTATACCCAAAATGAGCGACCATGGGCTGATAATTGCGGTGACGATAACCGTAATTAGGGCGACGATGCTACCGGTGACCCGTGATAAGGACAACAAAAGGATGGCCAAGACCACGGCTAACTGAATGATGACTGCCAAAATAAACAAGCCAATTGCCATGACTATCTCCTTTGAAACGCTGAATAAAAAATGCGAAAAGTACGTAAATGAAAGAGCTAACTATAATTATTTTTTGTCTTGCCACTTACTGTCTTATAAATATGTCGAATGATTTGTTAATCTCTAAATGCTCGGTTCTACGTCTTTTAAATATCAGTATTAATGGCCTAGTAAGTAACTGACAAATAAATGACAAGAATGGCTACTAATATGAAACAGTTGTCGATAACTATCAAGAGCCAAAATGCTACGCTCTGTCGATGATATGTATCAAACACAATTGTTTACAGGTTAGTTATATGTCTAGTCGAAACACGTAGCTAGCCATTATCGAAAACTTGTCAAAGAGCTAACCAAAAGGGGCAAGGCAGCTTTCGGCATAAGACAAAGTGTCGTTACGTCCGACAATGATGTGATCGACAAGCGAGATATCCAATAGGTCGCAGGCTTTTTTTAGCTCATAGGTCAGTAAGTTATCTGCCGTTGATGGCTTGGCATCGGTATGAGGATGATTATGCGCGATGATAAGTTGGCTAGCAGCGTGGCTTAGCGCATGCCGCAGTACGTGCTTGATACAGACAGAACATGATGAGATACCACCAGTAAATAATATCTCAAAGTCTAAAAGGTTGAGGGCATTATCCAGACAGAGTACCGCAAACACTTCACGATGCTCACCGCGCAACTGAGTGCTGATATAGTCTTTGACTGCTTGGGAGCGGCCGAGTGCTTGCCCGGTTTTGAGTTGGCTGTCCAGATAGCGCGTACCCATCTCAAGTGAGGCTAATATTTGGGCGTATTTTGCAGGGCCAATACCATGGCAGGCAAGAACCGTCTTTTGAGGGGCGGCTAATAGCTCGGCTAAGCTACCAAACTGATCAATCAAATGCCGCGCTAATTCAATCGCTGATTGAGACTGAGTACCCGTACGCAAAAATATGGCCAGTATCTCGGCGTCAGACAAATGAGCTGCACCAAATTTTAAAAGTTTTTCGCGTGGCCTGTCATCCTCATGCCAGTCTTTGATCGCCATGGTCATTCCTTGAAAATGGGTTGATACTTGTTATCTGAGATAGATACGGAAAATCTTACCCAATTTATCTCATAATTGTTACTATAAGCGCAATTTTATCTTTTCACTTTTTTGTTGATGCCACGCTTATGTCCAATATTGTGCTTGCTATTACTGGCGGTATCGCCGCTTATAAATCTGCTATATTTGCCCGCTTGTTAGTTAAGGCAGGCTTTGATGTGCGCGTTATCATGACGACAGGTGCACAAGCATTTATCACACCGCTGACTCTACAGGCGTTGACGGGTAACGAGGTGCACGTGTCGTTGCTCGATGAGCAGGCAGAGGCAGGCATGGGGCATATTGAGCTGGCCAAGTGGGCCGACTTAATCGTCATTGCACCTGCTTCAGCCAATACGCTTGCGCGTCTGGCCATGGGTATGGCTGATGATCTATTGACTACAGTGTGCCTTGCCACTACAGCGCCTGTCATTATTGCTCCTGCCATGAATCAGCAGATGTGGGCGCATCCAGCGGTCAATCTAAATGTGCAAACCTTGCGCGATATGAATTATCAGATTATCCAGCCAGCTAGCGGTGAGCAAGCGTGCGGTGATGTCGGAGCAGGGCGATTGCCTGAGCCTGAGCAGTTATTGGGTGAGGTTTTACTGTTCATAGCGATGAACACAACGCCGCAATTGCTGGCAGGCAAAAGAGTGGTCATTACCGCAGGTCCCACCGTAGAAGCGATTGATCCTGTACGTTATTTATCTAACCACTCTTCAGGAAAAATGGGCTTTGCATTGGCGCGCGCCTGTGTGGCTGCTGGTGCAGACGTTGTCTTAATCGCTGGTGGTAAAGTGGCATTGCCCACGCCGCTTAATGTCACACGGATCGATGTGCTGTCTGCTGAAGATATGCTGATAGCGGCGCAGCAATGTGTAGATGGCACGCATAGCGAGCTTCAATTTGTCCTTGAAGAAGAGCACGACCATTCTCATGATCACACGCATGGTCATTCTCATAACCATTCCCATTCTGAAGAGCATTATCATGGCGACTGTGGTTGCGGTGATGACGATGTAAGCGACCATGACCATAATGACTTGCTACATTCTCATGATGACAACCAATTTGTAAAAGCAGATATCTTTATCGCGACCGCAGCCGTGGCAGATTATCGTACAGAAGAAGCCGCACCGCAAAAAATCAAAAAGACACAAGATGCCATGACGCTCAGTCTGGTTAAAAACCCTGACATTCTAGCGACGATTTCTCTTGCGCATCCGGAGCTATTTGTCGTTGGTTTTGCCGCAGAGACGCAAGATGTCGAGCGTTATGCCCGTGGTAAGTTGGTAGCAAAAGATTTGGATATGATTGCTTGCAATGATGTCTCACGTGTAGATATCGGTTTTGCTAGTGATGACAATGCGATGCAGGTGTTTTTCTCTGAGCGCTATGAGCGTGACGCGGTAACACTTGAGAAGACCAGTAAAGATAAAATTGCTGAGCAACTGGCTAGCATTATTGGTCAAGCAATCGGTCAACGTAAAGAGAGTTAGAGCTACAGGCGCTAAATCTGATAGCTAGCATGTAGATAGTGTGTAGATATGGACGCTGAGCCTCAAATGGTGTGACCGATATGATGAATATAGCTGGTAACGATAACACTCAGATGCTAGTGCTGACGATCATTTTTGCGCTTGCCTCACTGCTGCATGGCATTAGCGGACTTGGCGCAACGCTAGTGACGACCACTGCGCTTGCTAGTATGTACCCATTGCAACACGCTATTGTGCTAGTGATTTTCCCCTCGCTAGTCGTTAATGTGATGACATGGCTAGTAGGCGGTGAGCGCACCATTTGGCAAAACTTTATCTACTACGGCAGACGTTATTGGTTGCTTGCGCTTACTAGCCTATTGGGTAGCATTTTAGGTGCGAAACTATTGCTATGGGTCGATAGCGCTTATATCCTCTTATTGTTGGCCGCGGTCATTGCCTTCTACGTTGTGAGTAGTTTACTCGGCAAACAAATCCGTCTACCAAACACCAAGCCTATGTTGATTGCCGTTGGCTTTGGTGCAGGCGTCATCGGGGGCTCGACCAATGCGATGTCGACTATCCTGATGATGTATCTATTGTCTGCTAGTGACGATAAAAACACCATCGCCAAAGTCGGTAACATGTGCTATTTCTTGGGAAAGATTGCTCAAATTATCGTGTTGCGTGAGCCCATCATGGCACTGAGCAGTGGTGAGTGGCAGCTGATTACTTTTTTGAGTGTGCTGTCTATAGTGACTCTTTTGGTTGGAATCCGTTTGCGTCGCTATTTACCGCAAGCGCGTTTTCGTCAGCTTATTTTATTGATTTTAATCGTGCTTGGAATACGTGTGGGTTGGCAAGGCATTACCGCATTGTTATAGCTAAACTATACAAGCCATTCCAATTCTGAAATCGCCTTTACCTTTCAGCGATATTTTATTAGGCCAATTCCTCAAAAAATATCTGCTGTGCCAAACGAAAGGTATTGCAATGCGCTTCGACCACGTCTTCGATATCTTCTGAGTAGCCGCCACCCATCACGATAGCGACAGGGGTATTGGCGGCTTTTGCTTGCTGCAGAACGTATTCATCACGCGCCTTGCACCCTGCTTGTGTCAAGCCAAGTTTGCCGAGCTTATCGGTAGCGAGCACGTCGACGGCAGACTGATAAAAAATCATATCTGGCGCAACCTCAGCGATTAAGCGTGGCAGTGTATCTTCTAATATCTGTAAATACTCAGCATCGCCGGTATCATTGTCTAGCTCAATATCTAAGTCTGATACTTGCTTACGAAACGGATAGTTCTTTGCCCCATGCATGCTAAAGACAAAAACGCGTGGCTCATCTGCCATGATACTGGCGTTGCCATTGCCTTGATGAACGTCCAAATCGATAACTAAAATCTTCTTTGCCTGTCCACGATTTAGTAGTAAGCTGCTAGCGATACAAACATCATTGAAGACACAAAACCCTTCTCCATGACCAGCAAAAGAGTGATGGGTGCCGCCTGCAACATTCATAGCCACGCCATATTGCTGAGCATATAGCGCGCACTCATACGTTGCATGGGCAATATAACGACCGCGCTCGACCAACTGCGGGGTCATCTCAAATCCGATGGCACGTGCGGCCTTGCGCGGCAGTGTTTGGGTCTTAAGCTGATACCAGTATTCTGCGGTATGCGTGGTCAAAATCTCATCTTCGCTTAAGCGAGCAGGGGCAAAGAAGTTATCCTGATTAATAGTCCCTTCTGCTACTAGACGCTCAGGAATCATGATGTACTTTTGCATGGGGAAGCGGTGCTTTTCTGGCACGGAATATCGAAAGACGTCAGAGTAGGCAATTTTTAGCATAAGATTTCTAGCTTAGTATTGATTGTTTTTTGGATAGAAAAATAAAGAGATAAGTATCCGCTATCGTAGATTATGGCTTGACTGAAAAACCAGTTTATCGGATGAACTGAACTATTGAACAAACTGAGTTATCGAACAAACTGAGCTATTGAACAAACTGAGTCGGTAAAAAGAACGTGCGCGCGTCTGATTGTTGACGTAGCTCGACAAGTAGCGTTTGCATGTCTTCGGCAGGGTCTTGATTATTAACCAAGTTGCCAAAAAGCTCGTTGGCGACCGTGGTCATCGCAACCACGCTTTGCAGTAAATGCTCAATAATCTCATTATCTATACCAACTGCTTCGACATCGATAGCATTTTTGTAGCGTATCTCACCATCGTTGACATCCATCTCTAGATTACCGACTAGCATGTCATAGTTGATTTGGGTGATGAGTAGCATCGCGGCACTTTGATAAGTTTCTGGTATCAAAAATGGTAAGATGCCATAGATGGCCAGTAGTTTGTTTTTTTCTTGCACCCGAAACAGATAGCCACAGTTTATTTGCTTATGACGCATTCTCAAGGATAAATGATGCGATTTTTGGCTATCGTTGGTTTTGGGTCGATAATGCGTGTAGTGCCACTGTTTGTCATTGAAGTATTGCTTTAAACAGTCGACGATAGGCGTGTCACTCTGGTTTTGAGACTCTGCACTTGCGCTATCGGTTTTTAAGTTATCGGTTTTGAGTTGAGATGTATTTGCTTGTGCTTGAGTGTTATCCTGTTCATTGCCTTGTTTCGCCTCTAACTCATGAGAGATATCAGCTGATATATTTTTTGTATTATTAACCTCGCTATCAGTAAGTGATGCATGTCCTTGCTCGCTTGCACCATCGATGACTGACTGCGGGGCGGCAGCAGTCAGTAACCGTTTGATCTTTTGCCACAAGCTGAGTTTATTGCGTTGACTCATAATAGTATGCTGACAAGTAAGAGTTATAAATTAATCGTGAGTGAATGCCAAGCCTTCTTTGATAGCAGGCTGTGCATAAAACGCTGCTAGCATTTCACGAATATGAGCTGTTAACCAAGGCGTCTCGAGAGCATCGTACACGATAGGCAGTAGTGTAGTGCTACATTGCTTCATGGCCGCTTCATCAATGTGTAAACTCGCCGCAATGGTCGCCATCGTGTCAGACTGATGATTGGCATACCAAGTGTCAATGCTTGCCGAGACTAAGCTGTGCAGATACGGTGACAGTCGCAGGCGGTTATAGCTTTGTTGGATACTGGCTTCGATATGGTCAATGCTACTATTACCGGGTTCATCGCTTAAGTAGGTTTGTATCTCGCTGATCGGTTGGTCTTTGATGCGATCCCAGCCCATAACCATCAGACGCGCCACTTCTTCGTTTGACAAGTGTTCTTGGGCATTGGCCTCGGCTTTGCGCGTCAAATCTTTGATATTGCGATGCAAGTAAGTTTGTAGTTTTTCATCGAGGTTTCTGTTGGTCGCCTTTTCAAAAGAGCTGCGTCCAAGCTTCATCAATTTACCAACGCCACCTGCTTTATCGAGGGTGCTTTCCATAAAGTCATTGATAGCGTGATAGAGTGTTTGGGTCAATAAATCTGCAAAGGTTTCGTTACCGACCAGCGTATGAATCAATATATTACGCTGCTGCTCATGGCTACCGATATAGTTGGCCAGCGTTTCAACTTGAGCATCATCGACCAGCTCAGACAAAGGCACGTTGTCATTGACTGGATGATAAATAATAGTGTGCAAAATATCACGGATGTCAGTACGCACCACCTCAGTCATCGGCTGATTTAACAGCCAGTCTTTCATCAGCTGCTGTAAATGGTCACAGGTAATATATTTGCTTAAAGGCTGCGCACCAAACCATTGCCAAGCTTCCATCGCTAGTGGCTCAGCTTGATTGTGCAACCACTGCTGCATAAAGTTGACTTGAGCATCAATCAAGCTATCTACTGTCAAACAGCTGGCTGATAGCTCTTTTGACAAGTTAGTGTCTGCGTTATCAGTCTCTGTATCAGTCTCTGCAGCAGTATTATGTTTTTGGCTATCTTGTGAAGTCGGCATAGGTTTTGAAGTCATATTTTAAAGTCGTATTTTTTTGAGGTCGTACTTTTTGAAGTCAGAGTAATCGACAATTTGTTATACTGTGTGTTTGTAGCGAGCATAGGGTATTATGCCACGAACATGGCCTTTGTTTGTGATGAATATTGACTGCTGCTTGATAAATAACCAGAGGTTTTGATGACGGTTTTGGGTACGCCTTTACTTGCACTTGATGAGCTGACGGTTCAGCGCGGTGAGATACCGCTGTGCGAAGGAGTTGCGTTGCAGCTATCTACGGGTAGTATTTGCCATCTAATCGGGGCAAATGGGACGGGAAAGACCACGTTACTCATGCAATTGGCTGGATTGTTACCTGTTTTGTCAGGTAGAGTTATTTATCAAGGACAATCGTGCCTGCCTATCCAGCCCTTATATGTCTCACACCAGTTGGGCATCCATCCGAATCTGACAGTAGCACAAAACCTAACGTTTCTACTGAACTTATATGGTATTACTCCAAGCGCTGCTGATATTGATAATGCGCTCACATGGGTTGGGCTACAAGGGTTTGAAACGATCAGCTCAAGTCATCTGTCCGCTGGGCAAACGCGGCGCATCACGCTGGCACGATTGTACTTGTTAACTCCTGACGTGACACCGCTCTGGTTACTTGATGAGCCTTTCACGGCGCTAGATGTCGATATGGTGGCACGTATGGAAGAGCGGTTATGCGATTTTGCACAGGCTGGCGGGTCGATACTAATGACCAGTCATCAGGCAGTCGGGGTCGCCAATCAGGTACTCGATTTGTCAGATTATATGGTATAAGTTTGATTGCTATCAGTACCATCAGTATACGTGCAAGGACAAATAATGACAGACAGTCCAATACAAGTAGGATCAGTAGCCGCTATGAATAAAAGTCCAAATGCTATTGTCGCAGTGCCTCGCAGTATTGGGTTTATGCAGCTGTGGCGCCGTGAATGGCAAGTCAAGCAGCAAGGAGCGGTACAATGGTTGTATCCGTTAGTACTGTTCTTAGTGATTATTACTTTGTTTCCGTTGGCAGTCGGTAGTGAGCCTGCGCTATTGCAGCGTCTGGGCGTATCAGCAGTGTGGATTGCTGCGTTGCTGTCACTGGTAATGGGCGTTGATGGATTGTTCAAGCCTGCGCTTGATAATGGTACGCTGGCGCAATTGGTCGTGGCCAAAGCGTCATTACCGCTATGGGTTCTTATTAGACTGGTCATTCATTGGATTTTTAGTAGTGGTATTGTGGCAGCGCTTAGCTTGCTTGCCGTGCCGTTATTTCAGCTCAGTTGGTTTGAAGCGTGGATATTGATGGCGTCTATCGTGACAGGTAGTCCAATGCTCCTAATGCTATCCGCGATTGCCAGTAGTTTGACGCTATCGTTAAAGAATGGGGCAGTATTAGTGCCTTTGATTGCTTTACCGATGCAGTTGCCAGTCTTGATTTTTGCTACGGGTGCGGTTGATTTATTTGCCTCTGGGCTGAATGGTTTGCCTATCTTAGCTTTATTACTAGCAGGAAGTATTGTTTCTGTCCTAGTTATGCCTTGGGTGATTGCTACCACTTTAAAGATGTCATGGCTTAATTAAACGATTTGCTTGTTGCAATCTTAAAATCCAGATTTCGAAATTTGATTATCTAAACCCAGTTATATAAATCTAGTTATCTAAGCATAGCCATCGAAATCTAGTTATCTGCATCACATGTATTAACATCGTGGTGAAAACTGGCAATTTTGCTATAATAGTCAATTGAATACGTAAACAGCTCTTTGTAGATTCTATCCAGTGTTTAACGCCAGCAGGTGAGTTGATAGTGGTGCTTTTATAGACCGCATCCTTTATCGCCAGTAAGCTGTGTAATAGGTTTCTTCCCATGCCCAACCTGAATAACGTCTCATCCCCTAGCTTGTGGCAGCGCATTTGGCAGGGTTTCTTGACCACTGTGGGTACCAAGCAGTTTTTTCGTATCTTTAGCCCTTGGGTCAAGTGGTTAGCGATACTAGCCAGTCTCTGTTTGCTCATTGGTAGCGTATGGGGCCTTGCTTTTGCGCCGCCTGATTATCTTCAGGGTAATAGCTATCGCATTATATTTATCCATGTGCCAGCGGCCAGTCTTGCCATTTCTATCTATTTTTCCCTTGCGGTCTTGGGGGTAATTTATTTGGTGTGGAAGATTAAGACGGCCAGTCTGGTCGCGCAGGCACTTGCTCCGATGGGGTTTTTGCTGTGTGTCATCAGTTTGCTTACAGGCTCTATCTGGGCAAAGCCAACATGGGGTACTTACTGGGTATGGGATGCACGTCTTACGTCAATGCTGATATTGGCGTTTTTGTACGCGGGCGTGATGGCATTGTTTGCTGCTTTTGAGCATACGGCCAATCGTGGTAAAGCAGCTGCTATTTTATCTATCGTGGGTGCAGTGAACCTACCTATTATCAAGTACTCAGTAGAGTGGTGGAATACCTTGCATCAAGGCGCGACCTTTAGTTTGACCGCCGCACCGAAGATGTCGGCAGATATGTGGATGCCATTGTTACTGATGATTATCGGCAGCTATTTACTGGTTGCGACATTAGCGATTTATCGTACCAACACGCTGATTCTATACCGTGATCAAAGCAAAGCGTGGGTTAAAGAATACATTCGTGGTCAACACAAATAACGGCTAGGAAAATACTATGCAGCCTTACTTTTATAGCGTATCTGAGTTTTTCGCCATGGGTAAGCATGGGGTTTTTGTGTGGTCGTGCTGGGCGATAACGATCGGCGTGATGTTGGCATTTATTATCTATAGCCGCAGACAGCGACAGTCACTTATCAAACAGCTGACCATCCAGCAAGCGCGTCAAGCACAACGGACGACCAAAACCTCAACGCCTGTGACTTCTGTGATTAGGCAATCTGAATAAAAATCATCTTAATATCATGGTTTTAGCGTAAGAAACCGTATCCTTACACTGACAAAAATATGACCTTATAGGCAGTGATGAGGCTTATTGATTTGTCTGAAAAATGCTACCATATAGCAATTAGAAGAGTACGATTAGAAAGACATTTTTAGAACGTTTTTCTAATGGTAGTTTCTTCAAAATTTTCTGTTTTGTAGATTGATAATGGTTTATAAAACAGTGACTCATTAATGGGGTAGTGGTATGAATGCAGTTCGTCGGAAAAAACTGACGTGGGTTATGTTTACGCTGGCAGGTGCGGCAGTAGCAGTTATGTTGGTTATCTATGCCATCGGGCAGCAAACTGACTACTACTTTGATGCAACTGCGATTGCCCAAGGTGAAGCGCCTCAAGACAAACGTATTCGTGCTGGTGGTATGGTGGTTGCCGGTAGTGTGCAGCGTGCAGCAGACAATCCATTAAATGTTGAGTTTGCGATTACTGATTTTCAATCGACCGTGCCAGTGACTTACCAAGGTATCCTGCCAGACTTATTTGCTGAAAACTCAGGTGTCGTGGCTACGGGTAAAATGCAGGGCGATACTTTCGTTGCTGGGGAAGTACTGGCTAAGCATGACGAAAACTATATGCCACCAGAAGTTGCTAAATCTATGAAAGAAAATAATCGCAGCGGAGCGATACCTACTTCTGAACAGTATAATCCTGCTGAAAAGATTCATGAGACCGAAACGCTACAACAGTAATGATTTTGAGCTTTCATACCATATAAAAAAGCCACCGATTATCGGTGGCTTTTTATTGAGCTGTGTTTAGCTAATCAGCTAATCGTACTTATTAACCCTGTTAGTCATCCCATACTGGGCTATAGTCAGGATGTTCAATTTTACGACCGTCAGAGCTGGCTAGGTTACCGATTTTTTCTAACTCATCTGCACTTAACTCAACCTTGATGGCATCTAGATTGCCTTGCAAGTGATCAGGATTAGACGTTTTTGGAATGGCTACACGATGCTTGTCTGACAAGATCCAAGCTAGTGAGATTTGTGCTGGTGTTACGTTATGCTTATCTGCAATCTCTTTAATTACTTCGTTATCAAATACATCACCACGTGCTAATGGCGAGTAGGCTTCTAGTAGAATATGATGATTATTCAAAAAGGTCTGCAATGTGTTTTGCTTAATGAACGGATGAAACTCTACTTGGTTCACGACGATAGGCACATCAGCATATTTCTTGGCTTCAATGATATTAGCAATATTGAAGTTTGAAACACCAATATGACGCGTCAAGCCTTGCTTTTGGAGTTCACACAGCGCAGGAATGGTCTCAGATAATGGCACGCGGTCATCAGGCCAATGCAATAGCAATAAATCAACATAATCGGTACCCAAATCTTCCAAAGAACGTTTTGCTGCTGCGACCAGTTTTTCTGGCTCAAACTTCATATCATCTGGAAAAATCTTGGTAGTCAAAAAGAACTTATCACGAGCCACGCCTGACTGTCTGATACCTTCGCCAACTTCTTTTTCGTTACCATAAGCTTGAGCGGTATCGATATGCTCATAACCCATTTCTAACGCTTTTTTGACCACGTCTACGCAATCTTGTCCAGTTGACTGCCAAGTACCTAGCCCTAGGATTGGGATATTTGCTTGTCCAGCGGTACGAATATTATAGTTTTTAGCGCTCATATTATTATCCTTGTTATGTGTATCTTATAATTTTCATTCGTTTTAAATGTTATCAATAGTATGGTCTAACGAGTAAATTACTATTGAGCCTGTCCACTATAAGAAAAACTAAAGACAAGTGGAAGCGTGAGTGACGGTTTCCTACAAAGGGCAAACAGGCTGTAACGTGATTTTTGATAGTTATTCAATGCACAGTTAGTCTTTTGATAACCTATTGGAAAACAGCATTCCTAGAATAAAAGACAAAAAAACGCCCATCACTCTAAGTAAAGGGCGTTTCTATTAATCATAACACCTAAAAAACTAGGTACTTTGATTTAAAGTCTTATTGAGCAGCAGCTTCTGCAGTTTCTGGAGCGTCAGCGCTTTCAGTTTTAGCAGCAGTGTCCGTATGTGCGCTATGATCAGTACCCCAGATTTTTGGGTACTTGTAGCCAGGGAACGTTTCATGAGCATACTTTTTGAAAGCTTCTGAGTTATAAGCGTTGGTCACATCTTCAACCCATTTTTTACCAGTATCAGCAGATTTGATCGCTGACCAGTTTACATAAGCAAAGCTTGGCTCTTGGAACAAGGCTTCGGTCAATTTGATACCAGAGTCGGTAGCATAGTTACCGTTGATAACTGCGAAGTCAACTTCATCACGCGCGCGTGGTAATTGAGCAGCTTCTAGTTCAACGATTTCGATATCGTATTTGCTGTTATCAGCGATATCTGCTTTTGATGCTGTCAATGGATCGATATCGTCTTTTAGCTTAATCCAGCCAAGATCGTCCATCATGACCAACGCACGAGCAAAGTTACTTGGATCGTTCGGTGCAGACACACTCATGCCTTTAAATGCTTCATCTAGGCTAGATTTTTTACCTGAGTAGATACCAAGTGGTGCGGTTGGTACTTGGAATACTTCAACAAGATCAAGGTTGTTCTCTTTTTTGAAGGTATCAAGGTAAGGCTTGTGCTGGAAGATGTTGATATCCAAATCGCCTTCAGCCAAAGCAAGGTTAGGACGAACATAATCAGTAAATGCAATCAACTCAACTTCATAACCTTGAGCTTCAAGCGTGCTCTTTACTTGGTTACGAACCATATCAGCAAAATCGCCTTCAGTCGTACCGATAACGATTTTGGTATGATCAGGATCGATATCGCTAGCGGCAGTTTCTGCAGTGGCACCTTCGGTTACTGGCTCTTTAGTCGCTTCTGGCGCTGATGAATTGCTGCAACCAACTAAGACTAGACCTGATACACCAACAGCAGCAAATGCGGTAGCTAACTGACGGCTGATATCTGTTAATTTCATAATATGTCCTTAATAATGAATGGGGTTGAGTAAAACGTTTATCGTCTGAACATTAAAAAAGCAACATTATAAATAGTAATGCTGCTTTTTATGAGCGCTGAGATAAGGGTTGAGTGTTGCCAAAAATAAACCTAGTCGCTCGCAATGTCAAGTATTCTCTAAAGCGGTTTAACGTTTGTCTAAACGATTGGCGAGCCAGTTGCCAGAGGCTTGAATCGATATAACCATGATGGATAGTACAATCACGATAAAAACCATTACCTCGGTCTGATAGCGATAATAGCCATAACGAATGGCCAAATCACCCAAACCACCACCGCCAATCATACCAGCCGCCGCTGAGTAAGAGAGCAAACTGATACACAAAATGGTGACAGAGAGTACCAACCCTGAGCGCGCTTCATTGAGCAGCACTTTGATGATAGTAAAAGGCCTGGCGCCCATCGATTCGGTCGCTTCAATAATACCGCGCGGCACTTCACGCAAATTTTGCTCGACCAAACGCGCAAAATAAAATGAACCTGCAATCGCCAGTACGAGCGATGCGGCAATCGGACCAATACCAGTACCGACGATGGCCTTGGTAAATGGACTCATCGCAATCATCAAAATAACGAAAGGGAAGGCGCGCATAAAGTTAGTAATGCCGCCGAGTACGCCATATAGTGTTTTGTTTTGCAAAAACTGACGATCACTAGACAAAAACAAGAATACGCCAAAGAGCCCACCGATAAGGATGGCGACCGTAGTTGAAATACCAAGCATCACGAACGTATCAATAAACGCGCTCACGATCTCTTTGCGTAGGGCAAGCAACTTGTCTATAGAGGCGGATAATTCAGTACCAGTTAACATATCTATTTCTCCTGCCTCATTAGTCCTCAACGACTAAGCCTTTGCCAATCGGGGTGGTTGCTTGAATCAGACCATCTCGCACATCCGCAACTTCTAATAGTTGTCCTTGATGCAATAACGCTGCGCGATCACAAAGTCTACGAATAACACTCATCTCATGGGTCACGATGACGATAGTCACGCCAAGCTGCTCATTGATATCACGCAGACAAGTCAGCAAACTACGGGTCGTTGCAGGGTCAAGCGCACTGGTTGGCTCATCGGCCAACAATACTTTTGGACTAGGGGCAATCGCGCGGGCAATACCCACACGCTGTTTTTGTCCACCTGACAACTGCGCAGGATAGTGACCAGCACGATCGGTCAAATCAACAATCGCAAGACAATCCATAACGCGCTTATGAATGTCGCGACTTGGATAACCAGAGATTTTTAAGTTAAATGCCACATTGTCAAAAACAGTTTGATTAGACATCAGATTAAACTGCTGAAAAATCATACCGATATTGTGACGGGCAATGCGCAGCTCACTGGCAGACAGCGTGGTTAGGTCAGTACCGTCTATCACGACTTGACCCGAATCTGGACGTTCAAGCATGTTGATTAGGCGCAATAAGGTAGATTTACCTGCACCTGAATAACCCATTAGACCAAAGATTTCGCCTTGTTTGATAGTCAGAGATGTCGGCTCAACAGCGGTAAACCAATGTGGTTTGCCGTCTTTGTCTTTGATTGATCGGTCGCTTAAAAAACTTTTGGTCACATCGTTTAAGACAATCATGTCATTCATGGAGGGCTCAAAATTTAATAAATTTTTTAATGGTCAAAAACGCGTCATCAGGCCTCTTTCAATATGTAAGAAGCTCGTCAAAACGACAACAGTCAATAACCGTATAATAAGGGGCGGTAATATAGCATATTATCAGGCACTTTGGATATGCACATACGTGTCCGGCTTATGATTAATAGCTATTAAGAATAAGCAGTTAAAATGGCAAATTTGAAGGTGACAGCGTGATAGCTATCTATATAATGATGGGGATTGATTACTCGTGATAGTTGTAATGAGGGTCATGATGAATTGGGATGGTTACCAAAAATCTAGTATGACCATTTAGCGTATCTGTAATAATGCGCCCTTGATGAGCGGTAACGATTTGTGAGACTAACGATAACCCTAATCCAGAGCCTTTATTTTTTTGCTGCAAACGTACAAATGGACTGAAGACTTCTTCTCGTTTGCCTTCAGGGATACCAGTGCCTTCGTCGATTACAGCCAGCACGGCATATTTTGGCAGAGGACGTTCAGGTTCAGTTTTGGCTTTTTTCATATGCTTGGCAAATAAGCCTTCTTTACGCACAACTGCGCCTGAGCTCTCATGGTTTGAACTGTTAGATTTGGCGTCATCTTTCGTATTGTTTGAGCCATTATTTTTAGTAGCGGCATCAGTAATAGAACTATCTGATTTTTGAACACTGTTCTCGATAAGAGTGCCAGTATTCTCGCTTTCTACGTTGCTTATAGATCTTATTGATGCTACTTCAGTCAAGCTAGCGTTGTTAGTAGTATCAGTGTCGCTAGCAGGTTCAGTAGAATCTGGAACAGCTTTCCAAATAACTTTCTTAATTCTGTCAGTTAACTCACTGGTAAAGCTGTAATAGTCAGCAAGTAGTGATGATTCGCTAGTAGTGGGTTGGGGTTTGCTAGCACTGTCTATCAAGCTTTCATCTGAAAGGCCGTTATCAATACTGACTTCATCATTGCTCTCGTTGCTCTCGTGGCGAGCAGCTATGTCTTCACCGTTTTTATAGATAGTCGGCGTTGGTAGCTCTGCTATTGAGTCAGTCGTTTCTGATTTATTTTTATCAACTGCACTAGTGGCTTCATGTTTAGCAGTGTGGTGCTCAATTACTTTAGCATCAGCGTTTTCTTCATAATCGTCAAAGTCTAAACTGTTGTAATCGACAAAGCTGCTGCATAGCACTGTTTGTAATAGATAGTCGGGCACAGTTCCAGCTTCTTCCATGCTCTGAACACCGTATAGCAATACCGTAACAGGTGGCTTGCCATGTAGCATAGCGTTGGTAAGTAAATTACGAATCAAATGAGTCAACATTGATGACTGACCATCTATCACGATGTGCTCACCAATCAGAGTAGCTTCAGGATAGTGCTGACGTTCTTGATTTACCAAATCGTATAAATCGAGGTTTTCAACTTGCTGTAAGGCATGTCCCGCATCCAAACGGCTAACCAGTAATATGCTTTCTACTAAGTCATTAAGACCTGATAAGTCTCTATTGATCGCTTGTGCCCGTTTATCAAACTTTGCTTTGGTATCAGTTGGTAGTGCACCAGCCAACATATCCATCATTTCAATCTGTAGACGGATACGCGTAATAGGTGTGCGTAGCTCATGAGAAGCATGTGCCAGTAGCAAGTTATTGGCATCAATTAAGTGTTCAATTTTTTGTGCCGCTTGGTTGAATCCGCGTGCTAATGCAGCGATTTCATCATTACCACGCGCATTCACTCGCACCGTAAAATCACCATCACCCAATTGAGTCATTTGTTGGCTTAACTGGTCAATACGCCATGTCATCGTCCGTGCAATCAACCATAGTACACCTGCCATAATGAGCAAAAGTAGTAGCGTACCAGTGAACAAGTTCAAGGCTGCAGAAAGGACAGGTTTTTTAGGCGTTAGACGTGATTCGTATAATAAGGTGTAACCCGTACTGCTATACACTTGGGCTTGCTTGGTAGGTGACGTGTCTGCAAGTGATGGAAAAACGCGCGAGAACAAAGACGGGGTAGGGGGAAGCTCTAGGGGAAGATCGCTATTGTCAGTTTGCATGAGTAGCCGACCTTCGCTGTCATACAATCCCATTTTTGCTTGCAGTGATTCATCAAAAATATCGAAACTTTTCTTAACGACAGCCAGCATAAAACGAGACTGCAAACGATTGTCTTTACTGATGGAGATATTTAATTCGTGCAGGAATGGATCGATTTGACCCAGAATCTGTGTGGCTAATATTTCTGAGCGAATACCAGCGTCTTTATCATGAACAAGTTGGGTCAACAGCACCATTGCCACTGCAAATAAAGTAAGTGCCAGCATAACGCTGGCAAATAGTTTGGCAAATACGGAACGAAAACCCAATTGCTGCATTAAACGATCTCTATTATTAAACGCTTGTACCGACTCATAGTACAGAGTTTACACCATGAGTCAGCTAATTAGGCATCCTTTACGATTACACCTGATCAGTGGCAAATTGATAGCCGACGCCGCGTACGGTAATAATACGCTTTGGCTGACGTGGGTTGTCCTCGATCAAAGCACGTAGACGCGAAATATGTACATCAATTGCACGGTCAATATTGTCTGAGCTGTCATCATTTGGCATCGCTTGCCAGAGTTGCTCACGATTCAACACCTTGCCAGAATGAGTGGCAAAGTAGTGTAACAACTGAAACTGATGCGTGGTTAAACGTACTGGTTGGTCATCGATAGTGACTTCATGACTATCAGGGAACACACTCAAACGACCAAAAGTTAAGCTGTCTGATTGGCTATCGGCTTGATTTGGTTGCTCATGACGACGAATAACCGCACGGATACGAGCTAATAGCTCACGTGGCTCAAAAGGCTTGGCGATATAATCGTCAGCACCCATCTCCAGCCCCAACACTCGATCGGTTGTATCGCCTTTTGCGGTCAGCATGATAATAGGTACTTTATTGGTCATGTTATTCTTGTTGCCACGAATCTTTTGACACACTTGCATACCGTCCATATCAGGTAGCATAAGATCCAATACAACCAAGTCAATATCGCGCTCTTTGGTGTCTAATAAGTCGAGACCTTCTTGACCAAGACCAGCATGATGCACATCATAATAGTTCATGGTCAAATAATCGCTGATCAGCTCAGCCAAATCTGGATCGTCTTCAATCAATAAAATCTGCTTACTCATGGAGTGTCCTCTAATTGTTATTGTGATTTATAAAAAGTATAACGTTTCTGGTAATAACGAGTTGTTGGTAATGATAAATAGTTAAACTATTAAGCCTCTACGTTTTCAAATATACAGAATAGCGCATAATTAAATGTGAGTCGTATTTTAATACTCGGATAATGCTATATATAGTAGGGTCATATTGCCTAATTATGCTGTTACAAAACAAGAGAAGCTTTGTTAATGTTTCTACGCAATGTAACTGTCAACGTAAACTATTACGACACAATAACTTTTTTACCTTTAGAATCTACAGGTAAGTCAGCCAAACAAATTAAGCTATCATTACTCACACCTGCTATCAAATACTGCTGCGTAGTAGGGTCGTATTCAACTACCTCAATAGGTTGGCGTGTTAAACGCTGATCTTGACCTATAATCCAAACATTAGCAGTCAATGGTTGTAGCGGCATATAAGGAGGAGTTTGCAACTCTGTCAGATCAACATCATGTAGCGCGCGCTTAGGTACGATAGTGCCTACATCTATTTGACCATAGTTGACGCGCCCTGTGACTTTCATATTTGGCAGTAACTTATCACGACTAACTTCATTGTCGATGACATTAACATAGACCAAGAGCTTTTTGGGCTGACTGGTCGATACCAGTTTACTGACCTGTCCCGTAAACTTGTCTGAGATACCTTCGGCGGTAAAATTGACTGTTTGGCCAACGGAAAGCTGTGGTTTGGCTTGTATAGGCAGGGTAGCCATAAAGTGCAGTTTGGTCTCGTCACTGATCTGTAGTAGAGACGCGCGCGCCGCTAGCTGTTGTCCTGCATCAGCAGATAAGTTTTCTACCCGACCCGAAAAGCTGGCATGAATGGTAATCGAATTATACGGTGCACCTTGTTTAGCAGTATTAACGTCTGCACCCTGATTAGTAGAGGTATTGCTATCAGTATCTATCGCAGAATTTGCTTCTAATGTTTTATCATTTTCACTATCAGTTTTTCTTACAACAGCAGTGTCTGCGTCTGGCGCAGCTTGTGCAGATTTAGCATCGAAGTTTTGCGTATCTTCTTGATTGTTTTGATTAGTACCCCCTGATTCTGAATTACCTTGTTCAGGCTTTTTCAAATCTTCAGCTTTGCTAGCCGTGCCCGTACGTCTAAAGACAAGCAATGGCGTGCCTTTTTCTACCCATTGACCTTCACTAACCAGTGTTTTTTCTATACGAATCGGATGTACCGCAACAAATGTGGTCTGCTTGATAGGTTCGATATTACCTTGTAATCCGAGACTTGGCTGATACCTTGAAGGTTTGATACTCAAGATATGTTCTGGCGTCATTGTGACACTATCACTTGTGATGATAAGTGGCGTGTCAGCGGTCTCTGCTTCAGTGTCAGTAACAGTCGATTCATTTACAGGTGACGGCTGACAAGCTGCGATAAATAGTACGCTGAATAAATAGAGGATTTTTCTTAAATGTCTAGAAGCTGTCATAGCAGTCACCATTGTAATCGTCATATTATTATATAGTGAATTGTAACGCGGTGGAACGACTGTAAGATATTTACTAAACTTAAGAAAGCTGATAATTCAAGTATTAAGGAAAGTTGAAGTTACACCTTTAATAAATAAGAACAGCTATTTGTGATACTAATGAGTTCGAACATAATTTTACTAATTACTGGAAAAGCAATAATAACTGTGCTAAAACAAACACTATAAAATGCATTGATACATTTTTATTACAAATGAAAATTATCCAGTAATATTATTGCCAGTTATATACAATACAAAAATATAATAACGCTACTTTCAATTCAAATTTCAATCTATTTATATGTTGAAAATTGGATTTATAGTTAATTGGAATAATTTTTATATTTGACTTTCTTATTAGATATTTGAAGGGTAAGTTAACCTATAGTCAGTCCAAAATAGAAAAGGTACAATGCTTTTAAACCAAGCAAAGAGAAATATAAAAGATGACCTACTCAGCAGATTTTCGAGCACAAGTTATCAAAAACATTG
>NZ_JAATTV010000014.1 GCF_013414195.1 Psychrobacter sp. BI730
TTCTTGGTCATGGTAAACTCCTCGTTGAGTCGTTAGTTTACCAAGTTTACTTGTACGGTTTCTTCAGCATAGCTCACTTGCCAGCAAGCATTAGAGTCCGTATAAATACACTGATGTAGTCAATTTTATAGTCGAGCTATGCTCAACATTCAAATCGATACTAGATTATGGTTTTTAAAATATCATCAATATTTGCATATGCCATGGAACAATCTTACTCTGACAAACTGGAAAAGCTCTATATGCTATTATTTATATAGTGTAGAGGGCGGGGGTATGAAATTGAATTTTCTTAGGGGACGCTATTAATATCGGGGTTTGATTACAAATATTTTTTGTTAATTATTTATTTCAGAAAAACAAGCATTCATATTTGAACGACTAAGTGCTAAAATAGTATTTTAACACTCTTATATGATTTATTATATTATGAACATAAGATTTGATTTTTATACGCCAAGTGAGATTTCCGAGATTTTAGGTGAACGCTTAAAAACGCAGCGACTGGCATTAAACTTAACGCAAGCCACTTTAGCAGATAAGGCTGGTACTGGCATCAGTACTGTTGCTCGTATTGAGTCTGGTCAGGGCGGTACACTAGACAATATAATCAGGCTCGCTATGGCTCTTGGCATGGTAAATCACTTTTCTGAATTATTTGATGTAGTACCTACCAATATAGAAGATGTTATCGCTAAACAAAATCCACGCTTGCGCGCCTCAAACAAAAGCTGATATAAGGTAGCCATTTCAATGTATCAACCGATATCAATTGTCAATATTTACTACCAAGGATTCGGAGACAAACGTCTTATCGGTAAATTAACGATGGATGGACGACGCCCTACCTTTGGCTATGATGCGGCGTGGCTGGCTGATGGACTGGAGCTGTCACCAATTGAGATGCCATTACGATCAGAACCTTACTATGGTGCTCATGCGTCAAGCCATTACTTATGCGGATTATTATCAGACAGCTTGCCTGATGGTTGGGGAATGCTGCTAATGGATAGATTCTTTCGAAAAACAATGTCTCATGCTACGTCAATCAATGTTTTAGATCGCCTCGCTTATATTGGTAATTCAGCAATGGGAGCACTTAGTTTTGAGCCACAACAAGATTTATCGGCCGCTGATATCGATATTAATGATTTTACTTTAGCCAAACTGGCCGCTGCCAATCAATCGATTTTATCCGGACAAGATAGCAACATACTGGCTGAGCTCATCGTTATCGGCGGCTCACCACAAGGTGCAAGACCAAAAGCACTTGTCCTATATGATGAGGCAACCGAGTTTATTGCTACGGACTTAACAAGCGAACAGCCATCCGCAACGCCGTGGCTGATTAAGTTCCCTGCCCAATCTGAGCATAAAAGCGTTTGTCTATTAGAGTCACTTTATGCTGATAGGGCTAAGCAAGCAGGCCTAAACATGCCTGCGCATCATTATTTTGATATCGGTGAACAACATGCTGCTTTTGGGGTTGAGCGTTTTGACCGCATGGGCAATCAACGCGTTCATACTCATACACTGGCGGGTTTGTTAGATATTGACTTTCGCATTCCTTCAATAGATTATTTGCAGTATTTGCGCTGCGTGCGTATGTTGACTCAATCGCAAGTTGCTGTAGAAGAGGGTTTTAGACATGCTGTATTTAATGTCATCTTTAATAATAAAGACGATCATAGCAAAAACTTCTCTTTTATGATGGACAAGGCTGGCAGGTGGTCGTTATCGCCCGTCTATGATCTCGCTTATAACTCAGGTATGAATGGTTATCACCAAATGGATGTAACTGGTGAAGCTCAATACCCTACCCGATCTCATTTACTAAAATTGGCGAAGCAAGCTGATATTAAGCAAAACAAGGCACAAGCTATTATTGATCAGGTAGCATCAGTTGCTGAGGACTTTTTGACTGTTATTAAAGATCATAACATTGAGAAAGAATTATCAAATCAGGTCATTCATGATATAAAAGCCAATCTCAATCGGATGGCAAATCAATAGACCTTAAGAAGTTGTTAAATTTGTTGTTAAAAATAAATACTTAACTACCTTATCCCTTAATAATAAAGGATTATACTAAGTTAGTCGTTGCGTGGTGGGCGCACCAGTTAAGATATGAGTAGTACCGATTAAACCCTTGTAAGCCATACGCTGCAAGGGTTTTTTATTGCGTGTCTATAATACACCCTAACCTTCCATACCTTAATGATAAAGGTATCGACTAACACTTCTTAGAATAACTTTAAAATATCTGAAATTATCAAGGCGTTGACTAACTCACCACCAAAACAAGCGACCATACAGACCCTATAGTTTTATATTAATGCATAGATAAAAAAATCACCCTAACTGTTCAAGTTAAGGTGATTTTTTATAGTGTTTGCAATATCGATAATAGCTAACTATCTAATGTCTAACTTAGAAAGAAGTACGGCGATAGTTACGATATTCAGGTAACCAGAAGTTCGCTTTTAATCGGCGTTGTAAATTCTCCGATGTGATAGGTAGTGCTAGCTTATCTTGAGCTGCTTGTAATGCCACTGCATACGCTATTTTTTCACTGATCTCTCTGATAACTTTGATCGGCGGTAGGATGGCACCAGGTGCTTTTTCGTATTCCATTGATATATCTGCAAGGGCTTGGCTTGCTGCCGTTAGCATATTATCGCTGATACCTGTCGCACGTGCTGCTAAAACACCCAGGCCAATACCAGGGAAAATATAGCTGTTATTACACTGAGAAACCTCAAAAGACTGACCGTTATAAGTGGTATGAGGAAACGGACTACCCGTCGCAACAATGGCCTTACCTTTACTCCAATTCATGACTTCTTGCGGTGTTGCCTCCACACGAGACGTTGGATTTGAAAGTGGTAGTACAATTGGGTGCTCAGTATTAGCACATAGCGACTCGATCACTTCTTGGGTGAACAGACCTTTTTGTCCGCTAACACCAAATAATACGGTGATTTTTGCTTGTTTAACCACTTGCGCTAAGCCGAGTTTCTTACTTTTATCCCAGCTGGCAATAGCTGATTCCTTTTGTACTAATGGTTCTTGGAATTTTTGCAGTTCTGTCATGCCATCTGTTAGCAGGCCATAACGATCAACCATGAATACTTGACTACGAGCTTGCTCTTCAGTCAATCCTTCACGTTGCATTTGGCGAATAATATGCTCAGCAATACCGCAACCTGCAGATCCTGCGCCTAAAAATGCGATATTCTGTTGGCTAAGTTTTTGACCTTTATTTAGACACGCTGCAATCAGAGTACCAACCGATACCGCAGCAGTCCCTTGAATATCATCATTAAAGCAGCATAGCTGATCACGATATTTATTCAATAATGGTGTCGCGTTTTCCTGAGCAAAATCTTCAAATTGCAATAACACTTCTGGCCAACGGCGCTTAACGGCTTGAATGAATAAGTCCACGAATTCATCATATTCATCGCCAGAGATGCGCGGATTTCTCCAGCCCATATACATAGGATCATCAAGCAACTGTTGGTTATTGGTGCCGACATCCAGCAAAATAGGTAGACAGTAGGCTGGGCTAATACCACCACAAGCCGTGTATAAAGACAACTTACCGATTGGAATGCCCATACCGCCAATACCCTGATCCCCTAGGCCCAAGATACGTTCACCGTCAGTAACAACGATCACTTTGACGTTTTGTTTGGTGGCATTTTGTAGCATGTCGTCAATTTTGTGACGCTCAGGATATGAGATAAACAAACCCCGTTTACGACGATAGATTTGCGAGAATTTTTCACACGCCTGACCAACGGTTGGGGTATAAATGAGCGGCATGACTTCTTCGATATGCTGCTCAATTAGATGATGAAATAAGGTTTCATTGGTATCTTGGATGTTACGCAAGTAAATATGCTTATCCATCGCATCAGTGAATGAGCTTAGTTGATGATAAGCACGTAATGATTGCTCCTCAATCGTTTCAATATTATGAGGTAATAGCCCCGTTAAATTAAAGCTACTACGTTCTTCTGATGAAAAAGCACTACCTTTATTCAATAAAGGTGTCTCTAAAAGAGCGGGTCCAGCAACAGGAATATATAAAGGACGCTTATTTGACATAATGTAATCTTCTTATTAAAGGCATATGAGTGAAAGCCATACTGAGTGAAAGCTATGCTAGTGCTGCATTATACATAGCATCGACTGGTATTTAACAATAGATAACAAAATCATTTTGAATAAATGTGCTTCTGAACTCGAGGCTGCTGATACATTTACCGAGAAATAATAAAAAAGCACTACCAATCGGCAGTGCTTCTGAGGATGTATTGAACAATTTATAATAGACAAACACTGAACTATTCAGCAACTTAGCAACTGATAAATAATCAGCCCATGGCCAGTTTTAAATATCAGTTATAGAATTCAGTTATAAACAGCACGAGCAATTGCGTTTGGTTTTCGACATTTTACCAATACCCGGATTAAAGGTATTGGTTGGGTCTAGACTTTTATAAAAGTTCTGCAAATCAGGTTCCGCTTCGTATAGGTGTCCGACATTATGCTCAGCAGGATATTTGGCTCCGCGTGCGCTCAACAGCTCTAACATCCTTTTTTTGACAAGGTGTGCATCGCTGCCCTTCTTCAAAATATAATCCTGATGAAATACATAACAAAAGAAGTGCCCGTAATAGAGTTTCTTTTCCAAATGCTGTTCAATGTCTTTAGGTAGCGTTTCGAGCCATTCTAATTCGTTACGTGGTATAGCAATATCCAATGCCAATATATCGCCGACGTCTTTTTCATGTATGACTTCATACCTTAGTGCGGCACCTGCAGCGGCAAAGCGATGTAAAAAGGCGCTTTCTGATTCTTCTTGACTACATTCAAAATAGTTACCCGTATTTGAAGCGTCGAAAAACACCTTCAGAAAATCCTGTGCTTCTGCTATGCCGTCATCACTCATTTTTAAGATGAGATGATGCTCATATTGGTCGCGATACTCTAGCATTCGCTTCGGTAAATGCTTTGGAAATATATTGGCGACGAACTGCATAACTTTGTCAGTAAAGTGCTTTGGCATCCATGACCATTTATGGAACTTTGCGTCCATAGCGCCTTTGATAGAAAATAGTCTAGGTAAGGCGTTGGTACCGAGATGCTTAATACTCAGGAACGTGTCCTTACCATACTTAGCAGATACATCAAATATATCACGATGCATGTACTCACCCACTTCAGGGATATTATCAAAGCTTGATAATATTTGTCTTCTGAGCTGTGCAAGCTCACTCACACTGTTGGTGCCTATATAAAAGGTTTTCTCTTTTGCAGCCGTTGGATAGGTATCAAGACGCACTGCAAACACGGCAAGTTTACCAGCGCAGCCACTGGCTTCATACAGTCTTCGCTTATCCGCATTAAAGCGGCTTGGCGTACTTGCATCAACGTCTTTTACTCTAGCGATGTACTCTTTGTCAGATGCGAGCTTGCCAGTGTCAGGTAATGCTCTTTTATCAAAATTACCTGTTTGCAGATTAGTGAGTATTTCTTCTGGAGTGTCGCCTAACTCTACGTCTAGGTGGTTAACCAGTACTAGCTGACCGTGTTGGTTTATTTGGGCAAACAAAGCAAGTTCGGTATAAGCAGGACCTCTTTTCACCAGAGCCCCACCTGAATTGTTAGAGACACCGCCAATAATAGATGCACCTAACGTCGATGAACCGATGACCGAGTGAGGCGCTCTATTTACGGCTTTAAGCTGACTTTGCAACTGGTGCAACGTGGCGCCAGGTAAGCTAATCACTTGCTCGTTGTCATTCACCAAATACAACTGATTCATTGCAAGGGTATTAATCACAACCACCGGTCTATCGTAGTCATTACCGCTCGGGGTTGAACCTTCAGTCAGTCCCGTTTTTGCTGCTTGCATGATAATAATACAATCGCCTTCCACACATATCTCTAAGCTACGCCAAATCTCCAGCAGCGTTTGCGGAAACAAAACAGCCAAAGCGCTGCCGCCGCCAGAACGCCACCCCATTCTATAGTGTTCGTTTTTTTCCGGATCAGCCTGTACATTGCTAGCTCCCAGTAAATGGGTTAGTTTATCTAACACTTGCTCAGGACGGAGTGTATCTTGATCTTGATGCACTATGTTTGATGAAAAAAGGTTTGATGAAGCTCTATTTAATAACGGCATATGACGCTCTTTATTTGGTGATTGTGTATCACTTATTATGCTAAAGGCCCTTGAAAACCAAAGAGGTAAATGGCAGCCATGACGATAATCCCGCAGAACAACACATAATAGATGGTAGGTAAAATAGTACGCCTAAGTGTGGCGCCCTCCATACCGAGTAGGCCCACCGTTGCTGATGCAGCCACCACATTATGTACTGCAATCATATTACCAGCAGCCGCACCAACTGCTTGAGCCGCGATGATTAGAGAAGGTGAAATATGTAAGCTCATGGCGGCTTCGTATTGGAATTGACTGAACATCATGTTGGATACGGTATTAGAGCCCGCGATAAAGGCACCTAACGCACCAATGGTTGCACTGATTAAGGGGAAAACACTACCAAAAGTACCCGCAAACAACTCTGCACTGGCGACAGGCATACTCGCCACATCTGATAAGTTTACGCCTGAATTAATAAAAATTCTAACCATTGGAATCGTAAAAATAAGGACAAATCCGGCCCCTAGTACAGTTTTACCTGATTCTTTAAAGGCATTGTTTAGTGCATTGACAGGTTTGTTCGTTTGAAAGGCCGCAGCAACCAAGGCGCTGATTAATAACAAGCCGCCTGGTAAGTATAAAGGACTAAAACTGGCACTGATATCTGCCTCACTTAAAATCGAGGTTAGGTCTACTGTCGCGCTGTTCAGCAAAGACTGAAAGCCTGTTAATACTCTAGAACACACCAATAAAAGGGCAACCAATAAATAAGGGAACCATGCCATGACCGTGGACATCTTTTTATCACTCAACGCAGGAGTGATGTCTTCTTTGCTAACTATTAGCTTACCAAGCCATTCACTTGGCCAGCTTTTTTTCGGTTCAAAATCCCATGTGGTTTTTGGTACTAAAAATCCACGTTTTGCCGCATTAACAACGATAGTGATACTGACCAAACCGCCGACCAATGATGGAAACTCTGGCCCTAAAAAAATACCTGTTAGGGTATAAGGGACTGTGAATGCCAAACCCGCAAAAATAGCAAATGGCCAAATAGCGAAGCCTTCTCTCCAGCTTTTATTTTTACCAAAAAAGCGCGTGAGCATCATCACCATAAAAAGTGGCATAAATGTACCAATGACACCGTGCATAATGGCTACTTGACTGGTAATCAGTTGTAAAAAATCGCCCCACTCTAGTCCTTGTTGTGCCAGTTGGGCGCTAATGGCTACTGTATCTAACCCCTTGTTTACTCCAATAACGATAGGCGTACCGACTGCCCCAAACGATACAGGCGTACTTTGGATCATCATTCCCATCAACACAGCACCCAGCGCTGGAAACCCTATCGCGACCAGTAACGGCGCGGCAATAGCGGCCGCTGTACCAAAGCCAGCCGCTCCCTCAAGAAAGCAACCAAAGCACCAAGCAATAATAATGGCTTGCACCCGCCTATCTGGCGATACATTGGTAAATCCAGCACGGATAACAGCAATGGCACCAGTATGCTTTAACGTATTCAATAAGAAAATAGCGCCGAATACGATCCACAATACTGAAACCGTAATGACCATTCCCTGAATAATAGATGAAGACACGCGATTAAGCGTCATATCCCATACAAAGAGGGCAAGCGCGGCAGTAACCGCCAGAACGATTGGCATGGTTCTTTTGGCTGACCATTGCAAGCCTATCAAAAAAATACCACAGAGAACGATTGGCAGTAATGCCAACAGTCCATATATTGTTTGATTCAAAATCATAATCCTTTTTTTATCGTGTAATCTTCCTTGAACCACTTCATCTAAGCATTTGTTTTTATAACTTCATGCTGTCAGTCAGACGAAGCCGAAAACAATCTCTGTCAGTGACATGATTAATAGAATGGTTAAATAAACAAATGCTCAAAATTCCCTAAAATATTCTACGCCTTGTCAATACATTGATATATTGCATCAAAGGACAATGTTATTTTCTTTTTTTGCTATAATCCAAAAGCTATTACACCAATTGGGGAACAAGTATGGGCAAAGCTGACGATATGATTTTATTCGTCCAAGTGGTTGATGAAGGATCATTTTCTCGGGTCGCTGAAAAGCTGTCATTAACGAATTCAGTGGTAAGCAAACGTATTGTAAGATTAGAAGAGAGCTTAAATGCACAGCTACTGTATAGGACAACCAGAAAGTTAAGCTTAACCGATGCAGGAAGGACGCTTTATGACAAAGCTAAAATCGCTAAATTTGCCTTTCAGGAAGCTGAAAATGCCATAACAGGCTATGGTGAGGACATGAAAGGCAACATACGTATAACCATGCCAGCGGTCTCTGCGAATCTAATATTGAGCGAATCCATTGCCGAATTCTGTAAACAACACCCAGAAATATCAGTAGATTTACAGATTACCAATCGATTGGTTGATTTGATAGAAGAAGGGTTTGATCTGGCGATAAGGACAGCAGAGCTTGAAGACTCATCACTCATTGCAAGACGTCTTATAGATAGCCAGTGGGTCATATGTGCGACACCAGACTATTTAGAGCGACACGGTACACCTCAAACCCCTGAACAATTACGGAGTCATGAGTGTTTGGTCTATAAGTTTGATCATACGGCGAATGGTATATGGCCGCTATATATAGATGGTACAGAGCAATTACTTCCTGTACAGGGGCGGTTTCATAGCAATCATCTTAATGCGATTAAACAAGCGACTCTCAGCGACCTAGGTATCGCCTTTTTACCACAAGCACTTGTTTATGAAGAAATGCAGCAAAATACGCTCACTCAGATTTTGCAGCGCTTTACACGAAAGAAAATGGGCATGTATGCGGTTTACCCCAAGGCGCGGCAACCGGACCAAAAGTTAAAACTGCTTGTAGCGCATCTGCGAGAATCATTACATCAAAAACAGGCTTACTACTGCTAATAACCTTTAGACAGGTCAATAGGCTTGTCCACTCTAGCTGCATTCTTCGATAATGCAATCCTTACGCACATAAGCACAGTTGGAAGATGGTGCGTGATACAGGTGTAAACCTTCGAATGTGGCAACGGATTTATACGTAAGAATAATAATAGGGATAATAGCCTTCCTTGTATATTGAATGCGTTAAATACGACTTTCATCGTACATCACTGCTTACGTCCTCCTTTACAACCTCGTCGACAATATTTTGACACCAACAGTCATTAAAAATGTCGTTATGATATGAAATTAGCCTTCAATTATCATAAAATCATTAGGTGTAAAGTTAGTAATATTATTAGTAAGCTGTTGAATTATTTAATAATATAATAAGTTAAGTAGTATGAAATTATCTGATACTTGCATAGTGATATTTTTAGGTTCTCTTTAATGTTTTTATAAAAATGAAGGTTGAATAATAAGGTAAAACCATCTAATAATAGATCTATAAGTTCTAGACATTTATCTAGCAACTTATATCCACTACTATTAGGAAATAAATACAATGACGTATAAAAATGTAACTGTCGCTGGAAGCGGCATCCTAGGCTATCAAATTGCTTTTCAGGCCGCATTTCATGGTTTTAATGTCAGTGTCTATGACATCAATGATGATGTTTTAGAAAAAGCAAAGTCAAAATTTCAATTGATGTGTAAGGCTTTTCGAAAGGATTTGAGGGCAACTCAAGAGCAGCTGGATAAGGCTTTTGATAATCTCAGCTACACCTCAGACTTAGCAGAAGCAATCAAAGATGCTGAGCTGATGATTGAAGCCATTCCCGAGATTCCTGAAATTAAAATCGAATTTTATGAAAAACTTGCCAAACTAGCGCCAGAGAAAACCATCTTTGCGACCAATACCTCTACCTTACTTCCTAGTCAGTTTGCAGAATCAACGGGACGACCTGCGCAGTTTTTAGCGCTACACTTTGCCAATAAAATTTGGATGCATAATGTCGCCGAAATCATGGGGCATCCTGGGACAGATCCTAACGTATTTGATGAGGTTGTTGCTTTTGCTACTGCCATCGGTATGGTGGCAATGCCGCTGGATAAGGAGCAACCCGGCTATATTATGAACAGTTTGTTGGCGCCTTTTATAGATGCAGCTTTGCAATTGGTTGCAAAAGAGGTCGCCGATCCACATACGATAGATAAAACGTGGATGATAGTAACTGGCGCACCGTCAGGTCCCTTTGCCATATTGGATACTATCGGTATCAATACTGCCTACAACATCACGAAGCTATCTGCTGAAAAAACTCAAAACCCTGTAAGGTTTAAGGCTGCTCAATATTTAAAAGAGCAATTAATCGATCAAAACAAACTAGGATTCGCGACTGGTGAAGGATTTTATACGTATCCAAACCCAGCCTTTATGCGCCCTGAGTTTTTAAAATAATAAATAGCTTTCAAACTGGCTCCAAAACACAAAAGGCCATTCAAGCTGTATATTGCATCGCTTGAATGGCCTTGTCAGTCGCGCATTTTATCTAACTAAATATCTTGATATTAGGGTTTACTTTCGGCGATGACTATCCAAACCTATCTACGTTATGTTTGTTCACTAAAAAGAAAAGTCATATCGCGTCAATGCAACGATCTCAATTGGCACTGCATACTTCCAAGGCATACCGCCCGTACAGTAGAACTGGCCGTCTTCAAAAGCCACAATGCGAGATGTGAAGTCATTACCTACCTGATCTTTTAGAGCATTCTCATCACTCTCATCACTTACAGCACACCATATACTTTGATGACCGTCCTCAAGCATTGAACGAGTTAGTTCGCTTCCAACAATTACCGTATCCATGTTGTTACTCCTATTCAATGACAATGATTAGTAAGCTAAACAAGTGGCTTCATAACAGCAATTACTTGAGCATCTTCGAACTTGTTTTATCTATCGTTGCAAAATATTAGTGGCTAGACAGATGAGCTTATAAATAGATAGTACAGATGTATTGTCAACTAGAACAAGAAGTTGTAGACAGATGGTAGATTTTCATGCATAGGCTGTAAAACTAACCTGCATTTAGAGTATAACAGTCATTATACTGATAATGAGTTATAGCCCCACATCATCTTGAGTAAGCGCCACTCTCTTTACTGAGACAGCGTACTCCCATAGATCACCTTTATCACAAACGAACTGGTCGTTATTAAAGGCTACAATAGGAACCAGTAATTCGTAGTAACCATTATCTATGGTTGCGATAGCATAATCATCGCTAACGTTGCTGACAGCACACCATACATAGTTGCTGACATTTCCCAAGATGGCTTTGGTTAATTCACTGCCTTGTAATTCAGCAATCATCTTCAGGCTCCAGTATCTATCAATTTAATCTATTACTTTATAGATAAATTCGGTTTTTGCAATATACGTGTATAACTCATAAGTTCTCGAATACGCTTAACTCCCCTCGAGCAGATTTTTTATAGTTATAATTTATGCTCAATCTATTCAAAGGTATTTTTAATCTTATGCTCGATATACTGTCTTTTCGGTATGATAAATCGGCTTTCATTTATGCTATAACAGACTGCTTAATCGATGCTCGTTAACGCTTTACTAACATCTAATAAATTGACAGCGGGGGGCAGCTTATACTACCCTTTATCACTCATTCACTTTATTAATCTTACTTCTTAAATAGTAAGATCGTTCCGGAGTAACCCCATGCAGTGGACCAAACCAGCTTTTCAAGACATTCGTATCGGTTTCGAAGTGACTATGTATTTCGAAGCACGCTAAAACTTATTAGCACTCAATCCATTAAAAGCCCTAGATGATTAGGGCTTTTATTTTTTTGGAAATATTGATTTATGTATATTCACGTTTTAGGCTCAGCTGCTGGTGGTGGTTTCCCGCAGTGGAACTGTAACTGCGATAATTGCCACGGTGTCCGTCAAGGCACGATTCAGGCAAAAACCCGTACCCAATCTTCGATAGCCATATCAGAAAATGGTGTGGATTGGATCTTATTCAACGCGTCACCTGATATCCGCCAACAATTATTTGAGTTCAAGGCAGCACAGCCAGCACGTCAATTGAGAGATACAGGCATCACCAATGTGGTCTTAATGGACAGTCAGCTTGACCATACGACTGGGCTATTGACCCTACGTGAAGGCTGTCCAATGCCTGTTTGGTGTACGGACATGGTCTATCAAGATCTAACGACAGGATTTCCTCTCTTTAATATGTTAAAGCACTGGAATGGCGGCTTGCAACATCATCAAATTGATCCAAAGAAGACCTTTAAGATTGAAGGGTTTGACAATTTAGAATTGACGCCTTTAGTGATTAGAAGCTCTGCACCGCCCTATTCTCCGCACCGTAATGACCCGCATGATGGCGACAATATTGCGCTGATTGTAAAAGACTTAAAAACACAAAAACAACTCTTTTATGCGCCAGGTCTAGGTAAGATGGACGATCAAGTAATGCAAATCATGAAAAGCTCTGATTGCGTAATGATTGACGGTACGCTATGGACGGACAATGAAATGCAAGAGTGCGGTGTTGGTACAAAAACTGGTCAAGACATGGGACATTTGCATATCAGTGGTGAAGATGGCTCATTGCATTATCTAGACCAGCTCGATAACGCTCGTAAGGTATTGATTCATATCAATAATACCAATCCGATATTGAATGAACAGTCTGAACAGGCTGCGACATTAAAACAACATGGTGTTGAAGTGGCATTTGATGGTATGCAAATTGAGCTTTAAGACAAACGGTAAGGTAAAGATAGCAATCGTAAGGTGAAAACACAATGCAAGAAGAAAACACAGCACTCAGTCCAGAAGCGTTTGAACAAGCGATTATGGCAAAAGGTCAGTATTATCATATCCACCATCCTTTTCATATCATGATGCATGAAGGCAAAGCCAGCCAGCAGCAAATCCAAGCGTGGGTTGCCAATCGATTTTATTATCAGATCAACATTCCATTGAAAGACGCGGCCATTATGGCAAACTGTCCTGATCAGCGCGTGCGTCAAGAATGGATTCAGCGTATGATTGATCAAGATGGCGTCTATCCTGACGGTGGTGGTCGTGAAGCGTGGTTGGGTCTAGCAGAAGCAGTTGGTTTGACTCGTGAGCAGGTGATTTCTGAAGAGCTGGTACTACCAGGTGTGCGTTTTGCCGTCGATGCTTATGTGAACTTTGCACGGCGTACCTCATGGCGAGAAGCCGCCAGTAGCTCACTGACTGAGCTGTTTGCCCCGCAGATTCATCAGTCGCGTTTAGAGTCGTGGCCCAAGCATTACCCTTGGATAAAAGAACAAGGCTATACCTATTTCCGCTCACGCTTGAGTCAAGCGCGCCGCGATGTTGAGCATGGTCTGACCATCACACTCGACTCATTCAAAACAGCCGAGCAACAAGAGCGTATGCTTGAGATCCTACAGTTTAAGCTCGATATCTTATGGACAATCTTGGATTCCTTGAGCTTGGCCTATGTGCATAATCAAGCCCCTTATCAAAGCGTTACCACTGACAATGTCTGGCATAAAGGATTGTTTAAATGAGTATACCTGCTAGTTTACCTGAGCTGGATCAATCCATCGTACCGGTATGGCGTCACGGTTATCGTTTTCAGTTTGAGCCTGCGCAAAACGCCTATGTCTTACTCTATCCTGAGGGTATGATTAAGCTCAATGACAGTGCCAGCATCATTGGGCAACATATTGATGGTAAAGCGTCCATTGCTGATATTATCCAAAAGGTACAAGCTATGTTTGGGGATATCCCCGAAATCGAGCAAGACATCATTGAATATATGCTGGTCGCCCAGCGTGAACATTGGATTGATTTAGTATGACTGCGCCAGTCGGGCTACCGCTATGGCTGCTTGCTGAGCTGACCTATCGCTGCCCCTTACAATGCCCCTATTGCTCAAACCCTATTGACTATGCTCAGTATAAAGAAGAGCTAACGACAGAGGAATGGTTTGATGTGTTTGATCAGGCGCGGCAAATGGGCGCGGTACAGCTTGGCTTTTCTGGCGGTGAACCACTGGTTCGTCAAGACCTAGAAGAGCTGGTCGCTTATGCGCATAACCAAGGCTTTTATACTAACTTGATCACGTCGGGTATGGGATTGACCGAAGCTCGGATTGCGCGTTTAAAAGAAGCAGGTCTTCAGCATATTCAAATTAGCTTTCAAGCCAGTGATCCAACGGTCAACAATGCCTTGGCAGGTTCAAAGCATGCCTTTGAGCAAAAATATGAGATGTCACGTCTGGTTAAGCAATACGACTATCCGATGGTACTTAACTTTGTCATTCATCGGCAAAACATCGATCAGATTGACCAGATTATTGAGCTGTGCTTAGAGCTGGAAGCCGACACGGTCGAGCTGGCTATTTGTCAGTTTTATGGTTGGGCGTTTGAGAACATAGAGGGTTTGCTACCAACCAAAGCGCAAGTGGTCCGAGCTGAACGCATTACCAATGAATACCGTAAGCAGATTGAAGAACGTGGTATCAAGTGCAAACTTATTTTTGTGGTGCCTGATTATTATGAAGAACGTCCAAAGCCCTGTATGGATGGCTGGGGCAAGATTTTCTTAACAGTGGCCCCAGACGGTACAGCTCTACCTTGCCATGCTGCCAGACAAATGCCAATACAGTTTCCTAATGTACGACATACACCACTGTCAGATATTTGGTATGACTCTGCGAGCTTCAATCAGTTTCGCGGTGATGACTGGATGCCCGACATCTGTCAAAGCTGCCCAGACAAAGAGCGCGATTATGGCGGCTGCCGTTGCCAAGCGTTTATGCTGACTGGGGACGCCAAAAACGCCGATCCTGTCTGTGGTAAATCGCCTTATCACTACCTGATTGAGGAGGCGCGTATCAACAGCGAGACGCCTGTACCTTTTGAAGAGTTGCGCTTTCGTAATCCAAAAAATTCTAAAACACTGAGTAACAAGCAGCTGAATAAAGACAAACTGATTCCTACTCGTATGGTGACAGGTGAAATATGAATGCTAATACTAAGCCTGTCATATTTGATGGACATAACGATCTGTTGACCCGCCTTTGGCTGAGTTCAGCTGCCGATCCGTTACATGACTTTATTTATGGCGCGTTACCGGGACATTTAGATTTAAAGCGCTGCCAACAAGCAGGATGGATGGGCGGATTGTTTTCTATCTTTTTGCCGCCCTATGCTTATGTGAAAAATAATCACCCTGAAAAACTATCTAATCCTACAAATTCAGACTTCACTCCGCAAGAAATCGTCGATATCTGCTGTGCACAATTAGAACTTGCACAGCAATTGCAGGCGCGATCAGACGGTCATATTCAAATTTGCACCTCGTTAGAACAAATTCAGGCCTGTCAGCAGAATAAGCAACTGGGTATTGTATTGCATTTAGAAGGTGCTGAATTTTTAGCCATACAGTCTGACTTATTAGATGTGTTTTATGATGCCGGACTCAGAAGCATTGGCCCACTATGGAATAGAAAGAGCCTCTTCGGTGATGGCTTGAATGCTTCCTTTCCGCACTCTCCAGATACAGGGTCTGGGCTCACGACTCAAGGTAAAGACCTCATTCTTAAATGCAGTGAAAAGCAGATGCTGATCGATGTGTCGCATATGAATGAGCGTGCTTTTTGGGATACGCTAGAGATTGCCTGCCAGCCTATTGTTGCGACACATTCAAACGCACATACTCTCTGTCAGCAAGCACGGAACTTAACTGATCAGCAGCTGGCTGCTATTAAACAAAGCGATGGTTTGGTTGGAGTGAATTTCGATGTGGCGTTTCTTCGTGCAGATGGACAACGTAATACGCAAACCTCGCTTGATGTGATTGTCGACCATCTTGATTATCTGATCGACCATCTAGGCGAAGATCACGTTGGTTTTGGCTCTGATTTTGATGGTTGTCTACTACCTGATGAGCTATCTGATATCAGTCAAATCTCCATGTTGATTGAGCGGATGCAACAACGCCATTTTTCTGATCCATTGATTGAAAAGATCACGTCAAAAAACTGGTTTACAGTGCTTGATAAGATATGGCAATAATTATAATGGCCATCCAGCAATTACTGTCTAGGGATTGCTGTTTTGCTCGTCTGATTAAATAGGGTCATCATTAATTTTCATTTTACCTTAATACCTGCTCTACCCGTTCAATCAAGTATTCTTTGACCGCATTAAACAATGGATCGATTAAGCGCCGTTCTGGACAAATCAAATACAGCGGATAGTTGGCCACTTGCCAGCCGTCCAACTCTACCTCGACAAGTCTCTCTGCCTTTAAATCGCCGGCTATATCTAACTGAGACTTTAATGCGATGCCTTTACCCGCCACTGCCCAGCGGCGTACAACGTCACCGTCTTTACTTCTGCGATTGCCATCCACGGCCACACGTTTAGTCTTTCCGGCTTTCTCAAAAGTCCACTCGCTCAAATACTTTTCATCATGACCCAAACGTAAGCAATTATGATGCGACAAATCTTGCGGCATTTTTGGGATACCGATATCCTTATCAATCTTGTTCAAATACTCCTTTGACGCACACAGTATAGGTCGATTATTCAACACTATGGGTAGTGCGACCAGTGATGAATCTTTGGGTGCGCCATAACGTAATGCCAAATCAATCTGCTGACCGTACAAGTCCACATAGCTGTCTGACATATGTAGCTGCACCGTCACTTTTGGGTGAATGTCTATAAAATCGTCCAACCAAGGCAAAATTAAGTTTCGTCCCAAATCTGATGATGCCGACAGTCGAATTGTACCCGTCAGCTCAGCATCATTGTCATGTAGTCCTGCATAAGCATTGTCTAAGATAGCCACCGCATCTCGGCAATGCTTTAAATATTGCTCACCCTTGCTAGTTAAACGCAGCCTACGAGTAGAGCGAACAAATAATACCGTCTCAATTTCGGCTTCTAATCGCTTGACCGCTGCACTCACAACTGCAGGCGACAGATCTAAATGCCGAGCACAGGCAGATAGGCTGCCTAAGCGAGCGGTCTCAATAAAAATACGTAAATCCTGCAAATTTTTCATCGTCATGCCTTCGTTCAATTAGCGTCTAACTTAGCAACCACCATCGCTTGCTGCTGCTAGCCTCATCATTATATAAAAATTATTGAAACTGTTTCTCTAAACCTGCTGATTATCAAAATCATTAATTATAGTAGCATGCACCTATAAGATTTACTCACACATTTGGAGATACACGATGGATACTATAATACGGCCTACGAGCACACAGGATACTCAACACCATAGCCACCATGATGGAGACAATCAACAGAGCGCACTACAGCAAGCACGCAACTTACCACTACCTTCAAAATCAGACATGCTTAGACGTGCACCATCGGTAGAGCATTTCTGGCATCAAAACAGCCAGTTACTAGAGCAAGCATGGACAGAGTGGGAAACCACTGAGCATGACTTGCCTGTACTTGATGACTCATTATTTGATCCAACTCTACGTGATGCAGTGACGCAAGCGTGGCGCACTCCTTCTACGGAGACGGCTGTTAAAAATTTATGGCAAGAGATACTACCTGACGTATACCAAGGACAACTCTTTGATCCAGCACAACTATCAACGCTGCGCCGTTATCTGCAAGCAATCGCAGACGCTAATATCCCAATACGTCCTCCTTACGGTATCGCATTGAACAGTACAGTAATGGGGCTATGCTAGATGCGCGCTCGTCAGGCTATTTGGCCATCCCTAATTTTCAGGCGTTTTATCATAAAGTCATGAATCAATATATGCGTCCTATCGCTCGGCTATTATTTGCCAATGTTTATGGCTATGACACTCAGACCTTTGGGTTCTCGATTCAATACCAGCCGACAGGCGACACATCGCTACAACTGCATACTGATGCTTCAGCGGTGACTATGAATATTAACCTAAATCTGCCAGGCGAAGACTTTACTGGATCAGAAGTTGACTTTGTTGATCGCCATTTGGGCAAACCAAACGTGCCATCTTTAAACCTGGCATGGCGATTATTCATAGAGGCTCGGTGCCGGACGCCGCACATCCAATTACTAGTGGCAAACGTACCAATATGGTGCTTTGGCTGTATGGCGATAATATGCAAATACCACGAGGAGTTGGGCTTAATAGTCATATTGATGCCAATCAACGTTGGACTGCTACGCACAGTCAGCCTGATAATTTCGCGCCGTTTTAAGATGAGCTTATGCGTTTAATGGATTTATCAATTGATAAAGTACATTCATTATACGTCCTAATATAGCTAATAAATAACCTTTAAACAGATTAGAAACGCCATATTCTCAAAATAATATTGAAAGTGTTTTCTCTTGTAGTTAGTGGTTCTAATGTATGAACTTTACTATTATGAGTCATCGCTAGGACGGGCTAATCATTCAACTTATCTATGCACGAATAAGGATTGAGTAGCACCGTTTGTTAAATCCGTTTGTATTACCAGCTGACTAAAAAACTGAAACTTACTTTACTTAAGGACAATCATGAAAACCATTAATGAAGCACTAAACTGGCGTTACAGCACCAAAGTATTTGATGCCAATAAAAAGATATCTGCTGAAGATTTTGAGCAGATCAAAGACATGCTACAAATGAGTCCATCAAGCACCAATATTCAACCATGGAGCTTTGTCATTGCAGATGATGACGCAGGCAAAGCACGCATTGCCAAAAGCACGCAAGGTGCCTTTCATTTTAATACACCTAAAGTCTTAGATGCCTCACACGTGGTGGTTTTGAGCTATGCTGAAAAAACTGTAGAACCAAACTTGGTAAACTAACGACTCAATGAGGAGTTTATCATGACTAAGAAAATCAGAACCTATAGTGCAGCATTCAAAGCTGAAGCCGTTAAAAAGATAGCAGATAATAAGGGCAATGTTTCAGCGACTGCAAAGCAGCTTGGCATCGCCATGCAGACATTATCTAACTGGCAAAACAAAGCTGATAAAGGCCAGCTTATTGGTACTAAAGAATATGATCCTGAGCTCATGGCTATACTAGAAGATAATAAACGTCTTAAACGTGATCTCAAAGTTGCTCAGGAAGAGAGAGAGATTCTAAATGAGGAAGGATAAAGCGAAGCACTGCTTCGCCCGGACGCAAGATGAGAGCTATGCTCGAATGAGGCCACGGCGTACTTCGCCAATGAGGAACGTTAAGAAACAGTCTAGTAGACTGTTTTAGTGACGCAAGACGTAGGGCTATGCCCGCAGTGACAGTTGATGAGGTACGTCTTTATCAAGGATAACCAGAAAATATTTAGCATCACTTGTATGTGTCACGTATTAGATGTCAAGCCATCAAGCTATTATAACTGGATAAATCGTGGTGTTAGTAATCAGCAGATCCACCGCAACCAGTCTGAATTACTGGTTAAAGCGGCTCACAGTGAAACGAAAGAACGTTATGGCGTAGGTCGACTGCATGCTCATCTTGCAGAGCAAGGCCACAACATTAGCCTGTATATGGTAAGACGCATTAAAGAAGAATACGGCATTGTTTGCCGTCGTCACAAGCGTTTTAAAGTTACCACCAACTCAAACCATAACAAGTTTATTTATCCAAACCTGCTCGATCAAAAATTTGATACCAGTCGTCCTAACGAAGCTTGGGTTAGTGACATCACTTACATATGGACAGATGAGGGTTGGCTATACTTAGCAGGTGTTAAAGACCTCTACACTAAAGAGCTGGTCGGCTATGCCATCAATAAGCGTATGACAGCAGATTTAGTTTGCCGTGCACTCAATATGGCCATCAAGAACAAACGACCCAACCAACGGCTGATTGTGCATTCTGATAGAGGCAGTCAGTACTGTAGTTATGACTATCATAAGATCATTAAGAAGCATAAATTTAAGGGTTCAATGTCCAGACGTGGTAATTGCTTTGATAATGCTCCGATAGAGAGTTTCTGGGGCATATTAAAGAATGAGTTAGTGTATCATCAGGATTATAAAATGAGATTCGAAGCTATCAATGACATCATTAAATATATTGAGCTTGAGTATAATGAGGAGCTATTAGCAAAGCACTGCTTTGCAGCGACGCAAGGCAAGAGCTATGCTCGCAGTGGGACTAGAATCCAAAAGGGTTTGGGCTATAAAACGCCAAGACAGGTGTGGTTTGATTTTTATCGTCAAGCTGCGTAACTAAAATCTCCCAAGTCAATGTCTACAGATTTGACAGCATAGGTCACAACCTCTGTTGAGGCAATTGAACATCGCATGGCATTAATTTCATCTTCGTTCTTAATAGATCGAGCAAACTCCATCACTTCCTGACCATCAAAAACATCGATTCCTAACTGTTTTATCTTATTGAAACCAGCAATTTCAATTTTATCGATAGCCAATCTTTTATTGTCTACAGCATGCTCCTGTAAAATAGATTGAATTTCTGAAGCAAACCTAGAGGCATGTTCGTCAGTTCTATCGCCGGTTTCAAAGTAGAAGAAAGAAGCGCCTCCTCTAACTTCTTTGATCAAAGGAAGGTGTGCTGATAAGTGCTCACAATTGTGAAAATCCCATAAAATAAGATGTCCTGATGCAGATACAAAACAGGCTCTAGAGTGATTATGGGTTACCCATACCTGCATATTTGTGGAGTCAGTCGCATAACGAATGTTAAGAGGATCAAACAATAAGATGCCGCCAAGATCTCTTTTCTGTAGTTCTTTTACGATTCTTTGGAGGCGGTATTCACGCATTCGTGTAAGGTTAGGAGGTGTCAACCCTAGCTCAGCCCACTCATTGAAAGCAATATCTGTGGGACCTATCTCGACACGGTCATTATCGTTCAGAGAGCCATCAGCTTTAAACGCGCCACCTCGACGCCGTGGAGGGTCGATTTTTCGATTTGAAGATGTGACTGAGAATGTGGTTATATTGCTCATTATTTGGCCTACCTCATAGTAATAACTTCAACAAACAAGAGCTCTCTTGAAGACTAGAGCCTTGCCTGAATGGTTGTATCTATAGTAATTTGCCACAAAAAATGAGTATGAAAAAAACGATTTAAACACACGAATTCATGACATAAATTCATGCGAATATTATTATAGATTCTTTCTCCGCTCTCTCTATTGTAAAACGCTATAGAGCTGTTCTTTTATATTTAATAGACTCAAGCGTGGCGAGCCAAATCAAAGGTAAGACGATCAGAGCCGAACCTATCAAAAGACTGATATCCGGTATTTCATCAAACCATACGATGCCGATAACCACTGCTCCTAACAGACCAGTATATTCTGCACTAGATATTTTATGTGCTTCAACCGCTCGGTAGACCAGTACGCAGATACCCGCATAGATCAAAATAAACAAATTTGAGCCTGCTGCTATCCATAGCGCGTACCAACTCAAAGGGGCATTTTCCCAAATAGCCAAACCAAGCCCCAATGGTATTCCGACTAAATTGGTCAAAAACAAGGTCTGAGTAACGGTGTGATTCGAAGGCAATTTACGCACTAGTAGGTTGTTTGTCGCCATGGTTAAGGCCACGATCAGCGCAAATATAGCGCCCATATTAATTTGTGTTGGTTTTACCACGACAAGAATACCTATGAAGCCTAGTATTGCCACAATGATGCTTGGTGCTGTGAGTCTGTCTTTATAAAACAGAAACCCTAAAGGCAACATCAGTAAAGGCGCAGTATAAAAAATCGCATTGACCGTGGCTAGCGGTAGCGCTTGAATAGACAACACCATAAATACCGCGCCAAACAACCAAATATACCCACGTACAAAATGCCATTTTACGTTACTAAGTAGCTTGGCTTTTTGGTTAAATAAACAAAACGGTAGCAGCATCAAGATAGCTGTTAGCTGACGCAATAGCACAAACTGATAGACCGCTGCGCCATCTGGCAACTCTTTTATCAGCGCATCTGAAAGGACTGCAATCATGTTTCCTGCAACCAACAGTATCATTGCAAATCCAACACTCATCTTCGGCATTATCATGCTTATACCTATCTCAAAATACATAAAATTTTAAATTAAGCCATTTAATCTAATGGTCAGATAAATAGTATATTCGCGTATACTCATGACGTATAATGATATAAAAACGTTTAGTATTAGTTGAACTCATAATGAAACTTCCTCCATTACGTGCCATACAATGCTTTGAATCTGTAGCAAGGCTTAATAGTTTTTCTAAGGCAGCAGAAAGCCTCAACGTGACGCAAAGTGCCGTGAGTCATCAGGTTCGAATGCTTGAAGAGTATCTTGGTGAAGCGCTATTTTATAGGCAGGGCCGAACCCTTTCTTTAACAGACATAGGTGCTCGCTATTTCACAGAAGTAAATCAATCGCTGACTACTCTATCCAATACCAGTCAGGCCATTCGCCATGATAAGCCTGGCCATATTCGCCTAGCGCTGTATAGTTCAGTGGCTGTCAATTGGTTGATTCCTCGGTTAGAAAACTTCCGCGAACAGCACCCAGAGATTGAGCTGACCTTAAATATGGTGACAGACCAAGACGACTATAATGAGCAATGTTCGGATTGCTTTATTACCGTCAATCCACCGAAACGCAATGTAGTCAGCAAGCTTTTATTCGCTGAAAAGCTATTTCCCGTCTGTGGCCAAAAGCTTTGGGCGGAAATAAAGGATCAGCCATTGCCTGAGGCGTTATGGCAACACCCTATACTGTCCGTAAAATATTCTGACAAAAGTGAAGGTACGGCTAATGATTGGCTAAAATGGTGTAAAGCAGGCGGGTTTGAGCTGCCAAGCGAGGTAAAGATTAATCAATTTAGCCATGTACTGCTTGCCGCACAGGCTGCACGTTATAACTTAGGTATTACGCTTACCGACAACTATATGATGCTAGAACAAACACATCAGCAAAATCTTGTCAAAATCCCAATGCATGAATTACTCACTGGCGACAGTTTCTATTTCTTTTATAATGACTTAAAGTCAAATCAACCAGACATCATTAAATTGAGTCGTTGGTTAGAGTCGCAATGTCTTTAAAAGCGTTTTAAATAGCATTTTAAATAAGTGTTTCTAAAGTTCATCATTAACGAGTATTACCTATAATTGCGACCAATAAGCACTGTGAAAGTATCAACCCCCTACGGTAAAGAGCAAGACCTATGCAAATAATCCTCAATCAAATGGATATTACCGATTATCAAGTATCAGTAAATGCTGCTGCGATATTAAAATCAATCCATGATCATCAAGTTTGTGATGGCTTTATGATTTTTCCAGAACTTGCTTTGACTGGCTTTCCGACGTTAGACAATATTGAAGCGTTGTATCATCAATCAACAGAGCACTTTCACAGCATATTGAAAGCAAGCAAAAATACAGATTCAACCATCATTATTGGACATATTGACAAACAGGATCAACTTTTCTATAACGCATGTTCTTTTATAAAAAACGGCGAAATCATTCATAAGCACCGAAAGTCAAAGCTTTGGCTTGATGATGTTGGGGTATTTACCAGCGGAGAAGACCTGTCAGTGGTTAGCATTAATGATGTGGTTTGCGGTGCTCAGATTTGTTTTGAGCTAGAGTTTCCAGAAGGCTCAAGAGCACTGGCAAAAAAAGGCGCACAGATCATATTTATGCCAAACGGCAATATGTCTCCCTATGCAAATACCCACTATGTATTGACTCAAGCTCGGGCTATAGAGAACCAATGTTTTGTGATTACCTGCAATGGTGTCGGCGTCGGTCATGGCGGTCAGTTTGTAGGAGAGAGCCTAATCGTCTCTCCTACGGGACGAATCATCAAAAAACTTGGTTCGTCGCCAGATATAGTAACAGTAGATATAGATTTAGAGGAACTAGAGCAGTCTAAGCAAAACTATCAATATATAGACTTGTCTTAATGTCACCATAGAGCTTAGTCATTAAACTGAGTGGCAAGGTTGTTTTCTAGAGAAACCACAGTGAAGAAAAATCACCGTTACGTATCGCGGCTGATGTCTGGTGGCTTGAGAGCCGATGGATTATCGTTGAGCTAGTACAGCGCAATCTATATATCCTATGACTTACTATTCTCAGTCTCTCAAAGCATCTTCAACAAAGCTCAACCGGTCTTGACCAAAAAACATCTCACCATTTACGAAGAAACTTGGTGCCCCAAATACGCCTCGTGCTACTGCTTCTTCGGTACTAGATTTTAAACGCGCCTTAACCTCAGGCTCACTAATACGCGCCATAAAATCAGTCGCATCAATGCCTACTTTCGACAAAACCTCAGCCACAACTTCTGGTGATTCCATATTTAACTTTTCAGCCCATAGCCCATTAAAGACAGCTGATAAATAACTCTCAAATTTAGGTGTCCCCAAATAAGCGGTAACACCGCGCATAAGCTGCATGGTATTGACTGGGAAAAATGGATTGAAGCAAAAAGGTACGTCATAGATAGCTGAAAAACGCTTAAGGTCTTTGAGCATATAAGCGCCTTTAGCAGGTACGGCAGCTGGTGAGGTGTTACCAACGGCTTGGAACACTGCGCCAAGTAACATAGGTCGCCAAACAATCTCGGCATTGTGACGCTGCGCGATACTCGCTAACTGTGTCCATGCCAAATAACTGGCTGGGCTACCCACATCAAAGAAAAACTCTACTTGTTTACTCATCTTTGCCTTCCTTGCAATATATTAAAAATCCATTAAAATTTTGACGGTTATTAACCAGATAAGATTAAAAAGTTTCCATCCATGGGCGTAAATCCAGCTCATGCGTCCAGCTATCTCTTGGCTGACAGTGCAGCTGCCAATACTGCTCAGCGATATGTTCTGGATTTAAAATACCGTCTTGGTCTTTGAGCTCATAGCGCTCGGGAAAGTTGTCACGAATAAAGTCAGTATCAATAGCACCGTCAATGATAGGATGCGCGACATGGATGCCCTTCGGCCCCAACTCTCGCGCCATGCTTTGTGCCAATGCCCGCAAAGCAAACTTAGCGCTAGCAAAAGCCGAAAAACCTTTACTACCGCGTAAAGACGCTGTTGCACCCGTAAAAATAATTGTCCCACTCTCACGTGGAATCATGACTTTTGCCGCTTCTCTACCTGTCAAAAAACCAGCCAAGGCACCCATCTCCCACACTTTTCGATAGACCCTCTCTGTCGTATCTAAGATGGAGAAATGAACGTTTGCCCCGATGTTAAACACCACAACTTCAATTGGGCCAATGTCTTTTTCAATATGAGCAAACAGCTCAACCATCTCTTGCTCGACACGTGCATCACAACCAAATGGCTTGACTACTCCCCCAGCCGCTTCGATATCACTGACTAATGCCTCTAGCTTCTCAACAGTCCTTCTGGTCACGCACAAAGTAAAACCTTCTCGCGCAAAACGTCTGGCAACAGCACTGCCAGTGGCATCGCCTGCGCCGATTACAACTGCTACGGGTGCTCTGTTCATGTCTATTTCCTTATAGGTTCCTTTTTAGAACTAACAAAAACATAGCTTTATTTTTGGAACCTGTCAAGCTAACCTATGACTTAACGATAAAGGAGATAACCTATGCGCTGGGATGAACTGGACCAACAGTCTTGCTCGGTAGCTCGCACTTTAGCAGTCATTGGTGATCGTTGGACGCTCATGATTTTACGTGATTGTTTTTTGGGAGTCAGACGATTCGACGTATTTGAGCAACGCTTGGGCATTACACGTCATGTCCTATCTAACCGTCTTCGCAAACTGGTTGAATACGATATTTTAAAAAAAGTCGCCTATCAGCAGCGGCCGCTACGTGAGGAATATAGACTGACAGAGTGTGGATTAGATTTGCACTCTGTCGTACTGGCATTGGTCAGTTGGGGTGATAAATACATGGCTGATGAACGCGGGGCACCACTGTTGCATAGACACAAGGCATGTGGTCACATTATGCATCCTGTGACAGTATGCTCTGAGTGCGCTGAGGCCGTTACTGCACGTGATATTGAGGTTGAGATAGGACCTAAATGGATCGGTAATAATGAAGTGAGTATTTAACTTAGTAGCGGTTCATGAATAACCGTACCTATAAGTAGTAGCCGCTGTTTACAATAACTTGGCAGCTAAAGTTTTCGTACCCGAGCCAATGTCTCGTCAGGTGATAAGGTACTAATATCAGGTGCTTCAGGCGGGGTCGGCTCAGCAGTCCAGCTGGCGAAAGCGCGCGGTGCTTATGTTATTGCCATCACCATCACCAGTCCCAGTAAAAATCAACAGTTGCTAGAGTTGGGAGCGGATCAAGTGATATCGCGCGATGACGACTTGGTCAAAAATTTAGGCGAAAACTGCCTTGATGTAGTGATTGATTTGGTCGCAGGAAAACAGTGGCCTGAGTTTTTACAATTACTGAAACCAAGAGGCAGATACGCTGTATCTGGGCCGATTGGAGGCGCGCTGGTTGAGCTAGATATTAGAACACTTTATTTAAAAGACTTAACCTTTTACGGCTGTTCCGTACTACAGCCTGAAGTATTCCAAAACCTCGTTAACTGTATCGAACAACGTAAAATAAATCCAATCGTGGCGTGTACCTTTCCATTAAAAGAGATACATACTGCTCAAGCGGTTTTCTTAGAAAAGAAACATATCGGTAAAATCGTTTTGAACGTTGCTCAAGAATAATCATCGATCAATAGCAAATAAATAGCGTATAAATCAATAGCTACTGTTTTGAAGTATAAAAGCCAATCTTATCAGTCATGACTTTCAACCATTCATTTTATTGTTAGCAGCAGAATATAGATCAAACCTATGAGATAACTGTCATTTCAGTAACGATAAATTCATCGACCATTCCATCTGTTATTTGTACATAGTTTTGGAAATGCGGGCTTTGTACATGTTGCTGAAGACACTCGTTGTTTTCCCAAATTTCATAAACCACGAAACCGTTACTATTTGCATTTTCTTGATGCAAGTCATATTGAATACAACCTTGATCATCTTGTGATGCTGCTGTCAGTTTAAGTAGCTCAGTTTTCACTTGTTCAACGTGCTCAGGTTTGGCTTTGATAGTGGCGACGATGGTAAGTGGTTTGTTTGCTTGCGTGCTCATCTATTTATCCTATGTTTATTATTATCATTGATTTAAATAGGTCCAACGTGTCTGCTAAAAGCGTCACATTGGACCTATTAATCTAAATGGCGTTATGCGTTATGCAGACCAGCCTTCTAATACAATTTTGCCATGCGCTTGCTGTTTTTCTAGCATTTGATGCGCACTACGTAGGTGTTCAGCGGTGATAGCCCCAAGATTGTGAGCAACTGTGGTTTTGATCTCGCCTGCATCAATCAATTTTGCCACTGCATTTAATAAATGATGCTGTTCAATCATGTCTGGCGTATTGAACATTGAGCGTGCAAACATAAATTCCCAATGCAGGCTTAAGCTCTTGGTTTTAAGAGGGTTGGCATCTAATGATTTTGGATCATCAATCAGTCCAAGCTTACCCTGCGGCTTTAAGCATTTAATGATTTCTTCATAATGGTCTTCAGTATTATTGAGACTCACCGCATAGTCTACTTCAGCAATACCTGTTTTTTGTAGTTCATCAGACAATGGGTTGCGGTGATTGATAACATGATCAGCACCCAAGTCTTTGAGCCACTGCACACTCTCATCTCTCGAAGCTGTACCAATAATCGTGGCAGACGTTCTTGTTTTTAATAACTGAGTTAAGATAGATCCAACGCCGCCCGCTGCGCCAATGACCAATACTGAGACGTTATTAGCATTCTCGCTACTACCACTGTCATTCGCTGCGCTATCAGAGACAGGCACTTGTAAACGGTCAAATAACATCTCCCAAGCCGTAATCGTCGTCAGTGGTAATGCCGCTGCCTCAGCGAAAGACAAAGAGGCTGGCATGTGTCCAACGATACGCTCGTCGACCAACTGATATTCAGCATTGCTGCCTGAACGGGTCAAATCCCCAGCATAATAGACGTTGTCGCCTACTGAGAATAAACTGACGTCTTCACCGACAGCCGTCACAGTACCAGCAGCATCCCAACCAATAACAGCATACTCACCCTCTGCGGCAGGACGCCCTTCACGGATTTTGTAATCTACTGGATTGACTGATATGGCTTTCACTTCTACGAGAATATCGCGGCCTGAAGCAACTGGCTTATCAAGGGTGATGTCTTGTAGCGATTGTTCGTTATCGATAGGTAGATTGTTTTGATAACCAATGGCTTTGATAGTTTGCATAATATTGTATCCTGTTTTAATAAGAAAGTTTTTAATAATAAAATTTGGAAATGTAGTTAGGGCGTGTCTTCAATTCACTCGATAGTTATCTAAATGGGCTAAAAATAGCTAAATTTTGCCAAACATCGTCAAATCGCTGGTTAATATCCCGATATTATCTGCACCATTTTCCTCGCTTGACGGTAATTTATCTCATTTTTATCACCATTTTTGAAATGAAGACACGCCCTAGTAATGGTTTAATTGTTCGAAATTTATTAATGCCGCTAAATATAAATCTTACGCATCTTATGCAAAAATTGACTGCAATACTGTCTGAGTCTGCTGCTCAAGCTCTGCAATGGCTGCTTGGTTTAGAGCATCAGCATGTGGTCGACCAAATGCCCCTCTTGCATCGCCATGTGTGCCATCTGTTATATCGTTATCAAAGTATTTACCAGTATCATCAGCGAACTCATCCGAGATGGCCAACTCCGTTAGGATATTTGCGCCTTTGTCCGCTGATGACCAATACTGACCATAAGCCTCATCGACCATTTTTGTGTTCAGCAGCGAGCCTGGATTGACGGCGATGACATTGATATCGTTGCTAGCGACTGTGTCTGCTAATGCCATACTCCATATCGTGAGTGCTAGCTTACTTTGGGCATAAGTATCCTTATCATCGAGGCGGGTCTGGCCTGCAAATGCTTGATAAGATATTGACGCTTGCGCAGCTGAGCTTAAGTTCACGATACGCGCTTGATTAGACTGCTTGAGCAAAGGTAATAAAGCATTGGTCAGCTCATAAGGCGCTAGGTAATTGACTACGAAACGTACATCCAAACCGTCTTTAGTCATTGCTGATGAAGTAGTATAAATCCCTGCGTTATTTATGAGAACATCAAGCTTTGGCAGTTTTTCATTGACGTCTTCTGCCATCTTTAGCACATCCGTTAGATCAGAAAAATCAGCCACAAACCCATCAATATTATCTACTGCTGCGCCTGTCGCGACTGCTTGAACTTCTGCAATGACGCTGGCAAGCTTGTCAGCATCGCGGCCATGTAAATATACTTGGTGCCCAGCTTCTGCCAGTTTTAGCGCTGCCAATTTGCCAATGCCATCTGTGCTGCCAGTAATTAAAATTGTTTTAGTTGTATTCAGAGTCATAAACCGCCCTTATTGTTTGAATTATCGTTTCAGTTTTGGATACCTGTTCTATTTTATCCATCGTGATAGCACCCATTGTAATGAAAGTGTTGTGCTTCAAACAGTAGCCATCACCTAAAACACTTTCAATATAATTTTGAAAGTGAGTTATATTTAAGAGGTTATGTAGAGCATTATCTAAGCGATTTGCAGTTATACTTAGGTTCAAACTTCATGAGGAATGTTAAATGCAGTATCCCATAGCAATTGCGCCAAGTAATGAAACAACAGCTTATGGCATATTTATCCCAGACATAGTGGGTTGCTATTCAGCCAGCGATGAACGTGCAGATATCTTTAATAATGCTAAAGAAGCGATTATGCTCCATCTAAAAGGATTAATAGAAGATGGCGAAGCCATTTCTCTACCTACCGATAGTACTAGACATAAAGATAATCTAGATTTTGAAAGAATGGATTGGGCAGTAGTAGATATTCAGATACATGAGCTATATGAATGACATCAAAGAACCACTCATGCCTTTCAGATATAATAAATAAACTAAAAAAATTCATATAACAAAAAGGACAAGTAATCTAATCATGAAAAATTGAAAAGATAATGGATAGAAAATTGCATTATCAATCTTATTTTAAGACACGCTATGCAAATTGGCGTTCGAACGACGTCCAATTCTCAATATAGGCTGGCTAGCAAATAAGACAATCACACCAACTAATGAAAACACACCAAAGGCGTAGAATGCAGTAGCAGCCCCATACCGATCCACAATCAAACCAGTAAAGATGACGGGTACACTAAGCCCTATATATGCCATCAGAAAATAGCCTGCACTTGCACGTGCCTGCTCATTTCCAGCAGATTTTGCGACTCCTAACATACCGCCTAAATAGACAAAGCCATAGCAACTAGTACTGGCCAAAAATGCCGCCAAAAGAATCACTGGTAGATTGGCATTCAACGTCCCCCAAGCCAATAAAGCATAAGCCGGTAGTAAGATCAGAAGACCAAGCTTGCTTGAAACTTGAGGGTCAAGCTTTCGGGCGATTGGCTGAACGATCAATCCACAACTGATGGCTAACATAGAGGATACCCCTGCATACTTAGCCAGTCCATGCGTGGCCAGCACTGAGGGAATAACTGATAATACCAATCCTGTCGTCGCCCAACAAATCAAAATACCGCTGCCATACCAAATGACCTCACGGTTAAAATAAGGTAGCCGTAGCATAGAGGTGGGCAAATTAGTGCGTTTAGGTGCTGTCTCTGGTAATTGATATAACAAAAACATAGCGAACAGCCCACTCGCTAGCAGTAAGAAAAAACTGGCTGGCTGATCGGTTTCATAAAACATCAAAGAAACTGTCGTCAATACAGGGCCAAGACCAAAACCTATCGTTGTACTGGCCGTCACCCACGCTGTCGCACGCATCGTATCTGTTGAGCCGAGCAGCTCAATCATATAGGCAGTCGCCGTCGCAGCCATTAGAGCTGTTCCCACACCCAGTATGAATCGCGCTAATGCTAGCGCTCGCGTGTACGGATAAAACAACATAAGAGCCGTTGCTGCTACCGATAGTGCCAAAGAGATTAAAATCACCTTACGTCGTCCGATCCGATCCGACAACCCACCGAAAGCTAATAATACAGGTATGACGCCTAATACATAAAAGGAAAACGCTATCGTAGTTGCTAGTACACCATAGCCATCATTGTGTGCATAGACGGCATAAAGTGGGCCTTGGATATTGACACTTGTCGTTATCACGCATAAGGCAAAGGCCAGATATTTATTATATTTTTTAGTGGTCATATATCGCTGCTTGTTGAATAATAATCGCTGAATTGACTGAGGTTAGTGTGATTCACAGTAGAATGACACCTACCTCCACATCGTTTACGTTCAATTATTAAAACAAAAGTACAGTAGGTTATCTATATATAATACAGTACAATTAGACAGAACTGTTTGGTCTATAAAACCCATACAGTTGGGATATCCTACTCATATATCGTCATAGCTGTAACCTTGAGATAAGACCTTCATAAAAGCCGCCTTACCAAAAATTGTAAAAAATATGAATAAGAAACTAACACGTATCGAAATTGTCATGGCTGACATAAAAGAGAAAATAGCGACCGTTATCTACATGCCAGAGTCGCGACTACCCTCCGTCCGTGCCGCTGCCAAAGATTATGGGTTCTCGCCATCTACCGTGGTTGAAGCCTATGAGCGCCTGCAAACTGAGGGCTTTATTTACTCTCGGCCTGGTGCAGGGTTCTATGTGGCAGAGACGACAGCGCCGCTATCATTGACAGATATAGCACCAAAAATTGATCGAGTGGTAGATCCATTGTGGGTATCGCGGCAGTCGCTGGAGCCACCCGATGGTGCACTAAAGCCAGGCTGCGGCTGGTTGCCAGCGGACTGGCTGTTTGAGGCAGGTATACGCCGTGGTTTGCGAAATGTAGCAAAAGCTGACGCGTCCATTATCAGTGAGTATGCAACGCCGCTAGGACTGTTAGCATTGCGTCAACTAATCACGCGGCGTATGGCAGGATTGAATATCAATGCAGAACCATCACAGGTCATATTGACGGATTCCGGCACTCAAGCGATAGATTTGATTTTTCGATTTTTGCTGACACCAGGCGATACGGTTGTCGTCGATGATCCTTGTTATTTTAACTTTCGAGCACAGCTGCTTGCCCATCGGGTCAAAGTAGTTGGCGTCCCTTATACGCCAAATGGGCCAGATGTAAAGGCCTTTGCAGCGATTTTAGATGAGCATAAGCCGCGCCTGTACATCACCAATGCTGCCATTCACAATCCTACGGGCGCAACGTTATCACCTGCTACGGCATACCGTGTATTACAATTGGCTCAGGCTGCTGGTTTGTACATCATCGAAGACGATATTTTTGCAGATTTTGAAGTCAAGCCTGCGGCGAGATTGGCGGCTTTGGATGGGTTATCACGCGTATTCTATATCGGCAGTTTTTCTAAAACGTTATCCGCATCCCTACGCTGTGGTTATATTGCAGCGCCTACAGAATGGGTTGAGAGTTTGGTAGATTTAAAGATAGCGACTGGCTTTGGTGGCAGTCAGTTAGCAGCGGCAGTTGTGTTCTCAGCGTTGACTGATAGCGGCTACCGTAAGCATATGAATGATATCCATACTCGGCTGGCAAGCGCGCGTACTCATACGCTACCACGATTGGCTAAATTAGGCATCGTACCGTGGCTGCTCCCACAAGCAGGTATGTTCCTATGGTGCCGATTACCTGAGAATAATAATGCGACCGAATTGGCCAATCGCTGCTTATCACAGGGTGTGGTATTGGCGCCGGGTAATGTTTTTAGCCAATCGGACAATGCTGAGAACTTTATGCGGTTCAATGTGGCGCAAATGAGTCATTCAAAAGTTTTCGAGGTATTGGCTCAATCGTTAGACTGACCAATCAGAAATTTATATATTCATTCCACTATTATAAAAGTATTACAGCGTTAACCTCGCTTGAAGTATCAAATGTACATCTATACTCGGTTGCCTTGTACTACTTTTAAATTGAATCGACTATAGTGCTAGTACCGTCCTATTATATAGTGACCTTTCGACTATAACTCTAAGTCTAAATATCAGCCAAACACAATCAAATCTAATCACTTCCGACAACGGATAATAACCCTCTAGGATAGCTCATATATCCCCTATATATACTGCATTGGCTGTACTGGTTACCTTTATCTGGGGCGTAAATTTTACTTTTATTGCGTGGGGTCTTGAGAGCTTTCCGCCACTGATGCTTACCGCCCTGCGTTTTTTCTTTACTGCTGTGCCACTGGTTTTGTTTCTAAAGCCGCCTAAACTCAACCGTACCCTGTTTATTTATGCCATCGGTACATTTGTCATGCAGTATGCCTTTGTCTTTACAGCGATGCATCTGGGTTCATCCCCGGGGCTGACGGCACTACTGCTACAAATTCAGATTTTTATCACGGTATTGCTAGCATACTTTATATTGGGCGAAGCAGTCAGCCGTATGCAAATCGTCGGTATGTTGGTCGGTGTACTAGGACTCAGCGTGATTGCGTTAAACCTTGGCGGTGATATGCCTTTGGCAGGGTTCATCTGTATTTTGATTGCGGCCATCGGTTGGAGCTTTGGTAATATTGCATCCAAGCAAGCATCAAAACAGGCTTCAGAAAAAGTGTTAGAAAAAGCATCAGAGCAAATGGCTCTAAAGGCGACGCAGCAAGGAACAAGGGTATCTGTTGCTACATCTAGCACTGGAAAAAATAAAGCCTCTGCTCTGTCTGCGCTAGCGCTGGTAGTCTGGGGCGGTCTCATTGCTTGCGTGATGTTAACGATATCTTATATTTGAGACTGATGCATGGCAGCTGGAGACGTTTACTGAAGCATCACTCAAGTCTTGGCTCTCACTTGGGTTTATCGTCTATATCTCAACCTTAATTGGCTTTGGCCTGTGGGCACACTTACTCAGTCAAAATACCGCCTCCAAAGTTATGCCGTTTGCGCTATTAGTGCCCGTATTCGGTATGGTGACCTCAGTACTACTCACAGGAGAAGTGGTGACGTGGTGGAAGATGCTGGCCATGATGTTGATCTTATCAGGGCTGTTATTGGCGAATGTGAAAATGAAAATGAAAAGAAGCTGCTAACGATGACCACTAAAACACTCGGCCATCATTAGCAGCTTTTTATTTTCTGCAGCTTTTTTTCTATAGTTATCGTAAGTCATCCACGACAGCTAGCATTGCTACCAGTGATGCTTCGCCTAATTTGATAGAACGCTCGGGTGACCAACCCATCTCTTCATCGGGTAGATTATCATTGTCTTTGAATGGCATCTCTAACGTATTAGCAAGACAATCAAAACGCTCTGCTACCCAATTGGTGGCAACGGTCATATTGGCAGCACCTGGTGCATCAATCTCATAGCCAATCTCAGACTGAAAATCAGCACTGGCTAACTTTAATACCTCTGAAAATTTATCACGTAGTACAGCGAGACGGTCACTGTAGCTTGGCGTCCCTTGTGAGCCAGCTAAGAATACATACGGCAATGCTTCATCGCCATGCACATCATAAAATAGATCCACGCCTGTCGCTTCCATTTTATTAATCACATGAAATACTTCAGGGCTTTTGTCTAAGCTTGGACTTTGCCATTCACGGTTTAAATTGGTTCCGGCAGCGTTAGTACGCAAGTGACCACGTACACTGCCATCAGGGTTCATATTAGGGACAATATAAAAGTTTGCCTTGTCTAACAACTGTTTGCCAGTCGCATTATCGCTATCTAACAAGCTATACAACAAACCCTCGATCAGCCATTCAGCCATCGTCTCACCTGGATGCTGACGAGCAGTAATCCATATATTGCGCTTGTGAGCAGCGCCGTCCCCGATTTTGACTAGGGTCAAGTCACGTTTATCAAGCGTTTCGCCTAGATGCTCTAACGTCACTAGCGGATGCACTTGCACGGCAGCCAATAAATCTTGATGACGCTCATAGCTGTAAGGGGCAAAGTACGCAATTTGAATGGTTTCACATTCTAACTCTGCCACGATGGTCAATTTGCCATCTTTATAAGAGGTTGGCAGACGGAACCAATGCTGACGATTATAAGAAGCCACCGCTTGGTAGTTCTCCCACCCTGCTAGATAAGAGGCCTCTCCTGCATTCAGAATATTGAGAACATACTGCTCCCCTATTTGACCTGACAAACGAAAGTTAAACCACTGAAAAAACTCGCCGCCAACATCTGGACGAATCGCTAATTGAATGTCTTTTTTGTCATCTGCATTAATAATGTCAATGTTGCCTGCATCAAAATTAGCTGTGATATGCATAGTCATTCCCTAATTGATTTTTATGATTGTGTTTTAAGTATTATGTTCGTTATCGACTTACTGTTCTACCTATTGCCTTGTAATAATCTCTAGCTTTATATTGGGCACTAGACATACATTTACTTGGTCATTACCAGCTCGTTTTCAAGGCAACCATCTATCAAATTTATCTATTCAGATTGAATATCTATCGTTGACTAGGGCGTGTCCTCAATTCAATCGACAGTCATCTAAATGAGTTAAAAATGGCTAAATCTTGCCAAACGGTGTCAAATAGCTGACTAATATCTCGATATTAGTCAGCTATTTTCCTTGTTTGACTGCGATTTATCTCATTTTTATCACCATTTTTAAAATGAGGACACGCCCTACTAAAAGATTAAACCTCCGCCAATAACTCGACACTCACTTGAAAGCAATCATCGTCCTTTATAGTAATACTGACGTTACCGTTATGCGCCCCAACGATAGACTGTACGATAGATAGAACCAAACCTGTTCCTGTATGGCGATCTATTGTTTTGTGATGTCGATAAAAGCGCTCAAACAACTTATCTGCCTCACTTTGTGTCAACGGCTCATCTAATTGGTTGGTGATGGTCATTCGTAAAACGGCTTGTTTTGATTGCTGAAAACTGGTTATCGTTGTGCCCACTATCTCATCTGAGATTACTCTATCTGCACTAATGGTTATAACGCTATCTTGAGCAGCATAATAAACCGCATTCGATATCAGATTAGCAAAGAGCCTTTGTAATAAACTTTTATCCCCTAAGACAGCGCTGAAATCACCTTTGGTTTCAATAGCGATACCTCGGTCTTCTGCAATCATTTCGTAGTAATCAACGAGCTTGGTGATTAAACTGTCCGTATCCACATGACTGATTTGCGAGTCACTCAATCCTTTTTGGGTTTTTGCCAGCAGCAACATATTATTTATCATGGCCGACAGCTGCTCTAACGTGTCATGTTGATGGTGTAGCTGCTCAATGTATTCATCACCCGCTCTCGGTTTGTTTAACATGACTTGCGTTTGCGTGCTGAGTGTCGCTATTGGAGTGCGCAGCTCATGGGCGATATTGTCTGAAAACCGTGACAATGATTCAAAATTACTTTCAAGCTTGGCCATCATTGAGTTGTAAGATTCTGCTAATGGTCGCAGCTCTAACGGCATATCGCTGACCGTGACTCTGTCATCCAATCTGTCAGGATTCATTGTTTTCATTTTTTGGACGATGGTCGCCAAAGGTGCAAAACCCCAGTACACACCCAATGCCGCTACTGATATGAGCAACAAGGTAATCGCGAACAAAATCATACTAAGCTGACGATTGAACTGTAATAAATACTGATGATGTACATCTATAGGCAATGCGATAAGCGCAAGCATTTTGTCATCTTCAATGACCATTGCTCGATAGTATCGGCTGTTGATATTCATCACAAACTGTTGCTTATCATTATCTTGTTTCAGTGATGACAGATTAAACCCTTCCCCTAGCTCTTGAGCAAAGTTATTGGGTGTACTAGACAGTATCTGCCCCTCTTTATTAGCGATAATGGTTTTTAGATCGTAATCTAGCCAAGAAGAATGCTGATGATCAGTTTCATCTGATATCACTGCGGTAGAAGTATCTCCATCAGGCATTACGTCAGGTGCCGCTCTTAGCAGCTGTTGACTATTCAATGGATATTGAGAGCTTGGTAGGGTTTGGGAAGTTATAAGGCTACTAGGTTCTACCACTCGCTTACGTAGGTTAAAAGCCGCATGGGTCATAATCTCAGCGTCCATTTGCTCGAAATGGCCTTTAACAGAACGCTGTATCCATATATAAATAATAACCTGCGATATAACAACAAATATTGTGAGCAATAGCACAGTACGCCATAATAGTGGTAAACGCCGATTATCAAACCTATATTTCATATTAGACATTGCCAGCTTCGTGAGATGGTTTACTATCAAGCGCCGTATCGACAGCTTCTAACCGATAGCCCATCCCGCGCACCGTATGAATCAGCTTTGCGTCATGATCATCGTCTATTTTTATACGAAGACGCCTTATCGCCACATCAATCACATTGGTATCATTTTCAAAGTTCATATCCCATACTTGGGAAGCGATGATTGAGCGTGGAAGCACTTCACCGCGGCGTTCTAATAAAAACTGTAGTAAGGAAAACTCTTTTGCCGTGAGCTTAATAGGCTTATCTCCTCTATGCACCGTGCGCTTACCAATGTCCATCTTGAGATCCGCTATTTGCATAATCGTACTTTGATAGTCGGCTTGATTGGCACGTCGTAATAAGCTTTTCATCCTGACGATCAATTCTGCAAAGGCAAAAGGCTTGGTCAAATAATCATCACCACCAATCTCAATCCCTTTTATCTTGTCACTCAAGTCATCTTTTGCGGTTAGAAATAACACAGGTGTATGCTTGCCAGCCGCTCGGTAATTACGCACCAGCTCAAAGCCACTAACGTCAGGTAGCATCACATCCATCAATATCACGCTAAATTCTTCCGTCATCAATGCATGGTAGCCATCTAGTCCTGTTAGCTGATGATCCACGATAAACCCAGCTTCGGTTAAGCCTTTTTTTATATACTCACCAAGCTTCAATTCATCTTCTACCAGCAGCACTTTCATAATAGCTTCCCATATACCTTTCACGCTTACCTAGCATAGTAAAGCATAACCCCACTTTGAACATCAAAAAATCTCAAGATGACAGAATTGTAATCTTACCGTCATCTCTCTGTCAGAATCACTAAAGTATGCTTTAAAGTAACTTAATATCTTAAAGTCTTTTCGACTACATACCAATTTAAATAAGGATTTACCATGTCATTATTCAAACCAATGCCACTGCTCAAATCAATGCCACTTTCTAAATCAATCGTAGCAACTGCTATAGCCTTAGTTGTTTCAACCTCTGCGTTGGCACACGATCCCAAAATGCACGCTGAAAAAGACCAAATGAACTGTGAGAAAATGCAAAAGCATATGCAGATGATGCAAAAAATGGATCATAGCAAAATGGATATGAATGATCCTGCTATGAAAGCCATGATGGCTAACATGAGCAAAATGAAAGCGATGTACCAAAAGCACTGTGTGAGCAGCGATAGCGACTCTTAAATATCAATTTATAAGTTCAATACTATAGTCAGTTCAATATAATTTCAATACAAGGAAACCGAGTGCAAGTTATACATTAGTATGCTTAGCGAGGATGACGCTGTAGCGGATTTATATAGACTTGACTATATTGTCAGAGAAGCTGATCAAGCAGTAATGGAATATTAAAGAAAATGGATTTTTAGGACAAACCTATGAAGTTTTTACTAGGAATACTGTTTACTGTCTTTGTCGCTATTACGGGTATTTTTATTACGGTGACTAGCGGCATGATAAATATCGGTGCTGATCGAGCTCATAGTCCGCTGGTTTACAATTTTTTAGAAACTGCCCGCACACGCTCAATTGAACATGCCAGTAAGAATATTTTGGTTCCCAATTTAAAGAAGGCAGAAATGATCAGCTCGGGCGGTGCAGATTACAAAGATATGTGTGCTGGCTGTCATTTGTCTCCTGGCGTCAACAGCACAGATTTAAATAGCGGTATGTACCCAAAGCCTACTAACTTTACTGAGGCGGATATCGTTAAGCGCTATCAAAACGAGGCTGGTGCCAGACAAAGCTTTTGGGCGATTAAACATGGCATTATGGCGTCTGGCATGCCCGCTTGGGGCGCTACTCACGATGATGACAGAATATGGGCGATGGTTGCTTTTATTAGATCGTTACCTGACTTAAATGAAAACCAGTACACCATGCTAACGACTCGGTTAGACGATAGTATGTTGGATATGTCATTTGATGGTGAGATGGATATGTCAGGTGATGGATCCGGCATGCAACATTGATTTTTTGTACAAAATGCAGTGCTCAATAGTGCTGCTTTTTGCGATTTGAGTTTTAAGCTTTGCTAGCACTATTTTGTCCAGTGCTATTTTATCCAGTGATGTGGCTCTAATTTTTATAATATTTAATCGTCAGACAGACGCTCGGGAGTGGTTTTATGAGACGCTATACTAATAGATTTATTAATGAACATAATCTGATATCTGGCCGTGTGCTCTCGGCGATCGTGGTATTGTCGTTATCGTTAACGATTGCCGCTTGTAGTCAACCTAACTCCGCTGCTGCTGACTCAACACCAGCGACTGAGCCAACTGTTGCTACGCACACGGAGCAACCAACAGCTGAAATAATGCCAGTCAGCGCTCCTTCAGATACCCAATCAACTATCCTAAAAAATATCTCAGCCACCGTCTATAAAGATGCCAATTGTGGCTGCTGCAAAGAATGGGTCGGTTATGCCGAAGGTCATGGTTTAAACGCAACTGCACAGAATGTCGAAGACGTGTCCTTGTTTAAAGAGCGATACAGCGTACCGCAGCAAATGCGCTCTTGCCATACCACCGTCACTACTGATGGCTACGTATTCGAAGGTCATGTCCCTGCAAAGTATATGGCGCAGTTCCTAAAAAACCCGCCAAGTGATGCGATCGGACTTGCTGTACCGAGCATGCCAGTCGGTAGCCCAGGTATGGAATACCAAGATAAATCTATGCCATATAAAGTGATGCAGCTTAACAAAGATGGCTCAACAGCTATTTATGCAATTATTGACACACCGCAGCAGCAAATCTAGCTTGGTTGTCGTTTAAATAGCTTATTCAGCTCTGTTAATAAGCGGCCAAAGACATAGGCTTGGCTGATAAACATATAGACTCAACTCTCACTTTATGGATATAAATCAGGTGAATAATTATGAACAAAACTATGCTTAACCGCAGGCGTTTTTTGACAGGATCTTCTACCTTGTTAGGGGCATCCATGCTGTCCACCCTACCGTCTATTGCCAATAGTGCGCTCGGTAAAGGCCAGCAGAATGTAGCCATCAACAGTGATAAATCTGACCATATCGTACCTATCCTAACCGGTAATGAGTTTGACCTGTATGTCAGCAAGAAGCCCGTTACTGTCAATGGCAAGTCGAGTATGGCAACACTGATTAATGACTCATTGCCAGCACCAACGCTAAAGATGCAAGAAGGCGATACAGTAACTATCCGTGTTCATAACCAAATGAATGAGTCAACCTCTATTCATTGGCATGGCTTGCTCGTACCTTTTGAGATGGATGGGGTACCAGGTATCAGTTTCGATGGCATTCCCGCGAACAGCACCTTTACTTATAAATTCAAACTTAAACAATCAGGCACTTATTGGTATCACTCTCATAGTGGTTTTCAAGAGCAAACCGGTATGCTTGGTGCTATCGTCATTGAACCCAAAGGCCGTGAGCGTCATCCTATCGAAGAAGACCATGTAATCGTGCTGAGTGATTGGACACACCGCGATCCGCACAATCTCTTGAAGTTGCTCAAACAGCGCGCTGACTTTGATAACTATCATTTGCCGGATTTCAAAAAGCTATTGTCTGATATCGCAGCAACCGATCTAGAAGCCGCTTATGACAAGCGCAAAATGTGGAATCAGATGCGCATGATGCCGACGGATTTTACTGATTTATCTGGCGAAAAGACCTTTACCTATCTAATGAATGGTAAAACCACAGCGGCTAATTGGACACAACTAGTAAAAGCAGGACAGCCCGTTAAATTACGCTTTATCAATGCTTCAGCGCAAACCATTTTTGATGTGCGTATACCGGGTCTCAAGATAACTGTGGTAGCAACAGATGGTATTGATGTCGCACCCGTTGCGATTGATGATTTCCGCATTGGCGTGGCTGAGACCTATGATGTCATCGTCACGCCTACTCAAGACGCACATACGATATTTGCCCAAAATATCGATCGTTCAGGCTATGTTGCGACCACGCTTGCGACCAAAAAAGGTGCGCGAGCTGCCATACCGGCTATGGACAAGATCGAATGGTTGACCATGGCCGATATGATGGGTGCGATGGGTGATAAAGGCTACAAAGCAAAGCATGCTAAGACCGAGTATGACTTTAAATCTGATATGCGTGTCGACAGTCCACGTATGAACCTAGATGATCCCGGTATTAACCTGCGTAATATCAATCGTGACGTGCTGAATTATAGTCAGCTGCACTCTGTCGATGAGGCCATATTTGCAGAGCAGCGTAAGCCTACCCGAGAGATCGAGCTACATTTAACGGGTAACATGGAGCGCTATATTTGGGCGTTAGATGGTGTCATGTTTAAGGATGCAAAGCCTGTCAATATTAAACCTAACGAACGCGTGCGTATCACCTTAGTTAATGACACGATGATGAACCATCCTATGCACCTGCATGGTATGTGGAGCGACTTGCGCACGCCATCTGGAGACTTTCAGGTACGTAAACATACGATTGTGGTACAGCCTGCGCAAAAGATTAGCTTTGATGTGACAGGAGAGTTTGGACGATGGGCGTGGCATTGCCATCTGCTTTATCACATGGAAGCTGGCATGTTTAGAGAAGTTGCCGTCGTTTAACAAACCTTCGAATATGAGGCTTATTATGAAAATATCTAAGAAAAATCTGTCATTCATTGGTTTGTCATCGCTAGTCTTGCTCACATCATCGTTTGCAACGGCTGCTGATATGTCTGGTATGGATCATAGCGGCATGGATATGTCGAGTGATATGTCTGATATGAACCATAGCGGCATGGATATGTCGGGTGATATGTCTGATATGAACCATAGCGGCATGGATATGTCTGGTATGGATATGTCGGGCATGCAAGGTGGGCAGCCACCAGCTGATGCTCGCAGTCCAGACTATTCAAATGGGGTTCCCTACGGACAGTATGGTAAGCCAATGATGATGGGCAGCATGCCATTATGGGGAGTGTCAGTAGACGACTTGGGCTATCAGTTTGATGAAGACCAAATCAACTTTGAGGCGACGGGTTGGTATGGTACTGATAGCAATCGTATAAGACTACGCACGGAAGGTAGTGCTCAGACTAAAGATGATAAAGAAATCGATAGCTTAAGCTCCCTTGCCTATTGGAAACCACTAAGTATTTTTTGGAATGGTGAAGCTGGTGTCGCTTACGATACTGAAAACGACAACGCTGCCGTAATGGCAGGTATTGTCGGTACCGCGCCTTATTTTATAGAAACGGATGCGAGAGCCTACTTATATACCGATGGTCAACTTCGTCTTGATCTGGGCGCAGAGTACGAATGGCGTTTGGATCAGCATTGGGTAGTCATACCGGAGGTTGGACTGACTGCCTTTAGTAAAGATGACCATGATAATGGTATTACCAAAGGCTTTAATGAGATGGAAACTGAGGTCAGGCTGACTTACGAGACATTCAGTCGCCAGCTAGCTCCTTATGTAGGTGTTAGTTATGAGACAGCGCTTGGCAAGGCTCGTGGCCAACGACGTCAAGAAAATGAATCAGTTGATAGCAGTAGTTTGACTGCGGGGGTTAAATTCTGGTTTTAACTGTCTACCCATTTTAATTTAACAAAACAATGGAGGTCATATCATGGAAGCTGCTAAGCAAAAAAAGATGAACCCTTATGTAAAATTTACCTTAATGATTCTGACATCGACTGTCATCATGTATATCATGATGTACTTCAATACCTACCAGTGGGATCACATTTACTTTAGTGAAACCCGAGCTTATATGGCGCTATACATGGGTGCCGGTATGGCAGTCGTCATGTTGGCATTTATGACCGATATGTATAAGAAGACCAAGGTCAATTTGATGATCTATGGTCTAAGTGTATTGATGTTTGTAGTTGGTATTTGGGGCGTTAGATCTCAAGGGACTGTCGATCAAGTCGATTGGATGCAGGCGATGATACCGCATCACTCGATTGCCATTCTCACCAGTAGTCGCGCTGATATTGAAGATCCGCGTGTGCAACAGCTTGCTGATGATATTATAAAAGCTCAAAAACGTGAAATTGATGAAATGAAACAGTTGATTGATGAGCTTGAATAAGAGAATGGTGTACCAGTGAACGCTGCGAAAAGCGATTACTTTTTTCTGCTCAGACGCTCAATGACCCAGCCTGCTAGTGGGAAGGAAACTAGCTGTGTCAATGGAACGAGTATGATGGTTTCAATTAACACCACCACCGGTAGGCTTAAACCCTGAGTTATAGGCTTCAATAACGTCAATACGATTAGGAGCGTTGGATAAAGTCCGACATATCCTATCAATATGCGTATAAGTCTGTCTTTGGAATTCTGATTCATTGCCTACTACCTATTGATAAAACGATAAAAGAAAAACCTTTAAGCGACAAAAACAATAATTGTCGCTTAAAGATTGACTGTCTGTGAATATCCAACAAGTCACAAATTTATAAATGAAAATAAGGCCATTAGTATTAATGGCCTTATCTCAGTCACTGTTTATGTACTTTGCTATTCTTGATAGTAAGGATAATCACTGTAGCCCACATCAGTACCACCATACATCGTGGTAGGATCTACTTCATTCAATGGCCAGTTATTGGCAATACGCTCTGGCAGATCAGGATTAGCGATAAAAGGACGACCAAACGCGAATAAATCACCGTAGCCTTTTTCTAAAATGTTCACAGCTTTTTGTACCGTGTATTTGCCAGCATAAATAATACGTCCTGAAAATTCTTCCTTCACCGCTTGATAAAAAGTGTCTGGTAAATCAGGCGCATTATCCCAATCAGCTTCTGCAATTGACAAATAGGCGATGCCCGCTTGTTCAAGGACTTTAATCGCTTCAATATACGTATGATGGGGATCTGACTCTACCAATCCTAAATACACGCGTGTCTCATCCGTACTCGCAAACAAAGGCGCAAAACGCACACCTAAACGATCAGCACCGACCACATCACTGACAGCAGCCACGATTTCTTTTAAGAAGCGCAAACGATTGGTCAACGACCCACCATATTGATCATCACGGTGATTGGTGTGCTCAGAGATAAACTGATTGACCAAATAACCGTTAGCACAATGCAGCTCTACCCCATCAAAACCCGCCTCCAATGCATTGCGCGCAGCGGCCGCATACATCGTTACCAACTCACCAACTTCATCGGTACTGAGAGCGCGTGGCTCACTTGGATCAGCCAATGCACCTGCACCTGGACCTGTTTCAATAAATACTTTGACGTTATCAGCGGTAATATCAGACGGCCCTACCGGCTGAGCACCATTAGGCTGCAAGCTGGTGTGCGACACACGGCCTACATGCCAAAGCTGAGCAAAAATAATACCGCCTTTGTCATGTACTGCTTGCGTGACTTTTTTCCAACCTTCAACTTGGGCTGATGAATGGATACCTGGCGTCCAAGCATAACCTTGACCTCTTGGCTCAATCTGCGTACCTTCGGTCACCATAAAGCCTGCCGAGGCGCGCTGTGCATAATAGCTGGCCATTAAGTCATTAGGGATATTGTCAGGTTGCGTGCTACGAGAGCGTGTCAATGGCGGCATTACGATACGGTTTTTAAGCGTATAAGGCCCAAGTGCTACAGAGGAAAATAATGTCTTTGTATCTGGAATAGTTTGTGTCATAAGTATCTCTTTTAAAGCAGCTGATGGCTTATTATTGAATGTATTGAGCCTGTTTTAATGCTTAATAGCTCATTTAGTGGCTACTTAAGCAATGTTGGTCAGCATAGCGTTTTGCAGGTACAATTAGAAACAACCGTTTCTTGTTTAAGATACAATTATTAATGGTATGAAATTATGAATGGTATGAATCGGCTCGATATCAAGCAACTTAGAGTATTGCAGGCGCTACTTGATCTAAAAAACTTGTCGCAAGTCGCACGCAAAATGGGGCTGACCCAACAAGCCATCAGTGAGCAGTTACGCAAGTTACGTGAGGTGTTTGATGATCGTTTGTTTATCCGTCAAGGTAATAGTATGGTGGCAACGCCAAAAGCACTGTCGATGCGGCAACCGATTGACGATATATTAAAACAGTTAGAAATGTTGTTAGAGCCCGAGGTGTTTACGCCGCAAACCTATAAGGGTGTGTTTACGATTAGCGCAACTGACTATGCAACGCAGGCATTATTACCACAACTGTTTAATATAACGCGACGCAACGCACCAGATTTGAAGTTAATCGTACGTGATTTTGCCTCAGACAATATCAATCAGCTGATTGCAGCAGGCGAGCTTGATTTGTTGATTACCTTCCCTGAATTTATCCCTGATAACTTATCATATGTGACTTTATTTGAAGAGCAACATTTATGCGTGACGGGTTGTGAAAATACCTTTGCCACAGAGCCATTGACGCTGTCGCAAGTGGCTGCACACGCGCAGCTAGTCGTGTCACCCTCGCGTGCTAATTTACGCGGCTCTCATGATCAATGGTTTGCAGAAAAAGGTCTAAAACGAAATATTGTGATGTCGGTTCCTAGCTTTTCGGCTGTACCAGATATTTTGCACACGACTGACATGATTGCGTTTTATCCTTCGCGATTATTGCCGAGCAATAAGGTCAAAGAACTTGAGGTGGAAGCATTGCCGCCTACTTTTAAGGTCATCGCAGCATGGCATCCACGTACTGCTGACAGTGGCATACATCGTTGGTTAATCGAGCAATTACGAAATCTATAATAATTGACTTAGCTATAGCCAACTTTGAAACGACATCGAAAGTCTTTAAATTTGAACTTGACGGAAATAATGTAATGGCAAAGTATGAATAATAAGCGACGTTATCTCTTATTTTGATAGGTTGTTAATAACTGCTCTGTACTCGATTCAGTTTAAAAAAGAGACAAGGCAACGGAGTGCAGATGTAATGTACTACTTCAAGCGAGGTTAACGCTGTCACTCTTTTATAGAGGATTGACTACATTAACCTAAAACATCCTTTGATTCTCAGATTCAAAGGATGTTTTATTTTTGACAATTAAGCTGAAACACCATGATCTATGCTTTTCAAACTACTTACCCAAACTGAAAGGCAGACAACTGCGTTTTTAGCACTTGCTGGGAGTAAATCTTTTGCCCTTTGTCACGTCCTGCTGCACCCACCGCTATCATAAGCGGTAACAAATGCTCCTCTGCCCCTAACGGATGTGAGTCAAGCGCGTGAGGAGCATTTTTCCAATTGGCCAAGGCCGTGAGTCGTTTATCCGAATCTGCTGATTCTACAGTATTCGTTAGCCATTCATCAAAATGCTCTGATGGTTCAGTAAAACTGGTATCGCCATAACCGCGCATATTATGAAAGCTCATGCCGCTACCGACGATTAGTACACCCTCTGTACGCAGTAATGCCAACGCTTGACCAGCAGCCAAATGCGCTTGTGGGTCTAAATCATGACGCAGGGATAGTTGGACCACTGGAATATCCGCCTCAGGGAACATTAGCTTGAGCGGTATAAATACCCCGTGATCAAACCCACGCTCCGCATCTTGTTTATTGCTTACCCCTGCCTCTGTCAGTAGACTACTGACTTGCTCCGCCAATGCTGGTGCGCCTGAGGCTGGATAAGTCAAACTGTAAGTATGTTCAGGAAAGCCATAATAATCATAAATGAGATCAGGTTGCTTACTAGCGGTGATACTAAATTCAGCTGTCTGCCAATGCGCACTAATGATTAAGATAGCCTTTGGTCGCTCAGGCAAACGAGCAGAAATGCTCTTTAAAAACGTTGCCATCTCATACCACGTATCCGCTGGTTGCCAATCCATAAAAAAGCATGGCCCCGCACCATGCGGTATAAACAGTACAGGCTGGCTAACTGACTCATTAGATAAAAGTGTTGTCATGGCTTTCCCCTTGTTATTTGTCTTAAATGGCTCTTATTAAATAGCTTTATTCACTAAAATTGAATAAAACCATTTACAATGATGAAGCCTAGCCTAATTTTTCTAATAATACCTTATCCATACTGAAGGAACCGCCACCTTGAATAGCTAGGGCAAGCGAAGCTACCATCAATGTTAGCGCGTATTCATAACCACCATTATCAGCAAATAGCCCATTGCTGATATGGACAGAAAAAATAGCCACCAACATGGTAAAGGCTGCGGCTAAAGCAGCTGGTCTGGTTAGCAAACCTAACACCAGAGCCAGACCACCGAAGAACTCAGCACCACCTGCCAATATCGCCATTAAGTAGCCAGGTTCCATACCCATACTGTTCAACCATTGAGCCGTACCTGCTAGCCCATTACCACCGAACCAACCAAATAGTTTTTGGGCGCCATGGGCTGCTAAAATTAAGCCAACTGGTACACGTAGAACTAAGGCCGCTGCTCCAGCTTTTGATGTCAAAATAGTATCTAATAGTGATGATTTCATTGATGCTTACTCCATAAGGTATGATTAGAATAAATAGTGTCGAAAATGATATAGGCACACTTTACTATCAACGCTACAAAAGAGTAAGCTCAGTTATATTGAATAATTATCAACATACTGTTTATAATTGATTTGATATTGAGAGAAATATAGGAATAAATATGGATAGAATCGATGCCATGCGCGCTTTCGTCGCGGTAGTGACAGAAGGTAGCTTTAGCAAAGCGGCTATTACGATGCAGCTCTCGCCGCAGCTAGTAAGCAAATATGTAGCAAAGCTAGAGGAGGAACTACATACTCGTCTGCTCAACCGCACTACGCGCAAAGTCAGCCTGACTGAAGCTGGCAGTCAATACTTTACGCATGCGCAGCAGATTTTATTGAGTATTGATGAGATGGCATCGCAGTTAGGCGGCTTACAGCAGCATCCCAAAGGCGTCCTGCGCATCAGTGCGCCCGTGTCCTTTGCCTTAAAGCATATGGCAAAACTCATCACTGATTTTCAGGATCGCTATCCGTCAGTTACCGTTGATCTGCAGTTGAGTGATCGAAAAGTAGATATCGTTGAAGAAGGGTTTGATATTGCCCTGCGTATCGGACAGCTCCAAAGCTCATCGCTTATCGCCAAGCAGATTGCTCCGATTCGCGTGGTGTTATGCGCCTCGCCCGAGTACCTCAAAGCTCATGGCACACCTAAGCAGCTTGAGGATTTAGAGTCGCATCGCTATTTGCATTATAGCTATATGAATGTAGAAACTAAGGGTCAAATCTACAAATACCTAAAGACCAAACAATTCAAAGAACATAGCGTTTTTCATAGTAATAATGGCGACGTACTCGTTGAAGCAGCTATTGCAGGCGGAGGATTGATATTACAGCCGACTTTTATTGCTAGTGAAGCGTTGAGCTCTGGCAAGTTGGTCGTAGTGTTGCCAGAATATGAACCTAGCCCTTTAGGCTTATATGCCGTCTACGCCCATAGAAAACTACTACCTCACAAAGTCAGATGCTTTATCGACTTTATGACCAACTACTATGGCACGCCGCCGTATTGGGATGAGAATATATAGCTTTAAACATAGAGACATAAAAAAGCCACGACACATTATGTATCGTGGCTTTCGGTTCAAGCAAACTTAAGCAAGCACTGATTTAATAATCAGATCCAACCTTCTTCTAATAGGTGCTCAGTATTGCTGATTTTAAAATCATTGCATAAGTCATAGAATGCCATTGGGTCTTCAACATTATCGAGTAATTCTCTTTTATGCAGTGCCACAAACAGCGCCAACGCATACGCTGCACTATGGATAGATTTTTTAGGATTAAAGGTAATATCAGTAAACCCTTGATATTGAATTACTTCTTCATGCAGCTGAGGGTTTTGCTTGAGCGCATTCACGTACAGCCAATCATAAAATGTCGTTAACGGCTCTACGCCCCACTCCATACCAAAGTAATTATAGCCAATGAGTTCGCCCGAGGTCATCAATCGCTCATCTTTTCTGGCTTGTCTTGGCGCTACTGTTAGCAAATCTGTATAAGGACCACCATCTTCAAAAACCATACTGGCTTGAAAAGCATTTTCGACACTATATGGACTGCTATCATGCTCATCAGTAATTTTTAAACTAAACGGACTTAGCGGAAAACTCAGTTTATTACCAGATTTACTAGACAGCTCTAACACATGCTTAAACCCATACTTTTTACGAATGACTTGCTGTAAGTCATTGATGGATTTTTTCTTTTGTCTGGTCGCAAATCCCACATGCCGCTCAAACATAACCATATCCGTTTTTACCAAATTGTCACTGTTGACTTTGGGCATGAATACGGGTCTTTGTTCTATCGTATTTGGTACTTCTTCCATAGTGATGTGCCTTAATATCAATGGTCTTGTATAAATGTTTTGTGTTAACGGTGCTGATATCATCTGCTGTTGACGGCGTACTCTGTCATTGCTAGCCGTGTTTGTTATTGGTGTTTTATTCGCTAGTAGCCAAATACAGTGAATTGATCGAGAGTTATCGAACCCTATCAGCGCTCGCTGGGCAGTTTATCTTATTCTTAGTCATTTATCCTGCCCTATTTTAGAATTAATACCGCCACACCTTCAACAATAAACCATAATTGAGCTATTTTGAACTTAACGATAAGTATAAGACGCTACTATAAATGCGCTTGAAAGTATTATAGAAATACGCTTGACCTTACCATGATGTCAACCTATATGCTGTCACTATAGATTAAAAACAGAATTAAAAACGACAGAGGTTGTTATGAAAACAAAAAATACTAAAGCCCCTACTTATCATGAAGTGCTGAGCATTGAAGGCATGAGTTGCGGGTCTTGTGTTGGGCGTATCGAAAAACAATTAAAAAACATTGAACACGTTGAAAACGCCGAGGTAAACCTTGCCACTGAACAGGCGACTGTTTATTCATCTCAGCCTGTAGATGTTGCCCAGTTAAACAAAGCGGTAGAGCGCGCAGGCTATAAGGTGACTGAAACCAAGCCTATCGAGCTATCCATAGAAGGCATGAGTTGTGCCTCGTGTGTTGGACGAGTAGAAAAATCCTTGGCCAAAGTCGCTGGCGTGCAACAAGCCACGGTAAACCTTGCGACTGAACGCGCTTGGATTAAAGGCGATGCGCAAATACAAACGAGTGACTTAATTGATGCCGTTAAAAAAGCGGGCTACGAGGCCAAACTGGTAGAACAAGACCAAAGTGATCGACAAGATAAAAAAGCCTCAGAGCAAAATCAGCTTAAACGAGATTTAGGACTTTCTGCGCTGTTGTCACTGCCCGTATTCATTCTCGCAATGGGATCGCATATGATTCCTGCCTTTCATATGTGGGTAGTGAATAACCTCGGCACTCAGCAAAGTTGGCTGATACAGTTTGTTTTGACCACATTGGTACTACTCTTTCCAGGCCGACGCTTTTATCAAAAAGGCGTGCCAGCCTTATTACGTTTTGCGCCAGATATGAATTCGCTAGTGGCGATTGGTACTATCGCAGCGTATGGCTTTTCTCTCATAGCGACCTTTATCCCGCAAGCGTTACCTGAAGGTACAGTGCATGTCTATTACGAAGCCGCTGCTATGATTGTTAGCTTGATATTATTAGGTCGTTATTTTGAAGCAAAGGCTAAAGGACGTACTTCTGGGGCCATTCAGCATTTAGTGGGCATGCAGGCAAAAACCGCCCGTGTACAGCAAGATGGCAAAGTCAGTGAAGTCCCTGTAGAAGACGTCACTGCACAAATGATCGTTGAGATTCGCCCAGGCGAGCGTGTGCCTATCGATGGTGAGGTGGTTGACGGTCACAGTTATATTGATGAATCTATGATTACTGGTGAACCTGTCCCTGTGAAAAAACAAGCAGGCGATCAAGTGGTCGGCGGTACTATCAATCAAAACGGTACCGTGAATATTCGAGCAACGGCCATTGGTGAAGATTCTGTATTAGCGCAAATCATTCGTATGGTAGAACAAGCCCAAGGCTCTAAATTACCGATTCAAGCATTGGTGGATAAAGTCACCATGTGGTTTGTACCAGCGGTGATGTTTTTATCAGCATTAACCTTTATAGTTTGGTTGATTTTTGGCCCTGACCCTGCTTTAACCTTTGGTTTAATCAATGCGGTTGCCGTGCTCATTGTAGCCTGCCCTTGTGCAATGGGATTGGCCACTCCCACCTCTATTATGGTCGGTACGGGTCGTGGTGCAGAATTGGGTGTGCTATTCCGTAAAGGCGAAGCGCTACAAATGCTTCAGGATGTGAGCGTGGTTGCCGTTGATAAAACAGGCACATTGACTGAAGGCAAACCTACCTTAACAGATTTCCAAGTCCAACAAGGGTTTGAGAAAGAACAAGTCTTACGTGTGGTGGCATCGGTTGAAGCAAAGTCTGAGCATCCCATTGCCTTAGCCATTGTACAAGCAGCAGAACAACAGAGTATTCAACTGCTGCCTATCACTGATTTTGAGGCGATGACAGGTTTGGGTATTCAAGCAAACGTGGCAGGCCAAGTGATCCACATTGGCGCAGATCGTTATATGCAACAATTAGGGCTTGATGTTGCGCCTTTTGAACAAGATGCGCTACGTTTGGGGCAAGAAGGTAAAACCCCACTCTATGTATCGATTGACCAGCAGTTGGCCGCTATCATTGCCGTTGCAGATCCTATCAAAGAGACGACTCATGCCGCCATCGCCGCACTACATCAGTTGGGCTTAAAAGTAGCCATGATTACAGGCGATAATCGCCATACCGCCCAAGCGATTGCCGCAAAATTAAATATCGATCAGGTAGTGGCAGAAGTATTACCCGAAGGCAAAGTGGATGCAGTACGCCAGTTGCAAGAACAATATGGCCGAGTGGCATTTGTTGGCGATGGTATCAATGATGCCCCTGCATTGGCTCAATCCGATGTTGGATTGGCCATAGGTACAGGCACAGATGTGGCGATTGAGGCGGCTGAAGTGGTGCTAATGTCAGGTAGTCTGCAAGGCGTGCCTACCGCGATTGCCTTGAGTAAAGCCACCATCAGTAATATCAGACAAAATCTGGCTTGGGCATTTATTTACAATGTTGCTTTGATTCCGATTGCCGCAGGTGTCTTGTATCCCGCCTTTGGTATCCTGCTCTCACCCATTTTTGCGGCAGGCGCAATGGCACTGTCTTCTGTTTTCGTATTGGGTAATGCGTTACGCCTAAAGTATTTCAAAGCAACTGTCATTACAGAGTGAATATAGAATCGTAAAGGATATCCATATAGGGTTTAAACATTAATGCTTAAGCCCTTTCTAGGTTAGGAGGAAAAATATGAATATTGGTCAAGCATCAAAGCAATCAGGTATCTCTACCAAAATGATTCGTTACTATGAGCAGATTGGCTTGCTAGAAACAGTAAATCGCTCAAATTCAGGTTATCGCTTGTATTCTAAAGACGATATAGACGACTTATGCTTTTTAAGACATTCTCGTGACTTAGGATTCTCATCTAAGCAAATGAAAGAGTTACTGTATTTGCGCAAAAATGCTAATCGTCAGAGTGCAGATGTTAAGCAACTGACACAAGAGCATATCGAAACGTTAAACCAAAAAATCGCCCAATTGCAGGAGATGGTCAATTCGCTACAGAATTCTTTTGATCATTGTGCAGGCGATGATAATGCAGACTGCGCTATTCTGGATGATCTTGGGCAGAGTAAATAGCTTATATTAGATGCACGAAATACATGATGAGTCTAATACAAATACTCAGCACATAAAAAACCCTTTAAGCGACAGATGATGCTTAAAGGGTTTATATTTTGATTTAACCAAAACTACGTTAACTGTCTTTAACTACGGGCTAACTCAAAAATAGGCTGTCCGTATTCAACGTTCTGGCCACTTTCAACCGAAACTGCCGTGACCACACCTTCTTTATTACTAATCACTGGCTGCAAACGGGTCAACTCATCAATGAAGCAAATGGTCTGACCTTTTTGAATATGGTCGCCTTCTTTGACCAAGTTGTCTGTTGCATCGTCTTCACTTAAGTATACCTGCCCTACATAGGTGGCACCTACTTGCAAGACATCACTACCCTGCTGTTCAGGCTCATGAGTAGTCGTGGCCTCTATAGGGTTAGCGCTCACATTATTCTGCGTACCTAGATTATTAACCACTTTAATAGACTGCCCATTGTCGGCAATCGTGACTTCGTGCAGCTGACTGCTTTCAACCAGTTTGACCACACGTGTTATTTGCTCTATATCCATAATACATTCCTTATCTTAATTTTTTAACTCATGCCCAGATATTTAGCAATGGTCATGACACTTAGAATACTCATCACGATGGCGATTAACCAACCAAATGCTGCAATCCAAATCGGATGCTTATAATTGCCAACGATATTTTTTCTGTAGGCGGCAATCAGAACGATGACCATGGCGATAGGTAGCACTAAGCCATTTAACGTACCAACCAATACCAATACTTGAGCCGGTTTACCGATAGTGGCAAACACCAACGTTGAGATAACGATGAAACCGATAATGAAGTAGCGTTTATAAGTCTCAATGAACGGATGGAAGTTGGTCATAAAAGACACAGAAGTATAAGCAGCACCAATCACCGAGGTCACAGACGCCGCCCAAATCACCATACCAAAAATAACTTTACCCGCATTTCCTAGAATGTACTGAAACGGCGACATGGCTGGGTTGGCAGGATCCAATGCGAAGCCTTGAGATACCACGCCTAATACGGCAAGGAATAAAAATACGCGAATCACAGAGGCAATCAAAATACCAGAGACTGAGCTTCTGGTCACTGATTTTAAATTCTCTTCTCCGCTGACACCTGCTTCCAATAAGCGATGCGCACCTGAGAAAGTAATATAACCGCCAACCGTACCGCCAACTAGTGTCACGATAGCCACTGCATCAATTTTGTCGGGCATGATGGTTTTGCTGACAGCTTCTGCTAATGGTGGATCAGATTTAAAGACCACATAAATGACCAGTACAATCAGGATAAAGCCCATTAACTGAGCGAACTTATCCATCATAGGCCCCGTTTCTCGACCTAAAAATATGGCAACGGCAATTACACCACTGATCAGGGCGCCTGTGATGGGTGACATGTTGAACATGGACTGCATGCCAAGTCCGGCACCGCCAATATTACCAATATTAAAAGCCAGACCACCCGCAATGATTAAGAAAGCGAGCAAGTAACCAACACCAGGGAACACCAAGTTTGCGATTTCCTGCGCGCGTTTTTTGGAGACTGCGACTACGCGCCAAACGTTAAGCTGGACGCCGATGTCCATAACAATAGAGATTAAGATAACAAAGCCGAAACTTGCCATTAGGCTTTCGGTAAATGTGGCCGTTTGGGTCAAAAACCCTGGCCCTACTGCTGATGTGGCCATCAGGAAGGCCGCGCCTAAAATGGCGGTATTATGTTTTTTTATGGTGCTCATAAACATCCTTGTTCTATATGGGATAATTTAATCAAATGATTAGGAAACGGATATTTAGTAGGCAGAGATAATGATACCTTTGAGTTCCAGTTGTTTCTTTATTTCTTGTGCAAATAAAATAGCGTGCTCACCATCCCCATGTAAGCAGATGCTTTGCGCTTCTACTGGTACGGTTTGACCGCAGACACTAGTGACTGTCCCTTCAGTGACCATTTGTAATACATGTTTAACGGCCTCGTCTGTGTCGGTGATTAAGGCATTGTCTTTAGTGCGGGAGACCAATGAGCCGTCTTTTTCATAGTTCCTATCAGCAAACACTTCTGATATCGAGGCTAAACCCTGTTTTTTGGCTGCTTTAACCAGATAACCACCCGACAGACCCATGACTTTTAGATTTGGATCAAATCGTTTGATTTCACTGACCAAAATGTCTGATAAATCTTCATCAATGGCCGCTTGGTTGTACAACGCACCATGCGGTTTTACGTAGTCTAATGACACACCAACCAAGTCACAAAGCGCTTTGGTTGCGCCCAATTGATATACCAATAAAGCACGATAATCGGCTTCACTTAACGGCTGATGAATACGGCCAAAGTTTTCTCTATCGTTTAGACCAGGATGCGCGCCTACGCTCACATTGTTTTCTTTTGCCAATTGCAACGTGGCTAGCATCTCGCTGTAAGAACCAGCATGAAGACCGCAGCAGACATTCGCTGAGCTGACTATCGTCAATAACTTATCGTCTTGCCCGCAGCCTTCCGCCACATCAGCATTTAAATCAATTTTCATTGGCATACTCCTTTATTTGATCGATGTAATGTTGTCTTTTCTGTTGTTCACGCAGCGCCTGCTCTAACGACACAACGACGAACTGACAGGCTTTGCCAAATCTAATCTGTGCCATCAGACCTATGTCTGCTTGAATCACGGTTGCGATTTTAGGATAGCCACCCGTCGTTTGCCCGTCTGCCATTAGGACAATCGGTTGTCCTTGTGGTGGCACCTGAATCATCCCAATATCAACGCCATGTGAGCTCATTTCTACTGGCTTACTAAACTCAAGCGCTGTAGCTCCCTCCAAACGGTAACCCATACGGTTGCTACTGCTTTGTAGTTTCCATGGCTGGGTCTCAAACGCTTGTTGAGACGACTCAGTGAAGCAGTCGTATTCACTGCTTTTTATCACTCGAATAACCTCGGTTGGGGCAAGACGGGCCACCCCAATCACAGGTAGGCTGGATTCAGTCTTTACCGTTAAGCTATCATCGGCTTTTAAATATCTGCCTTCAAATCCGCCAAATCCTGCTTTGAGATTGGTGCTGACTGACTGCAATACTGGCTCGATATCAAAGCCACCGTGCACACATAAATAGGTATACATGCCTTGTAGCGGACGCAAAAGTTTGAGCGTTTGCCCAGCTGTTGCATTGATACGCCAATAGCAAGGAATACGCTTATCGTCTAGATAGGCCTCGTATAAAGCACCCGTTAAGCAAAAGCTGACGCTTTCTTCAAACTGTATGGTTAGCTCACCGAGCGCTATTTCAATAGCAGGTTCGTTGACTTCGTTTTTCATCAAAGCATTGCCGGCTTGTAGCGCCCAGCTGTCCATCACGCCATTTCTACCCACACCCATACTGCGGTAACCCAGTCGTCCTGAATCTTGAATACTGGCAAGGGCACTCGCGGTTAGAATTTTCATTGATACCACCTGTTTGTTTGTCTTTTTGATTCATGCATCTTTTATTTATCACTTATTGATGAATATCAATCGCTTTAAATGTCAAAGTATCGCCTGCGTTAAGCAACGTCGGAGAAGACTTGGTTAAATCAAATAAGGCAGTATCCGTCTGGCCGAGTAACTGCCAACCGCCTGGAGACTCAAAAGGGTATACCCCTGTCTGCTCGCCGCCTATACCCACTGAGCCTGCGGGTACTTGAGTTCTAGGGATGGCGTGTCTTGGGAAATACAGCGACTCAGACAAGCCGCCAAGATAAGGGAATCCTGGCTGAAAACCGATAAAGTAAACGGTATAAGTGGCTTTGGTATGTAGCTCAACAACGGCTTCAACCGAGAGATTTAAGTCATTCGCCATGGCTACCAAATCAGGACCATATTTTCCACCGTAATGTACTGGGATCTCGACGTGTTTGCCTTGGATGGTTTTTGAAGGGAGATCATTGAGTAGGTCTGACAGCCTATCTTTAAAGGTAGTAAGCTCAGCCCATGTTAATGGCACGATGAATACACTGAGCGTATTCATACCAATCACCACTTCGATGACTTCTGGCATTTTCTGGATACTGTCTGATAAAGCCCAGCATTTTTGTTGTTTTTCTAAGGTGATCGGTTTAGGGAAAAACAACGCTAGATTGGTTTCACTGCATAGTTGCCATTGTAGTTCCATTAGCACGTGCTCCATTATTTTTATCTGCTATAGTCAAATCCTCTATAAATTGGATACGGTATCAGGCTCGCTTAGTCTACGACTTGTAGTACTTTCACTCGCCTTCCTTGTATCCAAATTATATTGAACCGACTATATCTTGATTCTGACGCTTCTGACACTAATGCCAGATTTGGTTTTCATTTTTGCGGGCAAGACTTGCTTTATATATTGTCTTGTATCCACTGTTCTAGATAATGGATGCTCATTTGCCCTTCACAAAACACTTCATCTTCAAAGAGTCGCTGATGCAGACCAATATTGGTATCAATACCCGTAATTTGCGCTTCTGATAATGCCGCATGCATTTTTTCGATCGCTTTTTCTCTTGAACGATCTTGTACACATATCTTGGCAATCAAACTGTCATAAGATGGCGGCACGGTGTAGTTCGATTCAGCATGACTATCCACTCTGATACCAAACCCTGCTGGCATGTGGCAGTAGTCTATGCGTCCAGCATTTGGTAAAAATGTCTGCGCGTTTTCGGCATTGATACGACACTCAAAAGCGTGTCCGATAATGGCGATATCACTTTGCTTGTGTGCTAGCGTGAGCCCTGCCGCCACTCTGATCTGTTCTTGCACAATATCGACGCCCGTCACCATCTCAGTGATGGTGTGCTCAACTTGCACACGAGTATTCATCTCGATAAAGAAGAATTCACCGTTTTCATATAAAAACTCAAACGTGCCTGCGCCTCTATACTGCATTTGCTCGCAAGCTGTGACACAGGCTTGACCGATTTTCTGGCGCTGCTCTTCAGTAATACCAGGTGCTGGCGCTTCTTCAATGACTTTTTGATGACGACGCTGCATAGAGCAATCACGCTCGCCTAAATAAATCGCATTACCGTGAGTATCGGACATGACTTGCACTTCGATATGACGCGGTGCTTGTAGGTATTTTTCAAGATAGACAATGGAACTACCAAAATTGGCTTTGGCTTCTGTCTGTGTCATAGAGATAGCGGAGAGTAAGTCGGCTTCTTTTTCGACCACACGCATCCCACGACCGCCGCCGCCGCTTGCCGCCTTGATAATGACTGGATAACCGACCTCATTGGCGATTTTGATAACTTGCTCTGAATCAGCAGGCAATGCGCCATTCGATCCAGGTACACAAGGCACGCCAGCCATCGTCATTTGTTTTTTGGCTTCAACTTTGTCGCCCATGTTTCTGATATTGTCAGCCGTTGGACCAATAAACGTGAGACCTGAATCTTCAATCAAGGCTGCAAAGTCAGCGTTTTCAGACAAAAAGCCATAGCCTGGATGGATGGCTTGCGCGTTGGTAAGCTTTGCAGCAGACACAATCGCTCGTTGGTTAAGATAACTGTGTGTGGCATTGGCAGGCCCGATGCATACTGCTTCATCGGCTAGGCGCACGGGTAACGAGTCTTTGTCTGATTCAGAATGCGCAATGACTGATTGGATGCCTAGCTGCTTACAAGCTCGGATAATACGTAGAGCAATCTCGCCGCGATTGGCAATTAAGATTTTTGTGAACATGTTTATTCCCTTAAAAATATAGTGTCAAATACAGTGTTTGTGCAGCGTCTATACAATATTGAGCGGCTATTGAGTGGCTTTAACTGTTTGGCTCTATAACAAATAAGGGCTGGGCGTACTCTACGACATCACCTTCATCGACCAAAATCTCTTTAAGCGTACACGCAGTTTCTGCTTTGACCTCGTACATCATTTTCATGGCTTCAATGATGCATAGTGTCTGCCCTACTTCCACCTTATCTCCTACCTGAAAAAACACTTCTGCTGTCGGCTCAGAGCGAAGATAAAACGTACCTAGCATAGGCGCTATTACTTGGGATTTCTCCACCTCTGTATTCGCAGTTTTATCACTACGATCACTGTCTACATTGGTATTATTATCCGTACTATTTTGAGTGGTTTCGGTTTGAGACTCTGAATGAGACGCCCTTGGGTTGGGAGTATGAGCGATATAATTGCCACTACTTTGGTTGTCGTCAGATTGGCAAACGATAGAAATACGTGCATCACCATCAATGACTTCTAAAGATTTTATATCGGCGCATTCTGCAAGTTTGATCAGTTTTTCCAGATCCGTGAAATTGATATTCATATGATTGGCTATTCCGTTAGAGTAAAAGTGAACAATTATTTTTTATAAAAAATTCGTACTTAGTGATGTATGTAAAGTGTGATTGTTGAATGATATGTGACAATTTATTGATTGGCTTATTGAAATAATGGTTTGAAATTAATTATCTCTATGCGTATTAAAAATACTGTTGTCATCAGAAATTATAGAACTGCCAAGTCTTCATCTCTTGGGTCGCAGATAAACATATGTCCTGGTGAATGCGTTATCATCAGCGCAGGCTTACTAGTCATAGCGATACTTTGCGGCGTCACACCGCAAGCCCAAAATACAGGGACTTCGCCTTCTTTTATGATGGATGCATCACCAAAATCAGGCGCATTAATGTCGGTTATACCGATGACACTAGGGTCTCCGATATGAATAGGCGCGCCATGGACTTGCGGAAATCGAGAGGTGGCTTGGACGGCTCTGGTGATTAATGGATAAGGTATTGGCCGCATGCTAACCACCATTTTCCCATGAAACTGTCCTGCAGGCTCAGTTTCTATGTTTGTGATATACATTGGCACATTGTGATTGTCTTCGATATGTCTGATAGGAATAGACGCATTTAGCATGGCAGACTCAAAGGAAAAACTGCATCCTAAAAGAAAGCAGACCAAATCCTCTCTCCAGTAGTCTTTCAGATCTGACACCTCAGCCACTAATTCGCCAAATTTGTATATCCGATACTTTGGGACATCAGATCTCAAGTCTGCGCCTTTTGCCATGAGACGTGGCTCTGCGCTACCGACATCTGTTACATCTAAAATAGGACAAGACTTTGGGTTTCTTTGTGCAAACAATAAAAAATCATAGGCCAAATTTTTGGGCACTATGACTAAGTTTGCTTGTATGTGACCTTTACACATACCGGAAGTCGGCTTGTTAAGTTCATTGTTACTGATTAACGCTCTGACCTCTGTCGGCGTCATATTTGCTAAATCTAACATTATTACAACCTCTTACGCTTTATTATTTTTAGCAGATAAAAGTTTATGATTTGTTTTATATTGGTATGGCTATTTATAATTTTATTTCATATATCGAGAACTATGATTATCGTTATGTAACTTATCAGAACACCTTCGATATGACAAGATATGAATACAGAAATATGTGATGAACATGATGAGTGATATTCTTGAACGCACAGTTAAGGATGCAAATTGAACTATGAACAATGTCAAAAAAAAGGGCTCAAGCGTCGAGCGAGTTTTGCAAATCGTAGAAGTATTGGCCAAATCCGCTAAACCTATGGGCGTTATTGACTTAGCAGAAACATTGGACATCCCTGTAGCTAGTATGTACCGATTGTTAAATCAGCTACAACCGCTTCAATTTGTCCAATTAGATTTGCATGGAAAAGTAACCTGCGGAAAAAGAATGCATGACCTAGCTTTAGACCTGTGGAAAAACAGTCCTTTTAAAGCGGAAAGGTTGGCGATATTACAACAGCTTTCAGCCAAAATTGGTGAGTCGGTAGGGATTGCGGTGTTGCAAGACTTAGAAGTGGTGTATATCGATCGTGTAATATCTGACTGGCCTGTCCAAATACAGTTACCTACCGGAACCAATATACCTATCTGGGCCTGTGCCAGCGGCAAATTATTGTTGACGCAGTTGGCAGACAATAAGTGCGAGCGTATTGTAGAAAAACTATCGTTACAGGCGCTCACGACCTATACTCAGACTGACAAAAAACAACTCATGACGTCCATTGCTGAAGTGCGTAAGACACAGATAGGGACGGATAATGAAGAATTTATTCCTGGTATGGTCGCCTGTGCTATCCCGATTCCGAATGGTGAACAGCCCGCATTTGCTACGGTATTTACTCATAGTCCTATCGTCAGAAAATCTTTGGATGAGCTACTGAGCTATGTGCCTGTCATGCAAGAGGCAGCCAATGAGCTATCTGTTATTTTCAATCAGGAATATAATGAGTAGCCTGTCATAATATTCTATGACGATTGTATCTCAAACCTCTTAGGTGTTGATACGAATATGAATGTAATGAGGTTGTAGATAGCACACTTCCCTTACATCAACGCTCACTTCCTACTTTTATCCTCTCAACCAAGAAATCGACGGCGGCTTTCACTTTTGGTACGAGATAGCGCTGCTTTTGATACAGCAGATATACGGCCATATCAGCGTGCTGCGTGATTGCTAATGGATGCTCAAATTTAATCTCTTGCAATGCGCCTGACTCAAGGTATGAGGATAGTGCCCACCGAGTGGACATCAAAATCCCTTCACCATTACAAGCCTTCTTGGCAAGCCATGGTCCATTGTTTGAAATTGCCACTGCTGGCCCTGAGACATCATGCCACTGATCATCCACATAGCAGAGCCAAGGCGTTGGCCCGTTTGGGGCTTTGAAATACAGGCCTTTATGTTCCTTTAATTCCATCACATGACTAGGTGCGCCATGCATCTCTAAATAACTGGGCGACGCAACCGGTATAAACCCATTGTCCATTAGCCTAATGGCAAGCACGCGCTCATTTGGCGCATAACCACCGCGAATCGCAATATCGACATCGTCACGTCCCAATGCGGATAATTCATCGCTGAGACTGACATCTAGCACAATCTCTGGATACAACTCACCAAACTCATCCAACAATGGTAGCAGTATCTTTTCACCAAAACCCACCATAGAGCTGATGCGTAAACACCCCATTGGCGTCGTTTGATAACTGCGTACTGTTTCTTTACTTTGTTCGAGCTGATCCAATACTTGCTGCATATCGTCATAATAGACCTGCCCTACTTCGGTCAATTTAACGATTCGAGTCGTACGCTTTAACAGTGTCACGCCCAAGCTCTTTTCTAAATCAGATACTCGTCTTGATAGTGAGGATGGCGGCACTTTGAATGCATTTGCCGCCTTAGTAAAACTTCCCGTTTCTACGACTTTGCTAAAATACTTGATGGCACGTAATTGATCCAACTGACCTCTCCATTTAGATAAATATGTGAGCATTTTCGCTTTATTATTGTCTTAAAAGCAATAGTGATTCACGTTATTCCTTATATATAACCACATTAAAACCAGTAATAATGTGTTTAACTTAGGGCGTGCTTGATATTCGACCATGGCACTGACAGAGACTATTTTTTAGACAGTTCGACGTTAAAAATAGTAAGTTTAGTCATTCTAAGCGTCTATGTTTTAACAATGAAGTGGCAAAAAATAGTCCTGTCTCCTTCTGTTTATATTGGAGCTGATGCTAAAACTGCCCCATACTGTGTTGTAAATCTAGTTAAGGCACGAGCATTACCGTCGTTTTACGCCTTGTCTGGAACCGTTTTAGCAATCAGCAGTGCCTATTTGTGAATATCAAACACGCCCTAAACGTTGCAATGAAAACACGATTAAAAATAACTTTTACGTCAACAATGGAAGAATGACTTATGATTACTTTGCACGGCTTTGCTGCAAGCAACTATTACAACATCGTAAAACACGCTCTTTTATATAAGGGTATCCCGTTCCAAGAGGACCTTTTGTACGCTGGTAGTGATGATCTGCTGACCGTCAGCCCAGTGGGTAAAGTACCTGCAATCACCATGCCTGACGGTTTTAATCTGTCAGAATCTAACGTGATTTGTGACTTTTTGGAAGAAACATATCCTGAAAAGCCGCTATATCCTACCGATGCAGCAGAACGCGCGACTGTACGTCAGATTATGAAAATAGCAGAGCTGTATTTTGAGCTACCAAGTCGTCGTCTGATTCCATATGTATTTTCTGGTACTCAAGCACCTAACGCAGTCAAAGAGGAAGTCCGTCAAGTATTGGGCCGCGGTATTATTGCTATGAATCGCTTATGTCAATTTTCGCCTTGGATTGCAGGCGAGCAATTCACCATGGCTGACATCTATGTGCATCACGTCAACACTATTGTCAACGCTTTTGGAGCGACTCAGCTTGAGTGGGATGTACTGGCAGAAGTGGACGGTATGAAAGAATGGAACAAAGCCATGAGTGAAACCGACATTGCAAAAAGCGTTCAGGCAGACAGTCAAGCAAACATGCCTGAGTTTATGCAACACGTTAAAGCTCTAATCCAAGCCGCAAACGCTAAATAACTTGTGGCAATGTGAGCAATAAAAATGAGCCACATTAAGAAAATTACTAAAATTCAATAACCTAAAGAACGACCAATGCCATAAAGGGATTGGTCTAAAAATCCAACTATTTGCAGGGGCAAATCTTATGACCGATAAAAATAAACAACTGGTTTCAACCATCAGTGATGACAACAAATTAACCCTGTCTTTAAAAGATATCGAGATGCCGCAACCCGGTGCTGACGAAGTTGTCGTTCGCATGGAAGCCATGCCATTGAACCCCTCTGATTTTGGTGTGATGTTCAGCGCCGCTGATATGTCAACCGCTGTACAATCAGGCACTGATGACAGCCCGATCATTACTGCTGATGTGCCTGCGAAATTCATGCCATCACTCAAAACGCGGGTAAACAAAGACACGCCTGTCGGTAACGAAGGCGCTGGTACAGTCGTCGCAGCAGGCTCATCAGAAGCCGCACAAGCACTCATGGGCAAAATGGTTGCAGTGATTGGTGGCGGTACATATCGTCAATACCACTGTGTCAATGTAAGGAGCTGCATAGAAATGCAAGACGGCACGACAGCTACCGAGGCCGCATCGTCTTTTGTAAACCCGCTCACCTCACTGGCAATGGTCGAAACCATGCGCGCTGAAGGCCACAAAGCCATCGTACATGCCGCAGCAGCATCTAGCTTGGGTCAAATGCTAAACCGTATCTGTATGGCAGACGGTGTTGATTTGGTGAATATCGTCCGTAAAGACTCGCAAGAAAAGCTATTGCGCGATATGGGCGCAAAATATGTGGTGAACTCAAGCAGTGAGACGTTCCTTGCTGATTTGACCGCCGCAATTACTGAAACAGGCGCTACGATTTCGTTTGACCCTATCGGTGGCGGTAAGCTCACCAGCGATATTCTAAACTGTATGGAGGCAGCTATTACTCGTGACGTAGAAGAATACAGCGTCTATGGCTCAAATACCTTTAAACAAGCTTATATTTATGGCGCCTTAGACCGTGGTCCGATCACCTTAAACCGTAACTTTGGTTTTGCGTGGGGCGTAAATGGATTCTTATTGTTCAATGCACTTGGCAAGCTTGGTAGTGAAACGGTTCAGTCCATGCGCAAACGCGTGGCAGAAGAAATCACCACCACCTTTGCGAGCAGCTATACGCATGAAGTGACCCTAGAAGAAGCGCTACAGTTAAAATCAATCGCCGCTTATGGCAAACAGGCGACTGGTGAGAAATACTTAATCAAGCTTCAAGTCTAATAGTTGTTTGAAGCATCATCTAGAAGCAGCCTTGTAATAATAGAAAAGCAGATATCTATGATGTCTGCTTTTTTATGTCTGACTAAAAGTCATCGTCACTTCGTATTTACTCACAATTTGCATAAACTTCATCAGAAAAACCATGCAATACCTATACTCGAACAAGGCAACCAGATGCCAAAAGTAATCAATTAACATTATTACTAAACTTTTGGTTGCATCTACTCCTTATTACGCCTAGTATTTCGTCCCTTCAAATAACTCTATTTCTCAAAATATAGCGGATTCAGTTTGAAAGAGAGACAATGCAACCGAGCGCAGATGTAACTGTCATACTTCAAGTGAGGTTAATGCTGTCACTCTTCTATAGAGAATTGACTATAGAGTCTTAATAGATGTACCTATTCACTATAAAGAGGGACTTATTATGTCAATTGACGCAATCACAATTATTGACGGCGGCTTGGGTCGAGAGCTAGCCAAACGTGGCACACCATTTCGTCAGCCTGAGTGGTCGGCGTTGGCAATGATAGAAGCGCCTGAGATCGTCCGTGACGTGCATCGCGCCTTTATCCAAAGCGGCGCAGCGGTCATTACCACTAACAGCTATGCGCTAGTACCTTTTCATATCGGCGAGGAACGTTTTGCGGCGCAAGCACAAGTTTTGGCAGCAGCGTCAGGTGAAATGGCACGTGCAGCAGTGACACTAGAAGGCGCAGCAACCAAAGTAGCTGGATCTATACCGCCACTGTTTGGCTCCTACCGTGCAGACTTGTTTGATGCTGACCACGTAGAGGATATCGCTACCCCACTGATCAAAGGTCTAAATCCGTATGTCGATTTTTGGCTCGCTGAGACTCAGAGTCTAATCGCCGAGTCTATCGCTGTTCGTGAGCTACTTAATACGCTAGATACAGACAATAAACCGCTATGGGTTTCATTCACCCTAGAAGACAGCGAGCATCTCGATGTACCGCGTTTGCGCTCAGGTGAGACGGTAAAAGAAGCCGTTACCAAAATGGCAGATATCAATGTAGAAGCAATCTTATTTAACTGCTGTCAGCCAGAAGTGATTGATCAAGCGCTTGATGTAGCGCAAAGCGTGTTGCAAGACAAGAATGCCATGCACATCAAACTTGGCGCGTATGCCAACGCTTTTCCACCACAGCCAAAAGACGCCACCGCTAATGATGGCCTCGATGAAGTGCGCGATGACCTAACCCCGCCTGCATACTTGGTTTGGGCAAAAAAATGGCAAACCCAAGGCGCATCACTGATTGGCGGTTGCTGCGGTATTGGCCCTGAACACATTCAGGCATTGAGCCAGCATTTCACAGGTACTTTAACAACAGATACTTTGACGACAGGCACCTCAACAAAATAGAGATCGCACGATGCAAAATGGACAAAAAATTGGGCTAACCATGCTCACTGCCATCGTGTTTAGCTCGATGGTCGGTGCGGGTATTTTTAGCCTACCGCAAAACATGGCCGAAGTGGCAGGCGTGAACGCCATCATTACGGCATGGATCATCACAGGCGTAGGTATTTTATTCCTCGCGGGCTGCTTTTTGCATTTATCACGCCTCAAGCCTGAACTGGATGGCGGTATTTATACCTATGCCAAAACAGGGTTTGGCGATTTGGCAGGCTTCTTTTCAGCATGGGGTTACTGGCTGTGTGCGACGATTGGTGTAGTTGGCTACTTGGTCGTGGCGTTTGCCGCGCTGGGCAGCTTTATTGATACACCAACCAGTATTGTTTTTGGTGAAGGCAACACGCTGTGGGCGCTGGTCGGTGAGTCTATCATTTTATGGCTGGTGCATTATTTGGTACTGCGCGGCGTTAAGCAAGCGGCCTTTATCAATTTGCTGGCAACCTTGGCAAAAAGTTTACCGCTCATTGCTTTTATTGTGTTTGCCTATTATGCCTTTGATATGCAGACCTTTAATGCTGACCGCGCGGGAACGACTTTGGACGTGCCCTTTATGGAGCAGGTCAAAGGGACAATGCTGATCACCCTATGGGTATTTACGGGTATCGAGGGCGCGATTGTCTTATCGCAACGTGCGAAGAGGCGCGCTGATATCGGCCGAGCCACTTACATCGGTGTATTGTTTGCGTTGGTACTATATGTTGCCATTACCCTGCTCTCTCTCGGGGTCATGAGCCGTGTAGATGTGGCAGCGCTTAGTAACCCATCGATGGCGGGCATCATGGCGCAGATGACGGGCGATGTGGGTAAATGGGTCATTAGTATTGGGCTTATCGTTTCGGTATTGGCCTCTTATCTGAGCTGGATTCTTTATTCTGCTGAAGTGCCGTTTACCGCGGCGAAGTACAATGCGTTTCCGCGTATCTTTACCAAGCAAAATGCCCAAGGTACGCCAACGGCATCATTACTACTAACCAGTTTGACCGTGCAGCTGTGCTTACTGATGATCTTTTTGACCGGTAAAGGCTACAACACCTTAGTAATTATCTCCACCTCGATGATTTTGATTCCTTACTTTTTGGTCGGAGCGTATTTGGTCAAAGTATCATTTGCACAGTCAGAACGCTGGAGCATCAAAGCCATCGGTTTGGGCGCGAGTGTCTACGGTATTTGGCTAATTTATGCTGCTGGCGTGGACAACCTATTACTATCACTCTTGCTATATATACCTGGCTTAGCGATTTTTTATTACAGCCGCTATCAGTCAAGAGCACTGCCGAAACAGACACATTAATTATTGTTTTTACGTTGAGCAAAGGAGCGGATATAGCTTTTAGTATATTTTTAAAATAACTGTGATACATAAAAACAAGTCCAAAAAACAACGACTTTTTGGACTTGTTTATTCAGTTGTAAGGCATATCAGTAGTTATCATTCAGGTAGTTGCATGAATCTCAAGCACTGAGTATTGAGCAGGGAAAGCCACTACATAGTCGTCTTTATGCCATAGCTAAAACTTAGTCAATAACGCTTCAAAATCCTATAAAAAGATATATCTTATTGCCGAGACTCTAATTCGATCATCTCAGGGTAATCATTGGCGTACTGGTAACCATCTAATCTATTGCAGACTTTGACCGCGACCGAATAGATAAAGTTGATTTATTATGCGAATCAACGCTAACGTTTGCTCCAGACTATTATCTCGTTCGCAAGAAGAATTCGTTATCAACATCGACTGTCGACGATGTCTGGAGCTGGTGTGTCACTCATTTAGCACTGGCTTAACACTGACTTGATTTAGTCAGGGCTAGCTAAGCATCAACATAAATAACCTAATCTCAAACTTATTAACGTAGTTAGCTTCTGAAACTAACTACGATTTCAGTCGTGTTTTTCTATCCTACTACAGTCGTGCTTCAGCATAATGATGCAGACCTTCCTGCTTTTTTATCCTCGTCTTCTTTCCTCGTTTTATCCTTTTACTAACTACCCTAACTCAAAAATAAAAAACAGTTACCTACCCCCTTCTCAATCAAAAAACGCCCTATTTTTACGTGATTAAAATACTAAGTTTTTATGTCACATTACGTACAACTTACACAGTTAATTTATCACAAACAATTATCGGCTAAATCATTACTTAATTCTGTATTAGCATGCATTGGTATTCATTAAATGACTGAAGATACAAGTACTTACATTACCCATAAGCATACTATTCTTTATATAAATTTCACTTGTTGTACATGCTTAAGGACCAGACATGACTGCTAACACACAAGAAGCTTTGACTAGCGCAGCACTCAGTTTTCAGTTGATGACGCGAGCTGAGCCTCCAGAGTTGGTTATTGCCACAATAAAGTCGTTATTAGCAGTAAAAGAAGCATGCGATGAGATATTGATTATCGATAATAATAATAAAGAGACGTCGTTATATAAGCCGTTAGCAGCATTTTGCCAAAGCTTAAACGCTGATTTGAATGTCCATTTTTATCATATTGATCGTGTCGAAGGATTCAAAGCGGGTGCTTTAAACTTGGCACTTGGGTTAATGTGTCCAGACTGTAGTCACATTGTGGTGGTCGATAGTGATTACCAAGCATTACCACATGCTAGAGCCTCTATTACGCAGGCTATCGCTCAATATCCTGAGTATACCCTACTTCAGTTTCCGCAGTTTTATCGTAATGAAGGACAGCTCGATGCGCATAGCGAGTTGAATCACTATTTTAACCATCATTTGTATCGTCCTTTTAATCGCAATCGCGCCTTATCAACGGGTACTTACGCAGTCATTCGACGCTCAGATCTTTTGAGCATAGGAGGCTGGTCAGGTGCTTCTATCACTGAAGATGCTCAAATGGGCGTGCTTATGCATCGACAAGGTTTTCGCAGTCAGTTTGTGCCAGAAGTCATTGCCACGGGTTTGCTGCCCAACACACTAGATGACCTAATATGTCAACGCCGACGCTGGATCTACGGCAATATGCAAGTGCTCACGGATTACCTGTCAGTCCCGTACCACTCTCCAGTTCAGTATGTCTCGCAATCTAAAAGTATGAGTGAACGCCTAGCATATATACGCGCTCATCTGTCTCAACTGAGTGCTTGGGTCAATTTTACAGGGTTCTTTATCCTTTTGCATATCTGTTCATTATTGGTGATGGTTGATATGCTTTTAATAAATAACGCTGAAGTGTCGATGCTTGCACCTTTATATCTGGTTTATGCAGGCTATGCATTTTTTATCCTTAGACGTCTATGGGCTTACTGCCGTGATCAATCGCCTCTCAATAAACAAATAGATGACGACCATCAGCCACGTTTTGGCAGAAAAGTACGAGCATGGTTGATGCACTTAAACTTTTGGGTGATTGGCGCCTTGTCATGGCTGCCGGTACTGTGGGGACGAGAGAAACCTTTTGTCTGTACGCCAAAACAAAACTATATCCAAAGTCGTCGTTCATTATTTCTTAAGAATATAGCAGCGTTACCAAAACTGCTGTTGGTGCTAAATATCATTACAGCCATAGTTGTAGCGCCATTTTCACCGCTCTATTCGCCAGTACTATTTATCTGTGCAGCGGTAGTTTGTATTCTCAAACTAAGCGCAGCCAAGGTAGCAATGGATAATTTCTCTGATGCTCGAGCAGACATACCAAGTATGAGTAAGGTTCTGAGACAGACTCTAAAAGTAGCCCATGAAAAGAAGACGACTATCACGACATCTTATGCAACGTCTTTATTTAAAGATAAAAAACCATCGACTCGTAAGAATCAGTACTGATAAAACTAGTACTTATAAAGATAGCGGTTTATATAAGCCAATTTTGAAACAAGGTCATTCTATTGTCTTTTATCGTTTCTATACTAGGTTCCCTATACACCACTCTACTAACCAAAACGCTTATAGCCATGGTGCTTATAACTATAAAGGTCTTAAAAACATGATTAGGTCTTCGAATTCACCGCTACGTATTGCCATTATCGCGCATTCACTGTATCCCATTGCCCAGCCTTACGCGGGTGGTCTAGAAATGATTACCCAATTGATTTGTGATGAGCTAGTGGCGCAAGGCCATGAGGTATTGCTTTACGCTCATAAAGATAGCGAGACGAAAGCAACGTTGGTGCCATTATTGACTCGTCATGAGTTTAACAAGATGGTCTATGATAATGAGCATGAAACGGTCGCCATGGGCCGTGAAGAGATGTATCAATATCTCACCTATCAGATAGCCTTACGGGATATTATCGAACGTGATGAGCGCGGTGAAATTGATATCGTACATAACCACAGTTTGCATCATATTCCGATGATGACAGGCCAAGCATTTGGCGAAAGGTTTTTTACCACTTTTCATACGCCTATTTTTCCACAGTTACGTTTAGCGCTTTTAACACTGCGCGCTGGTACAACCACTCAATTTACAGCGATTAGTAAGCACCAACAGCAGTTATTCGCTGAGTTTGTCCCTTCACAAGTGGTGTATAACGGCATTGATGTCGAATCCTTTACTGCCAATACAGAATCGCTTGGCAATACTAATGATAGCGATGACGAGGTATATTTTTGGTATGGACGTATTTGCCCTGAAAAAGGCACTCATTTAGCCATGCGGTACTGCATGGAAGCTGGGAAAAAACTTATCATAGCAGGACCTAAAAGCAACGAAGACTACTTCAATCAAAAAGTAGCCCCTTTGTTATTTAAAGACAGTAAGAGTGGCGATGACAAACTATTCAGTTATGTAGGTCATGTCACCAAGGACGAGATTAACAATTACTTGTGCCGAGCAACTGCCATGCTATTTACCAATACTTGGGACGAGCCATACGGATTGACCTTAGCTGAGAGTTTGGCATGTGGCACACCAGTCATTGGTTTTGATGCAGGAGCCAGTGCCGAAATTATTACTCCAGAGACAGGAGTCATCGTACCTAAAAAAGACAAAGCCGCCTTTATCAATGGCTTTGCTACGATTAAAAATATATCACGCCAAGCTTGCCGTGACCGTGCTTTGCAGTTTTGTTCAGTGTCAGCCATGGTAGACGGCTATCTGGAACTGTACCGAGCAGCGTTAAAAAATAGAACTGTGTTGATAGAAAATAATTCAGAAAGCTACATCAACAGTATCAACAGCTATGAGCTGTCTGATTTAACAAAAGACTCCCTGCAATTTTTCAATCAAGCGCCAGTTGAAACTGATAGCAGTCTTGTTAGCTTTTCTGAGGGATCATAATGATGCGTATCGGATATTATGCGCATCATCATGGCTCAGGACATTGCCGACAGGCAGACAAACTGGCTGCATTGCTACCTAATGATGCAAGAGCGCAATTAACGGTATTTACGAGCTTAGATATAAATAGCTATCGTTTTACCGCTATTGATGAACAACAAATCGTACGTTTAAATGCAGAAGATGAACGACCCAACGACATATTAGCAGGTCGTGCAGGAGAATATTGGCAACCAGCCAGCCTACATTACTCGCCCGTAGGCAATGGCGACATTCAAAAACGCAGTCACCAAATACTAGACACTATCTTTCAATGTAAGATTGATCTGATGATTATCGATGTCAGCGTCGAGGTGGCAATGCTCTGCCGTGCGGCAAGTATTCCTTACCTTTACGTTAGGCTTCCTGGTATTCGCGATGATGCGCCACATTTGGGTGCATTTGCTGGCGCACTTGCCTTACTAGCGCCTTATCCTAAAGCGTTAGAATCTGCCCAGACATCTGAGTGGATCTGTGATAAAACGCTCTATCTTGACTTTATCTACTCTCAAAAATCTGAGTCATATACTTATGAGAGCTTTATAGATATCTTGGAAAAATTAAGCGTTGATCAAGAAACTTTTGTTCCTGAAACTACAAGCTTACCATCTGACAAGGCTAAGTTAACAGACAAGTCCAAAGCTACAACACCTATTATCACCGTCATTAAAGGCTACGGTGGACACAAAGCGATTGACGAAAAATTACCAGAGTTGCGCTCACTGCTACCTGATACATTAATTGTCTCTCTCGGGCCTATAGACGATGACAAACGATGTTATGTCGATATCTCAGCTGAGGTAGATGACGTCACACCATTCATTTGTCATAGCGATTATCTAATGATGGCTTGTGGCCTAAACGCTGTCGCGCAAGCATATCATTACGATACGCCGCTCATAGTAGTGCCTGATGATAGACCTCATAATGAACAAGCCGTCATGGCTGAAGCGTTAGTTACTCAAAATAAAGCGCTAAATTGGCAGCAGTTTAAAACCTTAATGAGCGTCAATGACGGTCAACCTGAATCTATTGCCCAAACAATTCATAGCCGAAGCAAGCAACACCCTACTACATCGGTTGATAGCATTGAAGAAAAGAGCAGTGAGGAAGATAGCAGCGAGGAAACCAACATGGCTACGACAACAGGCGCTCAAGTGTTTATGCATAGCATCACTGATTATCCCACTACTAAGCTTTGGTTTGAAAACTGGTTGCTTCTTCGACTCAACTTAACACCTGAATCAACAATTAAATACTGACTTATTAAATACTGATTTATTAAAAGTAACAGGCAACCTGATAGCGAGGTAAAGATAAACGATGACCATTCAGCCAACAAGTAACGCTAGTACGACTTCTGATTCTGTACCGATGACCGTCATTACGACTTGCTATGGTCGTAATCGTCATCTCTATAACCTACTTAGTAGTCTAGAAAATAGTAGTGTGAAGCCAGCCGAAGTCATTATCGTCAACGACGACGCCGATCACAATCGGTTAGCTGAATTCTCATTAAACATTGTGAAGTTACCGACTACGGTTAAATCGACTGTGAATGATGGTGGTGATACTACAACTACAGAGTTTGATATCGGACATAACCGTAATCTTGGGGCATTGCAGGCAACTCACGATATGCTAATTTTTTTGGATATTGATTGTATCGTAGCGCCTACGTTTATTGAGCAAATGTATAAGAAGCTTCTGCAATATCCTAATGCGCTTTTGATGGGTCAACCGCGCTATCTAACGCGACCTTTATCACCAGAAGAAAGTACGCAATTAAAAATCAACCATCTGCCTGTCTCTATTTTAGACGAGCTGTCTGTCTATAACCCTTATCGTTATAATTTTGATGAAGCTGACTCATATCCTACTGAAACAGAGCAAACAGCTATCAAACAGACTGATGATTACGGTGCATTCTGGAGTCTATGCTTCGCTCTCAATCGACAGACTTTTGATAAAATTGGCGGTTTTGACACCCAATATACAGGTTATGGCGCAGAGGATACCGATTTTGCTTTTACAGCACGTCGATTAGATATCGATTTTTACCTTACTGCCGATATCGCTTATCATCAGCAATGGCACTGTTGGCCCATGGCAGGATGGCTGTCCCAATTTTCCGACATGAGGCTAATTGATTGGACAGAGGAACAGTCGTTACCGATAGCTATACTACGAAATCCTAGTGACAACGAGATAAAGCGCGCTCATTGTCCCGACGCTCCTTATGTTTAACTACTTTTAGCTAAACATAACTTAGTTAATCAATATTCTAGTACCGATGAATAGTCACTCCTATAAGTGGTCGACTCATTTCCTGACGTTCAAAATCCCAGTTATGCCCGTGCCAAAAGTGAGCAGTTTTATCATTGTCATTGAAACCAATCATTACTATCTCTAACGGTAGTTTCGTGTTTTGAATATGCTGTAAGTATGCTCGAGCTACCAGCATCAGCCGATACAATAGAAAACCTGATGAAGGTGCTGACGAATGAATATCGGTAAAGCATGGATAGTCAGCAACGACTTTATGATGCTCTGATAGCACACTGTGATAGGTAGGGCTTGATAATAGTTTTTGCATGTTCGAAGGAATATCTAAGATGCGATGAGCAGTGATAGGATCGTCATTAGGGCTTGGGTCATCAGCCAATGTTGGAAACTGATAAGGCTGGTTGCTCGTCAATACCCCTAGCGGGGCGGTCTCGGCCATTTGCTCCACTACTGATATATGATTGCTTCTAGGCGGTAGGCCAAAATGCAGCTTACTGTCACCAATCTGCCGAAAAAACAGCAGCTTAGGCAGTAAACTAGCTAACTGATGGCTGGCAAAGAAATCAGCGTGAATAAAGTGATTAAATAACACCAAGACATCATCGGGCTGTAACAACATCTCAAGCTGAGCCGTGGTGACAGCAGGATTATTTGTAATTAGCACGACTCGTTTAGCTTGCTCTAGTGCAGTTTGTATAACGACTGGTAGTGTTAAGAAAGCAGACTTCGCTGTGCTTATATCATCAAATGTATATTTGCTATTCTCTGACAGTGCGATACTCTGTTTAAGTATTGGTTTTTCTGTATTGGACTCTATATTAGACATAGCAACCTTAGTTAATGTGAACTTTTGATTGCTACTTTAGCATTATTAGCGATTTTTATAGAAAAATTGACGATGTTAGTATGCCTATTACTTTTGCCTTAAATAAGTAAAGCCCTTAAAACTTATACTTGATCAAATTTTTTCACGCTTATATATGAAGCCTTCTTCATCATAAATTTGATAAGTAACATCTAATAACGTTTCCAGTAATTCAGACTTATCGAAATGCCTGACACTCATCACGATTGGCGAAGTTAATATCCCCTCTTCAAATGGGATATAGGTTATCTCTTGATGACGTAAATGCTCAAGTGTCTTTGGTACGATAGTCAACCCTTCTCCTGCTGCTACTAACCCTAGGGCAATATGCAATTCACGTACTTCCATGAAATAATTCGCCTTCAAATTACGATTTTCAAATAGTTCTAATACGTAATCAATGAAACTCGGCCTCGGTGCTGTTGGATAAAGTAAGAGGTTTTCATTTGTTAAATTGATCAAGCTTAAACTGTCGCGTTTTTCTTTTGATAATGGGTGTTCGATAGGAACAGCAACTACTAAATCTTCCTCTCTAAGCACCATTCGCCTAATAGAAGCATCTTCAAATAATAACCTGCCAAAACCTACATCTATCTTACCTTCTGTCAATGCTTGCATTTGTTGCCAAGAGTTTAGCTCATACAATTTAACTTCGATATTCGGATGAACTTCTCTGAAACGGGATATTACTCTCGGCAATATGCCATACAATATAGATGATACAAAGCCTATTGAGAGCGAATTATCAAAATTTCCCTTACGAATAGTCATAGTACGCAGATCGTCTGATTTTTTTAAAATTTGAATAGCATGATCATAAAAAAATTCGCCAGCCTCAGTGAGTTTCAAGGGACGATTCTCCCTATCGATAAGCGTAACGCCAATCTCTTCTTCCAACTGTTTTATCTGCCGGCTAAGTGGTGGCTGCGAGATGTATAAACGAGCAGCTGCTTTATTGAAGCTTTTTTCTTCTGCCACGGCTATGAAATAGCGTAAATGCCTGAGTTCCATTATTCTTCCTTGATTGACTTCCTATTGTTTCTATCCTAAGTCGTTCTAATTTCTTCCCTTTTATCCATCACCTACTTCATATACAAAACATCCATACCTAAAGAACATAACATACCACCTACCTTTCGACAAAATACCTAAAAAGTATTAAAAAAGACTAAATAGGTCTTAGACATGTCGATATTTAACACCTATAGTTCTTATTAAGCATAAGGAAGCCAAAATTTTATACTAAGGACAGATATGATTCGTTCAATTAATACTTTACTAGTACCAATACCTACTATTCGAGCGCATAAACTGGCTTGTACCGTGATGAATGAACAAGTATTGGTTCTGGTGCATATCCAAACCGAAGATGGCTACGAAGGTTGGGGCGAAGCAACGACGATTGGCGGCTTAAGTTATGCTGAAGAAAGTCCTCATAGTATCAAAACTAATATCGATACTTACTTTACCCCTCTCTTGATGAAAGAAAAGCCTACAAGCACAGCAAAAGCAATGCAGCTATTGAATACCCACATCAGCGGCAATCGTTTTGCAAAATGCGCGATTGAAACTGCTCTACTCGACATCGAAGGCAAAAGACTCAATCTACCTATCAGCGAGCTCATCGGCGGTCGCGTCCGTGATCGTATCGAAGTGGCATGGACGCTTGCTAGCGGAAATACTGATACCGATATCGCTGAAGCTCATCAAATGATTGAACAGAGAAAGCATCGGATTTTTAAATTAAAAATAGGCAGCAACCCTATCCTTGATGATGTCGCCCATGTGTTAGCTATTAAACAAGCCTTACCTGATTGCCGCATCACCGTTGATGTCAATCAAGCATGGACAGAGCTTGAAGCTATGAAAGGTATAAATTTATTACAGAATGGCAGTGTTGATTTAATCGAGCAACCAGTATCAATGCGTAATACATCAGCGCTGAAGCGTTTAACTGAGCACTTTGACGTGGCTATTATGGCTGACGAAGTCGTGCAAGATCCACATAATGCGTTCCAATTGGCAGCGGATCATTGTGCTGATGTCTTTGCTGTAAAAATCAATCAAGCTGGTGGATTAAAAGCTGCCTGCCTTATCGGACAAATGGCACATCTAGCAGGTATCGAGCTTTATGGCGGGACGATGCTAGAAGGACCCATTGGTACTGCTGCATCAGCGCATGTGTTTTCTACTTATCCTAGCTTGAACTTTGACACGGAGCTGTTTGGCCCGTTGCTATTAACAGAGAATGTTTTAGTTCAACCGCTTGATTATCAAAATTTTGGTTTGACTATTCCAACTGGTGCTGGCCTAGGTATCGAGGTAGATAGCGACAAAGTCTATCACTATGCCAGACAAGCAAACTTATCATCCTCAAATCCTATAACGTGAGGAACTTACTTAAGCGACTCTCACGCTGGGGCTTGATAGTGCTCTGCCAAAAGCTCCGTAAAATAAATGCTGATGTAGATCAAATATCAGCCATATGACTAACCATAAAATATAAGGACATAATTATGTTATATCACGTCAGAATGGATGTGTTGTTACCGACAGATATGAATGCTGATCAAGTTAATGAGCTTAAGCAAGCTGAAAAAGCGCTATCACACAAACTGCAGGAACAAGGTAAGTGGCGTCATATTTGGCGCTTAGCAGGAGAGTATTCTAACTTTAGTATTTTCGATGTCGAAAGTAATGAAGAACTACACGACATTATGATGTCGCTACCACTTTACCCTTATATGAAAGTCGAGGTCACCCCTCTACTTCGTCATCCTTCTTCTATTCGCGATGATGATAGTTAGTGCCTCATAACGCTATTACTAGATTTCATTATTACTTTTGATGCTAATCAAATAATAGCGCCTTAACCCATTTTTTAATAATTATTGGTCTATACCAGACCAACGGGCACCTGTTTCCAAAAATAAGCAGTGAATGAATAAAATTTGAGTAAGAGTACTCGTTATAACTACCTTTTAAATAGTCCTCAACAAGGAGAGAGACATGGAACGCAGCCAAATTGAAGCATTAGCCACTCAGTTCATCAAAGGCAAAATCGACTTCCCTGAGCAAGTAAATCCACGCGTACAAGAGATTGTCTTGCGTATCGTGACCGACCTTATGCAAACCATTAACGACTTAAAAATCACCGCCGATGAATATTGGTCTGGAGTTGAATTCATTGGTGATTTAGGCAAAGAAGCCGGTTTGTTATCACCAGGTCTTGGTTTTGATCATTTTATGGATTTGATGATTGAAGAAGATCTCAAAGCAGCAGGTCTTGATGGCGGGACTGTACGTACTATTGAAGGTCCACTCTATGTCGCTGGTGCGCCAGAAGAAAAAGGCTTTGCGCGTCTAGATGACGGCACTGACCTTGACAATGGTACCGTGCTATTTATGCAAGGCACTGTTTATGGTGAAGACGGAAAACCTCTTCCAAATGCCAAAGTTGAAGTATGGCATGCCAACAGCTTAGGTAACTACTCTTTCTTTGATGAATCACAGTCTCATTTCAACTTGCGTCGTAGCATCATTACAGATGAGAACGGCAATTATGCATTCCGCAGCATCGTTCCGCTAGGTTACTCGGTACCACCAGAAGGAATGACGCAAAAAGTATTGGGCGCGCTAGGACGTCATGGTCATCGCCCAGCTCACATTCATTTTTTCGCTAGTGCAGACGGTTATCGTAAATTAACCACCCAAATCAATATCGACGGTGATGAATATCTATGGGATGACTTTGCATTTGCTAGTCGTGAGGGTCTAGTTCCCGAAGTAAATATGATTGAAGACGCTGATAAGTTAAAAGAGCAAGGTCTTGATAAGCCATATGCCAGTATCGATTTTGATTTTCATTTAGTAAAAGACATTGACCAAGCTGTACAAGGCAGTGAAGTTGAACGACGCCGTGCGCAAGGTTAATGAGCACTCATATTAAATAGCATTAATTAATTGATCACTACTAGCGACTTACGTTTGATATGCCCTCAGTTGCCGTATCAAACGTAAAATTCTAATCTCATTTTATACCGTCATTATACAAGGAAGGCAGCCATGAGCGAGCGTATCAATCTAGTACCTGAAGGATCAGACATCACTATTGATGATTTTTTAGAAGAGAACAGTGAAAAAGGGATTTATCGTCTGCATCGTAGCGCCTTCACTAACGAAGAGCTGTTCGAGCTTGAGATGAAGTACATCTTTGAGAGCAACTGGGTCTATTTGGCTCATGAGTCTCAAGTTCCTGATAACAATGACTACTACACCTCATACATCGGTCGTCAGCCCGTGATTCTTGCCCGCAATAAAGAAGGCGAGCTGCATTGCATGATTAACTCATGCTCACATCGTGGTGCACAGCTCTGCCGTCATAAGAAAGGCAATAAAGCCACTTACACTTGCCCGTTTCACGGTTGGACTTTTAACAACTCAGGTAAGCTGCTTAAAGTTAAAGACCCAAGACACGCCGGCTACCCAGAATGTTTCAATAAAGAAGGTTCACACGACCTAAAACAAGTGAAAATGGCCAATTATAAAGGCTTTATCTTTGCTAGCTTAAATGATGATGTTCAGTCAATTGAAGACTGGCTTGGTGGTTCTACCAAAATTCTTGACATGATTGTCAATCAGTCGCCAGAAGGTCTAGAAGTTCTACGCGGCACATCAACCTATACCTTTGATGGTAACTGGAAACTGCAAGCTGAAAACGGTGCTGATGGCTATCACGTATCAGCTGTGCATTGGAATTATGCGGCTACCACTGCACGTCGTAAAGAACAAGAAGCAGTCAAAGAAGACAACATCAAAGCCATGAACGCTGGAAAATGGGGACGTCAAGGTGGCGGTTTCTACTCTTTTGAAAACGGACACATGCTGTTATGGACACAGTGGGAAAACCCACAGGACCGTCCAAACTATGCCTATCGCGATGATTATGTCGCTAAATACGGTGAAGCAATGGCGGACTGGATGATTGGACGCTCACGTAACTTATGCCTATATCCAAACGTCTACATTATGGATCAGTTCAGCTCACAAATTCGTATGCTCCGCCCTATCGCGGTTGACAAAACTGAAGTCAGCATATGGTGTATCGCACCAAAAGGCGAAAGCGATGAGTCACGTGCACGCCGTATCCGTCAGTATGAAGACTTCTTTAACGTAACTGGTATGGCAACACCAGATGACTTAGAAGAGTTCCGCTCATGCCAAGAAGGTTATAACGGTATCAAACTTGAATGGAATGATATGTGCCGAGGCTCCGAGCACTGGATTCAAGGAGCAGATGAAGGCGCTGCCGCTATTGACCTAAAACCTTTAATGAGCGGTGTTAAGACTGAAGATGAAGGGCTATATACCGTCCAACATCGCTACTGGCATGAAGAGATGAAAAAAGCTCTAGAGCAAGAGCAGCAGCTACACGGTGCTAATAGCGACTAATACATTTTTATTATTACTCTGCTATTTATTGTAGAACTGACAAAAAATAAGGATATCAATCATGAAAAACACAACTGTTAACATTGAAGACATTAGACAGTTTCTATACCGTGAAGCGCGTTTATTGGATGAGAAAAAATGGGAAGAATGGCTCACTTATTACGATGAAGACTGCCCTTTTTGGATGCCAAGTTGGGATGATGATGGTCAGCTCATCAGCGACCCACAACGAGAAATTTCGCTGATTTATTATCCGGACCGCCGTGGTCTTGAAGATCGTATCTTCCGCATCGAGACTGAGCGCTCATCAGCGACCATACCTGATACACGTACCACGCACAATTTATCAAATATTGAATTACTCGAAAACAATGACGGTATTGTGACGGTGCGTTTCAACTGGATCAACAAGTCCTTTCGCTATCACGAGACCAACACGTATTGGGGTTACTCTCAGTACAAAATAGACATGACTCAAGACCAACCAAAGATTTTAGATAAGTATGTGGTCTTAAAAGACGACTATGTTCATCAAATCATGGATGTCTATCACGTCTAATCATTATTCACTCATTACTTAGTCACTAGCTTTTAATTAATACGTGTTGAAAAGGGATATTTCTCATGGAATATAATATTGCTCTACAGTTCGAAGACGGCGTCACGGGCTTTATCAAGTGTGAAGCCGACGAAACAGTTGCCGAAGCAGCGTATCGTCAAAAATTTAATATCCCTGTGGACTGCCTAGATGGTGCTTGCGGTACTTGCCGTTGCCATTGTGAATCTGGCAGCTATGACATGCACCCTGATATGTATATCGAAGATGCACTCACAGAAGCTGAAGCTGAAGAAGGTTATGTACTCACCTGTCAGATGATTCCTGAAAGCGACTGCGTGATCAAAGTACCAACCTCCTCTGAAGCTTGCAAAGTTGGCAAGTCTGTATTCAAAGGCAAACTACAGCAGCTGAATGTACTGTCTGAGTCTACCATTCACTTTGGCGTCGAAGTCGATAATCCAGATGCGCTAGTATTTTTGCCAGGACAGTATGTCAATATCAGCATTCCTGATTCTAACGAGACACGCTCCTACTCGTTTAGTTCTATGCCTAGCACTAAAGAGGCAGAGTTTGTCGTACGTAATATCCCTAACGGTAAGATGAGCACATTCTTGTCAGACATTGCCCACATTGGTCAAGAGATTGACTTTGAAGGTCCATTCGGCAGCTTTTATTTGCGACCAGTCGTTCGTCCTACTTTGTTTTTGGCAGGCGGTACAGGTATCGCACCTTTCCTATCCATGCTAAAAAGCTTAGAAGTATCGGGCGCTCATCATCCTGTCAGGATGGTCTACGGCGTCACCAACGATTTTGATCTGGTAGAAGTCGAAAAATTAGAGGAGGTCAAACAAAACCACCCTTGGTTTGACTACCGCACCTGTGTCGCCACAGAAGATAGTAGTCATGAGCGTAAAGGTTATGTTACCGGTCATGTTGATAATGAGTGGCTGAACGATGGTGACGTCGATGTGTACTTGTGTGGTCCGTTAGGGATGGTGGATGCGGTGAGTAATTGGTTAGACAGCAGTAATCTAAAACCGTGCAATTTTTACTATGAAAAATTCACGCCCAGTGAACAATAACATAGCTTAGCCGTATTACTCTACTAGCAAAGCATGAGCAAGATTTTTAGGAGACTGTCATGAGTAAAAGATTTGATAATAAAGTATGTATCGTTACTGGTGCCGCCCAAGGCATCGGGCGCGGGGTTGCACTACGCTTGGCAAGCGAGGGCGGCAAAATCGTCATGGCAGACTTCTCTCCACTTGTAGAAGAAGTGTTGGCTGAAATTATTGCCAATGGTGGACAAGCCGTTACCATTCAAGCTGACCTTGAAACCCGTCAAGGTGCTAAAGAGGCTATTGATAAGGCACTTGATAGCTATGGGCGTATCGATATATTGGTCAACAATGTCGGCGGCGCTATATGGATGAAACCTTTTACCAGCTTCTCTGAAGCAGAGATTCAAAAGGAAATCAGCCGCTCATTATTTCCAACATTATGGTGTTGCCATGCAGTATTGCCATCGATGGTCAAACAGCAATCAGGCACTATTGTTAATGTGTCCTCTATCGCAACGCGCGGTATCAACCGCATACCCTATTCGACAGCGAAAGGCGGCGTGAACGCCATGACCGCATCGCTCGCTTTTGAGTATGCAAACGATGGTATCCGTGTGAATGCTGTGGCAACTGGCGGTACTGAAGCGCCGCCCAGAAAGATTCCACGTAACGCCAAACCATTAACTGATGATGAAAAATCATGGATGAATGCGGTGGTTGATCAGACCATTGATCGCACCTTTATGAAACGCTACGGCACGATTGATGAGCAAGTCAATGCCATCTTGTTTTTAGCATCCGATGAGTCTTCTTATATTACTGGTAGTACCATTCCTGTGGGCGGTGGCGACGAAGGCTAATAATAAATCTGCCAATTAGTAGCATGCATCTTAATTTGCAACCCCGTAACGAATGCTAATTTGCAAGGAAGCAATATGGCCTCTGTAATCCAAACCTTAAAAAACGACTGGTCGCTATCTGCATCGGTTGCAGGGTTCTTAGCGGTTCTTATTTCTTATGCGGGTCCTTTGATTATTTTTTTTCAGGCCGCACAAGCCGCACAAGTTTCAGATGCCATGATGGCGTCTTGGATTTGGGGTGTCTCCATCGGTGCTGCCATTCCTGGTATTTATTTATCTATTAAATATAAAACACCGGTTATTACAGCATGGTCCGCCCCTGGTACCGCTTTACTGGTTACCCTATTTCCACAGATGAGTATTAATGAAGCTGTTGCCGGTTATATCATCTCAGCGATTGTCATATTTATTGTTGGAGCGACCGGTTACTTCGACAAAATATTAAAATGGATTCCTAACGGTATTGCCGCTGGCATGATGGCAGGCATCCTATTTCAATTCGGCTTAGAATTATTTAAAGCCACTGATAGCATGCCATTTATCGTCTTTAGCATGTTGGCTTGCTACCTATTAGCCAAACGCTTTTCGCCGCGCTATACGATGATCTGGGTATTGATATGCGGTGTTATCTTAAGCGTCTTACTTGGCAAAATGAACCCTGTCCATTTCGATTTAGCCGTTACCATACCTACTTTTATTGCCCCTGAATGGTCGTGGAACTCAACGTTTAACCTCGCTATACCACTCATCCTTGTGAGCTTAACTGGCCAGTTTTTACCCGGCATGGCTATTTTAAATCTAAGTGGCTATGACACGCCAGCCAAGCCTATTGTGAGTGTTACAAGCCTCGCCTCTTTAGCAGTTGCATGTGTCGGCGGTATTACTATCGTACTTGCCGCTATCACAGCCGCGCTTTGTACTGGCAAAGATGCGCATGAACTTAAGGAAAAGCGCTATATCGCAGGTGTTGCTAATGGCATCTTCTATTTATTTGGCGGTTTATTTGCTGGCAGTATCGTGATGGTATTTAGCTTGCTTCCAAAAGAGCTTGTCGCGGCACTGGCCGGTCTTGCATTAATCGGTGCCATTTCTGCCAATATCACCATTGCTATGAAAAATGATGAGCAAAGAGATGCAGCGTTAATTACCTTTTTGGCGACAGCATCGGGTATGAGCTTTTTGGGATTAAGCTCTGTGTTTTGGGGCATTCTTATCGGCATGATTGCTCACTATATTCTGACCAAAAAACGCTTACTACCAACATCATCTATCTCATTAACGACCTCTAATAATGAAGCCAATTAAGAGCAAGTCTCTTACGAAAAAAATTAAGTAGTGTCAGAGCAATGAGTCTAACCCATGTACCACTTATTAATTTTAAAGACACTACCTCATATGACTTTTTATAGGATATAAACATGATTAATAAAGCTGATAAAAATATAACTGACGTACTTAGTCAAATCAAAGATGGCGCCACCATCATGATTGGTGGCTTTGGCACAGCGGGTCAACCTGCTGAACTGATTGATGGGCTTATTAATTTAGGCGTAAAGGATTTGGTCATCATTAATAATAATGCCGGTAACGGCGACCATGGCCTTGCCAAGCTCTTAAAAACAGGTGCTGTGCGTAAAATCATTTGCTCTTTCCCGCGTCAATCGGACTCTTGGGTATTTGATGAGCTTTATCATGCTGGCAAGATTGAGCTGGAGCTCGTACCACAGGGTAATCTGGCTTGCCGTATTCAAGCAGCAGGTATGGGACTCGGTGCGGTATATACGCCCACAGGCTTTGGCACTTTACTCGCAGAAGGTAAAGAGACTCGAGAAATCGATGGTAAAGACTATGTTCTTGAATATCCGATCAAGGCTGATTTTGCTTTAATCAAAGCTTCTAGAGGCGATCGTTGGGGCAACTTGGTGTACCGCAAGTCTGCCCGTAACTTTGGTCCTATCATGGCAATGGCAGCTGAAGTAACTATCGCCCAAGTCTCCGAAACAGTTGAGCTTGGCGCGCTTGATCCTGAACACATTATTACACCGGGTATTTTTGTGCAGCATGTAGTGCAAATTCAGCCTGCTAGCACTGAATCTGCTAGCGCTTAACTTTCTAGCACAGCTACTACAGCCACCGCTTAATACTGCTAATTATAAGGATCATAATCATGAGCCATACTTCCTACACTGTTTTGACCCGCGATCAAATCGCTGAGCGCGCTGCACAAGATATTCCAGATGGTGCCTATGTCAATTTAGGCATCGGACTACCGACCAAAATTGCAAAATACCTACCGGATGATAAAGATGTCTTTTTGCATTCAGAAAACGGCTTATTAGCTTTTGGACCACCACCTGCTAAAGGCGAAGAAGATCCCGAGCTGATTAATGCCGGAAAAGAGTACGTTACCATGCTCGACGGCGGCAGCTTCTTTCATCATGGCGACTCTTTTGCGATGATGCGTGGTGGTCATCTTGATATCTGCGTACTAGGTGCATTCCAAGTGGCTGCCAATGGCGACTTAGCCAATTGGAGCACGGGTGCGCCAGATGCAATACCTGCAGTTGGCGGCGCTATGGACTTAGCCGTCGGTGCCAAAAAAGTCTTTGTGATGACCAATCACACCACCAAAACTGGCGACCCTAAAATCGTCAGCGAGCTTACTTATCCTGTGACTGGCAAAAACTGCGTTGATCGCATTTATACTGATTTATGTGTCATTGATGTCACCGATAAAGGCTTAGCAGTCACCGAAATGGTCGATGGCATTAGCTTTGAAGACTTACAGGCCTTGACGGGTGCCACACTGACTGACGCTACTACAGTAAAATAATAAAAAGGATAATATCTACAATGGATAACTTAACAAACGCTTATATCATTGACGCCATTCGCACCCCTTTTGGACGCTACGGCGGCGGTCTAGCACTCGTACGTGCAGACGACCTAGGCTCTATCCCTATCAAGGCGTTAATGGAACGTAATGCTAATGTCGACTGGGTACAAGTAGATGACGTCATCTATGGCTGTGCCAACCAAAGCGGCGAAGACAATCGCAACGTCGGACGTATGTCGTCATTGCTAGCCGGCCTACCTTATCAAGTGCCTGCGACAACTGTTAACCGCTTGTGCGGCTCGTCGATGGATGCGTTAGCGATAGCGGCGCGTGCGATTAAAGCTGGTGAAGCCAATTTAATTATCGCAGGTGGTGTTGAGAGCATGAGCCGTGCGCCATTTGTGATGGGCAAATCAGGTCAGGCATTTGGTCGTAGCCAAAATCTTGAAGATACTACTATGGGCTGGCGCTTTATCAATCCAAAGCTTGATGAGCTATATGGCACAGAGACTATGCCGCAAACCGCCGAAAATGTCGCAGAGCAATTTAATGTTAATCGAGCTGACCAAGATGCATTTGCATTACGGAGCCAACAACGTACCGCAGCGGCTCAAGAGACAGGATTTTTTAAAGATGAGATTACCCCTGTCGTCATCCCGCAGCGTAAAGGCGAGCCTGTCACCGTCGATACTGATGAGCATCCTCGCGCTGATACTACTCTTGAAAAGTTGACCAAACTGCGTCCTATCGTCACTGCAGATGGCACGGTAACAGCTGGTAACGCCTCTGGGATTAATGATGGCGCAGCAGCCTTCCTAGTAGCCTCAGAGCAAGCGGTTAAAGAGTTTAATCTAAAGCCGCGTGCACGTATTATAGGGGCAACTACCGTAGGCGTTGAACCACGTATTATGGGTTTCGCCCCAGCACCCGCAATGAAAAAGCTGCTTAAGCAAACCGGACTGTCTCTCGATGAGATGGATGTCATTGAATTAAACGAAGCCTTTGCTGCACAAGCTCTAGCTTGCACACGTGACTTAGGGTTAGCTGATGATAGCGAGCGCGTCAATCCTAACGGCGGTGCGATTGCCCTTGGTCATCCACTCGGCGCCTCAGGTGCACGTTTGATCTTAACCGCCCTTAATCAACTGGAAAAAACAGGTAAGCGTTATGCTATCTGCTCAATGTGTATCGGAGTTGGACAAGGTATCGCGATGATTATTGAGCGTGTTGAGAGCTGATTAATCGTTCAAAATAAAATAAAATAGACACCCAGCTCAATAAGTCAAAAAGAAGACCTTAATCACCCGACAGTTAAAACAAGGACGTTCATCATGCCTGTATTTGAAAATAAAGGTGTCACGCTAAACTATGCCACCTTTGGCGATAGCAGCAACCCTGCCCTAATATTCTCCAACTCTTTAGGTACTAGCTATCATATGTGGCAACCACAAATCGATACCTTGCAAGCCGATTACTTTATCATCTGCTATGACACTCGTGGCCATGGTAAATCATCAGCACCCAGAGGTCCTTATAATTTAAACCAGCTTGGGCAAGATGTGATTAATTTGTTAGATCACCTGCATCTTGATAAGGTGTTTTTTTGTGGCATTTCTATGGGCGGCATAACAGGTCAATGGCTAGCTATCAATCATCCCGATCGCTTCCACCACTTGATGTTATGTAATACCGCCGCGAAAATTGGTAACGAAATAGCATGGACGGAGCGGGCACAATTGGTACGAGAGCAAGGTCTAGCTCCTATCGCGGCTACAGCCGCCTCGCGTTGGTTTACCGAGGGCTTTATCAGTAACCATCCTGATATCGTCAACGCCTTATCTGACACTCTTGCCGCTAGCAGTAGCAAAGGTTATGCCAGCTGCTGTGAAGCGCTGTCTACCGCTGATACTCGCGAGCAGTTAAAAGATATCGATGTCACGATTACGGTGGTGGCAGGATCGGAAGACCCAGTGACGACGGTTGCCGATGGTCAATATATGGTCGATCATATCCCAAATGCCACACTCGCTACTATTGAAGCCTCCCACATCTCAAACATTGAGCAGCCTGAGGTATTCAATCAGCTTGTGCGACAGTATTTAACCTACTAATCACGCCAAATTTATTGAGCAGTTAAGCGCTATTATGAAAAAAAGTCACCACACGGAAGTAATTTCAGACAAGGAAGCAACATGAAAAAGTCATTATTATCATTGGTTGTTAGTATTGCGGCCTGTAGCGCATTTAGTGCTCATGCCGATATTAACATCGATGAACAGGTAAAAAGCGTTGAAAATAAGGTGATTGAATGGCGTCGGGACATTCATCAACATCCTGAACTGAGCAACAGAGAAACCCGTACTGCCGCTATCGTTGCTAAGCATTTAAAGTCACTCGGTATGCAGGTTGAAACTGACATCGCGCACACGGGGGTTGTGGGTTACTTAAAAGGTGCCAAACCCGGCCCCACAGTCATGCTACGGGCAGACATGGATGCATTGCCAGTCACTGAAAAAGCAGATGTGCCTTTTAAATCAACCATTGTGACTAAGTATATGGGTGAAGACGTTGGGGTCATGCATGCCTGCGGACACGATACTCATGTTGCTATGCTAATGGGAACGGCTGAAGTACTGGCTGGCGTACAAAACGAATTGCACGGTAATATTATGTTCGTGTTTCAACCGGCAGAAGAAGGCCCCCCTACAGGTGAAGAAGGTGGCGCCAATCTGATGTTGAAGCAAGGCATATTTAAAAAATATAAACCAGACGTTGCATTTGGACTTCATATTATGTCTAGTTTAAACACTGGTCAAATTGGCTACCGAAGCGGCCCTATCATGGCTAGTGCGGACACCTTTGATATCACCGTAAAAGGCAAGCAGACTCACGGTTCAGCTCCTTGGAATGGGGTGGACCCTATTGCCGCTGCCTCGCAAATCGTTACAGGAATTAATCATATAGTCAGTCGTCAAGTGGACATTACTAAAGAGCCTGCCATCATCTCATTTGGCAAAATAAGTGGTGGAATACGCGACAATATTATTCCAGATAGTGTCAATATGATTGGTACTATTCGTAACTTTGATATGGATAATCGCGATCAAATTTTTAATAACATAAAAACGACTGCCACTCATATAGCGATGGCGTCAGGCGCAGAAGCAGATGTCAAAATCATCAAAGGTTATCCTGTTACGATCAATAATCCAGCGCTTACTGCGCAGATGCTACCCACTCTTAAAAGCGTAGCGGGTGCGGACAACGTATTTGACGTCCCTAAACTAACAGCATCTGAAGATTTCTCGTTTTATTCCCAAGAAGTACCGGGATTATTTATTTTCTTAGGCGGTACACCTGCTGGTCAAGACACTAGTAAGGCACCGTACAATCACTCTCCCTACTTTTACGCAGACGAAGCCTCATTTAAAGTGGGTACTAAAGCGTTGAGTCAATTGGCCATAGACTATTTAGCCATGAACAAATAACGCTTTCATAGAAACCTAAGTAGCTCATATATCTAAAAGATATATGAGCTACTTTTTTATTAGTGTTTTCAAAAAGACTATCTATGATCAGTAAAGGCATTATTTTCTTGAACAATAGTAATATTTTCGGAGTCATCGGCGTATAAATCCTTACAGTGTATTCTAGAGAAAGGTCTCGCTTCTTCTATTCTACCAAAGTAAAAACCATACCTTTTAGGTATAAATTTATACTTAGATGGTTTTTGACTTAGTACCAGTAAAACCCTAACTTGTAAAGCACGTATAAGGATATTACCCACGGAGAAAAACGAATGGAATCTCAAACCTTAAACATCAATAAAGTTATTGATGAAGCCAAATTTTCACCTTTTCATTGGAAAGTCCTATTTTGGTGCTTACTGATTATTATCTTTGACGGCTACGACCTCATTATTTATGGCGTGGCTCTGCCATTGCTTATGGAAGAGTGGTCATTGACTTCGGTACAAGCAGGTTTTCTTGCTAGCGCAGCACTATTCGGCATGATGTTTGGTGCCATGATTTTTGGCACTTTATCTGACAAAATCGGTCGTAAAAAAACAATTATGATTTGTGTCGCTCTATTCAGTAGCTTTACTTTTTTTGGTGCTTTCGCTAGCGGGCCTATGCAGTTTGCGGCTTTGCGCTTCGTTGCAGGTCTAGGTATTGGCGGCGTGATGCCAATCTGCGTGGCACTAACATCTGAATACGCACCGAAACGTATGCGTAGTACTTTAGTCGCTATTATGTTCAGCGGTTATGCAATTGGTGGTATGACGTCAGCATTATTAGGATCTTTTTTGGTGCTAGATTTTGGCTGGGAAATTATGTTTTATATTGCGGGCATCCCTACTTTACTATTGCCAATTATCTGGAAGATGCTACCTGAATCCTTGATGTATTTGGTCAAAGAAAAGCGAGAAGACGAAGCTAAAAGCATCGTTCAAAAATTGGCTCCTCAAGAAAAAGTTACACCCTCTACTACGTTAGTACTAGACGAACCCACCAAAGGTGATGATGCCCCAATTAAAGCGTTATTTCTGAACAGACGTGGACTCACTACTATTATGTTTTGGGTAGCATTTTTTATGTGTTTGCTGATGGTTTACGCTTTAGCAAGCTGGTTACCAAAGCTAATGATTCAAGCCGGTTACTCATTAGGTGCTAGTATGTTATTTCTATTTGCACTTAATATTGGTGGGATGATTGGGGCTATTGGCGGTGGCGTACTGGCCGATAAGTTTCATTTAAAACCTGTACTAACTATTATGTTTGTCGCTGGGGCAGTAGCATTAATTTTGCTTGGCTACAACAGTCCTCAGATTGTACTATATACGCTCATTGCGATTGCTGGCGCTACCACTATCGGCTCACAAATTCTGCTCTATACTTTTGTGGCTCAATATTATCCTACCGCTGTACGCACGACTGCCATGGGCTGGGCATCAGGTATTGGGCGTATTGGTGCTATTGTAGGTCCAATCCTAACTGGTGCGCTTCTCACCTTAGAGCTGACCCATCAGATGAACTTCCTATTTATCGCTATACCAGGTATTATCGCAGCCATCGCTATCTTCTTAGTAAATCTGAGCGCAGCAGTGGACAGTAAAGAAAGCAAACTGCAACCAACAAGATTAGATATGTCAGCAGCGTAAAAGTAATATTGTTTTTAAAATTGTATTACTGTTACTGTAGCAAACACATAGTACACTATCTTTTTATAAGCTAATATAACTGGCGTTTCGACTCTTACAATTGCAACGTCAGTTATATTTATAAAAAAGTTCCTAGTATATATTCTAATACCTGAATAACATGATAAGTATTGATAAAAAATCATTAATCAAGATAATACATCTCCACTATAACTATGGAGATGCCCCATCGTATCGCTTACTTCTCTAAACACTTCAACTCAAAAATCATATTTTGCCATTATCTCAATTTGCTGACCTGCTGGCATCCATGGGAATGTCGTTACGTCCTGATTTCTCCACTCAATACCCAAATCTAAATCTGGTAGATACTCATAGATAAGATTTGCGCTTTTTACATTAGCAGAAGTGTCTGCCGCATCGTCTACATTTACCTCACCATAACGCAAGTTGCCGCGCAGCTTTTGGGTAAATTGATGCTTATATCCTACGCTATAGCCAGTTTGCGAAATAAGCTTCCCATCCTCGGCATCACAGTCTACGCCGCCATTCATAATTAGCGGCCCGCCAACACAGATGGCAGAATAGGCACCCATGCCTTTACCATTGTATATACTGGCATGGAGCGAATCTTTGCCCAATGTCAGCTTGCCCGCTAAAGAAACACCGATACCCACATCTGAACCATCTCCGTTCTCAGAATCACGAGCCATGACAGCCACGTTATAGTCAAAGTTAGATATCTTATCTTTGTAGCTTACCACCATATCAGGTAAGCTCGCATTATCATAAACAGGGTCTTGCGCCGTAAAACGCAGCCCCTTATAAGTATAGTGCAACGTCAAATCTGGCCGAATATAAGAACCACCACCAGAGACCGTGCCCAAACCAGTGCCCCAAAAATCAAGCTGCTCCGTAGAAAGAGGTGCCACTGCCAAAAACTGACCGTTCCAAGTCTTACCCACTGTCAAATCATCAATCTGAACATAAGCATGACGCAAGCGCAGATTTGAGCCGCCCTTGGCGTAATCGCCATAAAAATCACCTTCGATAAACCCCGTGAGTTTTCTATCATCTACCGACTTGGTCGTCTTAACATTGATACGAGACTGGCGTAAATTACCCTTAAATTCCGACTCGCCTTCATCAGGAGAGTTAAAAGCACCTTCTGCTTTGATATAACCACCAATACTCAAAGTCGTGTCGCCTGTCGTCACAAGATCGATTGCTTGTGCAGATACGCATGTTATAACCGTAGCAAAACCTACAGATAGCCTTTTTATATAAAGCATCATTCATCTATTCCCTGTTTTATGTTGATATCCTTATCAATCCCAATTGCTACTACGTTTTCTTTAATCCATAAAAATAAATAATCCTTTTAAATGAGAATTAACTTCTACTTAATAAGTACTTCCTAATTAAAAACCCAAACCATAATTTGACCGATATATTGGGTGTTACGCTTCTTGGTCAATATTCTCTAATGCAGCAATCGCTTCTTTTTGCGACTCATCGATCGGCTTTTTTTGCCCACTCAATTTATCGAGATATACCAACACTGACTCACCGATTGCAACGACTGTTTGCTGCACCGTACTGTAATAGGTATATTCATGAATCAGACTTGAATTACCGATTTTTTTGACCTTGACGCCAATCCATAATTCATCAGGATAGGCAACCGATTTGAGGTATCGACATGAAGAGGCTGCCATCACCGAAGACGTCTGTTCGTTAAATAAACCAAGCCGCCTGTTGTAGTAGATACGAGCGTTTTGAGAGTATTCGTAATAGACAACGTTGTTAACGTGACCAAAAGTATCCATATCACCCCACTCCACTTGCTGAGGATAAATAACGGTAAAGTCATGCAATGGGTGATTGTCATCGCTTGTGACAATCTCTTGTATTTCTGGGAACGTAGGCGCAGCTTCCATAGTTTCTCTCTTTTTGTTAGACAGGTTTTGTTATAGAGATAATGAGTGTGACTCAGGGTACTCGTGACTCACACACCTTCCCCATTCCTAGCATTTAGTCAAAAGCTAGGGTTTATACAAGTTCTCACTTTTGTCAGAGTCGATTTGATGGTGACCGGATTGTTTGACTAGATGAGATTTTCTGAGTACATCGAACGCATACGTTTTTTATCGAGTTTACCGACGCTGGTTTTTGGCATGTCTGGCAAAAACCTCACTTCACTTGGCACACCGTATTTTGGCAGATGACCTCTCTCTACTGCTTGATGACCCAATGCCAAAATATCTTCCATTTTTGTGTCGACATGGTCTGGTTTTAGCACGATCAATGCCAAGGGACGTTCGCCCCAACGCTCATCTGGCACACCAATCACCGCGATATCAGCCACGCTGGGATGAAAGGACAAAATGGTTTCAACCTCAAGCGAAGATACCCATTCACCGCCAGATTTAATGACATCTTTGAGCCTGTCTGTGATGCTTAGCGTGCCATCAGCAGTCATGCAGGCGATGTCTTGAGTATGCATCCAGCCGCCTTTCCATAACTCGTTACCTGCATCAGGATTTTTGAAATAACTTTGTGTCAACCACGGCGCGCGTATCACAAGCTCGCCTGTCGATTTGCCATCCATGGGTTGTGGCTTACTGTTTTCATCCCAGATTTCCATCGAAACTAGCATAATGGGTGAACCTGATAGGCAACGATAATTGAGCTGTTCTTCTATGGACATTGCAGTTGTTTTATCATTGAATACTGCTCTAGCTAATACTGGACAAGATTCTGACATTCCAAAACCAGGCATAAACTCTACACCCATATCAATAGCATTCTTAGCCAAGCCTTTATTTATTTTAGAACCACCTACCATCAGCTTAAGACCATTAAATTTGCGTCCTCGGGCTGCCATCTCCTTGAGTAACATTTGTAAAATTGTTGGAACGCCATGTGATAATGTAACCTTATGATTTTCAATCAGGTCAACCAGTGCCCCTGGATTGTATCGCCCTGGATAAACTTGCTTGAGTCCTATCATGGTGGCACCATATGGCCAGCACCATGCATGAACATGGAATAACGGCGTCATTGGCATATAGACATCGTTATAGCGAACACCTTGACCTTCAGCATTGAGCGCTGTTGATAGCGTACTTGCCATCGTCTGTAGTACAATCTGTCGATGGGTAAAGAAAACGCCTTTTGGATCGCCTGTCGTCCCACTGGTATAGAATGTCGTAGCAATAGTGTTTTCGTCAAAGTCTGGGAAGTCAAACTCGTCACTAGCAGCTGCTAATAGCGCCTCATATTCGCCATCGACATAGTCAGGCAGCTCAGCTTCATTACCGCCTGCTTTATCATTCTCTACATCATCCGCCCAAATTACATGTTCGATAGAAGGCGTGTCGTCGCGGTAGTTTTTAATCATCGGCGCAAATTCAGCATTCAATAACAAGGCTTTTGGCGCAGCATGATTGACGGTGTATAGCACTTTTTCTTCAGACAGACGCACATTAACGGTTTGCAAAATCATGCCCGACATTGGTACTGCAAAGTATGCCTCAAGGTAACGATGACTGTCCCAATCCATGACCGCGACCACATCACCTGCCTGCAAACCCATGTTTTTTAAGACATTGGCCAAGCGATTAATACGCTTAAAAAACTCAGCATAGGTATAAGTGACTTTGTCCGCATAGCTAATGGTTTGGTTGGTGGAAGCAATCTTAGCGCGGTTTAGTAGCTGTTTGATAATTAACGGAAACTCATACGCTTCTTCGGCTTGATGGTAATTATCGTGTTCGTTGAGTATGGTTGTCATAGTATCTTCCTTGATAATAAATTTTTCTTGATATAGTCAATTTTCTATAAAAGAGTGACAGCGTTAACCTCACTTGAAGTATCACAGTTACATCTGCGCTCGGTTGCATTGTCTCTCTTTTAAACTGAATCAACTATAATCAATAATGGGGCGAGCGTGTTTTTGAGTCTTAGACGCGTTCTATCACCATGGCAAGCCCTTGCCCAATACCAATACATAAGCTGACCACGGCATATTTGCCACCCGTACGCTGTAGCTCTCGAGCGGTACTCAAGGCGATTCTTGTACCTGATGCGCCAAGCGGATGGCCGACAGCGATGGCTCCACCATTGGGATTGACACGCTTATCATCAAAGTCAATATCCAACCCTTTTAGACAACCAAGCACTTGAGAAGCAAATGCTTCATTAATCTCAATAACAGACATGTCCTCGAGGCTCAAACCAGCACGCTTTAGTGCCAGCTTGATCGCTTCAACAGGACCCACGCCCATGATATTGGGTTCAACACCCATTGCACCTGATGATAGGATCTTGGCAATCGGTTTAAAGCCTAGCTTTTTCTCTGCTTGCTTTGAGCCGATAATGAGCGCAGCTGCACCATCATTGATGCCAGACGCATTACCTGCGGTGACGATTCCATCTTTGTTTAAAGGCTTGAGCTTTTGTAGTGCTTCAATATTAGAGCTGGCACGCGGATGCTCATCATCTATGACTACTTTTGCGGGCAATTTCTTACCTTGGGGTACGGTGATAGGTGTTATTTCATCGTTAAAAAAACCTGCTTGCTTGGCAGCTTGGTACTTGGCTTGCGATGCTGCTGCAAACTTATCGGCTTCCTCGCGCGTAATACCATACTTCTGCGCGACATTATCGCCCGTCTGCGGCATGGTATCACTGCCAAACTGCTCAATAATTTTTGGGTTGGGGAAACGGCTACCAATGGTTGTATCAAATACTTTGAAGTCACGGCTAAAAGGCTGTTCTGTCTTGGCAAATACAAACGGCGCACGCGTCATCGACTCGACCCCACCTGCTAAAATAATATCCCCTTCGTTGCACGTAATACTGCGAGCAGCATCGACAACAGTAGACAGACCTGATGCACATAGACGGTTTACTGTCTGACCTGGGGTAGTTACATCCAACCCTGCTAACAAAGCCGCGTTACGCGCGATGTTACGAGAGTCTTCACCTGCTTGGTTGGCACTGCCTAGCAACACTTCATCAAAGATATCAGCAGATAGTTGGTGCTTTTCGACCAACGCTTTCATCACGGTAGCAACCAAATCATCAGCACGTACGGTTGCTAATGCGCCAACATAGCGACCAAAAGGACTTCTTAATCCATCATAAATATAGGCATCTAACATAAAGTTTCCTTGTCGTATTTTTAACTCTGAATAATAGTTTTATGGTTTGGCAATATTGCTGTGTCGTCAATATTAGTATTTGGTCTGCTGAGTAAACAATGACATATCAAGCTTGGCGCGGCGTTGCAGCCAAGGGCTTGGACGATAACGTGGGTCACCTGTCAGCCCGTAGATGCGCTCTAAAATAAGCAGCACACGCGAGGCCCCAAGATGATCGCCCCAAGAAATAGGACCATATGGATAACCTAACCCAAGCTTGACAGCATTATCGATGTCTTCAGGTGAAGCAATCCCTTGCATGGCAATGTCACAACCGAGATTAATCACCATAGCGACCACACGTTGTGCCACAAAGCCGATGCTTTCGGAAATCAGCGTGGCACCGACCATAGGCTGTGTGGTTGCTTCACTGTCATCCAAGCTTTTACCAAATAACGTATAGGCTTGTGCGATAAATGTCTCCTGCGTGACGAGACTTGGCATCAAAGTACGATGCTTTGCTAGTCCAGTGAGCATATCAATGGCAACGGCTTGCTTAGGATTAACTTGATAACGAATGGCAGCATTGGTCGTATCTTCGCCATAGGGTGCGAGCAGCACCAAACTATCAGGGTTTGGCTTGTCGTTGTCATCGATAGTGATACCCTGAGATTTTAGGTAATCGACCAACTGAGTTTTGTCTTCTACCAGATCAGCCCCAACCCAAACTGAGGTGATGACGGCATCAGATATGAGTGCTTCGGACGACTGATCTTGAGCAGTGGCCGTTGACAACTTCTGACCGTTTTCATAGTGATAGAACCCTGCACCAACCTTACGACCAAGCTTTTTACCTACTAGCATTTGACGGGTCAATGGATGCGGGCGATAACGCGCTTCGTGATAGAACTGGTTGTAAATCGACTCCATCACGGGGTGCGATACATCGATACCAGTGAGGTCTAATAGCTCAAACGGCCCCATGCGAAATCCTGCGCCTTCACGCAAAATTTGGTCAATATTCTCAAACGTGGTTACCCCTTCACCCAATATTTTTAACGCTTCTGTGCCGTACGCTCTACCGCCATGATTGACGATAAAACCCGGTGTGTCTTTTGCTACCACACCTAGATGACCCATACGTTTGGCCAAATCGGAGAGAACGTCAATCACTGATTGCTGAGTAGACAGACCTGGAATGACCTCTACAATTTTCATTAAGGGGACTGGATTAAAGAAGTGAAATCCTGCCACGCGCTCCGGATGATCACAGTCAGCAGCAATTGCGGTCACTGATAAGGATGAGGTATTGGTTGCCAAAATAGTATCGGCAGTGACCACACCTTCTAACTGGGCAAAAAGCTGTTTTTTGATGTCTAGATTTTCGATAATGGCTTCAACCACTATCTCAGCAGTCGCAATTTGGTTAAGCTCCTGTAGTACCGTCAAATTACTTAAAGTGTTCTGTAACTGCGCATCGGTAAACTTACCTTTAGCAGTTAGTTTTTCTAGGGTACTTTGCAAGGATTGTCGTCCTTGTTCAGCAGCGCCTGACTTAGCGTCATACAAGAGTACTTGGATGCCAGCTTGAGCAGCAATTTGAGCAATACCCATGCCCATAATACCAGTGCCGATAATGGCAATTGTGTTCACAGTCATAATAACTCTCTACATAGTGTGCTATGAAATTTTGGTTCAAAGGTGATAACTTGCTTCAAAAGCAATCACAATGTGGCTCTGAATTCACGTGCCTATGAATTCACGTGCCTATGAATTCACGTGCTTATGAATTAACGCGGCTAGGGATTAATGCCCTTTGTACTCCGCAGGACGCTTTTCTAAGAAGGCTTTAGCGCCTTCTTTTTGGTCGTGAGTATTGAACAAAATCTGGAAAGCCTTACGCTCTAAAGCCAATGCACCTTCTAAAGGCATATCAACACCTAGATTTGCCACTTCTTTGATTTGCGCTAAGGCAATGGGAGAGTAATGTGATAGCTGCTCAGCAATCTCAATGGCGCGTGTGATAGTAGCCTCATCTTCAACGACTTCAGATACCAGCCCCATTGTGTCCGCCTCATCAGCGCTGATCATATCGCCCGTTAGTACCATTTTCATGGCCTTATGTTTGCCAATCGCGCGAAACAAACGCTGCGTTCCGCCAGCACCTGGCATGAGTCCTATCTTGATTTCGGGTTGACCAAATTTGGCAGACTTGCCTGCGATGATGATGTCAGCATGCATGGCCAACTCACAGCCACCGCCCAGAGCGTAACCATTGACGGCAGCAATAATAGGCTTTCGGCAGTTAGTGATGGCATTCCAATAGCGTTCACTATGACGCAAGTACATATCCACTGTGCTAGTAGTCAAAAAATCGTTGATATCCGCACCAGCGGCAAACACCTTGTCACCACCAGTAAGGACGATCGCTTTGGTTTGTGAGTCATCATTTAATTGAATGAACAGGTCTGCCATTTGTTGGCGTAGCTCACTGTTTAGTGCATTGCGCACTTTGGGGCGATTAAGTCTAACGACACTCACGCCCTCTCCTTTTTTCTCACAAATAATGAGCGGCTCTTCCATGATCGACTCCTTAAACATCATTTTTGTATAAAATACAAACACTCTAGCAAAGCATTTATTTTAAATATTAAATATCGCTATGCGGTATTTAATATCAATATATACTGTTTATTTTGGTTTGTGAAGTAGAAAAAATAGATAATTTAGAATAAAATCGGGATAAAAGGTTGTATTAAATTATATAAATACCGCAATGCGGTTTTTTAAACCAAAACTATTGTAATTTAATAATTCATCGATTATGCTGTTTATCCAAGGACGTCACATTATTTATTACAGTCACAGAGCCGATATTGATATCAGGCATCAATCAAACAAGGAAGATTCATATGATTAGAGATAAAGAGACCCTCGACCACATCACCCAAACCATTCGTAACTTCGTTAACGATCAACTTGTCCCTATGGAACATTGGGTTGCAGAAAATGATCGCCTTCCAGAAGAGATCATTGAGCAAATGCGAGAATTAGGGCTTTTTGGACTGACCATACCCGAAGAGTACGGCGGACTTGGTGTCACTATGGAAGAAGAGGTCACGCTGGCATTTGAGTTAGGACGTACCTCCCCTGCGTTTCGCTCATTAATAGGGACAAATAATGGTATTGGCTCATCTGGCCTAGTGATTGATGGCACTGAAGCACAAAAGCAGAAGTATCTACCTCGGTTGGCCAGTGGTGAAATCATCGGTTCGTTCTGTTTGACCGAGCCGGAGTCAGGATCAGATGCCGCCTCATTGAAAACAACGGCTATTAAGGATGGTGATACTTATATCATCAATGGCACCAAACGTTATATCACCAACGCCCCGCAGGCTGGTGTATTCACTGTCATGGCACGTACTGATCCACAGAACAAACGCTCTGGCGGTATTTCAGCATTTATCGTTGAAAGCGACACGCCTGGTATTACTTTGGGCAAAATTGACAAAAAAATGGGGCAAAAAGGCGCGCATACCTGTGATGTGATCTTTGATAATTGCGTCGTACCAGCGGATGCGCTTATTGGCGGTGTTGAGGGGGTTGGCTTTAAAACGGCTATGAAAGTTCTTGATAAAGGGCGCTTGCATATTGCAGCCGCCAGTACTGGCGCCGCCAATCGCATGCTAAATGATGCGCTCAACTATGCGGTCGAGCGTAAGCAATTTGGGCAGCCTATTGCCAGTTTTCAGCTCATTCAAGGCATGCTCGCTGACTCAAAAGCAGAAATCTATGCTGCCAAATCCATGGTGTTAGACGCTGCACGTCTGCGTGACGAAGGCAAAGATGTCGTGACTGAATCCTCATGCGCCAAAATGTTTGCCACTGAGATGTGTGGCCGTGTTGCTGATAGAGCGGTACAAATTCATGGCGGTGCCGGTTATATCGCAGACTACGGTATTGAGCGTTTTTATCGTGATGTACGTCTATATCGTTTGTATGAAGGTACCACACAAATTCAGCAAGTCATCATTGCCCGCAATATGATTAAAGAAGCCAGCGAGTAATCCCTACTACTTTTTCATCCACCAAAATGCACGGCGGTATTTGCTAGGATGCTGATACCGTTCCCCTCTATTTTTACCACTACGCATCAAATTAGTTTTTCATTCTCACAACGTTAAGGATATAAATTGTGAAAAGTGTCGCTATAACTGCAGATCCAAGTATGAGCTCCACCCAAAAACAACCTTGGAAACTGGCTTTTGTTTTTTGTTTTTTGGTTTTATTATGTGATGGAGCCGATGTCGGTATCCTTGCATTTACTCTTTCTAGTTTAAAACTAGAGTTTGGATTGACTAATGTACAAGCTGGCGCTTTGGGTAGCTGGTCGTTAATTGGCATGGGAATTGGTGGTTTTTTCGGTGGTTGGGCCTGTGATCGCTTTGGACGGGTGCGTGTTATGGTGACTGCTACAGCCCTGTTTGCATTATTGTCTGGCTGTGTTGGATTTGCTCAAACTTACGAGCAGTTCATAATTCTACGAGTAGGCGCTTGCATAGGTCTTGGCAGCTTATATGTTGCTGCTAATACTTTAATGTCAGAAATGGTACCTACCCAGCATCGAACCACTGTGCTCGCAACAATAATGACAGGTTACACTTTAGGGTCTCTAGTTATCAGCAGTCTTTCAGCTTGGATCATTCCTGATTACGGTTGGCGTATGATTTATTTCATATCATTTATACCAATTATTTTATCAGTCTTAATGCATTTTACATTATCTGAACCACAGTCTTGGAAAGAGTCTCGTGCCCTAAAACTCAAAGGTTTGAATAGTACTATTGAAAAGCGTAAAAACTCTTATAGAGCTATATTTGAAAGTCCTAGACATCGCATAATGTTTATTTTGTGGACTATGAGCTCAACTCTTTTACTCTTTGGTTATTTTGGTGTCAGTAACTGGCTACCTACTTACTTAGAAACCGAATTAGGTATCAATTTTAAAGAAATGGCTATCTACATGGCAGGTACCTATTTGACTATGATGTTTGCAAAAGTAATAGCAGGTCTACTGGCTGATAAGATTGGACGTAAAATAGTATTTGCCTTTGGTACGATGGGCACAGCCCTATTTATTCCAGTATTAATCTATATGCACACTCCAGAAAATATTGGTTGGTTAATGATTGCTTTCGGTTTCTTATATGGTATCCCCTATGCCATTAACGCCACCTATCTAACCGAAAGTTTCCCTACAGCTATTCGAGGTACCGCAATGGGTGGATCATATAATATTGGACGTATAGGATCAGCTCTTGCCCCTCTTACGATCGGTTATATGGCCATGCATAACTCTATTGGCGCAGGTTTATTACTTATGGCAGGTGCATACTTCTTATGTGGTCTTATCCCTACTTTATTCATTAAAGAAAAGCAGTACGATCCACAAGAAGCCTAACCATACCTCTTATAACGACTATTGCTACCGTTCATACTGCATAGCGAAACAATATATCTTCGTTATGCTATGCTGAGAATGTGAATGTGAAAGTAAATTGATATAATATAATTAAAGAGACAGTAGGTAACTGTGAGCTGATATTAGCTCACAGAATGCTATGAATAATAAAGTTTTGTGATTTTATAACGCTTGTATGAATTTGATTGGGGATAATAGACGACATATGACTAATGATACCCTTACCGATGAAGACGCTAACAACGAGATGCATATTGAACTGTTAGAACCCATTGCAGAGATGAGAGATAAAAATGACCGACAGTTTGTCACAGCGTTGGCTCGAGGGTTAGAGCTGCTGCGTTGTTTTACCCCGCAGCGACCTTATCTAGGCAACCAAGACCTAAGTCAACTGACAGGCCTTCCTAAAGGCACCATTACTCGTCTGACCTATACGTTGGTCAAATTGGGATATTTAAAACAATCGACCAATAGTAGTAAGTACCAGCTTTCGACAGGGGTACTAAGCTTTGGTTATACCATGATGACTAATATCTCTATCAATAACCTTGCGACTCCTTATATGGAAGAGCTCGCAGACTATGCCAATAGCGCCGTTGCCATGGCTACTCGTGATCGACTGATGATGGTGTATCTCAACGTTGTGCAAGGCCAAGGGACCACGACCATGCAACGCAATGTCGGCTCTTATTTGCCTATTCATTTAAGTTCGATGGGGAGAGCCTGTTTGGCGAGTATGCCACCTGCTGAGCAAGAGTTTATCCTTAATGCCATTCGTAGTAAGTATAAAGATGATTGGCTAAAGATTAGACGAGGATTAGATAAAGCCTTTCAAGACTATGAAGACTATGGTTATTGTTTTTCAATTAGTGAATGGCAAAAGGATGTCAACGCGGTAGCCATTGCGCTGATGCACCCGACAGAAGGCTTGCTCACTTTTAACTGCGGCGCACCAAGTTTTATCCTTAGTCGTACCAAACTAGAAGAAGACATCGCCCCTCGCCTGCTGCATATGAAAAACATGATTGAGAGTAATCTATATATCAGCTAGCCTCACTTAAATGTAACCTATAAAAACAACCATTCATCCCCATCATGCATTCAAGCGCTAATCGTATAAGTCATTTATATTGTTTTTGTATTTTATTTTCCATGCCTTTAGGCACGTTTTTAAGGATTTACCATGAGCCAGCTTTTTTCGCCTTTGCAACTTGGGCAACTCACATTAGATAACCGTATTATCATTGCTCCTATGTGCCAGTACTCTGCCAATGACGGCGCGGCAAGCGATTGGCATACGATTCATTTGGGCCAAATGAGTTTGAGCGGCGCAGGACTACTTATTTTAGAAGCAACAGCGGTCAATCCACAAGGACGTATCAGCTATGCTGATTTAGGTTTATGGGATGACAGGACGCAAGCGGCACTGGATAAAACGCTAACAGCAATCAGACAGTACAGTCCTATGCCAATAGGCGTACAACTTGCCCATGCTGGGCGTAAAGCGTCAACCGAAAAGCCATGGGACGGCGGCGGTTCGATTGCCCCTGATCAGTTAAATGGCTGGCAAACGATCGCACCGTCGGCGCTTGCCTATGACGAAAACTTTACTGTACCCACAGCAATGGAGCAAAATGACATTGATGCGCTAGTAAGTGATTTTGTGAATGCGGCAAAACGTGCAGATGCGTTGGGCCTTGATTTGATTGAACTTCATGGGGCGCACGGTTATCTATTACATCAGTTTTTATCGCCACTTTCTAATAACCGTGATGATCAATACGGCGGCAACCTTGAGAACAGAATGCGCTTGTTACTTGAGGTGTTTACAGCGGTTCGGACTGAGTTTTCAAACAATAAGCCAGTGGGTGTGCGTGTGTCTGCAACCGATTGGGTTGAAGGCGGCTGGGACCTCAACCAAACGATTGAGCTGGCTAAAGCATTGGAGGTATTAGGCTGTGATTATATCCATGTGAGCACCGCAGGACTTAGCCCAGACCAACAGATCCCTGTAGAGCCTAACTTCCAAGTGCCTTTCGCAACCGCCATAAAAGAAGCCGTAGATATACCCGTCATCGCAGTGGGCTTAATAACTGAAGCCGAGCAAGCGGAAGGCATTATTGTTGAACAGCAAGCGGACGCGGTCGCATTGGCACGAGGCATACTTTATGACCCGCACTGGCCTTGGCACGCTGCTGCCGAGCTTGGTGCAACCGTCAAAGCGCCCAAACAATATCTGCGCTCAAGTCCGCATGGTAGGCCCTCTCCGATAGAGTAACTGTGTAGGCAATACTGGCTCAATTGGTTGTGACCGATTGAGCTTTGATGTTATGAATAGGGTCGTTAGCGAGTACTTTTCAGCGTAGAAGTGGTTAAAACGCGAGGTTATGCTGTTTTGTAAGATTAAAAGAAAAGTAAAGATTCATACTATTTAAGTATTGACGGTTGGCTTAGTGCCAAAAGTAGGCTGTGGTAACGCCTTGCTAGGAGGAAAAATAATGATTGGCTAAAATTACAAGTCGATGGCCAACAGTTATTTTTCTTTATTGAGCAACTTGTTAGACTCTGTAAGTATTGACGGCATACTGGATAATGCCAAAAATGCAAGTTGCTCTATATCTAAAGCAGGCTCAGAGTTGAAGTGCTTGTAATATCGCATATAATCAGGCCACTCTTCAATAAACCGACTTCCTCCATGTACCAGCTCATTTCGCAAGTCGAATAGCCACGTAATTTTTTCTTTCCAACCATTATTTTGTGGGAGTTCTGATACACCATTCACAATAGATTTCTCAACAGATCCTCTGTTCCCATAAAGCGCATCAAGAGCTACAAAATATTGAATATATGACTCGATATCTTTTGAATTCATACCTTTGTTAATAAAATGTGCGCATTTATTAATTCGATCTCTCTGTCCTTTTGGTAACCTAGCTTCCAGCTCATACCATGCTTTAATTTTATTTATGTCCTCAGCGTTTAATACCTTTTCCTCTAAATAGTATGGTAAGAGTTTACCTATTTCAGAGGTTGTAAACATATTAATATTTGAGTCTTTATGCGGAATTTGCATTGAATGCGAGTAAGCTCTTGCCATTACTTTATGAAGTCTATTTTTAGTGGATACAGCGTAAATGACAGAAAATAACTTTCTGAGTTTTAATGATGATGAAAACCTACTACCACTTAGTGTGCCTCTTGACTCAGTTATAAATAAATACTCATAGCTTAAGCGACTAAATTGAGTTGTCTCTCTATCTTTATAATTGCCAGTTTCAGGGTTTATATCATTGGTTACATATCCAATATCAGATAGTCTACTCCAATAACTTTTATCAGATTTATGTATGACATGGATTCTTTCTGACTCAATGAAAAATGTGTCTCCCGATATTCTTGGTGCGGTGTATATAACACACCAATCTGTAATAGAGGATTTGACATTTTTTATTATTTTTTCTAATAAGTACTTTGCAAAGTATTCAGTATTAGAAACTGAACGACATTCAAATAGTGTTTTCTTTCTGCCAAAACAGACATCGTCACTATTAAAAACATGCTTATCCACACATATTTCACGTAAAGTACTTCGTACGCTAGTTTGAATAGATTTATGATCACAGTCAGAAAATGAAGGATATTCAGTGATAATCATAAAAGATATATTTTCTACAAGTTTATAGGCTGCTTCTGTATACCACCACTCAATACCAAACCCACCAAAACTAAATGGATCGGTTCTCCCTGCGGAAAACTGTTCCATACCAAGCTTTTTATCTTCAGGTTCATTTAGGAGAATGTTCTTGGTAAGGGCAATAACTTGACCAATTAATTTTTTCATTACGCGAATACCATTTTGGAATGAGAATAATCTAACGTCTCACTAAGAGGCGAAAAATGGTTGGCTAAAATTAACAAAAAAGGGAAAACCAACTGTTTTTTCGTCCTTATTTGACACTTTATTAAACCACAATCTCCTTAACAACTTCAGTTTTTACCGAGTTCGCGATAAAGCATTGCTCATGCGCTTGATGATGCATTTTTTCAAGCTGCTCCATGGTCGGCTGCTTATCACCCGAAAATGTAACCTGCGGTTTTAATATCACTTTAGTCATTGAGATTTTACCATCGCTGTCTTTTTCCATAGTGCCTACCGCATTGTCTATGTATGAATCAATCACATATTTTCTTTTTGCGGCAATAGATAAAAAGAATAGCATATGACAGCTTGAAAGAGAGGCAACAAAAGCTTCTTCAGGATCTACATTTTCCTCAACAGAATAAGGCACCGGAACAACGTGAGGAGAAGACGAGGCTTGCACGACGACACCCCCATCAAAAACCCATTCGTGCTCTCGGCTATATTTATTATCAATATAGCTTTCTTGGCTGTCTCTCATCCAGTTGATTTTGGCAAAATACTCTGACATTTGAACTCCGTGTTGCAAATAGCCTAAATTTTTAGTGTTTATGCGACACACAGTTTTTGTTACATCACCGCTTATTGGGCTAAAGCGCTATCTGCTCGATGTATCAAGACTACAACCATATTCTTTAGGAACTAAGTTATCTTGGCGCTCATCTGTCTGTTCAGGCCAAGGACCTTTAAGGTCGAAGCAGAGTCTGGCGGTCGCCTCGTGTTCGATGCTGAAAATGCAAAACTCATAGCAGCAGCCAAAGCAAAAGGCGACACTATGATAGACATTCCTAATCCATTAAATGACCCACAGTGGAAAGGCCCATTAGAAGCGGGTACTAAAAAGTACCTAAACGATGTCGCAGCATTGGGTTTAGACCCTCAAGCTGTCTATGAAAAAGCCAAAGAAGCTAGTGCGGCTTATAAGGTTTAAACGACATTACTCATTTATTAATCATTTAGGAGAGTAAATCGTGAAAGCCGCTATGAAATGGGGAGTGCTGTTTGCTTTAGCCAATGATCTTGATGAATACTGAGTTGATAATAGTCTGGTTTATTGAAAAATAATTAAACTTTTTTAATCACTAATGCATCTAATATACCTACATAAAAAGGGGCGACTTATCTTAAGTCGCCCCTTTTTATGTCTCATCACTTTTAGTCGCTTAAACCCTTTCAAGTCCACGCAAAAACTACCATACCTCTCGTATCATAGCTATGACTTCAGATGAAGTTGAGTAAGTATCATCTCTAAAGTGTTGCTAGCCTGCCGACCCTTAGCAAAAAGCTCCTAAGATTGTATTAATGGTTCAGTATCTGCTAGAAAAAGTCACCTTTCTTTAACTTTCATAAAAGTACGTAACGCTATAACTCGCTATTATCGATTTATTCAATCAAGCGACGTTCAATTCAGATATCTTTAACCATTCAATAAACACGCTTACTTATAATCCGCCTAAAAGGACCTTACTATGAAAAACTTCAACATGAAAAAAATCGCGATCAGCTCATTATTGGCCGTATCTACTTGCTTTGCTATGATTGGTCCAGCAAATGCGGCCCAACAAGTTGTCGTGGTCAAAGACAAGCATCAGACAAAACAAGCGGTCGTCGTTAAAGCAAAGCCCAAAGCGAAACAAGTGGTCGTGGTTAAAGCTAAACCTAAGGCCAAGCAAGTTGTCGTAGCGAAAGCAAAACCTAAAGCCAAAAAAGTAATCGTTGTTAAAGACAAACATCCAGCACAAAAGGTAGTCGTTGTGAAATCAAGATAGACCAAACAAGACCGAAACCGTATACAGCTTATATAGAACCCACTATATTAAGAAGGGAACACCACTACCTCATCGTCTTCCTGCCATGGCTGAAACTTAGTCATGGCTTGTACAAATAACGGGTGTTCCAACCAATGTTGTAGCCACAGCTGTAGCTTGGGATAAGGCAATTCATAAAAGACATCACGATCTACATGGGCAAACTGGCGAACAAACGGCATGATACCAATATCAGCAACCGTCACGTTATTACCTAGTAGATAGGTATTCTTAGTCAATAGCGCTTCTAAATCCTGCAGAAAAATCTCACCCTGTTGCCGGTACTCTGTCTGAGTCATTTCAGGGTGACGATCAGCATACTTGTAGCGATCGAGCCACTGCTTAAACTCATTGTCGTTTTTTGCTATTAGTGCATTAGCCTCAGATAAAACCTTTTCATCTAGCAGTCCTTGAGGATCGTTTTTCTCAAGCGCCCACATCATAATCTCTGCACTCTCTTCAATGACTGATCCATCTGAAAGCTGTAACACAGGAACCGTGCCTTTTGGACTAATCGCTAGCATCTGATCTGGCTTATTCTTTAGCGTGATTTCTCGTAACTCTACTGGCAACTCGGCGAATATTAGACCGAGACGAGCGCGCATAGCATAAGGACAGCGACGAAAAGAGTACAAGCGAGGCAACGAGGTGTTCATAGATTCCTCCATAGTTGAATAGGAATTAAGCAATAGGTAAAAAGCAAACGAAGAAAAATTAGCAGACGCAAACCTACTGACATCGATAGTTATTAAGGCGCTGTTGAATAGGTGACAGACTTATAATTGGCCATAGTTTCTACCAACGACTGTGGCAAATAGGCATTTTTCAGGTGCGCGTTCGGATAATGCTGCTCAATCCACGACTGATAGTTGTAGACAGTTAGCGTACCACAATATAGCAAATATAAAACCTGCACGCCGATGCTACGTGATAACCCCATCACGCAATGGAAATTGATAAGCGTGATAAAGCTACCCTCTACTTTATCTTTATTATTGGTGACAAATGCCTGTGTCTCAGCTGATCGTATCAACGCATCAATTTGTTGAAATAAATCAATATAGTCTTCAAGCAATACGTCATTTAATGGCTGCAAATCCAGTAAAGGCAAATATAAGTAATGAACAGGCATCTTAGTGATATCGTTAGCAACTACTTCAAGATGATAAACATGGCTAGATATCTCAGCAGCTAAATCAACAACGATAACCTGATGGCGAGCTGAGGGCGATGATTGTGCTAGCGAGTGCGACCGCTCTAGTGAATCGTAGCCAAACAACCAATACGTTAAGTGGCTATGCAAATCAGCCTGCCTCAATCGAGGGGAAGCCACAACTTTGACCCTATCATTAATAGCATATGGTGTGAGCAGATGTCTTTGACCTTTTGAAAAAACTTTAAAATACCACTGTCCCAAAAACGACATACCATTATAAATGATAATGATTGGCCCAAACTTCATCCAAGTATATATGGTGAATCTTCCACTATTCGACTTTTGAAACCAGCGTGTATCCTGTATTGATTTAGCCTGTTGATAAGCACAGGCCAACATTGTAAAAATGATCAGCCAATATGCAGCAATGATGATGGCTAAGGTTTCTATAGACTCAAACGCTATCATACTCATATTAGCAAAGCAAAACCCTGCAATCGCTATCAATAAGAATCCTATTACTCCCAGTGTCAGATGCTTGATTACCAATGCATTTCGGATTCGATTTGAGAGTATCAGCACCAACACTGCCAACACTGCCCCGCCGAACATATCTAACAAATGATGTTGATACGTCAACACTGTCGACAGGGCAATCAATGTACATATGCCAGTCAGCAACAATCGATAAGCCGCTGAAATCCATCTCTTTTTAGACGCTACAACATCCCATAAGGATACGCCAAGCAACATGGCATAGCTGACATGCAATGATGGCAACTGATTAAATGGCTTGTCCACCAACTGCAAAAACTGGTAACCAAACTGCGTCCAATCATCAGGAATCGAACGACTAAATGAGAAACGAGCAGGATAAAAATAGAAGATTAAACAGGCAAAGATGGTCGCTAAGATTAGCCGATAGGTCAATAAGGATAATTGCGTAGACGTCCGTACTAAGAAAAAACTAGCCATAAATAAAATCAACGACCAGCTATAAGGAACAATCATAGCGGGAATGAAAGGAATCATACTGTCAAATGGCGTGGCAAGATTATGAATTTTCGATGGGTAGAGTGTGTACAAAGATACACTATAAACAGTCGTCAAATTATAGAGGAGATAAAATATCGATAACGCAAGACCTAGGTGCTTGAATCGATTTAAATTTGATGGAGTTTGCAACACCTAGTACCTCATTTAACTATTGAATAAACATTTCAAAAAAATTTGGCAATATAATCATAGTTAGACCTCTTGCAAAAGTCATAAGCTAAGCTCGAAATTAACAAGACCGGCGAACAGCTTCATTCTAAGATCATAGCG
>NZ_JAATTV010000015.1 GCF_013414195.1 Psychrobacter sp. BI730
CCGATTGTACCGACGTTGACGTGTGGCTTGTTACGTTCAAACTTGGCCTTTGCCATGGGTATTTCCTCTTTTTTTGGGGTTCAAGACTTAACTCATATAAATACGATTATTAAGACGATTTTGACCACATTAAGATAATTGTTAAAAGGTTGCACATACTAATGTGCAGATATTATAAGAAAATCGCGGCCAATAACAAGTCTTTTAACAAGTTATTGGCGTATTCTTTAGTGACAATACACAGACGTACTCTATATTGTCACTTTCAGTAAGTTTTATTTACTCGTCATCATCTTTAGAGTTGAACTTAGAGATGATTTCAGCAGCAACTGATTTTGGAATTTCAGCGTACTTTTGGAATTCCATTGAGTAAGTTGCACGGCCTTGTGACATAGAGCGCATTTGAGTGGCATAACCAAACATTTCCGCTAATGGTACTTCAGCACGAATCTGTTTAGTACCGCCAGGTAGATCTTCCATACCCTGTACCAAACCACGACGACGGTTAAGATCGCCCATGATGTCGCCCATGTAGTCTTCAGGTGTTTCAACTTCTACTTTCATTACTGGCTCAAGTAGCGCTGGATCAGCTGCTAAGAAACCTTTTCTGAAGGCCATAGAACCAGCCATCTTAAATGACAATTCATCAGAGTCAACGTCATGATAAGAACCATCATACAAGGTCGCTTTTACGCCAACTACTGGGTAGCCTGCAAGTACGCCGTTTTTCATGCGCTCTTGGATACCTTTATCAACAGCACCGTGGAATTCTTTTGGTACAGTACCACCAACAACTTCTTCAGCGAATTCATATTCAGTGTCGCCAGCTGGATCAAGTGGCTCAAGACGTAACCAAACGTGACCAAACTTACCACGACCACCTGTTTGACGTACGAATTTGCCTTCTTGTTCAACAGTGTTACGAATCGTCTCACGATAAGCAACCTGAGGTGCGCCGATGTTTGCTTCAACGTTGAATTCACGCTTCATACGGTCAACAAGAATCTCTAGATGTAGCTCACCCATACCACTGATGATCGTCTGACCAGATTCTTCGTCAGTGTGTACACGGAACGATGGATCTTCTTTTGCCAAACGGCCAAGAGCGATTGACATTTTTTCTTGGTCAGCTTTGGTCTTTGGCTCAACAGCTAGAGAGATAACTGGATCTGGGAATTCCATACGCTCAAGAGTGATCACGTTGTCTTCATCACATAGCGTATCACCAGTAGTCACATCTTTCATGCCGACTAGAGCTGCGATATCACCAGTACGAATCTCTGCAAGCTCTTCTTGAGAGTTTGCCATCATCTGTACGATACGGCCAACACGCTCACGCTTCATTTTAACTGGGTTATAAACACTGCTACCCTGCTTCATTACACCAGAATAAACACGTACGAAGGTTAAGTTACCAACGAATTTGTCATTCATGATTTTGAACGCTAGTGCTGAGAAAGGTGCTTCATCTGATGCTTCACGGCTGCCTTCGCTTTCGTCTTTGTCATCAAGAATACCTTTAATAGCAGGTACGTCAATTGGTGCAGGTAGATACTGAATAACGGCATCTAGCATCTTCTGTACACCTTTGTTCTTAAAGGCAGTACCACAAAGAAGCGGGATGATTTCGTTATCGATAGTTAACTGACGAATAGCACCGTGAATTTGTTCTACAGTCAATTCACCGTTTTCTAGGTATTCGTTCATCAACTCTTCGTTTGCTTCAGCAGCGTTTTCTACAAGATGCTCGCGGTATTCTGCTGCTTTTTCTTGTAGTTCAGTTGGGATTTCGCGCTCATCATACTGCATACCTTGAGACGCTTCGTCCCAATAGATAGCTTTCATGGTCACTAGATCAACAACGCCTTCGAAGTCATCTTCTTTACCGATTGGAATAACCAATGGTACAGGGTTACCGCCTAAGCGAGTTTTGATCTGTTCGATAACACGATAGAAATCAGCACCAACACGATCCATTTTGTTTACAAATGCAAGACGTGGTACTTTATATTTGTTCGCCTGACGCCATACGGTCTCAGACTGTGGCTGAACGCCGCCTACTGCACAGTAAACCATGCAAGCGCCATCAAGTACACGCATAGAACGTTCGACTTCGATCGTGAAGTCAACGTGACCTGGGGTATCGATGATGTTGATACGGTGTTCGTCAAACTGTTTAGCCATACCTGACCAAAAACAAGTTGTTGCCGCTGAGGTAATAGTAATACCACGCTCTTGTTCTTGCTCCATCCAGTCCATAGTGGCTGCGCCATCATGTACTTCGCCAATTTTGTGGCTAACACCGGTATAGAATAAAACACGCTCTGTAGTGGTTGTCTTACCAGCATCGATGTGCGCTGAGATACCAATATTGCGATAGCGTTTTAGGGGAGTTTTACGAGCCATAGTGTTTTCCTAGGAAAAGTCGTGTATATAATAATGTATTGTGTCTCTACCTCATACTCTATGACAAAGCGTTCAGCTTCGTAATATTACTTACTGATTATTGAGCCTAATACGGACAAAAAAAGAGCAAATACTAAGAATAGTGCGGCATCAAATTTGGGATGCTCTCCAGCAAAAACTGTATTTGTTAAGAGAGACATCTGGATAGATGTCCGCCACCTCAGTCATCAATAAATAACATTTATATATGACCAATGATGATGGCGGCAATCAATAGAATAAACAACAATGTAAGATTAGATGGCATGAGCCTCTAATCTCAAGCTACTATTAAAAAGTAGCTTAGAAACGGTAATGAGAGAATGCTTTGTTAGCATCTGCCATGCGGTGAACTTCGTCACGCTTTTTCATAGCAGCGCCTTTGCCATCAGCAGCATCATTCAATTCGCCAGCTAAACGCAAAGCCATTGATTTTTCAGAACGCTTAGCAGCAGCTTCAGCTAACCAACGCATAGCCAATGCAGTACGACGGGAGGGGCGTACTTCCATTGGTACTTGATAGGTTGCACCGCCAACGCGGCGAGCTTTTACTTCTACCATTGGGCGTACATTTTCTAGCACTTCTTCGAAGAAAGATACTGGATCTTCAACTTTACGCTTCTCACTTACTGTCTCAAGTGCACCGTAAACGATACGCTCAGCAGTAGATTTTTTACCATCACTCATTACATGGTTGATGAATTTTGCAACAGTTTGGCTACCAAACTTAGGATCCGGTAGGATCTCACGGGCAGCAACGACGCGACGTCTTGGCATAATAAATTTCCTTATCTTCAGGAGTGTCTAACATTCACAACATCGACTACTTACCATTAGGATATAGCAGTGAGTTATCAGTTAGCCTTACTGCATGGTGGTATGTTTTAAGAGTAAATCCCAGATATATATTTATATAAAAGCGATATTACTACTGACACCAAACCCATGCACAGTTATTGGGTAGTGCAAAAAGCTTATCTAATAACGTTTAGTTATTAAACTTTAGGCTTCTTAGCACCGTACTTAGAGCGACCTTGCTTACGGTCTTTAACGCCTGCGCAATCTAATGCACCGCGAACAGTGTGATAACGTACACCTGGTAGATCTTTTACACGACCACCACGGATTAGAACAACACTGTGCTCTTGTAGGTTATGACCTTCGCCGCCGATGTAGCTTGATACTTCATAGCCTGAAGTCAAACGTACACGACATACTTTACGCATGGCAGAGTTAGGTTTTTTTGGCGTGGTAGTATATACACGAGTACATACACCGCGACGCTGTGGGCACGCTTCCAACGCAGGAACTTTTGACTTTTCCTTGATGGTTTTGCGACCTTTACGAATCAATTGGTTAGTTGTTGCCATAAGGCATCCTTCTCCCGTTTGGTATAAAACAAAAAAATGGGCCAATGCACCATCTATCTGACAATAATTGCAGATTTCGGGGCACCCATTTTTAGGACAGTGTATTATAAAGAGTTGTTGCTGCTATTTCAACCACTTATGAATGGTTTCGCTTTACAACATTTGATAGATATGCATTCAGCCTCTCATTGTATCACTTTATCGTTTTTTCGCCGAAAAATAGCGTAATAAATAAAGTAAACAAAGTGAGCTCAAGCATCATTAAGAAAAGATGTTTAACATTGAAATGGTACTTGATAGTAACTAAGTGGTGGTATTTATCCTAATTTTCAAGTCATGTTGCTCAATCAAACTAAGATAAATACCATCGTGCTTATAAATATATAACCCAACTAGCAAATAATATGTCTATTACTTGGCTTTTTTATCAGACGTTTACTTGTCTGCGTCTTTTTTACTGCTAGTTTCTTCTTTACTAGCTTCTTCTTTATCAGTAACTTTTTCTGAGTTACTGCTTTTTTCTTGGCGCTCTGTGTCTTCTTTCGCCTCATCAGTATCAGCCTTTTCTACTTTAGCCTCACTACTGCTGTCATCAGTAATAGCACGATTGGCCAATTTTGCTTCTGGTGCAAAAGTCGCTTGAGCAACGCCAATAACTTCGTCAATCAATTGGCTGTTATAGTGCATGCCGATCGCTACTGCAGTGACAGGAATAAAACGACGAATCCATGATAAGTTGATCTGATCTAAATCTACACCTACTTGACTGGCGACTTTGTCTATTTGCTCAGCATAGAAATTTACATTTTTATTTTTTAGACCGAGATTTTTAAGTTCACTATGTAGTCCATTGCTTTGAGCATTATCGAGCAAACCTTTACCGATACCTAGACCAGCTAGTAGCGCTTGTTTTTCTTGCATTTTGCTCAAATCAGCGTTTGATAGTAACTCGTACGCCATCTTGACGCCTTGCTTACCTGTCAGCGGCTTATTATATACAGCAGCAATCTGATAAACCGTACGTAATGAAACCAGTAATAGCCATAGTGTATCAGCGAGCAAACCTGGTAGACCTGCCAAACCCGTCAAACCACCCATCATCGCAAGCGCACGGTTTTGATTAGCGATATCAGTAGCTAGCGCATAACGCTCTTCGTCATCTAAAGTAGCAATATTGGCAAAGCGATGTTCATTAGGTAAGTCAAGTTGACTCCAGTTGGCAGCGAGATTGGCAACTTGGGCAAATGCACCGTCAACTGTCGACTGGAAAAAACTATTCGGCACGACTTTCTTGGCATATTTACCATAAGTAGCAAAACGTGGTCCTAAAAGTTGCTGCGTCGCCTTCAACGTTTGCTCACGAAACAAGTCTTGTTGGTAGTCTTCATCGCCTAGGTCGACGGCTTTATATTGACGCGGTTTGCCGGTTTTAGCGTTTACGCTATCAATCATAGCCCCTACACGCTCTAGATTGTTTCGAGTAAAAGAGCCAATGGTATTGATGCTTTTAGAAAGAATACTACGCTTTGCCATCGTGATGTCCTTAATATAATGAGTTGGTTTTTTAATATAGTTGTATTTTAATATGATAGTTAATTATTAATAATAATGAATCTATGATTTTAGCCAGTTATCGTAACTGGTGTCAGTGCGAACAATGTTATTAGAATCACAAATTTTGTATCTAAAGTATAATTCCGTCCATAGCCAGTAGCTAGGCTTACTTCTCATTTTTTCATTCAGTATTGGGTCATAAGCGTTATTTTGTCGTTATTTTGCACTTGCGCAAAGATTTCGAAAGCTTGATACGTTATCATGTGCCATAATTCACAGTACACTTGTACTTTATTTATAGATTACCATTTATAGAGCATCGATTTTTCTATGGTTTATATGATGGCGATAAAGTACGACGGCACTTAACATCGATTGATAGAACCAATATTTAATTAATAGAACCAATATTTAAAAACGATTATTGAAAGCAATTCTGAAGGATTGTTACTCATAAGGAATAGAATATGCGTCGCGTAGTTATTACTGGAGCAGGGATTGTCTCTTGTATCGGACATGATTTAGACACTGTCACCACTGCCCTTAAAGAAGGTCAGTCTGGCATCACATTTAATGATTCTTATGCTGAGCACGAGTTTAAATCACACGTGAGCGGTAGCATCAATCAATCAGAACTTGATACCAGTGGTATCGATCGTAAGCTGAAAAGGTTCTTTAGTGACGCCAGTCTCTATGCTTACGTCAGTGCGCTAAATGCGATTGAGCACTCAGGACTATCGCTTGGTACTATTAATAACAACCCACGAGTGGGTGTAGTGGCAAGCTCGGGCGGCGCCTCAACAGAAAATATCGTCAATGCTATCGATGCTATGCGCGAAAAAGGTTTACGCGGTGTCGGCGCAATGGCCGTACCAAAAACAATGGGCAGCTCGGTATCAGCCGCTTTAGCAACTGGTCTAAAAATCCAAGGCGTCTCCTACTCGCTCGCCTCTGCTTGCGCGACTTCAACACACTGTATCGGTCATGCTGCTGAGCTTATCCAACTGGGTAAAGCGGATGTGATATTGGCTGGTGGTAGTGAAGCTGAGCATTGGACGCAGTCTTGTATGTTTGATGCTATGGGCGCAGTTAGTACTCAGTATAACGACACACCAAAACTTGCCTCAAGAGCCTATGACAAAGACCGTGACGGTTTTGTGATTGCTGCTGGTGGCGCGATGGTGGTTGTAGAGAGTCTGGAGCATGCTCAAGCACGCGGTGCCAATATTTTGGCTGAAATCGTTGGCTATGGTGCCAGCTCTGATGGTGCAGAAATGGTTGCGCCAAGTGGTGAAGGTGCTGTTCGCTGTATGCAACAAGCCTTGGCCGAAGCGGGTCTAGAAAGTGTCGATTACATCAATAGTCATGGTACTAGTACACCGCTAGGTGATATTACTGAGCTTAAAGCGATTGCTAAAGTATTTGATAATGACGTCAGTAAGGTACCTGCTATCAGCTCAACCAAATCAATGACAGGTCATAGCTTGGGTGCTGTTGGTGCACAAGAGCTGATTTATTGTCTACTAATGCTACAGGACGGCTTTATCGCTCCGAGTATCAATGTTGATAACTTAGATCCTGCTGCTGAAGGTTTTGATATCGTCACCGAAATGCGTGAAGCAAATCTTGAAACTTTGATGAGTAATAGCTTTGGCTTTGGTGGTACTAACGCTACGCTAATTATCAAAAAGTTTGACGCTTAACCCATGCTTGTATCAAATCACAATACAACTGAGCAGACAGATTCTGCGCCATCGCCAGCTAGCAAACCTAGCTGGCGTTTTGGTGATTTGTCTGCTGCAGAGCTGATGCCGCAGCTACAGCGTCACTTGCTCGACCAAGATATTAAAGCAAACTGGCAGCTTGTTTGGCTCAATAACGATGGTCGACCAATAATCGGCTTACTCCCAAAAGTCAGCTGGTCTGTCTATCCCAATGATGAGCAAGCTCTTAATAGTTCACCCAATATTTATAAGGTGATTAAGAGTTGTCGCAGTACTGGCGTGCGTCGCGATATTGATGTAAATAGCGATAACAATAGTTATGCTGGCACGACAGCTTATATGAGCTATCTACAATGGCAAGAGGAACTAATCGCTTATAGCAATACTCAAAAAGCCAATCACGACACGTCATATATCAATAGCGAAGAAAGCTCGAAACCTAGTTATAATCATGGGCTAATCGGTTTTATTGGTTATGATATTGCAGCTCATGAGCTAAGTCCTGCCGATAGGATTGAATTGGCAATGCAGCCGTGTGCCTCGTTGGGACATTATGATATTTATCTAACACCTACGGCACATACTGATACAGGTTGGGCGTTAAAGACTCATCTAACTAACGATGACACTTCTGAGAGTATTGGTCATAAGACAAACGATAATTTTATAACGACTCTTACCTCTTACCTAGACGAACTGGATCGAAAACTGTCTGATAAATATCTCAATAAACCACAGTTTAAAGATGCATCAAGCATCACTCCCCTAGTTTTAAGTCCACGATGGAGTAAGCTTGATTATCAACAAGCATTTAATCGCACACAAGACTATCTACAGCAAGGCGACTGCTATCAAATAAACCTGACACAGAAATGGTCTGGCAGTTTAGCGTGTAAAAATAACGATGTTCAATCAGCCTTTTCGCTTATTGACTATTTGCCTGCGCTATATCGCAATACAAAAGCGCCTTTTGCAGGATATGTGAGCGTTAAGGGCAATGATGGTGATTATCTAAATAGAAGCAACAGCTTTAACGCAGACAGCAATCATTTTGAATTGCTAAGCTGCTCACCTGAGTTGTTTTTCACATTCACTAGAGAGGTCGACACTGGCAAACACTCTATTCGCACAAAGCCTATCAAGGGAACGATGCCGCGAGGTACTACTGACGAGCAAGATGAGATGTATAAGCAGCAACTGGTCAATAGCGAAAAAGACCGCGCCGAAAATGTCATGATTGTGGATTTACTGCGCAATGATTTGGGCAAATACGCCAAAATTGGCAGTGTAAAAGTACCACAGTTATTTGCGATTGAGAGCTTTAGCAATGTGCATCATATGGTTAGTACTATTACTGCTGAGCTAAAAACTGATACTCATCCATTGGCTGTATTGTTTGGTAGTCTGCCTGCTGGCTCTATCACTGGCACACCAAAAAAACGCGCCGTTGAGATCATTGCTGAACTGGAGTCTACGCCACGCGGTGCTTATTGCGGCACTATGGGTTATATGAACTTTGATGGTAGTGGTCAATGGAATGTACTTATTCGTACACTGCAAGCCAATGCTTCGTCAGATAATAGCCTTAATGAAGAAAGACACATCAACTTGTGGGCAGGTGGCGGTATTACGGTCGCGTCCGATTGTGATGCTGAATACCAAGAATGCTTAGATAAAGTAGGTAATTTATTATCAGTACTGGCTCAAAAACCTAAAATAGTAAACTAAAATCTTCTTATTAATTTAAAGCAAAAAAAAGCCTGCCAACGTTATGTTAGCAGGCTTTTTTTAATACTTATTAATGTTGTTTTGCGTTCTGAATAAATAGGCTTACCTATTCATATTCTATATTAAGCTATCAATATAATATTATTCAGCAACGCTAGCATCAACTTGCAAGGCTTTGAGAGCATCAATCAAACGGTTGTTCTGCTCTGCCGTACCGATAGTAATACGCAAGTACTCTGCAATACGCGGCTTATCAAAATGGCGAACAATAATACCCTGCTCGCGTAACGCACTCGCAACAGCGCTAGCATTGCCATCTTTTGGACGAGCAAATACGAAGTTGGCATGCGACGGTAGGACCTTATAGCCCAATGTAGTCAACTCTGCTGTCAGCGACATACGTAAATCAATGACTTGCTGACGGGTCTGCTCAAAGTAATCAGTGTCTAACACACTCGCAGTCGCCCCAGCTTGAGCCAACTTATCCAATGGATAGCTGTTAAAGCTATTTTTCATACGTGTTAGTGCTTCAATCAACGATGCATTACCAAAAGCCATACCAACGCGCAATCCAGCAAGCGAGCGTGATTTTGAAAAGGTTTGGGTCACGATGACGTTATCACATTCATTGATTAGGCTAACTGCTGAGACTGGAGCATCTGCATTGCTCTCGTCTATCTGAGCAAAATCGATATACGCTTCGTCAATAACAATGACTGCATTAGAATGCTCACTCGCAAGTTTTCGAATATCAGCAAGCGACAGCAGTAAGCCTGTTGGTGCATTAGGGTTGGCGATGATGATACCGCTACAAGGCTGACGATAAGCATCAGGGTCAATGCTAAAGTCTTCTTCTAGAGGAATCTGTACAAGCTCTACACCGAACGTCTGCGCATATACTGGATAAAAACTATAACCAATATCAGGTGATAGCAGCGGACGCTCTTTTAGAAAGAAGCTAGCAAATACTAACGCCAAGACTTCGTCTGAGCCATTACCGACAAATACTTGATTGATATCAAGGTTGTATGACTGTGCTAATGCAGCACGTAGGTCATTAGATTCAGGAGCAGGATACAAACGTAACTCATCAGCTTGCTGTTCCAAAACCTTAGCAATAGCCTCCCCTACTTTTGGCGAGGGTGGAAACGGGTTTTCATTAGTATTTAGTTTGCATAGATTGTCGTGTTGCGGCTGCTCACCTGGAACATAAGGTGACAAGTTGCGCGCTTTAGACGACCATAGTCTGGTGTCTATCTTTGACTCACTCATAAATTATCCTACTATTAGCCACAAAGACTATTAAAAATAAATATCAAAAGTAAAAGCTAAAAATTCAAAATCCATTACTGATAACGATAACGAGCTGAACGCGCATGGGCTTCTAAGTCCTCACGCTGCGCTAAAATATCAGCTGTCTCAGCCAAAGGCTTACTACCGGATTCACTGCAATAAATGATGGATGATTTCTTTTGAAAATCGTAAACACCTAACGGCGAAGAAAATCGCGCTGTGCCTGATGTTGGCAGTACATGGTTCGGTCCTGCACAGTAATCCCCAATAGCTTCAGGCGTATGACGACCCATAAAAATAGCGCCGGCATGACGAATATCATTCAATAGTGCGTCAGGATTATCAACAGATAACTCTAAATGCTCAGGAGCGATACGATTGATAAGCGCCATACCTTCGCTACGATCTTTTACCAAAATCAGTGCACCGCGGTTCTGCAATGATTCACGCGCGATATCAGCTTTTGGCAGCTCAGTCAGTGCTCTTTCTATCTCTAACGCGACTTCGTTGAGCTGCTCTTCGCTAGTCGTCACAAAAATAGCTTGTGCAATACGGTCATGCTCAGCTTGAGACAATAGATCCATTGCTAGCCAGTCCGCTCTATCTTGTGCTTCGCCTTCTGCATATACCAATACTTCTGAAGGTCCAGCAATCATATCGATACCAACTTGACCAAATACTGCGCGTTTGGCTGCAGCGACATATTTGTTGCCTGGTCCTGTGATTTTGTCCACGGCTGGAATCGTTTCAGTGCCGTAAGCTAAAGCTGCTACTGCTTGAGCGCCACCAATAGTAAAGACGCGATCGACTTGGGCCAAATGAGCCGCTGCCAACACTAACGGATTGAGCACGCCTTTAGGCGCTGGTACGACCATGATAACTTCAGTGACGCCAGCTACCTTAGCAGGAATAGCATTCATCAATACTGACGAGGGATAAGAGGCCAAACCACCCGGTACATAAATCCCAACGCGATCAAGTGGTGTGACTTTTTGACCCAGTCGGTTGCCTAGCTCATCCTCATACTGCCATGTTTCTTGTACTTGGCGCTCATGGAATGTCTGTACCCGAGTTGCGGCTGTGGTCAACGCTGTTTTTACTTTTTCATCAAGATTGGCAAATGCTTCAGCAAGCGCTTCTTTAGACAGCTCTAACTCTTGCATCGACGTTGCTGGATGTTGGTCAAACTGCTGAGTCAATGCCAATACGACGCTATCACCATCAGCACGTACTTGGGCGATGATATTATCGACGGTATGTAATAGTTCAGCATCATTGACTGTTTCAAAGGCAAGCAATTGTGTTAATTGACTATCAAAATCGGCATCTTGGGTACTTAACTGGCGCATGACCTAATCCTATATCTGAGCATAAAGTAGTGCTAAAAATGAACGGTTTGGAACTGAGTAAAGTAGATTTGTACGGTAAGAGCATTGTGACTTATTCGATGGCTTCTTATCTAAATTTTATGGTGATTTTATATTTTCGCAAGCTAAGACAACAAAACCAGTTTAGCACGCTACGTCACTCATAGCCTGCTAAACTGGTTTAAAAATTTGTATAACCATGCTTTATTTTACCAATGACTTGCACTGGACAATTAGCCATTGGCGATACTATTTTTAAAGCTATCTAAGATTGGTTCTAGTAGTGCAAATTTGCGCTTATAGCTGACCTGATTGACGATCAGACGTGATGAAACATCGCAAATGTGATCGCGGGCTTCAAGTCCATTAGCGCGCAATGTGTTACCTGTGTCGACCACATCGACAATCAGATCACCCAAGCCGACCAATGGCGCAAGCTCCATCGAACCGTAGAGTTTAATGACATCAACCTGCTGACCTTGGCTCGCAAAATAAGCACGAGCGACATTGACATATTTGGTCGCGATACGCAGACGACGATTTGGCAGTGGTACATCTTTCACACCCGCAGTCATCAGTTTGCACTGAGCAATCTGCAAATCGAGCAATTCATAAACATGATTGGCACCATGCTCAAGCAGCACATCTTTACCCGCCACCCCAAAGTCAGCAGCGCCATGTTCGACATAGGTCGGCACGTCGCTGGCACGCAAAATCAATACACGCACATTTGGATTTGAGGTTGGAAAAATAAGTTTACGTGAGGCTTCAGGATCTTCTAAAAGATCAACGCCAGCTGCACGTAGCAGTGGCATGGTCTCTTCTAGAATGCGACCTTTTGATAAAGCCAAGGTTAGACCTGAAAACTCATCGTTTACTTCGTTTAATAAACCGCTGGCTGGTAAAGATTTGCTTGTCTCAGTCATAATGACATCGTGTCCATGTGCAGTCCCCTATTGAAAGGGGAGTTTTTAATTTATAATGTAATATGGGTAACAGTCGATATTGAGTCAATCAATATTAAGCATTGGTATTAATACGCTCGATGTTCACGCCTAAGCTACGCAGCTTGTCTTCAACATGCTCATAACCACGGTCGATGTGGTAAATACGGTCAATCAGGCTCTCGCCTTCAGCAGTCGCCGCTGCCATTACCAATGACATAGACGCACGTAAATCCGTCGCCATCACTGGTGCTGCGGTAAAGTTTTCGACACCTCTTACTACCGCAGTATGACCATCAACCTGAATAGACGCGCCCAAACGATTGAGCTCTGGAACATGCATATAGCGGTTTTCGAAGATATTTTCGATAAAAGTACTTGTACCGTCAGCTAAGCAAGCAATCGCCATTAGCTGAGCTTGCATATCCGTTGGGAAACCAGGATGTGGCTGTGTACGAATATCAACCGCCTTTGGACGGCCTTTCATTTGTGCGCGAATCCAATCATCGCCGCTCGTAATAGTTGCACCCATGTCTTCGAATTTCTCTAGCACTGGCGTCAATAATAGAGCAGATGTTTTTTTGGTCAATACATCGCCACGTGTCATCAAGGCACCAGCAAGGTATGAGCCTGTTTCAATACGGTCAGGGACCACTGAGTACTCACAGCCGTGTAGACGCTCTACCCCTTCGATGGTCATCGTTGATGTACCGATACCGCTTATTTTGGCACCCATCGCAACCAACATATTGGCCAAATCAACCACTTCTGGCTCTAACGCACAGTTGCCTAAGACTGTTGTGCCTTTGGCCAATGCTGCTGCCATGATGACGTTTTCAGTACCGCCAACGGTAATCATATCAAATGAGAAATTACAGCCTAACAGCTTGCCACCTTTTGGTGCTTGAGCTTTTACATAGCCATTTTCCACACTGATTTCAGCACCCATCGCTTCAAACGCTTTTAGATGCTGATCAACAGGGCGTGAACCAATCGCACAACCACCTGGCAATGAGACTTCGGCTTCGCCAAAACGTGCCAATAACGGCCCTAGTACCAAGATTGACGCGCGCATGGTTTTTACCAAATCATACGGGGCATAAAAGTTATCGATACTCTTGGTATCGCAAGTGACCGTATCATCTTGCTTCTGGATTTTGATACCCATGCCACCGATCAATTCAATCAACGTTCGCACGTCTTGTAGTGACGGCACGTTATGCAGTGTCGTTGGCGTCTCAGCCAATATCATAGCTGCGAGTAAAGGCAAAGCGGCATTTTTGGCGCCTGAGATGGTGACTTCCCCTGCGATACGACTACTACCAGTGATTAAAAATTGATCCATAAAGGTGACAACCTAGCGATGAGTATAGAAAATTATGAAAACCAGAACTACAGCGCTCAACCATACATATGGCCGATTCAGTAATATCTAGTCATATAGACAGCTATTTGATTAGCCTTTTGATTGAACGTCCCACTCAGCAGGCGTCAGCGCTTGGATATTGAGTGCGTGAATATCGCCACTCGCAATCTTATCATTGACTAACGCATATACTGCTTGCTGACGTTGAACCGCGCGTTTGCCTTCAAAGCTGGCATCGACCACGCGTACGTCAAACTTATTACCTTGGTTGGCAGCTTGAATAAAAGCGTCTGGGAAGTGAGTCTGTAAAAATGCGATCAAATCGTCAGCGTTCATGCTCATAGAATGGTCTGCCTTAAAGTTTAGAATAGGGTATAGATTTAAAGTGATGACATTATAACAAGAGTTTGCATATCTTACAGTACTGTCTTACTCAAGTGTGTTTGAGCATTGAGACAGTGCTATCAATTAAACGGTCAAAAGTGATAGACATGCATAGTGATAAGCTATTTGAGCGTTTTATCCAAGTACGTCAACACTTGCGCACGCACATCATTTACCCAGCGTAGCGGCGGTGCCATAGCGCCTATACTGGTTGCGTGACTGGCCCCTTCGATCTCACCCGTCTCAACCGTTGCGCCTGCTTTTTTAAACGCTTCTGTCATTTTGATTGTATTAGTCACATGTACAATTTTGTCTTTTTCTGCGGTTAATAATAAATACGGTGGCTGCGCGCCTTTAATCTGGCGATCTGGCATCACCTCATCAGGTGTGGCATTGGGGCCAAACGCTGTTGCACTACTGAACTTGCGGAAATCATAGCTATAAGGACCCGCAATTCCGATAACGGTTGCAATATCTGTTGGCTTAATACCATAAGGTGCCAAAAAGTCTTCGTTGGCAACGGCTGCAACGGCATTAAACGCGCCAGCAGAGTGCCCCATTACCGCTAGGCGTGACGGATCAGCATGGAGACTGGTCGCATTTTCAATACTCCAAGCAATCGCTTGAGCCGCATCTTTGACATAATCAGGATAGACGTGTTCAGGCGCTTTACGGTAATTAATCACTGCGGTGACATACCCTGCTTTGGCTAAGCTCTGACCGACAAAGGCGTATTGTTCTTTATTGCCGCTCTCCCATGAACCACCATGGACAAATACCACCATAGGATAGCTAGTGTTGATAGCACTCTGAGATTTCATTGCTTGCGCTAGCGGTTTTGGATAATAGATATCTAAGTCTTGTGAAGGCTGATCACCATATAAGATATCCTTACTTACCCCAACGCCACCACTAGAAGTAATCCCATTGACGATAGCTAACGGTGATAATGCCTGTGCGTTTTGCGTGGCTAACGCGATACTGCCCAATGCCAATAGTGCCGCACCACCAAATCTCAATGTTCGTGTTTTCTTATGAGCAGGTTTATTGTGTATCCCTATATTACTAATGACGCTTGTTTCTTCATTTGGTTGTATATTTGCCTGTGAATCCTTCATGACCAGTATCCTATTATATTTATTTATCAATCAGTAGTAACAGGCTAACAGCGATAATGGTTCATCCATTAGCCAATGAGGTGTTTGATATTAGTACCGTTGGCTAATGCACTGACTCTGCTACCTTTTGCTATTGACATAATACTCACTGGCCGAAGATTTCTCGTGCCTTTACTGTTATTACTATTTAGGCTTATTGTGATTAACGTCATTTATCGCTTGGCGAACTAAGGTTTTCTATTGATTCTGATAAAGGTCAATATAAGGGCTTGATGACGGCTGCGTAGTAGTGGCCTCTTCTTCCGTTATGATAATAGGCGTTGCTGTGCTGATAGTAGTATCTTGGGCAGCTGGCGCTACTGCAGGGTTGGCCAAATTATTCTCATACATGATGTCATCATTATTTATTTTCACCCCTCTATCGTCAACGACAGTTGTCAGCAATACCAACTCGGTGACCCCAACAGTACTATTGGCGATATCAATCAGATGACTCTGCTGAGTGGGTGTCATACGGCCCATAATATAGACCACACCATTATTGGTAACGGCTTTAATTTGTGACGCACTCACACCATCGCTGGCGGCTATTTTGGCAAGCAGCTTTGAGGTGATATAACCATCATGAACCGTTGAGCTATACCCTTTTGACGCACTCACCTCCATCTCATTGTAGACACGGCGTACATCTGGCATAGAGCTAACGACTTTTTCTACTTCTGCTTTGAGCGTTTCAGTTGGTACTTCACCTGTGAGCAGCACTTCGCTATTGAAACTATCGATACCCATACGGCTGGTTTGCTGCAAGTCTTCTTTTAGCCCGTATATATTGATTTTGGCAGTATGTTCAATACTACGATCGAGCAGACGCTGCGGAATCGTGCGCTCAGTCATTGGCACACCATAAGTCCCTTCTGTACTGTTGGTCAGATAGTTGGTGGCACAACCTGTACTGACAACGCAGACAGCAATCATAATGCCAGTCGTAATACGGCGTGATGAACCGAAAATAGCAGTGCGCAAATGCATCCGTGTCATTATTTACCTCTTAGAACATGGTTGTGACAATTTTATAAATTAAACAAACCTTAATCTAGGCCGTGTTTTTATTTTGGAGAAAACACGCTCTAGTAGTGACGAGCTAAACGTAGCAATAAGCTAATACTGTATCTGATTTATAGGAACTTGACTATAACCGCTACTTTACTTAATTTTGGCCATCAGTGGTTAGCTTTTTAGTAACGAACCTTACTTGTCAGATGTGGTTAGATGCTTTACTTGGCAGCATCTATCTTATTTACTCTATTACCATGCACTGGCTATAAAAGCATTTTGAATCCATTCTGGTTGATGGTCTAACTGCTCATTTCTTGAATTTGACTTACTCATCGTGTCGTAAGCAATGACATCAAACCGGCAATCATAATGAGCATACTCAGGATGCTGCTGCAAAAAGGACTGCGCTGTCTTAATAACTTTGCGCTGTTTGCTTGCTGTCACGCTGAGTGCTGCATCGCCATAATTCGAGGACTTGCGCTGACGAACCTCAATAAATACCAGTGTTGACCATGCTGAACCTGTCTCAATCATGACCAGATCCAGCTCACCTACTTTTGGCTGTTGCCAATTTTGCGAGACTAACCTTAACCCTTGAGCTTGTAAATACTCACACGCCTGCTGCTCAAACAGGCTGCCTTGACGCTGTTTTGGTGAGGTTAAAATTAAATGCTTATGGTTCGGCATAAGGTTGATTGGTCTGATTAACATTTGAGAATTATCATAGCACAACATGCTAAACTAGCCACTTCTGCGCATTCTACTCTCACAATCTATTGATTTCCTCACTCATTATTTGGCTGAAAAACCATAGACAACGACTGTACATACTAGCGCATTATTATTTTCTAACGTCTTTTTAACGACCCGAGGTTTTCATGTCTACCCCTACTGCGATGCCAGCTTGTCTCTATATCGTTGCCACGCCGATTGGCAATATGTCCGACATGACAACGCATGCAATTGATGTCTTAAAGCAGGTCGCCATTATTGCCTGCGAAGACACCCGCACCTCAGGTAAACTACTGTCACATTTTGGCATCGATACCAAAGGCAGTAAGGCTGACGAGACAAAAGACTCAGAGACTCGTCCTGCCAAAAGCAGTATCGAAAATGATGACACGACCACAAAGCAAAAAGGTCACAATAAGCTATGGGCCTATCACGAACACAATAGCGCCATTCAAACGCCCAAAATTATCGAAATGATTGAGCAAGGTCATTCGGTTGCCTTGATTAGTGATGCAGGCACACCTCTAGTCAGCGATCCAGGTTATCAACTGGTACAAGCCGCGCATGAAGCTGGCGTAACCGTATCACCTATCGTGGGGGCTTCTGCTGCAATTGGCGCATTGTCAGTAGCAGGGTTACCCTCTGATCGATTTAGCTTTATTGGGTTCTTGCCAGCCAAAACACATGGTCGTCAAAAACAGCTGAGCGATCTAATCGCACGTACCGAAACTTTAATCTTTTACGAAGCGCCGCATCGCATCGTAGCTAGCCTAGAAGACATGGCAACGATATTTGGTGCAGACCGTGCAGTGACTTTTTGTCGGGAATTGACTAAGACGTTTGAAACGGTACATAAGAGTACCCTTGGTGAGTTGGTTGAGTTTGTCAAAGCAGATGATAACCAGCAACGTGGTGAAATAGTCGTGGTCGTCGCTGGCGTCGGTGTGGCAAAGGATACTGACGACATCAGTACGCATGATAAATTGCTACAGCGTTTGCTAGAGGATTTGTCAGTCAAAAAAGCAGCTGCACTGGCTTCTGACATCACTGGCGTGAAGAAAAATGCACTTTATCAGCGCCTACTAGAGTTGCAAGCAGACTAATTTTTAATAATAAGAAAGACAACCATTTATAAATGAATTGAGGAGAGATAAGCAATGTACGATGTAATGGCAATAGGCAATGCGTTGGTTGATCACGAATATGTGCTATCAGATGCGGCACTAGAAGAGACCGAGCTGACCAAAGGTAATATGACGCTGGCTGGTATTGAAGAGCAGCAGCAACTACTGGCTTACTTTAAACTGGCCGAAATTGAGCCATCAAAACAAGCAGGCGGCGGATCAGCAGCCAATACGATGTTTACCTTTGCAAGCTTAGGCGGTAAACCTTTTTATGCTTGCCGCGTTGGTGATGATGATCAAGGGGCGTTTTATCTCAGAGACTTGCACGAAGCAGGTGTCGCGACTTCAGACAAATCTATTTATGCAGGCGGCGTGACCGGCTCATGTGTGGTTGCCGTTACCGAAGATGGCGAGCGTACCATGCAGACCTATCTTGGCACCTCAAGTGAGATTGCCGCTGACAATGTTGATTTTGACGCATTGACGCAAGCAGATTGGCTATATATCGAAGGCTATCTGGCGATGTCTGAGAGCATCCAACCAGCGATGACTCAATTACGTCAACAAGCCGGCATTCATAATGCAAAAATTGCGGTGAGCTTTGCTGACCCTGCGGTAGTAAAATTTGCCAAAGATGGCTTGCTTAATATGCTCGGCAACAAAGTCGCTGTGATATTCTGCAATAGCGAAGAAGCCAAGCTATTCACTGATAAAAAACAAGTCAAAGCAGCAGCGCGTGCCCTGCTTGAATATTGCCAAATTGCCGTCGTCACTGATGGTGCCAATGGTGCGGTCATCGCCCACCAGCCTAATGACGATGCAGAAGTTGAAGTCCATGACGTTGCAACGCCAGCAGTGGCCAACGTCATCGATACCAACGGTGCAGGCGATAACTACGCTGGTGCTTTCTTATATGCATTATCGCAGCAGTATAGTCTGCCCGAATGCGGTCGTCTTGCCAGCGAAATATCAGCACAAGTTATTCAACAGTTTGGACCGCGTCTTGCCTCGCAGGATTATCGAGATATCGCGCAGCGTGTACTATCTGCTTAATCGTTAAATACATATTTGACGCAAAACAAAAAGCCCATATCAAATCGATATGGGCTTTTTTTATATTAGACTTGCTTAAACAGTTGGCTCAATTTAATAAGCGCTTGTTGTTAAGCAGAAGCTAATGCTTGCGCGAGATCGGCTTTAATGTCTTCGATATGTTCGATACCAATCGATAGTCGTACCATATCAGTACTCACGCCTGCATTTGCTAGCTCTTGCTCATTTAACTGACGATGGGTCGTCGTCGCTGGATGACAGGCCAATGATTTCGCATCACCGATGTTTACCAAACGAGTTATCAGTTGCAGCGCATCGATAAAGCGCGCACCAGCTTCTAGTCCACCTTTAACACCAAAGGTCAAAATGGCAGAAGGCGTGCCTTTCATGTATTTTTTGGCAAGCTCGTGCTCAGGATGGTCAGACAGACCTGCGTATTTCACCCACGCAACTTTGTTATGGTCACGCAGATATTCTGCGACGGCTTGTGCGTTTTGCACATGACGCTCCATACGTAGACTTAGCGTCTCCATACCTTGTAAGATACCAAAGGCATTTAGCGGGCTAAGTGCTGCCCCAGTGTTACGTAGTGGCGCAACGCGGGCACGAGCGATAAAGGCTGGCGCGCCTACGTCTTTGACGAAGTTCACACCGTGGTAACTATGATCTGGTGTGTTCAACAGTGGGAAACGCTCAGGATAATCGCCCCAAGCAAACTTGCCACTATCGACAATCGCACCACCAATTGATGTACCTGTTCCACTCATATACTTGGTCAATGAGTGAATCACGATATCTGCACCGAACTCAAATGGACGGCATATCGCAGGGGTTGCCACCGTATTATCAATCACGACAGGTACGCCGTATTCGTGAGCGACATCACTGAGCGCTTGAATATCCACAATATTACCTAGTGGGTTACCGATACTCTCGGCAAACACCATTTTAGTTTTGTCATCAATTAGATCACGAATGGCTTCTGGGTTTTTATGATCAAAGAAGCGCACTTCGATACCTTGACGCGGCAATGCATGGGCAAATAAATTGTAAGTACCGCCATATAGCGTTGATACAGCGACGATATTGTCGCCTGCTTCGCAAATAGTCTGAATCGCATAAGTAATGGCAGCCATACCAGAAGCTACGGCAAGCGCACCGATACCGCCTTCTAACGCAGCCACACGCTCTTCTAGCACCGCGTTGGTCGGATTCATGATACGAGTATAGATGTTGCCTGCAACTTTTAAATCAAACAGATCTGCACCATGCTGAGTATTATCAAACGCATATGAACTGGTATGATAAATAGGCACAGCGACTGCTTTGGTCGTTGGCTCTACACTATAGCCGGCATGAATCGCTAAGGTCTCAAGACGTTGAGGGGTTTCTAATTGTTGAGCTGTTTGCTGGTCTGCTGATCCATCACTCATAGTACATTCCTTTATTTTGATAAAAGATGATTTATTGACGACGTATCGCTCAAAAGTCATCTTAAAAAACTGTCTGCTAAATCATAGCAATAAAAAAAGCTGAGTTCATCATAACTCAGCTTCTTTATTAAAAGAATAGCAAAATACTCATCTCTTCATGACAAATATTCATAAGCAGCAAACCAAACAGGCATATCTATACTAGAGATATGGCCACCTTTATAGCAGCCAATTGCTTTTAACTATTTTTCATTTTATTTATAGTAAGCATTCTCTGTACGAGTATGATCAGTCTCGTCAACCACTTGGGTCAACTCTGGAATTTGCTGTTTCAACTGTACTTCAACACCTTGGCGTAAAGTCATATCAACCGCTGAACACCCTTGGCAACCACCGCCGAATTTCAATACAGCGGTTAAACCAATGCCTTCTTCATCAATCAGCTCAAGCAACTGTACGTCACCGCCATGTGCTGCCAAGCCAGGGTTAATCTCTGACTGCAATACATAGTTGATGCGCTCTTCGACACTGGCATCAGCGCCTACTTTAGGTACTTTAGAGTTTGGCGCGCGGAAAGTCAGCTGACCACCGAAACGGTCTTTGTTATAGTCGATGACCGCGTCTTCTAGATAAGGTACTGACGCCGCTTCAATAAAGGCAGAGAAGTTTTCATACGTAAAACGCAAATCAGCGCTGTCTTCTTCGCCCGGCTGATTATAAGCCATGCAACACTCTGCACGCGGCGTACCAGGATGCTCAACGAAAATACGCACACCGATACCATCGGTATCCTGCTTAGATAACAAATCTGCCAAGTAGCCCTGAGCTGACTCAGTGATAGTGATGTTGCTTTTCGCTTCGACTTGCTCGGTATCTAGGGCTGATTCATAGCCAGCAGTTTGGTCTAGTTGGTTATCAGCTTGGTTTTGCTCACTCATAATGTTTCCTATGCGTTATGACACAAACGCTATATCTATTATGGCTACTGTGTCGTGAATTTGGATTTTTAAAATGTTTACGATTTATATAAGACATGCAGACTGGCAATGATTGGTATTTATTATTGTATGACATTGGCCGACATGAGTATAAAGTTTAATCCGTCTATAGCAGTCATTATACCTGAATCACACATCAATTCCGACCACGCTACTGTGAATTGAATAGCGACAGTTGTAAATGGTCGTCATTGGTTTTTTTAATGATGCTAACAGGTGGTAAAGTAACTTCATATTTAAACCATGACAGATAAACACGCTGAATGATTGTGTAGGCTGCCAAGTTATTCTCTATATAAAGACAGCTGTGCCATTTATCAAGCGCACTCAGCATTTTCTATATGCCATACCGTTCACATCTAGTCCGAGCAAGTCAGCTGGTTTTGACGTAGTATTGATAATTTGAATGATTTTATTCATTAGTGTTATGAGCATGGTAGCTTTTAATTGCCTTATATAAATATCAGCTTGTATAAATATCGACTTGTATAAAGATTACGTATTTTTTGGATAGGATCATTTTATGATGACACGGACGTTGCACCTAGTAAATACCAAGGACGATGAGAAAATTGCCGTTTGGAAAGTAGTTGATAATTCAGACAAAGATACGATAGCCAATACGTCAGAAAACAGCCTGCCTGACATCACACCGCAAAACATATTTTTGACGCATGGTACGTTTTCTGACAAGCAAACTTGCCTCAAAATCGCCGAATATTTTGCAGGGCTTGGTCATCATTGCTACATCATGGAATGGCGCGGGCATGGTAATAGCTCGCTACCGAAAGAAAAATTCAACTTTGAGACTGTCGCCACTTATGACTATGAAGCGACTTTTCGCTATTTCTTTGAAGAATTAAAGCTCAATAACCTGCATTGCGTCACTCATAGTGGTGGCGGTGTTGGCCTGACCATGTTTCTTGTCCAAAACCCAAGCTATATCGATAAGGTCAATAGCATCAGTATGTTTGCCTGCCAAGCTTTTGGCGCGGCGCAAGACTCGACCAGCTACACGAAAATCCTTACAGCCAAGGTACTTACGCGATTGGTCGGCTTTATACCCGCTAAGCAGTTCAAGGTAGGCCCTTTTAACGAAAGCTACTATACGATGACCCAATGGTATGATTGGAATTTGCGTAAAAACTTTAAAAGTAGCTTTTTGAAAAAGGCTAATTTCGATAAAGGCAGGACAAATACAGAAGAAATGAACGAAAGCATTAATCAGCAGAAAAGTACTGGTGATGACTTTATCGACTATCGTCATCATATGCCACAGATTACCATTCCTGTTTATTCTATCAGTGCAAAAGGTGATGCCTTCATCTCCCCTACTCGCGGCTGTCGTTTGTTTTTTGAAGGCTTTAACAATTCAACCAATGTCTTTCGAGAGTACTCGATTAGTAACGGCGATTTAGATGACTATACACACAGTCGCATCATGATCAGTCGTAACGCAGCCACAGAGATTTGGCCAACAGTAACGGCATGGATAGAAAAGCATGCCAGTTAAGTAAATATATCTATTGGACGATTTCGATAATGACACACCCCTAAACATCTTTGCACTTGTCAGAAAGTCATGGGCTGTGTCAGTATTAGCGTCATTAATTTTTAATCAATAAAAATAAGTCGTAGGAAGTTGGCGTCTATGAGTGAATTATCAGAGCAACAGTCAGATAAGCAGAACCTAGATCAGAAAAGCAGTAAACACTACCGTTATCTAGTCTTTATCGGTCGCTTTCAGCCATTTCATGCGGGCCATAAAGCCGTTATTGATGAGGCGCTCAAACGTTCGGATGAGGTCATCATGCTCATTGGCTCGGCCAATTTGCCACGCAGCTTACGCAATCCGTTTAGCGTCGCTGAGCGTGCTACGATGATTAAGGGCGCTTACTCAGCAGCAGACGCTGCCCGTATCCACTGCGTCGGGCTAGACGATGCCCTCTACAACGACACGCGTTGGCTACAGTATGTGCAAGCGGGTGTAAAATCTGTCACGGGTAACTTGCAGACAGATATAGGCCTGATTGGGCATTCAAAAGACAGCTCCTCCTACTATTTGTCATTATTCCCCAACTGGGCATCGGTGTCAGTGCCCAATTACCATAACTTATCGGCCACCCCTATCCGCGACAGCTACCTGATGGGTGCCACGCCGACCCCTGAGCGCACGCCTGAGTCAACACGCAAAGTGCTCAACGATTTCAAAAAAACTGACGACTATCATCAGTTGCACGAAGAAGCCGACTTTATCGATAAATACAAAAGACAATGGGAATCAGCACCTTATCCACCCACCTTTATGACTGCCGATGCGTTGATTGTACAGTCAGGTCATATCCTCTTAGTTGAGCGGCGCAGTATGCCAGGTCGCGGATTGTGGGCACTACCGGGCGGGTTTTTGAACCCAAAAGAAACGTTATTTGACGCCTGTATCCGTGAGCTACGTGAAGAGACACGCCTCAAAGTGCCTGAGGCTGTATTGCGTGGCTCTTGCCACAGTCAGCATACTTTTGATGATCCATATCGCTCGGCACGCGGTCGTACGATCACCCAAGCGTTTTATTTTCAACTGAAAAATGATCCAAAAGGCTTGCCAAAAGTAAAAGGCGGTGATGACGCTGCCAAGGCGTTTTGGTTACCATTGGCGGAGCTTAACGCAACCATGATGTTCGAAGATCACTATGCAATTATCACCAAAATGGTTGGGTTATAGCATCATTTTCTATCATGATTTATCACTTTTATATGCAACTTATTAGCACCCGAGTCGATAGACGACAAGGGTTTATCGCCGCCACTGTTCTTTTATTAAAGCAGGGGCGGCATCTCAAAGCAGAGGAGTTCTGTGATGTACACCAGCAACCTAAACAACCTAATCTTAAACAGCGACAGCTATAAAACCTCACATTGGGTGCAATACCCAAGCGGTAGTGAGTATCTGTCAAGCTATATCGAAGCGCGAAAAGGTGACTATGATGTGGTGTTTTTTGGCCTGCAAGCCTTTATCAAAGAATACCTAAGCACGCCTATCACCCATCAAGATATCGATGAGGCCGAGATGGTCATTCAAGCACACGGTTTGACTTTCAACCGAGCAGGATGGGAGCATCTGGTCGATAAACATGACGGCTACTTGCCACTACGCATCGAGGCCGTCGCCGAAGGCAGCATAGTACCCGTATCTAACGTGGTTTGTCAGATTACCAATACTGACCCTGAGTTTTATTGGCTGCCAAGCTATATCGAAACGGCACTATTACGTGCGATTTGGTATCCATCCACGGTCGCTAGTGTCTCTCACTATTGCAAAGACATTATCCGTCAAGCGTTAGAAAAATCAGCGGACAATACAGAGTCCCTGCCTTTTCGCTTGCATGACTTTGGCGCGCGCGGTGCATCGAGCCAAGAAACAGTTGCACTTGGTAGCTTAGCGCATTTGGTCAACTTTGCTGGTACTGACTCGATGACAGCGCTTATCGCTGCTAGTCGCTGGTATCAAATGGGCGACGATATGCCTGCATTTTCTATTCCAGCGGCCGAGCACAGTACGATGACAGCTTGGGGACGTGATGGCGAGACTGCTGCTTTTCACAATATGATCGAGCAGTTTGGCGGTAAGGATAAAGCATTCTCAGTTGTCTCAGATAGTTATGACTTATGGAACGCGATTGATAATATCTGGGGCGATACTTTAAAAGAAGACGTCAAAAACATGGGTGGTACGCTGGTCATCAGGCCAGACAGTGGTGAGCCTACTAAAGTCGTCCGTGAAGCATTAGAGCGTCTAGCGGTGAAATTTGGTACGATTATAAACAGTAAGGGCTATAAAGTACTGCCCGATTACGTGCGGATTATCCAAGGGGATGGTATTAGTGCACAAAGCTTGAGCAATATCATTAATGTGGTCATGAAAGCAGGCTTTAGCGCAGAAAACGTAACATTTGGCGTGGGCGGCGGATTGCTACAGCAAGTCAACCGCGACACCATGAGCTGGGCTATGAAATCGAGCGCCATCTGTATCGATGGTGTATGGAAAGATATCTACAAAGACCCTATCACCAGTCGCTCAAAGCGTTCGAAAAAAGGACGATTGGCACTAGTAAAAGACGACAGCGGCCAGCTCAAAACCATCAAGCAGCAAGAAATGAGCGATGTGGCGGACAACCTATTGCGTGATGTCTATATCGATGGCCAACTGTTGATTGACGACAGCCTCACGACTATTAGGGAACGTGCAGGATGGTAGATACCAGCAAACTAACTTCTGTCGCAAGAGATGTCTTACTTGCCCCTGTGTATCTCTATCAGGGTCGTAAGATTAAACGTGATACGGTTCGCCTGCCTGAGCCAAACGGCGAGCGGCACGGAATAGTTGAGTTGAGTTGCTCAAGCGTATCGGCTGATCGTAAGCAAACGCTCAATTTAATGGTCGTGGGCGACTCAGCAGCAGCAGGTGTGGGTAGTCAAACGCAGCAAGAAGCATTGGTCGGTAAGCTCATACCGATACTGGAGCAAAACAAAGCTATCCAATCGAACTTTGCTCGTCTCAATTGGTCATTACAAGCGACAACAGGTCATACCAGCTTTGATATTCTACGCAGGTTATATGTCTTACCTGCTCCTGAACAGCCTATTGATGTGATGTTGCTAAGCGTAGGGGTCAATGACACGACGTCCAATGTCTCTGTGCATAAATGGCAACAGCAAATTGAAGACATTATCAATATCGCACAGCGCAAATTTGGCGTACGAGAACTGGTTTTTTTAAGTTTGCCGCCGATGGCGCAAATGCCTGCAATTCCTGCTCCGCTCAATAACTTTGTGGGTGCAAAAGCATCGGTACTTGATGGGATATTACAGCAGGTCTGTGCGGCTCATGCTGGTGTTACATATATGGCAACCGACTTTACAAGGATGCTAGAAGAGCATGCAAATGGCTCGGCTATCGATATCAATGTGATGTTTGCCAGTGATGGATTTCATCCTAGCAGTCTGATGTACGGCTATTGGGCGCAGCAAATCGTAGAGACTATTATTCAGTTACTAGATTCTATTCAGTTATTGGACTCATCTACTACTGAGTTTGAGCGCTAAAAAGACTGTTAGCTTTATTTTTAGATAATAGAAAATAAAACACAATAAAAAACCGCTGAATAATCAGCGGTTTTTTATTGCTTAGCGAAATATATTTACACCATAAGTGTAAATTATTCAGCAGCGTCTGCAGCTTTCTTGCTACGGCCACCAAATGCGCCAAAGCGTTTGTTGAAGCTTGCAACACGACCTTCAGTAGAAGTTTTACGTTGCTCACCAGTATAGAACGGATGCGACGCACTTGAGATATCAAGTGGGTAGTATGGGTATTCTTTACCTTCGTATTCACGAGTCGCTTTAGTCTTAGCAGTTGAGCGAGTCAAAAAGAACACGTCAGCGTTAGTGTCGTGGAATAAAACTTCTTGGTAATTAGGATGGATATCTTTACGCATAATATACTCTCTAGGTCCGATGTATGTACAACGTCTAAATACAGCATCAGCGATGATGTATCAAACAAATAATGACATACGTAACTGAGGCACTAAGGACATTACAAGTATGGCAACTGCGTCACTGGCTTATTCCAGCACCCAACACCACCCTTCTGTTCGCTTAGCCTTTCCCCAGCGGGAAAATTAAACCGCGATTTTAACGGTTTTTGACGTAAGACGCAAGGAGCAGTTGTGATAGAGATATGTGATAAGTTGTCAATAATAGAGAAATAGTGTTGAGATGTATGAGTTAACCCAGTACAATGTTTTGGTTAGATATATTAATCAATTACATTTTTATATGTAGTTAATCTAACCAAATATAGGTTGGCTGCGCTATTTATTTATCGCAACTCTAGGACACATAGCTACAATATATTTACTCATTTTTTACAAAAAATGTTTTCTTCTTTGTTCATCGGCGAGCACCAATACCCTAATACTATGTAAGGACTATTCAATGAAAACCACTACAAAAGCCCTATTGATCAGCTCAATACTTTCTATCACTACCATGGCAAGCGCTGCACTGCCGACTCAGTGGCAACTAGATAACTCTCACACTCGTGTCGGTTTCTCAGTTGATCACATGGGATTTTCTACGGTCATGGGACACTTTAGCGATGTAGACGGTACCGTTAAATTTGATCTAAAGAACCCTAACCAAACCCAGCTGAACTTTGTCATTGATACAGACAGTATCGATACTGCTTGGGCTGCCCGTGACAAACATTTAAAAACGGAAGAGTTCTTTAACGTTAAAAAATACCCTACTATGAGCTTTAAATCTACTCAGGTTAATTTTGTAAATCCGCAGCAAGCAAAAGTAACTGGGGACTTTACTTTACTGGGTCAAACCAAGCCGCTAACTCTTAATTTAACGCTGAACAAAATCGATAACAGCCCTCTGACCAAAGAGCCAGTCGTTGGCTTCCGTGCTACTGGCACTATAGACCGTGCAGCTTATGGTATGACAGCCTACTCTGCTGGTATTACGACCAATGTTCCTATTCAAATTGATGGTGAACTGGTAGAAAAGAAATAACTGTAAGCTTATAGCTCTCTAATAGCTTTCGACCAGAACGAGAAAAGCAGCCTATCCTCATTTATAGAGGCAGGCTGCTTTTTTATTTCCTATAGATTCGTCTACGCTCTAATCCTATATATTCATTATTTTACATAAAAGGTTTTTATATACTTGAAGGCTTCATATTTTGTTGTTATATTCGTATATACGGATTTACGAATATATAACGCAACACTGAGGGAGCAGCAACGTGGATACAGTACAAGTTAATTACATAGCGATAGATGCTGAGTGGGATAAGAAGGTATCAAATCATCATTTTGATATATACCACTTATCTGGTTGGATTGCGGCCTCAGCTGTCATCGACAAGGGCAAACCTCAAGGCATCATCGCTCACTATAAAAACAAGGAAGTATTGTTACCTATTATAGTTAGAGACATTGACTCAGAGCACTGGGATGCTACTTCCACTTATGGTTACGGTGGCCCGTTGATGGACAAAACCCTCACTGATGCCGAGTTAGACATCGTACTAGATGAGATAAGGGCTTTTCTTTGCGAGAGAGGCTGCGTGTCTTTGTTTATGCGGTTGCATCCGATTATTAATAAAGAATGGATACCCACAGTTGGCAAAGCACTGACTCACGGGCTGACCTTGATGTCTGATTTAAGTAAGTCAGAAGAAGAGCATTGGAGCGAGACACAAAATCGGCATCGCCGCGGTATCAAAAAAGCCATGAAAATGGATGTTGTGACAAAAACAGAGTTCTTGACCCGACAGAACGCCATGGTGTTTTCAGACATTTATAAAGAGACAATGCGACACGTCAAGGCCAGTGATTATTACTTCTTTGATGATGATTATTTTTTTAATTTGCTTGAAAACCTTCAAGAAAAAATACTATTGATAACTGCCTATCAAGACGATAAACCAATCGGATCTTCTATATATACGCTCTGCCAAGAGTCAGGCATTATGCAGTTTCATCTTGGCGGTACGCTGAACGCCTATACACATCTACAACCTTCTAAACTTATCACTCATGTCGCTCGCAACTGGGGACGAGAGAACCGTTATGAAGTGCTACATCTTGGTGGCGGCGTTGGTTCCAACTTAGACTCTTTATATGAATATAAAAAAGGCTTTAGCTCACAAGAGTTACTATTTAAGACTTACAGGCTCATCGTCAACGCAGCGAAATATACAGAGTTGGTGACGGATATCTGGTTCACGGAAAGTGATCTGCTCTCAGACTTTTTTCCTTTATATAGAAAAGAGCCTAGCAAAGAAGAAGTGCTAGAGACTATTCAGATTGAGCCTTTAGCAAAGGTGACATAATACAAGTCACATCTATTATTAGAGAATATACGCACGGTAGTATTCTCGATAGCGGAAAATAGAACCAAAAAAATAAAAAGCAGCCTGCCTCTATAATTGAGGGCAGGCTGCTTTTTTGCGTTAACGTTTTCGAGTCAGTTTATATCTAATGCATACTATTTACTTGGGATAACATGCCAAACGCCAAGTTTATCATCCCCGTCTTTGTCACCAACTTTTGTGTCATTAGCATAGAAGTATAAAGGCTTACCGTTCATTGCCCACTGATATTTGCCATCTTCACGCTTAAAGGCAGCGAACTGACCTGAGGCTTTAGCATCACTAGGCGCTTTGAAAATTGGCCACACAACTTGGCAAGCTGCACCGCAATCTGACTGGTTCATAGAGTCTTTATCAAACGTATATAACGTCATATGGTTGGTAGCATCCACCAACACCCCATTCTTGCTAGTGACTGGTGCTGTATTATTGCTCGTTGCCTGTACTTCATGCGTACCTGACATATCATTACCGACTACGTTTTTTAAGGTAGTACAGCCAGTTAGTGCCAATACACCTGTTAGTGCCGATAACATCATTATATTTTTCATCATAACTTCCTTGTAATTTTAGTCGTATTTTTTATAGCGATAAGCTTGTTGTCGTTTACTTTATCGACTGTCCCTTTTGTTAATTTTGACATTTGTAATTTTGAACAGTTCTCAAAACAGAACCGACACTTCTTGCTAAGCAAAATAAATATAGCATATGGTTTTATATTATCTTGATAATCAATATACACGCTTACAAAAGTGGTCGAATTTTACAAAACAATAAAACGACCTTGTTTTTGATTTCACAAGTTTGCCACCTCTCTCGTTTACTCTATATTTAGACAGACTCATTCATCTGGAAAACTTCACACATATAGCGACTCGTTGACAAAACTCATGCATCTTCTTACGTATTTCCCATCATATTGCCTGTAGTTCTTCGTAAAATAAACCTATAGAGATGAAGAATGGCTAAACAATAGAAAAGATGACTATTGAAGTTCAGATTTGTGTGTTGAACTTAATTACCTTCGCACGCATATCAAGAAATATAGAACATTGAATAAATATACCGAGTACGGCCTAATACAGATGCTATTAAGGATACAACGACGACAATGACTCAGTCTTTTGATAAAAATTACGCTCAATCCTTTAATCGTGATGCTCATTCTGGGGTGTTAACTTATGGGGCACAAAACACTCAACCTAAAAAGCGCGTTGGCATTTTGGGCGGCGGTACTGCGGGATCGACGATTGCGATTCGACTTGCTGCGTTAGGATTAGAGACCTACTTATTTGAAAAGAAAAAATCTCTCATTGATGGACCACCTATGTGTCATTTGCATGCAGGTGGTAACTTGTACCGTGAAATACCGGACGAAGATTGCGTAGCGCTGCTTAAGCAATGTATCGATATTTTGCGTTTGTATCCGCACACTATTGACGTCCGTCCTACTGTGTTTGCTGTACCGACACGTGACGAAGGACTGCCTGAAGATTTACTACCGCGTTTAGACATTTTGACCGATGCTTATCAAGAATTGATCGAGCAAGATACTAATAATAAGGTATTGGGTGAGCCTGAAGATTACTATCAACTCTACAGCCATGAGCAATTGATTGAGCTGTCTGAACGTGAGCAAGTCGCTGTACCAAGTACGATTGATGAATGGATGATTCCAGTCGCTAGATACTTGGATTTAAACAAAGTTAAATTTCCGTTAATTGTTGTCCAAGAATATGGTTGGAACATTTTTCGTTTAGCCGCTTCTGCCAAACTTGCACTTGAAGAATACGATAATGCGCACGTATTTACCGAAACTGCTGTGCAAAAAGTCGTACCAGTAGATTGTGAGAACTGTACCAACGCTGACCATCATGTCACTAAATGGCGTATCGACTATCAACAAATCCATAATCAAGAACACGCCTCTCAGCCTGAGTCTATCGAAGTTGATTATTTAGTCAACGCTTGCGGATTTCGTACAGGTGTCATCGACGATATGGTTGGTGTCGAAGTAACACGTATGGTCGAGTTCAAATCGTCTTATGTGACTCATTGGGGCGATGCTGGTGGACAGATACCAGAGATCATCGTTTATGGTCAACGAGGAACGCCAGAAGGCATGGCGCAGCTTACTCCCTACCCTGGTGGATATTTTCAGATTCACGGTATGAGTAAAGCCATTACTCTGTTTGATGATGGTCTTGTCGCATCAAGTGAAGACAGTGCGCAGCCCAAACTACCGCAGCAATACGTGCATTATATTGAAGACGGTTGGGATAAAGCACCCCTACAGGCACGTAGTCAGCAAGCGATTGAGTATGTGGCGGAGTTTGTACCAACATTCAACAGCGCACGTACTGTTGGTAACGCGCTATACGGTGGGCAGCAGATTCCTGGACAGGATGATACGCTGCGAGTCGCTGACGTGAGCTTGTACTCTAATATACGCTATGCCCGTGCAGAAAACGTCAAAGCATCTTCAACCTTGATTGCCGCTGATCAAATCGTTAATGAACTAACAGATCTAGGCTTGATAGAGAACGATACACCTCTAAATCGTAGTCGCTATGCTCATGAGTGGTCGTACCTTGTCCATAATGATAGCCTCGCTGTCGATGAGGTTGCACGTGAGCTCGCTGAGCAGCGTGGATTCCCGATAGCGATGGCTCATGTCAATCATAGCATTCGTGAAGTAGCATTGGAAGATCTCACGCCTGCTGATGCCTAATAGGCATGATTCGCTGATAGGTTGTTAATACATATGACAAAGGAGCAAGTAACCGAGATTTGGTTATCTGCTCCTTTTTTGCAATAGCTTTTAATATTTAAGCATTTACTGTGTATGAATAGCTATAAGGCTTAACTATTACTACCAGCCATTTTCTCCGTATCCACAGCATCATCTATGGTCACTACTGTTTGTAGCATATCGATCGCTTCGCTGATGGTATTGCACACCACTAGACGATCTAAATCTTCCTGCTTCATAAAGCCTTGCTCAGTGGTATATTTCAAATGCTCAATCATACGGTCATAAAAGCCATTGATATTTAGAATAATCATTGGTTTTTCGTGCTGGTACAATTGACGCCACGTAGCAATTTCCATAATCTCTTCTAACGTTCCTAGCCCGCCCGGTAGCGTGATAAAGGCATCGGCATACTCTGCCATGACGGTCTTACGCGTGTGCATAGTGTCAGTCAAATGCAAGCGAGTCAGCTGCTCGTGAGCAATTTCGTGCTTGAGCATAAAGGTTGGAATCACGCCCACTGCTTGCGCGCCGCCATTAATTACTTCATCCGCAACTGCGCCCATTAGACCGATACTAGCGCCACCATATACTAGTCCCATGCCATTATTTGCTAATGCACTGCCGAGCTCGCGTGCCGCCTGTTCATACACGTCACCATTGCCCAAGCGTGAACCGCAATACACAGCCACGAGCGGCATTGATAGGGCAGACTTGTCGACTGCTTTTTCAATGTTTGTAATGTCTTTGCTTGTGATTACGTCATAAGTATCATCGTTGATTTTCATTTGCATATAGCTTCCTTAATTACCTGTCAGTTTTTATTGAGTGCTTGTTATTAGTGAAGGCTGCATACCGACACCTATCATTTATATTGTCATGCACATGATTCATAAGACAAACTCAGCCAAGCTATACGAAACTTGGAAGTCATATTTGAGCAACTGTCTTGCCAGTATTTATCTTAACATAAGCAATGCTACCACATAGTCACAACGATTTATCACTACGCAACGACTACACTTTCAAGATGCGCATTTATTGTTCATCATAGTTCGATATTCATTATCTACTAATAAAAATACTAAGGTATACCCATGGATAATCACAACACCTCTCCTACTGCCGAGCTATCAAGCTCTGTGGTTAATAGCAATCTCACTAGTAAAAGCAATACGAATGACGCGAGCAATATTGATACTTACTCATTAAGCATCATGACCGATCGCAACCAAGCATTGGTAGCCACGGTCTATCGCCCTAAAGATGCAACAAAAAAAGCCGTCATGATGGCACCTGCCACAGGTATTAAGCGTCACTTTTATCATAATTTTGCGACCTACCTAGCAGAAAGCGGCTTTGGAGTGCTGACCTTTGATAATGAAGGAATCGGTGAGTCACTATCGACCGAACTGGCAAAATGTAGCGCTTCCTTGATCAGTTGGGGTCGCCATGACATGCCAGCTGTACTTGATGCTTTACAAGATGAGTTTCCTGATGCCTCTTATCACCTCATCGGTCATAGCGCGGGTGGTCAGCTCATTGGCCTGATGCCCAACTATCAGGCGATTGGCTCAGTGTTCAATGTCGCTTGCTCGTCAGGGCGTATCAAAAATATGGGCATGCCCTATAAACTCAAAGCCATGGGTTTTATGGATGCGTTTATTCCATTCACTAATTTAACACTGGGCTATACGCCGTCAGATAAAATCGGTATGGGTGAGCCGCTGCCACGCGGCGTGGCTCGTCAATGGCGTGAATGGTGCAATGGCGCGGGCTATATCAAAACCGCATTTGGCAAAAGCATACACACGCATTTCTATGATGAGCTCAGCATGCCGGCATTGTGGCTTGGCTTTAGCGATGACGATATCGCCAACAGTGAAAACATGGACGATATGATAAGGGTATTTACAAAGATGCCCGTAGAAAAGCGTTTCTTGGACCCTGAGGATTTTGGTCTAAATCATATCGGTCATATGCGCTATTTTAGCAGTAAGACCAATATCAAAGCGCCGCAGCTATGGCAGATGGCGGTGACATGGTTGCACGACCAACCATAATTTTATCGTCACGTAGCCCCTTATATATTGGCTACGTAATAACTTAGATTACTTTTTTGCGTTTTCTGCCTCTTCCATTTGTAAGCGTTTAGTCAGTGCCGAATACAGCGACGGCTGCATATTATGAATATTGCCTATCATCCATTTAACATAGCTGATAGGCACATCTTTGATAGGTTTGCCTTTATGTTTACCAAACGGCATTTTGCTCACAGGGGTCGCTTTATTAGAGATAGCATGTGCCGCTGCAAAGTCTGTCGGCGCAATCTCTAGACGCTCGCAGCATGCCTGATACAGCAAATAGCACATTCGAGCATCGCCAAGCGCGTCATGAGCGGCAATCGTCATTGCACTCGCTTCACCCTTGCCCAATAACTGCTCGATACACTTAGACTGACCGTAAGCGCGCCATTCTGGAAAAGCTACCCGCGCAAGTCTCACTGTACAAATCAGCTTAGCAGAAGGACTGCCAATCACTCGCCAATCAAAACGTACGTTATGACCAATCAAGTACTCTGGTAATTCAAACTGCTCCAACTCAAAGCGCTCAAGTCCAGCCACATCATCATCGGTAATACCATGCACCTTTATGACAATGGGTGAGATAGATCGACCACTGTTAAAGTATTTCATCCATTCAAAGCCAGTTGCTACATTGATAGTAGCAACTTGGATAGGTCTAGGATCACTGCCCTGATCTGTTTCAGTATCGATAACCAGCGCTGTTTCGCGCGTGGCAGAAATATCAGTAGGCTTAAAAGCATCATTCATAAAGTATTAACCATCAGTAGCAACTGTCTATGCTCAGCAGAAATGTTAAGTAGATAAAACTATATTTGCTGTCTATATTCTTAACCATAAGAATATCTATGGGGGTAAAAACGATAGATAACAATGCGATACATACGTTGTTAGACGAAGCTTTTATAATCAAAACTCAAATGACATCAAATATATATGAGACATCAATGCTAGCAGATGGAAATAACCAGCCTCCCAGACCTTCTTTTTTTAGTCGTTTAATAAGCCTATTGATTAAGGCTATCGTATTGCTAGCACTGTTATTTGTCTTTGATAAGCTACTACCCAGTATCAGTCAACAAACGCAGTCATTTGTGGTTGCCAAATGGCAGCAATTGAGTCTATTGCAACAAGAACTGCCGACAGAAAACAGCTTACCCAGTCCACTACCAGAACGAAACCTGACAGACACTTGGGGCGCGGCACGTAGTCAAGGCCGCTCCCACGAAGGTATCGATATCTTTGCGCCGCGCAACACTCCCGTACAGTCGACCACGCAAGGCGTAGTAAGCAAGGTTGGTGAGAACACATTGGGTGGACGCGTGGTTGTGGTGGTAGGACCTGGTGGCGCAGGACATTACTATGCCCACTTAGAAGACTATGCTGACATCTCTCCCAATGACTGGGTCAATCAGGGCGATGTAATAGGTTATGTGGGTGATAGCGGTAATGCAAAAGGAACACCAACACATGTCCATTATGGTATCTATATTAATGGCAGTGCGGTCAATCCTTATCCGCTTTTGCAAAAGGATTAACGAACACAGAAAAGTATGTCGTTAACCTAATTTGAAATAATGATAGGTTTAGATTAATCAAAAAACTTAAGCCGAAAAAACAACGCTAATACAGACTAGAAGTCATATTAATTGGCTGTGACGGATCTGACGTAATTTGAGGGAAATACCACACTAAATGTCGATCCTTCCCCTTCTACTGAATCGATTTGCAATTGCGCTTCGTGCTGGTGCAGTACGTGTTTTACAATCGCTAATCCCAACCCCGTACCACCTGTTGCACGGCTACGACCTTTGTCGATACGATAGAAACGCTCTGTCAAACGGGCGATATGCTCTGACGCAATACCGATCCCATCATCTTCGACCGCGAAACGGCAGCCATCAGACGTCCTTGTCCAGCTGATAGTGATATTACCGCCCTTTGGCGTATATTTGATTGCATTGATTACCAAATTGGATAGCGCACTATTCAAGTACATCTCTGACCCGTACAGCCCATCGTACGTATCTATATGCAAATGAATGATGTGTTTGTACGCTTGGTTGTAAGCCTGTGCATCGTCGTAGATATTGGTCAGTAGCTTAGTCATATCTATGTAATGCAGCTCGTGTGACTCTTCGATTTCAATCTTAGACAGTAGCAGTAAATCGTTCACAATTCTGTTCATACGGGCTGTTTGCTGGGTCATCAGCTCAAAACCGCGACGCCATTGCGGCGGCATATCTGGCTGATCGGAGAAATTTTCTAGGTAGCCCATCATTACCGTCAATGGTGTTCTAAGCTCATGCGAGACATTTGCGACAAAATCCTGACGCATTTGCTCTAAGTGCCGCAAGCGGGTCACATCATATACAAACAGCAGTTTTTCATCACCGAAAGGGGTCAGTTCACACTTTAAGTAGCGACTAGGATCTCGCCATGATTCTATATGGACGCCGTCGTTAGGTATCGTTGTACCTTCATAATACTGGCGGAACTCAGGTATAGTAATAAAGTCAAAAATATTTTGACCTTTATCTTCTGGCTGTAGCAGCAATAAGTCTTGTGCCGCCTGATTCCACCATTCTAGTCCATCATGATTGTTGAGCAAAATCACTGCATCGCGCAAGGCTCGTAGTGCACTGCCGATTTTTTTGAGTTGCTCCGCTGTACTTTGAGTAGATATTTGCTCTAATAGAGCTGATTGCTCACTCTGTGCTGGCGCTATCTTGTCCATTTTTTATCCTTACCACTATCCGCGGCCTTTATATTGCTGCGGCATTATTTGTACAAGATTAACTTGGCTCAATCAGGCTAGAAAATCGGTAGCCTGTTCCACGTACTGTCTGTATCAATGTATCACAGTCATAAGGTCGTAGTAATTTACGTAGACGTTTGATATGCACATCAATGGTTCGGTCTTCGATATATACATTGCCGCCCCATACCTGATCGAGCAGCTGCGTTCGTGTATAGGCGCGCTCAGGGTGACTCATAAAAAATGCTAATAGGCGATACTCTGTAGGCCCAACATCAACGATTTTACCTGCAGCTGTCACGCGCTGACTCTTGGTATCTAAACTTAACTGTCCAATTTCGATAGGTTTATCGCTACTCATAGCACTACTGCGGCGTAGTACGGCTTTGATTCTAGAAATCAGCTCACGAGTCGAAAAAGGCTTGGTCATATAATCATCTGCGCCTGCATCTAAACCATGAACTTTACTGTCTTCTTCACTTTTTGCCGTTAGCATAATGACTGGTATTTCAGAGAGTAGCTCGTCGTTTTTAAGCATACGACAAAAATCCACACCGCTCTTGTCACCCGGCAACATCCAGTCTAACAGTATCAGTGACGGTCTATGATCGACCACTTGCTGATGCGCCTCTGACACGTCAGCCGCTTGCAAGCTATCAAACCCAGCCATTTCTAGCGTCATGACAACCATTTCACGAATCGCAGGCTCATCTTCCACAATCAAAATTTGCTCATTATACATAGGACATTCTCGGTGTTAGCGGACAAAATCTAGCATGTAAAAAGGCGATATATACTCACCAGTCTCTACCTATTAAACGGATTAATTATGACAGCTTGATGACACTCTAAAATCAGATTTCTAGTAAAAAATTGAGCGGCCCATCATTGACGCTCGACACTTGCATATCAGCACCAAACTGACCAGTTGCCACATTTGGGTGCTTAGTTTTGGCATAATCGACCAGTTGTTCAAATAGCGCTTGCGCCGCAGCAGGTGCCATCGCACCACCGAAGTCTGGTCGGCGACCTTTGTCTGTTTTTGCCATCAAGGTAAATTGTGAAACTAATAATAGCCCACCAGCAACCTGCTGAACGTTTTTATCCAGTTTACCAAATTTAGCAGGATCATCGTCATTTTCAAAAACGCGATAGGTCAATATTTTGTCAATCATACGCTGTGCAGCGGCAAAATCGTCTTCATGCCCTAAGCCAATATATGCCAATACCCCATGCCCAATCTCACCAATACACTGCTGATCGACGACCACACTAGCCTGCTTCACCCGTTGTATGAGTGCTTTCATTTACTAATTCCTTAACAGATTATGGCCATACAATAATATGCTGTCCATGATAAAATACCGTCATTAACTTAACTATTATTTCTTACATTACACCTTATTTTGGTAGCCTTATTATGAATGTATTTACCACCTTACAACAGCTTGTGCCGCAGCAAAAGCTCAGTAAAGTCGCTGGACGTTTGGCCGCCAGCCGTCACCCTTATGTCAAACGCACCTTTATCCGTAGCTTTGCCAAAGCTTATAATATCAGCTTAGACGAGTACGAGCGCCAAAGCCTTAACGCTTATGAAAGTTTTAATGACTTTTTTACCCGTGAGTTAAAAGAAGACGCTCGTACCATCGACGCTACTGTAAACGGCATCGTGAGTCCTGCGGACGGTATTATTTCTCAGCTAGGACAAATCGAAGACCATAAACTACTACAAGCCAAAGGCCGTCACTATGATGTCGGCCAATTGCTTGCTGATAGTGAAGATGGCAGTTATTTCGCTGATGGTAGTTTTGCAACTATCTACTTAGCACCTAGCAATTATCACCGTGTGCATATGCCGTTTACTGGCACATTGACCAAGACTCGCTATGTACCTGGTACACTGTTTTCGGTCAACAATACTACGGCGGCTAACGTGCCGGACTTGTTTGCACGTAATGAACGTCTGGTCTGTATGTTTGATACCAAGTACGGCAAAGCAGCTGTCGTGATGGTTGGTGCTATGATTGTCGCTGGTATCGAAACCGTCGCGACAGGCAAGATTGCTCGTACTGACGACATATTCGAGTCTGATCATGACATGCAGTTTGCAGCAGGCGAAGAGCTCGGACGCTTCTATCTAGGCTCAACGGCTATCGTAGTATTACCAAAAGCAGCAAAGGCTGACTGGCTAGATGGTATGCAAGCCAATAGCGTCGTGCAAATGGGTCAATTGCTAGGAATGGCAAACGCTTAATAACATGCTTGTATAAAAGCACTTAAAGTATCAGCCCAGTTAAGCGTAAATTATCATGCTTAATTGGGCTTTTTTATGCCTGCTACTTATGCAGATTTACGCATCAATCAGCCAGCCTTGCTGAGTTGCATACTCAATATTATGTGAGAGCCAATCATGAATAGGAGGAAAGCTGTCTTTGATAAATGCATGCGCACCTGCCACTTGCGAGCGCGTAACGCCAAGCTCAATCCACGTTTTACCGTTGGTATTTAGATTGAGCAAAAACGGCAATAAGCGGTCGACCACTCTGAGTAACTGACTTTCTTTGCTACTTCCTGTTTCCTGCGCTTCCCAAACCTTACTCAAATCACTAATGCCATTGCCTCGCTCACGTTGCAATCTGGCAATGCCTGCACGCTCTTCGACGTGTGCATCAGTACGGGTATCGGCATACAAAAAAGTATCGCCCGCATCAATCTCACCCAAATCATGAACCAATGCCATCTTCAGCAATTTTTCATGATTGACGTCTAGCGCAAATAATTCAGCAATCGACCAACAGGCCATCGCTAAATGCCAAGAATGTTCGGCAGAGTTTTCTTTACGAGAGGTCTGTGTCACATAGCTACGGCGATTCACGCGTTTGAGCGCATCTAACTCCAATAAGAAATGAGTGACATCGTCGATGTCGATATGTGAAGTAGATTTGGAATTAGTGAGTGATATAGAGCTGGCTTGCGACATTGATTTTCTCTGGTTTTCTCTAGTTATTGGTTTTAAATATTTATGAGTTCTGGCGATTTTAAATTTCATTGTTCAAGATATTATAGTTAGTTTGATATCTAACAATGGTTAAAAGACTATTACCGTTACCAAAAAAATAGCGCTTATTTTACCAAGCGCTATCTATTATAAATTAGAAGATAAATGGTTAAATTGACATTTATCCAAGCCTTTAAGCACCTAGATATTAGCCACCTACTTGATCAAATTAATAATGGTTTTAAACGCAGGATCTTCGCTGCTACGGCACAGCTCAAATAAGATTGATTCGACAGTACTGATTACCCCGCCCGCACGGCGAATACGACGAATTGCTTGCTTTTTATCATAAGGAAAACGAGATCCCACCGCGTCGCCAATGATGACAGGCTGCATACCATTATCCAATAAATCCAGGGCCGTCTGCATAATACAGACATGAGCCTCAGCACCAAAAAGCAGAACAGTACTACGGTTCTGCTGCGCTAGATGGTGCCATGAATCATTATTATCACAGGCACTAAAAGTAACCTTTTCAAAGCTCTTGGCATTATCTCCTTCAAGTACGTCGCGCAGCTCTGGTAAGGTATCGCCCAAGCCCTTTTTATATTGTTCATTGAGCATGATTGGAATATTGAGCGCTTGCAGCCCTTTAATCAAGGTAACGGTTTTTTTGACGATATTTTCGTGGTCATAGATATGCGGCGTTAAGCGTTCTTGCACATCGACAATCATCGCTTGGGTATTCTCACGAGCGATTCGATAGGTGCGATCATTAATCATAGTAGACATAGTACACTCCTTGTACGGCTGACAGTTGCAACTAAAAACTATTTTAGAATTATCATAAACAGTGCCATGGTTCATGTTTCTCTTATTTAGTCATAGTTTCATGAATGCGTCAATGGAGATAATTTTTAATCGCTGTAATACTGTGTTTTTTGAATCCGTGTTTTATTAGCTTACCAACCATTAATTTAACCTATAAAAAAACCTCCAGCCGTTATGACTAGAGGTTTTTCGTTAGCGAGTAGCTATTTATTAAGTGTTCAAATAATCTTGTTTATATAAATAAGATTAAACACGCTCGATAATAGTAGCAATACCTTGGCCAAGACCAATACACATTGTCGCTAGACCGATTTCAGTATCTGACTGCTCCATTGCGTTTAGCAATGTCACTGTGATACGAGCGCCCGAACATCCTAGTGGATGACCTAGAGCAATGGCACCACCGTTGATGTTAACGATGTCTTGCTTGTCAGATAGGTTCAGACCTTTTAATACCGATAGACCTTGAGCAGCAAATGCTTCGTTTAGCTCGATGGTTTGCATGTCATCGATGCTCATGCCAGCACGCTTCAATGCTTTTTGGGTAGCAGGTACAGGACCATAACCCATAATAGCGGCATCACAACCAGCCACAGCCATACTACGAATACGAGCACGTGGCTTTAGACCTAGATCTTTGGCTTTTTGTGCGCTCATTACTAGCATTGCTGACGCACCGTCAGATAATGCAGATGACGTTGCCGCTGTTACTGTACCGCCTTTTGGATCAAACGCTGGACGTAGCTTTTGCATTTGCTCCATCGTTGCATCTGGACGAATCACTTCATCAACCGTACATAGTTGCAGACGACCAGCAGCATCATGACCTTCGATACCGATGATTTCATTGTCAAAACGACCCTCTACCGTTGCAGCCCATGCGCGGCGATGTGACTCAAGACCAAACGCGTCTTGCTCTTCGCGCGTGATGTTGTTCATACGACCTAGCATTTCAGCAGTCAAGCCCATCATGTTTGACGCTTTTGCATAATGCTTAGAAGCAGCAGGGTTTAAATCAACACCGTGCATCATGCCTACGTGACCCATATGCTCAACACCGCCGATGATGAATACATCACCTTGGTTGGTCATGATTTGTGCAGCAGCAGTATGTAGCGCCTGCATAGAAGAACCACATAGACGATTAACCGTTTGGCCACCAGCAGTTTTTGGGATACCAGCTAGCAAACCGATGTTACGACCGATGTTCAAGCCTTGCTCTAGCGTCTGGTTGACACAACCCCAGATAATGTCTTCGATATCATTGGTATCAAAGTCATTACGTTCTACTAGCGCACGTACTAGTTCCGCTGACATGCTGTCAGCACGTACATGACGGAACATACCGTTTTTGGTTTTGCCCATTGCCGAGCGTACGCCATCTACGATGACCACATCTTTTGGACTTAAAGTTGTCATACCATATTCCTTTTCAATTTTTATTGTCAGTGTAGTCAACCCAATTTACGACTATTACCTTGTTAATCCCACTCAAAGTACAATAGGTACATTTGCGCTTGATTTACTCGTAATAGTCTTAAACTGAATCAACTATGATCGTACGTTCGCTATTGGAGACGATTCATGTCTCAATTGCTTTCATGCAAAATAGCAAACGTACTGCACTTCATCCTAGTAATGACTGACTATTACGCTGTTGCGTAAAAAGTCTCGCCTGCGGCTGCCATGTCGCGAATCTTTTGTGGCGCTTCATAAGCTTTGCCAAGATGTGCGTATTTTTCACATAGTGCCAAGTAGTTATCTAGACCCATTTGGTCGATATAACGGCATGGGCCACCACGGAATGGAGGGAAACCTACGCCCATAATCATCGCCATATCGGCCTCGCTTGGCGTACTCACGATGTTGTCTTCTAAGCAGCGTACTGTTTCATTACAGAAGGCTAACATAGTGCGGTCGATGATCGCTTGATCATCAAACTCTTGTTTTTCACTGTCTGTTGTGGTTTTTAGCAGCTCATAAGTGGCTTCATCAGCAACTTTCTTTGGCTTGCCGCGCTTGTCCATTTCATACTTATAGAAACCAACACCGTTTTTCTGACCTAGACGCTCGTTCTCATATAGATACTGAATCGCACCTTTATAATCAGGCTTCATACGATCTGGGAAACCATCTGCCATCACTGCTGCGCCATGTACGCCCGTATCTAGACCAACTACGTCGATTAGGTATGCAGGACCCATTGGCCAGCCGAATTTTTCCATAACTTTATCGACATGAGCAAAATCAGCACCTTGCTTCAGTAGCAAGTCAAACGCGCCAAAGTATGGGAACAATACACGGTTTACGAGGAAACCTGGGCAGTCGTTAACTACTACTGGCACTTTACCCATTTTAGAAGCAAGGGCAACCGTAGTCGCGATGGCTTCTTCAGATGATTTCTCACCGCGGATAACTTCTACCAATGGCATACGATGTACTGGGTTGAAGAAATGCATACCAACGAAGTTTTCTGGACGCTCAAGCGCTTCTGCTAGGAACGTAATAGAGATGGTCGAGGTGTTTGACGCTAGGATACAATCGTCTTTTACTAGACCTTCTACTTCTTTAAGTACCGCACGCTTCACGTTTGGATTTTCTACGACCGCTTCGATAACGATGTCAGTTTCAGCAAAATCACCATAGTTCAAAGTAGGACGGATACGGCTTAAGGTTTCACCCATTTTTGCTGGGGTCATCTTGCCGCGTTCTACCATTTTGCCAAGCAGTTTGCTTGCTTCGCCCATACCAAGGTCTAATTGCTCAGACTTGATATCTTTCATGATGATTGGCAAGCCTTTGCTGGCTGCTTGATAAGCAATACCGCCACCCATGATACCAGCGCCTAGTACAGCGGCTTCGTTGATGTCATGTGCTTGTTTGCTATGCTGTTTTGCTAACTTTTTAACTAATTGATCGTTTAAGAACAAACCAACCAAGCTTTCTGCTTGTGGGGTTTTAGCCGCTTTTGCAAAACCAGCCGCTTCTACTTCGATTGCTTTGTCACGTGATAAATTAACGTGCTTTTCAATCGTTTCGATAGCGATTGCTGGTGCTGGGTATTGCTTAGGATTGGCTTTAGCGAAAATAGCACCTTTGGCACTGTTGAACGCCATCGCTTGCTCAAGCTGGTTTAGCTTAACTGGAGCCAATTTCTCTTCACGTTTTGCTTTCCAATCAAGCTCACCTGAGATACATTTTTTGACTAGGTCAATTGCTGCATCTTGCAAGTCATCAGCAGGAACCGTCGCATCAACCAAGCCTAGTTTTAATGCTGCCAATGCTTTCTTTGGGCTACCAGTCGCGATCAGCTCAAGTGCGTTATCGATACCGATGATACGCGTACTACGAACTGTACCGCCGAAACCTGGGAAGATACCTAGCTGAGTTTCTGGCAAACCGATGATGGCTTTGTCACTCATGACACGGTATTCACAAACCAAAGTCATTTCACAACCGCCGCCCATTGCCGCGCCATTGATAGCCGCAACTTTAGGGAATGGTAGGTCTTCAAAACGATTGAAAGCGTCATTAACATGAACGACCCAATCTTTGATCTCGCTTTCTGATTTTTTGAAAGAACCGACGAATTCTGTGATATCAGCACCAGCGATAAACACGCCTTTGGCTGAAGTAACGATAAGACCTTTTACGTTGTCGGCTTTTTCTAACGCACTAACTGCTTCACCAAACTGCTTGTTGGTTTCGGCATCAAATTTGTTCACGCTCTCATTTTCGGCGTTGTACTGCATGTTGGCGATGCCATCCTCTAGCATTGTCACCGTGATGCGATTTCCTTGGTATACCATTTGAAACTCCTTTCTATATAACGAAAGCTACGTTTTGAATTAAAATAAATAGCCAGTTACTGTTAGTAAAATGGGTAATAGCACTGTGCGCTTGTCATGTTATAAAGACAAACATATAACCAGCTCACAAGTGAAGATGTCTTTATTATCCAGCGTTCATCATGATGCACGTATTTTGCGTCTCTTGCATGACATCATATGACGCTTCATTTATATACTGCTGTTGCAGGTACTGATGTTCAAAATATTGACTGAGACTTGGTCTAACACTCGGTATCGACGATTGAACATCCTGAGAAAAAACCCAGTAGGGTCATCATCAGACCATTTTCACGTCAATTAGTGTAGGGGATTATGCCCCTAACTGTCACAAGCTAATACCATACTCGCAAGTCACTCTTAAATCACTTGCAAGCATTTACCTTGCGCTAAAAGTGTTTTAGTGAATAAATGTATACTGAATTGTTAATTTAGATTTATTTCGTGTTGTTGGCTCAATGCACGATATCTTTAGAATGATAGTCCGTTAGCGCTACTTAATAAGTGCCAATTGATCGATGCTACTTGGTCAGTGCTAGTATTTAGTACCATTTTTCTACGGTAATAAGATGAACGTGCCAGCCTAGCTTGCTCTTTTATCAGAACATATTCAACCAGAGAGTGACATCATCCATCGGTAACGAAATCTTGTCGTTATATTGCAGCTAAGATTGCACTGTTTTTAAATAAACTTCGGTAGAAAAACGCAAAAAACAATCAATTGATACCGTGTGTCACATAAGCGATAAGACCTATCATGCTACACTAATAGCGTTTTTATCTTATCCCTAATAAGTTTTACTGTATCCCTGATAAATGGTTGGATTATGACTGTTTCCTTTACTTCTAGCACTACCTCTACTGGCGTTATCCCTTCTAACTTTGTCTCTTTTCAAAGCACTGAGCAGTTTCATGGTGCTGTGCGCGAGCAATTGGCGCAAGATATTGAGGTGTTGTTTGATTATGCCAAGCTTCCTAGCCCGCTAGTAGATGCCTGCCGTTATGTCATGACGGGTCAAGGCAAACTGGTACGCCCACTGATGGTTGCCAGCGCTTTTGCCAGTATTAATAGCAGTAATAATGAACGTACAGACGAGCTTAATGATGATATCGACACTCTCGATACTGATCTGGACGCGCTACTAGAAAACGACTCAGACTATGATATGTCGCGCCGTGCCGCATTGGCAGTAGAGCTATTGCATACCTATTCGTTGGTGCATGATGATTTGCCGTGTATGGACGATGATGAGCTGCGCCGTGGGCAGCCGACCGCGCATATAGCCTTTGATGAAGCAACGGCTCTGCTGGCAGGAGATGTATTGCAAACGCTAGCATTTGAAGTATTAACCGCAGAGATGCCAACTTTTTCGCCATTTAATGCAAATATCGCAAGTCAGCTCATGGCAATATTTGCGCCGCGCGCCAGACGCATGGTGTCGGGTCAAATGCTAGATCTCAATGCCGAAGCCAGCATCAGTATCGCGCAGAATGATTTGGAAGCCATCCACCGTGACAAGACAGGGGCATTGATTGAAGCGGCGATGCTCATGGGCGGCGTCTGTGCTGGTGCAACTGCCCCGCAGCGCATGGCATTGCAAGAATGCGCGCAACATATCGGTCTAGCGTTTCAAGTCCAAGACGATGTGCTAGACGTCACGATGACGACTGATACGCTTGGTAAGCCTGCGGGTAGCGATGAAAAACTAGACAAATCTACCTATGTAAAACTAATGGGCGTCGATGAAGCGACCAGCTATGCGCAATCGCTGTTTAATGATGGGCGCGCTGCTATTATGCGCGAAATGAGTAATGGTGATTTGAACAGTAGTACCGACAACATTGACACAGACAACGACGCACTATTGGCATTAATTGAGTGGCTCTGGTCGCGTAAAAATTAGCTTGTCGAATAGCAGCTGAAAACAGATATCGTAGCAAACTTTATTACCCAAAACGGCAGTGAGTGGTCAACATGGACAGTTCCCCTACCCCGCGTATTTACCTTGGCACTGGTGGCTATAGCGATACCGACCTACTCGGTACGCTGTATCCTACTGGCACCAAGAAGACAGACTTCTTACGTGAGTATGCCAAGCAATACGGGGCGGTCGAGATCAACAGCAGCTTTTACGCACCTATCGGGCAAAAAGCCTTTGCAGGTATTGTTGATAAAGCTTATGTACAAGCCGACAGCCAGTTAAAGTTCGCCGTCAAACTGCATCAAGACTTTACTCATGCACGTAAAGGCACTGCCGAACACGCACAAGCATTTCTAAACGCCTTATCTCCGCTTATCGAAGCAAATGCTCTAGCGCCATTATTACTCCAGTTCCCACACGGCTTTGATCGTACTCGCGAGCATCGTCTCTATCTGGCAGAGCTTGTCAGTTGGTTTCAAGACTATCCACTCGCCGTTGAGTTTCGTCATAACGGCTGGCACACACCGCAAGTGGTCGATAGCTTTCGGCGGCAAGGACTCATTTGGTGTAGTGTTGATTACCCTAAGGTCAGCGGATTACCGCCGTCACGGTTGATATTCACTGAACGCACTGGCTATCTTCGGATGCATGGCAATAACCTAAACTGGTGGGATGCGATGAGTGCGGCCGATCGCCATGATTATCGCTATAGCGAAGCTGAGATGCAGGACTGGGCGCAAGCGATTGCTAATCAGCGTCAGCACTTTGATACGCTCTATATTTTCTTTCAAAATACCGTCAATGCACACGCTTATTATAATATTGCGATGCTGCGAGAAGCGTTGAGTCAGTTTGGGTTTGAGGTGCTATAGGCCTAACAATACAACAATATATAGTTGAAACATTAGTCTAAGGATTGAGAAAAAATGCCCCATTTACACGATATGGAAGAATTGATAAGTAGCATCGAAGATAATCAAGTTAAAGACTACATGAAAGAAGCTATGTCTTGTTATATGGCTAATGCATATAGAGCTTGTATTGTACTAACATATTTAGCTCTTTTTGATGATATTGTTAAGAAACTCGGTGAGCTTGGTAAAGTAAATAAAAAAGCAAAAAGAATATATGATGAAGCTCAAAATAAAATTCATGAACAAGACGTTTATGAGAACTACTTAATTGAGCAACTAGCTTCAAACTCATTAATTCCCAAGCTAGACACTAGTTTTCTTAATATTCTTCGGCAGCTTAGGAATAAATCGGCTCATCCATCTGGACACAGTGCCTCAGCAGAAGAAGCTAGATTTGTATTCTATGAATCTATAAATCGCTTTTTATCTAAGCCTATACTTACCACTACTCAGTTAGTAGACAATATTTTAGCTCGTTTAGATGATCAGCATTTTTTCCCATCAAGTAGCGTAAGCAAAATAGCTGATATCGTCAAAAAGGAAATACTAAATATTCATCAGGAAACATTTCCATATCTTGTTAATAAACTTTTAGATAAATATTTAAACTCTAACTCTGATCTTAATAAAAATTCCGGCTTTTTCTTAAATGGACTCGCCCATTTAAAAGATGATCAACTGTCAAGCTGCTTGAAAAAATATGTTATAGAATCTAAATGTTCAGACTCAAAATGCTCAGGACTTATATTACAAATAGTATCAGTTAACGGTTCTCTGTTATTGAACTTAGAACCAGTTACTTACGATAGATTGAGATCTGTTATCTCCGAAAAAATAAAGAACTTAGATCTAACTTATAATGACTCTGAACTCTCTCATCCATCTATGGTGTTGAGCTCTATACTAGAAAGCTGTGGCGAAAAATTCGTGATTAACCATTTTAAAGATCAATTGACTGAACTTTTTCAGAAAAACATTTTCAGTATTAGCTTCATATCACACATGTCAGGTAATAAAGAAATAACAAAACTTTATTTAGAAGAAGCATATATTCAGGCGGGGTCAGGTGATTATAATATAGCAAATAATTTTTCAAGAAATGTATCTGATATTGACAGCTATTTATCTGAATCATTAACAGAAGAACAAGCTTTCTTGCTCGTTGCTAACATAATGAAGGCAGCAGAATGGGGTGCATGGGCTGCTCAGTCCTTGAAAAGTTCAAAGTTTTCTTCAATTCCCAAAATAAGGAAGGCTTCTATTGATTATCTTCAATACGATAAGGTAGCAGCTAAGGCTAATTACAAGGAGCTTGGACATAGTGATGAAGACTTTAATAATTTAGTTCATGAACAGCTTTTCGACCTTGATTCATAGTCAGCTTGCAATTATGGTTTAAAGACATGATAGCTCAAACTTATATATCAAACTAAAAAAGGACACCTCACCGTGTCCTTTTCTTATCCAAACCCTCAATAGCTAAAAACTCCCTTTCAACGCTAACCTCTTAACCTTTATGCTTTACATCTGCATAGACACAATAGATAAACTTATCTAAAAACAAGCATACAGAATCGCTCTACTTATTCGTCTTGCACACTGGTAACTTATACCAATCCCAATAATTAAAGTTGCGCCCAAGTACGAGTAGTTAAAGACCGAAACCTCTGTGGCTGTTTAAGCAGATTATTCCAAGCCAAGCAAGCAGCATCGACAATAGCCTCATAACTTTCATAACAACGATTAGATAGCTCATTTTGCTTAAGGTACTGCCATATTCTTTCAGAGGGATTAAGCTCAGGTGAGTAAGGCGGTAATCTAAGCATAGTGACATTGCCCTGATTCAAGCTTGGTTGATGCCACAATGCACCGTCCATCACTACGACCGCATGGCGTCCTTTTGGTACGGCTTTACTAATCTCAAGCATATGCAATAACATTGTATGTTTATTGACTGAAGGCAATACTAAACCTACCGCCTCTGCTGTCGCTGGACAAAAGGCACCAAACAGATAAGCGGAATTAAACTGCTGCTGCTTGATCAGTCGAGGTCGCTCACCGCGGTAATGCCAAACTCTGGTCAATGACCCTTGTTGTCCTATTCGAGTTTCATCTTGGAACCATATATCTACGTGATCTAGGCTTACCTCAGTAGGTAGGGACGCCTCAACCTGTGCTATAAAGTTTTTTTAAAAGCGTCTTGAGCTTGTGGGTCTGCTTTTGGATGCTGACTACGAGCACTTATCCAACTCATATCAATACGTTTAAGCAGCTCGTAGATACCATTGACGGTATAGTGGGCGTTGTAATGTTCTTTAGCCAATTGCTGAATATCTTTACCGGTCAAACGACCGCCAGCTCGCTTGTCTTGTTCAGAGACTATCATGGCTTTAAAAGCGTCTGTGTCTGCTTCTGCCAGTTTACTATGCCGACCTTTGCGATGACGATCATAGAGACTCTCAAGTCCTCGTTCATGATATCGTTTCAAGGTACGCCTGGCAGTTTGAGGGTGAATACAAAGATCTTTGGCAATATCGTTAGTGGCTTTGCCTATACTATATTGGTATAAGATAAGCAGGCGTAGGCGGGCTCTGGGGTTACTCTCGGTCTTTGAGTGTTTGCCAAAGTCATGCTCTTCTAGGTTATGGATTGGTATAGTCATAAGTGGATTATACTATATATTTTGGGTTTGGTATTATAATCCTATGAATCAAAAAATATCAGTCAAAACGCAATATAAGCGTACTGATATTCACTTATACTATTGGAGAAAGTATCGATGACAACACTAAAAAATAAAGTCGCGATTGTAACCGGTTCATCAAAAGGTATCGGCGCACAGATAGCCTTATCACTTGCAGAATCAGGGGCTAAAACCGTCATTAATTATGCAAATGATGATTCAGCAGCCAATGATATCGTAAGTCAGATTAAATCCGCATGCGGTGAAGCCATTGCCGTTCAAGCTGATGTCAGCAATACCAAGCAAGTCGAAGCAATGTTTGATGCCACTATCAGCGCGTTTGGTAAGCCAGATATTTTGGTCAATAGCGCAGGTATAATGATTAATAAACCCATTGCCGAGACCACCGATGAAGACTTTGACCGTATATTTGCTATCAATGTAAAAGGCACGTTCAATACATTGCGTGAAGCCGCGACTAAACTCAATGACGGTGGTCGTGTTGTAAACCTCTCAAGTACGACCACTCGTATGCTGCTACCTAGTTACGGCACCTACTGTGCTACCAAAGGTGCCATAGATCAGCTGACCAGAATCTTCTCTAAAGAAGTTGGCGCGCGAGGAATTACAGTCAATGCAGTCTCTCCTGGCCCTACTGACACTGAGCTATTTCATCAAGGTAAAGCAGATGAAACGGTAGAGAGACTTGCTAGCATGTCACCGTTTAATCGTATCGGTGAACCAGTCGATATTGCTCATGTGGTAGCATTTTTGGTCAGTGAAGAAGCCGCTTGGGTTACTGGACAAAATATCGGCGCAAATGGCGGTATCGCCTAATATCGTAATGGCGATGCTCTATCAAAAATATGTTTTAATCAAATATCGAAATAGAAAGCTATATAGAAAGCTACCACAAAAAAAAGGACACCTCGCGGTGTCCCTTTTTTCAATCAAATACCTAGTCGTTAAAGATTACTCTTCAACGCCAGCATCTTGACCTTTATATTTTGCGTTTGCGTAATCCCAGTTCACTAGCTTGTCTAGGAACGTGTCAACATAGTCAGGACGACGGTTACGATAATCTACATAGTACGCGTGTTCCCATACATCACAAGTCAATACAGCGACTTGGTCATGTGCAAGTGGGGTGTCAGCATTAGCCGTTTTGGCGATTGACAATTTGCCACCGACTTTATCAGCAACTAGCCATGCCCAACCTGAACCAAACTGAGTCAATGCTGCGTTTTTGAACTCTTCACGGAACTTGTCGTAGCTACCGAAATCTTCTTCGATTTTTGCTTTTAGATCGCCAGTAGGTTCGCCGCCGCCGTTCGTTGGCGTCATGCAGTTCCAGTAGAACGTGTGGTTCCATACTTGAGCTGCTTGGTTGAACATACCTTGCTTGCTGTCATCTTTAGCAGTCGCTACGATGATTTCTGGCAATGTTTTATCTTCTAGACCAGAACCTGGTAGCAAATCGTTAAGCTTAGTCACGTATGCATTATGATGCTTGTCGTGATGATACTCTAGCGTCTCGGCACTGATATGTGGCTCTAGTGCGTCTTTTGCATATGGTAGGTCTGGTAAAGTAATGTTTGACATAATTATTTTATCCTTGCTGTTTAGCCGTTAGTTTATAAAAACTTGCTTATAGAAACTGAATTTTACGCTATTTTTACACCGCAAAAAACACTATAAAATAGCAGACTAAATTGGCTGAGTTTATTGTTTGAAATGAACTTTATCGCTTGATACACAGTACTGCTCAATACAATATCACGTATCATTATGAATCCAAAATCAACCTGTCGGTTACTTATTGCTATTATTCTTCGTCAAAAAGCCAAGTCTCTGACTTTATAGACTTTTATTAACTTAATATTCACAAGCCATAAGATATAATTCACTGTAGCTTGTCTCCTATTATAGCAATAGCAACCAATAATATCAGTTACCAAATGTTATAGCCCGTACAATCTACATAGCGATTGGTTATTTATTAAGCAGGAATTGCACGCACTCCAAACTCATGCGTTATCATTATTAGTATAACTACTTCAATCGTCAAATAATTTATCGATTAGCGCTACAAAAGATAAATAAAGCCCACTCGAATGATAGTTTTTCATCATCTTTATATAATGGACTGACTCTATGAGCACCACTGATACCTCGTTAACTGCTACCCATCCGACATCTGGCAACCAATGGGTACTGGCTAGTAACAATAAGGGCAAATTGGCTGAGTTTAAACGATTATTTGCCGAAGCGAACTTGGACGTGACGATTGTCCCGCAAGGTCAGCTCGATATCGAAGACGCCATCGAGGATGGTCTAAGCTTTGTGGAAAACGCCATTATCAAAGCGCGTCATGCCAGCCGTATCAGCGGATTGCCTGCGATTGCCGACGATTCAGGCTTGTGCGTACCAGCATTGGGCAATGCACCCGGCATTTACTCTGCTCGCTATGCAGGCGAGCACGGCAATGATGGCAAAAACAATGCAAAGCTCATCGCTGACTTGCAGCCTATCCGAGCAGCGAAGCCAGATGCTCCTATTAAAGGTACGTTCGTTTGCGTACTGGCAATGGTGCGTCATGCCGATGACCCGCTACCGATTGTCGCCCAAGGATTATGGCATGGCGAAATCTTGGATACGCTACATGGTGACGGCGGTTTTGGCTATGATCCATTGTTTTGGTTACCTGACTTGCAAGCCAGTGCGGCTAGTCTAAGCGCTGCTGATAAAAACAGCATCAGCCATCGTGGTCAGGCAATCCAACAGCTATTGGCGCAGCTACCTTTATAAGTATTTGTAGCTGTTCTATCCATAACTATCCGTAAGCGCGCTCAATGCTCATAATGCGCTTGCAACCTTATCGCTGTTTCTTGTCCGTTATCTGATTTATTGAATACGAATCTGGCTAAATTTTTATATAAAATTAAGCCATACAAGAGTAAGCAACATAAGGAAACATGCTGTCAAAGAGATAATTTTTACTTTAATAAACAGATAGATTATACTGTTCTACTTTTAAAATTTTGTTGAAATCCGTTATTTGGCTGTATAATTCACCAAAAAGCGTTATTATGCGGTGCATTAACGGTTTATTATCGATATTTGATAGCATGGACAACCTCAGCAGGTTCACCTTTTGGTATCAGCGGCGATTGCTACTGGCACTGAATTTGACGTTGTGCGCTATCGCTATCCCCTATTTATTTCAACGGCAGCCCGTCGTACATGCTCGTAATTTGAGGCGCGGTCTGTCTATTACAATTTAACCCTAAGTACTATTTCATTAATCAAACGTACTACTTAATCCTAAAGGTGTAATTAACATGGCTACAGATTTACAAGTCACAACCAATAAGCTATCTAATAAAGAAACCCAGCTAACGGTTAAAGTGCCCGTTGAAAAAATTCAAAACAAAGTTGAAGGCCGTATTCGCCAAGTTGCGAAAACTGCCAAGATTGACGGTTTCCGTAAAGGTAACGTCCCTATGTCACACATCCGCTCTCAGTACGGTGCTGGCATTCAACAAGAAGTTATCAACGATGTCATCCGTGATACTGTATTTGAAGCGATCAAATCTGAAGACATCCGCGCTGTTGGCATGCCTAACATCGACGACGTAAAACTTGAAGACGATTTCTTGGTATATCAAGCCACTGTTGAAATCTTCCCAGAAGTTGACGTACAAGGTATCGATGAGATCGAAGTTGAGCGTCACACTGCACAAGTGAGTGAAGAAGACGTTGATACTATGATCGAAAACCTACAAAAGCAACGTGAAGAATTCGTTGAGAAAAAGGGCATGGCTGCGAAAGACAACCAAGTGACTTTTGACTTTGAAGGCTCTATCGACGGCGAAAAATTCGAAGGCGGCTCTGCTGAAGACTTCAAACTAGTTATCGGTAGCAACCAAATGATTCCAGGTTTTGAAGCTGGTATCAAAGGCATGAAAGCTGGCGAAGAAAAAACTATCGACGTAACTTTCCCAGAAGATTACCAAGCTGAGAACCTAGCTGGTAAAGAAGCTCAGTTCAAAATCAACGTAAAATTGGTTGAAAAATCTAAGCTACCTGAAATCAACGAAGAGTTCCTTGAGCTATTCGGCGTAAAAGAAGGCGGCGTTGAGAAGTTGAAAGAAGACGTACGCAAAAACATGGAACGCGAAATCAAAAACGCTGCGCGTAGCCAAGTTAAGCAAGCGACTTTTGACGCATTATTAGAAAAGAACGAGTTTGATGTACCAAACGCTATGCTAGAGCAAGAAATCGAGCGTCAACGCAACATGATGATGCAACGTTTTTCTCAGCAGTTCGGCGCAAATGCTGATAGCTTCGATAAAGACATGCTGCCAAATGAGCTATTTGAAGAGCAAGCGCTACGTGCTGCCCGTCTTGGCATCATCGTTGCCCGTGTTATCGATACTAAAGGCCTAGAAGTAGATCAAGAGCGTGTAGAAACCTTCATCAAAGAAGCCGCTGAAAACTACGAAGATCCAAGCGAGGTCATCGAGTACTACACCAATGACAAGCAGCAGCGCGCTAACATTGAGTCTGTCGTACTAGAAGACCAAGTAGTAGATTATTTGATCGCTCAAGGTAAAGTAACTGACAAAGAAGTTAGCTACCAAGACTTGCTAGCTGCTCAGCAACAACAGCAGCAAGCAATGTAGTTGATACGACAAGCTGTCTTTTGAGATATGCTGTAGTCGGTTATCAAAACTAAAATGCGCCCCCGACCTTTTGATCGGGGGCGCATTTTTTATGTTGTTCGATAGCTAGATAAAATCAGTCACAACTATCGAACCTACAAACATCGTACTCGTACTGCAAAGCGCGCTTTATACTAAAACGGGTGCGAATACGGCGCTCAATCCTAGCAGCACTAGCCCGCGCTGTAACCATAAGCTATCACTAAAGCGTTGCTGCAACTGTTGACTAATCAGCGTACCAACTGCATATAGCGCTAGCATCGTGACCATCATCCCTGCATAAAAACCCAGCTGTCCGCTCATACCTACATTCGCTGGTACTTCCATCGCATGTGCCATGCCATGAAACACCGCCAAACCACCAAAACCAAACAATGACAGCTGCTGAATGCTTGGCGTGCGTGCTGTATGAGTCTGCGCAGAGAATGCCTCTTGTCTACTTTTTTGGCTCATTAAGACCATAGCCAATACGACTACCGACAGTGATATCGCCACTTCAATCAACCCAGATGATGCAGCAAACGCGATACCGCCAATCAGTACGCCAGCCGTGCCCAATATCGCGCCTAATGACAACCCTGCGGTCAATGACATCATGCCTAAGCGCTGCTTTTGTAGCCCATAAAACAACATGCCCATACCTACGGCCAAAAACAGATGATCAAGGCCAGTCACTGGATGCATCAGTCCTGCTTGTAACGTACCTAAAGACGATGACGCTTGCGCGGTAGTCGAATGAATATGCCCTGAATGCGCCTGCGCCAATGACGGTAGCATTAGTGATGCCATCATCACAGCCGAACCAGAAACGATGTGACGAGCTGAGAGCACTTGTGAAAAACGAGATTTTTCGATGTGAAGACCTTTTGTATACTGTGTCATGCGGTTTTTCCTTATTCTTTATGTTTTAATGGTAAAAGCTCATCTGCTCTTTAGGCAAGCATGCCATGTTCTTTAATAAAGGCGATAATCTCATTTAGCCCATCACCCGTTTTCATATTGCTAAAAACAAAAGGTTTGTCGCCACGCATTTTTTTGGCATCGCGTTCCATCACTTCAAGCGACGCACCAACCATTGGTGCAAGGTCAGTCTTATTAATAATCAACAAATCAGACTTGGTAATGCCAGGTCCACCCTTACGAGGTATCTTATCGCCTGCAGAGACATCAATGACGTACAAGGTCAAATCAGACAACTCTGGGCTAAATGTTGCGGCTAGATTGTCGCCACCTGACTCAATAATAATCAACTCTAAACCTTCAAAAGTCGCTTGTAGCTCAGCAATCGCAGTCAGATTAATAGAAGCATCTTCGCGAATAGCTGTATGCGGACAGCCGCCCGTCTCTACACCGCGGATACGCTCAGCAGGCATGGCATCTTTACGGGTCAGAAACTCTGAATCTTCTTTGGTATAGATGTCATTGGTCACGACTGCCATATTGACCGTATCACGCAGGTTTTGGCATAGTCTTAATGTCAAAGCAGTCTTACCACTACCAACTGGCCCGCCAATACCAAGGCGTAAGCACGATAAGGCAGAAGATGGTTTCTGGCTATCACTATCAGTTTGTACATCTGATGCAACATTAGAGTTTTTTGGTTTGAGCGGAGTTAGAGACATATTAATTTCCTAAAACAGTTTGTATATTAATAAGTATAAATAGAAATAAAAGTACAGTTATGAGCGGAACAACCGACTGTATTGCTCCTCATGCATGCTTGAGAGAATAGCCAAATTGGGCAAGTTATTAGAGATATTAAGCGATTCATAGAGGTCTTGGCATAGCTGCTGACAGTCTGGTTCTTCACTTGTATCTAAGGTATCCATAGTATTTATCGATGTGATTAAAGCATCGAAAGCCTGTTGCACATTAGCGCTTAGAGCATCAACCTGAGCACCCAGATCGCTTTGCAATTGCCACAGGATACGCTGACCTGCCATTTGTCCTAGCGGCACTGTCTTCACAGCAGCGAGTACCATATTCTCTAATTGTGCAAATCCATAAGTAGTCATTGACTGCGCTAGTGGCAGCTGCCAATGCTGAGCAATATGAGCAAATAGCGGCAAAAATCCATCTTCAGGTATTTCGGCCGGTATGCCAAGATTCAATACTTCGTTTAGCCAAGACACCATCGCTTGTGCCAACTGCTGCGACTCCAGTACAAACTCTTTACTCTCGAGACCAGCGTGATAATCATGTGCTAGATTTGTCGCTAGCGCTTCATGACCTTGGCTGAGCGCGCACATTATTAGCCCTAATACGGGCAACTCGTAGCCAATCACTGCAAGCGCTAGATAGTCCTGCATAAATGTAAGCGTACTGGCTTCATCAGAGACAACCCCTGACTCAATCGCTGACTCCACACCTTGCGAATAGGTATAACTACCAATCGGCAAATTGCTCGATGCCAGCATCAGTAGCTGTCCAAGTTGGGTAGACTGAGTAGGCTGAGCACTGGTATTAACCATCATTTGAACGACCTACAGGCGCATCATGATGACTATGGCTATGGCTATGGTGATGTCCGTGGCTGTGGCTTTCGTCATGGCTATGACTTTTCTTATGACTATGAGAGTCACTATGCGAATGTGCATGGGAGTGAGCATGACCATGCGAATGCCCTTGTCCCGTTTGATAAGCGCCCGTTTCAGGCTCAAATGGCACTGAGGTAGACTCGATATGTAGACCAAGATTTTCTAACATTTGTGCAAGTACATGATCGTTTTCAAAATATAACGCATAGCCTGCATTACCCTGATCAAAACTGTGGTCAAACATCAATGGCACATGACGGTTGCCCAAGTGATAAGCGCCTTTCATTAGTAGAAAGTCATCGTCAGCCGTCACTTTGGTCACCGCTTGCGGCTTGGCGATGACTTGCATCAACTCCCCTGCTGCATTGATAAGGACATCATTTCCTTTTAGTACACCTGTACGAGGCAAGTCAACACCAACTGCCTCACCTGAAACAGTAATGGCTCTAAAGCGGGAATGCTGACGAGTATCAAAATCCAATAGCAGGTAATCATCGGCTTGATACTGTTCTACCAATTGTGCTTTTTGGGTATCGCTAAGCGTACTTAAACGGGTATTAAATATTTTCATTATTCTTCTCTGGCTGTTGTTGCTCAAACTATTGGTCAATAGTATTGATGGTAAAAGTATTGGGAATAAAGATACGATCTCATTCAAGAAACCAACTGACCATTGGCATACATGGTTTATGGCTCACTGTCTTAGAGAGCTCCTATAAACGTGCATCATAAGCTCTAAAATAAAAAATAACGCTGTGCCATGGGTAATACATCGGCTGGCTCACAGGTGAGTGTCTTACCATCAGCGCGTACTTCATAGGTCTCAGGATTGATATCCATATCTGGGCAGTAGCTGTTAAAGCGCATATCGCTTTTACGAATTTTACGGATACCGTGTACTGGCTGAATGACTTTGGTCAATCCAAGCTGCTTATCCACTTGTTTGTCGATCGCCGCTTGCGACATAAAAGTAATGCTGGTTTGGGCAACCGATTTTGGATATGTCGCAAACATAGGACGATAATGTACAGGCTGGGGTGTGGGAATAGAGGCATTGATATCACCCATCGGTACTGCAGCAATGAGCCCACCTTTTATAATGCATTCAGGCTTTACCCCAAAAAACTTGGGCGACCAGAGCACCATATCTGCCCATTTACCTACTTCGATTGAGCCGACCATATCGCTGATACCGTGAGTAATCGCAGGGTTTATTGTATATTTTGCGATATAGCGTTTGATACGGAAGTTATCGTTGTCCGTGCTTTGATCATAGTCTGTCAAAGTGATGTACTGTTGCTCATCCTCAATGGTCGCTGTTGCATCTGGTGCTAGATGACCACGTTGAACTTTCATTTTGTGCGCGGTCTGCCACGTGCGAATGACTACTTCACCTACTCGACCCATGGCTTGTGAATCGCTACTCATCATCGAGATGGCACCCAAATCATGCAAGATATCTTCTGCGGCAATGGTTTCTTGACGAATACGGCTTTCAGCAAAGGCCACATCTTCAGCAATAGCAGGACTTAGGTGATGACAAACCATCAGCATATCGAGATGCTCATCAATAGTATTGACGGTGTATGGGCGCGTTGGGTTGGTTGAAGATGGCAGCACATGCGACTCGCCAATAGCCTTTAGAATATCGGGCGCATGGCCACCACCTGCCCCTTCAGTATGAAAAGTATGGATACAGCGGTTTTTAAAAGCAGCGAGCGTACTTTCGAGATAGCCACTTTCATTTAAAGTATCGGTATGAATAGCCACTTGCACATCATAGTCGTCAGCGACACTCAAGCAGTTATCGATGGCTTGCGGGGTTGTACCCCAATCTTCATGTAGCTTTAGCCCTACGGCACCTGCTTCGATTTGTTCAGCAATGGGTTCTGGTACACTCACATTTCCTTTGCCCAGTAATCCGATATTCATGGGAATACTGTCCGTAGACTTTAGCATTGAGGCAATATGATAAGCCCCTGGCGTACAAGTAGTCGCGAGAGTTCCTTGAGCTGGCCCTGTGCCGCCGCCCAGCATCGTCGTAACTCCTGACATAAGCGCTGTCTCGCATTGCTGAGGTGCGATAAAGTGGATATGACTATCGACGCCACCTGCTGTCAGAATTTTACCTTCACCAGCTATAATCTCAGTAGCACCGCCAATCGCAATATCGATGGCAGGCTGGATATCAGGATTGCCCGCTTTGCCAATGGCACTGATACGACCATCTTTGATACCAATATCCGCTTTATAGATGCCTGTATAGTCAACGACTAATGCATTAGTAATAACCGTATCGGCAACTTCCGCGCCTAGTAATTGTCCTTGCCCCATACCATCACGGATGACTTTACCACCGCCAAATTTGACTTCTTCACCTTTGATTTCAATAGGCCTGCTGCTACTTTCACCACTTTGCGACGTATCTGCTTGGTCAACAGTAGTATCCTTATGACTGGTTAAATCTGCTTCAACCTGTAGCCACAGCTCGGTATCGGCAAGACGGACTTTATCACCTGTGGTGGGACCAAAATGCTCAGCATAAATACGACGACTGACTCGCTTCTGCGAAGTAGCAGTTGCCTTTTTATCAGTAACACTCTCTGATGCTTCGTCTGGATGAGCGGCGCCCATGACGCGCCCAGCAAAACCATATACATCTTGCTTGCCAGCGTATGCTACCAATTCTACTTCCCGCGATTGACCAGGCTCAAAACGTACGGCGGTTCCAGAGATAATATTTAGGCGAAAACCTCGAGTCTGCTCTCTCTCAAAACTCAAGGCATCATTGACTTCATAAAAGTGATAATGCGAGCCGATTTGGATAGGTCTATCACCAGTATTGCTGACACTGATGGTCTGCACCTGTCGACCTTGGTTTAAGATAATATCGCCATCTTGGATATGGTATTCGCCTGCTTGCATGGTAGCCGCCTTATTTTATAGTGAGCATTTTAGTGCTATAACAATGGTATACAGCGTTACACGATGGGATTATGTACCGTGACCAGTTTGGTGCCATCAGGAAAGGTTGCCTCGATTTGCACTTCATCTACCATCTCTGCGACACCTTCCATGACATCGTCAGCCGACAGATAAGTGGCGCCCTCACTCATTAATTCGGCAACTCTTTTGCCATCTCTAGCCCCTTCCATCAGCAGCATACTGATATAAGCGATCGCTTCGGGATAGTTAAGCTTAACACCGCGATTTTTGCGACGCTCAGCCACCATACCAGCCGTAAATAGCATGAGTTTATCTTTTTCTGTTGGGGTCAGGTGCATGACAATTCCTTGTTGTACTTATCATTATATTTATAGCAGATTAGGGGTTTTCAAAGCATTTGATATCGATTAAAAACAGTCGCAATATATCTTAATTTCATTATTAAAAGTGGCCGTATTAAGTATCCCAAATACGCGGACGACAAGGCTCAAGTTGCCACCAATGATCTCGTAAGACTTCTCTCAGCTGATAAAACGCTTCAAAACAACCGCGTACATCTGAGCCAATATAGCGGATATTGATCGCTTGGCAATTATGAGTGCAGTAGACAGGCAGTTGTGCTTGAGCAATAACTTGTCGCAATGCTGCTACAGTATTGTCTAGATAGCGGGTTAATGCCTGTTTGGTCGTGGCTAATGCCGTCTCCGTTGATTGCGTGGTTTGGGAGGCAGATAATGCACGGTTGTCATGTACATCGCTCAAACTCGGTACGGCCCAAAACGATCCATAAATATGCTGACCTGCCAGCCCCAAATTTGAGGAGAACCAGCGACTGCCAGCAGACTGATCTACACGTTCAGCAACGATAACCTTACCTTCTCGGTAGATATTTAATCCAGTATGGTAATGCCCTTGTAAGAACTGCTCGTCGTAAGCTTGCCGCCCAAATACGCTAATCTCCCATGTCAGCAAGCTAGAGGAATCAGCTAAATCAAAGCGACTCACTGCATGCATATTGGCTTCGTTATAAATGATACTCTCTTGGGGCAGCCATTCTAAACGGGTATCTGCTGCGAGGTTGGCTTGTACGTGTTGGCTCGCATAGGCAGCTATCTCGTCTTGGCTCATACTTCGGTGAGTAACGTCGTCGCCCAACGGAGCTTTATGTTTTTGACTGACGCTGTCTTTGCCATACCATTTACCTGCACCTGGTGTGGTGATAACAGCGTGGCTGCCACTATCTAAGTTTAGGTCTATGGACAGCGTATCGCCACCTGCGATACCGGCTGGCGGGTACAACATCAGTATGTGACAAATACCCTGCTGTACGCTTGGCTCAGGATACAGAGCACGCTGTACCATCAAGGCACCCGTATGCTTACGATGATAAAGCCGCGTTTTTGAGTTATCAGCCGTACCCTCTTTGGCCGTACTTGTCCTGCTAACAGTGTCAAAGCTTAATGCTAAAGAAGAGGCCCAACTCATTTTGTATACTCATTTACCAATTAAATATGTTTCAGTATTTTATGTGACAGCTATCATTTGCTATCCGTTAAGAACTCTATTGCCAATCGTTAATTACAGTTCATTAACTACAGTAACCTTAGAATAGTAACGGAGAAATACAGCGTATATCATTTATCGTGCCTAGCGCACCACAATAAATCAAAGCGTCAATGTTTTTATTGATACAAGCACTGTGCCAACTCTTGATAGCAGATAATCAAATAGACAACCTTATCGGCTCAAAACCTTGATTTGTCTGCGCTTTTTTTTATTTAACTTAAATGATAAAAATAACCGTATATTTCCAGCTATTTTCTTAACGTTTTTTGAGCCTTATCTATTTATAAAATCAGCAGATATTTGCACCAAAATAGTACATTTTGTCCATAACAGTGCATTTTTTAGCGTTATTGTTAGCGCAATACTTTATGAAGATGTTAGATAAGCAAAAATACTAAACGCATAACTATTTGCAGGCTTAGTCAGTAAGATAGGTAGATTGTAGGGCTATTAATCAGGTATTCTATGTTAAAAAGTCAGGTCAGACATGATTTACGCTCTTTGTATCGATATAGACACTGTCGATACAGGTACTATCAATATCTGTATGACTTGATAATAGATAAGATAGTATTTATCTACTTTTAGACGTATTTTTAGTATAAGTTTTAATATAAGCAATGAGTCCTAGACATATCGGAGGGTCACTTTTTCAGCTATTTTATGCACAAACCCATTTTATAGGCTTGAATAGTGAGCGCAGCCCCCTTATAAACAACCCATTAGTCAAAAACTACTAGACAATAAAATCATTCAATCCATTTTTATTTTATACATTTATCGATAGGACTTTTCTATGACAGATTATGATCGCATCACTGCCAACCCGCATTTTGATATGCTGATGAGTGCGCACAAAGAAGTACAGACCACACAAGCGGCTTTAGTACCTATGGTGGTTGAACAGTCCTCACGCGGTGAACGCTCGTTTGATATTTTTTCACGTCTATTACGTGAGCGTGTTATCTTCTTGACCGGTCAGGTCGAAGACAACATGGCCAACCTTATCGTCGCCCAGTTGCTATTCTTAGAAGCTGAAAATCCTGATAAAGATATCCATTTGTATATCAACTCACCAGGTGGTTCAGTAAGCGCTGGATTGGCTATTTTTGATACCATGAACTTCATCAAACCTGAAGTATCCACTATCTGTATGGGCGGTGCTTATAGCATGGGTTCATTCCTATTGGCTGCTGGTCAAAAAGGCAAGCGCTACTCACTGGCTAATGCTCGCGTTATGATTCACCAGCCTTCAGGCGGCGCGCAGGGTCAAGCAACTGATATCGAAATTAACGCTCGTGAAATTCTTAAAACTCGTGCACGTCTAAATAGTATCTTAGCTGAGCGCACTGGTCAGCCAGTAGAGAAAATCGAAAAAGACGTTGAGCGTGATTATTGGTTAGATGCACAAGAAGCCAAAGAGTATGGTTTGGTTGACGAAGTATTAGAGCGTCGTCCTGAATCTTTGTAATCTAAGCATTAACGTGATGCCTCTTCATTGAGAGTGCAATCATAAGACCTTTTATAGTTTATTTGCCGTACAGTAAACCGTTATCAATGTCATGCCCGACTATTAGATGGTATGACCATTGAATTGATACGATAATCGACATACTACAAATAAACTAACCAGTTTTAAATTTTAGGAGCGCCTTTTATGGCAGAAGATAATACCCCGCAGTGTTCGTTTTGCGGTAAAGCCAAAAGCGATGTACAGCAACTGATTGCTGCTGACGATGCCAACATCTGTAATGAATGTATCGAGCTATGTACTGACTTAATCGCAGACAGCGCAGAGCACGGTGATGACGATAGCGAAGTAGACACTTCTTGGGTCAATAAAAAACTACCAACGCCAAAAGAGCTGCGTGCCAAGCTTGATGAATATGTCATCGGTCAGGACGCTGCCAAAAAAGCATTGGCTGTTGCCGTCTATAACCATTACAAACGTCTAAAAGTTAGCCAAACGCTAGCCAACGACAGCAAAAAAGCCAAGATCGGCGCTGACGATGCAATGGTAGAATTGGCTAAGAGTAATATCTTGCTAATCGGTCCGACTGGTTCTGGTAAGACATTGCTTGCGCAAACCTTGGCTCGTCTGCTAGATGTGCCTTTTGCGATGGCTGATGCCACTACCTTAACTGAAGCTGGTTATGTTGGTGAAGATGTTGAAAACATCGTACAAAAGCTCCTCCAAGCTTCTGACTATGATGTGGCCAAAGCTGAGCAAGGTATCATCTATATTGATGAAATCGACAAAATCAGTAAAAAAGGCGACAATCCATCTATTACCCGTGATGTATCAGGTGAAGGCGTACAGCAAGCGTTGCTAAAGCTAATCGAAGGTACTGTGGCTGCTATCCCGCCGCACGGTGGTCGTAAGCACCCACAGCAAGAGCTGATCCAAGTGGATACCAGCAACATCCTAATCATCGTTGGTGGTGCATTTGCTGGACTTGATAAAGTCATTCAGCAACGTACCGAAAAAGGCGGTATCGGCTTTAACGCTGATGTCAGCTCAAAAGACGACAGCCGTCGCAGCTCAGACTTGCTACAAGAAGTCGAGCCAGAAGATTTGATCAAGTTTGGTCTGATTCCTGAGCTAATCGGTCGTCTGCCAGTACTTGCGGCACTGCAAGAGCTAGATGAAGCGGCCCTAGTACAAATCCTGACCGAACCTAAGAACGCACTGGTAAAACAGTACAAGTACTTGTTCGATATGGAAGGTGCTGAGATTAGCTTTACCCAAGAAGCCCTAGATGCCATCGCCAAAAAAGCCATGGAGCGTAAAACTGGTGCTCGTGGTCTACGTTCTATCGTAGAAAACGCCCTGCTTGAGACTATGTATGAGCTACCTTCTATGGAAAATGCTAAAACTGTAATGGTTGATGCGGACGTTATCAATGAAGGTAAAGTGCCTAAAATTGCTTAATTTATAACTGATATAAATAGTCCGTTATCATTAACGGACTACTCAAAAAGCGCCTTGCTGAATAAGCTAAGGCGCTTTTTTTATGCCTATTATTTAACCAATTTGTCTGTTGGATAGCTTGCCTGTTAGATAACTTGCCTACTGAAAATTGGCGATTTCCATTACACCTGCTCTGAAATGACAGCAGCGTTTATCAATCGCTAGCAGACATCAGCACAAACCATGCTAATGTAGATAGACTGTTTTGACCTTTATACTTTATTTCTATATACCACTATATATAGTCCGTACAACTCATATGATTAATAAGACAAAGGATTGTTTATTATGCTCAACCATGTGACCGCTATGGCGACTTCATTGCGCCAACATCTACCGTTTTCTTCTAACCATACTTCATTGGATGACTCAGACATTGCATCCTACTATCGCAACCATGTCGCTGCTATTACGGGCGCAGGCTCTGGTATGGGGCGTGAGCTGGCCATTCATTTAGCGAAAATGGGCTGTCATGTTGCACTATCGGACATCAATCCTGAACAGCTGGCAGCGACCAAACAGTTACTTGCCAATTATGATGTCAACGTCACTATGACCGTACTCGATGTGTCAGACAATACAGCTGTAGAAGCATGGGCTGATAGTGTGATGAGCGATCATGGTAAAGTAAATTTCATCTTTAACAATGCAGGTGTCGCACTCTACTCTACCGTCGAAGGCAGTAGTATTAGTGAGCTTGAATGGGTAATGAACATTAACTTTTGGGGTGTGGTTTACGGTACTAAGGCGTTTTTACCGTTAATCAAAAACAGCGCGAAACAGAGCCAGTTTGGCGAGCATGGACATATTATCAATATCTCAAGTCTGTTTGGTTTGACCGCTCAGCCATCACAGTCAGCCTACAACTCTAGCAAATTTGCCGTACGCGGCTTCACAGAGAGTTTACGTCAAGAGCTAAATATCCAGAACTGCGGGGTATCAGCGACTTGTATCCATCCGGGCGGCATCAAAACCAATATCGCCAACAGCGCGCGCGGTAATGAGAGCATCCATGATATTGGCATGAGTACCAGGCCCAAAGCCATCAGAAATTTTAATAAATTCTTAAAATTCGATGCCAATGAAGCAGCTTGGATTATCCTACAGGCAGCAGCGACCAACCAACAGCGCTGCCTGATTGGTAACGATGCCAAGATAGTCGATGCCGTTCAACGTGTATTTCCATCGCACTATAGCCAAGTGCTGAACGACTTCCATCAACTGTCCCGCAAACTAAAACCACGTCGTCATAAGAAGCTAAAGACCGTTAAATAGTATGCTATCAACATTCCCTCTATCATGAGAAATTGATGAATTTATATATAAAAAGCTCAACTATAACCGTATCTGGGCTTTTTGAGAGTTGCCATTATTGATGAAGGATAAGACTGAATTTTGAGACTGGTGATGATATTTTAACTCAATACTTCAAAGATTAAGGCAGCTTCATATCGCCAGCGACTAACCAGCCCATACGGCGCATAATATAAGCCACTAACCCTGCAATCACCGCAGGCAGTACAAACATCAATAGAATAATCGCTGTCCACAGCTGACCAGTGCTCATAATTGCTTGTGACGCTTCAATCACCCCAAACACACCGACCAAACCAGCAGTACCCATACCCGCACCTGTCGCGGTACAAGCTAATCCAAAACCAACGGTCGCGATCGGCCCAACGATAGCGCTAGCAATGACAGCAGGTAGCAGAACGATAGGTTTTCTGAGCACATTAGGGATTTGCAGCATACTGGTACCCAAGCCTTGAGAGATAACGCCACTAACGCCATTGTCTTTAAAACTTGCAACAGCAAAACCAATCATATGCGCTGCACAACCCACCACTGCTGCCCCGCCCGCCAATCCACCCAGCCCAATAGCAATACAAATAGCTGCACTCGACGTTGGTAAGGTCAATAAAATACCAACCACTACAGCGATGACGATACCCATTAGCAGTGGCTGTAATTCAGTAGCGGCATGAATACCCTGACCGATAGCTGCGACCCCTGCTACGATAGGCGGATTGAGCAGAGCGCAAACTAAAAGAGCAATACCGCATACAACCAATGGCACCAATAAAATATCAAGCTTCGTCTTACCAGCGACCCAAGTGCCAGCACGATAAGCAAACACAGAAGTCAGATAAGCACCGATTGGATTACCCGGCAATGCTACGAAGGTTGCAGGTCCACCCACTTGCGGCGTAAAGAGCGTACCTGCCATTAGTGCTTCGGAATGGGCACCAAGCATACCTGCTACGAGACCGCTAAGCATCACTAGCGTTGGTGCTTTTAAGTAGTAAGCGATACCTACACCGATGCCAGCACCCATCAATATCGAGGCAAGCTTCCCGACCGCGACCAATGCTGGTAAATCTAACCAACCACCGATTTGCGAGATAATCAGACCTGCGATCAACGTGACAAATAGCCCTAAAGCCATACCAGTAAAAGCATCGATAAAGTATTTTTGAAAGAACGCTTTAATGATGACTGCTTGCGGTGTTACTGAGTTAGATACGGTCATAACCATACTCTTAATGGACGTTTAATAGGATAAAACAGCTAGAAAGCTTTTGATAAAATAAAGAGATAAAAAAAGCGTCATTACGACGCTTTTTTGATAAATACAATAACTGTAAACAACTGAACCTAGCGACGCTGTTCAACAATAATAGAGTCTATACCATTGTTTTGTAAGCGCTGCTGTGCTGTCGTTACTGCTTGACGGTTATTCAAAGGACGCGAGATGACTTGATAAATTGGCAAGCCATTACCCGTCGTGTTTTTGACCACGCGAGCATCGACACCCGCCATCAGTACTTGCGCACGGCGACGATCCGCTTCATCTGCATCACTAAAGCTATTGATCTGCAAGATGTAGGTCGCCGCAGGTTTGGCAGCTTGGATGCTCGCCGTACCTGCTGCTGCATTGTTATTACGGGTTGTAGCGTTACTAGTAGCAGGCGGCGTACCATCATAAGTTGCATCTTCTTCAACGACAACGATATCCTCATTAGACCCAGCATTATTAGACCCAGCAGGTTCGACAGTCGCATTTTCCGAACCACCGAAGCTGCCCGTTGCTGTACTGCCTGCATCGCTATCTGGTTGAGTCACGACGACGTCTGGTTCAAACGCACCGATATCGCCTATTTGATCATTATCAATGTCAGCGATATCTTCGTCAGGGATGGTGGCCATCTCTTGATTTGGCAAGATATCGTAGAACTCGTAATCGCCATTATCGGTATCAGTATCCACGCGTGGCTGTACTTGGCGATCAGGATCGTTCTCAGCACTACCATCAGCGGGGCTGAAATTGAATAATGGTGAGAGGTAGATAAACACCCCGATCATAAGGGTCAATACGGCCCCAACAAACATCCACAATAAGCCTGATACGCTACTTGATTTGCGCTTTTCTGTCGCGCCTTTAGGTTTTTTGGCTAGCATGGATCTCGTTCTCCCTACTGGATTTAACTATCATCATCGAATTAATGCTATCAGCTGTCTATACTCATGTCACATATTAGAAAAGTACTACATGCTAGACGGTGCAGACAAGCCTAGCAGACTAAGCCCATTTGCCAATACCTGTCTAACGGCTTTGGACAAGCGCAAACGTGCTTGCATTAAGTCTAGCTCATCCTGACTTGGTGTTTCACCTGATGTCAAGCTCATTGGCAAGATACGATTGGTGTCATACCAACCATGGAACAATGCCGCGAGCTCTTTTAGGTAATTGGTCAATACATGCGGCTCGTAACCAGTCGCTGCGCGAAGTAACGTTGCTGGATATCCTGCTAACAGTTTAATCAGCTCGTCTTCATTTGGTGCGCTTAGCAGATCTTGATGTGCCAAACCAACAGCATCATCTACGGTCAAATCATAAGTTGCTAATTTTTCTAACACGCGGCAAACGCGCGCATGAGCGTACTGAATATAATACACTTGATTGTCTTTGCTTTGTGATTTGGCAAGTTCTAAGTCAAAATCAACATGCACTTCAGGCTTACGCGCTACATAGTAGAATCGTGCAGCATCGTTACCGACTTCTGCACGTAGCTCACGCAAGGTCACAAACTGACCTGAGCGCGAAGACATTTGTACCTTTTCACTACCGCGCCATAACGCGACAAACTGTACAAGCACTACATCAAGGCGTTCGGCATCGATACCAAGGGCTAGTAGAGCGGCTTTTACGCGTGGGACATAACCATGGTGGTCTGCGCCCCAAACGTTAATGACTTTATCAAAGCCGCGATCAAACTTGTTCTTATGATAAGCGATGTCAGAAGCGAAATACGTTGATTGACCATTGGCACGGCGTACAACACGGTCTTTTTCATCGCCGAAATCAGTCGACTTAAACCAGATGTTGCCATCTTTTTCATATAGGTAGCCTTTGTCATCTAGTATCTGTAATACAGGCTCAATCTCGCTATCGATAGATCTTTCGCTAAACCAGCACTCGTAGCTCACGCCAAAGTCATTTAAGTCGTCTTTAATATCCGCCAAAATACTGCTCAATGCCGCGTTTAAAAATAACGCATAGCTGTCACCTAGCAAAGTCTTACTATTGGCAATCAAGCCATCAATATGCGCTTCTTTATCACCTGAAATGACGGTTTTTTCGCCATCAGCATTAATCTCAAACTTGGCATCTTCTGGCACATCTTTGGCAACGTCTGCAAAGCTATGTACGTAGCTATCGCCATGCTGTGTTTTTAGCGTCTGGGCGATATCACTAACATAATCACCTTGATAGGCGTTGACTGGGAAAGTTATCTCTTCACCATTTAGCTGTAGATAACGCAAATATGTACTGGTGGCCAAGATGTCCATTTGACGACCAGCGTCATTGACATAATATTCACGCGTGACGTCATAGCCAATAGCTTCTAACAAGTTAGCGACGCTCATGCCAAATGCAGCACCGCGACCGTGACCGACATGCAGACTTGACGTTGGATTGGCAGAGACGAATTCAACCTGGACTTTTTGATCGTCAAACTGATTACTCAAGCCAAAGCGGTCCTGCAACGTGAAAATATCGTCCAATACAGAAAATTTAGCTTCCGAGTTTAAGAATACGTTGATAAACCCTGGTCCTGCGATTTCTACTTGGCGAATATCTTGATTGTCAGGCAATGCACTGACGATTTTTTCAGCAAGTTGACGCGGATTGGCTTTAGCTGCTTTCGCTGCCGTTAGCGCGATATTACTGGCAAAATCACCGTGACTTAAATCTTTTGTACGGGTGATTTGACTGTTGTTTTGCCAATCGCTTGGTAGCGTACCATCTGCTTGTAGGGTTTGAATTGCATCGTTAAATAGGGATGCAAGCGTATCAATTTGGGCTTGTGACATAGGAATTTGAACTCAATTAAATAAACAACAAAAACGGTGCGAATGCGAGCAATCGATAACTGCTTATTATAATAGCGACCGACATTGCAGGGATAGAATAATGTAAAAAGATAAGTAACCTGTAAATATAACAATCTTTGCGCTTTATTGCACCATTTGCGCCAAAATTAGCACTAAAATCTTACCGTTATCAGGATTTGGGCTGACTAATATCAATGATGCAAAACTGATAAATAACTCATAACGTGAATTGTAGCGTTACTGTTGCTCAATACTGGGCAGTCGTTTATACCTGACTACTTCCACGTTATAATATTGGTTTGTACGGCTCTTCTAAAATATAGAAGACGCGTTACTACTCTATTATAGGATTACGCCATGTTTGCCATTGCCGCCAGTACTGTCACCAGTTGGGGACTGTACGTCTTGTTGCCGATATTCATCGCTTTCTTGTTTTTTATTATGTGGGATATCTCTAAAACGTCTGAAGCGGGGCGCGCTGGTACTTTTTGGATATTCTTAGCCCTAGGCGCAGGTTCTGTTGGTTTTATCCTTAAGATAGTCATGGAAGTCGCTTTCAAAAAATGGTTAATCTAATTGGCCATTTTTATCACTATCCTTTGATATTGCTTAGGACATAAGTAGCAAAACTAAAAACGTAATATACAGCCTATGACTGCTGCGCTTGATAAGGTGTCAGTCATTTAAATCAAGGCCTTTTAAATAAAAGAAGCTATTGAGCCTTAGCATTATTCTCTATAACCTGACTCACATACGTTGGTAGGTCCCACGCTCCACCAGCAAAACCTCGGCACATTCCCGTACTAGACTCTTCGCTCTTAGCAAATGTCTCACCATTCCATATCCATGCAGTACGGCTCCAGCAATCACCAATGCCTCGATCTTTATGAGTGGCCGAAATCTCACCATCAAAATAATCATTCCCTGCTGTCGTGATAAGCGTAGGTTTGCTAGGCTTTGCATTATCAATGAGCCAATAGCCGTTACTAAAATTGTAAGCACCTAGCCAGCAACTATGAGCGGCTAATGTATAGCTATCATTAACTGGTATAAAGTCCCAATCAAGCATCGTAGAGCCATACTCTGACATCCGCTGATATGTTTCAGTTTTTGGGTTAATCAGCTCACAGTCGCCCATCGCGTCCTTGGACCCTATAAGCTGCTCGGCATTAATATCGACCCAGTTATCAATATTTTTCTGAAAATACGCCAGCTTTGATGGAGTGAGTGTTTTGTTGTCTTTTGCTGAATACGCAAATGCTTTTTGAATAATTGGTTTTGGCAAGGCTGCTTTAGGACGTTGACGATTTGGATTATTCTTACTGACCAATGCTATCGGCGTCCCTACTCGACCTTGCTCATCGTCTAGTTTGAGCAATACTGCTGACATGCCTTTATCGCTGATCTGCCAGTGGTTATCGCCCGCTCTAATTTCTATCTTGGTCGCGATACGAGCATGATCAAGCAGCGCCTGCGTCTGCTTGGCTGACAAGTCGTATAGTAGACTGTCTTCTTTATTGGGCTGTATCACACCATAGTTTTTGTTATTCAGCCAAAGCTCAGCACGCTTCAGCTCACCTATCGGCACTTCTGAGACAAACTGAATTTGCGCTTTTGGTAGAGCTACTTTTGGCAATGCTGTGAACAATATTGAAGCAGGCTCATCTATCAGCGATTCACTGGCATATCCAGCAGCTCGACAAGTCCACGTATTATCACAAACCACTTGCCAGTCGTCTTTTACAAAGCCCCAGCCTTCGGATACAGTTCCATAACCTGCCATAGCAGGTAGCGATAGCAAGCTGATGGTAGCTACCATCAAAGTCTTTGATGTCTTCAATGTCTTCATAGTGCTTTCCTTATGTTAGCTACCATCATCAATGCTACTTTTTTGCAATTAAAGTCGCACGAATTGGAGCAGGATATCCTTCGACGGTCTTAGTAGAATCATTAGGATCTAAGAAATCTGCTAACGAATGATAGGTCATCCACTCGGTTTGTCGTTGTTCCTCAGTCGAGGTGACTGCCACATCGACGCAGCGCACATCTGAGAACCCTGCTTTCTCTAACCAGCCAATTAGTGCCGCCACCGATGGTAAGAAATAGACGTTATTCATCTGCGCGTAGCGGTCATGCGGCACCAGTACAGTATTGGCATCACCTTCAATCACTAGCGTCTCAAGTACTAATTCACCACCTTTGACTAACTGTCCTTTCAGCTGTTGTAAATGCTCAAACGGTGACTGGCGATGGTACAGCACTCCCATGCTAAATACGGTATCGAACAGCTGACTGTGCTCAGGTAAGGCTTCAAGCGGTACAGGAATATAATGTGTCCGATAGCTGCCTGTATCACTAGCATCTGCGGCACCAATGAAATGACGAATCGCCATAAACTGATGATAAAACAAGCATGACGGATCAATAATAATAACGGTATCCGCGCCAGCCCCTGCCATGCGCCAGCCGTGATAACCAGAGCCACCGCCCACATCCAATACGCGGCGACCGTCCAATCTACTTAAATGCGGCGCAACACGTTTCCATTTCCAATCACTGTGCCACTCGGTATCAATCTTAATACCTGACTCATCATCGCCGATTTGACCGCCAATCTGAAATGGGCCTTTACGCCACGGCATCAACTGCTTTAATAGTGCTGTTGTTTGTTTGCGTTGAGATTCATTTAGATCTGCCTCAATCGTCAATGTATCGCTGTTTAGATCGACATGATTGACAGCTAAGTTTGGCAAACGAGCAACTGACGCTTGGTAGGCAGGCGCATGCGCATAGTTGGCTTTATCTTTTATGTCACCTAGCCATGTTGGTAATTGCTTGAGCCATTCATAAGCGCTCGGCTGCTGCTGTGCCAGCTCTAGTAGGGTTAGATACAATTCGCGTTCGGCGTTGATGATAGTGTCGTTGAGCATAAAAGCAGGTTACCGTGTTGATTAATATTCAAAATGAATAAAATTAAAAGGGTTAAAATAAAGAAAGATAAGTTTTAATATGTAAACTCTTTGAAATTCGTGAACTACGCATTTCCTTGCAGAATTTCCGTTTCACTACGAAGGTCGTCGTATTCAAAAACACCATAACCATTGTCCTGACTTTTGAAAACAACTTTGCCTTCTTCTAACCAGTTCAATACATTTTTAGCATCATCAATAATCTCGGGATACAACTTATCTAAGATAGTATCTATATTATGGTTAGATTCCGAAGTTTCGTAGTCTACTAGGCAGAACCCGTATATAATTCCTAGCTTGCCGAGAAAACCATAACCCTTACAATATAACTCATACATCACCCAAATCGCATTACTACAATTTCCATCTCTATCAATAATTGAGTTTAGATATTCTTTTATTCGGTCAGCTTCAAATTTATAAAAATGGACGTATTTCGCAAAACTATCATAAAAACGGTAATAAAAATTATCTTCAGAACTATAATTAAATGAAATCAGTTCAAGATACAAATCAGGGTTGCTAGACTCTAATACATCATCTTCATATAACCATTGCTCAAATGATTGTACGCTCATTTTTTTTATTAACACTTGATGAATATTTTGTTCAACTATAGACGGAATCATATGAACACCTTGTTCGCTCCCAAAGTAAATCCTATTTAAACGCTACAATGGAGACAAAATTTAAAAACTGAAACCATGTCAGATGACGCGCAAAACCAACTTGATCTAACCGTGCATGATGCTCATCTAACGTGTCAGTAATGAGGACATTTTCCAATGCATTACGCTTACCGCTAATCTCCATTTCGGTGTAGCCATTTGCACGTTTGAAGTCGTAATAACGCTCTACTAACCATGCATCATATTGCTCATCAAATGCATGGGTTTTTTCAGTCAGTACCAATATGCCGCCTTCGCTCAATGCCGCATAAATCTTTTCTAGCACTGCGACTCTATCGGCAGCTGGCAAAAACTGTAGCGTCAAGTTCAAAATCACCATATCGCACGGCTCAAGCTCAACATCGCGGATATCTGCTGTGATCACTTCGATGTCATGCTTAGGATAATTCTCACTCAGTAGCGTGGTCGCCTCGGTCGTCATCGCAGGCGAAATATCAATTGCTTTAATCTGTAAGTCTTGTGAGTCGAACTCACCAGCTAGCGTCATGCTGGCTGCACCCAGTGAGCAGCCCAAGTCATAAACACGACTAACACGCTGACCACTATCGCTCTGCTGACGATACTTGCAATGACGACGGGCGAATATAGGCAGCATCGCCAGTACCTGACCATAACCGGGTACACTGCGGCGAATCATGTCAGGGAAACAAGCCACCACTTGCTCATCAAATGAAAAGCGTGCGGCCTTATCCAGTGGCGTGGTAAACGGTTTATCAAATAGGGTGTCATGTTTGATAGCAGGCTGGGATTGGCTCATGGGACGACTCGTTTTTAGAATAGAACTGAAATTAAGAATTACTTGGTGAATTTTGCTTGGTAGTTTTTGCTTGTCATTATCAGTTGATAAAGAAGTAAGATAGCAAAAGCCCATTATAACATTACTGTTTGTTACTTATCGCCTTTGGCTTGCCTGCTAAGCTGAATAAATAGTGCCAAGGGTAATGAGACGTTTGAAAAAGCATTGAAAAATGAGAGTATCACTACCAAATATAGCGCTTAACCCATATTTATAATAATAGGAAAAATTATGCAAACGATCGTATTAGGTGGCGGCTGCTTCTGGTGCACCGAGTCTGTATTTTTATCGGTAAAAGGTGTGCAATCTGTCGTCTCAGGCTACATGGGCGGCGATGCTGTCTCTGCCAATTATGAAGCTGTCTGTAGTGGAACGACTGGCCATGTCGAAGTCATCAAAGTAGAATTTGATGAGTCTATCGTCCCATTAGAGGTAATACTCGATGTCTTCTTTGCCACGCATGATCCCACCACGATGGACCGTCAAGGCAATGACGTTGGTAGTCAGTATCGTAGCGTGGTCTTTTACACTGAAGACAGTCAAAAACCGACCGTTGACCGCACCATTAACAAGTTACGCGATATGGGTGTCAATGTGGTGACGGAAGTACATCCTGCTGTTGAATTTTATCAGGCAGAAGACTCACATCAAGATTTCTTCAACAGAAACCCAGGACAGGCTTACTGCAACTTTGCAATACCGCCAAAGCTTGCCAAACTGCGTAAAGAATTTAGCAAATATATGGTTAGTTAAATGAGGGTTCGTTAAATTAAATAAGACATTATTTATTCAAAAAATTTCTTAGCCCAATATTAGATACCAGCCAAACACTTATATTATAGGTGTTTGGCTTTTTATTAGTTATTCCTTTGATATATCAGATCAAGATTAGAACCTTATATATAGAAACTTGCAAATAGAGGATTGCAGCATGAACCCTGAGTTTTGGCAAAAACGTTGGCAAGAAGGTCGCATTGGATTCAATCAATCTATGGTCAATCCATTATTGATTAAATATTTCGACCACCTCAATCTAACTGCGGGTAGCCGCATTTTTGTGCCGCTTTGTGGCAAATCTATCGATATGGTTTGGTTAGCGACGCAAGGCTATGACGTGGTGGGCGTTGAGTTGGTCAAAACAGCCGTACAAGAATTCTTTGCTGAGCAAAACATCGAACCTACCGTCTATCAACAGGCAGACAACCCAACGATGAAATACTATCAAGGCCAGTTGTCGGGACAAACCATCACTTTATGGGTTGCTGATATCTTTGCACTGACTTTTGAAGATATTGGCTTTATTGATGCAGTATATGATAAAGCGGCATTAATCGCCCTACCAGACGATATGCGTGTGAGATATAGTGAGCAAGTGCGGAAACTTAGTAGCGATACCAGTAAAGTTAATGGTGCTAACAATGAAATAACACCGCAGCTTTTACTCACGCTAAATTACGATCAGCGTAAAAAAAATGGACCACCCTTCTCTATTAATAACGAACAACTAGAGCAGTATTATAGCGCTCACTACCAAATCTATGAGCTAGCAAGCGTGCCTTCTTCTATAGGTTCTGCACCTGATATCACCGTCACAGAACACGTTTGGCTATTGAGCAGTAAATGAACCAAACTCATATAACCTTTAACAAGCCGCTAAATCGCAACAGAGAAATTGAATGAAAATGATAGTCCGTCTAATGAGTGCAATTGCTATTCTGCTAGTCGCTCTAGCAGGCCCATTGTACAAGTTTGGCGTTGTAGAATTAGGCACCGCGTTTGCAGGGTTTAAATTTGGGTTATTTGCTGGTATCGCAGCATTGGTATTGTTGGCTATACAGCTATTATTTAAACGAAATACAGCCAGTATTGGGAGCGCATTAGCCTCAGCCGTACTTGCTGTCGCTGCAATTGCTGTCCCGCTTAGCATGATGAATACGGCCAAAAATGTACCGCCTATTCACGATATTTCTACCGATTTAGTGAATCCGCCTGAGTTTGTCGCAATTGCGCCACTACGTGCAGATGCGTCAAATCCTGTTGAATACGCAGGCGCAGAAGTGGCTGAACAACAACGTACTGCCTACCCTGATTTGCAAACATTGACCTATGCTCAATCGAAGCCTGAATTGGTTGAAGCATCCAAACAAGCCATAGAAAGTTTAGGATGGGAGCTTGTAAATACTGATGCCGATAAAGGCATCATCGAAGCAACAGAGACGACTGCTTGGTTTGGTTTCAAAGATGATATCATCATTCGTGTGACTGACAACGATAGCGAGCGCTTAGTTGATATCCGCAGTAAGTCACGAGTTGGACAGAGTGATTTGGGCAAAAATGCGGCGCGTATTCATAAGTTGATTGAAGAGTTGGATGGGGTTTTGGGAAGTAAATAACTGTAAGGCAGTTTGGAACCCAAGCGTGCTCAGAGTTTATAGAGTATTCTACAAACTCTAAAAAGTGCTAATACAAATACCTAAAAATTACTATAGCTTAGGATAATTCTGATATCTTCCAAATACTAGTTGCACGATTTGCTAGCTGTTTTTGACGGCTATCTATACTGTTCAGATTCCATTTAGTATAATTTTCTGGCAAATTTTTAGTCATTGTCAGACTGCTTGTAGAATAAATTATCAGTTTTTCTTGATAGGACTTGTTGCCTGCATCACGATTACTGCTAGTTTCTAGCAAAGTCATATTACCCAGTCGATAAGTCATTGAGTCAACTTTAGCATCTTCAATATTATTCCAAGAGTCGTCGGGGTTTTCAGGTAAGATATGCTCAATATTAAATTGCTCATTATTTTCATCGACAGCCACACCACTAACTACTTTTTCAATTTCACATAAGATGTGACGAACAATTTTTTTATTACGATTATCAGTAGTTTTTAGTTGTTTAGCGATAAACGCATTTCTGAAAACATCATCTTCAGGATAGATTTCATTTAAAGATTTGATTACTGACTGCGCTGATTTCAGTTCATTGGACTCAATCTTAACCGCTATCTTGTTGTAAAATCGCTCTTGTTCATTAGGTGGGTTATTACAAATTACATTATAACGGAATGAAAGTATGCTTATCGCACGTACAATTGATAGAAATCCTTTTCTATCAATTTCAAAAAATTTCTCATAACTTGCAAGCAATACTGAAAAAGGCTGTTTCACTCTATACATAGTCAATTGTTTGAGATGCTTTGACTCTTCAGACCATCGAGAATCTTGTATATCTTTCAGTGCAGTATACGCATCGGCTGATAGCTCAATTTCTTTAACCAGCCTAAATGCATCTTCTTTATTCCTAATATGCTTACGAATCGTTTTAAATAAGTCAGTTTTACGTATAAGTTTATGCCGGCTATTCCAATACACTCGTAAAAACTCAGGGAAACTTTCGTTTCCTAATGATGTAATAATGCTTTCCCATCGTTCTTCTAAGTGTTTGATTTGACTATCATGTAAATCATCAACACTAGCTAATGAGAATAGATAATTTTTTAATAAATCAGTAGAAGAAAGACGCACGCCTCGCGCATTCAACGTTTCAAATACTTTGAAGGCATTAAGTTCATCATTTACAGTAATAACCGTAAAAAACAATTTATCTACTAAGTCATCGAGGAATTGAGCAAAGTCCTGACCACTAGATTCCTCCATCCCAAACCTCTGCTTCATCTTACTTTTGAACCAATCAAAAGCTTTGCGAATTCTGTGCTCAGATGCATGGAGTCCACGCTGTGGTAACTTATCCAGCGTAATTAAGTGATTACGATAATACTTATCATTGTGTCTATTCAATTTTAATATTGGTGTCTCAATAAGAGTAACTGGATCAGTATAACTAATATAGTCGTTTTTCAATTGATGTAAGCGTTGGCTATTACGATCAGCATCAACATCATTACTTATCATATCTTTTAAAAAGCTTAGTCCTGCTAGTATTAGAATACTTAGTGTGGTTAGACGCTGTTGACCATCAATAATATCAAACTGTTTATTATTTGTAGTTTGAAGTACCAGATAACCCATATAATGTGCAGATTCCGCATCTTCAATAAACAGTGCTTCTATATCTTGCCACAGCTCTTCCCATTCTAAATCGGCCCATGAATAATCACGCTGAAAGGGAGGTACACTATAACGTAAGCCGTTACCTAACAACTGACGGAAAGTACTATTTGTGGTATTAAAATTCATGGTCATACTTTTTCCTCAAAGAATCGAAGCGTGCGCTCAACTATTTCTAATAGTGAAATTTAAGATTAATCTATTCATATTCATAAGGTAAGCAATATAGAACTGATAACAGTATAGCAATGCTGATAAAAATAGTCTGACATGTTGATCTAGCATTTCTGGTTGAAAAAATCTTTTTAGCTAAGAATCCTCTTCTAATCTCACGGCAGCGTCAATTTATCGTAACCATTTATAACCTTGGTACTTCGACAGCTTTTCTTTACTGTTTAGATTGGTTACTCTACGTTAATATCATTTTTTGCCTTTCGATAATTATTTTAACGTTTATAGGATATTTTCATGCGTTTGACTCCTTTTTCTACTTTGTCGCTGCTTAGTGTTGCTGTCGGCATCAGCCTTGCTACCACTGCTCAAGCCGCGCAGCAGCCAGCACCTGACTTATCCAATAGTGAGTTTCAGCAGTGCTTAGACAATCTAAAAAACTCTAGCAAATTTAGCGGTGTTGATGGTTATACCTTTAATAACTATCGCCCAAGCCAGCCTGATCCTAGTGTCATTCAGTCACTGAATTATCAACCAGAGTTTCAAAAAGACGTCTGGGACTACTTGTCAGCATTGGTAGACAAAGAGCGTGTCGAGGATGGTATCCGAGCCAAGCGTCAATGGGGCTCTACACTACGTCAAATCGAATCGCGTTATGGCGTAAAAGCTGAGCACGTGCTCGGTGTCTGGGGCGTAGAGTCTAACTTTGGTCAAACGCTAGGTAAAAAACCATTATTTGAGTCTTTAGCGACCTTATCTTGTTTTGATCGTCGTCAGAGCTACTTCCAAGGTGAATACGCCAATGCGCTAAAAATTGTGCAAAACGGTGATATCGCACCAAATGATATGACAGGCTCATGGGCAGGTGCCTTCGGACAGACACAGTTTATGCCGAGTACTTTCTTAGAGTTGGCAGTAGATTTTGACGGTGACGGTCGCCGTGATTTGGTCAATAGCGTACCTGATGCACTCGCTTCTACCGCAAACTTCTTGGACAATCGCGGCTATCGTACTGGTGAGCCTTGGGGCTATGAAGTCAAACTACCTGATGGATTTTGGGCCGCTTCGAATCGTAAAGACAAAAAGTCAATAAGCCACTGGCGTGATCAAGGTCTGACATTGGCTAATGGCAGTCCGTTACCGTATGACTTGAGCAGTGCAGGCTTATTGTTACCAGCTGGTATGGAAGGCCCTGCTTTCTTGGTGGGTAAAAATTTCGACACTTTCTACTCTTATAACGCATCAGAAAACTACGCGCTGGCTATCGCACACTTATCAGATCTAATCACTCGCGAAGACAGCAGCAAAACAGACTTTATCACTGCGTGGCCGACAGACGATCCTGGTATCAGCCGCCAGCAGGCCAAAGACATTCAACAAGCGTTGCTAAATGCCGGTTATGATATCGGCGGTGTAGATGGCATCATCGGAGACAATACCCGTACCGCTATCCAACAATACCAGACTAGTCGCGGTATTTTTCCAGCTGACGGACGCGCAGGCCAGAAGTTCTATCGCGCCATCGTTGGTAATGCAGCACTGAGTCAAACTCAATACGGCCAGCCTGCAAACAGCAAACCCCTGAATCCTGCACCTGCCGATCGCATGGGACAATTAATTCAGCAGCAAACGACTGCTCCTAGTAGCTACTCATCTCAGCCATCAGTGAGCTCCTCAACTTCTAGCAATACACGTTATCGCCGCGTTACTGACGCCGATGGCACTATCAAACTTGTTCGTATAGACCAAGGTTCGTAGTAGCAATATAAATAACGCTATTTAGACGCATCAAAAAAGCCACGCTAACGATAGCGTGGCTTTTTTATTTATAGATAATTATTAATAGAACTTATCTAATTGACTCAAAATACGTATCTAAACAATAGGCGGTGGCTTAGGCTGACCATTATCACCATTCCAGTTTTCGCGAGCTTTATCGTCTAAATCGGCTGCCGTTTTTGGCTCCCACTTACCATTCTCTTTCCAAGTCGCATCGCCCCAATCTTCATCTTCGGCTTTACTGTCTAAATCTTTGTAGGCCTTGCTAGGATCTATACCGCGACGTTTCATATCTGCTACTTGCTCTTCTAACGTATGAAACTGATCAGCATCATGCATAGACTTTTCTAGACCATCAATCTCTCTTTTTAGTTCGTCATTTTTAGCATTGCTCATCGTACGCTCTCCCTAATTATTAATATTATAGTTGTCATTCTAAAACAGTTAACGTTGTTAATCTTGTTAACTGACTGACTTTATTATTACGGGTCTGAAGAAGATTCACAAGCATCGCACGTATGCTTTGTATTACAAAACGTAGTCGTGATGCCTAAGTGAACGTTTTAGATGGCTATTATTGAGTACGCTAGCGAATAATTACTCGTCTTGTTTGTTTGTATTTGAGGTATGATTTTGCAGTAGGTATTTTGCGTAGAAGGTAAGTTTCCAAAGCTCTTGTGATACCCGCGTGCCATAAGTCATTAGTTGTATCCAGTTTGCACCGACTAGCTTACGTTGCAAATTATTGATATCAGCTTGAGAGATTTGGCAGCGTGAGACAGCATGAACGTTTGGCATCTCTTTTTTGATGTCTACTTCCGCTTTAGCGGTAATCAAACGATTAATAGCATTTTGCAAGCCATAGCTCGAAAAAGTAGACGGTATTCTCATGAGTGTCATGAGTATCTCGTGCCACGAGAGGGTTAGCGATCGGGTTACGTCCGTTAGATTGCCACCCTCATAAGCCTGAGCACTATATTGAATCTCAAAAAACTCTGTTAACTCAATTGGCTCACTAACCTTATCCGATATAAAGTCTTCGTCATTAGGACTGTTTTTCTCTACCTCGGTAGTACTAGGTAATACATCAACGGTCTTCTCATACACGACCTTTTTACTAGTCGTACTCTCCTCGTCGTTCGCTCTGACCCAGCCACCTATCATTTTATTATTGGTGATTGCATTATAATGAGCCTGTACTAGCAATGGCTCAATATCTTCTTCCGTATCATAGTAATGTAGCTGGTTATCTTGCTTGGTCACTAATTTAATGAACTCTTGGAGTTGTCGGCTGATAACGACATCTGGAGAGTGGTTTTTAACCAGCACAATTAGCGGCTTAAGCTTCGCTTTGGCATTTAGATAACTCAAATGCATCTGGCTGACGCCGTTTTTTTGCACAGTTCCGTAGCTGTCGCCAACGATCATGACTGCGTAATCGCAAGAGTCAATACACTGGCGCCCATAAAAAGAGGCTTTAGATAATTTACTAGAAACATCATAGGTCAGAAATGCGCGTGCCTGAAAAAATATCGCTAAGCTGTCTAGAACCAACAACTGGTCATTGTCAGCGCATATAATATGAATATGATAGCGACGATTCGGCACAATTACCTCTAAGCGTAGGTCGTGACATAAAAAGGATAGGATGTAAAATAGAACACAAAAATCTTGTCTTGCTCAGCCTAGCATACTCTTGGCTTGAAAAGATGCACTCAATTTATTTTAACTGAGTCAGCGTTGCATACAGCATATTGATATCACTAGCTTTGATAATAACTAATGAGAGTAGTATTGCAATGCCATTTCTGTACCGAGTAAGCGCTCAACTAAAGCGCATAGTCTATCACTATATTTTGTGGCATGAAAAGTTAATGGCGGTCTAGTAATGGTATTTTTCTTACTGGTTTTTTGTGACAGATTTTCTTGTTTTTCACTCATCAATGATGCAGATAAGTTGTTTGCAATCAATAGCTGTCTAACTCGTTCAGCAATCGCTTGACCAGAATCAATGACTTGTATTGATAGCTGCTGCTGTACAATCTCATCCAATAAGAATGTCTTAAAAAACGGATAATGTGTACATCCCAGCACTAACTGATCGACACCTTCATTAGCAAATATTCGTACCTGTTGACGTAATCTTTCAGCGGTCTCGTCTTGTTCTGACATACCTGCTTCTACCCAAGGTACCAGTTGCGGATCAAAATACTTAGTGACTACTGTGTTATTAGGTTGAGCAAAATTGACAATAACATCATTTAATAAGGTGCCATTCAACGTCGCTTTGGTTGCTAACACCGCTACATGAGCACTCTTACTGGCCAATACCGCAGGCTTTAATGCAGGGACAAGACCCACAATAGGTATATGTGGATAGCAGCGTCGAGCAGTATCTAGCGCATATGCTGAAGCACTGTTGCATGCAATAACTATTAGCTTACAGCCTTGCTGATGTAACCACTCTACGGCCTTTAGCGTTAGCGCTTCAATATCTTCACTGTCACGATTACCATAAGGTACATTTAATGTATCAGCATAATATACATAACGCTCAGTAGGCAGCTGCTGTGTTAAATGCAAATAAACAGACAAACCGCCAACACCAGAGTCAAACACGCCAATGGGCGCGCTACGGTTTTTATCGCTTACAACTGTGTTACCAGCATGTTTATTGACATCTACTAGATCAATAGCTTTGAGACTCTGGTCAACAGATATATCAACACACGGTTTGAGCTTTCCGACTGTCTGGTTTTTGATATCCATCTTTATGCTAATGCCATTATCATATTATTCATCAATCTTATTACCCAGTTAAATGCGTTATATGTATATTGCGTGTGTGGCGTTACTCTACGTCAGCTATATATCAACTACCTTTATACGATAGGAATTTTTCAAACCAATAGAATCAGGCGACATTATAAAATTATAGCATTCATCGGCATACAGCAATTAATAGATAAACATAATACTTAATCAGTAGGCATCGATAATGAATAAGACTGGCCACCACTCTGTAGCGTCAATATCGCCTTGCCATTTTCTTCTGATAATGCTCCAATTTCAGTTAGGTGATAAAAAGTATTGCGGCCGATAAGCGCGGTTAAACCATTTCTAACCATCATGTATGGGCGTACCTGTTCTGTCGATGCTAATTCCTGAGAATCTGCAACATCGCCAGCTGTACTCACTTGATTCGCTTGATTCGCTTGATTACTGTTATTGAAGTCGCTGTTATTAAAGTCGCTTTCATTAGAATCGCTCTTATTAGAATTATACGCCTTTAATACAATCGAATGCTCATCGTCTAAGCGAACCACATCTCCTGTCGTCGTTGTAAACTCCAACCAACTCATATCATCTTCATGGACAATACCAACATCATTGATCAGAAGTGGTGCATCTTCAACTTGGATACGGATTTTCTGTACAGGGGTCTTGAGGAAGTACTCAGTAATGCCATTATTCTCTTCTTTCCATAGTATCGTGGCAAACAAGCTGACCAGTGACTCACGGGTCATTTGTCCGCCTTCATGCCACCACTCTCCGTTTGCCTTGATAGTCAAATCCATATCAGCAATATCTTTAGGATGCCATTTTTCAAGCGGTGGTATTGCACGCCCTTCGCGAGTGCCTTTCGTAGACTTAATATACTGGCTTAGTGCATCCAAATTATCTAAGCTATCTAAGCTAGAAGTCTTACTGGTCGGGGCTTCTGCTATTTTCTCATGGCTGTCTTCAACACTATTATTGTCGTTATTCATTATTAATCCCTTTATTTAGTATTCAAAGTTTGGCTTATCTATTATTACTATAAATTTTTGTTTCAGGTATGATGAAACTTTATCGTTATAACAACCTCATTTTCTTAACATTACCTTAGCATCGATACTCATAAATGCGTATCGTGTTTGTAGGACTTTTCTTTTATAATGAGTAACGATTTTTTATTGAAATGGTCAAGTGGGTGTTGTATTGATGACACATCTTACGTTATGCGTTGATATTCTTAGATAAATTGGTATTAACCATGACGGGTCAATTGATGCCGCAAAGACAGTTTTATCGGGCAGCCATATGTCTGAGTGACGTTAGCGCCGCAAGTCTATTATTCAGTTGTTAAGCTAATGATGCCCTGAGATAAGCCACTAAAAGTTTAGGAGTAGGTATGCAAGAGCAAGACAATCAAACGCCAGTTATTGATGGTAATACTGTGAATGCTGACGCACCAGTAGCGACAGAGACCGCAACGCTAGATAAAGTAGAACCAGTCGTAGCGCCAGTTGCCGCGGAACCTGAAGTCGAACGCGAATCAATGGAGTTCGATGTCATCATTGTTGGCGGTGGACCTGCAGGTCTGTCTGCTGCCATACGTTTGCGTCAGCTCGCTATTGAAGCTGGTAATGATGAATTTATGGTTTGTGTGGTCGAAAAAGGCTCTGAGTTTGGTGCCCATACGTTGTCTGGTGCAGTCATCGAGCCACGTGCTCTAAATGAGCTGATTCCTGACTGGAAAGAAAAAGGCGCACCGCTTAACGTGCCAGCGACAGAAGATCGTTTTTATTATCTAAACTCTGCCACACGCTCAACTAAAGTGCCTGACTCTTTGATTCCAGGTCCGATGCATAACGACGGCAACTATATTGTCTCGCTAGGTAATGTCGTTCGTTGGTTGGCCGTACAGGCAGAAGAGCTTGAAGTCATGATGTTCCCAGGCTTCCCTGCCGATGACATCTTATACAATGACGACGGTTCGGTCAGAGGTGTGTTAACTGGTGATATGGGTGTAGCCGCCAATGGTGAAGCCAAGCCGAGCTTTGAGCCTGGTTATGAGCTTCTTGCCAAATACACTATTTTTGCCGAAGGTAGCCGTGGGCATTTAGGCAAACGCTTAATCAGCCGTTTTGATCTAGATAAAGATTCTGATCCTCAGCATTATGGTATCGGTCTAAAAGAGCTATGGGAAGTTGAGCCTGAAAAGCATGAGCAAGGCGTTGTCATGCATGGTCTTGGCTGGCCATTGACTGAAACTGGCTCTACTGGTGGCTGGTGGTTATACTTTGATGAAAACAACCAAGTAAGCTTTGGTCTTGTGGCGGATTTGTCTTACCACAACCCTTACATGTCTCCATTCGATGAAATGCAGCGCTTGAAAACGCACCCTGTTATCAAAAATGTTTTAGAAGGCGGTAAGCGCATCTCTTACGGCGCACGTGCGTTGACCAAAGGTGGTCTAAACTCATTACCGAAGTTCACCTTCCCAGGTGGCGTGTTGGTAGGTGATGACGCTGGTTTCTTAAACCCAGCAAAAATCAAAGGTACGCATACCTCGATGAAGTCAGGCATGCTCGCAGCCGAAGCTATCTTTGAGGCGCTACAAGCTGAACGTCAGCATGATGAAGTGGTTGCTTATAGTACAATGTACAAAGAGTCATGGTTGTATCAAGATAACTATGAGTCGCGCAACTTTTCACCGGCGATTCACCGTATGGGTCTGTTCATGGGCGGCGCTTTCACCTTTATCGAGCACAACTTGTTAAAAGGTAAAATGCCATTCACTTTGCATGACAATATCCCAGATTACGATCAGTTGGAGCGTGCTAATCATGCTTATCAACCAACTTATCTTAAGCCTGATGGTAAGTTGGTATTTGATAAATTGTCGTCGGTATTTATCTCTAACACCAACCATGCAGAAGATCAGCCAACGCATCTAAAACTTACTGATCCAACGGTACCTATCTCAATCAACCTACCGTTGTACGCTGAGCCTGCACGTTTATACTGCCCAGCGGGTGTGTATGAAGTGGTCAAAGACGCTGAAGGTGCTAAGTTTGTCATCAATGCGCAGAACTGTGTGCATTGTAAGACCTGTGATATCAAAGACCCTTCACAGAACATCACCTGGGTAACGCCAGAAGGTGGCGGTGGTCCTAACTACCCAAACATGTAAATCAGGATAATTCTGATTTGAGCTGGTACAGTTAATATCGTTAAAACTGTACTCCAATGAAAACCGCCCTTCTCTGCATAAGAGTCGGGCGGTTTTTTAATGCTTAGAACAAGCAACTTTTACTAATCGATGCTGCTTAGTCCGTCCAAGCGTCACGGTTAGCTTCATCTCTAAGTTTTACAAAGTTATCAGGATCAAACTTAATCTGATCCCCTGTTTTACCCTCTTTTACCTGACGCTCATAGTCACGCAGTATTCTTAGCGCTACAGGAGATAAGAGCAAGATGGCCACTAAGTTGACCAAGGCCATCAGACCCATAGACAAGTCAGCGAAGTTCCATATAGCAGGTAAACTAGCAACAGAGCCGATAAATACCATACCTAATACTAGGAAGCGGAAAACCATAATCATTACTTTGGCATTTTTGGCACCAGAGATAAATTCAAGATTTGACTCACCGTAGCTATAGTTGGCGATAATAGACGTAAATGAGAAGAAGAAAATCGCAATCGCCACAAACACAACACCTAGGTCACCCACATACTGTGATAAGGCTAGCTGGGTTAACTGAATACCTTCTTGCTCGACATTAGGGTCGACCACGCCAGACAAGATAATAATCGACGCCGTCGCGGTACAAATGATAAGGGTATCCATAAATACACCTAGCATCTGCATAAAACCCTGCACTGCTGGATGATCTGGATGACTCTTTGCCGTTGCTGCAGCATTCGGCGCTGAACCCATACCTGCTTCGTTAGAGAACAAACCACGTTTGATACCGTTAATCATTGCCTGCGCAATACCATAACCAATGACACCGCCTGCCGCTTGTTCAAAGCCAAATGCTGATTTTACAATCAACGCGATCGCTGCTGGGAATTGACTAAAATTAGTCACGATAATAAATAGCGCTAGCAAGATGTACAAAATGGCCATCACTGGTACGATTTTACCCGCGATACGAGCTACTGAGCGCAAACCACCAAATACCACTGGCGCTACCAGTACTACCAGTACCAAACCTGTCATCCACGTTGGCACACCAAAGGCTTCATTGGTTGCTTGAGCGATGGTGTTGGATTGTACGCCATTGAATGCCAAACCAAAAGCCACTAACAAACATAATGAGAAAAACACGGCAAGCCAGCGTTTGCCTAGGCCTTTTTCGATGTAATAAGCAGGGCCACCGCGGTACACATTATCATTGTGCGGTACTTTGTAGGCCTGTGCTAAGGTTGACTCGATAAAGCTGGTCGACATACCGACCAGTGCCGTCATCCACATCCAGAATACAGCACCTGGTCCACCTAGATAGATGGCAATTGCCACACCTGCCAAGTTACCAGTACCAACACGGGCTGCCAGTGACGTCATCAATGCTTCAAACGAGCTAATACCACCATCTTTGCGTCCTTGATTGGACACGCGTAGCAACTTCCACATATGACCAAAATGACGAAACTGAATAAAACGTGTCACGACGGTGAAGTAAAGACCCGCACCAATTAGTAAGAACATCAGTAATCCATACCAAGGGTTGCTAGCAATCAGCCAGTCATTGTTACCCCAGATAATACCGACACCATAATTTACGATGTTATTAAACCAACCTACTATCCCTTCGTTCATATGGGCTCCTTATTCATTCTTTATACGCGTTACTTAAATTTCATATCGATATCATATTTTGATTGCCATGGACTATAAAAGCCTCTGCACAAAATACCTGATACCAAAAAGACCCGTGCATGATATAGATATTGAGCGACATATGACCATCACGTTTGCTTATCGAATTCATATAACTATTTTCAAAATAAATAATGCTTATGTTTCATCTTATATAGAATAGATTAAGTGATAATTTAATCGCACAAACTACACGGTTGCCGTACCATTTCCGTAACGTCGGGTTTTTCATTGAAGGCTAAGCAAACTAATTTTTAGTAATTTACTTATTATTTATGCGCAGTAGTTTGCAATTATCTTTATTAAACCGTGCTAATATGAATTCTATATCCGTTTAGACTGTTTTATGGTTATCGAAGCTATCAAGCAGTACAACAGGTTAGCGCGTTAAAAAGATTAAAACTCTTGTCAGGAAGACGAGATTGTTAAAAAGACACTGGATAGTCCACCCTTCTGTCTTCCTCAAGAAACGTTATTTTTGCCATTCGATGGTTTAGGTCAATACGATGCTTAAATAGTTAACTACTTTTATTTGAAGTAGAGAATTACCGAGCATTAAACGTACTATCACGCATCATCATTTTCACTATATAAAGCAGTACCTGACTATTTTTTATACTTTTCGTGGTAAGAAATAATCGCAGTTCTTTTTATATGGTTGATATTTTTTAGGTAAGACAAAAGGAGTTGTCCTATGGAAAACCACAACGATCCATCTGGATATTGGCGCGCCAATATTCGTCTCATTCTCGGCAGCTTGGTTGTTTGGGCGCTATGCTCATATGGCTTTGGTATCTTGTTTCGTCCATTGTTAGCTGGTATCAAAATCGGTGGTACTGATCTGGGCTTTTGGTTTGCTCAGCAAGGATCCATTGGTATATTTATCATCCTAATTTTCTTTTACGCTTGGCGTATGAATAAGTTAGACAAACAATATGGCGTAGACGAGGAATAGCCCCATGAGTCAATTTGTAATTAATCTTATTTTTGTGGGTCTATCCTTCGCTCTCTATTTCGGTATCGCGATTTGGGCTCGTGCTGGTTCAACCAGTGAATTTTATGTTGCTGGTGGTGGTGTCCATCCGGTCGTTAACGGTATGGCAACAGCTGCTGACTGGATGAGTGCGGCGTCATTTATCTCAATGGCAGGTCTTATTGCTGCTAGTGGTTATGGCGCTTCTACCTATTTGATGGGTTGGACTGGCGGTTACGTTCTGCTAGCGATGCTTTTAGCGCCTTATTTACGTAAGTTCGGTAAGTTCACGGTTCCTGATTTTATCGGCGATCGTTTTTACTCAAAAACGGCTGCTATGATTGCTGTGGTCTGTTTGATTACCGCATCGACCACTTACGTTATCGGTCAGATGACCGGTGCTGGTGTTGCATTCTCGCGCTTCTTAGAAGTTGAGAGTAGTACTGGTCTTATCATTGCGGCTATTGTTGTCTTCTTCTATGCCGTACTTGGTGGTATGAAAGGGATTACCTATACGCAGGTTGCACAGTATGTGGTTCTGATGATTGCCTATACTATTCCTGCTGTCTTTATTTCACTTGAGTTGACCGGTAACCCGATTCCAGGCCTTGGTTTGTTTTCAAACCATGTCGAGTCAGGTGTCCCTATTTTGACTAAGCTTAACCAAGTTGTGACTGACTTAGGATTTGCCTCTTATACGGCTGATGTTCCTAACAAGCTAAACATGGTGCTATTTACCTTGACGCTAATGATCGGTACAGCAGGTCTACCACACGTTATCATTCGTTTTTTCACTGTACCTAAAGTGGCTGATGCACGTTGGACAGCAGGTTGGACACTGGTATTTATCTCGCTACTATACTTTACTGCTCCAGCAGTAGGTGCCATGGCTCGTCTAAACCTAATTGACACCGTTTACCCACAAGGGGTTGCAGAAGCGCCTCTAGAATATGATCAACGTCCAGACTGGATGATGACATGGGAAGAAACAGGTCTTATCAAGTATAACGATCTAAACAATGATGGTCGTATTCAGTTGTACAGTGATAGTGGGTTAGGTGCTGCTCAGATCGCCCTCAATACTGCTCAAACTGACGGTGGCGATGTTGCTGCAGCAACTGCAGCGGTAGAAACCGCTCGTATTGCACATGATGCAGAGCTTGATGGTCGTTTTGCTAACGCTGGATGGGCAGGTAACGAGCTTGATGTTAACGCTGATATCTTAGTTCTAGCGAATCCAGAAATTGCACAGCTTCCACCATGGGTTATTGGTCTGATTGCTGCAGGTGGTTTGGCAGCAGCACTATCAACCGCTGCAGGCCTACTGCTCGCAATTTCATCAGCCATCAGTCATGACTTGATCAAACGTAACTTAAACCCAAATATCACTGATAAACAAGAGCTAAAATATGCTCGTATCACTATGGGTGTGGCGATTGTAGTAGCAACTTACTTAGGTATGAATCCGCCAGGGTTTGCCGCACAGGTCGTAGCACTGGCCTTCGGTATTGCTGCCTCTTCATTGTTCCCTGTGTTAATGATGGGTATTTTCTCTAAACGCATCAACAATCTTGGCGCTATTGCAGGTATGTTGACTGGTTTAATAGTCGTTCTTGTCTATATCTTTATGTTCAAAGGTTGGTTCTTCATCAGTGGTACAGCGAACTTCCCTGATACTGAAGAGTACTGGTTATTTGGTATCTCACCACTATCATTTGGTGCAGTTGGTGCATTGCTTAACTTCATCGTAGCATTCGCTGTATCTTATGCTACTGCGCCACCACCAGCACATATTCAAGAGCTGGTTGAGAGCGTACGTTCTCCACGTGGCGCTGGCGGTGCGGTCGACCACTAAGCTCACAACTGAGGATATATCTTCTGTTACTATATATCACTCACAGGCAGTAGCTGCTTGTGGGTGATTTTTTTATCCTATAGCTATAATAACTAAATTTTAGATTTTTACTTTATCTAAGAGGTTCAATTAGACACATCTAACGCATTAAGGAATATTTTATGCTTTTTGAGTTTATCGCTACCATCGCTGCCGCATTTGGTATGGCTGGACTAGCACTTATCATAACTCACCTCAGCAAACTGGCAGGCAAACGTGCACCTAAATGGCTGATTCCCTTATTTGCTGCTATTGGGATGTTTGCATTCCAGATAAACCAGGAATACAGCTGGTATGGTCAACAAGTGCGAGATCTGCCAGAAGGCGTAGAAGTTGTCAAAACAGCAGAAAGCAAGGAATGGTTCCGCCCATGGTCTTATGCTAAACCACAAATATTACGTTTTATCGCTGCTGATACTGGAAATGCTAGTGTGCAAGTAGACAACCCAAATATATATTTATTCAATTTATATTTATTTGAAAGACGAAGAAGTGTAGAGAAAGTTCCACAAGTTATCGATTGCAGTGTTCCTGCGCGTGCAGACTACGTAATACCAGAAAAAGGTAACACACTGACGGTGAATGAACATGTTAAACAGACCACTGCGTGGCGAGAGCTGACTACAGACGATCCTTTATTTATCAAAATCTGTACTGATGAAATCGTCTGATCCTATAACGCTTAGTACGGTTATGATTATGCTGGTTCATTAAATACTGACATCCAGTTGCTTTTAATAGCGTTGAGAAGCGGCTGAATAAGTATGCTTTGAATTAGCTCCTAGCAATAGCCCAGCGCACAAGCCACCAAAATGTGCCGCAAATGAGATACCTTGTTGCGGCATCAATCCTTGCTTAATGGTCAGCCAATAACCAGTCCCCATAACAATACAAGCAATCAGATAACCCCAACGCCGCGCAAATATAGCTCCGCCTATCATATAACCTAACATTGCAAAACAAAGCCCTGATGCGCCGATATGGATAGAAGATGGCGACCCGATAACCCAAGTGACCAGTCCTGAGGCGACCACCAGTTTAATTACCGTGCGATAAGCATTCTTCTCAAACAGTCCAAACAAAAACAAAATCTGTAATAGCGTCACCGTATTGCCAGTCAAATGCGACAAATTGCCATGCATGGTCCATGAAGCAAATACCCCTATCATACTACCCACATCTAAAGCACGCGGTACAATACCAAAGATATTCCACAGTCCAAATAAGGCCACTTCATTTAGAAAAAACATACCCCACATCGGTATAAGTACAAAAGCATATAGTCCGATGACCTGCTTTATTCGTACGACAATTAAGTGAAGCAACTGCTGCCAATTCATATACCATCCTATCCTTATTATCTAAATTTTTTATGCCTATTTAATGATTTACAGCAAATAGTGGGCGTACAGCAGGTTTGAACGATAATAGTGATGCATCTTCATCCGCAGTGAGATAGTTATCACCATGCAATAATGACGTCGAATGATAAGGAACCAAGGCCGTAGGAATAAAGCGACGTGCCGCATCGATATGCTTGATTGAATCATCAAAGAAGATATGCGGCGCAAATGTTCTGAGTACCGCTGTTTTCTCTAGTCCTCCCAAAAAAAACGCCATATCAACATTCACGCCCCACTCTCGCAATGTCTTAATAGCACGCAAGTCAGCTGGTGCATTACGCGCGGTCACAAGCGCAATTTTTATTGGCGAGTATTTTAGATCAGCAGGTAGGCGCTCTTGCAGATTTGATAATTTAATCAATAATTCAGCGTAAGGACCTTTTTCAATCGGTAAATCACGCATTTGTACTTCACGATCATGAAAGGCTCGTAGCCCTTTTTGTTTGTATAGCAGTTCACCTGAATCATCAAAAAGTACCGCGTCCCCGTCAAAGGCAATGCGCAGCTGCTCAGTATCCAGCTCATAAGTATTCACAGGCGTAGCGTCTAGTATGGCACAGGCACAGATATTGGCATCCGCAACTTGCTGAGCATCATCACGATTGGTAGTCAAAAACAGATCAACGTTAAAGTCTTTGATATAAGGCGCAACAGGGCTACCTGAAATAAAAGCAGAACGGGAGATATTAATGTCATGTTCTAGAATTGCATTAAGTACCTGAATACCAGTGTCTGGACTACTTTTTGACACGATAACGACTTCGACCAATGGTGTTTCAATGTCTGAATCTTGTCCATCGCTATTATCAGAATACTTATTTAGGTTTAGTAACGCTTTGATCAACGGATAACCTGCACCAATATTCAAGGGATCATTTTCACGCTCGGTCATGTACTCCCTAAACTCTTTTATAGCACTTGTAGGTCGTTGCTCTAGCAGCTCTAGCAAATAGTTTTCTGACTCAGTCAAATCAAAAAGTGCCGTCGCAGAAATTGCGACGATAAGCGTATTACTAAAATCGACAGCCATGACTATCTCTACTTATAAAATTATATAGGAAAATGAATGAAAACCAGTTTACTACATTCACAAGCCTTTATAACACTAAGAAAAGTTATCATCATGCAGCATCGCAGATTGTGAGTTTGTAAAATGTTCCTCTCTTAATTCTTAGTCAAAATATCAGCCAATAAAAAAGCCACACTGCTTTATTAGCAATATGGCTTCATGCAATAGCTATATAAGCTATGGTTTAGATTCAGCCTACCCCAATAGCACAAGTGAAATCGCAGGGAACATCACCAAAATAACCAAACGAATCACATCAGAGACAATGAATGGTGCCACCCCTCGGAACATATCGCTCAGCTTAATGTGCGGTGCCATCGCCTTAATCACAAAGATATTCATGCCCATCGGCGGCGTAATCAAACCAAGCTCCACCGTCAATACCGCAATGATGCCAAACCAGACCGGATCAAACCCTAACGCTAGAATGATGGGATATACCACGGGAATGGTGATTACTAGCATCGCTAAGGCATCCATGAACAATCCCAATAGGAAGTACATGAACAGGATACAGATCAGCACAATCATTGGACTGACCGCTAGCCCACCGATCCAAGATGCCAAGGTATAAGACAAGCGTGAGACTGAGATAAAATATCCCAATGCCTCTGCACCCAGTAGCATAAAGAACACCACTGCAGAGAGTGCTAGCGTCTCAATCAATGACTGCTTAAGACCATCTAAACGCATGCCTTTAGCAAAGGCATAAGCCCAAGAGACAAACGCCCCTACTGCGGCCCCTTCTGTTGGGGTAAATAACCCAAAGAAGATACCGGCAATAATCACAATAAAGATAAAGCTAAACGGTATCAGCCCCGTAAGCGATAATAGCTTGGCTTTCCAAGACGTTTTCTCACCACGTTTTGCCAAGTGTGGTTTCCAGCGTACCATCACCATGACGGTCAGTGAGTACATCACCATACCGAGCATACCGGGTAAAAACCCAGCGATGAACATGTCACCTACTGACTGCTGGGTTAAGATGGCATAGACCAGTAGCGCAATACTGGGCGGAATCATAATACCAAGCGTACCACCAGCGGCTAAGATACCGCAGGCAAAGCCTGGCTGATAGCCGTACTTCTCCATTTGCGGTAACGCCACTTTGGTCATGGTAGAGGCAGTGGCAAGCGATGAGCCTGAGATAGAGGCAAAGATACCGGATGAACCAATACCTGCAATACCAAGACTACCCCTTACTCCGCCAAATATGGTTCGGGTGGCTTCAAAGAGTTTTCCTGCCATACCTGAGTGAGTAGCAAACACGCCCATCAGAATAAACAAAGGGATGGCGCTAAAGTCATACTTTGCTAAGACATCAACTGGGATATCTTTGAGCATTTGCAGAGCACCACTAGGCGCGGTAACCGCACCAAAACCGACTAAGCCTACCCCTAACATGGCAAGTGCGACAGGTACTCGTAAGACGACAAGCAGGATCATGACCACTAGGCCAATCGCACCGATAATTTCTGGACTCATGCGCCTGTCTCCTCGGCGTCAAAGAATTCGCCTGTCTTAAAGATGTTGATGGATTCGATCAATGAGCGAATGGCCAGTAGGATGCTTAAGAATGCACTAACCATATAGATAGGCATCATAGATATGCGAAGGTCTTGGGTGACTTTGCCATACTCTAAGGCATCAATGGCGCTCTCGTAGAGTCCCCATGAGAAGACGATGCCGATGACAAAGAAGCCCATCATAAAGATAGCCATGAGGTAGCCCTTGATAGATTGGGGCATTTTCTGGGTGAAGACGTCGACGATGATTTGTGAGCGTTCAACGAAGGCAGCAAAGGCAGCGAGTAATGCAAATAGCATGAAGTAGGAGACGATCTCTACACTGCCTTTGACGGTAAAGCCAAACTCACCGCCGGTGAGTTTGAATATGTAGCGCGCGCTGACGTCGAGCATGGTGGTTAGTACGATGATGATGAGACTGATCCCACCAATGAACTGGCATAATCTAGAGATTAAGACGCTGAGCTTGACTAAAAATGCCATGTGACACCTCCAATAGGTTAAACCTTACAGGCAGCACTGGCAGCTTTTGCTTTTTCATAGACACTATCAGCATCCAAACCCAAAGCATTAACATCCTTTAGATATTTTTGTGTTCCTCTTTCAAGTGGCCCTTTCCAGTCTGGATCATTTAATGGATCAGGAATTTCGATAATTTCATCACCTTTATCTTTAGCAGCTTGAATTGCCATTTGGTCATGTTTATCAAACACTTCACCGACCTTATTAGCTAATGCCATCCCTGAGTTTTTATCCAAAACTTGTTTTAGATCATCAGGTAAGTTGTCATATTTGTCCTTATTCATCGTGACCATAAGCGCTGAACTATAGAAAGGAATATTGGTATGATACTTGGTAATCTCATCAATTTTAAACGCTGTTACTGCTTCCCAAGGGAAACTCAAACCATCAACAACGCCGCGCTGTAACGAGGTATACATATCATTAGCAGGTAAACCTACTGGCGAGGCACCAGCGCTTTCAATAATATCACCAGCAACAGCTGAAGGACGGCGAATACGCATACCTTTCATGTCTTCAGGTGTTCGAATTAGCTTATCAGTTGTATGAAGCGCCCCAGGTCCAGCCCCGTACATAAATAATAAATGTGAGTCTTCGTATTCACCTGCTAAAGTACCGTCATCATATAAGGTCTGTAGCATACAGCCCATTTGAGTTGCTGAATTTGATAAACCTGGAAGTTCAGTAATCTGAGTCAAAGGAAAGCGACCGTTGGTATAACCATGCGCTTGTGAACCGATATCGATCGTACCTTTAGCAGCAGATTCATAAGTAACGTCTGCTTTAGCAAGACCCGCTGATGGATAAAGCTCCACTTTTAGACGACCATTAGAATCTGTTTCTATCTGTTTTGCCCAAGGCTCGAAGACTTCTTTACTGATAGATGAGGTTGCTGGCCAAAAATGTGAAAACCGTAGTACGGTAATTTCTTGAGAAGTAGCTGATGAGCCATCAGTCGTATCAGCAGACTGGTTAGAACAGCCAAGAAGACTAATAGCGGCTAAAGCACCAATTGAAAAAAGAGGAGCTAACTTCATTATCAATTCCTTTTGATAATTATGAGAATAGGAGTAATGTGTTACGAGCAGACAATTTGATTCATCCTAGATTAAATTGTCTACAAGGTTTAGATATATTTTTTACACACCTGTAATAAAAATACAGTTTAAAATTAGCAGCTATAATGATAGAAGTCAAATCATTTTAAGCATATTATAAAGGATATATTCATATTATAAATATAATCTTAATACTTGAATTGTCTATATAGATAATAGTAAAAAGTAAGCAGAATAAAATAATTCCTCATAAAAAAGCTCTCAGCCTGCTACGCAGTTGAGAGCTTTTTTTGTAAATATCATATGAATATATAGAAACTGATATAAGCATTTAGATAAATAATAATAGCGATGAAGCGCTACTTTTCCATTTGCCACTTATCATCTACCCATACAGCATCGTTATCATCTAGATGTACATGCCATTCTGCATCAGTTACCACAAGGCGAATCTCAGTCAAACATTGTAGCCAATGCTCTAGGGTATACATAAGATCTTCTACATCCATATTAGCAGGTAGCTTTGTAGCTCCTGCTAATATGACCTCAGACTCACTATCATCATATGCATAGAGATCGAAAGTCTCTGCATCATCTGCATGCTTGAAGTTTTCATTATATTCATCGACTATTGACGCGATCTTTTCTTGCTCCTGTTGAGTCAAGAGAGTAGAACGTTCAGCAGTATAGTAGAGTGAAACGCCCATAATATGCTCCAAAATAAATGACAAATAGTAGATTCTAAAAGTGAATAAATAGTATCACATCAAACTGATTTGTAGGAAGGTTTGAGTTTTGACCGAAACATCTAGCACTAAGCTTTATTACCAAACCGCGCACAAAGAAAAGCCCCTTGATACGTCAGTATCAAGGAGCTTTTCAAGGATAGAGAGCTGACGAACGAGAAGAGCACCGTTAAGGCAAAACATTGCTTTGCTAGGCAACGCAAGAGCTATCTACCGGCATAGCCTTCCGTCTTGCGCTACGGACGACTGTCTCCCAGACAGTCGTTACTCCTTGCTCACCTTTAAATAGGATTTTCTGCGTAGATCATTAGGAATAAAAGATAGACACAAAGAAAAGCCCCCTCCGCGTTAGCGAAGGGGGCTTTATCTAGAATAGAGAGCTGACGATGACCTACTCTCACATGGGCGAACCACACTACCATTGGCGCTACGATGTTTCACTTCTGA
>NZ_JAATTV010000016.1 GCF_013414195.1 Psychrobacter sp. BI730
AAGTGTGTGGGGCACACTTGCCCGAAGCGCAAGACGGAAGGCTATGCCTGTAGTGACGATATGATCTTGTCATCAAGACCTGAGATACGGGTTTGATGCTTACTGACCAGCACAGGCTCAAAGCTGCTATCACGGTCTCTTGGGGTAGAGATTTCAAGATCGCCTGTATCACTGCGGACGGTCTTTTTAGTGTGACCGTTACGCTTATTAGGTTTATCCGCCTTTTCATGCTTGGGATAGCCGAGATGGTCTTCCATCTCAGCTTCTAAGGCAGTATCGATAAAGGATTGCATGAGCTGCTTTTGGAAGTCTTTGATGTTATCAAAGCTTTTCATGCTACCAGCCATTTGCTCGGCCAGTTTTTTAATGTCAGATTGAGTAGTCATTGCTTATTCTCCTGTTAATGGATTATAAGCAGTTACACAGTTTTTAGGAAACTCCCTGATATTTGAGATGGTTTTTGTTTTGGCTTAGTTGGGATATGATTTCTCTGTTTCATGTGTCTAGCTCCATAATTTACAGTAACTTGATTGCTGCGGCTGGTATGGATTTATTTTATGAAATAGGGTAGTTCGATAGTTCTATATAGAAAAAGGCAGAGTTCTATAGAACCTCATCAGCTTTCTTTAGCCATTTTGCAATGAAGTCTTTTTTAACAGAGAGTCCTAACGCCTCAGCCTTAGCTTGAATAAGCTTATTAAGTTCTCCATAAGGATCGGCTAAGTGTTCTTTATCATATTCAGCCATTTTAATAAGTGTGGTGACTAACGCTTGCATAGAACCTACACTTTTATGGTGTGTTGGCTCGTCATTAGCTGACTTGTCTACTATTTCAGTTTTGGCTTGTGCTAGTCGGTTTTCAAGTTCGGCTACTTTGTCCTGTGCTTTGTTATGATAAGTAGTAAGCTGCGCTACTTGCTCTTGAAGTTCATTAATAATTTGTTTGTCACTCTTAAATCCTGTTTTTTGCTGTGGAAGCTCTCCTCTTGATGCCATTGTAATAAGCTTATGAAAGTTATGAGCTTGTGAGTTCTCGCCATACTCATCTATTATAGACTGTTCTTGCTTGGCTCTTTCAGCCTCACTTACGATATTAGTGTCTATTAGTTTAAATGTTCTTATCCCGTCTTTAGGCTCTTTTGCTGTTACCATATCATCGCCAGTCACGCTATAATCTAGCGTCCTACCTTTCTCTAAAGGCAAGTTGAGCTTCTTTAAAAAGCCAATTTTCTGCAATTCTTCCAAACTATAATAAAAGTCTATTTCAATAGGCTCATAAAAATCTAAATCTGCATCATCATCTTCTAGGCAATCATCATAAAAAGAATTACAAAACATCATATAGACGAGAAAGCCATCTTTTGCGATCTCATGAAATAGCGTACTGGTTTTATACTTACGATCAATATCGTTGCACGAATAAATGCGGTAATGTCGGTCTATGTAATATTCGTTTACTAGCTCATCAAAATTGTTATACAGCAAAAAAGATACGATCTCTTGAATTGGCTCTCCTAGCTTATACGACATGAAACATAAGAAATCTTTTGGTGATATATAGCAGTTCGCTTTCTCTCTTGCTTCATCTAGTAATCCCACAATTCACACCTCTACACCCTTAAAACAAAGTAGGTACAAGGCAGTGCCAGCCTAAAGGTGTATGAACGGCTGGATTTCGATTACTTGTCATGCCTTGCAAGATTTTTATTATTATTTGCTCAATCAAAACATCATACAATCATCAGCCAAATTTAGCACAAAAAAAAGCCAACCATTGAAAACAATGATTGGCTTTTCTCTTTACTGCTATGTTTGGTCGGAACGGCAGGATTTGAACCTGCGACCACTACACCCCCAGTGTAGTGCGCTACCAGACTGCGCTACGCCCCGAATGACTGACTATTTTACGCAAAATTATGCATATTGCAAGGATTAATTATTGTACAAATAACCCATTAACCTATATTGTCAAAAAACCACTTGCCTTCTTTTGTACGTCTAAAAAACATGCCCCAAGCTGCATTAATAATGCTTGAAACATACTCTAGATTAACTTCATCGTCTTGCAAATTAATTTCGACTTCATATATGTACGGCTGATACTTTTCAATCGTATTTTGCTGATTTTCGTGTGCCTCTAAATCCATCTCTACTATTTGAGACATAACTTCTCTAGCACGCTGTAACAAATCAGAGGTATGTTCGCCCTCATTTAAAGTCAAACGCACATCAAATTCATTTGCAATAATAATATTTAATTCTGCCGCACCTTTATCAAACAAAGCAGAATTAAAATATCGAATGATCATATTTTCTTGCAAATTCAAGGAATCTAAACACTGTATAGACGTGACATTCTTGCTCAGGCTATAATGATTGATCATTTAAAATTTTCCTAAAGCTATGTATAAAGTGGAAATATTCGAAAAGCTTATGAAGTATCTAGAATGTATAAATCAAAATGCTAATATAAATTCATCGCAAGCATAGTAAGAGAGTTCCTCTTATGAGTTACTTGTACTTTTATTAATGAATAGTAACTTTTCATATAAAAGTACAAGCAACGGGCTCTTATTACAAAATTAACCCAAAAGCTCTTTTAGAATTTGGTTCACTTGCTGTGGGTTAGCACTGCCGCGACTGGCTTTCATGACCTGACCGACCAGACCGTTAAAGGCTTTTTCTTTACCGCCACGATATTCTTCGACCATCGCTTCATTTTTTGCGATGACTTCTTCGACCATTGCTTTGATAGCACCAGTATCGGTTTCTTGCTTAAGGCCTTTGTCTTTAATGATTTTATCTGCTGCATCATCGCCATCGCCACCTTCGCGCTCGTATAGAGCACTAAAGACTTTCTTAGCCAATTTGCCAGATAGTGTGTCATCTTTGATACGCTTGAGTATGCCAGCCAATTGTTTGGCACTGATAGGGGAGTCGATGATGTCGGTGTCATCTTTGTTCAGCGCGCCGAGCAAGTCGCCCATGACCCAGTTGCCAGCCATTTTGGCATCTTGCTGACCGATTTCAGCTACCACATCTTCGAAGTAATCGGCAATTTGACGACTACCAGTCAAGATACGAGCGTCATATTCTGACAGACCAAGCGCTTCTTCAAAGCGTGCGCGACGAGCAACTGGTAGCTCTGGCATCGCTGCTTTGATCGCATCAACCGTATGCTGCTCGATACGGACAGGTAGCAGGTCAGGATCAGGGAAGTAGCGATAGTCATTGGCGTCTTCTTTGGTACGCATGGTACGCGTTTCATCACGCTCTGGATCATATAGCATCGTTGCTTGTACGACTTTGCCGCCATCTTCTAGGATATCGATTTGACGTTCGATTTCACGATTGATAGCACGCTCGATAAAGCGGAACGAGTTTAGGTTCTTTAGCTCAGTACGTGTACCGAGATCAGCGCCTGGCTTGCGCACAGAGACGTTACAGTCACAGCGGAATGAGCCTTCAGCCATTACTGCGTCTGAGATGCCTAGCCAAGTGACTAGCTGATGAATGGCTTTAATATAGGCAAGTGCTTCGTGGGCTGAGCGCATGTCTGGCTCAGAGACGATTTCGATCAGTGGTGTACCTGCACGGTTCAAATCCACACCCGTCATACCATCGACAGCGTCATGTACAGATTTACCAGCATCTTCTTCTAGATGCGCGCGGGTGATACCCATACGTTTAGGGTATTCGTTCTTTTCGCCCTCATTTACCACGACATCGATGTAGCCTTCACCTACGATAGGATTGGCCATCTGGGTGATTTGATAGCCCTTAGGCAAATCAGGGTAGAAGTAGTTTTTGCGGTCAAACGTATTAAATAGACCTAACTCAGCATTGACGCCGATGCCGAATTTTAGCGCGCGATCGACCACGCCAGCATTTAATACTGGCAATACACCAGGTAAGCCTAAGTCAACGATACTTGCTTGGCTGTTTGGCTCATGACCGAAGTCAGTTGGCGCACTTGAGAATATTTTGCTTTCTGTATTCAACTGGCAGTGAATCTCGATACCGATGACCACTTCATAACCATCGACAAATAGCTCTTTACGCACGGCGTGTTCACGGACGGCATTGTTATCAGTAGTAACTGTACTCATTATACCGTCTCCTTTGCGATGGTAGAGTGTTGTAGGTGATGATCAGTATGCTGCTGGAACAGATGCGCAGTCGTGAGCAGTTGACTTTCTTGCCAGTGCTTACCGATTAATTGCAAGCCAATAGGTAGGCCTTCAGTCGTCAAACCAACTGGCTGACTGAGGGCAGGTAGACCTGCTAGGTTGACCGCGATGGTATAAACGTCACCTAAATACATCGTTGCAGGATCTAGGTTGTCAGTAAGCTTGTAAGCTGCCGTCGGTGCGGTTGGGCTAGCAATCACATCACAGCTAGCAAATGCTTCATCAAAGTCTTTAACGATCAAACGGCGAATCTTCTGTGCTTTAGTATAGTAAGCATCGAAGTAGCCAGCCGATAGCGCATACGTCCCTGTCAAGATACGGCGCTGTACTTCAGGGCCAAAGCCTTCGGAGCGTGAGCGCGTGTATAGATCGATAAGGTCCGTTGGGCTTTCACAGCGATAGCCAAAACGTACGCCATCGAAGCGCGATAGGTTAGATGATGCTTCGGCAGGCGCTAGCATATAGTAAGTGGCAAGCGTGATTTCAGGATCAGTGATGTTCACTTCTACAATCGTTGCGCCCAGCTCTTCGTACTTCTTAAGAGCCGCACGTGCTGCTTGCTCGACTTCGCTATCAAGCCCTGTACCGAAGTATTCTTTGGCCACACCAATACGTAAGCCAGCAAATGGTTTGTCACCAGCAGCGGCTTCTGCGTCGTTGATATCTTGTACGTAGTCAGGCATCTCGTATTTGATAGAAGTTGCATCGCGTGGATCATGACCAATCATTGGTTGGAGCAGATAGGCGCAATCTTTAGCGCTGCGTCCCATGCTACCCGCTTGATCCAAACTTGAAGCGTAGGCAATCATACCAAAGCGTGACACACGGCCATAAGTAGGTTTGATACCTGTTAGGCCACAGAATGAAGCAGGCTGGCGAATAGAGCCACCTGTATCACTACCGGTAGCAACAGGGACAAAACCAGCGGCAACAGCAGCAGCACTACCACCTGACGAGCCACCAGGGACGCGCTCTAGGTTCCAAGGGTTCTGTACCGTACCGTAGTAAGAGTTACTGTTGTCTGAGCCCATCGCAAACTCATCCATATTGAGCTTACCTAAGCTAATCATGCCTGCTTTGTCGATATTAGAAACGATAGTCGCATCATATGGTGAGACAAAGTTGTGCAGCATCTTTGAGCCACAAGTGGTCAGTACGCCCTGAGTACAAAAGATGTCTTTGTGCGCCATTGGTACGCCAAGTAGCGGACGCTGATCGCCTTGTGCACGCATCTCGTCTGCCGCTTTCGCTTGTGCGCGTGCTGTCTCAGAGGTATGAGTGATAAAGCTGTTAATCTTGCCGTCTAGCGCATCGATACGCTTGATGTAGTGTTCGGTTAATTCGGCGCTGCTAAATTGTTTGTTTTGCAAGCCAGTAATGAGCTGCTCGGTACTTAATAAATGAAGTTCAGACATAAGGTGTCGTCCGTCAAAATGTTAATAGCATAAAATAAAATGAGATAATGGCAAATGCGTAATTGTGTTATTCAGCCACTATTATTCAATCACCTGAGGCACTAGATATAAGCCTTCTTCTACGGCAGGTGCGACTGATTGATTACGCTCACGATTGATATCATGTTTTGCCACATCAGCACGCAACTCTTGGCAAGCTTCATGGATATTGGCTAATGGCTTGATGTCTGTGGTATCAACGTTAGATAGCGTATTCATCAGTTTTAATACTTTACTGATATCATCAGCATAGCTATCGGCTGTACTTTCATCGACACCTAAGCGGGCAAGGTTGGCAACTTCTAGGATTTCTTCACGGCTGACGTTGCTGTCAGACGTTGCTGGCTGCTGAGACATAGTTTCTCCAGTTAAGGACAGTTTTTGTTAGAGTAGTTGATTACGAAAAGGAAAATACGTAAGCGTTAAAATAGAAACAATTAAAATAGAAACAAATAGTAAGTGGGCTTATTATAAAGCATCTGACTCAAGTTTACAGAGCATGACGCTTGATTGATGCACAATCTCAACCAAGAGGCTGAATTGATAAAGACGTAATATTAAATAAGATATGGTGCTAGCCGAGCCATAATGCCAATTAAGACACAATGATTTACAGAGAATTGCAAAACTAACCCCCTAACTCATCATTGTTCCTCAATTGCTCTCCAATTAGCTTCTAAAATACGTTACAGTATGCATCTGCTATCAAGCAAAACATTCATCTGCCTGTAGAGCCTTGTTAGTTATCAGATTAAATGATGTTTCATTGAGTTGAATGATATTTACTACTATTTCAAACTTTGTAACAACTTTTGGCGTCTAAGACAAAAATCCTTACTTACTGATGCAAATATCTATGTTTTTTTTGAGCTAAATCGGTATAATTTAGCTCAGTTTTTTCATTTCATCATTATCGTTTGGATTTTGACTTGTTGGGTTGATTAACTGTTGCCACAAGTAATGTTTAACGACGACCTGCTCAATACTGACGAGTAACACCTCAGTCAATCTCATTCGCCTCATTCGTAAGACGCTGGATATATTAGTCATGAACCTGTTTGGATTTTTATCAAATAATATCGCTATCGACCTCGGTACTGCGAACACCCTAATTTTTATTCCTAATAAAGGCGTCGTGCTTGACGAGCCTACGGTGGTCGCGTTACGAAGCAATCGTACTCAAAACCCGACCGTCGCCGCTGTTGGTATCGATGCCAAGCAGATGCTAGGTCGTACGCCTGCGAACATCACAGCGATTCGCCCGTTGAAAGACGGTGTGATTGCTGATTTTGAAGTGACGCAAAAAATGCTTAAGCACTTTATCGCTAAAGTAAAAGCCAAGCGTTTTATGGCACAGCCTAACGTCGTGGTTTGTGTACCATGCAAGTCTACTCTAGTTGAGCGCAAGGCGATTCGTGAGGCAGTATCATCAGCAGGTGCGAGCAAAGTACTATTGCTAGAAGAGCCGATGGCTGCGGCTATCGGTGCTGGTATGCCAGTTCATGAAGCCAGTGGTTCTATGGTGGTGGATATCGGTGGTGGTACAACTGAGATTGCTGTTATTGCACTGTCTGGTTGCGTATATGCTGAGTCGATTCGTATCGGCGGCGATATGTTTGATGAAGCGATCATCACTCATGTACGCCGTATGCATGGTTGTGTCATCGGTGAGACGACTGCTGAGCGCATCAAAAAAGAAGTCGGTTCTGCATTGAATGAAGACAGCCAACTAGAAGTAGAAGTTCGCGGTCGTAGCATGGCAGAAGGTGTGCCAAAGACCTTTACTGTCAATTCAGAAGAAGTGCAAAAAGCGTTGACTGATCCATTGAGCGGTATTGTTAGCGCTGTAAAAGTAGCACTTGAGCAGACTCCGCCAGAGTTGTCATCTGACATCGCTGAGCGTGGGATTGTATTGACAGGTGGCGGCGCACTATTACGTGACTTAGACAAACTTATCTCGCAAGAGACCGGTTTGCCAGTGACGGTAGCAGAAGACCCACTAACCTGTGTTAGCCGTGGTGGTGGTATCGCGCTTGATTTCATCAATAACAAAAGTTTAAACATGATTTTTGTTTAATTCATCTTTATCCTTAATTGTCTTATAGGCTTGGCAATATATGATAATGACGATTTATGTGAATGATGAAACTATAAATATAGTCGGTTCAATATAATTTGGATATAAGGAAGCCGAGCGAAAGTACTACAAGTAGTAGGCTGAGCGAGACTGACACCGTATCCAATCTATAGAAGATTGACTATATATAAAATTAAAGGTAGCCGATTGTGCTACCTTTAATTGCATTCATTTGTGCTATAACCCAATATCCTCGATAAACACTCATGCTGTAAATAAGTGCTATTGTTCATTTTAGAATCCTTAAATCAGACGACTTATGACTCCAAGTATTTTTGCTCGCCAACCGTTATCACTTCGTAAGACTGTTATCGTATTGATAGCAGCCTTAATCTTGATGTGGTTTGATAGCAAAAACTCTGATTGGTTTAAGCCAGTACGTAGCACCAGTCATGCCGCTATGCAACCTATCTATGAGCTGTCTTTACTACCAAGCTATGCCAAGCATTGGGCAGGTGGTAGTCTGCAATCAAAAGAAGCACTGCGTCGCGAAAACATGCAGCTAAAGTCGCAATTGATACACGCGCATGCCAAGTTACAACAACAAGATTATATCTTGGCACAGAATGCACGCCTGCAAGGTATTTTATCTACCACCAAGCCTGAGCAGTTCGATCTTAATTTGGCGCAAGTCATCGGCACAGATACCAACTTGCTCAGACAGATTGTCGTGCTTAATAAAGGGGAGCAAGATGGCGTACAAGTTGGGCAAACGGTCATCGATGAAGACGGTGTATTAGGACAGATTATCAATGTCTATCCGAATACTAGCCGTCTGTTGTTGATTACAGATGAGCAGCAGTCAGTTGCTGTCACTGTTAAGCGTACTGGTCAGCGCGCCATCGTTACAGGCCAAGGCATCCCATCTTCATTAAGTCTCAATTACGTCTTTAAGACGTCAGATGTGCGAGTAGGTGATGAACTAGTGTCTTCAGGACTGGGCGGTCGTATTCCGGCAGGCTATCGAGTAGGGCGTATCGCGCATGTCAAAGACGAGCAAACTGATAACTTTAGAACGATCGAAGTTACTCCAGCAGCTAACTTTATTGACAATGCCTATGTATTAATACTTCAAGACAAACTGCTAAATGAGAACAATGCTGCTGCTATTGCTCCATAGATAACGACGTAAGCCACAGTATTGACGGCTAATTAGCTGGCTTATTAATGTTTTAAAGCTTTCCATTTATGGTATTCACCTTGCCAATATCCAATCAACAATATAACAGCAACCATCAAACACTCGCTAAGGTAAGTACCCATGTCGTATCCTGATTCTGAGAATGCCACGGTACTATTGATAGTTGTGATTGTTCTGAGTTTCATCGCTGCATCATCACTCAATGTCTATCCATTAAGCCCAAGCATGGCCACACTGCGTCCCATGGTCATGATCATGGTGTTGATCTATTGGTTACTGTTTCAGCCGCGCTATGTCGGCATTTTTACCGCATTTACGGTTGGGCTGATTGCTGATTTATTAATGGATACCCATTTAGGGCAGCAAGCTTTCGCCGCTGTTGTGGTTGCACTGGTTATCAAAATTACCAGTATCTATGTCAGACAGTTGAACACGATTAGCGCGTGGCTCATTGCTAGTCTAGGGCTGATTGTCTTTCAGTTAAATCTATGGATACTACAGATGTTTATTCAAAACGTCTTTGTTGCTCAGTCTGCTTTGTCATTGTTTATGAGTATCATTAGCTGGCCACTCGTACTGTTTGCTTTACGCAAGTTTTCGCGTTAATGAGTCACTAGCTATAGCTGTTATTCTGATTAATAGCTTAGCTTGCTCGGCCCACAATACTGTATGACCACACACATCATAAATTTATAAATGAAGAGAATATCGATGGATATCGTTTTAGCGTCTGGCTCTCCGCGTCGTCGTGAGCTACTAGAAAGAGCGCAACTAGACTTTACTATCTTAAGTGTAGATATCGATGAGACGCCGTTGGATAATGAGTCGCCGACAGACTATATCGAACGCATGGTCGCAACCAAAGCTGATGCCGCGATACAACAATTAAGCAATACCTTTCAAGTGGATCACAATAATCTCACCTCACCGTTCATTATTTTGACTTCTGATACCATTGGCGTGCTGTCAGATGGCAAGACAGTATTGGTCAAGCCTGTCGATCGTGAGCACGCATATAGTATGTGGCAGTGTATGTCTGATAACGTTCACGAAGTATGGACTGCTGTTCAAGCGACTCAAGTACAGCTATTGCCTAAAGCAAAACCAAGCAAAGCAAAACCTACACAGTGCTTGCAAATTATTAACCAGCAGCGAATCACTGAACGTACGGAAGTGACTTTTATACCACTGACGACACAGATGATGAGCGACTACTGGAATAGTGGCGAACCTGCTGATAAAGCAGGTGGATATGGCATTCAAGGACTTGGTGCTACATGGGTCAGTCGTATTAATGGCAGCTATACCAATGTCGTTGGTCTGCCACTGGCACAAACACTGGCACTAATCAAAGAAATGACAGAAGGCAGTATGGACACAGTCAACCCGTTATAATGGGATATGCACATAATGACACGGTAGGGTAATGGGCAAGAGCAAGTCGCATTTGTTACACTGTCAATCTAATAGGCGATGACCGTCTAATAAGAAAGCTGAGAGATAAGAGAAAAAACTATGTCCGAAGAGCTGCTGATTAATATTAGTCCAATGGAATCCCGTGTTGCGGTTTTAGACAATGGTATTTTGGGCGAGATTTATATTGAACGACATCACAAACTGGGGTTGGTCGGCAATATCTATCTGGGGACGGTCGTACGTGTCCTTCCTGGTATGCAGGCAGCCTTCGTAGATATTGGTCAATCACGGACCGCATTTCTACATGTCAACGATATGCAGCGTGAACCACGCCCCGTTGTAGAAAAAAACAAAGCGGCTAAGGCCACTAAGCACGAGATAAATGAGGACGATGCGACTGCCAACGCTTCTGCTGATAGCTTGGCTGTGACACCGCCTATTGTCAGTGCACAAAGTACAGAGATCGTACCAGCGTCTAAAACATTGATTCAGCATCGTCTGCATGAAAGTCAGCGTATTTTGGTACAGGTAACCAAAGACCAGTTAGGAAGTAAAGGTGCTCGTTTAACAACCAATATCTCGCTGCCATCACGTTATCTAGTATATTTGCCATCGAGTGATCATATTGGCATATCGCAGCGTATTGATGGCGAAGAAGAGCGTAGCCGATTAAAGACTGAGCTTAGTAGCCTAATGCAAACGGTCAATCTAAAGGGTGGACTGATTGCCCGCACCGCTGCTGAGCGTGTGCCTGTCGATAAGCTAGAAGAGGACATTTATTACCTACTGCAGCTGTGGCGTACTATCTGTGCTCGTCGTCAAGAGATTAATCATCATCAGAGCTCAGAGCTGATCTATCAGGAACTGTCATTACCATTACGTTCTATCCGTGACTTGGTTCACGCTGATACCGAAAAAGTCATTATTGATAATACGCAAATTTATGAGCAAGTCAGATACTTTGCCAAAGAGTTTGTTCCATTCGTTTATGATCGAATCGTGCACTACACCGCTGAGCAGTCGCTATTCGATGTACACCGTGTCGAGGATGACTTGCGTGATGCACTAAAACGCCGTGTCGATCTCAAGTCTGGTGGTTATCTGATTATCGATCAGACCGAAGCCATGACCACGATTGATGTTAATACAGGCTCTTTTGTGGGTGGTCGTTCATTAGAGGATACGGTTTATAAGACTAATCTAGAAGCCACACATGCTATCGCTCGACAGTTGCGCTTACGTAATCTAGGCGGCATTATTATTCTAGATTTTATCGATATGCTTGAGCAACAGCATAAAGATGATGTGCTTGAAAGCTTACAGGCGCAGCTTACCCAAGATTATGCAAAAACTAAGATTACGCAGGTCAGTGAGCTTGGACTGGTAGAGATGACACGCAAACGCACGCGTGAATCGTTGGGTCAGCAACTTTGTGAGCCGTGCTCAACTTGTCAAGGTCGCGGGTTCGTCAAAACCGCAGAGACCGTTTGCTTTGAGATTTTCCGCGAAATTATGCGCTGCGCCCGTACTTATAATTCTCCCAAAAAGTTCACCGTAGTAGCTCATGCGGCAGTCATTGATTTACTACTCACAACAGAGTCAGACACAGTGGCTGATTTAGAGTATCTACTGGGTAGGGTCATTACTTTTGATGTAGAGAATCTATATACCCAAGAGCAGTATGATATTGTTTTAGATTAATATTATTCAAAACAAATGATAGTTCTAGATGAAAGTATTTATGTGACTGAAGATTAGTCTAAGAATGAGCATCTCTAATCACAATAGAGATTGCTCTTGCAATACCTAAAATACTATGTATAATATACACCACTGAATTATATATGCGCAGCTGAATAAAAAAAGCTGGCGCTATGACAGCTAGAGCATCGTTTCTAGCACTATTTCATTATGCCTTTGCTACTTTCCAATTAATAGGAGGGTTGGCGGGGCTTTAAACTATTTTGCTTTTGGCACGCTATAAGTTCGGATAAAGAACTCATTCTGGTTAAGAACAGAAGGCCGCTTTAAGTGAATATTTAACCAAACTGCTTTTGATCATGGTCTTGCGACGCAAGAATGACAAAGGCACATATTAGGAGCTTGCTGGCATGGCTAACCAGAGAATCCGTATCCGTCTTAAGTCTTTTGATCATCGTCTGATTGATCAATCTGCACAAGAGATTGTTGATACTGCAAAGCGCACCGGTGCGCAAGTTTGTGGTCCTGTACCGTTGCCGACTCGCATTGAGCGCTTCAACGTTCTAACCTCACCACACGTTAACAAAGACGCTCGTGACCAGTACGAAATCCGTACTCATAAGCGTATGGTTGATATCGTTCAGCCAACTGACAAAACTGTGGATGCGCTAATGAAATTAGATTTAGCGGCGGGTGTTGACGTTCAAATTGCTTTGGGTTAATGCACATTAAACACCCAACCCATTAATATAAGATATAAAGAGGTCTAAAATGGCGATCGGTTTAGTCGGTAAAAAGTGCGGCATGACCCGTGTCTTCACTGAAACAGGCGCATCTATCCCTGTAACAGTTGTTGAGGTCGATGCAAACCGCATTACTCAAGTAAAAAATACTGATGTAGATGGTTATCAAGCCATCCAAATTACCACAGGTACTCGTCGTGACAGCCGCGTAACAGCTGCACAGAAGGGTCACTTCGCTAAAGCTGGTGTTAAAGCTGGCCGTGGTGTTTGGGAATTCCGTGCCAACGAAAGCGATCTTGAAGGTCGTGAGATTGGTGGCGAGATTCTAGCTGACTTGTTCGAACAAGGTCAGATGGTTGATGTGACAGGACAGAGCAAAGGTAAAGGTTTCCAAGGCCCTGTTAAGCGTCACAACTTTAGTATGCAAGATGCTACTCATGGTAACTCAGTGTCTCATCGTGCGCATGGTTCAACTGGTCAAAACCAGTCACCAGGTAAAGTATTCAAAGGCAAGAAGATGGCGGGTCAGATGGGTAACAAACGTGTTACCGTTCAGGGCCTAGAAGTGATTTCGGTTGATGCCGAAAAAGGGTTACTTGTCATCAAGGGTGCTATCCCAGGTGCCACCGGTGGCGATGTTATCGTACGTCCGTCAGTCAAAGCCTAAGCAAGGGGATTAACGTGGATTTAAAAACAGTTACAGGTGCGGCGGTTGAGCTTTCTGATACGGCATTTGGTCGTGAATTCAACGAAGCACTAGTGCATCAAGTCGTCACCGCTTATTTAGCTGGTGCTCGCCAAGGTACACGCGCACAAAAAACACGTGCCGAAGTTTCTGGCGGTGGTATTAAGCCATGGCGCCAAAAAGGTACTGGTCGCGCTCGTGCGGGTTCTATTCGTAGCCCAATCTGGCGTTCAGGTGGTCGTGCATTCGCTGCAAAACCACAAGATTGGTCACAGAAAGTAAACCGTAAAATGTATCGCGGTGCGATGCAGTGCATCCTAGCAGAATTGATTCGTCAAGAGCGTCTGATTTTGGTAGAAGAGTTGAGCGTTTCTGGGCCGAAAACCAAAGAACTGATTGCTAAGTTGAACGATTTGAATGCACCTCGTGCACTAATCGTTACTAAAGAAGTTGATGAAAACTTATACTTAGCTGCTCGCAACATTCCACACGTCAATGTACTTGGTACAAATGAAGTGGACCCAGTGAGCTTGATCGCATTTGATAAAGTGATCATGTCAGTTGAAGCTGCGAAACAATTTGAGGAAGCACTAGCATGAATAACGCAAGACTTTATCAGGTCTTAAGAGGGCCTGTATTCTCAGAAAAATCTCAAATGCTTGGCGACTCACTTGGTGTGCAGGTATTTAAAATTGATTCTAATGCTACTAAGCTTGAAGTCAAGAAAGCAGTTGAGTTGATGTTTGAAGGTGTTGAAGTTACTAAAGTAAACACTTTGAATGTTAAAGGTAAGACAAAGCGTTTTGGTAAAAGCATCGGCCGTCGTAACGACTACAAAAAAGCCTATGTTACCTTAAAAGCTGGTCAAGATGTACAAATGGCTGATGCTGGTGAAGAAGTAGCGAATACTACTGATTCTACTAGTGAAACAGCGAATAACGAATAAGGATTACACTCATGCCTATCGTAAGAGCAAAGCCAACATCACCAGGCCGTCGTTTTGTTGAAAAAGTAGTGCATCCACACCTGTACAAAGGTCGTCCGTTTGCAGCACTTCTAGAATCAAAAAGCAAGTCAGGTGGTCGTAACAATAATGGCCGCATTACTACTCGTCACATTGGCGGTGGTCATAAGCAACATTATCGCATTATCGATTTCAAACGTACTAAAGACAATATCCCAGCGACGGTAGAGCGTATCGAATACGATCCTAACCGTACTGCTCATATTGCTCTACTTAAGTATGCTGATGGCGAACGTCGTTACATTATCGCTGCTAAGAAACAAGTAGTTGGTGATACAGTAATGTCAGGCGAGACTTCTCCAATTCGTCCAGGTAACTGCTTACCGCTAAAAAACATCCCATTGGGTACTGTGATTCACAATATCGAACTTAAAATCGGTAAAGGTGCACAGATGGCTCGTTCTGCGGGTGCTAGCGTTCAGTTACTAGGTCGTGACGGTGTTTATGCTATTCTACGTATGCGTTCTGGCGAAACTCGCCGTGTACACGTAAATTGCCGCGCTGTTATTGGTGAAGTTTCTAACACTGAAAACAACTTGAAATCACTTGGTAAAGCCGGTGCTTCACGTTGGCGTGGTGTTCGTCCTTCTGTTCGTGGTGTCGCTATGAACCCGGTTGATCACCCACACGGTGGTGGTGAAGGTCGTAACAAAGGTCGCCATCCAACCAGCCCTTGGGGTCAGAAGTCTAAAGGACTTAAAACGCGTCACAATAAGCGTACTGACAACATGATCATCCGCCGTCGCGCCAAGAAGAAATAAAGGAAGAATTTCATGCCTCGTTCATTGAAAAAAGGTCCATTCATAGACGCGCACTTGTTTGCTAAAGTTGAGAATGCATTAGACACCAACTCACGCAAGCCAATTAAGACTTGGTCGCGCCGCTCGATGATTCTGCCACAAATGGTTGGCCTAACTTTATCTGTTCACAACGGCCGTACTCATGTACCGGTTATCGTGAGCGAGCAGATGGTTGGTCATAAACTAGGTGAATTTGCCCCGACTCGTACGTATCGTGGTCACGGCATTGACAAAAAAGCTAAGAGATAAGGTGCTTACCATGGAAGTAACTGCAAAATTACGCGGTGCCGCCATATCGGCACAAAAAGTTAGACTCGTTGCTGATGAAGTTCGTGGCAAATCTATTGAGCGTGCTTTGGATATCCTAACGTATAGCAATAAAAAAGGCGCTGTGTTTGTTAAGAAATGCCTTAACTCAGCCATCGCCAATGCCGAACATAATCACGGCTTAGATATTGACGACTTAAAAGTCGCTACTATCTATGTTGATGAAGGCATTACGCTAAAACGTATCCTACCACGTGCCAAAGGCCGTGCTGATCGTATCAGCAAGCGTACTTGTCACATCACTATAAAGGTAGGAGAATAAGTTATGGGTCAAAAAGTACATCCAATCGGAATTCGTCTTGGTGTTGTAAAAAAGCATAACGCAAACTGGTATGCTAACCCTAAACAATACTCAGAATACCTAATCAACGACATTCAAGTTCGTGAATATCTACGCAAAAAGCTAGATAACGCTATGATCAGCAACATCATGATCGAGCGTCCTACTGGCGCTGCTAAGATTACCATCGCCACTGCGCGTCCTGGTATTGTTATCGGTAAGAAAGGCGAAGATATCGAAAGACTTCAAAAAGAATTGACCAAAATTATGGGCGTACCTGCTCAGGTCAACATTGAAGAAATCACGTCACCTGACCTTGATGCACGTTTGGTAGCAGACGGCATCGGTAGCCAGCTTGAGCGTCGTGTTATGTTCCGTCGTGCGATGAAACGCGCGGTACAGAACAGTATGCGTTCTGGTGCTAAAGGTATCAAGGTTGAGCTGTCTGGCCGTCTAGGCGGTGCTGAGATTGCTCGTAGTGAATGGTACCGTGAAGGTCGTGTGCCATTGCATACACTCCGTGCTGATATTGACTACTCGTCAATTCGTGCAGAGACAACTTACGGCACCATCGGTGTTAAAGTTTGGATTTTCCGTGGCGAAATCCTTGACGGTATGAACAGTGTATATAATCCCGTCAAAGAAGAGCAGACTCGTGCGCCAAAACGCCGTGGTCGTGGAAACCGTCGAAACTCAGACAGAGGTTAAACTATGTTACAGCCAAAACGTACCAAGTTTCGTAAAATGCACAAAGGTCGTAACACTGGGCTAGCTCATCGTGGAAGCACCGTTGCATTCGGACAAATTGGTCTAAAATCATTGACGCGTGGTCGTATGACAGCTCGTCAAATCGAAGCAGCACGTCGTACCATCACTCGTAAAATTAAGCGTGGCGGTAAGATTTGGATTCGTGTATTCCCTGACAAACCGATTACTAATAAACCATTAGAAGTACGTATGGGTAAAGGTAAAGGTCCAGTAGAATATTGGGTATGCGAAATCAAACCTGGTAAAGTGCTATATGAAATTGAAGGGGTACCAGAAGAGCTTGCACGTGAAGCTTTCACGCTTGCTGCAGCAAAACTGCCCTTTAAAACTACCATTGTTAAGCGGACGATAATGTAATGAAGATCAGTGAATTACGTGATAAATCATTAGAAGAACTGACCCAGTTACTTGATGAAAAGCAACTTGATGCTTTCCGTATTCGTATGGCTAAAGCAACTGGTCAGTTGGGTAATACCCATGAAGTACGTGACAATCGTCGCACGATTGCTCAGCTTCAGACTTTGATTAACGAGAAACAACGAGGCGACTCATGAGCGATAACAATCAAACAACTACCAATGCTAGCGTATTGACAGGTCGAGTTGTTAGCGACAAGATGGATAAGTCCATCACAGTTTTGATTGAGCGTCTGGTTCGTCATCCTTTGTATGGCAAGCAGCTTCGTCGTTCTACGAAAATCAAAGCTCATGATGAGAATAACGTTTGCCAACAAGGCGACCTTGTCCGCATCAAAGAAACGCGTCCAATCTCAAAAACTAAGTCTTGGACTTTAGTTGATGTGGTTGAAAAAGTAGAAAAAATCTAAGTAAATTGCATTAAAAGCCAGAAGCTGTTAAAATAGCCGCCTTTTTAAGGATGCTGATTGCGCCGAGCGTATATCACTCACATTAAGAGTAAGTCGCGGTTATTTATATTAAAATGCCGTCCTACTCATTCTGTGCTAGCGGCAGCAACTGGTTTTTATTGCTCATACGTGTGGAGTAACGCTATGATTCAGGTTGAGTCAATGCTGGAAGTTGCAGACAATAGCGGTGCAAGGCGAGTTCAGTGCATTAAAGTACTGGGTGGTTCTCATCGTCGTTATGCATCAGTTGGCGACATTATTAAAGTAACGGTTAAAGAAGCCATTCCGCGTGGTCGTGTTAAAAAAGGCGACGTGATGAATGCAGTAGTTGTACGTACCAAAAAAGGCGTTCGTCGTCCAGATGGTTCTGTGTTACGTTTTGACGACAATGCTGCGGTATTGTTGAACCAAAACAAAGCGCCGATTGCAACTCGTATTTTTGGACCGGTAACTCGTGAACTACGTGGTGATCAGTTTATGAAAATTGTATCACTAGCACCAGAAGTATTGTGAGGTAATCCATGTCAAAATTACGTAAAGGCGATACAGTTATCGTGATTGCTGGGAAAGACAAAGGCAAGCAAGGTACTGTACAAGCTGTAAAAAACGATCGTATTAAAGTTGAAGGCATTAATATTGTTACCAAACATCAGAAGCCAAATCAGGCAACTGGCGTTGAAGGTGGCATTCTTAAGCAAGAAGCTTTTCTGCATATCTCAAATGTCGCAATCTTAAATGCGCAAACCCAAAAAGCAGACCGTATTACTTATCAGTTTGGCGAAGACGGCAAGAAACAACGCGTCTATCGTTCAAGCGGTGAAGTAGTGGCGACTGCGTAAGACACTAAGGGTGTAATGGTAATGGCAAGATTAAAATCTTTATATAACGATGAACTAAAGCAGCAAATCAAAGAAGAGCTTGGTTTGGCAAATGTGATGCAAGTGCCTAAAATCACTAAAATCACACTTAACATGGGTGTAGGCGGCGCGTCTCAAGACAAGAAATTGTTGGAAGGTGCTGTAGCTGATATGACCGCGATTGCTGGTCAAAAACCTGTTGTCACCAAAGCGCGTAAATCAGTTGCTGGCTTTAAGATTCGTGAAGAATGGCCAATTGGCTGTAAAGTAACGCTACGCGGTGAGCAAATGTACGAATTTTTAGATCGTCTCGTTGCCATTGCAATTCCTCGTATTCGTGATTTCCGCGGTTTTTCACCTAAAGCCTTTGACGGACGTGGTAACTACTCATTGGGTATCAAAGAACAAATCGTATTCCCAGAAGTAGATTTTGACAAGATTGATCGTATCCGTGGTATGGATGTGACAATCACCACGTCAGCTCAATCTGATGAAGAAGGTCGTGCGTTGCTTAAAGCATTCGGCTTCCCATTTAAATAAGGTAAAGACGTTATGGCAAAGAAGAGCATGATTAACCGCGAATTAAAGCGCGAAAAAATGGTTGCTAAATATGCTGAAAAGCGTATCAAGCTAAAAGAAACTATCAGTGATATGACTGCAAGTGACGAAACTCGTATGGAAGCGATGTTAGAGCTACAAGCTCTTCCACGCAACTCATCACCAGTACGTCTGCGTAATCGTTGTGCTATCACCGGTCGTCCTCACGGTTACTTCCGCAAGTTTGGCTTGTCACGCAATATGCTGCGTGAGCGTGTCATGCAAGGCGATGTGCCTGGTGTTCGTAAAGCAAGCTGGTAAGGAGTAACTATATGAGTATGCAAGATACTGTTGGGGATATGCTAACCCGTATCCGTAACGCACAAATGGCTAACAAAGTATCGGTAGCAATGCCGAGCTCTAAATTACGTAAATCAATTGCTGATTTGCTAGTTAGCGAAGGTTATGTGGCTAGCGCTGTTGTTGCTGAAGAAGAAAACAACAAAGCAACCCTTACTATTGAATTGAAATATTTCGAAGGCCGTGCTGTCATCGAGACTATCCAACGTTATAGCCGTCCTGGTTTACGCCAGTTCCGCGGTAAAGACGCTATCCCTACTGTTAAGCAAGGTATGGGTGTTGCTATCGTATCTACTAGCCAAGGTATCATGAGCGATCGTGCTGCACGCGCTGCTGGTATCGGTGGTGAAATCGTCGCATTTGTAGCGTAAGCTATACGACGATGAAGTCTATTTGATGGTTGTTAGGCTTCTATTGTTTGAGTAATATTAAATTATTTCGAATTGATAGATGTCTAACACAGTCAACTATGCTAAACTAACACGCTTTTTAGCCTGTTAGTTTTTTCGCTAATATAAAGAAGTTAAATTTTTTAAGGAATATTCCTATGTCTCGTGTGGCTAAAGCCCCAGTGACGCTGCCAAACGGCGTAAGCGTTACTTTGAACGATCGGCAGGTCGAAGTTAAAGGCAAGAACGGTTCTATGTCTTTACGCCTGCATGAATTGGTCGAGCTGAAACAGGAAGATGATGCTATCATTTTCTCACCTACAGTCGATTCAAAAGAAGCTATGATGCACACTGGCACCATGCGCGCTCTTGTTAACAACTATGTTACTGGCGTAAACGAAGGCTTTGAAAGACGTCTTCAGTTGATTGGTGTTGGTTATCGCGCGCAAGTTACTGGTAACAAGGTAACCTTGAACGTTGGTTATTCTCATCCAGTAGAGTATACGTTACCTGAAGGTGTATCAGCTGAAACGCCAACGCAAACTGAAATTGTTTTGAAATCAAACAATAAACAGCAGCTTGGTCAAGCAGCCGCCAACATCCGTGGTTTCCGCCCACCTGAGCCTTATAAAGGCAAAGGTATTCGTTATAGTGACGAGCATGTGATTCGCAAAGAAGCTAAGAAAAAATAAGGTGAGTTGAAATGTTTGATAAAAAAGCAGCTCGTCTGCGTCGAGCTAAGAAAACACGCGCGCATATCCGTTTCTTAGGCGTTCATCGCTTAACGGTTAACCGCACGTCAAAACATATTTATGCCCAGATTATCTCTCCAAATGGTGGTGAAGTGATTGCTCAGGCATCTACCTTAGACAGCAGCTTGCGTTCAGGCGCGACTGGTAATGCTGATTCAGCAACGTCTGTAGGCCAAATGATCGCAGAACGCGCAAAAGCAGCTGGCATTACTAAAGTTGCCTTTGACCGTAGTGGTTTCAAATATCATGGTCGAGTTAAAGCTTTAGCAGAAGCTGCTCGCGAAAACGGATTGGAGTTTTAATCATGGCTAGAAATGATAAAAATGATAAAAATGAACAGACTGACGGTCTAGTAGAACGCTTAGTTACCGTTGATCGCGTAGCGAAAGTTGTTAAAGGTGGTCGTATTTTCTCTTTCACTGCATTGACTGTAGTGGGCGATGGCAATGGTCGTGTAGGTTTTGGTCGTGGTAAAGCACGTGAAGTGCCAGCTGCTATCCAAAAAGCACTAGAAGCTGCCAAACGTAATATGATTACTGTTGAGCTAAATGATGCAACTTTGCATCATCCAATCAAAGCACGTCATGGTGCTAGTAAAGTCTACATGCAGCCTGCATCTGAAGGTACTGGCGTAATCGCTGGTGGCGCAATGCGTGCTGTATTAGAAGTTGCTGGTGTCAAAGACGTTTTGACTAAATGTTATGGTTCTACCAATACTGCTAACGTTGTTCGCGCAACGTTTAACGGTTTACGTGATATGTCAACTCCAGAGAAGATGGCAGCTAAACGTGGTAAATCTGTAGACGAAATCTTGGGTTAACTTAGACTAGGTGAGTTACGATGAAAAAAATGAAAGTCACTCAATTTAAATCGGGTGCCCATCGCCTAAAGAGCCACAAAGCGAGCTTGAAAGGATTGGGTTTACGCCGTATTAATCATACTGTTGAAGTAGAAGATACTCCTTCAACCCGTGGTATGGTCAATCGCGTTAACTACATGGTAAAAGTGGAGGAAGCGTAATGGGTCTTAGATTAAATGAATTATCACCAGGTGTTGGCGCAAAGAAAACTGCCCAACGTCGTGGTCGTGGTATCGGTTCAGGTCTTGGTAAGACTGGTGGTCGTGGTGTAAAAGGTCAGAAATCTCGTTCAGGTTCTAGCATTCGCTCAGGATTTGAAGGTGGTCAGATGCCTTTATATCGCCGTCTACCAAAATTTGGTTTTACCAGTAAACTGGCTATGAAGACTGCTGAAGTACGTCTTTCTGAACTGAATAAAATTGAAGGCGATGTAGTTAGCCTTGAAACACTTAAAGCTGCTAACCTTATCCGTCACGATATGAAACGTGCTCGTGTAATGCTATCAGGCGAAGTCACTAAAGCTTATACTTTCAAAGGTATTAAAGTGACTAAAGGTGCTAAGCAAGCTATCGAAGCTGCTGGTGGTAGCATCGAGGAGTAGTAACGTGTCAAAACAATCAATGTCATCGGCTGGTATACCGCTTAATCCATTCGCATTTATACGTAAGTATGATGAGCTATGGACGCGTTTATTATTTTTAATCGGCGCATTGATTGTTTATCGTTTAGGGTCACATATTCCTGTTCCGGGTATCAACCCAGTTAACTTGGCTGATCTGTTTTCGCGCAACGAAAACACCATCCTGAGCATGTTTAATATGTTCTCAGGTGGTGCGCTAGAGCGTATGTCTATCATGGCACTTGGCATTATGCCATATATCTCAGCATCGATTATCGTACAGATGATGTCTGCAGTATTGCCATCGCTTGAAGCCCTCAAAAAAGAAGGTGAAGCGGGACGACGCAAGCTAAACAAGTACACCCGTCAGGGAACGCTTGCTTTAGCCCTAGTACAGTCATTAGGAATGTGTGCTGGCTTAATCAGCCAAAACCTTACTTTATCTACTGGTCTTACCTTCTATATTCCAGCTGTTACTTCTTTAGTAGCAGGCGCAATGTTCTTAATGTGGCTTGGTGAGCAGATTACGGAGCGCGGCGTAGGTAATGGTATTTCAATGCTCATTTTTGCGAGTATTGTGGCTGGTACGCCAGGTATGATTTCGCAATCTATTGAACAGGTCAATCAAGGTCAGATGAACTTGATTGTGCTATTTATTTTTGTACTGCTAGGTATCGCGGTTACTGCGGGTATCGTTTATATTGAACGTGCTCAACGTCGTGTTCCTGTGAACTACGCACAAAAACAGCAACAAGGTCGTAAAATTTATGCTCAGCAGCAATCACATTTGCCGCTTAAGCTAAATATGGCAGGGGTTATCCCAGCTATTTTTGCCAGTTCTTTGTTATTGTTTCCTGCAAGTTTAGGGCAGTGGGTTGGTCAATCGACTGATCCTACCTTTGTACAGAAAATACTTCAAAATATGGCATTGGTGTTGTCCCCAGGACAGCCGCTATACTTAGTACTGTTTGGCGCAATGATTATTTTCTTCTGTTATTTTTATACGGCATTGGTATTTAGTCCGCGTGAAGTAGCAGAGAACCTTAAACGTAGTGGTGCGTATATTCCAGGTATTCGCCCAGGACAACAAACTCAGCGTTACCTCGATCATGTATTAAACCGACTGACCTTTATTGGCGCGATGTATATGACGGTTATTTGTTTAATGCCAATGGTCGTCCAGTCATCGTTTGGTGTGCCGTTTCAACTCGGTGGTACGTCTTTACTGATTATGGTGGTTGTGGTAATGGACTTCATCTCGCAGATTCAAGCGCATTTGATGACCCATCAATATCATGATCAGACGTTAATTCAATCGCCCACTCAACCTTAAATGAGCGGTACGATATTTCAAGGAGCATGCTATGAAAGTTCAAGCATCAGTTAAAAAGATTTGTGGTAGCTGTAAAGTTGTGCGCCGTAAAGGCCGTGTACATATTATCTGTACAGCAGAACCTCGCCACAAGCAACGTCAAGGTTAATAATTAGTATCAGAAAACATCTAGTTTTCGCTGCTAATTAAATTAATACTTGAAAAATAACGGCGGATGCGATATCATCCGCCACTTGCCGTGTTTATACAAAATCTTTTATGATAGAATCGATGAGCAGACTTATAGTCAAAACATCGATAATGACTATAAAAGCTCTAGTATTAACAGCAACAAATCTGAAGAGTAAAGCCTTATCGCTAGATAACGCTTATTTTTCTTTAATGGAGAGAAATCAATGGCTCGTATTGCCGGCGTAAACATTCCGGATAATAAGCATGCTGTTATTTCACTAACTTACATCTTTGGTGTAGGTCGTACCACTGCTCAGAAAATCTTAGAAGCAGTTGGCATCGCCCCTACTACTAAAGTCAGTCAGTTAGATGATACACAGTTAGATGCTATCCGTGCACAAGTTGCAAACTACATGACTGAAGGTGACCTTCGTCGTGAAGTTTCAATGAACATCAAGCGTTTAGTTGATCTTGGTTGTTACCGTGGCATCCGTCATCGTCGTAACCTACCAGTTAGAGGTCAGAACACCAAGAACAACGCTCGTACTCGTAAGGGTCCGACACGCCCTCTCAAAAGATAATTAACTTAGGAAGCTAAAAGATGGCAAAAGACACTCGCAGTCGCAAAAAGGTGGCTCGTCGTTCAGTATCGGAGGGCATTGCCCATATCCATGCGTCTTTTAATAACACCATTGTTACGATTACCGATCGTCAAGGTAATGCATTGGCTTGGGCCACTTCAGGTGGACAAGGCTTCCGTGGTTCACGTAAATCTACACCATTTGCAGCTCAGGTTGCAGCTGAAGTCGCTGGTAAAGCGGCCCAAGAATATGGTGTTAAGAATATCGATGTTTTGGTCAAAGGACCAGGACCGGGTCGTGAGTCTGCGGTAAGAGCACTAGGTGCATTGGGTTATAAAGTTAACAGCATCTCTGATGTAACCCCAATCCCACACAATGGTTGCCGTGCGCCGAAAAAGCGCCGCGTCTAATATTAAAGACGAAGCTTTTTATACTAAAAGCTTATAGGAGACATAACAATGGCCCGCTATATTGGACCAAAACTGAAATTATCACGTCGTGAAGGTACGGATTTAGGCCTTAAGTCTGGCGTTAAACCGTATGACGTAAAAACGAAGAAAGCTGGTCGTCCACCAGGTCAGCACGGCGTAAGCCGTAACAAGACCTCAGAATATGCTCTACAGTTGCGTGAAAAGCAAAAAGTTAAGCGTATTTATGGTGTACTAGAGCGTCAATTCGCGAACTACTATAAAGAAGCTGCTCGTAAGCGTGGCGCTACTGGTGAAAACCTACTAGCAATGCTTGAGAGCCGTCTAGATAACGTTGTGTATCGCATGGGCTTTGGCTCAACTCGCGCAGAAGCACGTCAGCTAGTCAGTCATCGTACTGTTATGGTAAAAAAAGCTGGCCGTGATGAGTTTGTTCGTGTGAACATTCCTTCAATTCAGCTTCAAGATGGTGATGTCATCGCTATCCAAGAGAAATCTCGCGAACAACTACGTATTAAAAACGCTATCGAATTAGCGACACAACGTGGTATTCCAGAATGGCTTGATGTTGACCACAGCAAACTACAAGGCACGTTTAAACATGCGCCTGATCGTATTGATCTACCTGCTGAAATCAACGAAAGCTTGATCGTTGAGCTATACTCTAAGTAATGACGTAATGCTCAATGTTATGAAAATGGCATTGAGCAATTAACGTTAATTAAACCAGTTTAATAAATCGAGGTGACATCATGATGCTAAATGCAACTGAGTTTCTAACGCCGAATGCCATTAATGTGGATACGGTTAACGAAACGATTGCGAAAGTCACGCTCGAACCGTTAGAACGCGGCTTTGGGCATACCTTAGGTAATGCTCTGCGTCGCATCTTGTTATCTTCATTACCTGGTGCTGCAGTCATTGAAGCTGAGATTGATGGTGTTGACCATGAATACTCAACGCTTGAAGGCCTGCAAGAAGACGTACTTGATTTGCTTTTGAACCTAAAAGGCTTAGCAATTACGCTTCATGACCAAAATGAAGTATTTTTGACCTTGGATAAACAAGGTCCAGGCACTATTACTGCTGCAGACATCGCGTTGCCGCACAATGTTGACATCATCAATCCAGAATTGGTCTTGGGTACATTGAGCGATCGTGGTCATCTTAAGATGCGTTTGCGTGTAGTGATGGGTCGTGGATATGAGCCAGCAAACCAGCGCCGTGAAGATGGTGATACTAAAGCAATTGGACGTTTAAAGCTTGATGCAAGTTTTAGTCCTGTGCTTCGTGTTGCTTATCAGGTTGAGAACGCTCGTGTAGAGCAGCGTACTGATCTTGATCGTCTTATCATTGAGCTTGAAACTAATGGCACTATAGATCCAGAAGAAGCAATTCGTAAAGCAGCCACTATTTTACAACAACAGATTTCTATCTTTGTTGACCTAGAAGCTGAAGAAGCGCCTGAGCCTGTGAAAGAGAAAGAAGAGGTTGATCCGGTGCTATTACGCCCTGTGGACGATCTTGAACTAACGGTTCGCTCAGCCAACTGCTTGAAAGCTGAAAACATTTACTATATCGGTGATTTGGTACAGCGTTCAGAGACTGAACTTCTAAAAACCCCAAATCTTGGTAAGAAATCATTGACAGAAATCAAGGACGTATTAGCGTCTAAAGATTTAGAGCTCGGTATGCGCCTAGATAACTGGCCACCAGCTGATTTACGTGTTGATGATCGCTTTTCTTATCGTAGCCGTTAAACTTTAAGGATTTTTGACTATGCGCCATCGTAAGAGTGGAGTCAAGCTGGGTCGTACCGGCAGTCATCGTAAGGCAATGTTTCAGAACATGACTAACTCATTATTTGAGCATGAACTGATCAAAACAACTTTACCAAAAGCTAAAGAACTACGTCGCGTTGCCGAGCCATTGATCACTATGGCTAAAGAAGACAGCGTTGCTAACCGTCGTTTAGCATTCAGCCGTATGCGTAGCAAAGCTATGGTAGGCAAATTATTTGGCACGTTAGGTCCTCGTTACCAGACGCGTCCAGGTGGTTATTTGCGTATCGTAAAATGCGGTTACCGTGATGGTGACAATGCGCCAATGGCTTATGTAGAATTGGTTGATCGTGACTAGTTTTACACCTAAGACATATTCCATAAAAAAGCTCCAATTCAATTGGAGCTTTTTTTTGTCTTAAATCTGACTAAATATACTAGTAGTTGTTTAAAGCAATAATTAGCTGCTTAGAGTAATAACGAATCGACATTGGCCGCACCTTGTCTGATAACTTCAGGAACGCTGCTAGTCATATCCACGATAGTAGTAAGCTTAGTTGTCTTTATACCTGCATTGATGAGACCGTCGATTTGATTGCCTAGCAAATCTTCAATCTCAAATGGGTCATCCAAAATATCGTCTCGATTAGGCAAAATCAGTGAGCTGGTTAAAATAGGTTCATCCATCGCTTCTAATAATGCTTGAGCAATGGGGTTACTAGGTACACGGATACCAATGGTTTTTTTCTTTGCATGCGCCAGTTTTTTCGGTACGTCTTTGGTGGCAGTAAGAATAAAAGTAATTGGGGCAGGGGTATGGGCTTTCAGCTGTTTAAATTGTACATTATCAACTGTTGCATAGTTGGCAATTTCGCTCAAGTCGCGGCATAGCAAGGTAAATTGATGCTTATCATCGAGTTCACGGATTTGCTTAAGCTTCGTTAGAGCATCCTTTGCTCCTAAACGGCAACCAAAAGCATAACTGGTATCAGTTGGGTAAATAATTAACTGATCTCTGCGCAATAGGTCAGCGGCTTGCTCAATGAGACGTGGCTGCGGATTATCGGGATGAATATAGAAGACTTCCATAGTGGTTCCTTATTTTATAATTATTGGTTTTTAATTGAGACAAATTTTTCATTAGTTAGATATGGTTCAATCACTGGATATATTAGAAAAACTATTCTAGAACTAAAGCAGATCGATATTTTCAAAATACCACTTTAGTTATCAGTATAGCTCAAAGCAGATATAAGTTTAGTGGCAAGGCGTTACCAACCGTAGAAAATCGTTAATAAGTAGGAACGCTTAGTAATTTAAACTAAGCGCTGATCTCAGATGAAGAAGTGCAAGCACTAAGTAACGCAGTCAGTAAAGTCTTAGCGTCACGTGGCAGAGTGTCAGGTTTAGCTATGTAGCTGTGGACTTGCTGATAGACATCAATAGCAAAGGTGCTACTACTAGTGTCGAAGTCGGCAAACAAGTTATCTTGTGAGACTTGAAAATTTCGTCCACACGCCAAGGTAAATAGACACTCCAATGCTTGAGGTTTAATTTCTACACGCTCAAATGCCTGCTGCTGAGCCGCTGATCGTCCATCTGGAGCATACCAGTAGCCAAAGTCAGATAGTTGTCTACGAGCGTCACCAGCCACGCACCAATGACTGATTTCATGCAGAGCACTGGCAAAAAATCCGTGAGCAAATTCAATTCGAGCGGGTTCATTATCTTGAGCTGGAAAATACTCGGGTTCATCATTGCTACGAGCCAATATAACTTGCTGATTAGCAAATGAAGTATTAAATAATTTTATGAGCCAGTCGGTAACTAATCGTTCGCTATCAATTATCAATTCTGCTGAGTAAGTATAGTCAGATTGAGTAGTAGACAACTCTTGCCACTGACTTCTTAATTCGTTTAAATCCTTATCTTTATCGAGGCACAGTCTATTATTAGGAACATTTTTAGTATGACTCCCTAGTTGAATAAGTTGTTGTAGCAACGAACTTGCTCCAGCAGGAGGAAGTAAATCAGAAAAATTAATTTTATTATCGGATAGATTCATAGAGAAGACATTGACTTAATAAATACTAAAGACAAAAAACTTTAGGTAAAAGGTAAGTAGTAGAAGAGCTTAAACAAATTTGCTATCAAAAAATCTTAACATACTAGCGCTAGCAGAATATGGCACTTTCCGTTAGTATGGCAGGCAATATTATACACCGTTTTTATGAATGAGGCCGCGCATGTCAAGCACTCCAGAAACTAAACCGTCAGCATCTCACGCTGACAACAAAAAAGTGCCTGTATCTACTGGCATGCCTGAGCACATCTCCTTAGATAAGTGGGCAGACACTGGTTATGAATGGTCAGGAGAGGTAAAACCAAGCTCGTTTGACCGTCTTGCTACTACTCTGAGCACTGAACACGAGCAGTCAGATATACAGCTCAAAGCTAACTTGTATCGTCGCAACAACGTCTTGCATTTAGCATTTACTTTGACAGGTGATGTTTGGCTAACTTGTCAGCGCTGTTTACAACCAATCGCTATAGACTTGTCTGATGATTATGACATCGCGCTACTCGAAAACGATAGTCAGGTTCGTTTAGTTAAAGATGAACAAGATTATTTATTACTGGATGAAATCGTTACCGAGCAATCTCCAGAGCGTCTGTTACCATTTAAGAAATTGGTAGAAGACGAAATCTTGCTCAAAACACCAATGGCATCAAAGCATGACGATTGTGAAATGTCTGTTGAGCAGTTTGGTGAAATACCAGAAGAAGAGGAAGGTGAAAATCCTTTTGCTGCTTTAGCCTCGCTAAAAGGCAAACTATAAGCGTCAAAATTATCTACTCGATGCATTTAAAAAACCTTTTATCAGCTTTGTACAGAAGAGTGCGAGGCAGGGCTTTATTAATTTAATAAACATGCGTATAATGTCCGGTTTATTGCATTCGAGCAACCTGTTGCTTGCTGATAGAAACTGACTGGGTAAATTTTTTATAGAATTCAGCCTTGGTCAGTGCTTTATGTGAGTGGCAATCTATTTAACTAATGATGCTTAAGACTTAGGTTGTTGTGATTATATAGCCTCTGTCAGTATCGACTTAAGCTGAATTTCAAGCTTATCCCTTTTAAGTATAGGAGCTATATCATGGCTGTTCAAAAAAGTCGTAAAAGCCGTTCTCGTCGTGACATGCGCCGTTCACATCACCGTATGGAAATTGCTGAACTAAGCGTAGATGCTACTACTGGTGAAAAACATCGTCGTCATCACATGACTAAAGATGGTTTCTACCGTGGTCGTCAACTGTTCAAAGTCAGCCAAGACGCCTAAGACATTGGCTCTATGATAGCTTAGGCGAAAACAATAATAGTACTGGTGACTATTATTGTTTTTGCCTAGTTATTATTAGTCAATAAGCTTTGAGCTAAAAAAAGCCAAGTTATTTCGCTATCATATATTATGTGGCTGGATAACTTGGCTTTTTGTTATTTATAGCTAGACTCATTGCTTAATTCGCTTGTTATTTTTAGTAGATTTAAAAATGTGCTGATATAATCTGCTCCTTTAGTTTGAGCAGCGTTACTCTTGCTGTTTGGTTTGCATCCGCTATGATAATCGTGTCTGTCAGTGTATAGTTTACTGACAATCCGTTTTCTTGCATAAATACTTGAAGTAGCGGCTTTGTATAACATCTAATAATATAATACACCCCATTGTTTTTAGGGATATTTCTAATCAGATAAGGAATATTGGTTATGGCTTCTGTACCCGATATGGTAAAAAAGCAACCCGCTCGTATCGCGGTCATTTTTCCTGGACAAGGATCTCAAGCAGTCGCAATGACGAGCGAGCTTGCTGAAATCTATCCAGAGATACGTGATACATTTACCGAAGCGAGTGATGCGCTTGGTGAGGATTTGTGGGCAATCTGTCAGGACGAAGAAAAACTCAATCAAACCCAATATACTCAGCCTGCGCTTTTGACAGCTAGTATTGCTATTTGGCGTGTTCTACAACAAAAAATAGAAGATACGCCTTGTTATTTAGCTGGTCACTCTTTGGGCGAGTACAGTGCCCTGTGTGCTGCCAATGTGATATCGCTGGGTGATGCAGTCACCTTAGTATATAAGCGCGGTCAGTTGATGCAAGAGGCCGTTGTAGGTGTCGATACTGCTATGGCAGCAGTACTAGGACTAGAAGACAACCGAGTCGAAAACTTGTGTGAGCAAGCAACCGAACATGTCGAAGATGCAGTAGTCGGTGCAGCCAACTTTAATAGTCCAGGACAAGTGGTTATCTCGGGTAACGCTGCTGGTGTCAATGCTGTTATTGATAAAGTCAAAAATACTGGCAAAAAATCTGTTCCTCTAAAAGTGAGTGTGCCGTCTCATTGTGCCCTTATGGAACCTGCCAGCAATGCATTGGCTGAGATACTAGCGGGTATCAAGTTTGATCAGGCAACCATTCCTGTTATACAAAATCGCTATGCACGCGTTGAAACCAGTGCGGTCGGTATCAAGCAAGCATTGACTGAACAGCTGAGCGAGCCAGTACTGTGGTCAAAAACCATGCAAGAGCTAGCTGATAAGCAAATTAATATCTTAATCGAATGCGGCAGTGGTAATGTACTGAGCAATTTGGCGAAGCGTCAGGCGCAGCCAATCGCCAGCTATCCTACTGACAAGCCTGCCCGTCTAGAAAAATTATTGGAGGTGTTATCATGAGCCGTACGATTACATTAGTGACTGGCGCTAGCCGAGGTATTGGTAAGGCAGTGGCCAAGCGTTTTGCTAAAGAAGGACATTTTGTCATTGGAACCGCGACCACCGAAAAAGGCGCTGAGCTTATCGATGACTACCTTCATGATACTGGTGGTATTGGTCGTGTTTTAGACGTACGTGATACTGCTCAAATTGACAAATTATTTGAAGAGATCGAAAGCGTCTATGGTGCGGTACAAGTATTGGTTAACAATGCCGGTATCACTCAAGATGGTCTACTGATGCGCATGAAAGATGAAGATTGGGAAAACGTTATTGATACCAATCTGACATCGGTATATCGCATGAGCAAACGTGCCGTACGCGGTATGATGAAAGCACGCCGCGGCCGTATTATCAACATCACCTCAGTAGTAGCTCAAATGGGCAATGCAGGCCAATCTAACTATGCGGCGACCAAAGCTGGCGTAGAAGGGTTTAGCCGTACGCTTGCACGTGAGATTGGTTCACGCCAAGTGACCATTAACTGCGTGGCACCAGGCTTGATCGAAACGGATATGACAGATGAGCTTGATGAGCGTCTATTGAACTCTATGTTAGATGCTGTACCTATTAGTCGTCTTGGTCAGCCAGAAGACATCGCTGCAGCGGTACATTTCTTAGCTAGCGATGAGGCCAGCTATATCACAGGTGCTGTCATTCCTGTCAATGGTGGCATGTATATGTAGTCAATATACGAGCGTTACATAGTTATAATAAAAAACTGTGTGAACGAGTGTAAACTATAATAAAGGGTGCTATAATGACGGATACTTTTGAGTCAAAGCCCTGTATGATAACAGGGCTTTATTAGACATCAGACAAACTGTATAACATGTCATAGAGTACTCAGACAGCATTGCTAGTCTGGCAAACGCATTTTATATACCATGCTATAGCGTTTAAATAAGGCGATATAGCAGTTTATTAAAAATAATAGATGATAACGGAGTGATCTACATGAGTAATGATATCGAGCTAAGAGTAAAAGCAGCAGTAGCTGAGCAACTAGGTATGAATGTTGAAGACATCAATAACGATGCTTCATTCATGGAAGACCTAGGTGCAGATTCTTTAGACCTAGTTGAATTGGTTATGTCATTTGAAAGTGATTTTGGTATCACTATTCCTGATGAAGATTCTGCAGAATTGACTACTGTTCAAAAAGCAATCGATTACGTACAAGCCCAACTATAATTTGCTACTTATTTAGCAGATTTATAATGCCGCTTATCTGATTAGATAGGCGGTTTTTTTGTGGGCGCGTGATTATTATCTTTAAACGCAGCAATCGAATTTAACATTGACTACGTCAATTCAACATTATTCAACATTATTCAACATACTATTACTATCTACATCGACTCCTTTTATCTATACTCATAACAGTAAGTCGTAGAAAAAGACGCCAGTTAGATTTTCAGTATATTGTCTGACTATGTGTTTTATTAAAAGAATGATAAATAATAATATTTCAAGGAGTAGATATATGGGTATGTTTAGCTTTGCAAAAGATATCGGTGATAAGATTTTTAACCGTGATGACGAAAAGCATGATGCTAAGACAGAAACGAAAGCAGATGCCAATACACCAGTACAAAGCAGTGAGCCGAGTGCACAATCAGTGGCAAATATTTTGTTGCGCCGTATTCAGCAGCAAAACCTCAATATCAGTAACCTAAAAATCAAATATAATGGTTCTACAGATACTGCAGAAATCAGTGGTAATGCTAAAACTCAAGCTGATCGTGAAAAAGCAATTATCGCTATCGGTAACGTGCAAAACGTTGCAAAAGTTATTGATAACATCGATATTGAAGAAGATGCACCTGAATCTACGATGTATACGGTAAAGTCTGGTGACAGTTTGTCTAAAATCGCTAAAGAAGTATATGGTTCATCTGGTGACTATATGAAGATATTTGAAGCGAACAAGCCAATGTTGTCTGATCCAGATAAAATCTATCCAGGTCAAGTATTACGCATTCCTAAGCCGTAATGTTCGAAGTAGTGTATAAAGACACGTTATTTTAGATATAGTATTTTCAGTAAAAAAGCCTCTTATTGTTAAGAGGCTTTTTTTATGTTGTACACTTCAACTAACCATTTTATCTCAGGGATATTTGATAGTTATAAAGTGATTGGTTAATTGGTTGAGTCTAGCTTACTATGCTGCTCAGCTAGAGCCCATTCGATATGCTCATCTAGCATGTCATTATGTATGGTTAATTTAGATTTTAACTGTTCGACTACTTCTAAGCTGGCATTAGCATTGCCAAGGCCGATAGCGATATTACGTAAAAAATTCACATAGCCGGTGCGTCTTAGCGGACTACCTTGAGTGTTCTTCATAAAGTCGGCTTCTTGCCACTGCCATAGTTCAAGCAAGCTACTATTATCCAGTCCATGCCTTGGTGCGAAGTCATCAACGGTAGTTAGATTGGCATAACGATTCCATGGACAGATTAACTGGCAATCATCACAGCCAAAGACCCGATTGCCAATCGCGCGTCGATATTTAGTATCGATGACACCATCATGCTCGATAGTCAAATAAGAGATACAAGCAGAGGCGTTGAGCTCATGGGGCGCTACAATTGCTTGAGTAGGGCATATGTCAATACAAGCGCTACAACTACCGCAATGCTCCTTGACTGGTTTGTCATCGGGTAGCTCAAGGCTCAAAAACAGCTCACCAAGCACAAAAAATGAGCCAGCTTGCTTATTTATAAGTAGTGTATGTTTACCTGTCCAACCGAGACCTGCTGCATCTGCAATCGGCCGCTCAAAGATAGGCGCCGAATCGCTAAAAGGTCTAAACACAAATTCTTTTTCTGAACCGATATCCAAATGTTGCCATTCAGGCAGCATTGTTTCTATCTTTAAAGCCAATTGCTTTAAACGGCTACGCATTGTCTTATGGTAGTCGCGCCCTCTTGCATAACGCGCAATGATGCCTTTATTAGGATGGTCGTTATCACTGACAGCACGCGGTGTGGGTGCTTGAGTTAGATAGTCCATACGTACGCTGATGATGGTCTTTGCGCCCTCGACTAACTGATCAGGATGAGCGCGCAGATCATGATTATTATGCATAAACTGCAGCTGGCCCTCATAGCCTTTATCTAGCCACTTCTGTAGTTGTTCAATTTGCTTAGTAAACAAAGGATGATGCACAGATAGAAAACCACAATCAGCAAATCCTAGTGCCTGTGCTTGTGCTGTAATCCACTGCTTAATATCAGCTGTGGTTGTAAATACAGTTGGGTTCGTAATGGTAATTTTGTTTTTATCAGTAGGCATAGATAGTAGGTGCTTATTAGATGGTTTTCTCGTTTGTTTTAATCAGATTATTCATATCTGACAATCAGAGATAATGTAAATACGGCTATGATAAGCCAGTGAGCAATGAGTGCAAGTATAAAAGAAAATAAACTCACATTCATATTGATACATAAGTCGAGGTAAGCTTTTGCTAAGCTGATACGAGAAATGAGCAACCAAATTTAAATAAAATAAAAAATGAGTAGAAACACCAAGGATAAGTTATGAGAAATAATACCAATTTATTACCTATAAAAAATACAAAACCTATCGCGCTATATAATAGTAAGCAGGTTTATGCGATGGAACAGGCTTGGTTTTCACAAGGATACGACAGTTTTGGTTTGATGAAACAAGCGGCTTGGCAAATGACACAGCAAATAGAGCAGATTTATGAGCAAAGAAACGTCAGTGCCAGCCATTCTACCAATACTAACATTTATCACCGTAGTGCTCATCCACGTCAAGCAAGTATCTGGGTAGGGAACGGTAATAATGGCGGTGATGGCTGGCTCATCGCTCATTATTTACAGCAAGCTGGCTGGCAAGTAGAAGTAATAACGGTTGGCTTTAGTGAAAATGATTTTGATCTCCATGATCAATCAGTAACTTCTAAAACTCCTAACAATGGAGACAGCGATAGTAGCAATATTACTGACTCGATAAAGGCATTACAGATAGCTTTAGCTAGCAGCTGTCACTATCAACGATTTGAAGACATTGTTAGTCACGATGATGCGGATAAAAGACACTTGCCAGCTGATATCTATATCGATGCATTATTTGGTATTGGCTTAGATCGTGCACCAGAAGTCGTTTATAAATCAGCTATTAAAGCTTTTAACAACGTTACTCAGAAAAATAACACACTAGCAATAGCAGTTGATATTCCAAGTGGTTTAGTGGCTTCTACTGGTGAAGTGTTCGAGCGCATAGCAATACAAGCTGACGTGACTCTATGTTTGATTGCGCGTAAGTTTGGTCTGCATACTAAAGATGGTACAGATTATAGCGGAGACGTAATCGATATACCGTTGATACCTTATCAAAAAGCATGCCAGCAAACAGCTAGCCATCATACGATAGCTGAGAAAAATGCCAGTCAAGCATTTGAGCCAGTTGCCACGTTGATGACGGCTGCACATAGTATGAATCTGCGTCGCCAAAACAGCTATAAAGGCAGCTATGGTCATGTGCTAGTCATTGGCGGAAATCGCATCGATGGCTCTCAGGGTATGGGTGGTGCTGCCATACTGTCTGCAGCCAGTACGATGGCGACAGGTGCTGGTAAAATAACAGTTGCCTGTCATGAGGCTTTTCATGGGTCGTTACTGACTTCATTGCCAGATGCGATGACTATTAATCTACATGACGCAAGCGGCGTAAGAGATTTAATCAAGCAGGCCAGTGTCGTTGCCATTGGGATGGGACTTGACCGTGACGAAAAAGCCAACGCATTATTTATTGATTATGTACAGGCTGCTATAGAGAGTGAAAAATCAATTGTGATCGATGCTGATGGTCTTTATCACTTGGCATCACTGCACATGGGTAATCATGAGCTAATAACAGAGCTACGAAAATACAGTACGAATCATCGGGTTTGCTTGACGCCACATAGTGGGGAAGCAGCTAGATTACTTGAGCAAAAAGTAAGTAAGATTGAGTCCAATAGACTGCAAGCTATAAAACAGTGCGCTGCAACATATGGTGGTGACTGGGTATTAAAAGGGGCAGGATCGTTAGTGTTAGAACAAGAAGAGGGAAAAGAAAGAGTATATGTCTGTAATGTGGGTAATGCTGGCATGGCAACCGCTGGCATGGGTGATGTGCTATCTGGGGTGACCGCTGGACTATTGGCACAGCAAGATTTATCAGCAGAGGCACGTAGCTTACATCAAGCGGTTCTTATACATGGGTTTGCAGGAGATGTATTAGTAGATCAAGCGAATAGCGACACCAATACATTGCTAGTGGGCCAACGAGGGCTACAAGCTCAAGATATGCCAGCAGCCATTCGTCACGTTATGCAGCTTATGATAGTTTGATATTTGCTTTCAAGAGATTTGACTAGGTAGAAGAGTTGGAGCAATACTGTGTAATCGCTTGCTGTACGCGCTCGCGCTTAAGCTCAATCTCACGACCATCTAGATACTGACGTTTACCGTTGGCATCCATCTCATAGATACGGCCGCCGACATTTAAGTTGGTCAGATTATTACGCAATGATTGGCAGCGCTGAGCATTAGCCTGAGCTTCTTGTTCTTTAATACGTGCTTCAAGTGCTGCTACTCGCTGTTCTTCTGCAGTTTGAGCATTGCTGCTCTGGTTGGGATCTGTTTTCCCTGCCATTTGTCCTGCGTTGTTCTGTCTACCGTCACTACGAAATTCAATCAGTTCGATATTTTTACCGACTTGCGGTGCATGTTGGCTATATTTTACTTCACCATGTGCCCCAATAGATTTATAAACTTGAATGGCCTGACTGGCATTCATGGACAGCATTAGCATACACGCAGTACTCATCAACAGTTTGGCAGCGGTATTTATCTTAGACGCATATGCCATAGTAGCGATCCTTTTATTTAATAAAAATCAAATGTATATGGGTGTAAATATAACACTTGAACGTTTTATTGGTAGTAATAATGTGTCGACTATCGATTCTAGCAAATAATACTTATCAATGTATATTATTTAATAACTATTAGTTTGGGATAGGCTTTAGAAGTTTTTCTTGACAATAACTCGTAAACCATCGAATATAATAGCAGTTGATTGGTCAGTGAGCGGCTTTTACGATGTTGCCGTGGCACTTGAGAAAGAAAACGATGAGTTACTTATCGGTAGCTTACGCAGTTTTATTTCCTTTGTGATAATGATATAGCAAGCATAGTGGCACAACGACCACTATTGATAGCGATACATTGTCTCCGGACTTATCTGTCTACAATGACTAAGATAAACTTATTATTTGAAATGTGCTAAATGTGTTTTTAGCAGTTGTATCAAACGCGATATAATATGCCGTTAAGAGATTTCCCCAAAGCCTATTGTAAGTTTTAAAAATCTTATAATTTAGTATTGGCCATGAAGTTTTTTTGCTTGTATATATCGATGCATCTGTACAAATAAAGTCACAATAGGTACTTGCTAGTATCAAATCTCAATAATAAGCGTCTTCTTTTATAGATGCACTCGCATCTTGTCACTGTATATCGATAAACATCCATCACAAAGCTGACCTAAAATACACTGCTATGTTTGATTAGTATTGTCCTATGAGACAGTTTTAATTAAACCTATTGGGCAGATATTCTTGATATGGACAAGAATTAGCGATCATTCAATAAGTGAAAATAACGACAGTAAGTAATTGTTTTTACTCATAGAATCCCGCAAATTCTCGCCGCAAAAAAAGGTGATGACAGTGACGCAAACCACGCAAAGTCCGAACATGACGGGACATACCCAAACGGGTAATGCCGCCAAAAATTTTGAACAAAAGCAACAACGTCTTGCAGAAGGTAGTGCACAGCCTGTGATGCTATCGGGCGCTGAAATGCTGGTGCAAGCACTGACTGACGAAGGTGTCGAATACATCTTTGGCTATCCAGGTGGTGCGGTCTTACATATTTATGATGCGCTGTTTCAGCAAGAAAATATTGAGCACATCTTAGTACGTCACGAGCAAGCAGCGGGCCACATGGCTGATGCTTATTCGCGAGTGACTGGTAATACTGGCGTCGTGTTGGCCACATCAGGCCCTGGTGCGACTAATACCGTGACAGCTATTGCTACTGCCTTTATGGACTCTGTACCAATGGTTGTAATCGCAGGTCAGGTGCCAAGCAGCCTAATCGGTGAAGATGCTTTCCAAGAAACAGATATGGTAGGCGTATCACGTCCTATCGTTAAGCATAGCTTCCAAGTACGCCATGCTAGCGAAATTCCAATGATTGTAAAAAAGGCATTTTATATTGCCCAGACTGGTCGCCCAGGCCCTGTCGTCATTGATGTGCCAAAAGACATGACTGCGCCTAGCGAAAAATTCGCTTATGAATATCCAGAAGAAGTATTTATACGCTCGTATCAGCCTTCACTCAAAGGTCATAGTGGTCAAATCAAAAAAGCCATTGAAACGCTATTAGCAGCGCAGCGTCCAGTTGTATATGCAGGCGGCGGTGTGATTTGGAGCAATGCGCACGAAGAATTAACAGATCTTGCACATCGTCTGAATTTACCAGTGACCAACACCTTGATGGGTCTTGGTACGTTCCCTGGCTCTGATCGTCAGTTCTTAGGTATGCTTGGCATGCACGGTACTTACGAAGCCAATATGAGTATGCATCACGCTGATGTGATTTTAGCCGTCGGCGCGCGTTTCGATGATCGTGTGACCAACAACGTTAAAAAATTCTGCCCTAACGCAACCATCATTCATATCGATATCGATCCTGCGTCAATTTCAAAAACGATTCTTGCGCACATTCCTATCGTAGGCGATGTGAAATCGGTCTTAACAGACATGCTAGAGATTGTTGGTCAAGACAAACAGTTAGAGCAGCACGCATTGCTCGATTGGTGGTCACAAATTAATGAGTGGCGTAAGCGTCATGGCTTACGTTATGACACCAGCACAGATAATGGTATTAAGCCACAAAGTGTTGTACAAGCTCTAGATAAAGTGACTAACAGTAACGCTATTATCACAAGTGACGTTGGTCAGCATCAGATGTTTGCGGCACTTTACTATACTTACAATGAGCCACGTCAATGGCTGAATTCAGGTGGTCTTGGTACCATGGGTGTTGGTCTGCCGTATGCAATGGCTGCCAAACTTGCCAATCCTGAGCGTGATGTGGTTTGTATCACGGGTGAAGGCTCTATTCAGATGAATATCCAAGAGCTATCGACCTGCTTGCAATATAACTTACCAGTTAAAATTCTGAACATTAACAATGCGCAGCTTGGTATGGTGAAGCAGTGGCAAGATATGCTGTATGAAGGTCGTCATGCCCAGTCTTATATGAACTCCTTACCAGATTTTGTCAAATTGGCTGAAAGCTATGGTCATGTCGGTATCAAAATTACTGACCCTGCGACCATGGAAGCACAATTGGCTGAAGCAATGGCTATGAAAGACAAACTGGTATTTATCGATGTTTACGTCGATCGTAATGAGCATGTATATCCAATGCAAATCGCTGGACAGGCCATGCGTGATATGTGGTTAACAAAAGGGGAGCGTACCTAATGCAACAACAACATCTGATTTCGGTATTGATGGAAAACGAAGCGGGTTCGTTGTCGCGGTTAGTCGGCTTGTTCTCACAACGTGGCTACAATATCGAAACTTTGAACGTCGCACCTACTGATGACCCAAGTATCTCACGTCTAACAGTTACGACTATTACGTCACCTGAAAGAATTGAGCAAATCACCAAACAATTGCATAAATTGATTGAAGTGGTTAAAGTGCTTAATCTGACGGAGAACGTACACGTTGAGCGTGAATTGATGCTCATCAAAGTCCGCGCAACAGGCGGTGTTCGTGAAGAGATTAAACGTAGCGCAGACATTTTCCGCGCACAAATCGTCGATGTAAATTCTAACTTATATACGATTCAAATCGTGGGTGACAAAGCCAAACTTGATGGTTTTATCGATGTGATTGGCCGTGAGCGCATTATGGAAGTGGTTCGCTCAGGTGTTATCGGTATTGCCCGCGGTGAAAAAACACTAAGCATTTAATTATTTATCAAAACCAGTTTAAACCAATATTTATTTATCTAATCAACAAAGCGCTTATCTTAGTTATTATATTGACTACAGCATAAGCGTTTACTATCCATGGCAAGCCATGATTGAGAACAAGGACTCTATTTATGAACGTTTATTATGACAAAGATTGTGACCTATCTATTATCCAAGGTAAAAAAGTTGCCATTATCGGTTACGGTTCACAAGGCCATGCACACGCGCTTAACCTACAAGATTCAGACGTCGATGTAACTGTTGGTCTACGTGCAAACTCAAGCTCATGGAAAAAAGCTGAAAATGCTGGTCTAAAAGTCGCTGAAGTAGAAGAAGCGGTAAAAGCTGCTGACGTTATCATGATTTTGACGCCTGATGAGTTCCAAAAAGAGCTTTATAATGATGTGATCGAGCCAAACATTAAAGAAGGCGCGACATTAGCTTTTGCTCACGGTTTCGCAATCCATTACAACCAAGTTGTCCCACGTGGTGATCTTGATGTCATCATGGTTGCACCGAAAGCACCAGGTCATACTGTACGTTCAGAGTTCGCTAAAGGTGGCGGTATTCCTGATCTTATCGCTATCTATCAAGACGCTTCTGGTCAAGCCAAACAGTTAGCATTATCGTATGCTGCTGGCGTAGGTGGTGGGCGTTCAGGCATCATCGAAACAACGTTCAAAGATGAGACTGAGACGGATCTATTCGGTGAGCAAGCCGTACTTTGTGGTGGTGCAGTAGAGCTAGTTAAAATGGGCTTTGAGACACTAACAGAAGCGGGCTATGCACCAGAAATGGCTTATTTCGAATGTCTACATGAGCTAAAGCTTATCGTTGACTTGATGTATGAAGGCGGCATCGCTGACATGAACTACTCAATCAGTAACAACGCTGAATACGGCGAATATGTTACTGGCCCTGAGGTTATCAATGAGCAGTCACGTGAAGCCATGCGTAATGCATTAAAGCGCATCCAGTCTGGTGAATACGCGAAGATGTTCATCTCTGAAGGCGCAACCAACTATCCATCAATGACTGCGCGTCGTCGTAACAACGCTGACCATCAAATCGAAATCACTGGTGCTAAGCTACGTGGCATGATGCCATGGATCGGTGGTAACAAAATCATCGATAAAGACAAAAACTAAGTTTTATACAAATGAAAGTCTTATTCAGATAAAAATCTGATTTAGATTAAATAGCCCATGTTATCACTTGATAGCATGGGTTTTTTTATGCAAAGTATTTGATAGATGCTTTTCGCTTTTATTTGAATCAGGGTTATCGGTTGAAAACCAGTAATTGCTACCCAATATAAGCAGGCACCTTAACATTGGCCAAAGTGCCTTTGCGATTAACATCCGTCATTGTTCCAACCCGTTTCTAAGTATTCGAAGCGGACGGATGCTTCATTCTCACTTTCTATAGATAATAGGTTGTATGCTGTGCAAATATCTTATTCAGACTGGCTAACGCCGCAATTCGTATATATTACTCTTAGCGCTGTGGTAGCAGTTTTAATTTGGATAGAAGGGGAGATGCTCAAACAGACCGATGGTAAACTGCCTCAATCTAAATTCTTCAAAGTCAGTTCATTGTTAGATACTCTATGGTTCTTCATATCAGTAGTGGTTTTATACGTTATTGATTTGACCCCATTAGCTATCGCAGTGCCTGCAGCATATGGCATATACACGACCTTTGGTTGGATATATGGTACCAAGCTGCTGAAGCGCAAAGGCATCCCTGACTCTCCTAAAGATTTGGTGATTCCAGCAAAATATATTGCCTACAGTCAGTCATTTTCATTGGTGTTTTTTGCGTTATGTTTGCTCGTATTGAGTTCAGCATGGCTACCGACATCACCATTGCAGTAACTAATATTCCAACCTACTATTGACTATGTTGCCTTATCTAATTAGTGAGTTGCTGATGAAGTTGTAGTATATCTATAAATAAAAACCATTTCATATCAATAAGATATGAAGCTGATTACTATCGATATTAGTTTGTAACAATGGTTAGTATTTATTTACAAAAATCAGCAATTTAGACTGTTCCTACCATAGAAAACTGTTATAATCAGACGGTACTCAAAATATTTGAGGCAAAAAATCCAAATTTTCTTTAAGATTGTTTAGTATTTTTGGCCGCCGCATTTAGCAGAAAATATTAGGGTATATATCAATTAATCGGTGATGACACAAGTCTCGCCAACAGTTAAAGAGTCAGGAAAATTTATGTCAGATAAAGTTGAAGGCACTGTAAAGTGGTTTAATGAAGCTAAAGGTTTTGGTTTTATCGCTCAAGACAACGGCGGACAAGACGTATTCGCTCACTACAGCGCTATCCAAGGTAACGGTTTCAAAACTCTAGCCGAAGGCCAAAAAGTGTCTTTCATCTTAGGTGATGGCAAAAAAGGCCCACAAGCTGAGCAAATCGAAGCTATCTAATCTCATTTATTATTAGGTTAACTGCTTGTCAGTAAACTTAATGACAATAAGATTATCAATATGCATTGATTACTTTGTTTGTTAAAACAATAAAAATACTGTATCGACTTTAAAAAGAAGCAACCTCTTATCAGGTTGCTTTTTTTATGGGGCTTTTTTGGCATGACAAAGTGTTGGTAATGTAAGGTACTATTGATTTTGACGGTCAACATCATCAGGTAATAGCGAACAATGATTTAATAAAAATGTAATAGATAAGGTTGTATTATGAAGTGGGAAAATTGGCTTTCAATTGACTGGCAACAGGTGCTCGGGATTTCTTTATCTGCTGTAGGCTTTTATGTAGGGCTGATGTTGTTTACTCGATTGATGGGTTTACGCAGTTTTTCTAAGTTATCAAGCCATGATTTTGCGATGACGGTTGGTATTGGTAGTATATTGGCGTCGACGGTATTGTCAGATAAACCCTCTCTATTTCAAGGATTGTTTGCTGTTGCGGTATTATTCTTAATTCAGGGCGTTATTTCAGTTATCAGGCGCAAAATAAAACCGCTAAAAGCACTGATAGACAATCAAGCTATTATCCTAATGGCTCATGGTGAGTATCTAGAAGACAACTTAAAAGAAGCCAATCTTAGTACCAGCGATGTGCAGGAAGTGCTACGTAAAAATGGTATCAAAGCGAAAACAGAAGTGTTTGCGGTGATTATGGAGACGACAGGTGATATGAGTGTCATCAAAAGTAACGATGTTGAACCTGACTGGTCTTTATTTGACGATATACGAGATAGCGAATTATTGCTTGGCGCTAGTAAGAATAGTAAGTCGCAGGTCTAGCTTGCCTAACTATTCTTAACCGTTAACTTCAAAGAGATAAATAATAACAAAATATTAAGTAAACCTAAGGTTTAGAATGCTATAAAGGTACGAGTATTTTAAGCTACTGAACAATAAAAATCGTGAAATGATGTGCTTATAGACTATTTATTATAGAGTGTTGACAAATTTATGACGCATTATTCACGGCGTTGTCTTGACCTTATCTGCCTGCTGACGCAAGATACATAGGTCTGATAATAACGGTTGGCTTAGCTTTAGCAGATTTCATTAGTAAGAGATACAATGCTAATATGCTCTTAGATATTGGCTCATCTTTCTTAGTTAACTATATTCTGTTGATGTAGTAATAACCTTGAGCAGTATTTTGAACGACAATTTGAACCACAACGAACCTTTGGTTCTTAACTGACAATTTTTAACTCATAACATTAATAAACGAGGAACGTATGAAAGCATTAGTAGCGGTCAAGCGTGTCATTGATTATAACGTAAAAGTTCGTGTAAAAGCCGACAACTCTGGCGTTGACTTATCAAACACTAAAATGTCAATTAACCCTTTTGATGAAATCGCAGTAGAAGAAGCGGTTCGTCTAAAAGAAGCTGGCATCATTGATGAGATCATTGTTGCTTCAATCGGTCCAAAAGAGTCACAAGAGCAGATTCGTGCAGCCCTAGCGCTAGGTGCTGACCGTGGTGTATTAGTCGTAAGTGACGAAAAACCATATCCACTACAAGTTGCTAAGATTCTAAAAAGTATCGCTGAAGCTGAAAGCACTGATATTATCCTATTAGGTAAGCAAGCGATTGATGATGACAACAACCAAACTGGTCAGATGCTAGCGGCATTGATGGGTATCGGTCAAGGTACGTTTGCATCAGAAGTGAAAGTTGAAGGCGATAAAGTAAACGTAACGCGTGAAATCGATGGTGGCCTACAAACTGTTGCACTTGATTTGCCAGCAGTCATCACGACTGATCTACGTTTGAATGAGCCACGTTATGCTAAATTGCCTAACATCATGAAAGCGAAGAAAAAACCACTTGATGAGAAAACGCCAGCAGATTTCGGTGTTGATATGACATCTAAGCAAGAAATTATTAAAGTCGTGCCACCTGCTGACCGTAAAGCTGGTATTACAGTAGGGTCAGTTGATGAGTTGGTCGATAAGCTAAGAAACGAAGCAAAAGTCATTTAATGTTTTAATGATTGGATACTTCGCTACGGCATATCCTGTACAAGGCTTTAAATTTGACTGCTTTATTTCATACTAAATGATAGTTGCTCAAATAGCTTTGTACACAAACAACCGCATGAATAGATAATACGAATATATAAAGGACTAAAACCATGGCAATTTTGGTATATGCAGAACATGACAATGCCAGTCTAAAAAAGGCAACTTTAAACACCATCGCTGCTGCTAAACAAATGGGTGATGATATCCATGTATTGGTTGCTGGTAGTGGTAGCCAAGCCGTTGCTGATGAAGCGGCAAAAGCAGAAGGCGTGACTAAAGTACTATTGGCTGACAATGCTGCTTATGAGCATCAATTGGCAGGCAACGTGGCGCTATTGGTTGCTGATATTGCTGGTGATTACAGCCATATCCTAGCAGCTGCGACCACGACTGGTAAAAACTTTATGCCACGCGTTGCAGCGTTACTCGACGTAAGCATGCTGTCTGAAATCTCAGGTGTGGTAGATGCGCAAACGTTTGAGCGTCCTATCTACGCAGGTAATGCAACTGCGACAGTAAAAACAACAGAAGACAAAGTCGTACTAACAGTACGTACCACTGCGTTTGACCCAGTGGCAAGCGAAGGTGGTTTAGCTACTGTTGAAACTATCGACAATGTACAAGAAACTGGCAAAGCTAGCTTTGTGAACGAAGAAATGGCTAAGTCTGATCGTCCAGAATTGACGTCAGCTGGTATTGTTGTTTCTGGTGGTCGTGCATTGGCAAACGGTGAAAACTTCACCAAGTACATTGAGCCATTGGCTGACAAGCTAGGCGCTGCTGTTGGTGCATCACGTGCCGCTGTTGACGCAGGCTATGTACCAAATGATATGCAGGTCGGTCAAACGGGTAAAATCGTTGCACCGCAGCTATATATCGCAGCTGGTATCTCAGGCGCGATTCAGCATTTGGCTGGTATGAAAGATTCTAAAGTCATCGTTGCTATCAACAATGACCCAGAAGCACCTATCGCTAGCGTTGCTGACTACTTCTTAGAAGCTGATTTGTTCGAAGCATTGCCTGAGCTTACTAGCAAGGTTTAATATATAGTCACAGAACTACTAAACGGCTACGGCGTTACCCTCCTTAGATGTACTACTTGTACAATCTGCAGTCGGCTGCCTTGTATCCGTTTTAGACTTCTTTGACTATATCAGTAGTAGACAGATAATAAAAAACCCACTATTAAATGATAGTGGGTTTTTTATGCTTGATAGGTAGGGTTTTAATAGCAATTATAAATGGAGGCTAAGAGTATTGTCTTTGACGTAAGGTCTCATACAGACATAAAGAGCCTGCAATCGCTACATTTAAGCTCTCTTGACCATTTGGCTGCGGTAAGGCTATCGGCGTGGCACATTGCATTAAATCGTCGCTAACGCCTTGGCCTTCGTGACCCATAATCCAAGCCACAGGCGCAGATAAATCGTGCTCGTAAATGATAGTATCTGTATGTGAGCTAGTCGCCAAAAGCGGCACTTGTACGTGATCTAAAATATCTTGCGTACTCAAGCCCTCATAGATAGTCAGGGCAAACTGTGCACCCATACCTGCTCGTAGCGTCTTGGGCGACCAAGCTTGAGCGGTCGCACTGGTACATAGAATATTGCGGATACCGACGGCTGCTGCTGTACGTAGCAGCGTACCAACATTTCCGCTATCCTGCACGTCGTTCAAGATTAAGCAGTCCTCATCGATCATCGATAGGCTAGGCGTTGGCACTTTGATCACTGCCATGATATCGATGCCAGTACCTAAGCTACGAATACTCTCATAAAGTGCGTCTGACAAAGTAAGAATAGGCGTATAAGTGGGCAGGCGAGTCAATACCTGCTGAACTTCAGGGTGGCTACGCGCTGACTCAGACAGTAGTATCTGGACGAAAGGATAGTCACTACGCAGCGCAGCATCTATCAAATGGACGCCTTCTATGACTGTCTGACCGTTCTTTTTACGCTGGCGTGCTAGGGACAACAGTGCTTTTACAAGCTTCACTGTTGTGTTCTTATCTGAGGTAATCAGCTCGGTGGGATTTGTTACCATAGTGGATCGCTTAGAGAAGAGTAAAGGAGTTGTTTAGATAACCAGCATAATGCCTATTATTGATTTAGCATTATGTTGGCTACTCTTAACAGGTGCGTCAATCAATTATTTTTCAGAATAATTGACGTGTAAGTCTTTCACGTAATCGACTTCGTTTTTACTACCGAGTACCACAGGAACACGTTGATGGATATCAGTCGGTTCGATATCTAGGATGCGGTTGACGGCGTCTGTTGCACCGCCACCTGCACGTTCAATCAATAGGCTCATTGGGTTGGCTTCATACATCAAGCGTAATTTACCCGCTTTGTGAGCGTATTTGGTATCAAACGGATAAGTGAACAGACCACCGCGGCATAAGATACGATGGACGTCACCAACCATGGCTGCTACCCAGCGCGTATTGAAATCACGTCCACGTACACCTGTTTCACCAGCGATAAGTTCATCAATATATTGCTGCATCGGCGCACGCCAGTAGCGATAGTTTGAGCTATTGATAGCATACTCGCTCGTATCGGTATCGATTTGGACGTTGTCTTCTATCAGCACATAGTCAGACGTCTCTGGATCTAGGCTAAACATCACGACCTTGTCTGCGATAGTCAGCGCCAGTACGGTAGACGTACCATATAGCAGATAACCGGCTGCTAGCTGTTTGTTGCCTGCTTGCAAATAGTCGCTGTTTTCACTGGTTTGACCTTGACGCTCATACGGTAAAACAGAAAAAATCGTACCTACAGCCATATTGATGTCGATATTTGATGAGCCGTCTAATGGGTCAAATAATACCAATAGGCTACCATCGTCATTAGCAGGAGTCGCGTCATCGAGCTCTTCTGAAGCGACACCAGCACAATGTGCATTTTTTGCCAAGGCATCTAGCAATAAGTCATTGGCCAGTACGTCGAGCTTTTTCTGATCTTCGCCTTGGACGTTTTGATTACCCGCTTCGCCCAAGATATCTGCTAAAGCGCCTTTTCTGAGCAATTGTGAAATCGTCTTACCGACATCAGTGACAGTGGTAATCACGTCGTTAAGTGCAGGGCTAGTAGCATGTTGGTTTAGATAGTCTGCTAAGGTCGTCATAAGGCTTCCTAATAAATAGTATGGAAAGTAAAAGAACGGATAGGTGTCAAAGTAAAGAAGTAGGTGGCATTTAGCACACCTGAAATAGGTAAATTCTTAAATAGCTAATACGGCATCTTTGTCCCGACCATAAAATCGGCTACACTATATCTATTGTTATTCATTTATAGTTTTGTCAGAATTATTCTCTATGAGAATACAGCATGTCTACTCACGCTTTCTGATTGTCTGCTGAGGCTATTTTTTGGTCGAATTTGATTACGGTAAATTGTAGCAAATAAGCGTCAAAATGTCCTTTGTATCTATGCCTATCAGTGATAAATGATCGAACAAAGATGAATAAGTGATTACTATAGACTCATATAAACCCACAATAAAGACTCGCCATTATGTCAAACTCTATCGATAGTAGCGCTACACAACCAGTCTCACCGACTGATTATGCAAAATTTGATCCCAATACGATTCATCAAAGGCTCAATACTTCACTAAGTCGTCCGCAGCTCAACACTGATGGCAGTATCCGGCATTTCTTAGGTGTTGAAGGTCTTAACAAAGCACAGCTCAAAGCTATTATCGCAAAAGCAGAGACTTTCTTTGATGAAAACGGACAGTTAATTAATCGTCCTGAGTTAGACGGCTATACGGTCATGAATTTGTTCTTTGAACCATCGACTCGTACACGGACGACATTCGAGGTGGCAGAAAAACGTTTGGGTGCCAATGTACTCAATATCGATATCGAACGTTCTAGTACCAAAAAAGGCGAGAGTCTGCGCGATACGTTGTGGAATCTACAGGCAATGACTGCGGATATCTTTGTAGTTCGACATTCAGCATCAGGTGCCGCGCATTTTATGGCGACAGAAGTGACGCCTGATATCGCTATTATCAATGGCGGTGATGGCTGGCATGCGCATCCCACTCAAGGAATGCTCGACATGTTGACTATTCACCGTGAAGCGCCGCGCCCGTTTGAAGAGCTGTCTATCGCAATCGTTGGTGATATTAAGCATTCACGCGTGGCACGCTCTGATATCAGTGCATTGCAAACACTAGGTGTGACAGACATCCGTGTTTGTGCGCCGCGCACTTTACTGCCAAAAGGTATTGAGCGTTTTGGCGTGCAAGTATATGAAAACATGGACGAGTGTGTCACCGACTGTGATGTGATCATGGGATTAAGAATACAAAATGAGCGTATCGGTTCGCCGCTATTGGCATCCTCAAGTGAATACTATAAGCATTATGGAATCACGCCAGAGCGAGTAGCGCTTGCCAAGCCAGATGCATTAGTGATGCATCCGGGGCCGATGAACCGCGGTGTTGAGATTGCCTCTAGTGTGGCTGATGGCGCGCAATCCGTTATCTTAAAGCAGGTAAATAACGGCATTGCCATTCGCATGGCAGTCTTATCACTTGCGATGGAAGGTCAACGCGCTCATCAAGCGGCTGGCAAATAATAGGCTGCCGAGCGACTTATTCTCATTTATTTCATTTTATTGATACGGTAATAACGTTATGTCTACCATGCTTAATACGGATGCACCCATTCTTGACCATTTACCAAAAGCATTTAAAGATGCATTGCCGCAAACTGCAACAGAAAAACTATCTACACTCGATTCTGACCGTGAGATGTGGTTATTGCCACCACTAGTAGATCTATGCGCGCGTTTACGCGAGCCAGGCCAACAGCAACACGGTACGCTAAAATCAGAAGGCAGCGCTGCTCGTGGTAATGGGTTTTTGCATGTAGTGACGCCGCCTGATACCAATCCTATTTTAGAAAATGGCTCACTCTTGAAAGGTTTACGTGAGCGAGCCTTGAGTGATGGCGGGATTTACTTGCATATTTTGGGTGCATTGACCACAGGGTTAGAGGGCGAACGACCGTCTAATATCGCAGGGCTTAAAAAGGGCGGCTGTATCGCAGTATCTAATGCGCGTAGACCTTTTCGCAATGATTTAGTATTGCTGCGTACACTAGAGTACGCGGCAACTTTTGGCATGAAAGTATTCTTTTATCCTGATGAGCCAAGTCTGTCTGGAGATGGCGTGGCACATGAGGGCTATATTGCTTCTTATCATGGTTTGCAAGGGATTCCTTGGATTGCAGAAACGGTTGCATTGTCTACGCAGCTGCTGATGGTTGAAGAGACTGGAATCGCTGCTCATTTTAGCCAGTTGTCATGTAAGTCCTCTATCGAGCTCATGCGCTGGGCAAAAGATAAAGGCTTGCCAGTGACTTGCGACGTTGCAATGCATCAGCTTTATCTAACTGATGACAATCTTGAAGGCTTTAATGCTCAGGCGTATGTGTTACCACCACTGCGTAGTAACACGGACCAGCAAGCAATCCGCCGCGGATTAAAGGATGGCACTATCGATGCTATCTGTAGTCATCACGAGCCACTGAATAGTACGGCCAAAAAAGCACCGTTTGCTGAAAGTACACCAGGTATCTCAAACTTCGATACCTTTATGGCGCTGGCATGTCAGCTGGTCAATGATGAGGTATTAACACTCTCGCAATTAGTAGACAAAATCTGCCTAAATCCTGCAAAAATCGCAGGTATTAGTGAGCAGTATGAAGCGATTGGCGGTGCAGTATTGGTCGATCCTAACCTTGAGTGGCAAGTGACCGCGCAGTCTATGCTATCAAGTGGTAAAAACACGCCGTTTTTCAATCAGCAGTTGCAAGGACGTGTTGTGGAGACATTCTTTGGCTAATTTGCCCCGACAGGATGACCGTCTGCCGCCATCCTTGAAGGATAAAGGGGTTACTATGAATGGTCAGCAAGAAAAATCGCTCAGTACGGCGAGTGAGTCCATCAAAGCGGTGGCCATTTATGAGGTAGTCAAAGGTGTTGGTGCGTTACTAGGAGCAGGGGCATTATGGTGGTGGCATACCAATCTTGAGCATTGGCTGACGACCGCAACCGTTACTTGGCAGCGCAGCTTCGGCCATATGCTTGCCCCGCAAATTGACAGTGCCGTACGTATTGCTCAGCAGGCAAGTAAAAACTGGCCGATGTTTTTATTATTGATATTCGCTTATGCCAGTTTGCGTTTCCTAGAAGCCTATGGCTTATGGCATGACAAAACATGGGCGTATTGGTTTGGGGTATTAGGCTATGGGGTATTTATTCCTATAGAGATTTACTATCTGATCGTTAGCCCATTTGATTGGTTTAAGCTTGGGATATTGGTTTCTAATCTGCTCATTATTATTGTGGTTTATCGCAATATGAAACGAAAGGGCTTGATATAGCGTTTAAATTTAAGTCAAAAAATCCAGCATAAGACAAGTATCTTATGCTGGATTTTTTGTACCTGCTATATTTTTTGCTTATGCGTCTACTGTTTTTTCATCGGTACGAATGCTTTTAGCAACCTTTCCAACGCTCAGACCTTGTACCAAGATGGAGAAAATCACCACCGCATAAGTGAGTGCCAATAGAATCTCTCGTTCGGCCCCGATCGGTAACTGTAATACTAACGCAACTGAGATACCACCGCGTAAACCGCCCCATGTCAGGACTTTCCATGCGCCTGTAGGCAAATCAAGCTGACGATGAAAGGTCTTAGTCGTCATGCCTACCACGATAAATCTGGCAACAAGCGCAATCAAAATAGTCAAACCACTCGCAATAAATAAATTGCCTGAATAAGCAATCATCACCACTTCTAGACCAATGAGTACAAACAAAATGGCGTTTAAAATCTCATCAATCAATTCCCAAAACAAATCAATATAGTGCCGTGTCTTATCACTCATGGCTAGCTCGCGACCACGATTACCAACCATCAGACCCATCATGACCATGGCGAGTGGCCCTGATAAATGCCAATGACTGGCCAACGCGTATCCACCGATAACGCCTGCTAATGTTAATAGCACTTCTTCTTGATAGCTATCAATGCTTTTAAGCAAGTAGTACAAAATCGCACCAAGTACTAGTCCGAATACAACGCCGCCACCAGCTTCAACCGCTAATGTATGTGCGACGTAGTTGGCAGTAGGAATATCACCGCTAGATAAAATCCCCAGCAGTAAGACGAAGATAACCACGCCGATACCATCATTGAACAATGACTCGCCAGCGATGACAGTCTCGATACTCTTTGGAGCGCCTGCTGACGACAAAATACCCATCACAGCAATGGGATCGGTAGGGGAGATAAGCGCCCCAAATAACAGGCACCAGAGAAACGGCAGGCCGAAACCAAACAACGGCAACATAAAATAAATCGCAGTCGCAATGAGCATCGCCGATATGATCGTACCAAGTCCAGCAAGGATGCCGATAGGTAACTTGTAGCGTCTTAAGTCACCAATATTGACGTGTAATGCGCCTGCGAATAGCAACATCGAGAGCATGCCGTCTAATAGCACCTCAGTAAAATCAAGCTGCTCTAATAGACTGACTTCATAATCAATCAGCTGATCAAACCCTAAAAATCCTAAAAATATCGCACCGATAGATAGGACAATCGAGATGACCATGACTCCAATGGTCGTGGGCAGACCGATAAAGCGATGATTGACATAGGTCAGTGAGGCCGTAATCGATAAAAATATGGCGCTGATTTCAAGTATGGTGAGGCTGGTTGCAGATGCCATAAAAAGTAGGTCTCATATAAATATAAAAAGTATCCAAAGCGCAGGGCTTATAGGGACGTTATAAGTGTTTTTAGCTATCGGTTTTGTGATTATAAGTAAAGTGCTTATAAGTAAAGTGCTTATAAGGGCTGATACCGCCATCTATCTAAACAGTTCATTGGTTATATCATTAACTAGACTGTGTCTGTAACGCTTGACGAATATCCGCTTCAAACTCACTAACATAATTAAAATGCTTGTGCTGCGCATCGTTATCAAGGATAAATTGCTTGGCTTGTTCGCACATAGCGACCAAGTCATCGACCAGTTCTTGATAATTTAAATTCTCTTCACCAGCTCGCTGAATTAGATGCAATTCATGTAATAGCGTTTGCTGCTGTGCGCTGTTTACCCGTGCATAGTTCAGATTGACCATTGCCTGACACAATGCTTTTAAGACCATTAGGTCAGCAGCTGCGTAACGACATATCTCACCAAGTGATACATTGATAAAGTCGGAAATTTTGGGGATATGAGTGACTAGTGCCAATATGGCCAGTCGCTTCTGTTTGATAGTAGTTTCAGAGCTATCGTTAGTGTCTGACTGCGGTATGTGAAAGTGATAAGGGCTTGGTGGCTGACGACGCATCATGATACTCAGACAGCTGGTTAGAGATTGGACGCAATTGACCGCAGTCTTTGGATCATTGATACCAGGGGAGAGTGCGCGTACAGCAATCTCTGTCATCTGACCTAAGCTATAGGCAATGTCGTTAGAGTGCGCCAATCGTTGCTCAAGTCGTAGGCAACCTGCAAGACGTTGCCAAAATAGTCCATCAGGCGCTCGCGGTATTACTGCTAGATGCGGGGTCGCTGTCTTCTGTTGGTTATTTGGATGAGATGCAGGTCGCTGATAAAAGTAACCAATGACGTTTTTATCGGTGACGTAATTACCGAGGTTGACATGCATCTGTACCACGCCACCATAATCTTGTGACAGCGCAATCAATGACTCAAGATAAATCTGCTGTAGATAACCTGAATTTGGTGAATAAATCGGCATAGCAGGCCAGTTTTGGAACTGCTCGATATCATGGTGCTCAGCATCGCGTTGATGTTGAATATCACATCGATCATTATACCAATAGTAAATATTTGCGATTGCATCGTTGCTAGCATTTTGAATGACGTGTGACGCCTGAATAGCATGCACCATATGCTGTACAAAATAAACTAAGAGCAGCGCACAGATAATCGCCATGATAATAGCAAAGGTCACTGCCAATTGCGGCACACCAAAAGCCACGTCAGACTTATGGATAGACTTTAGTACCAGTAAGCTATAGCTGAATGTACCGATAAAAGCGCCAAGGACAAACTGATTTGGAGTGTCGGTCAAAAAGTTACGTAGCAGTCTTGGACCAAACTGTGAGGATGCCATCGACAGGACGGCGATTGTAATCGAAAATGTCGTACCGGCCACGCCCAATACCGCACCAGCGATAGCAGTCATAATCGCGCGCGCAGCCTCGTCATCACCAGTAAAGGCAAAGGAGATCTCTTTTACCGTTTCACGATCAAAATGCTGATCAATCGCGACTAGCAAAGGAGCAAGTAAAATACCGACGATGACACAAGCGGTTGGGATAAACCAGTAGGAGCCAATCAGCCACTGCCACAAATTATTTAAGCGATCAGGCAAGTCGGTCAGCGTTTGTATTGACCACAACTTAGTGAACTGCTTAAGCCTGTTTTGACTTGCATTGATCGTACGTGTCCAGACACTGTCTCCATCATTTTTATTCACTGTGATGAGCCTTAGGGTTATCTGCTTCTGTAATAATAGCGTTCTTGTGCACACGTCTGGTCATATCTGTCTCAGTATGACTCTCACTAGTCCCTAAAGGTATGATGGCTTCATTGTCGTGATCGTCATATTCAATATCACTGTCTTTGTCATAAGCCATCGGTTCTAGATGCGGTGAGGCTTCTAGATGTGGATTATTACCGTTATAAGCACTCTCATTATGTCTATCTAGATTATCATGTCGTTGTACATTTTCAGTGGCGGCAGAGGTTTTTCTAAATAATTTATGGTCATCGCCATGCTTACTAGTAGATTGTTTGCGCGGTTCGCTATTGGCAAAAATAGCATTTAGCGGTAAATGCAGTTGCTGTTTGGCATACGCTTCAGTATTCTCAAAACGTTTTACTAGCAAACTTAGCCAAGGTTTTTGACCTTCCAATTTCATCTCATCCAGCTCGTCTTTGATAGGAAGTGGGTAGGGCAAGGTACGATAAAAGTCCCATAACGTCATCCTACTCAAATCTCTTTTGAGCACGTAGTCATCATCATCTGTCATGGTAATCAGATTGCTGTCTTGTAGGTAGTTGATATAGGTATACCATTTCGGCAGCTCTTTGCGACCTAAGACATTGCGCAGTGCTTGTTCGCTAACGGCTTCACCTTTTAAGTGGTGGGTATAGACCAAATTCAACATGTCTAACAAGCTGAGTAACGGGTGACGAGGGTAGACTTCTTCTGTCTCAAAAATCGTCAAGGTATAGCTGATTTCAACGCCTAATAAAATCAAATTCCACGACAGATAAATCCATAGTAGAAAGATAGGCAAGGCAGCAAAAGCGCCGTAAATCGCTTCGTAGCTGGTAAAGTTAGCCATCACTGTACCAAACACATGCTTCATTAATTCAAAGACAATGGCCACGAACACGCCAGCGATGGCTGCATTTTTTGCTGGTACGCGCGCTTTTGGAATAAACCAGTACATACCGATAAAACCCGCCATCGTAATACCAATCGATGCCATTTGTACCCAAAAGCTCCAGTCGATACCGTAGCCAGCAATTTGACGATTAAGAAAACTCAGACTCTGTACAGTACTTGAAGCGATAAAAGCGGTGCCCAATACCAATGGTCCCAAAGTAACGATAGTCCAATAACGCAGCATGCTTTTGATGCCACCAGAGCGATCTTCTACTCGCCAGATTTGGTTAAACGCGCGCTCGATGGTGGTCAAGGTCATGATAGTCGTAAAGAACAAAATCATGGCACCGATAATGGTTAGGTTAGATGACTTTTCGGCAAAGCTATTAATGTACTCACTAACTTGCATGCTCGATTGCGGCAATAGATTGCTATAAATGACGTCATAAATCTGCGCTCTAACTGATGCGAGTGCTGGTACAGATGACAAAATCATCAGTAATACCGTTAATACAGGCACGATCGACAGCATAGTGGTGTACGTCAGTGAAGCCGCCTTTTGCTGGCAATTATCTTCAAAAAAATGCCGAGTCAAAAACCGTAAAAACTGAAACCAGCGCTGTTGTAAAAACGGGAGTTTTTGAGATAATTTTTCCATGTCGACCATTAAGCAAAAGTAAGAGTGACAATAGTGTAACAAAAATGAACGGTTATCATCTGCGGTTTAATTGTGTCAAAATGCACTACCTAGCACACCAGATACAATATAAGTCAGGTTATCAATCATGGTTATTTGCATGACAGTGAATGACTCGGGCATAATGTGCACATATTCTACAATGCCAGTTAGTCGTATATTTCGCCGCATCTTTGCTGGCCAGTATGACTGACGTTTTTATAAGGAAGCTTTGCTAATGAGTCAGACCGACCCTTATGTTTTGGTGCTTTATTATTCTAATTATGGTACGACTAAGACATTAGCATATGCTATCGCTCAAGGTATTGAAGATGCTGGCATGACCGCGCGTATCCGTACGGTACCGACAGTGGCACCTGAAACCACATCAAGTAAGCCTGCGATACCTGATGAAGGCGACTTGTACTGTACGATGGATGATCTAAAAGACTGTAGCGGTCTAGCGCTTGGTAGCCCAACGCACTTTGGTAATATGGCCGCACCTATGAAGTATTTTTGGGATAATACCGTGACCTTATGGCTGGCAGGGAACCTACAAAACAAACCAGCCTCAGTATTTACGGCGACAGGTTCCATGCATGGTGGCCAAGAAACGACACTGTTGACGATGATGTTGCCGCTGATGCATCACGGTATGGTCATCGTAGGTGTGCCCTATGCAGAGCCAGCGTTGAACCGTACTCATCGCGGCGGTACGCCTTATGGTGCCAGCCATGTCAGCGGTGCATCGCATGATCAGCCAATATCTGCTGACGAGCGAGATTTGGGTATTGCGCAGGGTCGCCGTTTAGCGATTACGGCAGCTGCATTAGCACAGGCTAATTGGAGCCGATAAGTAACTTTTATAAACCTGCTGTCTAGAAGCGTCTGAGTCTCAAAGTTTATGATTGAATTCCTATAATCACTTGATTATAAGCAAGTGGTTATAATCAAGCTCTACTTATTCACATTCAGCAGTATATTATTCATTTAGGAAATCAAAATATCTAATGGCCACAACCCGCTCTAATACAAAGCCTCTTAAAACGGTTAAGCCTATCGCACCTATTGCACAGCGCTTAAAGGTGACGTGGTTAATTTGGCTCGTTTATAGACTGCTCGGATTGCCTATCTTTATTAGTATCTTTAATCCTAGTAGCCCTGACATCGTTGGCGGTATTGCTTGGCAGGCGTTATGGTTAGTGCCCGCGTTAATTCTGACGCCATGGATATTGCGCGGTCGTTCCCCTTATGCATTATTAATTAGCAGTATGTTTACCTTGGTATATTTGGGTGCGAGTGGCGTGGTGCTGTTTACTCGTATATATAGCAGTAGCTGGGCTGAAATCGCTGTGTACTTAACGGACTTCTTACTACTACTTGCTATCAATGTTTGGCTATTTATTCTGCTCAAACGTTTGCCTTCGATGAACAACGTTGTGAAGAAACCTCGTCAATAATTGCATTTATCTGAAGCCTAATAAATTATATCCATTAATCTAAAGCCATAAAAAAGCGGCACTCCATCTGGGGCGCCGCTTTTTTGTTTATAACTTTAAAGATAAGTAGATTAGTTAATCTTAGTTAATCTTAGTTAATCTTAGTTAATTCTAAATCCATTTTCTTACCATCGTTAATTTGGCTAACTTTAACTGGCATATAGTCCAAGCTTGGGGCTAACCAAAAGCTGGTAGAGCGGCTATCGTCATCGTGGACGCGGTCAACACGTACCGTATTAAAGGTACCCGCTGGTACGGTAATCTTAGTGCTGCCTGATTTTTTAAATGGCGTCTTCTCGATTTTGTCCTTTTTCGCCATGTAATAGTTACCAGAGAATTTACCGTTTAATAAGTCCTGACGAATCTGTACCTCAAGGCTCAAATCATCAAAGGCTTGTTGCGACATATTCATAGTCGTCGACTTGCCTTTATAGTTACTGGTGACTTTTTTACTGCTTGGGTTAAAGTCTAGTTTGTGCGTGCGACCCATGCCAAGTAGTTTGTACGTAGTGCTTGCCTGCGTGGGACTGACATTGTTGCCATTAATCGTAAAGGTGCTGTTTTGTGAGGCGCTAGCCACACCGGCGACGCGAGCCTTAACGTTATATTTCCACGTATTACCAGATTTGCTTAGCGTACGAGTTGCTGTGCCTTTGTACTTGTCCTCAACGGTAAAACTATAATCGGCAGTTGATGGTTGGACGGTTTTGGCGCTGGCAAGGGTAGGTGCGGTCATACTCAAAGCTCCAACGGTAGAGATACTGATGCCTGTCACTAAGGCAGATAGAAATTTAGATGGACTGCGTTTTGCGTTATTAGCATTATCAACATTGTCGCTTGATGACTTCTTGTGCATTGATGAAAAACTCATAGATACCCCTTCATTAATTTATTGCTGATATAGCAACTTTTATCGTTCGTTCTTATTATGTTTACCAGACCTATAATGGTCATACGCTGTTACATTTTCAAGCGTGGTGTCATACCGCTTCGTGTAGTGCTTGTAGCAAATGTTTCTATAGTTGATTTAGCATTGGTCAAAATATAAATTCAGCTCACTAATATTTTTAAATATTCTTACTTCTTGTCCTTTATCTAACTAGCATAGCGGCTTTACTAAACCTCATTCATTTATATGAAACGTTGATTGATAAATTTTTGCAAAATGATTTTGTAAATTTTTGGGCTTTACACTTGAACCGAACTCACCTTGCCCCCACTTTTTGTTACAAGCTCAAGGCTTATCTATAAAGCGTTGTTTTTGGCAGTGTTCCCTATAGATACTGGTATTGAGACCATTAATTCAAATAAACCCTTAATTTTATTAACCAACTTTTGGAGTCATATCGATGAACATTCGTCCTTTACATGACCGTATTGTCGTCCGCCGCATAGAAGAAGAAACAAAGACTGCTGGTGGTATCTTGCTTCCTGGTTCAGCACAAGAGAAACCTTCACAAGGTGAAGTGCTTGCAGTTGGTAATGGTCAAGTTCGTGACAACGGTGAAACTCGTGCGTTAGATGTAAAAGCTGGCGACAAAGTTTTGTTCGGTCAATATGCTGGTCAAACCGTAAAGGTTGACGGTGAAGAACTATTGATTATGAAAGAGTCTGATGTATTGGGTGTGCTAGAAGGCTAGTCCTTTTGAGTATTATTTTATACTCAGCACATTTTGATAGCAGTTTCTAATAATCGCTTTTGATAAGCAACTATCAAATCAATCAATTGTATTCTCATACTTATAATAGTGGAGTAATTTAACATGGCAAAAGACGTAAAATTCGGCATTGATGCCCGTAAACAAATGATGGACGGCGTAAACGTTCTAGCAAACGCAGTACGTGTAACATTAGGCCCTAAAGGTCGTAACGTTGTTATCGACAAATCATTTGGTGCACCTACCATCACTAAAGATGGTGTATCGGTTGCCAAAGAAATCGAGCTAGAAAATAAATTTGAAAACATGGGTGCACAGCTGGTACGTGAAGTAGCTAGTCGCACTAATGATGTCGCTGGTGATGGTACAACCACTGCGACTGTATTGGCTCAGTCAATCCTACAAGAAGGCATGAAGTCAGTTGCTGCCGGCATGAACCCAATGGATCTTAAGCGCGGTATCGACAAAGCGGTACGTGAAGCGGTTAAAGAAATCCATAAACTATCAACGCCAGCTGACGATCACAAAGCAATCGCTCAAGTTGGTTCTATCTCTGCAAACTCAGACACCAAAATCGGTGAGCTGATCTCGCAAGCGATGGAAAAAGTAGGCAAGCAAGGCGTTATCACTGTTGAAGAAGGTTCAAGCTTCGAAGATACCCTAGAAGTGGTAGAAGGTATGCAGTTTGACCGTGGTTATATCAGCCCGTATTTTGCTAACAAGCAAGACAGCTTAACGGCTGAGTTTGAAAACCCATATATCTTGCTCGTTGACAAAAAAATCAGCAACATCCGTGAGATCGTGCCATTACTTGAGCAAGTAATGCAGCAGAGCAAGCCGTTGCTAATCATCGCTGAAGATGTAGAAAACGAAGCACTAGCGACACTAGTTGTAAACAACATGCGTGGCGGCTTGAAAACTTGTGCCGTTAAAGCACCAGGTTTCGGCGATCGTCGTAAAGCAATGTTAGAAGACATCGCAACGCTAACTGGCGGTACTGTAATCTCTGAAGAGATTGGCCTAAGCTTAGAGACTGCTACTCTAGAGCAACTTGGTACTGCTAAGAAAGTGACTGTCGGTAAAGAAAACACCGTTATCGTTGATGGCGCTGGCAACAAAGCTGACATCGAAAACCGTGTTGAGTCTATCAACCGTCAAATCGAAGAGTCTACTTCTGACTATGACAAAGAAAAGCTACAAGAGCGTGTTGCTAAACTAGCAGGCGGCGTAGCAGTGATCAAAGTCGGCGCAGCAACTGAAACTGAAATGAAAGAGAAAAAAGACCGTGTTGACGATGCACTACATGCAACTCGTGCAGCGGTTGAAGAAGGCGTTGTACCTGGCGGCGGTGTTGCCTTAGTTCGTGCGATGAATGCATTATCTGAACTACGCGGTGATAACGACGATCAGAACGCTGGTATGAACATCCTACGTCGCGCGATGGAAGCACCACTACGTCAAATCGTAACCAACGCTGGCGAAGAAGCTTCAGTTGTGGTCAACGAAGTGAAGAGTGGCAGTGGTAACTACGGTTACAACGCAGCAACTGGTGAATATGGCGATATGCTAGAGATGGGTATCCTTGATCCAGCTAAAGTTGCTCGTTCAGCACTAGAAAACGCTGCATCTGTTGCAGGCCTAATGCTAACGACTGAAGTTATGATCACTGATTTACCGCAAGGTGATGACGGTATGGCTGCTATGGGCGGCGGTGCTGGAATGGGCGGTATGGGTGGAATGGGCGGCATGATGTAATATATGCCTCGACTAAATTTGTACGACGTTGTTAACCTCGCTCGATGTACTATCAGTACAATCTTCACTTGGTTGCCTAGTCGTACGGCTTTAGTCAACTCATAAAGCGTTTTTCACTAGAGTTGTAAGTATTTTTGTGAAAACGTTTGACTATTAAAAGCTCTGTTATCGAAAGATAGCAGGGCTTTTTTTTGTTTGATTTAAAGTAATAATTGGCAATGTGCAGAAAACCAGAATAGGGATAACTGACTAAAATTACCCATTACTTAATAATATTAGTATTACTAATATTAATTTAAATTTTCAATTAATAATTTATTAGGATATAGTTGATATAGCGAATATATTCGCTAACAGTGTTTTAACTTAGAAGGAATGAATTAATCCAAAAGGAATTAAAAATGAAGATTTTATCGATTGCAATGGTAGCATCAACCCTAGTGTTGGCTTCTGCTAGTAGTTCAGCTGATCCTAGTTTAGATAGGTTTAAAATGCAAAAGCCGATGGAGATGTCTAGCGTTACCCATTCTAAAGTTATGCAGTTATCGTTTAACAATAAAGAACGCTACACAAGCGAAAAAGAAATTTATGAAAAAGTGATGAGAGGTGCCAAAGCAAACGGCTTTGAGCTTAAAGATGTAGAAGCAATGAAAATCGCTCACATCGTTGACGGCGCTTTAGACAATGAGCCACCAGAAGCGGCTTCTATTAATATAAAAGTTACTATCCATTTAAAACGACCAATCAAAATAGAAGTTGAGATTTCCCTATAATATGGTGAATACAAATCCATTGTTAATAAGCTACTTACTATGAATGACTTACTTATCCCTCTAAAATAAAGCCCTAGTAATATTTCCTGTATTAGGGTTTTATAGTTAAAGTTCATCAAATCCTCTACTGATCCGCTGTATCTCGTCTAAACGTCCATGTCTTATCAACAGATGCTTCTTTGTAATAGCAATATTCTGTCAAATTCAAATGAACTCATTATGGGCCTTGCTACTCACGAATAATCGAGCGAGACATTTTTCTCCTAATCTGTATAAAAGAATCTCAAACAAAAATAGGTAGAGTCGTCTTATTGATTACCTTTCTCACCGATAAATGAGTGTGTATATCTTTTACGCTAGCAAGCTTGTGTAGCTTACGGGTGAACCGCTCATAACCATCGAGATTGGGGCTCACCACTTCTAATAAATAATCATAAGAACCCGATACCACATGTCCATTAATCACCTCGTCCATATTGGACAGAGCGCGTTCGAAAGCTGCGATAGATTCTTCTTGGTGGCTGTTAAGACTGACCTCCACAAAGAAACTCATCGCAATACCCGCTTTGGCTTTGTTTACGTTCGCTTGGTAGTTCTCTATATAACCTTCATCTTCCAAACGTTTTAGGCGTCGCGCGCAAGGAGACGGCGACAGCCCTATACGTTCGGACAGTTCCGCCGTAGATAAGCGCGCTTCTTTCTGGAGCACTTCCAAGATATGGCGATCGATTTTGTCCATAATTTACCTTTTGACTTTTTAAGCCAATAATTTTTATTTAATTAGCATTATCCACCAAATATTTGCAAAATTGCAATGAATAAATAAAGATAAAAGCGCGTATTTTAATCGATAATTGGTCTTTGTATACCAGCATAAGACACGACTATGAATACGATATTCCACCCCTCATCGCGCAAGAATCCTTTGTTTATAATGTCGCCACTAACCAAAGGCTATGTGGCAATGAGCGTCGTATTGTTGATTTGGTCAGGCTTTGCGTTGACTGTACGAGCGGTTGGGGCGTCGTCGCTAAGTATTGCGGATGTCATGCTTATTCGCTTTATTGTACCGCTGGTCTTGTTGACTCCTTGGGTACTCTCTAGTTTGAATGAAGTCAAAAATATAAGACTGCCAGATATCATGTTCGTTTTACTTGGTGGCGTACCTTTCCTTTTATTAGCCGCTTTTGGTGCAAGTACGGTACCAGCAGCTTACGTTGGTACTATTTTGACAGGTACGCCAGTCTTCTTTGCCGCAATATTGTCTTTTATTTTTTATCGTCAGCGAATATCATTGAGGAAATTTGCCGCATTAATCCTTATTCTTTTTGGTATCGCTACTATGATTGGCGGGCGTGCACAGTCAGTGCCTAATAGTCTTCTGTACGGTGTGGGGTTACTGTTGATGGCAAGCCTGATTTGGGCGGGTTATACCTTAGGGTTAAAAAGCACCAAGTTGAGTCCAATCGCTATTGCTATCGTGCTCTCTTATACCTCGTTTTTTCTGACATTAGTGATGGTTCTGTCTGGTATTGTGGAGACCAATATAGGTTCTGTATCTTTTGATGACGCGCTTCCGTTTATTCTAGTACAAGGCCTTGGTGTAGGGGTAGTATCAACCATTGCATTCTCTTATGCAGTCAAACAATTGGGCTCTATTCGTACCTTATTACTTGGATCTTTGTCCCCAGGACTAACCGCCATACTCGCTGCGCTGATACTTAATGAGTCTCTATCAGTCATCATGATATGCGGCATTGTACTCAGTACCATTGGTGTCATCTTGTCCAATCGAGCAAAATAAACTAATTAAGGAAGTATCATGATGTTAGATAATATGCCTGTTATCAATGGTGATCCACTGTGGGCATTGTTAGGTAGGTTTCGTGCTGACCAACGCAAACATAAAATAGATCTATTGGTTGGTGTTTACCGAGACGAGCATGGCAATACACCTGTGATGAAAACTGTGCAAGATGCAGAAGTACGTCTTGCTCACCAAGCGCATTCAAAGGCTTATGGCATGTTATCGGGTAACGCTAATTTTAATCAGCAAATGGCAAAATTTGTGCTGGGTGACAGTCCAAGTCTAAAAAACCAATGCACGATTCAAACGGTTGGGGCATCAGGGGCGCTACGACTCATTGCTGACTTGATCGCCACGCTTGCTCCAGATTCAACCGTTTGGATCAGTAACCCAGGCTATATTAATCATCGTCCGCTGATGCAAGGTGCTGGGTTAATGGTTGAGACGTATCCATGGCAAAATAAAAATGGTCAGTTAGACATTGATGCGTGTTTTGCTGCGCTAGAAAAAGCAAAAGAAAGAGACGTGCTGTTATTACATGCGTGCTGCCATAATCCTACCGGTATAGATCCTTCTTTAGAGCAGTGGCAACTGTTCTCTGATAGGTGTAAACAGAAAAATATTGTCCCGTTTATTGATATGGCGTATCAAGGTTTTGGAGATGATCCTGATACCGATGCTGCAGGGCTTCGTCTAATCATTGAAGACGCTGATTTTGCATTTATCGCCGCCAGCTGTTCAAAAAACATGGGACTATACAATGAGCGTACGGGTATTGCCACGGTAATGACGACGAACCATGAGCGCCATGCAAATATACAGACACTTTTAGAAACCATCACACGCGCTAACTACTCTATGCCGCCCAATCACGGTGCCGCAGTGGCTTCTTATTTGCTAGACAAACCAGACGCTTGGCTAGTCGAGCTGGCAAGCTACCGTAGTAGGGTAGATACTATTCGCCAAGCATTAGGCGCAGCATTAAAAGATAGGGGTGCACCTGCAGAGTTTTTGGATATTTCGCATCAAAAAGGCATGTTTTCTCTATTACCGCTAACAGAAAATCAAATGCTGATACTGCAAGATGAGTTCGCTATCTACGGCATGCCAAATGGTAGAATCAATATTGCCGGTTTGAAAATGACGGAAATCCCTCAACTGGCGGGCGCCATCATATCGATTATTTCACGTTAGAGAATAATCTTTATAACTCAGTGCAATGGTTTTATCCATCAATCGCCACAGCAAGAAGGACACGACTATTTATACTTTATATTGGGATAAGGGTGGTGCCAATATGGCCACCCATGCTGTCTTTGAGGAGCTAGGCGTTTCTTATGAAATGATAGAAATAGACCTGTCTAAGAACATGCAAAAATCAGCTGAGTATCTAGCCATTAATCCAAATGGCAAAGTACCTACGTTGGTGCATCAGGGACAGGTTATTTATGAGTCTGCGGCAATTTTAATGTATGTGTTAGATCAGCACCCAGAGTCTGGGCTAGCACCTGACACAGGATGCTCTAAGCGCGGTGTCTATTACCAGTATTTGTTTTGGATGTCTTCTACACTACAAGAAGCTGCCAATCGTTGGGCACATCCCGAGCAGTACATTAGCGGCGAGCACAATTTGCAACAAGTGAAAGATAAAGCGAATGACGTACTAACCTACTGCTGGGATATTATTGAAAAGGGATTGGTGAGTCATGGTCCATGGTTGTTGGGCGATAAATTAAGTGGGGCTGATTTTCATTTATTTATGATTGCTCACTGGAGTCAGCGATATGCGAGTCGAGCACAAGACTGGACACACCTAAGTGCACACTATCAAGCCATGCTAAACCGCGCCTCGGTACAAGAAATGATGGCGCAAGAAGGGTTGTTATAATTCGTTCAACTAAAAGATATTTGATGACTGGACTAGAAGCACTGAATGCAATGCTTCTAGCGATTGTAGTAAATATAGTTTTTATATCAAGCTACTGATCCGCCGCATCTCGTCTAAACGTCCATGTCTTATTATCGGACGCTTCTTCACAATAGTAATAGCCTGCCAAGTCAAACTGCTTTAGCTGTTCAGCCTTTCACTTTATATTGACCATTTTCTCACCTTTCTCGATGAATCGCGTTTCGCTAAAAGTATGATTTTGTCATAAAGTCTATTGGGCTATTAGAAGTTCTGTTATCGAAAGATAGCAGGACTTTTTTGTGTCTAATTTTAATGGTGAGTTTCTTTTAACATGTACTACTATATATGCTATTATTTGAATATATAATGGAATGACACTTTACTTAAAAGGAGTTTGGACACGTGTTGCGGGTCAGAAATCGCAAAATATCGTGTGCCATCTAATGTGATAACGATGAAAAAAATCAGGCTTGGAATATTTGTAGAAGATGAAACATTAGCATGGCACAAATTTATGCCATTAAAGTCTCTAGTAGATGAAGGTATAGTTGAGGTTTGTATTGCTATCCAACGCAGTGCAGAACAACAATCTAACCCCCCTCATATATCCAAGATTATACCGTTTATCAATCAAAAGTTATTTTCTATTCTTTCTCACGCTAAAAAGACTACCAAGCGTTATTCTATTCATGATTTAGTTCCCAATGGCAAAATGCCTGTCGTTACATCAATATCAAGACAGGATAAATCCAATGATGAAATTGAAGACTCAGTGATTAAAAGACTGCAGGCAACAGATTTAGATTACCTGCTAAGTATGGATTTCCAAACCTTAATAGGGAAAGCGCTAGGTGTTACGAAGCATGGCATTCTCTTACTTCATTATGGTGATGAAAGAATACAGCGAGGCGGGCCTGCGTTGTATTGGCAATTTGCTGAGCAATGGGAAAATAGTGTCGTGACGCTGCAATTATTGAGTAAGGACCATGATGTGCATAAAGTGGTAGGTAGAGGTTATGGCAGTTTGTTTTACTGGGACTATAATTTGACTGAGGATAAGTTAAAAGGAGTTGCAGCGTCAATACTGTATTGGTACTTCCGTAAAAATAAAATTGGCGTCGAGAGTGGAGATTCTATTAATTTAATTAACGATCGCACACTTTATAAAACGCCTCCACAGTTAACGGCCATACGACATTTACAGAATTTTCTCAAAAACTACATGATAAAAAGATTTTATAAAAGACTTTATCTAAACAACTGGAGTATTTTTATTGGTTCTACTAATCAGCCGATACAAACATACACGGAGATACTACCTGAAAAGGGATGTTTTTGGGCCGATCCTTTTTATATTGAACACGACTCAAGACGTTACATATTTTTTGAAAGCTTAAATTACAAAGAAAATGTTGGTCGAATAGAGTGGATAGAGCTGAATGAAAGCCATCAAGTTATTAGTTCAGGACAAGCTGATTTGGGTATTAGCACGCACTTAAGCTTTCCCAATGTATTCGAGTATGAGGATGCTGTCTATATGATTCCAGAGGCTGCAAAAACCAATTGTATTAGCTTATTAAAAGCGACAGATTTTCCGTGTAAGTGGGAAAAAGTTCATGAGTTAGTTTCAGACGTTCAGGCCGTGGATAGCGCCGTGATTGAGCATAATGGATTATGGTATCTTTTCACAACCCACGGTTCAATTTCAGCATTTACTATGGATTTAGAGTTGTATATTTATACGTCTGACAAGCTGCAAGCAGATAATTGGACCATTCATCCTTCGGCGCCTCTAAAGATTGATGTGCGTGGCTCACGACTAGCAGGTGCATTATTCCGAAAAAACGGTCAGCTCTTTCGTACTGCTCAGGATGGCACTCTTAGATACGGGCGTAGGGTGGCTTTATACCTAGTAGAAGAGTTAACACCGACTTTTTATAAAGAAACCTTTGTACGTTATATCGAACCGAATTGGGAGACTGACATTGATCGTCTCCATACCTATAATGTTTATAATGAAACAGTGGTACTGGATGTTTCAAGGGATAAGTTGCGCTTTAGAGTATAGGACCTAAAAAATTTAGTGGTTGGAGAATAAAAAACCCATGATAAGTTTCGGCTTATGATAGGTTTTTTATAATTTTGACTCGTATTATCTCAAGCTACTGATGCGCCGCATCTCGTCTAAACGTCCACGTCTTATCATCAGACGCCTCGATGCAGTAATAATAGCCTGCCAAATCAAACTGCTTTAGCTGCTCAGCATTGGTCAGCTTATTATCAGCAGCATATTTCACCATCAGTCCACGGGCTTTTTTGGCATAAAAGCTAATCACTTTGTATTGACCATTTTTTTCGTCTTCAAATCGTGGCGTAATGATGTCTGCCTTCAGTGCTTTTTTCTTTACCGCCTTAAAGTATTCATTAGAAGCCAAATTAACCAATGTTTTGTCATCGCTGTCAGCCATACGTGCATTGATAACGTTAGTGACTTCCTCACCCCAAAACTCATAAAGATTGTCACCGCGCTCATTTTTTAGCTTGGTGCCCATCTCTAAGCGATATGGCTGGATAAGATCTAAGGGCTTTAGTACTCCATACAGTCCAGACAAAATGCCTAAATGCTCATTGACGTAAGTGGCGGTATCTTTGTCCATATGATACATATCAAGTCCAGTATAGACATCACCATCGAACAAATAGCCTGCAGGCTTGGCGGCATTATCAGAGGCGCCGTTAGTAAATGGTTGCTCTTCGCTCCAATGCCATTGTTGATTGCGCGTGGCATTAAGCTGAGCCAAATCGTCAGATATACTCATCAGCTCTTGTAGGTCAACAGGCTCTTTTGACTTCAGTACTTTCATCAATTCTTGTGAATGCTCGATTAGCTCGGGCTGACTATAGTAGTTGCCTAAATTTAGTGGTATAGCGTCTGTTTCGTTCAGGGATTTTGCAGGGGAGAGCAAAAAATACATGGTTATTCCTTATTATAATGAATCGATGACTGGTTTTTTCGAGTGTCAAGTATTCTTATTATACGGTATGCATGGGTGGAACTTGACTTCACCTTGCTTATTTTATGTTTATTGACGTTATATTTTTAATAAAAAAACAGATTTAGGGTTAGAGAATAAATGGAGGTAGGCCTGTATCTATAAGGGCTAAGCGTTTTTCGGAAAAATAAAAGGCTTTAATATACCAACAAAAAGTATGCCAATGGTGTAAATACCTAAATTTTTATTTTACTTGTGGGTCATCATTAGACAATGAAACTTGACGAACGATATCTCTATAATAAAAAGGCATGATGGTAAAGTAGCTATCATTTATTAAATTGATAACCTTTGATCGCTGTAATGGATTAATCATGATCAGAGGGTTTTGTCCCCTGTGCTTTTTAAATGTGCGTTGAGGGTATTAAAGGTAGTCGTGAGACGTAAATATAGTCATTGGACGTAAGTAAGGAGACGGTATGAAAATCGGTGTAATCAGTGCAGATATCACGAGCGAGAGCCGTGTAGCCATAACCCCAGACGCAGTCAAAAAATTGCGTAAACTTGGGTTTGAAGTCGTCATTCAGTCAGGTGCAGGCCAAGCAGCATACTATGCTGATGAGTTGTATCAGGCTGCGGGTGCCGACATTGCCAGTAGTCGCACCGAGGTGATTACCCAGTCTAAGATTATTACCACCGTCAATGACCTACCAGCGGAAGCCACTGAAAGCTTGTCGTCTGGTCAGATTGTCATTGGCATGCTTGACCCGTATCGCAACACTCAGCTTGACACTTATGCAGCTAAAGGCGCGACAGTCTTTGCGATGGAGTTATTGCCTCGTACACTGTCACGCGCACAGAATATGGATGTATTGTCGTCACAAGCCAACCTCGCTGGTTATAAAGCAGTATTGCTAGCGGCCAATGAGTATTCGCGTCCTTTCCCGATGTTTATGACTTCAGCGGGTACGGTTAAGCCAGCCAAAGTCGTTATCCTAGGTGTTGGTGTTGCAGGTCTACAAGCGATTGCGACAGCCAAGCGTTTGGGTGCAGTGGTAGAAGCCAGTGACTTACGTCCGACCGCTCGCGAGCAAGTGGAATCACTCGGTGGTAAATGGCTTGATGTGCCGATGAGCGCAGAGGAGGCTGAAACAGCTAAGTCTACCGGTGGTTATGCATGGACGCCATCAGAGCAATATGTCAAAGATCAAGCAGCTGTCGTGGACAAAGCATTGAGCAACGCTGACATCGTTATTACCACGGCGCAGATTCCTGGTCGTAACGCACCGCGTTTGGTACATGGCGCAACGCTTGCCAAAATGAAAGCAGGTTCCGTACTGATCGATATGGCGGCCGGTACTGGTGGTAACGTCGAAGGCAGCGTGCCTAACGAAACCATTACCACAGACAACGGCGTACGTATCGTTGGTGCCGCCAATATCCCATCTATGCTCGCCGCACAGTCGTCAGATTTGTATGCCAATAACCTTGTTAACTTTATTACGACATTGATTGCACCTACTGGCGATGATGCAGCAGCCAGCTTGGCACTTAACTTAGACATGGAAGACGAGATTCAGGGCGCACTGGCAGTGACACATGACAGTCAGGTACGACTGGCCAAACGCTAGTTTGAACAGTCTATTACCACATATTTTGTCACTACACATTTGCCAGTAATGAATAAATTTTTAGGAGGATTAGATGATTGCCACTATTTTAGCTGCAGCGCCAGCCGGTGCGGCCATGAGTAGCACACCATTTGTAGCGATTTTCACTGTATTTGTGCTCGCTATTTTTGTCGGATACTACGTGGTTTGGGGCGTTACGCCTGCATTACATACGCCATTGATGGCGGTAACCAATGCCTTATCAAGTATCGTCATCGTGGGTGCGATGCTACAGACCGTCACGATTGATGGTTCAATGTTTACACCGACCAGTTTGCTTGGTGCCTTTGCGGTATTTTTAGCCAGTATCAATATTTTCGGTGGCTTTGCTGTGACTGAGCGTATGCTTGCGATGTTTAAACCGAAAGTAAAAAAAGCACCAGTAGCAACCACTGATGCCGGAGGTGACGCATGAACGATTTCTCAGCAATGATTGCGGCAAATGCAGATTGGTTCTATCTGGTCGGCGCTATCCTCTTTGTTTTAACTTTGCGTGGTTTGTCTAGCCCAAAGACAGCGATTCGCGGTAACCGTTTTGGTATGGCAGCGATGGCAATTGCCGTTGTGACTACCTTCTTTTTAGCAGAAGGCCCTGTGCTTTGGTTGATTATCGGTGCGATGGTGTTGGGTGCCCTCGTTGGTATGTGGAAAGCGAAAACAGTCGCGATGACTCAAATGCCAGAAACGGTTGCTTTAATGCATTCATTCGTCGGTTTGGCAGCGGTTGCGATTGCACTTGCGACAGTATTACACACTGAACAGCAGCATGGTGCCGTTGCTCGCATAGAGCTATTTATCGGTTGCTTCATCGGTGCGATTACATTCTCAGCCTCGGTCTTTGCCTTTGGTAAATTGGCAGCGAAAAGCTGGGCGAAAACACTGGTTGGCGGCTGGGTAAAACCGGTCCAAGCGCTACTATTCATTGCGATGATTGGTTTCGGTGGGGTGTATTTCGTCACTGACTCACTACCAGCATTTTATGCGATGGCAGTGATTGCCGTTATCTTTGGTTGGATGTGGATTGCGCCAATTGGCGGCGGTGATATGCCAGTGGTTGTATCACTATTGAACTCATTCTCAGGTTGGGCAGCAGCAGGCATTGGTTTCACCCTTGGCAACTCGATGCTGATTATCGCAGGTTCTCTAGTCGGTTCATCAGGTGCGATCTTGTCTTACATCATGTGTAAAGCCATGAACCGCTCACTACTTAATGTCTTGTTTGGTGGCATGGGCACATCAGCGGTGGCAGCAGGCGGCGATGATGGAGCACCGAAGAACTACAAAGCAGGCTCAGCAGAAGACGCAGGATTTCTCATGTCTAATGCTAGTAGCGTGGTCATTGTACCAGGTTATGGTATGGCACAGGGCCGCGCACAGAATGCAGTAAAAGAGCTATATGAGTTGTTAAAAGAAGAAGGTGTTAACGTTCGTTTTGCTATCCACCCAGTTGCGGGTCGTATGCCAGGCCATATGAACGTCCTATTGGCTGAAGCTGATGTCCCTTATGATGATATTTTAGAAATGGACGAGATTAACTCAGATTTCGCGAGTACAGATGTGGTCTTGGTTATCGGTGCAAATGACGTTGTGAATCCATCTGCGAAAGATGATCCTACTTCTCCAATCTTTGGTATGCCGATTCTAGAAGTCAGCAAAGCCCAGACGGTCATGGTCATCAAGCGTTCAATGAGTACCGGTTATGCTGGTCTGGATAACAGCTTATTCTACATGGACAAAACCATGATGATCTTTGGTGATGCCAAGAAAATGGTGGAAGAGATGGTACGTACTATCAATGGCGGCGGTCATTAATCTCTAAGCTATGTTTTTAACCATTATTATTTGCAGATAAGTTTTCAGATAAAGAAAGTCACTGAGGTGGCTTTTTTTGCGTTAAAGTGGGCGACATTTATGAGCCGACTATAGCCTGAGGTTATTGCCAACTAGAGTTGGTTTTTCAATGATCACAAAATCAACTGTGCTTTGTGTACTCAGTATACGGTTTGCGCTTAATTAATTTTTTAGCTAATTTGCACTGCTTTAACGATAGACAATCACCAATTATAAATACGATGAAATAAGAGAAAAATTTATGAACATGTTACTGCGTTTTTTTATTATGGTCAGCTTACTTAAACAACAGCTCAAGCATCAATCGACGAGTGAGACTATCAGTCTAGAGACATTGACTGCACCGACTGTACGTCATTATCGAATTTTGCCCCACGATATGGGGTTTCGCGATCATTTGCCCAATTATCGTTATCTATCATTTATTGAGCTAAACGTGACACGTTGGGTAAAGGCGTGTTGTCACCAAAAAGGCATTAAATCGCTGAATTGGGTGATTGCCATGCAGGAGATGATTTATCTTAAGCAAATTAAATTTTTGGATAAAATGACACTTAGCAGTGCAGTCGCAGGATGGGATCATAAATACGTGTATTTTGAGCATCGGTTCTTTGTCAAAAACCAGCTGATGGGCGTTGGTATGACCAAGTTTGTTTTTACAGATAGTAAAGGCATGCGCACACCAGAAGTATTAGATATGATGGGCGAGCAGTTGACAGATACCATTAACACATGGAATCAGCACCAAGTCGCAGTAAAATCGACTAAATCAGCCTAAGCCATATCGCAAAACAGTCTTGAAGCCCAGTATTGGAAAACAACATCGTAAAGTAACTTGGCTATAATCATTTGCTGAATTTTGGTAGGATAGAGCCCATCAAGTCGTCAGTATTAGGACGATGGCATCGTTTTTTAAGATGATGTTTCTCAAAACGACTAAAAATAAGGTACCACTATGACACCACAAAAATTAAAATGGACAGACAGCTTAGATATCGCGATTGAGCTTTATGAGAAATTTCCAGAAACAGACCCACAGTACATTCGCTTTACTGATTTGCATCGCTGGGTAACTGAGCTTGAAGGCTTTGATGATGATCCACAAAAATCAAATGAAGGCATCTTAGAAGCCATTCAAATGAACTGGATTGATGAAGCCGATTAACCGATTCGGTCTACCAGCATTACTACAAACAGAAAACTAAATAAACAGATAGAAAAGGCCGCATCATGACCTCACAAATTAAAGAGCTACCAGAAGCGATAGCTTGTCGCGGTATCAGCGTTCGTACCACTAATAACGCTGAGATAAGCCATGACACTGCCAAACTTGGTAGATTATGGCAGAAGTTTTATCAAAATCATGCGGGTGAACTTCCTGAAGGTGAAGACATTTATGGTGTCTATCACAACTACGAAAGCGATGATCTGGCAGGGGCGTTTGACGTTGTGGCCAGTTGGAAAGTAGCCAGCGAGCAAGATGCTCAGTCAGAAAGCGACAGTGTCGCCAATGCTAGTAACGTAGTGACGGTTGATATTCCTGCAGGAAAGTACTTGGTATTTTCTGAAGAAGGTTATATGCCTAACACTGTGATGAATGCATGGGAAAGTGCTTGGGAATATTTTAATACCGCAGACTGTGAGCATACCCGCACTTTTAATGTAGACTTTGAGCATTATATCGGTGGTAACTTAGAGTACGGTCAAGTTGATGTCTATATTGGGATTGAGTAAAGCTAGTGATTGGCTAGGTAATTTAAGCTGCTTGATCCATGATCGACAAAAACAATGACAAAAAAAGCGCTAACCTAAATCAGGTAGCGCTTTTTTCTTTGAGCGGATGTCATCAATTAGACAGTCGCAATTAATACTACATTCAATCTAGCAACAAATTTTCCAAAATGCCTTCGTAAATCTGCGCAAGCTTTCCTAGGTCATCGACTTCTACTTTTTCATCCACTTGATGAATCGTCGCATTACGCACACCCAGTTCAACGACTTGGGCACCAGTTGGGGCGATAAAGCGTCCATCGGAGGTACCACCAGAAGTCGATAGGGTGGTATCGACATCGGTCACTTTTTTGATGGCATTTTGACAGGCCGAAACCAGTTTTCCTTCAGGGGTCAAAAACGGCTGACCAGATAACTTCCAATGAATATCGTAGCTCGCTTTACTGTTGGCAAAGTGCTTATCAAAGATAGCATGCGTCTTTGCCTTTAGTTCATCTTCAGTCGTTTCAGTTGAAAAACGGAAGTTAAAAACCACATTTAGCGTTTCAGGAATGACATTGGTTGCGCCAGTGCCGCCGTTGATATTCGATATTTGTAATGATGTGGCTGGGAAGTAGTCATTGCCGTTGTCCCATGCGGTAGACGTCAGTTCAGCAAGGGCGGACATCGCCGCATGAATTGGATTAGATGCCAGATGTGGATAGGCGACATGGCCTTGTTTACCTGTAACGGTAAGCTCTGCGCCTAGCGAGCCACGACGACCGTTTTTGATGATATCGCCTAACGTATCGGTACTTGATGGCTCACCAACGAGACAATAAGTGATTTTTTCTTGACGTGCCTCTAAAGTCTCGATCACTTTGACCGTACCATTAATTGACGGCCCTTCTTCGTCCGAAGTGATTAAAAAAGCAATTGAGCCATTGTGCTCAGGATGATTGGCGACGAAACGTTCGGCTGCAACAGTAAAAGCTGCAATACCCGTTTTCATATCGGCGGCACCGCGTGCCCATAGATATCCATCAGCGATAGTTGGAGTAAACGGAGGGTAGGTCCAGTTTTTCTCATCACCTGTTGGTACGACATCAGTATGACCAGCAAAGCAAATCACTGGATCGCTAGTACCGCGGCGTGCCCATAAGTTTTTGACTTCGGCATGTTCACCGCTTTGTTTTCTATCACCAAAATACATAAACTCGCAATCAAAGCCTGCTTGTTCTAACCGTGCTGACAACATATCTTGGCAACCATCGTCATCGGGCGTTACTGAAGGGCGCTCTAACAGTGCAATACTTAAATCTAAGGTTTCTTGCTGATGAGTTGTGTGTTGAGATGCGCTTGATTGGTTATGAGAGTCAGACATGGATAAGCCTTTTGTATAATAAATTAAAATGGTAAATATAAATAAAGAGTAGAGGATAAATGCTAAATGGCTACTTCGACAAAGGGTACAAGACCATCACGGCGCATCCACGTAGCGATAGAGTAGCGTTGGCGATGCGCAGTTTGTACTTGATGACGTAAATCACTGTCGAAAATAATCAGTCTATTGGCAACTGGCATCACTTCATGGTGCGTGCCATGCTTATCCACGATTTCTAGCGCACCGCCGTCAGTTGTTTCCCAATTATCATTGAGATAAAACACTGCTGAGAGAACACGTTCATCACGTCCAGCAGGGTTGTCACTGTGCCATTGATAGCCAAAGCCAGTCGGATAGCACGCATAATGCGCTTCACTATGGCGAATACCAGCGAATAAACTACGATTAAATAGCGAGGCTAAAGCATTAATGCTTTGTAGATAGTAATAGCCTGCAAAAAAGTCTTCAGTAATCCAGCGTATTCTATCACCGCGAATATCACTGATGCGAACACCAGCGGTCAGCTCTGCATCACGATAGTCAATAAAACCGCTTTCTGCTTGTAGTGCTAATAAGGCGGTACTATTGAATACGTCATCAATGATGAGCCAGCCGTCAGTGACAAAGGTATCAAGCTGTTTATCCGTCAGCTTATATTCCCAGTCCACCGCAAAGTCAGACATTTGCAATACGTGCTGAGTAGGAATTTCTTGGCTAACATCATGAGTATTTGGCAGCAGTAATGGTGGATTATCCTGACCTATCGGACGATCAACGACCAACGCTGTCTTGTTAAGGTTGCTAATAATCTGCGTCATTTCATCTCATTATTATCAATCAGCTGTCAATATACCGTCATTCAATACGTTTTTATTGAAAGCACTTACTAAAACCACATTATCTTTTACTCTGCCTATGCTACCATAGATGCAATTTTTCTTATTTAAACTTTTGAGATTATGAACTATAAACACGCCTACCACGCTGGTAACTTTGCTGATGTGGTTAAACACATTTTATTGGTACAACTGCTTAATCAACTGGGGCAGAAAAACAAACCTTTTTATGTGCTTGACGCTTATGGCGGTCGTGGACTGTATTCACTAAGCAGTGAAGAAGCGCGCAAAACAGGTGAGGCCAAAGGCGGTATTCAAGCTTTTCTAAAAGCAGATACCGAAAAGGCACCAGCTGCTGTCAAAGATTATATGGAAGGCATCAAGCAAGCCAAATTCACTTATGACAATAAAGTCTATCCTGGTTCGCCATGGTGGGTGGCCCATCACGTCGAAAAAACCGCCGCTAAAAAGCCTGATGCTGGCGTGCGTGCTGAGGCTTTTGAAGCCAAAGCGACTGAATACGATGCGTTAAACTATCAGCTACATAAGTTGCCAATTGGTATCCAGCATCGTGATGCTTTTGAAGGTATTACCGCTGTTATTCCACCAAAAGAAAAGCGCGGTTTGATTTTCCTTGATCCCCCTTATGAGCAAGAGCATAAAGACTTTACGCGCCTTATCGACCTATTGGTCGCGGCTTATAACAAGTGGCCACAAGGTACTTATGCGCTTTGGTTCCCAATCAAAAACATCGAAGCCGTAGAGCTCTTCTATAAAAAGCTCAAACGTACTGAAATGAGACGTCAGCTGGTTTGTGAGCTAAACATTTATCCTAATGATGTTGCAGTTGGTCTGAACGGTACAGGTCTACTGGTTATCAATCCGCCATGGCAGTTTGATAATCATGCACGTGAGATATTACGTTTCTTACAGCCAGTACTAAAAGTAGAAGACGCGCCAAACTTGACGCCTGATAGTGCGACCAATGTGCGCTGGCTCGTCGGCGAATAGCAATAACGGCCAATAAGGATATTAAGATGACGACTCAGCCACCTATCGGCCAGCCGAATAATGCACCTGTGAACAATGCGTCCTTAAATGACGGCTCGCTGCAAGATAATGCAGCGACACAGCCACCGTTTATTGATGAGCACGAGTTTAATATCCGCCTAGCGGATAACGACAGCTATGATGGTTTGACATTTGAGGTGATTGAAGCTGAAGTAGCCGAAGGTAAGCGAGTGGTTAGTCGCGGTGTTTATTTGGCACCCAATCTGATCACTACCTTATCGCTACTGTCAGGCTTTTACTCGATTTTGGCGAGTACCCAAGGCGAGTTCTATAAGGCAGCTTTGGCTATCTTTTTATCCGCTATTCTTGATGGCGCAGATGGACGTGTCGCACGTATGCTCAATGCGCAAAGTCCATTTGGTGAGCAATATGACTCTTTAGCAGATATGCTAGCGTTTGGCGTTGCCCCTGCTATTTTGATTTATAGCTTTGCTTTAGAGCCATTGGCTCGTATCGGCATTGGCTGTGCGTTTGTCTTTACTGCTTGTGCTGCTTTTCGCCTTGCACGCTTTAATGTTCAGGTCGGTATCGTCGATAAAAAATACTTTGTTGGTTTGGCAAGTCCGCTTGCTGCCATATTGGTGACGTCCGCTGTGATGGTTGCAGTCGATCATAACGAGTGGATTGGTCAATATGATACAGCTGTCATGCTATTGTTTGCAGCTTGGGTAGTGACTTGTGGTCTACTGATGGTCAGCAATGTCAAATACTATAGCTTTAAAGAATTTGACAAAAAGAAAGTACCTTTTGTAGTGCTTATTATTGGGGTGTTAGTCATGAGCATCGTGCTCTATGATATTCCTGTTGGTATCTTAGCCATCGGTATTATCTATGCGTTATCAGGTATCGTGACTACGATTAAAACGAAAGTGAAAAGTTAAACGCTGTATTTAGATTTTATATAAGGGAACTTACCGTCAGGTAAGTTCCTTTTTTTGTATGCTCTATATATTTCTAGAGTACGTCAGCCACTGTAAACAAGCTCAATCTGTAGATATAAAAGACAGTATTTAAATTTTGATAGCGATAACAATAGGTTAGGTGGATAGAGTATTGTTAATAAAAATAACTGAGATTATTTATAGAGTTTCCTTGTTTTCTATCTAAAACTCCGTATACTGCCACCCAGTCGAAAGGGAAGTGGATTACAGATTTGAGCAATGTAGATTGTTTGAATTAAATAGAAAATACTTCTTGACTAAATAAATATAGCGTCTATAATACGCACCTCATCAAGACGAGCTGGAAGTAGCTAGTGTGTAATTACACATTAATAACCCAGTTAACTTGTTGAAACAAAT
>NZ_JAATTV010000017.1 GCF_013414195.1 Psychrobacter sp. BI730
TTCTTGGTCATGGTAAACTCCTCGTTGAGTCGTTAGTTTACCAAGTTTACTTGTACGGTTTCTTCAGCATAGCTCACCCTAAACAATTAGATGGATGTTCGATAAATCAAAAATCCATCGTTGCTGACAGCAAGAACGTACGCGGCTCACCTATGGCCAAATCGTTGTAATGTGCCGTTGTCCAATAGGCCTTATTCATCACGTTTTCGACACTACCGCGCAGTGTCAGTGGCTTGTCATTAACAGAAGTCAAATAGCGCGCACCCACACCATATATAGTACGACCTGGTAGGGACTGTATATTGTCATTTTCGAGATATTGTTTAGACACCGCATTTGCATTTGCTGTTAGCGTCAAATTTTCTACGAGAGGTAAATCCCACTCTACGCCGATTTTAGATTGCCACTTTGGCACACCTGCCGCTTGATTACCTTCATTAACCCCATCATTCATTTTAGTCAACTTAGCATCAATATAGCTGATACCACCCATTAAGCGTACATTTTCAGCAGGCGAGCCAAACACGCCCCACTCCACGCCTCGATTACGCTGAGCGCCAGCATAAGAAAAAATATTGGTATCGGTATCGGTATAACCGTTGGGTTTTTCGATTTCATAAGCACTTAGAGTATGAGAGAAATTACCAAGATCGATTTTTATACCGACTTCTTTTTGTTTGGTCTTATAAGGCGCAAATATCTCGCCAGCATTTTCTGCATCTGTTGGTGCTGTAGCTCCTTTACTTAGTCCTTCTATATAATTTGCATACAAAGATGTCTGGTCGGTTATCTTTACTGAGAGCGCCACTGACGGCGTTATGGCATTTTCATCATATTTGGTACCTGTTGATAACATGCCGCCTGTTTGTTCTGTTTTTAGCTGTTGATAGCGAGCCCCTAAGGTGAGTTGGTATTTATCCTGATCAAACGATAACGTGTCTGCAATGCCATAGCTGGTCAATTCGGTGTCTGTCGCAGTTAAAAGTGGCGGATTCAGATCTAAATCAGGTCTGGATCCCCACACAGGGTCGTAGATATTGGTATCAACACTGACACCACGGAATCTTGCTGCATACAAATTGTATTTCTCTTCATAGCGGGTGGCATTGACTGCTATTTGGTGTCCAATATTGCCCGTTTGGAATTGACCATTTAAGCCGACTTCGAACGACTGTCTTTCGTTGTCATCGCCTACGTATCCAACGGTGGTACTGATATCTCCATCAGTATTAGATATCTGAGCATTATCTGCACTGAGTCCGTCATAATTCCATTTGGTTACCCCCATGGAGGCATACGTTGTCAATTGGTCATTGATATCAAATTCAGCGCGTCCTATGGCCCCTTTGGTTTGAGTCTCAAAATAGGCCCAACTGGGATTTAATAATGTATCTGGATCTGGAACACTAGGAATATCAACACCTGATGCTAATGTAACTCCTCGAGTCGGCCCATCCACATGGTCTGTTGTCGTATAAAGGTCAGCGGATACTCGTGCACGCTCACCGCGCCAGTCCAGTGCAATAGCTGCTGATTGCGCTTGCTTTTCTTGATCATCAACGGCGCTATCACCCTCTCTATAAGCCCCATTTACACGAACACCAAATTGCTTGTCTTCACCAAAGCGGCGACCTATATCGACATGCGCGCCCAATTGTGAGTCTGATAGATATCTAGTGGTCAGCTGTGTCAGCGGCTCATCCCCTGCTCGTTTGGTGACTAGGTTGACAGAACCGCCAATAGAGCCGTTGGGAGACATGCCATTGAGCATTGCTGATGGGCCTTTAAGCACCTCAACACGCTCAAACATTTCAGGTGAGCTACGATAGTAAGGTGCCATACCAGTCAATCCATTGACGGTCACATCATTACTACTCGACGCAAAACCACGAATATAATAACTTTCAAGACTCTCTCCACTGGCACCGCTGGTATAAACAGCGGGATCCGTTGCAGCAATAACATCGGTAATATCTACCGCTTGTTGGTCAGCGATGAATTTATCGGTGTAACTGATGGCACTAAATGGCGTGTCTAAAAAGTCTTTATTACCCAAAAACCCCATATTATTGGTGTATGTCACCTGCCCGCCAGCATAGTTAGAGTTCTCCTCAGCATCAGCTTCAACCGTGATTGCTGGTAGTGTGACCGTTGGTAGGTCTTGATCCGCTTCTGTGCTCTGGTTTTGTGCAGTAATGGTCATATCAGTGGCTTCTGTACTACTGACTGGCGTACCGTTGGTCTGGGCATAAGCGGCGGGCATGCCCAAAAATACAGTACCAGCAGCTGCCCCACATAAAAGTGCCAGTTTTGCTGAGACAAAATAATTGAGAACAAAAAATGGTTTGTGCTCTGTGAAAGATTGCTTGACGTTGGGGTGTTGGCTTGAATGTTGTTGAAGTTGAGACATAGCGATATCCTGTCGTTTTGATAAACAAATAAGTATTAAGCTAATAAAAAATAATGATAATAAAAATACAAATGATAACTATTTACATAACGAAGCTAAAAAATAACTTATTTTAGCTTCGATTGAGCAACTTGCCTGCCTTTCTTGGCAATACTAATTATCTGATATAGTCAATCCACTATAAAAGCGTTACAGCGTTAACCTCGCTTGAAATATGACATATACATCTGTACTCAGTTGCCTTGTACCACTCTTAAATTAGATCAACGATAGTATCCGTGATGCATTGATGTCTTTAAGAGATTGCTGTCTTTAAGAGGTCGTCTGATAACCCTTTAACACATCATCCATCATGATGTTCAACGAGGTCGGACTGGCTGCAGTGATATACCATGCATCGGCATCAACAAACACAACGTGGCCGTTTTTCCATGCTTTGGTTTGACGCAGTAACGGATTGCTCACGTCATCAGGGCTGATGGTCGCGCGATGCTCCATAACCGCAGTACGGTCGACGATATAGATGATGTCAGGATCTGCTTGCTGTATAAACTCACTAGAAATAGGCTGACCGTGCAGGCTGGTATCGTCAAGTGTGCTTGCTGGCTTGACACCCAAATCATTAAAAATAAAACCATAGCGCGAGTGCAGCCCAAAATTGCTAAAAGCTCCATTGTTATGTAAAACAACCAATGCTTTCTCCGGGCGGTTTTTCGTGAAATCTTGAATTTCTTTGACTCTCGTCCCTAGCTGCGTTGCCTTTTCTTGCGCCAATACTTCTTTATCAAAAATACGACCCAGTGTTAGTAAGTGACTTTTAATAGTCGCTATATGTTGCTGACTATTATTGAAATTCACATCAAAATGTAGGGTTGGTGCAATTTCTGACAGCTCTTGATAATTAGCGGCATGAAGTGGCGTCATTAAAATCAGGTCAGGATGTAGCGCATGGATACGTTCCATATTTGGCTGAACAATAGCGCCCAAATCTTCTACTGATGCATCCTCTTTATAATGAGCAAGAAAGTGAGGAATATAATCTTTGACCATTCCTGCAATTGGAACATTCAGTTGATCCAAAAAATCGACTTCATTCATATCTAATACCGCGACACGCTGTGGCTGATTAGTAATCACTGTCGTCCCAAGCTCATGTTCAATAGTGATAGGTGTTTCAAGCTTTTGTGACGCCTGTGTCTGTTCAGTAGATGGTTTTTCACATCCTTGTATTGATACAGCTGCCGAAATAGCTATTATCCAAACCCAGCCTCTCTTATTCAAATTCATACTTTTACCCCTGATAAATTGAAGTAGTTACATAAGCAACCACGTTCACTACGAATAATTTCAAAATCAAGATCGTATAATTCCCTCAAGTTGGACTCTGTCACGACCTGTTCAGACAATCCACTAAAGCTCAGCTCACCATTTTTCAAAGCCACAATATGGTCAGAATAATTGGCAGCGAAATTGATATCGTGAATCACCAAAATTACTGTCCGCCCTTGTTCATCACATAAACGACGTAAGGCTTGCATGATTTGTACCGCATGCTTCATATCAAGGTTGTTTAGCGGCTCATCTAGTAGCAACACATCCGTCTGTTGCGCAATGGTCATCGCCAAAAAGGCCATTTGTCGCTGACCTCCACTCAACTCGTCCAAATAAGCATGGCGCAATGGTTCTAATGCCAAAAAATCAATGGCTTCATCAATAATGTTTCGATCTTCTTTAGTTAAGGCACCACGGCTATAGGGAAAGCGTCCAAAGGAAATCAGCTCTTCCACAGTCAATCGTAGGTTGAAACCTGGAGACTGCCTCAGTGTTGCCACATGATGTGCATATTCAGAAGTGCGAATCTCACGAATGTTGCAATTTTTAAAGGCCACATGACCACTACTTGGCTCCAACAACCTAGCCATTATCATCAACAAGGTGGACTTTCCAGCGCCATTAGGACCAATTAAAGAAGTCACACTGCCTGCCTCAAATTCTAGACTGATGCCAGAAAGAACCGTTTTTTTGCCATAGCTTTTATGGACATCGTTAATGGTAATCATGTAAAGCCTCTAGTGCGGACTGTCAGCGCGAGAAAATATATGCCACCTACAAGATTGACGAGAATACTGACACTGGTTTTATAATTAAAAACATGCTCAACAAAGATTTGCGCCATTAGAAAGATGGCAATAGTAATGGCACAAGCGATGGGTAATGTGACTTTATGATGATTACTTCCTGCAAGCACATACGCGATATTGGCAACAAACACCCCCATAAACACCGTGGGGCCAATCAAGCTTGTGGACACTGCCACCAAAATAGCAATGAGAGCCAAATACCGTTTGACATACTTGGTATGATTCACCCCAAGGGATTGTGCCTGCTCACGGCCGAGAGCCATCACATCTAAGACAGGTAAGGTTTTACGGCTAACCCAAAGTACGGTGGTTACCGCTAACGTTCCATAAAGCAAGGTTTGTGGCTGAGACCGGTTAAATGAGGTATAGCTTAAGCCCTGAAAAATCGAAAACTCACCAGGGCTAATGCGAAGTTGAATGAATTGCGTAATCGTACCGATGACCATCGTCAATACCAATCCAAATAACAACAATGTGTAGACATCATTTTTACATTGCGGGAAGAGCCAGTGCTGAAGTACCCACGAATATATCAGCATCAATATAATTGATACGATGAAGTTGCCACTGACACCTAAGATCATCAGACCATTCGTGCCCATCACGAAAAGTAGCAACACTTGCCACAGTAGATAAACGGCCTCATAGCCCATTACAGAAGGTGCCAGAATACGATTACCAACAACGGTCTGAAAAACGACAGCTGAAAAAGCCAAACAAATACTTCCGAGAACGATAGTAGCTAGGCGCATTAAGCGCTTAGGAATTAAGTAGTCAAAATCTAGCCCAGATCCTATAAACAAAAAAACAAAAGCCAACAATATAATGAGTATCAAGGTTACTCGAATCTTCACAGTTGCACTCACTTGACACCCCTCATGATTAATATAAGGAATATCAAACCGCCCACCCCGCCAGCCGTAAGACCAATGGGAACCTCAAAAGGATAAATAATCAATCTTCCAAAAACATCGCATATCAGTAATAAGCAAGCACCACCTAAGGCGACAATTGGCAATGTCCGTGACAGGTTTTCTCCGTACTTTAGAGCGACCAGATTTGGAATAACTAACCCCACAAAAGGTATGGCACCGATGGTAATGACTGAAGCGGCCACCGTGACTGAGACTAATACAAGGCCTAAGGCGGCTGTTGATGCATAACCCAGTCCCAGACTTGCAGCCATATCCTCACCCATACCCAAGACGGTAAAGCGATGAGCATAACCATAAGCCAAAATAATGATAGGTAAAATAATATAAATCAGCTCGTAATGACCTTGCACAACCCTTGAAAAATCTCCCAATAACCATCCCTGCATACTTTGCAAAATATTATTTCTGTAGGCATAGAATTCTGCTATTGAGCTCAGCACACTGCCATACATCAAACCAAGGACAGGAATGAGTACCGAGCTTTTAAATTTTATACGGCTAATAATAAGAATAAAAAGTAAGCTTGCTGTAAAACAAAAAATCATCGCAAAGATCATTTTACTGCTCGTACTAGCATTAGGGAGAATAGTAAGCGAGACCAAAATACCAAGTTTGGCTGCATCCAAACCGCCTGAAGTTGCTGGTTCAACAAATTTGTTACGAACAATATGCTGCAAAATAACCCCACTGACAGACAAACCTACCCCTGTCAGTATGAGCGCAATTAACCGTGGTATACGGCTGGCCGTTAGAGTCAACCATGCGTCACTTGATAAATTAAAAAGCGCGATAATTGATGTCTGCTTTGACCCCAACATTAAAGAAGTGACACAGAGTAAAATAAGCAACAGAAATAGTGAGCGCATTATTGAGATTCTTCTTACTTATATGGATACGAATGACTTTTTATTACGCTGCAACATATCATCAACAGTCTATAAAACTCGTTGCTAGAATTTTTGTCACCAACATATAAATTAGAATCAATCATACTATGCTTATTTGAATAGGTAAGTTGAATATAAGGTGAAACTGGGAAGTTATACCGTGAATAAAGGAAATTATTCAGAACGGCACCTAATCATTTAATAAAGTTAAAAGATTAGATGAGCTCAAGCGCAATATAGGATTGGCTTAAATAAGTTGTATATAGCTAATGGTTATTTAGCGGATTTTTGGGAATAGTAGCGGCTTGACAGAAATAGTTTGACTAGATAAGTTGTGTGGGTGTAACGCCATAAAATTTGGCGAAAGCCTTACTGAAATTGCTAGGATCATGATATCCAACATACCATGCAGTTTCTTGAACGCTCTTATATTCATCCAACAACAAACGCATTGCTTCTTGCATACGTAATTCACGGATAAAGCTACCAATTGTTTTACCCGTTTGTTGTTTGAACTGTTGTTTTAGGTAGCACTCATTTATACCCACTCGTTGGGCCAACAAGGAGATTGTTAGTTTATTACTGTACTCTTGGCGAATGATGTCAACTGCCTGATCAATTTGACTTCTTTGGTTCATTAATTGGCCTGATGTATCCTGTATGCCTAGTATATCTTGGCAGAGGAGTAAGGCTTGACTTTCTAAAGTTAATCGATCACTCAACGTACGGCAAGGTAATGAGAGAATGTAAGCAGCACGAGCAAGTAAGCGTGGCTGATTTGATAGTCTAACTTGGATCATTTCAGGATCTTGGTTAGATGATAATAGCCATGTCGGTAGAGCGAAGCTTTCTGCCCAACGTGATAATAAGTCTTGATTGAAATCGATCGATACTACATGACTATTTATGGATGGTTTTTGCAAATACTCAGTATCAACAGTAGAGCTTATATTGCCAAAATCTCCTGATCGTCGCCAAATTTGCTGTGAGTGAATGATTGTATCAGCACGTAAATTACTAGCATGCAAATTATAGTTCGCATCTACAATTAAGTGCATACCCACATCACAAGAAAATGGTGCAGCGGGTTCAACCAAAGGTTGGCTATTAGTAATACAGTTTCGACCTAGCACGATACCGTTATGTAAGCTCAATAGATCGCCATAGCCAAAACCTCCATTATAGATTGGACGTTTAATCAAATAATCAGAATCAGAGCGATCAAAAGCCCAATATTTATCCTGATAATGATCATAAAATGTATTTAGGTCTGCCATATTAATATAATCACGATGTTTTAGTAGGTGGTTTAAGCGAGTAGATAGTAGACGTTTTATGATATATCCAGATAAGAATCGTTTTATTTGGATAAATAGTGGGTTACTGAATCTTAAAGTAAATAGCAACAAACAATCATTTTAATGTAAATGATTATCAATTATACATAAATAGCTGTAACTAACCTACTAATATGGAGTAATAATGAGTCTGCTGATAGCTAATATAAAAAACGAGCTTAATAATATTAAAGAGGTCTGGAAACCTACTGATATCGCACAGTTTAATCAATTAACCGTCAAGCTAGCCAAATTAGAAGGCGAATACGAGTGGCATCGTCATGAACATGAGGACAAGTTATTTTATGTATTATCAGGACAATTATTTATTATATTAAGAGACAAGACTGTAGAAGTAAATTCTGGAGAAATGGTCGTTATTCCTAAGAATATTGACAATAAGCCTTATGCACCTACTGAAACGAGTGTGATGTTTTTTGAGCCTTTACAAAGCTGAACCTAATACTAATCTCAGTTGTAGAGAAGACTTAAATTTTTGATAATAATGAACTTCTTAATGTCTTTTCTTGTAGAGGATTTCTTTTGGCGGCAAGCTTATTGAAGACTATATAGAATGAAAAAATAGATACTGCTGATGGCTAAAATGTTTCTAGATACTGCTTAAATTAAGGATAAGATTAATACCTTAACAAGACTTTTAACGCAGTATGAGTCCTTTATAGCATCAGCGTTGAGAATAGAATCAGTAAAGTAATTTTTTATCCGTACACAATACGAGATCCATACTCAAAGTTAAACTTGAATTTTTCTATCACTTTACTGTTGAAAGTATTCTCTATTAGTGCTGTAGCTCAATTCATATATTAATGATATATTAAAATATCCTGAAGCAAAAAACGCTTTTTTAGTGATAGTATATGTTTAAAACCAAATAGCGCCATAGAAACATTTAGTTACACTTAGTCAAGATATAAATCCCGTTATTTGTCTCGCATCCAATACTTAGAAGGTGTTGGTCTAATAGTTGGTCTATACCTATAGTTATAAATAAAATTTAATTAAAAATCAATATCTTGTATAAACAGTACGACTTCCTCCTTCACCGCCAATCTTATTCTGCTTAAGCAAAACCTCAGTTTTTCTATCTTGTTCTACCCTTCTTTAGATATTTTTTATACTTTTTAATAGTAAGACTTTCAGTCTATACTTATTCTCTACTGCTGTCTGAAACACTTCTGTTTAGCCTTAATTCTGGGTGTTGTATGAGTCTAATAACTATATACCTCGTCAAATAACACATTAATTGACCAATCTAAAAAACTCGTACCATGGGCTGAGAGTGACTCATAAAATGAGTAGATACTCTATTATAATTCGTTTTATTATCAGCTTAATTTTATTCCCAGACCCTTATACGAAAAGGCTTTGAGTTTTTCTGTGGCGCTCAATCTAGCTTGATATCTATATTTACCATCATTGCTATACCGTACAAAAATGTAATCACAATAGAGTCACTGGTACTCGGCAGATGCCATTGTCCAAAAATTGGATTATAGTAGATATTGGTAATATTTATTTAAATAAACTAAAGGATATAACGATGAAAACACTAGGAATGTGTATCGTAGCAGGACTCGGATTGAGTGCTTGCGCTACTGGCATGGGCGGCATGGCAACAGGTAATACCAATCAAAATAACAACTCTGCTAACGTAGTCACTCAATACCCAGTTGAGACTGCATTACTCAATATCTATACCAAACAACGGAGTGAAAAATTGGTCGCTACTGTCGGCGGACAAAGCGTAGCCGCAGATATTCAAATAACCCCTAAAGGCAGCATGCGCTTTAATAATAAGATGGTACAAGGCGCAGAAGTCAGCACAATCAACACAGTGAATCAGCAGATTACGGATCAGTCCGTCGCTATCAATTACTTTACGCTAAACCCATTGGTGTTCCATGGTTTTACGGACAGTACGGGTGAGTATTCAATCGCTAACCAAACGACGAGTATCCCTAAAATGGCTACTGTAGGCGACTCAAGTCAGCTTATCACTGAAAACGTGTATGCTGACAGCAGTATGCGTCAGAAAACCGCTACCTATAAGCAGGACTGGTCGCTCACACAGGATACAAATAACACGGCGTGGCTCTGTATAGAAACCTCAGGCAATCTACTTTTGACTTCTGGTGCTGCAGGTACTTCGTCAGAATGCTATAAAATCAATGCCAAAGGCGATGTTTTGAGTAGTAAAGTCACACTCACTCAGCCTAATAAAAGCGGCACTTCTAAATCAATGACGTTTATCAGTCAGTAGTGTTCACCTAACTAGTAACGATCAATATTGTCATATAAAAACAAAAAAATAGCGCCTAATGAAGGCGCTATTTTTGGATGCTAGGATCGTATTTTTATGAGCGACGATCATGGTTGTTTTTATCATGATTGTTTTTGTCGTGGCTGTTTTTAGTATTGCTGTTTTTAGCATGAACATTTTTGGCTGTTACTTTGTGCTTAGCAGCCACTACGTTAGCTTTGTGATGTGACTTTGCTGCCTTAGCTTTGGCATGCTTATAGTTATTACTCGCTTTACTGCTGCTGTGTTTTTGTTGCTGTACTTGGACTTTATGATGTTGGTCATAACTGGGCGCAGCATTGGCCTGACCAACCATTGACAAACAAGCAGTAGCGGCTAAAATCGAACTAACTAGTATCTTTTTCATCATTTTATTCCTTTGAATTCATATTTAGAGTAGTTATAGATAATTCACTTAGTGTTAAAGGAACTATCGTGATAAAGCTTTACTCTATCGACAAAGAGAATGATAAATGATTCTAGTATTAAGTAGATTTATGAAACTTGAAGAAAGGTTGCGATTGTTACGAGGGCATGCACAATCAAAGGCATGTTAGGTATTGGCGTAATGTTTGGTTAAATGACAGCGTATTTACGATTCATCGGTAAGCATTGTAGACAGAGTATTTATAAAAACGCGAATGACTAGCTGATTGATAAAGAATGCAAATACGGAAACGGTTAAGCCAAATTTCCTGATATCAATATTTTTGGTATTCGAAAAACCTAACTCATTAGGAGTTAATGGCTAATGTTTAAAACGAGCATAGCAATACCCCATACTGCTATGCTCTAAATGTGCTAAATGTGCTAAACAGACGTTTTCTGCAAAATATAAACCACAAACTTTGCCTCTGTGCTAAATGCTTCTTTTTCTACTGCTGCCAGTAGTGCTTGCCTTTTTTCGCTGCGGGCACGGTACGCATAAGGTGTCATCGTCGTCAAATCAGCCAAATCCTCTGCGGATAACGTCAGCTCTGTACTGACACGGCAGGTCTCAACCAACGTAAAATATGGTGCCAATTCTTGCAAAAATTTATCAGAGTCATGCTCACGCACATCATCAAATAGCGCATCACGCATCGTTGCCAAATGCCCGACATCAGGTTTGGCAATAACCAGATAGCCATTATCCATCAATACATTATCAAATGCCTCGGGCAAAATAGGGCTAAAGATACTACTAATCCCCGTCACACTGTGTGGGTGTAATGGTAAATGTGCAGCACTGGTCACTAATGGGTAGACCGCTGTCGTCTTGGTAGTATCTTCTTGGCACGGCTGATACCATAGACGACCTGATAGTTTACTAACCTTAGCCAGCTCAACCACTGCAGGCTTACTGATGTCAGCGGCTATCAGCGTGTCTATAACATCCGATCCCATTTGTGCCATTGCCTGCGTGTAGTAGCCTTCTCCGCAGCCAATATCGAGCCAATTGACTGACTTGTTATCTTGCTTATCTATTAGCTCATCGTTAGACAGCAACTCTGTCATTTTTTGACTAATTAGGTTTTGGAGTGGTGCGTAGTGACCATGATTTAAAAACCGCTTACGTGCATCGATAGATTCTTGGCTATCACCAGGTGCTTTGGACTTTTTCTGTTGTACTGGCAGCAGGTTAACATAGCCTTGACGCGCTACATCAAAGGGATGTGAAGTTTGCTTAGGGTGCAAACTACCATCACAGCGCCAAGTATCTGCGGCGGGTTGTAGCGGTGACTGACAAAGTGGACAAATAAATAACGACACGGGCATCTCAAAGTGATAGCAGTATGCTTGGCATTTTAACAAAATTCATGGGTCCTGAGCGACAAAAAGCCGCCTCAATCACGATTGAAACGGCTTTTTGGAGTTTTGCAAATATCTATATAGATATTTGGCGGTTATAGCTTAACGCAGTTTTAGCGTCATTAGCCCAAGGATGACAAGAATAATGGCAATAATCCAAAATCTAGCTACCACTTGCGTTTCTTTCCAGCCAATTTCCTCAAAATGATGATGCAGCGGTGCCATACGGAAGACGCGTTTTTTGCGCAGTTTGTACGAGCCAACCTGCAACATAACTGATAGCGCTTCTGCGACAAACAAACCACCCATAATCGCAAAGGCAATCTCTTGGCGGGTCATAACGGCGATAGTACCTAGCATTGCACCTAGTGCTAGTGCGCCAACATCACCCATAAATACTTGTGCTGGATGTGCGTTGAACCATAGGAAACCAAGACCTGCTCCGACCATTGAGCCACAAACGATGATGACCTCAGAGTTATAAGGAATATAAGGCACATGCAAGTAATCAGCAAAGCGTACATCGCCTGATACATAGGCCATCGCACCCAAACCTGCAGCGACGAGAACGACTGGCAAAATCGCCAAACCATCCAAACCATCGGTTAGATTGACTGCGTTAGAAGCACCATTAATCACAAAGTAAGTAAAGATGATAAAGCCAATACCAAATGGCACCGCTGAAAATGGAATCATCCAGTCTTTGAATACTGGCAATAGTAGATCCTGCATCTCGCGCGTGGTGTTGATATCGGGTTGTAGTGTGGCGATATAATACAAAGATACACCGACAAACAATGCACCCATAGACAACCAAAAATACTTTTTGCGAGCGATTAAGCCTTTTGGATCTTTGTACTTAATTTTTAGCCAATCATCAGCCCAACCTACGGCGCCGAAGATAACCATGACCACGAGCAAAATCCAAACATAAGGATTGTTTAGTCGTGCCCATAGTAGCGTCGATATACCAATCGCACTTAGGATCAATACCCCGCCCATGGTTGGCGTACCAGTCTTGGCCAAATGCGACTGAGGCCCATCATTACGAATGGCCTGACCATATTTGAGCGATCGTAAGTGCCGAATGACACGGCCACCAAACATCATGCTAAATACAAGGGCGGTAACAACGGCAAGCAATGCTCGCAGTGTCAACGAAGAAACCGCAGAAAACGGCGAATAATACTGGCCAAGCCAGCCAAACAACCAAACTAACACCGCCTACTCCTCTACTAGCGCATGAATAAGTGTTTCCATTCCCATGGAACGAGAGCCTTTGAACAACACAGTACAAGGCTTAGCTTGTTGCGCTTGCAAATACGGCTGTAAATACTGTAATAAACTGTCTTTGTCAGCAAAGGCATGAGCACTGATATCAGACACTTCTTGCGCACCCGCAACGGTATAAGGGGCATATTCACCAACACAAAGCAGCACATTGATACCAGTAGTGGCAATGGTACGTCCCAAGCTTTGGTGCTCACTGACTGCCGCATCTCCCAGCTCACCAATATCACCCAAGACCATGACTTGGGTGCCCGTTTGCGCCGCCAGTACTTTGGCTGCTGCGCGTACCGAATGTGGGTTGGCATTATAAGTATCATCAATGAGACGATGCATACCAAGTATCTGGCTATTTAGACGACCTTTAGCAGGACGCGCATTTTCAAGCCCAATGACGATATCACTCACTTCAATATTTAGCGCATGCGCGCAGGCAGCAGCAGCCAAGGCATTATTGACATTGTGTTCACCTGCCAATGGCAAGTTGATATCATGGACTTGGTTACCGATATGTAGCTTAAATTCGCTACGTTCAGGCTCTACGTCTAGATGGCTTGCACTCACATCCGTATTACCAAAGCCAATCACATGTGAGGTATGCTTTTCAGCGATACGGCGTAGCTGATTGGTAAAATCATCCTTATCAGGAACGATTGCAAACTGCGCGTCCGTCAACGTATGGTAAATCTCAGCCTTGGTTTGGCAAATACCTTCACGGCTACCAAACTCACCCAAATGCGCTGTACCGATGTTTAAGATACAGGCCACATCAGGCTGAACGATTTCAGTCGTATAAGCAATCTCGCCAATATGGTTTGCGCCTAACTCTAAAATAGCATAGCGATGATGGTCTGATAGCTCAAGCAACATCATTGGCACACCCAAATCGTTATTGAGGTTACCACGAGTGATCAAGGTCGGTGCCAATCTACCAAAAATACTGCCAAGCATTTCTTTGCAAGTGGTCTTGCCGCTAGAGCCCGTAATAGCAATTACAGTCAAATCTGTATGCTGCTGACGACGATACGCTGCCAATTGACCTAGCGCCAAACGAGTATCGCTGACTACCAATTGCGGAATAGCATTTGGACCTGACAACGAGATAGGACGCGAGACGACAGCGGCAACTGCGCCTTTTGATACTGCTGTCTCGATGTAATCGTGACCATCAAAATTATCGCCGCTTAGCGCCAAAAATATATCACCTGGCTTTATCGTGCGGGTATCGGTGGCTATACGTTTACTGGACAAGGCCGTCTGCTCTGCTGTATGGCCTTGTGGTAGTTGCCACTGCCCATCGAGCGACGTGGTCGCTGCGAGCAGATTGTCCATTTGCCAGACATAGAGTCCTTGCGATTGGGCAGTATTATCGGTGTCGGCTGTCATAATGATTACCTTATATGATGACTACTTAATTTTTATATTTAATGATCAATTTTTACTAATGCATGTAACGCGAGCCAATCAATTACACACGTCCCGCTTGATTCAATGCCTGCTGCAAAACAACACTGTCATCGAAATCATAACGAACGTTGTTAATCTCTTGATAGGTTTCGTGACCTTTGCCTGCGATGACAACGATATCATCTACACCTGAGTGACTAACTGCATACTCAATAGCGGTTTGGCGGGCAGGTTCAATATGGGTTCGTTGATATTGCTCAGCTGTCATACCAGCCTGCATATCTTGCAAAATTACATTTGGGTCTTCGGTACGTGGATTATCCGCAGTCAGAACAACTTGATCAGCACCTGCCAGACCTGCTTGTGCCATCAACGGTCGCTTGCCTGCATCACGATCTCCGCCGCAACCAAATACTGCCCAAAGCTGACCTTTACAGTGGGTTTTTAAGCTTGCCAGCACTTGGCTTAGAGCGTCTGGAGTATGCGCATAATCAACGATAAAGCAGCCATCATTTGACGGTACACGCTGCATACGCCCAACTGCACCTTGCAACTGTGCAACAGCAGGCGCAATACGCTCAATATTTATAGCCAAGTCAGTATCAAGTGCTACGACAGCTGCGATCGCTGCGAGCAAATTGGCTACATTGAAGCGACCTAATAATGGACTGACAATCTCTATGTTGTCAGTTCTCTCATTACCAAAATCAGTGCGCAGATTTATTTTGACGCCTTGCAGACTTGGTATGATATCAGCGGCAACAAAAGTAGCAATTTTTGATGAATCCAAACTGTATGTCCATACCGTTAAACCGCTGGCGTTTGCCATCTCTAACATAACCTGAGCGTGCTCATCATCGATATTGATAATGGCATGGGTTAAATCTGGGAAATGAGCTTTATCAAACAGCTTTGCTTTGGCAGCGGCATATTCTGCCATATCGGCATGATAGTCTAAATGGTCACGACTCAAATTGGTGTAAATCGCTACAGTGACTGGCATACCTTGTAGACGTTGCTGGTCCAACCCGTGAGAGCTGGCCTCTAATGCTAATATTTCTGCTTGCTCTGTTCCCATTTGATATAGGAACTGCTGGACAGCTAACGCATCGCCCGTGGTATGGCTGGCTTGCACCAGAGCACCAAGTCTACCATTACCTGCAGTACCCATTACTGCGCTACTCTGATCCATCAATTGAGTAAGCTGTGCTACTAATTGACTGATGGTTGTTTTACCATTCGTACCAGTTACCGCAACCACAGTCGGTAGAGTCACTGGCTGCTGATATTGGAGGCGCGCTTGAATTAAGCTACCTAAAAAGTCACGAATATTAGGAACGTATAATACATGGCATGATAATGCTGCTAGTTGCTGCTGTGCATTAGCAATACTATCTGTCTGCGGTTCATTAATGGTATTTGAGGAATTATCTGCTTCGCTAAGCAAAATACTAGGGTCAATCTCTGAGAGAATAAACGCGGCTTGTTCAGCGGCTTGCAGTAAATAGTCGCGACTTTTTTCAGAATTGGCTGTTTGACTTTTTAAAAGGACAAATACGTCATTCGCTTCCAACTGGCGATTGTCTAAGCGAAACTGTTGAAACGGAATATGGGCAATAGATTGAGCTTGATCTAAACTCGCCTGATTAGATGCTTTCTGAATCGATGTTGCTATCATCGCTGTAAGCTGCTCAGCCAGTTTTTGCTGCTGGCTTTTATTGGCATTTATAAGCTGTTGTAAAGTAACAGTAGCGCTATCTAGCGATGATATAGTCATAGATAAATCCTAAACAGTTAAAACGTGTCAGCTCAGTAGAACTGGACATTTAAAATAATTGAACGCTTACTGCGCTTCCGTTTTTAGTGGCTTATCCAAAGGCACGTTATACAATCGCAATGCTTCTTTCATTACATTATGGAAGACAGGGGCGACCGTTAGACCAGCATAAATCTGACCACGCGGGTCTTCGATAAGCATTACGCCTACCAGCTTTGGATTGGATGCAGGTGCCATACCAGCAAAGACGTTACGATACTGATCCGTATAGTAACCACCGTCTGGATTGATACGGCGTGACGTACCTGTCTTACCTGCCACACGATATCCATCAATGGCAGCGGCTTTTGCCGTACCACCAGGCTCAGTCACGCTCTCAAGCATCTGTACAATCGACATTGCCTGCTCATGCGCCATAATACGTTTGCTTGGCTGCGACTTATCATCTTTAATTAAAGTTAATGGATGCATGACTCCACCTGCTGCTAGGGCTGAGTACGCCTGTGCAACCTGTGCCAATGTCACTTGCAGACCATAACCATAACTGACCGTTGCACGGCGCGAGGTTTCTTTCTCTTTTGGCGTAACGATTAGACCACTGCCCTCACCTGGGAACTGCAAAGGTGTCTTTGAGCCAAAGCCAAACTGTCGTTGCATATTACTAATAGCATCGGCTGGCAGTGATAGCGCAATCTTGGTAGAGGCAACGTTACTGGATTTTTGTAGTAGCGTGGCCATGTTAATCATGCCCAAATTATTATGATCTCGAATGGTATAGCCACGTACGCGAATCGAACCAGGATTGGTATCAATTAAAGTGGTTGGCGTATACTTTCCCGAGTCTAACGCTGCCGCCACGGTAAACGGTTTCATCACCGAACCTGGCTCGAACACATCTAACAGTGCGCGGTTACGCTGATTTTCACCCGTCATCTCATTAAGGTTGTTCGAGTTAAACGACGGCCATGTCGATAACGCCAATACTTCACCAGTTTGCACGTCAACGATCATACCTGTTGACCAGCGTGCTTTTTGTAAGCGTCCAGCTTTTTCTAGCTCTTTATACAGCAAATACTGTAAGCGCGAATCAATCGTCAATGCCACATCTTTGCCAGGTACTTCTGGCTCGATCTGTTTGATTTCTTTTAGGCTGTTTTGTTTGGCGTCTTTTAGAACCAGTACTTTTCCGTCATCACCTGCCAGATCTTTTTCGTACTGACGCTCAATACCAGCACGGCCTTCGTAACCGCCTTCAGGATCTTTGGCGTTTTGACCCATAAAGCCCAGCAGCTGCGCATTAGACTGTGGCTGCGGATAATAACGCTGAAAGAAATTCTTTTCGTAGACGCCAGGGAAATCAAGCGAACTGACGCTTTGGGCAATCTCAGGTGTGACCTTATTAAGCAGTGGCAAATAGTGCGATCCTGCGCCAGATGGCAAAGCAGCTTTTACCGCTTTCTCATCGGTCACATCGATACTGTCATCAATGGCCGTGACTTTTTTCAACTCATCGACCGAGATATTGGCAGCAGCGGCTAGCTTTGTCAGGTCCATATTATCTAGACGCTTTTGCATACGCGCCTGTAATTGTGGACTGCTAGGGTTGGTGATGATAATGCGCTTTAGCTCGTAATATTCACGAGAATAATCATGCGGACTAAACGAAACTGTCGCGAGCGGCGCACTGACTGCAAGCGGTAGATTATTACGGTCGGTAATCATACCGCGATAGGATTTTTGGGTGCGCTCACTGGTAATGAGCTCATTGCCTTTGTCTTGATAGAACTGTGCATTAGCAACCTGAATATAATAAGCGCGGCTAATCAGTAGCGCTAATATGACCAGCGCTAGACCCCAGACCATACGAAAACGGTTTTTGTCTTGTTCGAAACCACCGAGAGCTGACGCACCTGACGCTTTGCTCGAAAAAACCATTTTACTTTTGCGATTTTTTACACTGGTATAAGCGCCTTGGGTGTCGCTTTTTTTGATGCGTCCAAACAATTTTGCCTTACGATTGCTTGCAGCTTTATCGGGCTTGCTGCTCGTCTGACCAGATTTAGCCGCACTGGCTCGGCGGAGAGGTTTGGTTACCTTGCCGCTGGCTGGTTTTTTGCTGGTGTTTTTTGCGGTGGATTTAGGCTTTTTCTCACTCATTGTCCTGCCTCCGTCGCTGGTTCTTCAGGAGAAATATCGGTAGAGACACGTGGCCCGATGACGTCAGATGCATCCTCATCTGAGTCTTCTGTAACCACTGGCACCAATGCAGTTGCGACGCCAGGTTGGATAATCAGCTTATCCTTTAATGTTGGTGAATACATACCCAACTCAGCAACCGCTCGACTGGCAATCTGCGGAGTGGCGCTAAAGGTCTGCTGCTCAATCAATAGACGCTGATGCTCTACTTGTAGCTTACGTTCTTGTTTTTTCATGTCTTGCAAGGTTTTGTAGTCCTGATGATATTGCTGAACTTCTTCGGCAGTTTTGATACCACTCCATACAATCGTGGCTGCCAATAGCAGTAGCACGACCACATAAATGCTCACCACATTAAATCGGCGCACGAACAGCTCGCCGACATCGGTATTATAAGGTGTAGCAGTGCGGCGATTCGCAGGTTTGTCAGATATTGCCATGACGATCTCAAAAAAGTGAACGTAAACGATAGAGTAGATAACGGATTGCGAAAGATGAACGTGTCATTATTCGGTCATACCATCGATAAATATAAAACCAAAGACACTTATAAATGTAAAAACTAAACTCAAAAAACCGAATGTAAAAAACACATTCAATAGCTAATATATTCAGGAGCCATAAGTCATCACAACTCATGGCTATCAATAGGTCATACCAAAACCAAACACGTTGCATGGCTGTACTACATATAAAGCCACTCAACTATTAAGCAGATAAAAACCAACTGCTGAGCCTAACAGACAATATTTACAGATTTTTAACAGTGGCGTAGCCATTAGGACATTTGCGCATCATTTAGACAAACATTAGCAATCTTAGACTACTCAATAATCATATTCGACTATGACTTATGCCGTCATGATGTTCTTCTATAGCCCTGTTGCCTGCTCATAAGTTGTGTCAGTACGCGTTGCCATACGCAGCCATGCACTACGCGCGCGCGGGTTTTGACTCGTTTCAGCTTTGCTTGGGCCAACACGTTTCGGCTTGCTAAAATAGCGCGGGCGATTCGGCGGCATTGGCAGGTTTTCGTCTTCTGGATACTGCCCTTTGCTATGTCGCTGCAAGAACTGCTTGATACGGCGATCTTCTAATGAGTGAAAACTAATGACTGCAAGCTGTCCACCTGACTTTAAGATAGGAATACTTTGCGCTAAAAAGTCATCAACATCGCCCAGCTCATTGTTAATAAAAATACGCATGGCTTGAAAGCTTTGTGTGGCTGGATGTTTACCGCGTTGCCAGTTGGGATGCGCTACTTTGATCACTTCTGCCAATTCAAGCGTAGACTCGTAGCTCTCCATCTGTTTGATAGCGCGTGCAATACGGCGGCTATGACGCTCTTCGCCAAACTCATAAAGCACATTGGCCAACGTTTCATCATCGACTGTTTCGAGCCATTCGGCAACTGACTGGCCACGACTGGTGTCCATACGCATGTCTACTGCCCCGTCACGCATAAAGCTAAAGCCGCGACTACCGTCATCAATCTGCGGTGATGAAATGCCCAAATCCGCCATCAAGCCATCAACTTCACTGATGCCCATAGCAGCCAGACTGTCGGTCAACGTCGCAAAACTATCATGCACCACACGCACACGGCTGTCTTTGCTTGCCAGCTCTTGCGCCACGCTGATGGCTGTCGGATCTTTGTCAAAGACAATCAGTGTGGCGTCATCTGCGAGTTGACTTAATAGCAGTCGGCTATGGCCGCCACGGCCAAAGGTCGCATCAACATAGATACCACTTATATTTAAGCTATTTTGGTCGCCTTCTTTTTGCTTAGGCAAGGATTTTACACCCAGTACTGCTGCGACAGTCTCTTGCAGCAGCACCGCATCATGGACAAAACTTAATTCATCAGACGTGATATCGCCCTCATGACGGGCGTGAGTAACATCCAGATCGACATCTTGCGTAGACGCATCCTTTATAACAGAAGGATTGGACACTGACTCAGAGAGATCAGCGGCGGCAGAAGGACTGGCTTTCGATTTTGGCTTAGACTTTGATAGGGACACAAACAACTCAATAGATGACGACCGTACTGGCCAGTAATTAGATGAAAATAAACAAGTTATGACTTGCTTAGCATTATTATCGCAAGGATACACCTGTAGTCAAGCACTAGAAGGGCTTTTCATTAAAAATATCACATGTCTCTGTTATACTAGCGCTATATTTTACGCTATTTCTTAACATCGACTTCATATCTTTCATCGCTATTTATACTGATAGCTTATATCGATAGCAAACTTTGAGACTTTTATCATGCAAACCTCTACTGACAGCACGCGCCCTGTACGTACGCGTATCGCCCCATCACCAACTGGCTTCCCACACGTAGGTACTGCCTATATTGCCCTGTTTAACTTGGCTTTTGCCAAAGCTCACGGCGGCGAATTCATCTTACGTATCGAAGACACTGATCAGACTCGCTCGACTGAGCAATCAGAACAAATGATTTTGGACGCCCTACGTTGGGTTGGTCTGGATTGGAGCGAGGGCCCAGATATTGGCGGCCCACACGCCCCTTATCGTCAGAGCGAGCGTAGCGATATCTACAAAAAGCACGCCGAGATACTCATAGAAAAAGACCATGCGTTCCGCTGTTTTTGTACCAGTGAAGAGTTAGACGCTATGCGTGCTGAGCAAATGGCCAATGGCGAAACCCCACGTTATGATGGTCGCTGCGCTCATCTTGCTCCAGAAAAAACTGAGCAATTGGTAAGCGAGGGCAAACCGCATGTGATTCGTATGCGTGTACCGGCCGAAGGCACTTGTCAGGTACAAGACATGTTACGTGGCACCGTTGAGTTCCCTTGGACTCAAGTCGATATGCAAGTACTGCTAAAAACAGACGGCATGCCAACGTATCATTTAGCCAACGTCGTTGATGACCACTTGATGGAAATCACCCACGTCATGCGCGGTGAAGAATGGCTGAACTCTGCGCCTAAGCATCAACTGCTATATGATTATTTTGGTTGGGAAATGCCAACGCTTTGCCACATGCCGCTACTGCGTAACCCAGATAAGTCAAAACTGTCTAAGCGTAAAAACCCAACCTCTATCACCTACTATCGTGATGCAGGCGTGCTACCTGAAGCGCTGCTAAACTATCTCGGTCGTATGGGCTACTCAATGCCCAATGATGCTGAGCAGTTTACGCTAGAAGAAATGATTGCCAGCTTTGACATTCAGCGTGTGTCGCTTGGTGGCCCTATCTTCGATATCGAAAAGCTAAACTGGCTCAATGCAGAATGGCTACGTGCGCTTAGCCCTGAAGAGCTAAAGAATAAAATCCTTGAGTGGGCCAGCAACAGTGACAAGCTAACCGCTATCGCAGCGGCGATTCAGCCACGTATCGAGCTATTGTCTGATGCGGTTAATTGGGGTGGTTTCTACTTCCAAAACCTACCTGACATCAATGCTGAGAGCTTCACTCATAAATCACTCACCCCTGAGCAAATTATCGAGATGCTGCAATTAGCGCTTTGGCAATTAGAAGTCTTACCAACGTGGTCAGAAGAAAATATCTACGCCACGCTAAAAGGCCTTGCTGCGCATCTAGATATTAAGATGCGTGACTTTATGGCGCCGTTCTTTATCGCTATCGCTGGTAGCACCTCATCGACGCCAGTCATGAACTCTATGGCGATTATCGGCGCTGACATGACCTTGACTCGCTTGCGTCACGCCGTTGATGTATTAGGTGGCCTCGGTAAAAAGAAACTGAAAAAACTTGAGAAACAAGCGGCAGAATTGCCAGACTTTTTGGCTGCTGCTGAGTAGTACTGCTGGAGCTTTCATTATTAAAAATCACCTAAACTCCTACTCGTCGAAACATTCTTGAAAGAAGTTTATTCTGTAAATTAAGATTAATTAGCGTGGGTTTTGCAATAGCAAAATTCACGCTTTTTCTTATCAAAAATTTGAGTTTCTCAATAAAACTAAAATGTTGTAGACTCTTACCTAAGCCTTACATATTTTAATTCATTTGGAGATGAAAAATTTGAAAATTACAAAGCTGTTAATATCATTATTTCTAGGCAGTATGATTTCAACACAAAGTTATGCCACAGAAATCGAAAGATATGTGTCTTGGGATGACCTTAAAAATGGTAAAGCATTAATTGAGTATAAGAGTGACTATGATGACGAAGTTAAGTATTTTGAAGCTGAGATCAATCACTCAAGAACAGGAAATCAAAGAATCTATTTTACTGATCATTCTTCCTTAGGAAATAGTACTTGCAGCTATGAAAGTACTATTCCTAAAAATAGTACGATTATATTTAATGGACAAGCTGTAAAAATGTTGCAGTGGTGTAAAAAGTATAATGATACAGGTAATTTCTATCTAAGTATGACTCCTGAAACAGATCGTGGACATAGTTACGTTGTTAACCTGTTTAAGATAGCTATCTCACCTATTGAGATTCAGTTTAATAATGAAAAAACATACTTTCCTGTAATAGGCTTTACTAAAGCATGGAATAGTGCCGGTGGTAATGCTATCTAATAGTCTATTTCGAATAGTATGTTTGTAAAACTCACAAGTTCTAGATAAGAACCTATAAAATAGATGGGCTGTATATTTTATAACTCACTAAACCTTCTTATGAACTGGAAACAAACATGGCCGCAAAAACCGTCACAATAGAAAGCAAAGACTATGTCTTTAACACGCTAAAAGAAGCCCAAAAATATTATGATGCCATCGTAAAGGAGCTTTTTGATGCAACTCTAACCCTGACCAAGGGCCAAGACTTCGAAGATTTAAAATGGATATACAGCACTTACTGTAGTTACACCAAGCATAATCTAGATAAATTGGGCAAATATGACATCATTGGCGTCAAAGGTATAAGAACGATCCGAGAAAAAGGCGGTCAATATATGCCAACTGAATGCTGTGCGATTATTTTTTCTGATGGTAGCGAAGAAGAGTTTTATACCGATAAAGCCCTAAAAGAGATTGCACTTAAGCAAAATCCACGCTAATTTGGGCTTGTTGAGCCTTTAAAACAGGCTAAATCACTTTTTTTTGCATATTTATGAATTATTTTTAAAATAGTGGTTGACAAGACTGCCGCTCTTACATAGAATATGCACACTCTTAGCGAGGGGCTATAGCTCAGTTGGTAGAGCACTTGCATGGCATGCAAGGGGTCAACGGTTCGACTCCGTTTAGCTCCACCATACTTATTTATAGCAACGCTCAGTATTACTGAAACGTAATAATAAATACTCGCTAGTAGGACGATATCAGCACCTAGGCAATGCTTATTTACTAAGCTATCTGATATTGTGAAGTACCGTTGTAACCACTGGTTATAACACTCTATGCGTCCCCATCGTCTAGAGGCCTAGGACACCGCCCTTTCACGGCGGTAACGGGGGTTCGAATCCCCCTGGGGACGCCACTATTCGGCGTCACTTACTAGCACTTTTGCTTAGCATCAGATTAGACTAGTAAGCGAACAATAAAAAAGCCCAGTCATCATACGGTGACTGGGCTTTTTTATGTCTGTCATTTCTCAACATCCTCTATTCTATTGTCGTTAGCTTATTATTAATCGCTGCTAGCTTACTGTTGATAGCACTATTGCCAACCTATCTAATACTCGTTAATATCGACCTGATAAGCATATTTATAAAATACAGCCACATACTATAAATGATGGGGCTTGGCGTGATTAAAGGGAAGTGATTGCGATGTTTGGTATCGAGAATTATCTAGGGTTTATCTTGGCGGCTATTTTGTTAAACCTAACGCCAGGTACGGATAGCATGTACATCATCACCCGTAGTATTTCACAGGGGCAAACAGCAGGGTTTTATTCTGTTCTTGGCATTACTTCGGGTATTTTGGTACATACGTTATTGGCAGCGCTAGGATTGTCCGTCTTACTTGCCAACTCCCCTACCGCTTTTATGATCGTCAAATATATCGGTGCGGCTTACTTGTGCTATTTGGGTCTAAAAATGCTACTGAGCAAAAACTCGAGCTCGATAGCAAACAATTTATCCAAAGATCCGAACGTGACTAGCCGAAAGTCTGTAGATGGTTGGCAAATATATAAGCAAGGTGTGTTGACCAATACTTTTAATCCAAAAGTCGCTTTATTTTTCTTGGCGTTCTTCCCGCAGTTTATCGACGCTAGTTATGCTTATGGCATGCTGTCATTTTTGATGTTGGGACTGACTTTTGCCACCACTGGCTTTATATGGTGCTTGAGTTTGGCACTGCTGGCGTCAAAGTTCAGCAAAAAACTAAGAGAGAATCCAAAAATTGAATCCATGATGAATAAAACAAGTGGTGTCGTATTTATGGGGCTAGGAATTAAGCTGTTGACTGAAAAGGCTTGAAGAGTAAAGTAACAAGAATAAAAAACGTCTTCCATAGAAAAGCCCAACCCCCTACTTTGACGGAGATTGGGCTTTTTGTCATATAAAGCTTAACTAACTACTAGCCTGCTTCTTTGCTCTCAGCAGCTAATTGACGTAGTACATAGTGCAATACACCACCATGACGCACATATTCGCGCTCTTTTGGCGTTTGTAGACCGACATTTACCTCAAAGGTTTCTGCCGATCCGTCAGCACGCGTAGCCGTAACCGTGGCTGTTTTACTCTCACCATTATCTAGACCTGTGATGCTCAGCACTTCAGAACCATCTAGTTTGTATGTCTCTGCGTTTTGACCGTCTTTAAACGTCAATGGCAGCACACCCATACCGACTAGGTTTGAACGGTGAATGCGCTCGAACGAGCTGGTCAATACGGCTTTTACGCCTAGCAGGATGGTACCTTTAGCTGCCCAATCACGGCTCGAACCAGAACCATACTCTGATCCACCAAGTACGACGAGTGGACGCTTGTCTTCTTTATACTTCATCGCTGCGTTATAGATAGGCATTTCTTCCCCATCTTGTAGCGTAGCGCTGTCATCTTTGAAGTAATAGGTATAGCCACCTTCTTTACCGCCCATCATGGTGTTTTTGATACGGATATTGGCAAAGGTACCACGAGTCATGACTGCATCATTACCACGGCGCGAACCATAGCTGTTAAAGTCTGCTTCCATCACACCGCGCTCTTGCAAGTACTTACCTGCTGGTGAGTCTGGATCGATATTACCTGCTGGTGAAATATGATCGGTGGTGATTGAGTCACCAAATAGACCTAAAATACGCGCACCTTCGATATCAGGAATGCCTTCTGGCTCCATGGTCATACCATCAAAGAACGGTGGGTTTTTGATATAGGTTGACCCTTCATCCCATGGATACAATTGGCTATCCGCTGAACTAATTGCGTTCCATGCGGCACTACCATCAAATACTTCGCCGTAGTTTTTGCGGAACATGTCAGCATCGATATTATTGGCAATTAACTCGTTAATTTCTTCTGAAGTTGGCCAGATGTCTTTTAGGAATACATCATTGCCATCTTGATCCTGTCCTAGTGGATGGGTGGTCAGATCGATATCGACTGTACCGGCTAGCGCATAGGCAACCACTAGTGGTGGTGATGCTAAGTAACTGGCTTTGACATGCGAGTGAATACGACCTTCAAAGTTACGGTTACCAGACAGTACCGCTGCTGCGACTAAGTCGTTTTCTTCAATGCCTTTTTCGATCTCTTCTGATAATGGCCCTGAGTTACCGATACAAGTGGTACACCCGTAACCGACGAGGTAAAAGCCTGTCTTTTCTAGCTCATCCATCAGATGGGTTTTTTCTAAATAGTCGGTGACCACTTTAGAACCCGGTGCGAGCGATGTCTTCACCCAAGGCTTGGCTTTAAGACCTTTGGCAGCAGCTTTCTTAGCCACTAGACCTGCACCAATCATTACCGCTGGATTGGAAGTATTGGTACAAGAAGTAATAGCAGCAATAACTACCGACCCGTCTCGTAGTTTGTGTTGTTTGTCATCGATGCTGACATTTGAGAAGACATTATTTGCTGGCGCGTAACCTGCATTGTCATCACTGGTATCAACTTCGATATTCGGTTCAGCCGCTAAGTGTTCAGCTTGCTCTTGCTCGCCGCCTTCTTGATCAAAGCGTACTTTGCCTTCTACTTCTGACTTGCGATCTTTGGTCATTTTTTCTAGCGTTTCGCCGAACTTCTCATGCATATCAGACAAATTGATACGCTGCTGTGGCAAGTTCGGACCAGCAAGTGCTGGCTGTACTGACGACAGATCTAGTTCTAATTTGCTTGAATAAGTCGCCGCAGGTGTATCGGCATCGTGCCATAAGCCTTGCGCCTTAGCATACTTTTCAACCAACTCAATCTGCTCTTCATCACGGCCTGATAGACGCAGGTAATCAATCGCCATTTGGTCAATTGGGAAAATACCGCAAGTCGCCCCATACTCTGGTGACATGTTGGCAATGGTGGCGCGATCCGCTAGCGGCATACTGTGTAAGCCTTCGCCATAAAACTCGACAAACTTGCCCACTACGCCATGTGCACGCAACATCTCAACGACACGTAGTACCAAATCGGTCGCCGTGACGCCTTCGGTTAGCTTGCCTTTTAGCTCAAAGCCGACCACTTGTGGAATCAGCATCGAAGACGGTTGGCCTAACATCGCGGCTTCAGCTTCGATACCGCCCACACCCCAACCAAGCACACCAATACCATTAATCATCGTAGTATGACTATCTGTACCAAATACCGTATCCGGATAAGCTGTCAGCTCGCCATCAACGTCTGCTGCCATCACCACACGGGCTAAATACTCAAGGTTAACCTGATGCACGATACCTGTCGCTGGCGGTACCACGACGAAGTTTTCAAAGGCTTGCTTGCCCCAATGCAAAAACTCATAGCGTTCATTATTACGCTTAAATTCAATTTTTTCGTTCAAATCTAGCGCATCTTCGCGGCCATAAGCATCGACCTGTACAGAGTGATCGACAACTAGCTCACTAGGGATAAACGGATTGATCTGCTCAGCCTTACCACCAAGCTCGACCACTGCATCACGCATCGCCGCCAAATCGACTACTGAAGGTACACCAGTGAAATCCTGTAATACCACACGCGCTGGCATAAAGGCGATTTCTTTTGACGCCTCAGCCCCTGCATCCCAGTTGGCAACCGCTTCGATATGGTTTTTACCAACTGACTGGCCGCCGTCCTCGTTACGCAATAGGTTTTCTAATACCACTTTCATACAAAATGGTAGTGTCTTGATATGCTCATAAGTTTCGGTCAGCTTCGGCAGGCTGTAGTAGGCATGTTCCTTGCCAGCAACCGAAAGGGTGTCTTTTACATTAAAAATATCACTCATGATAGCTTCCTTATCGTTGTTATAGATCCTAGACATAAATTATTATAAGTTTATGTATAACGGGTGGCTCAATAGATGATCGATATATCTTTAATCAGCAAAGCAGTTTTATTAAACTGTCTGATGTGACTCTGTGTTAACAAAAGAGATAACCATCTCTTTCCTGTTTAACAGAAACGTCCTTTTACCATAACAAACATATGAGTCTTTGTTAACGTCTGGACGTTGTCAAATCGTGGCACAATCGTAAACGTAACAAAGGTTTGGCTAACCAATCCTAAGTGACTCATTCCTATTTATTTCTTATTTTTCTGACGACGTCCACTGCGAAATACATAGCTATCTTCATAAAAGTCAGTATTGGTATTTTCTGCCCAAAAATGCGGCACGCCTAAAATAGGAAGCGGCGCAAGCTGGCGCGGTGTCACGTCATCCTTTGACAGTAATGTGTCCATGTATTCGGCAACCTTGTCATCCAAATAGCTCATACGTTCAGCTAAGGATAGGGTAAAGAATTCTTGTGCAACGTGAATGACAATGCTGTGAGCGCATAGAGGTTTGCGAGGATGTACCAACTGCTCTAGCAAGGCATGCCCAAAGATATAGACTGCGGCTTGAACATTTGTATTTGGTTGTGCTGGGTTGTCCCATTTAGCACGTGGTTTCACCAAACTTGCCTGCCAGTCAAAATTGACTAATGCTTTACCGATATTAGCATCAAAAGTCACTAGCACCGCCCCATTCTCATCAAAGACAGTAATAGTGTCGCGCACACGCCCTCGACGCTCACTAATACCTTGCTTAGCGATTTCTAGCATATGGTGATAGTTTAACACCGCTTTGGTCTTTGGAAAGGTCAGCCAAATACTGCCATTAAACAAGTCATGTAAGTTGTCACGCGTCGGGATATTGCCAGTTGTGCCGATGAAATGTTCATAGGCTTCCCCTTCAGGCAATGCATTTTGAGAGACGAACTGTAGCGTCTGAGATTTGTGGTCATGAGCAGGTTTAGTATGTGGTAACGGCTGTTGCAAATGTTCAGCCTGCTGCATCATCGCCGTTTTTAAGACTTTGGCAATCGTGTCAGGCGTATTGATGTCAGAAGCATTTATATCGTGCTCATCTAAACTATCCGATTCACTTAAGCTATTCTGCTGACTTGGCCTACTAAGATGCTCAATGCTGTTGCTGAGGTAATGTAGTTGAACGATATGTGACAACCATGGTGCTTGCCAATCAATATCAGCAAAGCTGTTATCAAGCTGACCTTCTACTACCGGCAGCTGCTTAGTATGAGTATCAGAGTTAAGTGTGGCGGGTAAATCATTGGCAGGCATAGAAGCTCTCTCTTACGGGCTATCTCTATTAGACGTATGGACGGTCTATGGTATCATGGTGCGCTTTTTTACTGCTAGATACGCCGCTCGAAAGGACTTTTTGAGCGCTATGGATGAATGAGTTTTATGGCAAATTTTAATACCCACTTAAATGTCGCCTTTATGGTCAGCGGCACACTGAGTTTGACGGTTTATAAAGCTGGATTGATTGATGATTCAGGGTTTTTGGTGTGCGTAGCGCTTGGTACTATCGGTGGATTGCTGCCAGACTTGGATTCTGATAATTCAACACCGATTAAGCTCGGTTTTAATATCACCTCGTTCATATTTGCTTTTGGTCTGGTCATGCATTGGCGTAGTGACTTGAGCTTACTGGCATTGATAGTATTGTGGCTAGCAGGCTACGGTTTCATGCGCTACGTGGTTTTTCATATTTTTACTACTATGACGGTGCATCGCGGCGTCATCCACTCTGTGCCGTATATGGCGATACTGGGATTGGGTCTGACGTGCCTAAGTTATTATGGCTTGCACCTACCACTGACGACTAGCTGGTTTTATGGGCTGTTTTTATTTGGTGGCGCGATGGTGCACTTATCATTGGACGAGCTGTATAGCGTCAATCTGTCCAATATGAAAATGAAACGTTCATCGGGCACGGCAATGAAATTTTATCAGCCAAAAGACAAATGGTGGTATCTGCTTTTATATACTATTCTGGGGCTACTGGTGTATGCCGCCCCACCTTTTGAGATGTTTTGGTCACGACTAAGTGATCCTTCAGCATGGGCGCAGCTCAAAGTCGGCATATTGCCAGAATTAATAAAAAGCATGCTGCAATAAAGTTATCATAAGACCACTGAGCCTAAACGAATAAACCCAAACAAAAATTAGAGTAAAACATGCAATCTTACCCAAGTACTTGCCCTTGCCAAATCAATCCAACACCAGATACGACAAGCTCTACTTTATCCTACCAAGACTGCTGCCAGCCATATCATGATGCGTTTTATAATGAAGAAGTAGATGGTTCAAAAGTGGAAACAGCCGAACGGCTTATGCGTACGCGCTATAGTGCCTTTGTGCTCGTAAAGCCAGAGTATATCGTTAAGACCACAGTGCCTACGCAGCAAAGCTTTCTTGATGTCAATGCGATTGAGAGTTGGGCAAAAGAGACAGATTGGGCAGGATTAGAGATTGTAGAGCACACGCCAAAACTTGGTAAACGTCATGCACAGGTTGAATTTAAGGCTTACTTTAATGCAAAAGATAATACCGCTAGTTTAGAAGAAAAAGTACAGGCACACCATGAACTGTCTGCTTTTGTAAAGGTTACAAACAAAGCTAATCATGATGCGCGCTGGTACTTCTTAGATCCGACGATTGCGATGACTGTGACACAAAAGCAACCGTGTATTTGTGGTTCTGGGGAGAAATTTAAACGGTGTTGTGGGGGTTATTTGTAAGCTATGCTATGTCCACTCGTTTTTACTCAATTTTCCTAAGAAAAAACATTAGTTTAAACTTATCGAGTTTTAGTACAAGTTGTCATATATTTAGTTGGTGTATTCACAAACCTCAAGAGATAACTATGAAGCCATTATTCTTTGCAGCTTTTTTTGGTATTGTCATAGGACTATCGGGTTGTGCTACCTCATATAAAGCTCAAGGTATGAAAGGTGGCTTCTCAGATACTCCTCTTGCAAAAAACACGTATGCTGTCAATTTTCAAGGTAATGGTTATACTTCTGAGAGTAAAACAAGAGATTTTGCTCTTTTGATGGCAGCTGAAATAATGCAAAACAATAATTATCCTTACTTTATTGTTCTGCAAGGAGATACAAGTACCATTGCTAAGAACGTTGAATGGTCACAAACTCAGCAAAACACTTTGATAAATAGCTACAGTGGTGTAACACGCATCAATACATCAACATCTGCTCCTGTCACATCTGTAGTATCTAAACACGATACTCAAGTCGTAGTAAAAGGTTTTAATTTATCTAATGTTCCTCAAAATGCACTATCAACACAGCAAATTATCAGCTCAATCAAAGCAAAGTATAAAATAGATGATTAAATAAAGAGCGAATATAATTCAATCTAGTTAAAATTTTATAGTCATACTTCTTAAAAAACTTTCTTAAAGTAGATTATTTCTATAGGAGTTTGACCATAACCTTTCGTTATCTTCTCTAATAACTCAAAATAGAAGCAACAGCTAAACACTCGCCCCAACCGCGCGTGCAATCGCAATGCCTTCGTCCACTGTTAAAAACTTGCGCTGGCTTGGGCTGTCTTTATAAATGACATCACCGTCTTGAAAAATTAAGCACTCATTGACGGCCAACTGTTGCCATTTTTCATTTTCAGTCAATGGCACAGTGACCAAAATCGTGACTTTATCTGTGTCTGTAGTCACATCACCAAAGTTAATCGCCATATCATCATCAGCGAGTTTGGCTTCACCAAATGGCGCTTTACGCGTGAGATAAAACAGTAAGCTGCCCGCATAAGCCAGTTGCCACCTGCCATTCGATATTAAGCAATTAAATAACCCATTGGCAGAGAGATAACGACACTGCGTGGTCAAAAAATTAAACAGTGTTTTGTCATCAGGACGCGATTTAAAGCTACTTTTTAGACGATTGACCAGATAGCAAAATGCCATCTCAGAATCAGTTGAACCGACTGGCTGACAGTGTGAGGCGTTGCCGTTATCTTGCAAGCGCTGACAACGTTTGATAAATTCGCTATTCATCTGCCCATTATGAGCAAATACCCACTGCTCGCCCCATACTTCACGGACGAATGGATGAGTGTTGGCCAAGCAGTTCTGCCCTTGCGTCGCTTTACGAATATGCGCAATGACATTCATGGCTTTGATTGGGTAGTTATTGACCAAATCGGCGACTGGTGACAGGTGGCTTGGACGATTATCATGAAACAAACGCAGACCCGTTGAGTCATTTGCCGTCTCATCGTTGGTTTTGTCATTATTGCTGCATTCGCTGCGCTCAAAAAAGGCAATGCCAAAGCCATCTTCATGACTGTCCGTCATCCCGCCGCGCTTGCGAAATCCTGCAAAGCTAAAGCCAATATCCGTTGGGGTATTACAGTTCATTCCTAAGAGTTGACACATTTAATCGTTACCGCCATTGTTATTATTGAGCGAATCATCGTTTATGCTCGGTTCATCATTTATTGTCGAGTTGCCTTGAATAGGGTTGCTTTGAGCGGCAGATAGCGCATCAAAGTCAGCATCACTCATTTCATCCAGTAAGGCGGCACCATCAGTTGGGATGGTATCCAAAATGCGCTGAGCTTCTGCCAGATCGGTACTTTCTACCCAAAGAACGATACCCGAGTTCATACCTGGGATAGCGCTTAGCGGTTGCAAGGACACGGTAATGCCGTTATTACGTAGTAGGTTTGCGTGCAGCTCACCCTGCATATTGGTATCGTAGCGCGCCAGTTTGTGCCAGTTATCAAATTGATCGGTCATGGGGTCGCCTCTAAGGTTTCGGTGCTAAAATTATTACTAGCATTGGTACTAGAATAAATGAATAAGCAATGCTTACGATAATTGATCTAGCATATATTCTTTGATTGCAAACTCACTACTATTTAATGTTTCCTGCGCTTGCTCAGCTTGCGAGATACTGCTAAATACACCAACTATTTGATTGTCTGGTTTGCTTAATAGTACAAATACGGTATTTTGCGACTTTTCAACATGCGCCCAATGATAAGCGGCCAAGCGTTTCATCAAGTCAGGATTTTTGACCATGATGTTATCACCCGTACGGCCTTCGGTACGATTGTAGTGAATCACATTTAGGCGTAATAACCAGAAAATCACTGCCGCTTTTGCCAGCATAACAGGTAGTGCACGGTTTTCATCGTTATTTAACGGGCGTATCGATTCATAACCTTGTAATAACGCCGCCATTTTACTGCGGTCAAAGTTAACGGATTCGCCTTGTTCTGCAACGCCCCACGTGGTACAAAAATCATTGATAGTAATAGCAATATCCATCACATAATGCTCGACACTGACTTCGGTAAAGTCCAACAGACCCGTCAAACGCGCTTCGCCTTTTTGTAGATTCCATAAGGTATTGTCGGCAAACATATCTAGATGACACAGGCCTTTTGGCAAGGTTGCCAGTGGTAATTCCGAATAAGAGCGCCAGATATCGCTCATCAGCTTAGCTTCGTCACCTGGCATAAACTGCATTTCACGGTCGCGCACGTCTGCCCATGGGTACAAAGGCACGCCATACTGCTCACTTGGTTGTAGTGCTTGTAGCGTTTCATGCAGCATCGCTAATGCCGCGCCAATGTCATGACACATCGCTTGCGTGGTTTGATCCGGATGTGAGCCTGCTAGACACGGTACTAGCGTAATCGCTTTGTCTTCATAATGGATGACATAGCGCTTATCGTCGCCGTCCGTTTGCGAACCATTTGATTCAATAACGGCTAGCGGCGCGGCGACTGGTAACTTGCCATTCAATTGATTAAGAATAACGGCCATTTTTTCGATATCAGCGGGCGGACGCTCTTCAAATAAAGTAAATACGTAAGAGTATGTGCCGTCTACATCGTCAGTCGTTTGAATAAACCAGTTTGAGTTTTTTATCCCTTGGGTAATCGGAATGGCACGCACAAAAGACACGCCAAAGCTCTGGCAAAAGGCGGCAAACTGATCATCGGTTAACTGGGTATAGACGGACATGACATCTCACTTATAGCAATTGGATAAGAAGTTAAATAGGATAAATTTATGCGGTAATGACAGCAATTGTACCGCGCATGATAAAACTATGGTGAAAAGCGTAATAATCTTGCGAAAACCTGCCTGAAATAGCAGTGATTTTGCTAGACTAGCGCCTATGAATTGATTATAAGGTGAAAGACCCTATGTTAGCAAAGCGTATCATTCCTTGCTTGGACGTTGACAATGGCCGCGTGGTCAAAGGCGTGCAGTTTGTCGATATAAAAGACGCAGGCGATCCTGTCGAAGTAGCCAAACGCTACAACGAACAGGGCGCTGATGAGATTACTTTTTTGGATATTACTGCGACCAATGATGAGCGCGATACCACTTATCATACTGTTGAACGCATGGCAGAAACGGTATTCGTTCCGCTGACCGTTGGCGGCGGCGTACGAAAAATCGCTGACATCCGCAATTTACTCAATGCTGGCGCGGATAAAGTGGCCATTAACTCAGCAGCCGTATTTACGCCGGAGTTCGTTGGTGAAGCCGCACAGAAATTTGGTAACCAGTGTATTGTCGTCGCCATCGATGCCAAACGTGTCGCTGATATCAACGTCGATGGTATTGTCGTACCACGTTGGGAGATTTTCACCCACGGTGGTCGTAAGCCAACGGGTATCGATGCCGTTGCTTGGGCGAGCAAAATGGCTGAGCTGGGCGCTGGTGAATTACTGGTCACCTCGATGGACGGTGATGGTACCAAAAAAGGCTATGATTTGGCGCTGATGCAGCAGATTACGAGCCGTGTTAATGTACCAGTTATCGCCTCAGGCGGCGTCGGTAACCTGCAACATTTGGCAGAAGGCGTACTAGAAGGCGGCGTCGATGCCGTACTTGCCGCCAGTATTTTTCACTTCGGTGAGTACACGGTATTGGAGGCCAAAGAGTACATGGCAGCGCAAGGAATACAGATGCGTCTTTAGCACGCTCGTAATATACAAATAAAACCCAAAAAAATGCTATCATAGCGCTAACCATTTATTTTCGTTCAATTAACTAGGGCAACGCCAAAACAATAGGTGACCGAATCGATTGAACGCATCAGACTATTTAGCTATTTATTGACGCCTATATTTCAATTGAACGCTTATTAAGCAAAGGATTTTTTATGTCGAATTTACAACAGCAGCGCAAAGACGTGACTCATATCGATGGTAACTTACATCAAAACACTGATGCGCGCATTGGTATCGTTGTCGGTCGTTTTAACGGTTTTGTCGTTGAGTCATTGGTTGATGGTGCAATCGATGCCCTACTCCGTCATGGTGTATTGGGGAGCAACATTACTGTTATTCGTGTGCCTGGCGCATTTGAGCTACCACTTGTCGCCCAACGTGCTGCTGAATCAGATCGTTTTGACGCGATTGTGGCACTGGGTGCAATCATCCGTGGCAGCACGCCGCATTTTGATATTGTAGCTAGCGAGTCGGCCAAAGGTTTGAGCGCTGTGGCAATGGATTATAATATCCCTGTTGCTAACGGTATCATCACTACTGATAGCATCGAGCAAGCCATTGAGCGCTCTGGTACGAAAGCGGGCAACAAAGGCTCTGAAGCTGCGATGGTTGTACTAGAAATGATCGCTGTTTTGTCACAGCTAGATATTGATGATATCGATGAAGCGTAAGCTTTGAAGCTCAAATTTATTAGTTTAACTGGTGCTGCTATTTAGTAATAACAGCACCTCATAGCACTAGCCAGCTATCGAAACAATTGGCTACTTTTTGAATTTTCGCCGTATTTCCATACCCTTTAAAGCTTTGAATCAGCATAGCTAAGAAGTTACTTTGCTAATTTATATTTTGACTGGGTATCATCTCAAAAATTTAGGTACAGACCCCCTATGACTGACCAACTCAAGCGCGCTATTAGCGCTGCGAAAACCGCACAAGCCAATGATGGACAAGCTGAAGCTACCCGTATAGCGAGCAGTAGTGCGGGTGATCAAACATTCGATATGAGTGAGTCTTCTTACAAGACCAGTCACACTGCTATCCGTAAGGCACGTCGCTTTGCGATGCAAGGCCTATACGAATGGCTCGTCACTGATCGCCGCTTTGATGTAGATGGTAAGCTTGGCTGGAAAGCCAATGCTCCGCACGATATTGCTGCTCGCACGCGTGCAACCAATGCCATGCATACCGTCCATATCGGTTATTATCATGAAATGATGCGCGACATCCCAGAGCAGATTGAAGCACTCGATGCACTTATCAGTCAGCATCTCGATCGTGAGGTTGATAAGCTAGATACTGTTGAGCACGCTATCTTGTTGATTGGCGCGTATGAGCTGCAGAACCGTGTAGAGATTCCTTATAAAGTCGTGCTTGATGAAGCGATGAAGCTAAATAATCACTTTGGGGCGACTGATGCTCACAAATTGATTAATGCGGTACTGGATAAAATGGCTGGTGAGCTGCGCGCTTTAGAGGTGCAAGCAGATACCAATGCCAATCTACGTACGTCACAAAAAGCGGCGGCTAAACAATCTGAAGCGAGTTCGGCTGAAGTAACGGTAGCTGACAATATCGAAGCGACTGCTGAAACAGAAAGCGCGATCGTCGATGAGCCGACTGCATCAAACAAGCCGCGTATCAGTGCTAACAAAGCCAATGTTAAACGCAGTAGTGCCAGTAAAGCCAGTGCAAATATCAGTGACTTTAAGGCGAGCAAGAAGAACGCTAACGATACCAAAGACTAAGACTAACCATGAACGAGTTTGAGCTGATTGAGCGTATATTCTCACAGATGCAGGCCACACATGCACCATTAACTGGTATCGAAAAAGGTATCGGTGACGACGCGGCTGTGGTGGCATTGCCAACAGGATCACGCTTGGTTAGCTGTATTGATACATTGGTTCAAGGTCGTCACTTTCATGCTGACTGGCAAAGAGTTGATGAACTGGCATTTGCCATTGGCTATAAAGCCGTGGCCGTTAATGTCTCAGACATCGCTGCTATGGGTGCGACGCCGCATAGCATTATGCTAGCGCTGGCACTACCTGAACGTTTGGCAAAACACGAATGGCTTACTGAGTTTGCCAAAGGCTTATTTCATGCGTGCCAGCTGTTTGGCGTGACGCTGATAGGTGGTGATACCACGCGCAGCGAGCGTTTAGTACTTAGTATCAGTGCTCAGGGATTGCTATCCGCAGATACACCAGCCATTTATCGCTCAGGTGCACAAGTGGGTGATAAGGTTTATGTATCAGGCACACTTGGTGATGCCGCTTTTGCCTTACAGCATCCTGACAGCGCACAAGGTATCGAGTTAGCACATCGTCTACATATGCCGACGCCGCGTATTGCGCTAGGTGCAGCATTGGCAAAGATAGGCGCAACAGCGATGATAGATATCTCCGATGGCCTTTACCAAGATCTTGGTCATATCTGTCAGCAAAGCTCTGTAGGCATGCGCATCCATTTAGACAAGCTACCGAGTAGCGAGTCATTATCTACTGTCGATTTGTCTGATCGTTTGTTAGGTCAGCTAGCGGGCGGCGATGACTATGAATTGGCATTTACTTTGCCTGCACATATCAAACCGCCTATAGGCAACACGTCTGTTACTTGTATCGGTGAGGTAACTGCACTATCAGATCCTATAACGACAGATACCAAGTCTCCTGATAACTCACGTCTTGAACTGTTTTATCAAAATCAGCCAGTGACGCCAACTCAGCCCGTACCGTTTTTAACGTGGCCCAATCTTACTGGTTACCAACACTTTACAGGCTAATCCATGACTGATCACGACTTATCTAAGCCTGACATCCGTAAAGCAAATGACTGCCCACCCTTACCGGTCGGTGCCAGTATGCTTGACCGTGTGGTTTATTGGCTTGGGCTAGGTTTAGGTAGTGGTCTGCCGCGCCGTGCACCTGGCACTTGGGGTACTGTTGGTGGGTTAATCATTGCCATACCATTGTTGAGTTTGGGCTTTGTACCTTTTCTCATTTTGACAATTCTATCTTGTATTTTGGGCGTTTGGATTTGCGGACGCACTGCTGAGCTAATGCAAGGTCACGACGATCCGCATATCGTTTGGGATGAGTGGGCTGGTATTTGGATTACCCTACTACCCTTGTCTTATATGGGGATTGCTGACGATAACTTTTGGCAAAATGTGTCTCAAGAGCTTTCTATTTTCGCCATTGTTTTCGCTTTTATCTTATTTCGATTTTTTGATATCGTTAAGCCGCCACCGATTGGATGGGCTGATAAAAGGGTTGCTGGTGGGTTAGGCATTATGCTTGATGACATCATCGCCGGTATCATGGCAGCAGTAGTATGGGTAGCGGTTATGTTTGGCGTGCTGTTATAAGCTACCCTAACTACCACGATACTGAGCTAACTACTCTACAACCGCTAATCCCAGCAACGTTATCAATTTGAACGCTACTCTTCTGCATAGATGATTGATTTATTGTCAGCAGGTTTCATTACAAAGCCTGCACATCACAGTGTTTTTCTAACTGAACATTTGCGCTATAATCCAATATTATATTTTGTTACATTTGCGAGCCTATTATGACATCTCCTCTTTCTGTAATTATTTTAGCTGCCGGTAAAGGCACACGTATGCAATCGGCAAAGCCAAAGGTATTGCAGACATTGGCTGGGAAGTCTTTATTAGGTCATGTGCTAGATACTTGTCATCAGTTAACTGTTGATGAAACCATCATTGTTCATGGCTTTGGTGGCGATCAAGTAAAGTCAGAAATTACCAATCAATATACACAAGCATCAATTACTTGGGTTGCTCAAACTGAGCAATTGGGAACTGGCCATGCGGTCAAGGTGACACTGTCTGATTTACCTAAGTCAGGACAAAGTCTCATTCTTTACGGTGATGTACCATTGGTAAGCTGTGAGACGCTAACGGCATTAAAAACTGCCAATACTAATGGTATGTCGATGCTGACGTTGACTGTCGATAATCCATTTGGATTGGGTCGTATTAAACGCGACCAAGCAGGTAATATTGAAGCCATCGTTGAACAAAAAGATGCCGATGCTGAAGAGCAAAGTATTAAAGAAATTAACAGCGGTATCTACTGCGTCGATAATGCATTACTGCACAAATATTTGCCTGAGCTCTCTAACGATAATGCACAGCAAGAATATTATCTGACGGATATCGTCAAAATGGCAGTTGCCGATGGTATTACTATCGCAGCGATTGAGCCTGAGCATACGTTTGAGATTGAAGGGGTTAATAATCGTCAACAGCTTGCTAGTCTAGAACGCACTTGGCAACGTAAGCTAGTTGCTGACTTACAAGAAGCTGGCGTACAGTTTGCCGACCCTACTCGTGTCGATATCCGTGGTACGTTAAGCGCTGGTCAAGATGTATTTATTGACGTTAATGTGGTGTTTGAAGGTGACTGTACCTTGGGTGACAACGTCTATATCGAAGCGGGCTGTGTCATCAAAAATGCCAAGATTGGTAATGCCTGCTACATCAAACCGTATTGCGTGATCGATCGCGCTGATATCGGTGCTGGTGTTGATATCGGGCCTTTTGCGCACTTGCGTCCTGATACCGTACTATCTGATAATAGCAAAGTTGGTAACTTTGTCGAAATTAAAAAGTCGACTATTGGTCAAGGCAGTAAAGTAAATCACTTAAGCTACGTCGGTGATGCAACAGTCGGTGCAGGCGTGAATATCGGTGCTGGTGTTATTACCTGTAATTATGACGGTGCTAATAAATCACAAACCATCATTGAAGATAATGCGTTTATCGGCTCTAATGCTAGCTTAGTCGCGCCAGTGACGATTGGCGATACTGCTACTGTGGCCGCTGGTTCTGTGATTACCAAAGATGTTGATAGTAGTGCGTTGGCATTTGGTCGTGCGCGTCAGGTACAAAAAAATGACTTCCAACGACCCACTAAAAAATAATTGCTCATTGGTGGTTTAGCCAACCTCAGTCATTTTTGAATAAACCTAAGCAGTACGGCAATCTTTGTGGTGCTGCTTCATCATATTTATCTGTTGATGATTCATCATTAGTGACCAACCAAATTTTTTGATCTTGCACCATTATATATTGAACTACTAAAATTTAAATCTAAGGAATAGCCATGTGTGGAATTGTAGGCGCCGTTGCTGAGCGAAATATCGCTAATATCTTACTTGAAGGCCTAAAGCGTTTAGAATATCGCGGCTATGACTCAGCTGGTCTGACGGTTATTCGTGATGGTGAACTACACCGTGAGCGCCAAGTAGGTAAAGTACAGGCACTAGTTAATGCCGTCGCTATCAATCCAGAGTTTTTTGATGGTCATATCGGTATTGCTCATACGCGCTGGGCAACCCATGGCGAGCCAGCACAACGTAATGCGCATCCACACGTGTCAGGCAAAATTGCGGTCGTTCATAACGGTATCGTCGAAAACTACGCTGAACTAAAAGAAGAGCTAATAGCCAAAGGCTACGTGTTTACTTCACAGACAGATACTGAAGTTGTGGCGCATCTAATCCATGATATCTACAAAAAGACACCTGACTTGTTAGAAGCAGTACGCACCATTATCCCGTTACTGCATGGTGCTTTTGCATTGGGTATCGTCCATGTAGATTGCCCTGATGAGCTCATTACTGTACGTCTAGGCTCACCTTTAGTGATTGGTGTTGGTATCGGTGAGAATTTTATCGCATCAGATCAGTTGGCGTTGCTGCCAGTGACTAACCGCTTTATGTATCTAGAAGAAGGCGATATCGCCAAATTAACTCGCAATAGCATTCAAGTTTATGCAGATGGTGTTGAAGTCCAACGTCAAATACATGAGATTGATGCAACCCAGCACAATGCCGATAAAGGCGAGTTCAAACATTATATGCTCAAAGAGATTTACGAGCAGCCAGATGCCGTCGCTCGTACGATAGAGATGGCTTTGGATAATGGCGAAACGACTAAACTACGCGACGATTTTTTACAGCGTCATGAGACACTGTTGTCAGGTATTCGTCATGTGCAAGTGATTGCTTGTGGTACCAGTTATCATGCCGGTATGGTCGCAAAATACTGGTTTGAGAGCCTTATCCGTATACCTTGCTCGGTCGAGGTTGCCAGCGAATTCCGCTATCGCAATCCTGTCGTCGTCGATAATACTTTGGTCATCTGTATTTCTCAATCTGGTGAAACGGCTGACACCTTATCAGCGTTACGTGATATCCAGAAGCAAACACCAGCAGGCTTAGTCAGCTTGGCATTATGTAATGTACCGACCTCATCGCTGGTACGCGAAACAGATATTTTCTTGCCGACGTTAGCAGGGCCTGAGATTGGCGTCGCCTCTACCAAAGCATTTACCACTCAGCTTGTGGCATTGATATTATTGATATTAAAAGTTGGTGTCACGCAGAAACGCATGACTGACGAACACTTAAATACGTTATTAAGTGAGTTACATCAATTACCAGGACAACTCTACGCCAGCTTAAACCTTGATGCTCCTATCAAGACCATGAGTGAAAGCTTTGAGGATAAGAAAAGCTGTCTATTTTTAGGTCGCGGGCTACAGTTCCCGATTGCGCTAGAAGGCGCGTTAAAGCTTAAAGAAATTTCTTACATTCATGCAGAAGGTTATGCGGCAGGTGAACTCAAACACGGTCCATTAGCATTGGTCGATAAAGACATGCCTATCGTCGTACTAGCGCCTAAAGACAGTATGTTTGATAAATTAAAAGCCAACATGCAAGAAGTGCATGCGCGTCATGGCGAGCTATTTGTATTCGCTAGTGAAGCCAGTCAAATGGTCGCGGAAGATAGACTGCACTTAGTATATGTACCTGATGTTTGCGAGACGCTTGCCCCTATCGTTTACAGCGTGCCTGTGCAACTGTTGTCATACCATGTAGCAGTGATGCGTGGCACAGACGTCGACCAGCCACGCAATTTGGCAAAATCAGTCACGGTAGAATAAGAAGAATTACTCTACGTAAGATCTGAAAAGATAAGTATTTACCCCTGCTATTGTAAACTCAGTAGCAGGGGGTTTTTATAATTTTAGAACGACCTACTAGCAGTTTAGAAAAAATAGTAATAATTGCCTGAGCAAAAATTAAATAAAAATACTTAGATCCAGTTCCAAATAATTCGCATGTATTAAAAACTGGTAGAAAGTAGAATTTCAATACAAAAAAATAGTGACACTCTATCTATTAATTAGAGTATCACTATTATTGCGCTTATTTGGTGGCTACATTAAGTTGCCTGTAACGACGTTTAGTCTCTCTCTAGCACCACTCTATAGCGAGCATTACCACTCTCTAATCGCTCAAACGCTTCATTAATCTCAGACATTTTATAAGTTTCAGTGACTGGCTGAATATTATGGCGCGCAGCAAAATCTAGCATTTTACGCAGCGTCGCTGGTGAGCCAACTGGCGAGCCTGATAGACTGTTTTGAGCCATAATCATTGGTGCAGCCGATATCTCTAGTGGCGCTTCTAACAGTCCAACAAAATGCAGCTTACCTTTTGGTCTTAGCGTCTTGATCACGACATCCCAGTTCATATCAACGTTCACTGTTGAGATGATTAAATCAAAAGAACCTGCGGCTTTTTCAATTTCGCTATCGTCTCTTGAGTTTAGTGAATGGTGAGCGCCCATCTCTTTTGCTTCCTCCATTTTTGATTCACTGGTAAATGCCGTCACTTCACAGCCCCACGCATTGGCAAACTGCAATGCCAAATGACCCAAACCACCAATACCAATTACAGCCACTCTAGAAGTTGGTTTGATGTCGTACTGCATAAGTGGGTTGAACACTGTGATACCGCCACATAACAGTGGTCCTACCGCGTTAAAATCAAGTCTTTCAGGTATCTTGATGACGCTAGTATCTTTTGCGCGTACTTTATCTGCAAAGCCGCCGTGGTTACCAATGATCGTACCTTCTTGCTCAGGGCATAGGTTATGGTCTCCATCGATACATAGATCGCAGACGTTACAGTATCCTTTATGCCAGCCAAGTCCGACTTTATCGCCCAATTCTAGATGCTTGACTTGCTTGCCTTTATTGAGGACTTTACCTGCAACCTCATGCCCACCGACAAACGGATATTGAGTCATACCCCATTCGTTTTGCCACATTGACAAATCACTATGGCAAATGCCGCAGCTATGTACTTCGATTTCTACTTCGTGATCGCCTAAAGCACCTGGGTCATATTCATAAGGCTCAAACTTGCCACCTTTTTCTTTTGCTGCGTATGCATTAATCATAGTTATTCCTTATTTTCTAGTTTTTTAGAGATTAGTTTGTAGAGATTGGTTTATCGTTCTAGCAGCTACTCACCTATTAGTAAAATTAAAATAGTGCTATAAGATATAAACAATTTCTTCAATTAATTTGATTGGACAGACTATAGAAAAGACTAACCCAACTAATCCATTCAACTTACCAGTTTTAGACTAACGTCATACAAAGAGTCATACTTAATAGGCAGTAACTCATCAAAAATACTGCTTATCGTCAGAAATATTGCTTTGTTACTTATATTGCTTTGTTACTTGTACAGTGCACGCCTTCCTCGATAACCTGTCAGTTTTGGCGTCTTTATTACTTGCAGCAAGAGACAGATTATCATGAGTGACATTCCTAGCCAGCCGATAGGAGAGAATGTTTCACCGATTATAATGATAGCCAATATAGTGGCTACAATAGGTTCTAATAACGTAATAAGCGTCGCTTTGCTCGCCTCAATCACTCTCAACGCTTGACCAAAAAGTAAATAACCAAAGAACATCGGCGCAATTGCCAAATATAGGGCAACGCTTATATGTTTTGCATCCAAAAACAGGTTTTCCCCTGTTAATAATAATGATGGCAACAATAAGATCGCCGACAGACCAAACATGCTTGCCATCGCTGATTTCGAGTTTACCCCGTTCTCTATCATCTGACGTGCTGTCCATGAATATGTGGCATAGGTCAATCCTGCGACTAATCCTAATAAAATGCCTAGTATTCGATTATTTGCTTGTGCGTTTATATCTAAATATTGGGTTTTCCCTAAAGTCAGAAAAATAACACCAACCACACCAAATATAAAACTTACCACCCATCGACTAGTGACTATTTTATTGCTAATCAGACGCTCCATGATAATAGTGAAAAATGGTGCGCTAGCAATTGAGATCACTGTACCAATAGCGACACCTGCCAATCTCATAGAGGAATAAAAAGCTAAAGGATAGATAGCAACGCATAGGCTACCGATGAATAAGAGACTGGGCTGAGAAAATATTTTTTGTCTATCGCTTAATAAATTATTCTTAGCATTCAATACTAGCAATACACCACCCACCCCCATCGAAAACGCACCAACGGCTAATGGACTAACATCAGGTATAAAAGCAGAGGCTGTACCTGTCGTTCCCCAAAGGACACTGGCAGCTATCACACATAGAACAGCACTTAGACTAGATTTATTCTGCAGCATAGTAGCTACCTCTAACGTTATAATGAATAACATTATTATAGAGAGTTACAGAATAGAATTTTTGCAGATTAGACGGTTTGTATGTCTGGTTAGACGTGTTTTAATTTGGAAGGGGCAATACCGAAATATTTAGAAAATCGGCGGCTAAAAGCACTAACATCCGTATAACCAACCAGTTCGGCTATGATAGCGATAGGTGAATCAGTATGTAGTAACAAAGCTTGCGCCTTTTGCATTCTGATCTTTGTAATGTACTCAGTGACGGTCTGGTTTGTTTGCGATTTGAAGTTCTTTTTAAACTGTGTGGCACTGAGACAAGAGATATCCGCCAACACTTCGACAGAAAGGTTTTTAGCAAAATTATGATGAATATATGCGACGACTTCTCTAATTCGAGCGTCATATTGCACAAATAGATTTTGTTGTTCTAGAAGCTTACAAAAGGTATCAAACATCAGTTTCTCGACTTCTGGATTGATTTGATACCTTAACTGACTTTCTGAAAACTCCAAAAATGCCAACAATGGCGAACTTATAGAAAAGACAATTTGTGATGAATGAAGCACATTATCTGGCAACAGATCTGTATCCACAACGATAAACTTTGCATTCTCCTCAGCGCTAAAGTAGTGCTTTTCATTTGTCTTAACCACAACACATTCGCTTGGGATAACTTTTCCAGTATAGCTCCCAACTTCGATATTTATTGCCCCTCGCAAAGGCAAAACAATCTGATGAAAGTTATGAGAATGCCCTCTAGTTTGACGAGTATATGACCTAATTGAGAGCGTGTTAATCATACATCGTTTTCCAGATTGCTATTATTGTGTCGTGTCTTGGCTCATTAGTTGGTTAGCTATTTGGCTCTCTATGAGAAGTAACTATTAGGGGTCACTAGGCTTACCATGTGGAGCCAGCCATTTAGCAAACTATCCTGATAGGTCATCCATTAAGGTATAGACGACAGGAATAACAACCAAGCTCAATAGCGTAGAGGTCACCAGACCACCCAGTACCGCTGCTGCCATCGGTCGCCTAAAGGTAGGATCTGCATCACCCCAACCAAATACTAGGGGCAACATACCTGCACCCATCGCGATGGTCGTCATGATAATAGGCCGTGCACGCTTGCGACATGCATCTACGATAGCCTCAAAACGCGCCAGCCCTCGACGCTGGGCAATCAACGCGTAATCGACCAGCAGGATTGAGTTTTTAGTCGCAATACCCATAAGCATAATAAAGCCAATCATCGAAGGCATAGATAAGCTACTATTAGTAATAACCAAGCCGACAAACGCCCCACCGATCGACAGAGGTAGCGCCATCAGAATGGTAAAGGGCTGCAATAAACGACCAAACAGTAGAATAAGTACGCCTAAAATACAAACCACACCGACGGACATCGCAATGATAAAACCACTAAAGAGGTCTGCCATGTTTTCGGCTTGACCTTGGTCGATAATGGTAATCGAAGGCGGCAGTTGCTGCATAGTCGGCACTGCTTTGACTGCTTGTACCAAATCGCCAAGCTCGCCACTCGCAGGTTGTACCGTGATACTAATGGCACGCTCTCGATCCAATCTACTAATCTGCGCAGGTCCAGTGCCAAAGTCTAGCGTAGCAACCTCACCGACGCGCACGCCTTGACCTGCAGGCATAGTACTCGGCACGTACAAACCTTCTAGTTGGCTAACATTTTGCTTAGCCACGTCAGGTAAACGTACGACGATTGGTACTTGGCGCGTATCAAGATTAAGCTTGGACAATTGCTGCTCGTAGTCGCCTACAGTCGCCACACGTAGAGTCGTAGCGATATCTTGCGTGGTCACCCCTTTGTCAGCCATTGCCAATCTATCTGGCGTTACCGTTAGCTCTTGGCGTGGTAGACTGCGATCACTGGTCACAGCGCCTGCACTTGGTAGTCCCCGAATCTCAGACATGATTTTTTGTGCAGTTTGTTCAAGCAATTGCGGATTGGTACTGGTTAATGAAAAGTTATATCCACTCTCACCACCACTCGATAGCCCGACTGTGAACCGTGCTCCTGGCACTTCTGTCATCAGTTTGCTAATTTTGCGCTCTATCTCTTGCTTGGTGCCTCGTTCTGCACGCGGTGCAAGCACAATATCCAAACCGGCAATGTTTTCAGCCTTACCGCCGCCACCATCTGACGCACCCATCGACGCCTGCGCCTCTCCCACTGAAGTAAAAATATTAGTCACCTCAGGCATAGCCAAAATACGATCACTTGCTAGCGCCGCCACGCGCTCAGTATCTTCCAAAGAGACGTCAGGTGTCAGCTCAATAGCCACTCGAGTTTGATCGATATCATTATCAGGGATAAATGACGTCGGTAGCAGCTTAACCAAAGCTAATGAGGCCACAAATAAAACAAGCGTTGCACCCATGGTTAGCCAGCGATGATGTAGGGTCCAAGACACAATCTTAAGATAGTACTTCATCATCGCGCTTTGTTTTTCGACGTGCTTTTTCTCAGGTCGTAAGATATAAGCTGCCATCATCGGTGTAATCAGGCGAGCTACCATCAGCGAGGCAAAAATTGATAAGGCAGCCGTCCAACCAAACTGACGGAAAAACTGTCCAACGATACCGCCCATAAAGGCCGTTGGTAAAAATACCGCAATCAACGTAAAAGTAGTCGCGACAACGGCCAGACCGATTTCATCAGCGGCTTCCATCGCCGCTTCATAAGGCGTCTTACCCATGCGTAAATGGCGTATGATGTTTTCGACTTCAACGATTGCATCATCAACCAGCACTCCAATGACCAATGATAATGCCAGTAGTGAGATGATATTAAGACTAAAGCCAAACAGATACATACCCAAAAAGGTTGGAATCACTGATAATGGCAAAGCAACCGCAGCAACGATAGTCGCGCGAATATTGCGCAAAAACAGGAAGACTACCACTACAGCCAACAGACCACCCTCGATGAGCATTCTTAACGAAGCTTCATAATCTTCTGCAATGGGTGTGGCTCGATCATAGACTTTTTCAATACTGATGTTACCGACATCAGCAGTCAGCTTGGCAAGCTCTTCATCAACCAGCTCCATTACATCGACTTCACTGGCACCGCGCGAGCGAGTGATGTTAAATGCCACTACGGTTTGACCGTCTAGCTTGGCAATTGAGCTTGGATCTGCTGCGCCGTCAGTGATTTTTGCCATACGCCCTAAAGCTTGTGTGCCTCCTGTAGGGACAGCCACTTGCAAATCGTTTAGCTCATTTGCTCGCTCAACAGCACCGAGAACACGGATGGTCTGAGTCGTATTGCCAACTTCCGCCTCCCCACCAGAACTGTCTTGCTGGATACCAGCGATTTGCTGCGATAATTGCGAAATAGAAAACTTTAGACCACTTAATGCAATTGGGTCAGCAGCAACCGTGATTTCACGCTGCAACCCGCCAACACGGCTCACGGTACTGACGCCTGGTATATCAGATAGTCGTTTGGTAACGGTATCATCAACAAACCAAGATAAATCCTCCACGCTCATATTCTCAGCAGCGACAGAGTAAGTAACCACTGGAAACCCAGCAGTAGATACTTTGGTAATAATAGGATCATTAGCCGCAGCTGGTAGATCACCACGTACTTCACCGACTGCTGACCGCACATCGTCTACCGCTTCTTGAATGTCTTTTTCTAAGGTAAATTCAGTGGCAATGGTTGCCGCACCCGTCTGTAGCGTGGTGCGAATATGACTCACGCCTTCGATACTGGTCAGTTTATTTTCAATCTTTTTGGCGATATCGTTTTCGAGCTGTGAAGGCGCAGCACCCGGTAGCGTCACCGTGACTACCACCGCTGGCAAATCTATATCCGGAAACTGCTGGACTTTCATTTTCATGAAACCGTAAATGCCGCCCAACGTCAGCAGCACAAATAGCAAGATAGCAACGAGCGGGTTCTTTATCGAATAAGCGGAGACGTTTAAGCTCATGGCTGTGCCTGCACTGGCTTACTAGTTTGAGTTACACCATCAACAACGCGCACTAGGTCACCATCATTTAAGAAGCTACCGCCCTGTTTTACGATACGACTGTCACTTGGCAAAGGCTCTAGCACTGCTACGCTCTCGCCCAATCGCTCACCCAATGTGACTCGCTGCTGCTTGATACGTCCCATTGATCGATCGTCTCGAGTAGTCGATTCAGTAACGAGCATCACATAATCATAACCATCATTACTGACCACGGCGCTATTAGGAATCGTTTGCGTGCTGGTACTTCCTAATAGGAATTCGCCTGTTTGATACATGCCTGCACGTATCTTTGAGTTGCTAGCTAGGCTGGCATAAATCGTAATTTGGCGGTTGTTGTCTGCGGTTGGTGCGATGCGGTTTACTTGCCCCATCACTGTATCACCACCCGGTAGACTGACTTGTACAGGCGTACCGACGTTTATATCCCCGATAAGCTTAGGATCTATATCTGCTCGCCATTCCAAAACCCCGCCTTTGATAATCGTAAATAATGGATCCCCACCTGCCACTTGACCGACTTCTACCATTTTTTTACTGATAATACCGCTGACAGGAGCGACGACTTTTGCGTTCTCTAACGTTAAACGCTGATTGCTCAAACGGGCTTTGGATGCTTGCAAAGAAGCTCTGGCACGGACTTCCGAGGTACGGTAGCGGTCGGCTTCTTGTTTGCTGATGGCATCGATATCGATCAATGGCAGCACACGTGCAGCATCAGCGCTGGCATTGGCAAGGGTTGCTTCCGCTTCTGCGACATCTGCTTGCGCCTGTAGTACTTTCTGCTCCATAGCATCGGTGTCGAACACGGCTAAAACTTGACCCGCTCTGACGCGGTCGCCTTCTTCGACCAAGATACGCTCGATAGCCACACCATTGACTTTTGCACTGACGTTCGCAATATCCTTAGCATTAATGGTTCCATCGGCACTGAGCGTGCTGCCGATATCATCTTGGCTTGGACTGATTGTTTCTACTGAGAGTACTGATTGCTCAATACTAGCATCGCTACCAGTTGCCTGATCGTTTGCGACAGAGTTAGAAGTTGCTGACTCATCTGTAGCTGCATTACTATCATTGCCCCAATACTTGCCAAGCAGTACTCCAATCACTAGCACGGCTGCTAATACGGGCCACAACCATATTGGTGGTTTCGCAGATGGCCTTTGAGATACAGTGTCAGTTTGACGATATGGCGGCAACTCAGCTTCAGCTGACGGCTTAGAATGGGTTTCTTCAAAATCGCTCATGATAGCTCTCTGTAGGTACAGTCAATATTAAAATACTCGATATAGAATGACTAAAAATATCAATCAGTCATAGCAATAATAAAAAGTGGCACGCAATCGAAGCAATGTTTGGATAGCCTGATATAGGGCTATGAGCGTTACTTACAGAGAGTATTACGATGTTCTCTAAAGCACTGTTTATTATTATAATAGTCCATCAAATTATCGAGAATAGCATATATTTAGTCATCATCTTATTTTTATATATAGGGTCTAGCGTTCATAAATTTAATTGAAACTTAGATCGAATATATGTTCAATATTCAAGGCATATCAACTGATTTAAAGAAATAAGATCGCGTGCAGCCAGCTGTTGAATATTTGATTTATTCAACGACTGACTATGGATTGAGTATCGTCTATAAAGAATGTTAACGTTGTGGCCATGCTGTTTGATTATATCCAGAGCTAGGTTCAATGACATACTGAACCTACTTGCAGGCACTAAGCACTAAGCACTAAGCACTAGGCATTGGTATAGCGACTTGCCTCAGGCATCCAGCGATGAATCAATTGACTGACATCTGCTTTTCGCGCAGGGTCTGCTATCAAATGCTTCGCTAACCGCTGAGCAATGGCAAATAATTGCTCATCACGGATTAGATCAGCCAAATAGTAGCCAACGTTACCCGTTTGACGTTTGCCTAACAGCTCTCCTGGCCCACGTAGCTCTAAGTCTTTTTGAGCAATGACGAAGCCATCGGTACTATCGCGTAGGACGTTTAGTCGCTCAGTACCTGTCTCCGATAGTGGCTTTTGATATAACAGTACACAGAAGCTTTTGGTCGAGCCACGTCCGACTCGCCCGCGCAGCTGATGCAATTGTGATAGTCCCAAACGCTCCGCATTTTCGATAACCATCAATGACGCATTGGGTACATCGACCCCTACCTCGATGACAGTCGTCGCAATCAGCAAGTCCAAATTACCTGCTTTGAACTCTTGCATGATGGCTTGCTTATCGGCAGACTTCATCTTGCCATGTACCAGTCCAATACGAATATCTAGACGTTCATTTAAGTCTTCATAAGTGGCTTCGGCTGCCTGCGCATCCAAGACACTAGACGCTTCTACCAGTGAACATACCCAATACGCTTGCCTGCCCGCTTCGCAATTAATCGCAATACGTTCTATGACTTCATCGCGTCGATTGCGATCAATGGTTACCGTCGTAATTGGCGTACGCCCCGGTGGCAATTCATCAATGATTGAAGTATCCATATCGCCATAGACGCTCATCGCTAAGGTTCTTGGAATCGGTGTTGCGGTCATGATTAGCTGGTGAGGTGTGCTATTAGCCACGCCTTTATTGGTCAATGCCATGCGCTGCTCGACACCGAATCGGTGCTGCTCATCAATGATAACCAAGCCTAATTTAGCGAACTGAACTTGCTCCTGAAACAGTGCATGAGTACCGACCACCACTTGCACGGTATTTTCTGCGACTGCTTCCAATGCTTCGCGGCGCTGTTTGGCCGTTTGCTTACCTGCGAGCCAACCGACACCAATACCCAATGGCTCAAACCATTGCTTAAAATTCAGTAGATGCTGCTCTGCCAAAATCTCAGTCGGTGCCATTACCGCGACCTGCCAGCCACTATCGAGCGCATAGCCTGCCGCCCCTGCTGCCACCAACGTCTTGCCAGCACCCACATCACCCTGTACCAGTCGTAGCATCGGAATTGAGGTCGCCATATCCGCAGTGATGTCTTTCATCACTCTTTTTTGCGCACCCGTTAAATCAAAAAGCAATGCAGAAAACAGCTTGTCAGCAAGAGGACTATTGGTAGTGCATTTGGGTGCTTTATGCTGATGCAACTGCTGGCGACGATATAGCAGACTGAGCTGATGCGCAGTCAACTCTTCAATAATCAAGCGCTGGCAGGCAGCATGCGTACGAGCACTGAGTTGAGTGAATAGTTTGTATTGCTGAGACGCGCTAGTATAAGTAGGCGGCGTATGCAGCAGTACCAATGCTTCAAATATCGTTAAATTATAGACATTATGCTGAGCAATACTGGCAGCGACGTTATGTATGTCATTATCTGCCTGATAGGTAGAAGGATTGGGTTTATATACGCTATTGCCAATCGCATTGCTAGTCACATTGTCAGGCACACTGCGTGCTAACGTTGAGAAAATATCTTCGGTATATTCGGCCTCTGATACTGTTGATTTAGATGGCTCAAAAGGCACTAATGGCAAATCGGATACAACTGCAAAATCTTCAGCCGTAAACAATGTCATCGGCAGACCTTGGCTCCGAACCGTTTGCAATGCCAGTTTAATTAAAGTGCGCAGTTTGTTTTGATGTAAACCTTTGACAGTAGGATAAATAGGCTGCAATCCCGTATCGGTCATGACTGTATTGTCAGTGATAACTTGATATTCAGGGTGATGTATCTGCTTACCGTAGCGGCTGACTTTGACTTCACCAAACAGCTGTAAACGTGTTCCCAAATTCATAGTCTGTACCAGACCACGATAGACCTTAAAAAACCGTAACGATATCGTACCCGTATCATCGTCCACCGTCACAGTCATCCCACTGCGCTTGGTATCGACATGAACGATATGACCAGTAATTAGCGCTGACTGTCCATGCTCTACATCAGCGATTGATACCAGTCGACTACGATCTTCATAATCACGGGGCAAATGTAATAGCAAATCGAATATCCGCTTGATATTTAACTGCGCCAACTGCTCTGCGACTTTTACCCCTACACCTGCTAGCGCAGACACTGGCATATCTAGTGCTGACAACGGTATGTCAGATCTAAAGTGATCTGACGAGTTGGCTGAGGCATGACTCTCCGATATTGGCATTAAAGATCCTAACAATATTATTTTTAATTTTTGTATGCTAAATCGAGCATTTTTAATAGTACGTATAAAAAAGTCCACTCATTTCATTATAGCTGACAATACAATTGCTTATGCTAGGCTATTTAGTAAAATAGCACCTATACAGTCCATCTACTATAGATAAACCGCTTCTCCTCATCATACCAATAACTGATGTCTTATTTTTTGAATTCTGGCAATTTCATAAGGTGTTTTTCTATGCTTGTTTCTATTTTGCCTCGTCAGTTGCTTCATAACTTAATTCGTCATAATCTAAAACTACTGAGGTTGAGCTTAATACCTATTCTCGGTTTTTATATTAGTGCGTGTAGCACGTTGACATCTACTACTCCCAAAACTCCAGAGCCTGTTATTAAAGCCCCTACTGTCGCACTGGTGTTGGGTGGTGGCGGTGCAAAAGGGTTTGCCCATGTGGGCGTCATCAAAGCTCTAGAGGAAAACGGTATCAAACCAACATTGGTGGTCGGTACAAGTGTGGGGAGTTTGATTGGCAGCTTATACGCCAGTGGTTACACGCCGGCACAGCTTGAGCAATTGGCACTGACCACTACTGATAGCCAGCTCACAGACTTTACTTTATCCAATCAAGGTTTTATCGAAGGTATTAAGTTAAAAAACTTTATTAATAGCAAAGTGAATGCGCGTACCATAGAGGATTTCCCCATTGCTTTTGCGGCAATCGCAGCAGAAAAACACACTCTGAAGAAAGCGGTCTTTACCACTGGCGACGCTGGGCTTGCCGTACAAGCGTCCTGTAGCGTACCTGATATTTTTATTGCCCCGCGCATTCCTGAAAAGGTCGGTAAAAAATATATCGATGGTGGTGTAGTCAGTTTAGTACCAGTAGATAGCGCCTATGACTTAGGTGCTGATATTGTCATTGCTGTAGATGTAACGGGAGCTCAAGGCAGTGATAATACTAATAATCAAATACCGACTATGAACTCATTAAGTGACTTCTGGGGCTTTCTAGAAAACAATATTCTAGCTCCCAACCTGACTGCTAATCGCTCCGCGTCAAATCAGAGCGAGCGGGATCGAGCGGATATTGTTATTACTCCCAATGTCGGTCGTAACAGCTCAATAGATACTAGGCAGCGACGCAGTCTGATACAAGCAGGCGCTCAAGCTACAACGCCACAGATCAATGCAATTAAACAACTTATCCAAGAGGAATCTATTAGCAAATATGCCACGCTGTAGCTCAGTATTTTTACTTACTTATCAGTAAAGTTGTTGAAAGCCCTAACACACCAATAAAAAAGCACCGCAGCTATAAACTGTGGTGCTTTTTTATTGGTAGCTTTCAGTACTAAATGGATAGTTTTCAGTGCTAACTATATCAATGCTAGCTAAATTCTAATTCAAAAATTCAGGGCTACTTAACGCGCGCGCGATATTTTACAGCGACAGTATCATTTAGACCTACGCCTTCTAGGTCCCAACGTACTGCTTTATAATATTTAAGCGCGACGTCTTGTAGTTGATTATCTACCTTGGTACGTAATGGCATACGAGCAAAATTATTGCCATCTACACTGCCATATGGGAATTCAGGAGCAACGGTTTTTAATAGTTCTACCTGCTCTGGAATGCTCATCGTAACGGTCATTTTACGGACGCGATCTGCATTGGTATTGGTAAAGTATCCTTGATATTCCAATACATTGCCTGACTGCAAACGAGTATTGGTATCTACAGGGACAAGCACTTCTTGACCGTTGGCATCAACGCTGACCAACGACGCTGTGATTCTACTATTAACGGCTTGAGCACTTGAGTTGCTGTTCTTGTTGGCATTTGTCTGAATAGCCATTGAGCTATCAACCGCTTGCTCTGGTGTTGGTAACATCGCTGAGGCTTGTGTGACTACCATTGCACCGATGAGCGTACCGGCAACAACGTGAAATAAGCGGTGGCCGCTCCAAGCACTGAACGGGCTAGCAAACTGGTTACTTTTTTTCATGATTTTCATTATCCCTGGTTGATATATCGGTAAAACACAGATGGTGCAACTTAAGTTATTTTTATAATTTGTTCAACAGATAAAAAGCATTACGATGTACATAAGATATCGCTGTGAAATAGTTCATGCAATCTATGAAACACACGAACTCACTTATCTAACCTGATTATCTTCGCTCAGCATCTGTAAAGCAATAGCGCTTAGCATAACAAAAAGCATTTGTGCGTACATTAACCCAGTGTTGAGGTTGTGTATATCAGCGATTGGCAATAAGAATGCTTGAATACAGCTGAAATAAAAGATAGCTCATAACCGCGTTTTTTGCTATGGTAAATCTTTAGCGTTAGGCATTTTTTTGCTGCGCCCCTTTTCTTATTCTAACGACTACTGCTCCCATTATGACTACTAGCTCCATGCCCCAGATCAACCCTGAATACGTCCATTGGTTCCGTAACTCTGCACCCTACATTAATACTCATCGCGGCAAAACTTTCGTGATTATGTTTGGTGGTGAAGCGGTCAATCATGCGAACTTCAGCACACTTATTCATGATTTTGCCTTGTTGCATAGCTTGGGCATCAAGCTAGTACTGGTACACGGGGCACGACCGCAAATCGAGAAGAACTTAAAAGACGCTAATATTGAATCGCCGCTACATCAAGACATCCGTATTACGCCACGTGCAGCGATGCCATCTATCTTACAAGCCGTTGGTGCTATTCGTTTACAGATTGAAGCTCAGCTATCAATGGGACTGGCCAACTCTCCGATGTATGGTTCTCGTATCGATGCGATATCGGGCAACTTCGTGACAGCGCGCCCATATGGTATCCGTGAAGGTATTGATTACCAAATGACGGGTGAAGTGCGTTCTATCGATGTGGAAGCCATCAAAAACAACCTACTTCATGACCATATCGTTGTACTAGGCTCGATGGGCTACTCTGCGACTGGCGAAGTATTTAACTTATTGGCGGAAGATGTGGCCCTAAGCGCTGCCGTAGCACTAGGTGCTGATAAGCTTATCTTCTTAGGTGAAGAAGCGGGTATCAACGACGACGATCGTTTATTACGTGAAATGATTCCTAATGAAGTTGATCGCTTCTTACGTGACCGTGATTTAAATTGCGAAATCAATTATTTCTTGAATTGTGCAAGCTTGGCCTGTCGTCAAGGCGTCCATCGTACGCATATTATCTCGTACGCTAAAAACGGCGCATTACTAGAAGAGCTATTCACACGTGATGGTTCTGGTACGCTGATTAGCCATGATCCTTATGAAGAGATTCGCCGTGCCAATATCGATGATGTGGTTGGTCTTATTGAGCTGCTGTCACCTCTAGAAGAACAAGGTATCTTGGTCAGCCGGTCACGCGAGCGCTTGGAGCAAGAGATTGATAATTATAGTGTGATTGAGCGTGATGGTATGATTTTGGGCTGTGCAGCATTGCATACGTTAGACTCAGAGTCCGCGGAAGTTGCCTGTGTTGCCGTGCGCCCTGAGTACCGTAGTGGTAGCCGCGGTGCAGATTTATTGGCATTTCTAGAGCAGCAAGCACGCAGTCATGGTTTGTATAAGCTGTTTGTTTTGACCACTCGTACTGCGCATTGGTTTGTTGAGCAAGGCTTTGCTGAAGTTGACGCCAGCGCTTTACCTGAAGCACGTTTAGAGAAATACCATAATGGCCGTAACTCCAAAGTCTTTCAAAAGAATCTATAGTTTATTACCAACCTAATATCGGCTTTATAAGCTCGATATCAAGTTGACATAAATATTTACCCATAAAAAAGCCTTCACAATTATATGAAGGCTTTTTTGTAGGCTAAGTACCTAAATTAAACAATATCTGCTTTAGATACTTATTTTACTTTTAATAGCTCAACAGTAAAGATAAGCGTGCTGTTAGGCTCGATACCAGCATTACCCGCTTCGCCATAAGCGATGTCTGATGGGATATAGAACTCGTATTTTCCGCCTTCTTTCATCAACTGTAAACCTTCAGTCCAGCCAGCGATTACTTGGTTTAGTGGGAACTCGATTGGCTCACCGCGCTCATAAGAGCTATCAAATACCGTACCATCAAGCAATTTACCTTCGTAGTTTACTTCAACCACGTCAGTTGCTTTTGGTGATTTACCAGTACCTGCTTTGATAACTTTATACTGTAAACCAGACTCTGTTTGCTTCACGCCTTCTTTTTTAGCGTTTTCTGCTAAGAATGCAGTACCAGCGGCTTTATTTTCTGTCGCTTTGGTTTCCATGTCTTTAACGAATTGCTCTTCTTGCTCTTTTTGATAGTCCATCAATACTTGTTGCATTTGCTCTTGGGTCAATGCTGATTCATTGCCTTCGTAGCCATCACGGAAGCCTTTTTCAAAAGTATTTAGGTCTAGATCTTTGACAGCGTCTTTATTGCCTTCTGCCATCATGAAACCTAAGCTATAACCTACTTTTTCACTAGCTGAGCTTTGTTCAGTAATGGAAACGCTTTGAGCGGCTGTTTCTTGATTGCCATTGTTGGTGCTACAGCCTGTTACTAACAACATAGCGCTAGCAAGTGCACTAACGCCTAAAGTAGTGATTTTTTTCATAAAGTACTCTCTAATTGTAAGAATAGTGGCGAGATGTCACATTCCTCTATAATAACAAATCTTAGTTTTGGGAACCACGCTTTGCACGAAATTATCGGGTCAATGTATAGTCTATGTTAATATCTTCTATCATAATAACAAGTTATCACACAAATATAGTAACAGGTAAAGCTTTCTGTCTTTAAATCCATCAATACATCAGCTAAGCTGAATTAGTGAAGGAGATAAGTAACCGAGCGTTAATTTTTATCAAAAATAAGCAAATATCGATAGCGAAGTCACTGTAATATAAATAAGAGATACTGCTGATAATAATTTATGCTCAAAAACGATAATATCTCTATATAACTGATTCTAAAAATACTATTTATGACAACCATCTGTATGTCTTGCTCACTAATCGCTGTATGAACATTGTTTTTGGCGAGTTATATAAGATGCTTCAAGGAGGATAAGATGAACCCAATGTACACATCTTTTAACGGCTATCTCGGTGGACCTATCGGTTCCATCATTGGTGCTATTTTGATATTCGTTATTGGTTGGCTAGTAGCCCTTGGTATCGCAGCACTGGTACGCGGCGTACTCTCTAAAGTTAATCTCAATCAACGTATGAACTCTTCAACTGGTAAGACCTACGACCTTGAAGGTATCATCTCCAAAATTGTTTTCTGGTTTATTTTCATCATTGCTATCTCAGGCGCACTTAGCCAATTAAACTTAAACTCTATCTCAGCACCATTCGCAAATATGGTTAATCAAGTATTGGCATTTATCCCTAATCTTATCGGCGCTATCGCACTTGGTGTGATCGGTTGGGTCGTGGCTACTGTTGCACGCACAGCGATCAACGCTGCACTCGCAAAAACCTCTATGGATGAGCGTTTAAGTGCACAAGCTGGTGTAAAACCAATGAGCAGTACGATTGCTGATATGGTTTACTGGTTCATCTTATTGGTTGTGTTGACCATGGTACTTGGTCAATTAGAGCTTGACGGTTTGTTTGCACCATTAACTAATATGGTTGACAAAATCTTTAGCTTTATCCCTAATATCTTGATTGCTGGTGTAGTCTTCGTCGTTGGTTATATCATTGCCAAAGTCGTACGCGGCATCGTAACCAATCTTGTTTCTACTTTTAATGTACAAGAATTGGCGTCAAAAGCAGGTTTAAGTGAGCAAAACAGCTTACCTAACATTGCAGGCTCTCTAGCATTTCTTGTGGTTATCATTCCAACTATTATTGCTGCTTTAAATGCATTAAAAATCGAAGTGATTGCTCGTCCTGCGACCAATATGCTTAACAAAATCATGGAAGCCTTGCCAAACATCTTTATGGCAGTCGCTATCCTAGTAGTAACTTTCTATGTTGTACGTATGGTTGCCAACATCATCAAAGGTCTGATTGAAAACACTCAAATCAATCAATTACCTGCGAAAGTTGGTCTACAAGAAACCATGGGCGATAAGAAAATCTCTGACCTAGTTGGTTATGCGATTATATTCTTCGCTATGCTATTTGCTGCTATTGCAGCTGCTGACTTGTTAGGTTTCGAGCCTATCTCAGCTATTATCACGATGTTCATCGCATTCGGTGCAAACATCATCCTAGGCGCAATTATCCTGTTTATTGGATTCTGGCTTGCCAATATTATTGCAGGTGTGGTTGAACGTTCTGAGCAAGGTTCACAATTCCTAGCAAACATCGTACGTGTATTGATCATGGGCCTAGTATTAGCAATGGGTCTGAAAGCGATGGGTATTGCCGATTCAATCGTTAACTTAGCATTTGGTTTAACACTAGGTGCGGTAGCCGTTGCCTTTGCTCTATCATTTGGTCTTGGTGGTCAAGAAGCTGCAGCTCGCTTCCTACGTAAAATGCAGGATAAGATGGATCATGAACGCACTGAAGCGAAAGCAAAATCTGCGCTACAGCCAAGTTCATCAACTCAAGAAAAAGTTGCTGATTCAGTTCGTGAAAACACGCCATCTGCTGCTAGCACACCTACCACTGATTTACGTACCGATGTAGTTGATACACCACGTGTTGATACTAATGACATCTACAACAGTGATGACGTACTTCCTGGTAGCGGTCTTAATGACGATATCAATAAATAAGTATTTTTGATTGTTTAGTTTAGATACGAAAAAGACAGCCTAGGCTGTCTTTTTTTATGTCAGTAAATATATTAATAAATCTATGGTTATTTTTATCGAAGCTCTTAGTATAGAATGTCATTCAAACAATTTCACGCTACAATCTACTGCTTATCTTTTCGCGTTGGAATCGTTAAGCTCATCTGTACTTGAGGTAAGTTTTCTTTTTGCGCCTTCGCAGGTTTACCACCTTCCACGCTACTAGCAGGTGGCGTATTTTGCTTATCTAATTCTTGTTGTTTTAGCTTTTGCATTTGCTTAGTGAGTTGGCGCTCCCTTTGAGTCATCGCATCAACTGGCTGAATCCACAAATCAATATCGAAAAAATTCTCATTATTCTCAGTGATAAAGTCGATACCAAGCACGACTATATGATGTAGCTCAATAATTGGCAAACGTGTGGCAACGTCCTGTGCGATCTTTGCTAGCTTTGGTTGGACAGCGGCTTTGCTATTAGGCCCTTTAGACTCGTGACCATAAAACACCAGTACATAATGTCGTCCCAAACTCTCATAAGAATGTTGATGTACGACATAGCCATCTTTTTGCAGTGTTGCGCTTTGTTTAGGGTGTCTATATAGCGTACGGATAAGCTCGTGACGAGAAAATAAAGACTCATCTAGCAGTTGTTGTTGCCAGTGAGCGAGTGGTATTTCTGTCTGTTCGTCACTGTTAGTTACGTGCTTTTTACCATACGTATCTATCATCTGCATACTTAGCTGAGACCATATCGTGGCTGCTTGTATCATATGCTTATGGTACATCTGAGCAGTTGAACTTTGGTTCTTGTAAGCGAGCGTGATGGCTACCAGTGCTGAGTTAGGTTCATCTTGTACTTCATTTTTGATGAGCGCATTATCTACTACAATAGCAGGGGCAAACAGGTCTGGACTTTGCAAAAAGTGCTCAACCAAAGCGTCTTCTGACTCGAAACTTGGAATATGATTTACAGCCGACTGTTGAAGCTGTTCTAAATGATAAGCTAAGAAACGCCACAACTCACATGGGGTCCGTACTGCTGCTGCTATCGAGTACCAATCATCCCAGCTAAATACTTGTAGCTGCTGCATGCTTTCGCTCATGTCGACAACTAAATCTTCTAAAAAGTAACGAACCCCAAAATTATGCTTAAGTCGCTGTAGAGCACTGTTTGAATTATTTGCACTGTCACCGTTATCATCTTGATTAAAATTGCTACTTCCTCCAACAAGCTGAATGTCAAAAATCATGGCTTCATAACCAGCTAAGGCATTTTCTTCATTTTGAGACGATAATGACTTGTACCACGTAAGTGCTGACTTTACCGCAGTCATACGTACAGCCTCAATATCAACCGACTCTGTATCATAAGGTAAATACAGTGTCAGCTCCAACAACTGTAGCTTGCCAAGTGGCAACTGATATTGATAGTGACGAGCGATATACTGAGCATTGTATTCATGCTCAATCGTATGCATGCCTGCTAAAGTCACTGCCATAGCGTCTGCTTGTAAATAACTGACTAGCTCGGTCGTCAGGTAGCCCCAGTCGGGCATAGTAGTAATCGAATGGGACACAAGTTCCAACCTTCTATTATTTTATGGTGAATATCGCACATGTCAGCTCGTAATAATAACAACATGATTGTCACGTATTACAAATATCTGAATGATGCAAAATTATGCTACATAAGCACTATCAGAGACAGTCGCTTTCAAAGCGATCACTTGTTATGATGATAACAAAGCAGTATTGCTTGCGTGCAAGTTTATGGATGACAAACTGTACTTAGTTGTATTTATCGAAACCGTAGTCATTGAAATTTTAATCATCGAATTTTTAATGACTATTATATAATAATAAGGATTAAACATTATGAAGCGTTTTAAAGAAAAGACCGTCGTTGTAACGGGTGCAGGCTCTGGTATTGGCCGTGCAACTGCTATTCGCTTTGCCGAGGAAGGCGCTAGTGTGGTTTTAGTAGGACGTACGGCAGCAACACTAGAAGAAACTGCAAAAGAGTTGCCGCAAGATCGTACCTGGATTCATACCGATAATTATCTCATTATTACATGCGATATCAGTGTCCAAAGCCAAGTACAAGAGATGGTTGAACGTGCTATCGACAAATTCGGTAAGATTGATATCTTGGTCAACAATGCTGGCAAAGCAACCCAAGGTAAAATCACGGAATTGTCTGCCGATGATTGGCGCTCTGCTATCGATGTGAATCTAAACGGGACTTTTTACGTCTCTCAAGCTGCTATGCCTCATTTGATTGCATCAAAGGGTAATATCGTCAATATCTCATCGCTTTCAGGCGTGGGTGGTGACTGGAATATGGCTGCTTACAATGCTGCTAAAGCAGGTGTGACTAATTTAACCCGTACATTGGCATTAGATCATGGTTCGGATGGTGTTCGTGTTAATGCGGTTAATCCAAGTGTCACCAAAACCGATATGACTACGGCTATCCAAGACAATGAGTCTAAAACGGATAAGTTCTTAGCTCGCTGTCCGCTTGGACGTTTGGCAGCTCCAGAGGATATCGCCGCCGCCATTACCTTCCTAGCGAGCGATGACGCCTCTATGATTACTGGTGTAAACCTACCTGTCGATGGCGGTGTTAGTGCCTCTAATGGACAGCCACAGTTCTAAATTGTTAAGCTGATAGGTATCTAAATATTACTCAAAAAAAGCCTCTGATATGATGATATCAGGGGCTTTTTCAATATAAATTATTAGAACTTAGTTGTAGACAGCTCTGAGTTTTCGTACCTGTCATACAACCAGTGATTTTAACTTAACTAATTGAACTAATATTTATACCATTTAACTTATTCAGCTGCATTATTGATGTCTTGTAGTGGCTGTGACAAGCGCTCAAGGTGTCTTGGTAGCACCCCTTTATATTGAGAATATATTTTTGGCAAATCTGCTTCGATATCACCTGTAGGATAAACTAACGACATAAACCGTATTTCTTTAGTATTGTAGTCCATCGCTACTGGCAAAATCGGTACACCAGCACCCACCGCTAAATAATAAAAACCTGTCTTCCACGACTCAGTATATTGCCGTGTACCCTCTGGCGATAACCCCAAAAATAATGGTTCACCAGTTTTGAACTTATCTATACTGGCTTGCAGCACAGAGCCTTTATTACCACGATCGATAGGAATAACCCCTATCCAATTTAATAATTGCGCAAACACAGGCACTTTAAATAGTGTGTGCTTGCCCATAATGCTGATTTTGATATCTAATGCAAACAGACTTGGAATCGCATAAATACCATCCACATTAGAAGTATGGGGCAGAGCAAGCACTACAGCTTGTGAGATATTTGGAATCTCGCCTACCGTACGCCAACCTGACGCCTTTAACAGCGCGGATGCAATAACAGGCGCAAATTTGTTGCCACGCTTTGGAACCTTGTCTCCCAAATGCTTTTTGCTAAGTTTTGGGAGTACTTTGGAACGCGCAGGTTTAGAAACAACAGACTTAGAACGGTTAAAAATCTTCGGTATCATGACAGCACAATATAATGAAAGGTACTGACATAATACCATTAAGCCTTTGTGGCTAGGCTGAATTTTGCGTGCTTTTATTATGCGATAGATCGTTCAGCCATAAATATAAGTAATGGCCTGTTACGATACTCTGTACCCATATTTCTTTAGATTCATTGCTAATTCTTAAGAAATATCGGCCAAATCACCTTTGCTCTCAAGCCACGACTTGCGATCAGAGGCACGTTTCTTAGCCAGTAGCATATCCATTACGCTATTGGTTAGTACCATGTCATCCATATCTAACTGTACTAGGCGGCGTGTATCACGGCTCATCGTCGTCTCACGTAGTTGCTCAGCACTCATTTCACCAAGTCCTTTAAAGCGTGTAATCTGGGCTTTTTTATTACCCGGTACGTTAGCCAAGATATGTGCAAGCTCCGGCTCATCCAATGCATAATGAACTTCTTTACCCACATCAACTCGGTACAATGGCGGCATGGCCACAAATAAATGACCCGCATCCACTAGTGCAGGGAAATGCTTTACGAACAGCGCGCAGATCAATGTCGCGATATGCAGTCCATCAGAGTCAGCATCCGCTAAGATACATATCTTGTCGTAACGTAGCTCGGACAAATCATCAGAGGCAGGATCGACACCGATAGCTATGGCAATATCATGAATCTCTTGACTTGATAGTACTGTATCTGATGAGACTTCCCACGTATTTAGGATTTTACCGCGCAGAGGTAATATCGCCTGATAATGACGATCTCTTGCTTGCTTAGCACTACCACCCGCAGAGTCACCCTCTACTAAGAATAACTCAGCGCCATCACGTAAATCACCACGGCAGTCTGCCAATTTACCAGGCAATGCGGGCCCTTGAGTAATCTTTTTACGAGCGACTTTTTTGGCAGATTTCAGACGACGACCTGCTTTATTGATCGCCAATTCAGCGATTTGCGTACCCATGTCCGCATGCTGGTTTAACCATAGGCTAAAGGCATCTTTTGCCAATGTCTGTACAGCGCCCGCCGCTTCACGGCTAGATAAACGCTCTTTGGTCTGTCCAGAAAACTGCGGCTCAGAAAACTTCAGAGACAGGATATAGTTCACCCCATCCCAGACGTCTTCCGCGGTTAGTTTCACACTACGTGGTAGCAAATTATGAATATCACAGAACTCACGCAGAGCTTCTAAGATACCCGTGCGTAGTCCGTTGACGTGCGTACCGCCCTGAGCTGTGGGAATCAGGTTCACATAGCTTTCTTGAATCGGTGTGCCACCATCAGGCAACCAAGACAAGGCAAAGGTAATAGCCGCTCGTTCACCTGCTTTCGCATCATAATTATAATAAAACGGTGCTTCAGGCAATGTTTCCAAACCATCTAATTGTTCGCTTAGATACTCGACTACCCCATCCGTAAACTGCCAAACGACCTTTTCGTCATTGATATCATCAGTGAACTCAATCGTCAGTCCAGCGGCCAAAACAGCCTTTGCTTTTAAATTATGCTTGAGCTGTTTTACATTAAATTTGGGCGTATCAAAGAAACTACCATCCGCCCAAAAGTGCACTCTAGTGCCACGTTTACGCTTATTTGAGCTGACTGCTTCAGTCAATGGCGTAACTGGTGCACCATTTTCAAATGCCATATCAAACTGCGTACTGTCACGCCATACCGTAACCTCAACGCGAGTTGATAGCGCATTGACGACAGAGATACCCACGCCATGTAGACCACCTGACACTTCATAATTAGAGGTCGAGAACTTTCCACCTGCATGCAAGCGAGTTAATATCAGCTCAATACCAGATTGACCAAACTCAGGATGGATATCAGTTGGCATACCGCGCCCGTCATCTTCGACAGACAACGATCCATCACTATGCAATTGCACCTTGATGGTTTTAGCATAACCAGCCAACGCTTCATCTACTGAGTTATCAATGACCTCTTGCGCCAAATGGTTCGGGCGCGTGGTATCGGTATACATACCCGGACGACGACGGACTGGCTCAAGACCTTCTAAAACTTCTAACGATTGCGCATTATATTGACTCACAAATGCATCCTTAACTGTTCGCTTGCGTTTAATTCTATTAAACCATTATAACGAAAAATAGCGACGTTAACGTTAATACTCCATCGCTTACGTCATATAATGTCGTCTATTTAAACTTGCACTAAACTCTGTAAGATATTCATCACCATGGGCAACTGCTCATCAAAGTCACTGAAGCGATGATCGCCACCCACTTGCACTGTTACCGATGCGCCATGACCTTGATAAAAATCTCTAGACAATTCAGAATTTAGCAATTCATCACCTTCTTTTAATAGTACAGCAACTTTATCGGGATAATTTACTGATAATAGCTGATTATCTGCAAACCACTGTAAATCTGCAGTCGTAATACTCCAGCCACCCGCTGTCGTATGCAGGACTTTGCTAGTAGATGACTCATTTAAGTTATCTTGACTTGATACTGATTGATTAGAGAAACGCTTTAAAGTGATATGGGGCTGAGTACTAGGATTGAGCAGTAAAACTGGGCAACCTATCTGATTGCCTATCAAAGTAGAAAAATACCCACCTAGTGAGCTACCGATTAATACCGTATTTGATAACTCAGTCTGCTTATCTGCTGATTTTCTATCTTCACTATTATTTAGCGCTTTGATTAAAGACAGTAATTGCTCACACACTTGTGCTGGGGTTTTATTTAAATCAGGACGCAGCACATTAATATCAGGATGATGAAGCTGACAATATTTTTCTAACAGCACCCCTTTGGTCGAGTTGGCATCACTGTCCAATCCATGGATATAAATCAAGTTCACGTATCATCTCACTTATTAATTTTGTTATGATTATCTTATAAAGGCTATCAAAGCTAAGCATAGCACCCGCTAGACGGAAATAATAACAATAAAATGGCACACTATTAGTCAGTATTTGCGACATAATAATGTTGTACAGTGATTTTATGCAGGTCAAAGGAATGACGGTAGTCATTATGGAGGAGTCATGAATCAACAGTTTGAACTGTTCGAGATTGCCAATCCATGTATTGGTCTTTGTCAAAGCAATAAGAAGGGTTATTGCTTTGGTTGCCTGCGTAGTCGAACTGAGCGCCAGCGATGGCATGACATGACGACAGAGCAGCAACGCGAGGTGCTAAGGCTTATCGCAGGACGTAAGCTGCGTATTGAGCTTATGCGGCTACGTAAAAACGAGCAGTTAGGTTTTGATTTTGAAGAAGACGTTGAGATGGGTGAGTTGTTTTGAAAATATAGGGTTGTGATATAAGATTAAATAAGAATACCTACCCTATAACAATTAAATTAAAAAAATTATACTTTCTGACCTTATTTATCTTCTTTTTCATACCAATACTTCAACTGTCTCTTAGATAGCATTTCTCTCATTTGTTTAGCTAATTCTTTATTCTCAATTGATCCATTTTCAAAAATCTCAATCATTTTTTGACGAATTGGTTCATGTGCTTTACGCCTCGTCATTATTGCACTCATAGTACTCATAGCCGTCCTATATAAAAAATCGTTTTCTTTCATACTGACAAGAATCTTTTTATATTCATTGGTGACATCCACCCAATCTTCCAAATTGTCTGCTTCTTTATCAAAATGAGCAGGCGTAACCTTACTTGGAGACTTTGCTTCAATAATTTCTATTCCAGCACGAGCATAAGCCTTTGCTACCAATTCTGAGCAAAAAGAGGAATTGTCGTTTCCAGAACCCATAAAAGCTTTATTGTAATCTTGCGCATAGAAATACATGGCTGCTTCTTGTAGCCTCTCAGTATCTGAACAAGATTCGGTAATTGATTTATGTCTAATAACTCGCCAGTTTTGATTGCAAGCTTCATCCTCATCGACTAATAAAGCCAAATGAACACCCTTATCATTAGTCGAGTGTATAAAAATTCCATCGCCCAAGCTAAATTCGACATGGCTTGAACTGGCGTTGGAATAAAGTATTTTCTGCGCTTTTATAAGTGATGAGGACAACTTATTTTCACCAGTCACTAGTAAAATATCTCCAGGTAGCATTTGATTCTCCTAAGTAGCTAACACTGTACAATATGTACGGAATAATAAGTCATTTGATAGAGCTGCTAGCTTATTATTCTATCGAATGAATAATAAGCTTAACTTGGTTCGAAGCAGATACAAACATCTCAACAATAACTTAATAATAGTGTAGTGAAATTTGAAGAGAAAAACACCTAACCTTCTTATTGCTATTTGGACGCATTATAACCTTTTCGCCATTTACGATTTGTAAAATAGAATCGAATGCTGCTTAGTTTTGTTACTATCTTACCAACGACCAAATAGGTAAACCAACTATATCTTTTAGCTTCAATAGTCTTAGCAAATCCCAGACCATAGGATTTACTAAGTATTTCTTTACCATCTAAAACTTCAACATTTACACAGTTAATATTACCTCTGATAGCTTGATCTATTAGAAATTCTTCAAGGTTACCCTTAGATTTTAATGACTCTTGAGTTAATCTAAAGTTTTGAAATCTAGGGTAGTTATAATCTTCGGAATAAATTGGAATAGTCTTGATATAACCATCTTCCATTAACAACTTTACTAAGTACGCAAAATCAGCTCCGTAGTAGCCGTTTTGATTATTTGAACGCATTGACTGTATTGGAGCGGTAAAATGGTTGTTGAAGAAGTCAGTAATAGGATCCCATCTCTGAATCCATTCCTTGACAACATATTTTCCATTAGATGTCGATAAAACTAAAAAAGTTTTGATCTCTTTTGAACTTAAAAGTTGATTCAGTTTGATCCTATTCATATTTAAACTGTAATAATCTACTGGACCTAGAATTTGAGTAAATGATTCATAAGATTTTAGTATTTTAGGTTCATGTTCGAAATTAGACAGCTCAATATAATAGTTAGGACCGACACGTAGAAAAACCTTAAAGATTATAACAGACCTATCTTTAAAATTTTCAAGAGTGAAATGGTCTACATATTGGTCTTCTGCATAGGCACTTGAACTGATAGTAAAATGTCCTTTAACATGAATCCCTGACTTTCGTAGATAATTACGAATAGCAACAGACAGAGCGATTATTGAGATTACTAAAGCTATATAAGAAACCATACACGAATAAACCTCAATAAAATGCTGAGATTTTATTGTACTGCAAATTTAGAACTAATAACCCGAATCAACAACCTTAATTAAGGAATTTATAACAAAGTCTATTTTTGCAAACCTGCCCCGAACGCTAGACAAAGAAAAGCCCCCTCCGCGTTAGCGAAGGGGGCTTTATCTAGAATAGAGAGCTGACGATGACCTACTCTCACATGGGCGAACCACACTACCATTGGCGCTACGATGTTTCACTTCTGA
>NZ_JAATTV010000018.1 GCF_013414195.1 Psychrobacter sp. BI730
GTAATGCCTGGTGATAACGTTGAGATGGGCGTAGAGCTTATCCACCCAATCGCTATGGACAAAGGTCTTCGCTTCGCAATTCGTGAAGGCGGCCGTACTGTAGGCGCTGGTGTTGTTGCTAACGTATTGAACTAATCATTAAGTCTCAGTAATGAGCTTATGAATTAGTCATAAAAAAGGCCACCCTATCTAGGGTGGCCTTTTTTTTGATAAAAAATAAATAATGTAGTTACTTACTCATATAATTTAAGTACAACCAAATGATGAGACTAATTAAATGAAAGGAACGTCATGTTTGTGATAGAAGCATTACCAACGAATGCAGTAGAACACGAAAACGTCATTCAAACTGTTGCCGATATAGAAACGATGGTGCAGCCGGATGATGCTTGGAACCAGAAAACATTGGCTGAATTGCTTGAACAAGACAGTATTCGTCTGCTGATTGCTTACGATCAAGCCAAAGAAGATAGTACTTCTTACCGTGAGATAGTTGGCTATTGCTTATATCAAACAACTTTTGAGCAAGCAGAGGTGTTACGTATCGGAACTGATCCAAAGTACCAACGCCAAGGTATCGCTTCGCAAGTATTGAATAGGCTGCATGAATTGTTACAGCTCAATCAAGTAGAGAGTCTTTTGTTAGAAGTACGTGCAGATAATAAAGCGGCGATAGCGTTATACGAGCAACAAGCGTTTAGCGTCATTCATAGACGCAAAGACTATTATAAAGTGCCACATAAACCAGCAGTCGATGCATTAATCATGCAGCATACTTATATTTAATAAAGAAAATAAAGCTTAATAAAAAATAAGCGATTATGATAAAAGTAGCTATAACAGCTATGATATAAAAGCAGAATTAACTAAGCTTTATTGCAAATGAATTTTCTTTTTACAGACTTCCACATCAAGCTGATAATCGCTATCTGCTTTCATTCGACCTAAAATATCCAAGCGTTCGCTGAGCAGCTCAACCATTATGCTGATATTGGCTTGTTGTTTTTCGACTTGTTCTAGCTTTTGCTGAGTGAGTAAAAGCTGTGAATCAATATCCAAATGACCATCATAATAATCATTTAAGCTGTTTTTGATTTCGGTAAGGGTGAAGCCAATAGCTTGCGCGCTTTTGATCAGCTCTATGCGTTCGATACACTCTGGATGAAATTCGGTATATAAACGTGAGCCTGCCTGACGCTTGCGAGATTTTAGCAGGCCTAATTGCTCGTAATGGCGAACCGTATCTTTGGTCGTATTGGCCTTTGCTGCTAGCTCTCCAATCAATAGAAACGATGTATCAAGTGCCATAATAACCTCTTATTTTTTTCGCTATGATAATCATAACTCTAGTTGCCACGGCGACTCGCTATCCAGTAGCGATACGGCTAACGGTTTATGAGAGTGCTTTTGCCATGGTACAGACTGGCTGCCAATCAGGTTGTCTAACTGAGCTAGGAAATCAGCACGCGGTAAGGTAGTCGCACCTAAACTCATCAAATGATCGTTCGGTAGCTGACAGTCAACGAGTGCGACATCACTTTGCTCACACAACCGCATCAAGCCCCAAAACGCTAGCTTTGACGCATTAGATGCTCGATGAAACATTGATTCACCAAAATAGATGCCGTTTATTTTTAACCCGTATAATCCGCCCATCAGTTGACCTGCTTCGTCCCAAACTTCAATGCTATGAGCAAAGCCTTGCGCATGCATTTTGGTATAAGCTTCGATCATTTCATCATGAATCCAAGTATGCTCACCTTCAGGCTGATTGTCATTAAGGCCGTCACTGCGCGGTAAGCTACAGGCATGTATGACATCATTAAAAGCTTGATTAAGCGTCACTTGCCAACGTTCGCGATTTGCTTGCTTACGTAGAGACTTACTCGGTTGATAGGCAGATGGGACAATCACGCAACGCGGCTCAGGACACCACCAAGCAATAGGCTCATCTTCATTAAACCAAGGAAATAGCCCCTGAGCGTAGGCTGATATCAGCGTTTCAGGTGCTAGGTCACCACCCATAGCGATGATGCCAATGCCCTCAGGATCGATAGAAATAGGATCAGGAAAGTCATAACGCCCAAGACTTTTTAAAGTCTCAGGCGTAATGTATTTATCGTGCTGTTGAGTAAAGTTGCCCATTTAGGCTTCTTTATCTGCAGTTAGTGTTGAATCGTAAGTGTGATCACGAGCGACGGTTTCGCCCAGTGCATCCAAGTACTTTTCAGCATCCAGCGCAGCCATACAGCCTGTACCAGCAGAAGTGATGGCTTGACGGTAGACGTGATCTGCTACGTCACCTGCGGCAAACACACCTTCAATACTGGTCTGAGTGGCATTACCATTCAGGCCGCTATTAACGATCAGGTAGCCATCTTTCATGTCTAATTGACCTTTGAACAAGTCAGTGTTTGGCTTATGACCAATAGCGACAAACATACCCATTGTATCTAGTTGTTTGGTGCTACCATCAATCATTGATTCGATGACGACGCCATTGACGCCCATGTCATCACCGACCACTTCTTTCACTTGGTGGTTCCATTCGATTTTGACATTACCATTTTTGGCTTTTTCAAATAGCTTGTCTTGCAAGATTTTTTCAGAGCGTAGGCTGTCACGGCGATGCACTAAGGTCACTTCAGACGCAATATTAGATAAGTACAAAGCTTCTTCAACCGCTGTATTACCACCACCAATTACCGCAACTTTTTGGTTTTTATAAAAGAAACCATCACAAGTGGCGCAGGCTGATACACCAAGCCCTCTAAATTTGGTCTCTGATTCTAGTCCCAAGTACTGTGCAGAGGCACCAGTTGAGATAATGAGCGCGTCACAAGTATAGCTACCGTTGTTACCTGTCAATTGAAAAGGACGCTCATTTAGGTTTACTTCGTTGATATGATCGTAGACCAGTTCAGTACCGAAGCGCTCAGCATGTGCTTTCATACGTTCCATCAATGCAGGACCTGTCAAATCATGCGCATCGCCAGGCCAGTTGTCTACTTCAGTAGTGGTGGTTAATTGTCCACCGACTTCCATGCCAGTAACCATAACTGGCTTAAGGTTAGCGCGTGCTGCATAGACTGCGGCAGAGTAGCCAGCAGGGCCTGAGCCTAAAATAATGAGCTTTTCGTGACGTGGAGCAGTAGTGTCAGTTGCCATGAGTTGTTCCTTGCTAAATATACGAATTAAAAATGTAAGTTATAAATATAATAAAAGACGAATATCAAAAATGACTACGAATATGCTTCTTCTAATTGCTGTGTGATAATAACATAAGGGCACAGCGCACAAAGTGCAAGTTTGCTAAAACAAACACAGGTATCATTAGAATCAAAGAATAAATAACTTTGGAACATAAGTGCAAAAACAGAGACTATTTTATAGAATTTAGGCAATACAGTTAGCCATATTTTGCCACTCGTGTTTCGCTAACCAGCTGTTTTCTTACGCAAAGTGTCTACTGATTTACTTTCTTACACGCTTTCTTGAGAAGACTGTCGCCACTGCACCTATGTATTTGTTATTATAAGAAGTTATGCCAAGTGTAGTAGGAGCCAAGCGATAACGGTTGTTTCAAGGCTCTATGATCGGCACATGCCAAACAAACACTTCGCTCGGTACATTTATGTCAACACTTTATGTCAGCATGATTAGGCTTAGTCATGCATTGGCGACCATTTAGTATTAATAACAAGGCAGATCTTACGTGATATCAGCACCGCTTATTGAGTATTTAAAAAAGGGAATGTTTACCCTCCTTGGGTTAATACTGGCCGTTTATCTGTTTGTCATTTTGATGACTTATACAGGCAACGATCCTAGCTGGTCGCACATCAGTAGTGATATGACCACAATTAATAATATGGGCGGCGAGGCAGGCGCATGGTTGTCCGATTTGCTTTATAGCTTTTTTGGGTTTGGTGCTTGGTGGTTTTTGGCATTTGTGGTTTACGAATCTATCCTAATTTGGTGGGAAAACAAGCCAACGTTTTGGCTCATGCGATTGGTCGCTTATGTGTTTTTACTATTAAGTGCTAGCGCATTATTTGCACAATTGGTCTCTTTAGTTCAGCAAGTCACGAACCCTGACGCCATCGGTCTCGAAGGTGTCGCTGGTGGTATCATCGGGCTAGAGTTACAGGCGCGTTTGGCACAGCTGCTATCGCAGTGGGGGAGTGTGGTTTTCTTAGCAGTATTCGTTGTGATTACCGCTACGTTTGCCTTTAACATCCATTGGATGACGATATATCAAAAGGTTCGTGCGCTGTCGTGGCTTGGTTCAGGTGTAAAAAGTCAGGATGCTATCGACGCTACTGAACCGAGCATTGCATCACAAGATGATAGCCAGAAATTAGATGAGTCGGTAGATAAAAAAGTAGAGCATGAGCAGCTGCCACTTGAGTTACAGTCTGCGGAAAATACTAACGGTACTCAAGACGTCAGCAGTAGTGGACGTTTCGGTAGTGTATTGTCAGACTTTTTGGCAACATCAGGATTGGCAGATAGTGTCAAAGCCTCTGTCATCGCAGCAAAAGCAGCGGCGACACCTAATAGCTCAAAAGGTGAGCAGGTAGATACCGATACAGTCTCGCTTAATAACTCTACTGATAATACAGCCAACCATACAGTCCAGCCAATATCATTAAACTCGACTGCACCTGTTGCTCGCAAAGTTGAGCCAAGCTTTGCATGGAATGATGCCAATACGGTCGATGACTTACTTGCAAGTGAGCAAATGGCTTACAGTGCTAGTGGCATGGACAGCTCGGCTATGCCTGTACCTAACTATTCCCAAACGGGTACTAGTACCACAGCATCGTTAGAGAAAGCAGTACCTGCTACTGCAGTAACTACCACGACGGAAGCGGTTGCTCAACCAGATATACATGATAAAGAATCATTAGCTCAGTCATCAGTTGATGAGTCAGTGCACAGTAATTTAGCCAGTCAGCCAGTCATTGAATCTGCTGAGCCTAAAGTCTCTACGACACATGAGACTGCAGAAGTAGATAAATTAGCAGAAGCATGGTTGGCAGAGCATGCTGATATATCAGAACCTACAGAGTCTATCGTAGAAACGTCTGAAGACTCTAAGCCTGTTCAGGAAACTGTCGTAGCTGAGCCAATCGTACCAGAGAAGACGCCAGAACCTATCGTAGAAGAGCCTATTAGCTTTGCACAGGATTCAGCCAATCAGCCGTTTGATACGCCTGTAGATTTGCCACATACCGAAAAGACAGCAGTAGTCTCTGAGCCTGAAGTTGCTCCGGTAACAGTAGAGACTGAGCCTGCATTGCCAGATGTGCCAGATGTGTCAGACATGACACCAACCAATACGCCTCCTGCCAATCCAAAAGCAGCGCCAACGGTGGAAGTGACCAGCCCAGTCTTCAATATACAGCCTGAGCCTAAAACGCCCGCGCAACCATCTGTTAGTTTTGCTGTCCCAGAGGGCGATAGCAGCAACCATATCACTGATATGATGCCAGAGGACGACAGTGATGACGACACCAATGTACCGGTCATGCCGCATATTAGTGATGACGCAGCTTTTAGTCAAAAGTCGCGTTCGATGCAAACGGCAGCTTATCGCAGCAGCCTGACGCCTATTCCAGAAGTCTCTATATTGGATAAGCCGGATCCTGACCGCAAGCCTAGCTACACTGTGGCTGAACTTGAAAAACTGTCTGAGTTGCTAGAAATTAAGCTACAAGAATTTAATGTAAAGGCTTCTGTGGTTAATGCTATCCCTGGCCCTGTTGTCACCCGTTTTGAAGTGGAGCTGGCTGCTGGTGTGAAAGCTAGTAAAGTCACAGGTATCTCGCGTGATTTAGCGCGTTCACTATCGATGGCTTCTTTGCGTGTGGTCGAAGTGATTCCGGGCAAACCGTACATCGGTATCGAAGTGCCTAACAAGAAACGTGAAATGGTACGTTTGATTGAACTGCTAAATACCGAAACGTTTAAAGATCCTAAAGCGCAGATTAGCATGGCAATGGGTAAAGACATCGGTGGTAACCCAATCATTACCGACCTTGCTCGTGCGCCGCATATGCTGGTGGCTGGTACCACGGGCTCTGGTAAATCAGTATTGGTCAACTCGATGCTACTATCGATGCTACTCAAATATACACCCAATGAGCTGCGTCTTATCTTGATTGATCCAAAGCAGCTTGAGCTTGCCAATTACAATGATATTCCGCATTTGTTAACGCCAGTGGTCACCGATATGACGGAAGCGGCCAGTAGCTTGTCATGGTGTGTGGCCGAGATGGAACGTCGCTATCAGCTGATGAGTTTGCTAAAGGTTCGTAAGCTCAATGAGTTTAATAAGAAAGTCATCGCGGCGGAAAAATCAGGCAAGCCAATGCTTGATCCTCTATGGCGTCCGAATGACAGCGTAAGTATTAGTCAAGCACCCAAGCTAAAAACACTACCTATGATTGTTATTGTCGCGGATGAGTTTGCCGATATGATTATGCAGGTCGGTAAACAGGCCGAAGAGCTCATTACACGTTTGGCACAAAAATCGCGTGCTGCGGGTATTCATTTAATGCTAGCGACTCAGCGTCCATCAGTCGATGTTATTACAGGTTTGATTAAGGCCAACATCCCAGTGCGTGCGGCACTACGAGTAAACTCAAAAGTCGATTCACGTACGATTCTAGATAGTGGCGGTGCTGAGGACATGCTGGGTAACGGTGATATGTTGTTCTTGGGGCCAGGGCAAATCGAGCCAGATCGTGTACATGGGGCTTATGTCAGTGACGAAGAAGTTAACCGTGTCTGTGACGCTTGGCGTGAGCGCGGCGCTCCTGATTATATTGACAATATGGCAGGCAACTTTGAATTGTCTAGCCCAGGCGGTGGTAGTACAGCCAATGCCTCTGGTGAAGATGATGATTTATATAATGATGCTGTGGCCTTTATCATGGAAACACGTAAGGTGTCTGCCTCAAGCATTCAGCGTAAATTTAGCATCGGCTATAACCGTGCTGCGCGTATTGTCGACTCTATGGAAGAAGCTGGATTGGTCAGCTCGATGGGCAAAAGTGGCAAGCGTGAACTATTGATGTAGCATTAGTCCTTAAGTTGATAACGAAAAAGCGAGTCATGAAAATGGCTCGTTTTTTTATGGAAGAAACTTAATAATACTTTCATAAATTGTAGGTTTAGAAGTAAGTATTTATTATTAAATACGTTCTAGGGCGCGAAGAGTAGATTCTCATATTAGCTCATTAACTAGCGAAATCCACAACTAGCGAAATTGACCAGATGACTAACGAGTCCGTTTATCAAATATCAGGCACGGTTTTTTATACTAAACTGACAGGAGTTTATGAAAAAATAGTCATTAGTTTTAGAAAGTATGCGTGCTACATAGTCTTAATAAAATTACTCTCCAAGGAAGGTTAGTTATGTTTAAAGAATATACTCAGTATGATGGTCTCGCCTTAGCGGCATTGGTCAATTCAGGTGAGGTCAGCGCAAAGGAATTGCTAGACGCTGCTGTCCATCAAGCCAATCAAATCAACCCTAAGCTAAATGCTATCGTGCATCGTTTTGATGAGCGCGCTTACAATGCTGCGCAGGCAGGTTTGCCTTCAGGTGTATTTACTGGCGTGCCTTATTTACTAAAAGATTTATCATTTAGCTTCGCAGATGAACCCATTACAATGGGCAGCCGCAGCGTCAATATCCTCTCAGAAAAAGACAGCGAAATCGTCAAACGCATGAAAGCGACAGGTGTTAATACCTTTGGCAAGACTAACACCCCTGAGTTTGGCTTGATTATCACCACTGAGCCAAAAGCCCATGGCGCTACGCATAATCCTTTTAAAAAAGGCTATAGCTCTGGTGGCTCGTCGGGTGGTAGTGCCGCGGCAGTGGCGAGCGGTATTGTCCCGATGGCAGGCGGTGGTGACGGTGGCGGCTCGATACGTTTTCCATCTGCTTGGTGCGGTACGTTTGGGTTAAAGCCAAGCCGCGGACGTAATCCAATGGGCCCTAATCTTGGTGAAGGTTGGGAGGGGGCCGTGGCTGACCATGTGATTACGCGCTCAGTGCGCGATAGTGCAGCGATGCTAGATGCCACTAGCGGAGCAGAGATTGGCGCCCCTTATGTCATTGCGCCACCAGACGGCACGTTTTTGCAGGCGGCGATGCGCGCGCCAAGGCCATTGAAAATCGCTTTGCAGCAGCAGCCACTGATTGCCAATACCGTAGTGGACAAAGAAGTACTTGCTGTACTGAAGCAAACCGCTAAGCAGCTAGAATCGATGGGGCATCAAGTGATACCCGCTGAGCCAAATATCAATATTGAGCAGTTTTGGCATGACTTTATCGTCGTGGTCTGCGCGCATACGGCATTTACAATTGATAACATCGAGCGTGAGTTTGGTGCTGATCATATTAAAAACCTAGAGCCACAAACCTATAATATGGCACTGCTTGGGCGCTCATTGTCAGCGATTGATTTGGCACATGCCAAACATGGCTGGCATCATAGCCAGTATCAGACGGGTTTATTACTAGAAGACTATGACATGATACTGTGCCCGACTGTGCCCACGCCTGCGGTAAAGCATGGTGTACTGCCGCCTAGTCGTATGGATGAGATGATGATGCGTAGCGCCGAGGTGCTTAACAAGGGCTTTAATATGGGTAGATATGCCTTTAGCTCAGGTATGATTGAAAAGCTCAGTGCACCTGTATTAGGTAAGATGGGCTTTACACTATTGGGTAATGTTACGGGGTTACCCGCGATGTCAGTATCCGTCGGTATGAGCAAAAAAGGCCTACCGATTGGCATGCAATTAATCGGACGCATGAATGATGAAGCAACATTATTCAGTGTGGCGGGCGAGATGGAGCGCGCAGGTTTATTTACCAAACACGCTTTTGAAAAGTAGGATTGAATTCTATGGTTTGGATTGTTAGCGCTCAATCAAAGCGATAAATGTCCATACCCAAACTATGATGAGCCATACTTTGATGAACGACAGAGACGCGTTGACCAGTACCTAACGCAAAAAACAGCGGTAGCAAGTGCTCATCACTTGGATGAATGTCCTTGTAATCTGGGTACTGCTGCCAGTCGAGCGCCGTGGGAATGTCTATTTTGAGCTGCTGCAACAACCACTGCTTAAACGTTTTGGCTGCTTGATCGATGCTGTCAGCTTCCCAGCGCAATGCTTGCAAATTATGCGTAATGTTACCTGAACCGATGACGAGGATTTGCTCATCACGTAAATGTGCTAACTGCGCGCCTAACTGATAGCAGGCAATACTGTCATAATGCTGCGGCAGTGATATCTGTACAATAGGCACATCAGCTTCTGGGTACAGGTGTCTGAGCGGCGCCCATACACCATGATCACAGGCACGCACTGGATTAACACTACAAGTAATACCACGTGCGGTCAGCTGCTGAGCAAGTGCCTCAGCCAGTGCAGGCTGGCCTGTAGCAGGATACTGAATGTCGTAAAGTTCGGGCGAAAATCCTGAAAAATCATGCCACGTCTTTGGCTGTGGATTACTGCTAATCTCTAGCTTTGCTGACTGCCAATGCGCTGACATAATAACGATGGCACGTGGCTTAGGTAAGTTTTGACCGATACGAGCCAGTGCACTGGTCGTCGCAGACTGCTCAATTGCAAGCGTAGGCGCGCCATGCGATATAAAGAGCGCTGGTAGCTTAGATGTGTTTGTCGCTACATCAGACGTATTTTCCCATGCGGCAGCCGCTGTGATAGGCGTCTGCACATTATGATGGTCATCACGTTGATGAGAGTGCTTAGAGGCGTTGGGTGTCGCACGTTTTGGATATTTCATGTTGCATTTATTAGGGCGTGCGCCAATTTTTCAATCTATTTTAGGGTTGATGTTTCAAATCAAAAAATAGATTAGTATTTTATTTAATTACCACGGTGATAAGGGTGGTTATTGTTGATACTCATCGCGCGATACAATTGCTCCATAAGTACGACGCGAACTAGCGGATGCGGCAATGTCAGTGCTGATAGTGATAATTTTGCATCGGCCTTTGCCAATACTTCTGGCGAGACGCCGTCTGCACCGCCGATGACCAAGGCAATATCATCGCCTTGTAGCATGCCATCAGCGAGCTTATCAGCCAGTCCTTCGGTCGAAATCATCTTGCCTTTGACATCTAGCACCCATAATTGCTCGCGGCTTGATGCATTATGAGCGGCTAATATGGCTTGACCTTCTTGCTCACGGTACTGTGCCAAATTAGCATCTGAAGGATTTTTTGCCCGCTTGGCTGCCGTAATTTCGACAATTTCTGTGCTTAGCATCGGTTGAATGCGTTTGTAATATTCGTCAAAACCCGTCTGTACCCAACTAGGCATTTTATTGCCAACGGTCAAAATCCTTACTTTCATAATGCTTACCATCTCGATAATTGAATTCAAGCTTACTAGGGAGTGTTCTTGATAGTTGTATCGTTCGTTGTTTATTGTCTGCAATTTACATCAGAGGGTTAATCGTCTCTGATACGTTGCTACTTGCGCTTTGATCGTCCGCTTGGCTTGGCTTTGGAATGACAGTCAATTTTGCATCAGACTCAAAAACAATGGCTTCGACATCATCAAAACTATTAATCCCTTCAGAACGCATGGCACATTCGATTTCTTGACGCGTCAAGCGCTCATCACGCATGGCGTCTGGCAAAAACTGCCCTTGATAAAAAACGATACGCGGCTCTGATAAAATAAAGTTACTAAATTGCGGTGAAATAGCCGCATATTTGGTCACCGCAAATTGCAATAGGTATAATACTAAAATAGACGAAACCCCTTCAACAAAGGGGATGTCTTTGAGCAAAATCGTACTGGCACCCAACGAGCCGATCATGACCGTCACGATCCAATCGAAGTTGTTTAGCTGCGATGTTGAGCGTTTGCCAGAGATTTTGGTGACTGTCACGATCAACACGTAAACCATAACAGTCGTCAAAACAATACGACCAAGCTTATCTATGTTGTCAAAAAAGATCATGTCCATAATGTTCGCTCCTATTATAAAGGTAAAACAAGTCATCGCTAAAATACTACTTACTAGGGCGCGTCTTACTTTGTCTCATTTTTAGTACTATTTTTAAAATAATGACACGCCTTAAACTTAGCCTAACGGATTTTACGCATTAGCAGGGGAAAACTTTGTAGCACCTTGTAGATGATGGTTTGTACTTACGTTGATTTGCGTATAGGGTCTAATAATCGATTGATAGACCATAGACTGATTCGCGCACTGACTAGAGTGAGAACCAGCATCAGCATTAATGATGAAAGCAGGGGCAGTGGACGCTGCATCGCCATCTCAAACAGTACCTCACGGCTTATCGTATCAAACAGCCAAAACCAGATGGCTGAAAAATAAATGACCGTCAGCATCCAAACAATCATAACCCCACCTAACATCAACTTATTAATCTCATCTCGCGCTAATGCTCGCTTCTGATGTTTGATAAATTTACTGGCAGCGATATAAGCACCCACGATAATAGAAACCACCATGACCAATTGTGGATTGAGCGCAAGTTTGGTCTGTATCATCATAAATATGGTACTGGCGAGCGTGTATCCAATCGCAAAAAAACCGACATATCGAGCCAGTTTGGGCTGCACTTGTACAAGCGTCTGAGGTTTGTTAAGACTGGTTGTCTGGCGTGACATAAGCTAACCTTTGTGAAGGTAAAAAATAGAGTATTGATAATACAACGTCTTAAAGCGTTAAAATTAGCGCTGTGCCGTCCAGTCGAGCATAGCATCTAATACAGGCCTTGCTGCATAAGGATTTAATGCTTGATCAGTATTAATTATACCGACGACAACGTAATCCTGTCCTGACAGCCCTTTGACGTAACCTGCCATTGAAGTGACGTTATTTAACGTGCCAGTCTTTATCCATGCGCGGCCAGTGGCTGTCGATTCAGGTAAGCGATCGCTATGGGCGGCAATAGTGCCACTAACCCCAGCGACCCCTAACGAGTCGACATAGGCTTCAAAATTTGGTCGACTGTAAGCATAAGTCAGTAGCTCGCTTAGGTTGGCGGCAGTGATTGTACATTCACGGCAAAGTCCTGAGCCATTGGTCAAATGTGGCGGCGGCGTACTGAGGTTGGTTTGCCACCATTGATTGATGGTTTGTAAGGCTGCTGGATAGTCTGTCGTAGCAGGTTTGCCAAATTGATATAAGCTATCAGCCTTTTTACCATTAGATTTATCGGCTACTACTTTACTATCCATCTCATTATTAGTGCTGGCTTCATGACTGCTTGGACTAGTCGCAGTTGTGTTAGACGGTATTGATTGAGTCAGCCTTTCTTTATCATAAGCGCCTATAGATAGCGCGACTTGCTCAGCCATGACATTGTTTGAGAAGTGGTTAATGTCATGGATCTGCTCGGTTAAATTCAACGACGGATAGCTGACCATAGGTAGAGGAGACATCGCGATAGCCGTAAGCCCGTGCGCTCGTTTTGTCGCCTTGCTCATATCGTAAGGGGTTTCTTGCGAAATTACTTGTCCACTCAAAGTATTCCCCAACGCTTGCCATTTGGCAGCGATGACGTGTGCGGCAAATTCTTTGGCATTGGGATATGCTACATAAAAGATATGCTCGCCGCAGCTCTCTGGGAGACTGGCGTTTAACACAAGCTGCGTGTTTTGCCACTGCGGCGCTAGGCTATAGCTTGCTTGCCCACAACTGGCTGCACGGGTATTGATTGTAGCAGGCAGCTGATAGTTGGCTAACCGCGGCTTGTAGGTCACACTTGCTTGACCATTATTTTGAGGGTAAGTTTTGATACCAATGGTGCTAAAGTTAACCAGAAACCCATCAGGGCTAGCGTTATAGGGGCGTAGCGGTGAGTTATCAAAGGCGGCAGGATCTTTACTAACATTATTAAAAACAGCGCTGTCGATGATGATGTCACCATCGATGTGACGAATACCGGATGCTTGTACTTTATACAGTAACTGCTTTAAGCGCTCGTGGGTCATTTTCGGGTCGCCACTACCTTGAATAATCAAGTCACCATGTAGACGGTTGCCGATGACAATACCTGTGTGATAAACCCGTGTATGCCACACAAAATCGGCCCCTAAAGTGTCCAAAGCGATAAAGCTAGGCACGAGTTTCATGGTGCTGGCAGGCGTACGAGGGATGTCAGACTGGTGATCTAGCAAAGGCGAAAATGAAATCTTTATAGAGGCTTTACTATTGCTCTCAGTATCTTGAGCTTTGGCATTCTGATCAAGCGTATGCCGAGATTCATCAGGGATAACCGTTGGAATGCTCTCTACGCTCTGATAAGTATAAGGGTCATCGGTATAAGCATGTATTTTTTGCTCGTGTTTCTCAATAGTGCGCTGCTCTATGGTCATTAATGCGCTCTGATGGCTCGGGTCGCTGCTAATTGTAGCCGTAGAGACGTTCGTAACTGGGTGTTCAGATATTATAGTAGCTGCAGATTGGCTGTCAGGTTCATCACTATCAATGATTTGAATAGGGGTAGGCAGACGGCTGGCAGTTTTGTCACCCACAGGTGTAATCACGATACTGATATCCGCTTCTGTCAAGTCGGCACGCGTCAAGGCTTTTTGAATAGCTGCTGGCAACACGGCTTGTGCATGTATCGGTGTGACTATAACTGCTGCCAATAACGCTAACCTAGGTAGACGTTTATTAGGTTGGTTAAGCGGTCGTAAATAACGACAAAGCGTGGTGATTTTGGTTGCAGCAGTAGAGTAATGACGGCGTTTAGAAGGGTATCGCATGAGCATCTTTCATCAGGTGGCAAAAACAGCCTATGGTAACATGAGTTGCTGTTTTCGCACACGATGTCAGCAGTACAATTTTAGCAATAACAACGCCCTTATTTAGATAACTAACTCTAACTATCGATTGAACTGAGAGCATGACTTGCTGCTAACGCACATGCAAAAAAGCCATCGCCGTCATGACAGCATCGTTATAAGCATCATGCGCGCCCAGTTCAGGAATATTGTAATGGGCTAATATGCGATTTAGATGTTGGGCTTGTCCAGAAAGCCCTTGTGTGTGACCACTGATACGCCGACTGTACAGATGACGCAAATCTATGACTTCGTTTGGTAGCGAGGTTCCCATATAGCGTTTGACCAATGGATTTAAAAAAGCCATGTCTAGCTGTGTGCAGAATCCAACGATTGGTCGATTACCTATGAATGGTAGTAGTAGTGCCAACATGTCATCGTAACTCATGCCATGTTCAACATCGGCGGTACGCAAGCCATGAATGACAATAGTGTCGCGGTCTGGCATCACAGGAGGTCTGCAAACCAAATGCATGCCATTACCTGTGTCGATGGTATTGCCATTAATATGTATCACTGCCACAGACAGCAGGTGATGCTTCTTGGGGTTCAGCCCTGTCATCTCGCAATCAATCGCCACCCACTGCTCAGCCGAAGATGTCGTAAACATTGAGGCCAGCTCTGGACGCTGTAATTGCGTCTTTTGCCAAGCGCAAGATAACTGCTGTAACCAGCTCATATTAGTCGTTCATCCATCTATGTTGTTTTCTTACTTGAGACCTTTTTGTATTTATTAAGTCTCTGTACTAAGACTGCCACATTTATGCGATTTCTAGTTGATAGTGTTGACGCAATTGATTCTTAAAACTTTTGACCACGGCCAGACACTCTTTGAGTAGGTCACGTTCAAGTGCAGTCAAAGTCGTTGGATCTACTTGCCGTGCATGCTTATCGTCGGTTGAGAGCGCCACAGATAAGCGCTGCGCCATAAAAAACTCTAGCGCTTCTAGTAGAGTATCAGCGCGTTCTTGGGTCATAGCATCAACCTGTACCAAGCCCTTTAAACGCGCCTTGGTACTAGGCACATTGAGCACATTGTTTTCTAATGCTAAGGTACGTATGCCATGAACCAATGGAAAGATACCGGCTTTTTTTAGGTCAATGTCGGACGATGCTGATTTGCCGCCTAGTAAAGGGACAAACTTTTGCCACCATTGATTAACATCGCCAAACTGTAGCGCTGCCCGCGCAAACTGCCTGACAAACATAGGATCTGCTTGTTGATGAGCAAGTTCTAAGTGCTGACGTACTTGTGTGAGCAGTGACTCATCGCCGCAGACGTATTCACCATCTAGTATCGCAGACAAGTAAATACCATGCATCGGGTCAGAGTTCCTAAACCATAGGCCAATTTGCGCAGTGAATTGCTTGAGCGGTTGTCGCCACATAGGATTGGTCATCATGATATTACCATCACACAGTGGGTAGCCAAGCGTTGCTAAATGGCTATTAAAAGTATCAGCGAACTGTGCTAGGTCAGGATGCGTATAGCCATCACGAATGATGAGCGCATTGTCTTGATCGGTACGCATGATTTGCTCACCGCGCCCTTCTGAACCCATAACGATTAGGCAAGTATTGGCCATCACTTCATCAGGTACGATTAGCTGCCATAGTTTGGTAAATACCTGCGCATTTAGCGTCTGTACCATACGACTGATATTGCCGATTTTGACACCATTGTGATGCTGTGCTCGAATATAGCGACCGATCAGCTCAACAGCGGTATCTAGGCTCGATAAGTCCTGCGCCTGTTCGATTTGAATACTAATGAGCTGTGAATGATGGCCTATGTGAGCGAGCATATCGCTTTGCCCAAGCACACCGACGACATCGCCACTCTTATCAATGACTGGCAGTCTATGAATCCGGTAGCGAGTCATGGTCAGCAGCGCATCGCCAATCTCATCACTGGCTTTGATCGTACGTAGATTAAAATTTGCATAGCGCTGGCAAGGAGTAATAGCTGGATCTTGTCTGTCACTCACCGCGCGGCAGATATCAGTATCGGTCAAAATCCCTAAAAGTAATCTTGTCTCATGTTGCGCTGTTTGTGAGCCACTTAAGCTATGTAACGGTCGGACCAGCACATGTTTTAATCCAGCTTTGGTCATGATGCGAGCCGCTTCGTACAAGCTGTCATTGGCATCGACGATATGCACTGGTAATAGATGAACATCTATCACTGGTTGCAGCATGATTTGCTGTACTTCTTGTTGGTTGGTATAGCTGGCAGGATCTAGCGTTTTGTTATGACGTCGTTGGCGCAATGCTTTTAATCGTTCAGGCAACTTGTCTGATAGCATTTGGCGTACCAGATGATTTTGCGCGCTGATTTTATCGATAGCAGTGCCAGCGACTTGGAGCAGTAACGTCTCTTCACTGGCTCGGAATTGATAAGGCTGTATAGGCGTACTTTCAGGCTCTAGCTGATTATCCTTGGTAAGTGACTCAGGTAGGCGGCGACTATCAAACCAATCATTATTATTCAGACCGTCAGCGTGATTGCTACCTAAATAGGACGCGACAAACTCACCATCTAATGATTGCTCGATTTGCCCTTTGATGACCACATACAGACATTGCAGTTCTTCTGCAGGCAAGCTCTCGTTTTTGGCAAGATAGCGTATCTGGGTGTTTTTTCTAATGCTTTGACGTTCGGCTAAGCTCAATACATCAAAGGGCGGTTGACTAAAATCAAGATGGGGCATGGCATCATCCTTGATGGCATATTTTCGGCAGATACTTTACTATAGCATTAATAAAACAAAAAGCCTCCAATAACCACAATATAAATAGGGTTATTGGAGGCTTTTTGCTACTGCGACATTTATCTCAGCTACATTAAACTTTTTTAATTAGCTTTAAGCACCTAATAATTTGCGGATACGACTGATTGCTTCTCGGCTCTCATCGACACTGGCGACCAGAGCGATACGCACATAACCTTGTCCAGGATTATGACCATCAACTTCACGTGACAAATAGCGTCCTGCCAATGCATGAATATTGGCTTGCTCATACAGCGCTTTGACAAAGATTTCATCGTCACCATCGAACTGCTCAGGCACTTTGACCCAAAAGTAAAACCCAGCATCAGGCATACGTAACTCTAGCAATTCCCCAAGCTCAGACATCCATAGGGCAAACTTCTCTTGGTATAGCGCGCGATTATGAGCGACGTGTTTTTCGTCTTGCCACGCAGTGATAGAGGCGAGCTGATGAGGTATTGGCATCGCACAACCTTGGTACGTACGATATTGCAAATAAGCCTGCAAAATTTTGGCATCACCAGCCACAAATCCAGAGCGTAAACCCGGTAAGTTTGAACGTTTGGATAGAGAGTGGAACACGATACAGTTTTTGAAATCACGGCGACCAAGAGCCGCACAAGCTTGGAGCAATCCAATCGGTGCTGTACCAAAATACAGCTCGCTATAACACTCGTCACTGGCGATGATGAAACCGTACTGATCTGACAGACGAATAAGGTATTCCCAATCATCCATTGTCATGACCGCGCCTGTTGGATTGTTTGGGCTACAGACAAACAAGAGCTGTGTGCGCATCCAAACGTCTTTTGGTACCGCGCGATAGTCACCTTTGTAGTCATTATCTGATGTACAAGGGACAAAGTAAGGTGTTGCCTGTGCCAATATCGTAGCGCCTTCGTATATCTGATAAAACGGGTTGGGCATGACAACCGTAGGCGATGCATTAGACGCTAAAGAATTGCTCTCTTTGTCAGCTACATCATGATCAACGACCGCTTGTACAAAGCTAAAAATCGCTTCTCGTGTGCCCATTACTGGTAATACTTGAGTATTGGCATCGACGTGATTAAGAAAAAACCGCTTCTCTAACCAGTGGGCGATGGTTTGGCGTAGCTCAAACATACCGTTTGTAGTTGGATAACGACTTATTTTGTCCAAGTTTTCGCGTAGGACGTCCAGCACAAATGCAGGGGGCTCATGTTTCGGCTCACCAATACCGAGCTTTATTTCACTGTAACCGTTGGCAGGCTTGCTATCGGCAAGCAAGGTTGCCATCTTTGCGAATGGATAAGGATGGAGATGCTTTAAGTTGTGATTCATAAGTGTGATAACTATAATAGACAATTAATAATAAAGTTATAAAGAAAATTTACATTAGAGCAGTGTAGCACTTCTCTAATTTTTTGTCCTTTTCTTCTTATATCGTGAATAGGCATTTACCAAACGTAAGCTATTCATTGTATGACTACCAAATAGGTAGTCGCTCAAAAGTCTTTTGAACCTTTCATAATTTATAATCTATAACAATATAAAAAATGACTACATCACAAAAGTGGTAGATCGTTTTAAGGATAGTTTGATATGTCTAGTGTGCTAAATAATGATGATCTCATCGCTAAAGATATCAATAATGAAAAACTTGATAACAGTGTGCAGCGTTCTAACCTGTATAAGCTGCTAAAAGAGCGTGAACAGAGCTGGTGGCAAGCGCGCCAACAACTGATCGAACGTCAAGAAAAGAAAATGTTTTGGTATGGTGAAAACAGCCTCATTATGTGGCTGTTATGGCAATTGGTCGGCTACGTGGTAGTGGCAATGGCCTTGATGCTGCTCAATAATATATTTGGTATTTCATTACCGCTATGGCAATACATCTCTTTGTTTGTGATACAGACCATATTTTTTGTCAGCGCACTTGCTGCTAAAGGCCAGTTGGAAAACAAACTCCAGCGCAAAATAGACAACGATGAGCTGATGCGCGAAGAGGCGCTCAACGAGATGATTATTTTGGCAGAGGATAGCCTGTACCCTGATGTACATGCCAAGTCGCCTATCTCTTTAGAAGCATTAGACGATTATCTAGACGGACAGTTTCACCTAGCAAGCTTGCAATGTCTGCTACAAAAAGAAGTCGATGCTGGACGATTAATCATGGAGCAGCAGCCACCTGAAGTAGGTGTTTTGCCGCCAGATCTTGCTGACGATGAATTGAACGAACATGCTAGCGAGATAACTTATAGAAGTACGTTATAAAACGTACTTCTATGATGACTATCAGACTACTTTTGCTAGTTAATATTCAAAATAATGGCTAACCAAAACTATCTAGCCGTATCAAAAATATATTACGCTATTATGCTCTTTCTGAACGGTAAGACTGGCTAATAGCGCTTCCTTTAATGCTTCCAGTCTATCAGGTGAGAGTGGCTTATCGTTTTGATCACTGATAGAAAACATATCCTCAGCACGCTCACCTAGAGTAGTAATACGCGCAGCATGTACTTCGATTTGCTCTTGCAAGAAAACTTGCCCAACTCGCGCCAATAGCCCTGGCTGATCAAGCGTTTCTAAGCTCATGATGTGCTGGCCTGATGCTTCATTGAACTCAAAGTTAATCACCGTTTTCACTTCAAAGTGTCTTAATTGACGCGGCATACGCTTGTTCGTCAGTTTAAGTACGGTAGGGTCTTTGAACGAGTCAATTAAGCGTTGTTTTAGCTCTTGTTGGCTCTCCTCATCGACCAGCAATGTGCCACTAGGATCTAGCAATACATAAGAATCCAAAGCAAAGTCACGGGTCGCTGTGATAATGCGTGCATCTAAAACATCAAGATTCATCTGATCAAATACTGCCATAGTAACGGCAAACAAATTCATCTGATCTTGGGTGTAGACAAAGACCTGTACCGCATCAAGTGCCAATTCGCGATGTTCACGCAAAACGACCAACGGTGGACTGTCAGCATTAGAGGCCAATCCAATCGGTGGGTGATTCAAAATAGCTTCGGTATGCCATAAGATATCTTCTGCAATCTCTCGCAAGAAATACTCATCGCCCAAGTCATCCCACAGACGCAATACTTCATCGCGGTTCATATGTTGGTTATTGACATTATCTAGCATCGTCAAAGCTTGCTTGCGTGTGGCGCTAATCATATCTTGACGATTGGTGGGCGCATCGATATCAGCGCGCAAGATGCGCCGAGTTTGTGAGTATAGCTGTTTCATGAGGGTCGCCCGCCAGCTGTTCCATAGCTGTGGGTTAGTCGCATTCATATCAGCCACCGTCAGTACATACAGATGGTTTAGATGAGTCACGTTACCGATGAGATCAGAGAAAATAGTCACCACTTCAGGGTCTGAGATATCTTTTTTCTGTGCAGTAATCGACATGAGAAGGTGATAGCGCGTGAGCCAACCGACTAAATTCGCATCAGCCAAGCTCATACCATGCGATAAGCAAAACTCAATCGATTCGGTTTGACCAAGTTCACTATGATCGCCGCCACGGCCCTTAGCAATATCATGGAACATTGCTGCTAGTACCAAAATCTCTTTACGTTCGATACGCTGAAAGATAGAGCTGACTAGAGGGAACTCTTCGTGAAATGTCGGATCTGTAAATCGATGCAAAATTCTAATCAAAAACAAGGTATGCGCGTCTACCGTATATCGATGGAACAAGTCATATTGCATAAGGCCAGTAACTTGCGCAAACGCAGGAATATAGTTACCCAATACTCCATAGCGATTCATGGTACGTAGACGATGAAATAAGTAGTTCTGTTCTTTTAGGTTCGATAAAAACAATGCTTTGTGAGTAGGATTGTCTCTATATATCTGATCGATGCCTCGCGCGGCAATTTTGAGTGCGCGCAAAGTATGGGTACGAACTTTATCGATACCATGCTGACCCATCAATAAAAACATCTCTAAGATAGACTCAGGGTGCTGTGCAAAAACTCGATGATGTGCGATAGCAATTTGGTTACCAATACGGTTGAATCGCGCATTTATAGGCTGTTTTTTTGGCCGTTCATCGTCCGGCAGCTGCGGTTCTATGATCGTTTCATAATAATGATTGGTCAGCATCTCAGACAGTGTTGATATCTGCATCGCACAGCGATAGTAGTCGCGCATAAACCGTTCGACCGCAGCGTTAGGCTGGTCGTCAGGCTGGGTCTCGTAGCCCATTAACTGAGCAATCTCGCGCTGATAATCAAATAACAACTTGTTTTCATTACGGCCCGTCAGTACATGTAAGTAATGACGAATTTGCCATAAATACCCTTCGGCAAAGCTCAACTCATCAAATTCTTTTTCGGTCAAAAAGTTCTGTTGCACTAAATCATATAGCTTGCTCACGCGAAAATAACGCTTAGTGACCCAGCCGATGATATGGATATCACGTAGCCCGCCCGGTGCTGTTTTGATATTGGGTTCAAGGTTGTACTCGGTGGCATTGTGCTGCAAATAACGCGCTTTGGATTCTTCCATTTTTACATCAAAAAAGGCGCGCGGAGACCACTGTTTGTTGACGATTTGAGCAGGCATGTCTTGCAATGCTTCGTTGCCGATTAGGAGTCGAGCCTCCAGCTGAGCACTGGCAATCGTATGATCAAGCGCAGCCTCTAGCGCATCATTGACACTACGTACAGAGAGCGCAGGCTCTAGTCCTATATCCCATAGTAGAGCGACCAGTTTGTCGATTTTACTACTGGCATCAGTACCTATTTCACCAGGAGCCAGGAGCAAAATATCGATGTCTGAGTAGAGTGATAGTTCACCGCGCCCGTAGCCACCAGTCGCAAAAAATGCCAAATCAGTCTTATCTAACTCAAACCATTTAAACAACGCAATCAATAGGCTGTCGATAGCGCAAGCGCGTGCTGCAACCAGTTGGCGAATATTGGTGCCGCGTTCTAGTGAGCGGCTGATATCGTCGTTGATCTGGGCCAACCATTCAGGAATGCCAAGTAGGTTCTTGTCTGTCACATTTTTGGCTGACAGTGGGGATGAGTCTGTCGCCACCTCACTTGGTAGTATCGGTAAAGGCGTCAAATCAACAGAGGCGATATCACAATTAAACATGAGTGTTATCCAGTTAAGAGTTTAGAAATAGAACGTTTAAGCTGAGCGCTATTGGGCAACTAATGTGCTAATGGCTAATAAAAGTCACGAATAGCAATTATCAATAAAGGTGCTGATAAATATATCAATAGAAGTTATCAGGTCATCTGAGTATAAAGACAAAGCGCCTATAAGCACAATACTCAATATGGACTAGGGCGTGTTTGATATTCAACCATGGCACTGACAGAGACTATTTTTTAGACAGTTCGACGTTAAAAATAGTAAGTTTAGTCATTCTAACCGTCTATTTTTAACAATGAAATGGCAAAAAATAGTCCTGTCTCCTTCTATTAATATTGGAGCTGAGGCTAAAACTGCCCCATACTGCGTTGTAAACCTAGTTAAGGCACAAGCATTACCGTCGTTTTACGCCTTGTCTAGAACAGTTTTAGCAATCAGCAGTGCCTATTTGTGAATATCAAACACGCCCTAATTAAAGACCAAAAAAAAGACCGCCTAAGCGATCTTTGATTGTACTACTGCGTCAAAAAACTTAAATCTTCTTCGGGGCGAGTAGTAAATACCTCACAACCATTCTCTGTTACGACCATGGTGTGCTCCCATTGGGCAGACAATTTGCGGTCTTTAGTAATCGCCGTCCACTCATCAGGCAAGATCTTAGTTTGCCACGTGCCTTGGTTAATCATAGGTTCGATGGTAAACGTCATACCTGTTTTTAGCTCAAAGCCAGTGCCTTTTTTGCCATAGTGCATGACTTGTGGCTCGTGGTGGAATTCATCACTGATACCATGACCACAGAACTCGCGAACGATACTAAAGCGCTCAGGTTCGACAACGGCCTGAATAGCAGCGCCGACATCACCTAGGCGAGCACCGTTTTTGACAACGCTCATACCCGCATAAAGGGCATCTTGTGCCACTTTGCAAATACGCTGGGCCATGATAGAGCCGTTACCGACGATCCACATTTTTGAGGTATCGCCATAGTAACCGTCTTTAATAACAGTCACGTCGATGTTGATAATATCACCATCTTTCAGCAGCTTGCTTTCAGTTGGGATACCGTGACAGACAACATGGTTGACTGAGGTACAGATAGATTTTGGAAAACCATTATAGTTAAGTGGGGCAGGGATAGCCTGCTGTACATTAACAATATAGTCATGGGCGATCTGATTGAGCGCTTCGGTACTGACACCCACTTTGACATGCTCGTCGAGCATCACAAGCACATCACTAGCGAGTTTGCCGGCCACACGCATTTTCTCTATGGCTTCTGGGGACTGGATAAGAGATTTTTTAGTCATCATCGTATATCTTATAATTATGGGTTCATTGTGGGTAGATTATACCATAAACGTACTAGTGACACGTTTACGTTAAGTGATAGTGAACCTATCATTATCATTGATAATAATTGCTTTACAGCGTAGCTAAAGGTTATATGACTCATTAGTCAGACTAATATATTCATATTTTGACAAATTAGTTGAATGTTGCAGAATATATAAGTAATGTAAATTTGCCTGCTAACGGAATGAGCAGCAATTTTCACTGTATTTGTGCAGTGAAAATAACCAAATTAATGATAACAAGGATGTTGTTATGACGCTTTCTTTGTACATTCGTGCAGCTCTCACACCAAAGACATTTTTACCAATACTGGGTTCAATCAGTGCTGGTGTGCTTCTAATGACCATGCAAACCACTTCTGCTCAAGCTGCAGGACAATACTATAATTGTGCCAATGCTAACGGTTGCAAGTTGGTGGACAGTAAATATTTCACTTCTAGTTACACTAAAACTCAATATCCGGTCGTCTTAGCACACGGGCTTGGCGGTTTCACAACGCTATTTGGAGTCATTGACTATTTTAACGGGATTCCTGAAGACTTGATGAAAGGTGGCTCAGAGGTATATACCACCAAAACATCAGCAGTCAATAACAGCGAAGTTCGAGGTGAGCAACTGCTACAACAGGTCAAGACCATTGCCGCCATTTCAGGTGAGTCTAAAGTCAACTTATTTGGACACAGTCAAGGTGGTATAGATATCCGTTATGTCGCTGGCGTCGCGCCAAAGTACGTGGCCTCAGTAACCGCAGTATCAAGCCCAGAGCAAGGATCAAAAACCGCTGATTTTGTTAAAAATGTTCTTGAGCCAAATAATATTTCTGGACAGCCATCTAATGTCACCACTCAACTAGTATCAGGTGTGTTTAATCTGATCGGTGGCTTTACAGATATTGGGTCAGGTATCAGTTTCAATAAAATTCAACAACAAGATGGCTGGCAAGCGCTCGTAGCTCTATCGACCGATGGTGCTGCTAAGTTCAATGCCAAATTTCCTGCAGCAATGCCCAAAAACTATTGTGGTCAGCCGACTAGTACTGCGGTCAATGGCATCAAGTACTATTCATTTAGCGGTGTTGGGCAAATAACGAGTGCACTTGACCCTAGCGATTACCTATTAGCCGCAACGGGCGTACCGTTTGCAGGTGAGTCTAACGATGGATTGGTATCTGCTTGCTCAAGTCGTCTTGGCTATGTGATTCGTGATAATTATAGAATGAACCATTTGGATTCCGCCGATCAAGTCTTGGGTCTGACGGCATGGGGAGAGTCTGAGCCAAAATCTATCTATCGTACTCAGGTAAACCGTCTGAAAAACGCCAACCTATAAGCTGAACTGTAAAATAATAATGCTCATTGATTGAGAAATATCGTTTATGTCAAATAACCGCCGTCCAGCCTATGCAACAATTGCTATCATCGCCGTGGTTATCATTGCCACAGCGGCGGTTATTTTGTGGTTCAAGCCTAGTAACGATGTAAATTCAGCTTCAATCAAATCCTCCGTCTCTAATAATGAGAGTAGCGAGTCAGTGACCACTGAGCTGGCTGCGGGACAAGTTGTGAAATCGACAACGCCACCCAGCCAGTCTCAATTTGTTACAGGATTAGAAAATTTACCACGCTCATTAAAGGGTACTCAGATTGATGGTGAAATTATCATCGATGAAAATAAACAGTTGGTCGTCACTGAAGGTCTGCGGCGTTTGTTTGATTATTTTTTATCAGCCCTAGGTGAGGAAGAAGAAGCTATTATATTTGCCCGTGTGGAGAGTTATATTCGCCATCACACACCAGAGCCTGCCGCTAGCCAAGCAGTCACTATTTTTAATCAATATGTTGCTTATCTTAAAGCACTTCCTGAGATAGAAAAGCGCTATGGTAATTTGCAATTACAGGCGACCAAAAGTGGTGAGCTGGATTTGAATGCAGTTGGCCAGCAAAAACAAGACATTGCTAATCTACGACAGCAGTACTTTGATAAGCCAACTATCACAGCATTTTTTGGCGCAGAGGATGACTACGATAATTATAGTATAGAGATGGTCAGAATTGACCAAAATAAGCAAATGTCTGATGCACAGAAACAAGCTGCCCGTCAGGACTATATCAGTCGATTGCCAGAGAATGCTACTAAAAGCAATATCATGCAACAAGCCAATATTAGCGAGTTGATGACTCGCACTGAACAGATGAAAGCTCGCGGTGCAACGCCCGAGGAATTATATAATATGCGCCGAGAGCTAGTAGGCGCACCAGCAGCAGAAAGGCTGGCACAAGTAGATCAAGAAGACGCTAATTTTGACCAACGTTTCACCCAGTATGAAACTCAAAAAAATCGCTTATTAAGCCAAGGTGTCGATGCAGCCCAAGCGCAAATTCAAATCAATCAGCTTGAACAGCAACTATTTAATGACACTGAGCGTAAGCGTTTAGACGGTTATGGGGCATTACAACGACAGCAAGCTATGAATAATCCCTAATTACCGTCAATAATTACTGTCACTAGCTACCGTCAATAACCATCAATAACCATCAATAACCATCAATAATCATCATTGATACGGATGGATAGAGTGAGCAAGATTATAGTTAGCAGCTCATTTAGGTACTGGCAAGGGCAAGTAGCTAGATATTTGCAAAGTAGTACAAAATACATTCCGAATAACTACCCAGTTTATGATGACACCTCCCTATGAGTCATGAACAATATTGTCATTGTTTAGAGCATTAAATAAAACAATAAATGAATCATAATAAGTCCGAGCTTTTACTATGTTTATTAGAGCTTACCGCCTGTCTATTAGCGCTGAGGGCTCAAGCAGATAGTGTGTTTAGTAAAAGTATCAGATGCAATAAAGCGAGGAGTTGAAATGAAGAATATGACTAAAGTAATGATGGCCGCGACATTGGCAATTGGCACACTTGCCGCAGGTTGTCAGACGACGAATTTGCCTGCGCCAGTTAACCAACCAATCACTGCAGATGTCTTGCAAGCGCATAACTGGCAGCTAGTTGATGCTAAACGCAGCAATGGCGATAAAGTAACGCAGCTATTTTTTGACCCAGCCAAGCCATTAACGTTAAATTTTATGAATGATAACGGTAGAGGTTACGTGGCATTTATGAATACCTGTAATAACATGGGCGCTGGATATAGCGTTGCAAATGGTGAAGTCGAGATTAAAAACGGCATCAGTACTATGATGGCATGTCCTGAACCGCAAGCTAGCTTTGACACTACTGCATTAGCCACTGTAAAAGGTAAATATAGCCTTAGTAAGAATGCCAACAATGTGCCTATTTTGACTATTAAAAATAATGATCAAGTCGCTTATTTTAAAGCCGTTGCAAAGTAGCTTAATGATCGAGTAAACAGTTTGACTGGTTCGTGAGCTTAAGCAATTAGAGTTACTTGTCTGAAGTTACTCATTTAAAGTTGCTCATTTAAAGTTGCTCATTTAAAGCTACTCTTCTTGTAACGCAAAATGCCTCGCTATCAAGTGGGGCATTTTTTTATCCAAAGTTTGACTCAGTTTAGGCTACACTAGAGCAATAACCCTATAATACCTTTGATATCGTAAGATATTAGCTATGGCGTTGAGTCGGCAACAGTGACGATAATTTTTTAATTATTCACAATACTCTTATCATTAGGATCTATTGGATACCACGCTATGTTTGAAACCGTAAAAGTCATTACTACGATAGCTATAGTTACCGTCCTCACTGGCTGTCAGACATTACCTAATACCTCAGTAAAAAAGCCAACCAGTACAGTTGAGACCAGTCCGCTGACTGCACGTATGCCAGTGATTGATCGCCAAGGATATATTGCCTATATAGAAGAGCAGGGCGCAGGTACAGCGAAAGTATCGACACTTTATAGTATCCGTCCTGACGGTAGCGATCGTCAGTTAATCGATCAGCTTAATGGCTATATCTATGCGCCAGCATGGTCGGCAGACGGACAACTGCTTGCCTATAGCAAACAAGCCCCGCGTGAGCATCCCAAAATTTATATTTATGATCGTAGTAGCAATACGCGCAACCTAGTGGTAAATGCTGAAGGCAGCAATATGTCAGCGTCATTTTCACCCGATGGTCAAGATTTGCTCTATAGCTCTACTGTCGGTGGTAATGCTGATATCTATAAAATGCGTCTGAGTGATGGTAAGACCCAGCAGTTAACGACTCTGCCGAGTACAGAGGTACAGCCCAGTTATGCTGCCGATGGCAAGAGCTTTGTCTATACCAGTGATAAAGTCCGTGCTGGACGACCGCGAATTTATCGTTATGACTTCGCTACGGGCAATGCGACAACTGTATCAACAAATGGGTATGTGGCCAGTCCTCAGCTTAGCTTAGATGGTCAGCGTATGGCTTATCTAAATGGTCGCAAGGCGGCTGTCATGACCTTGATGACTGGGCAAGTGGTCAACTTGGCAGAAACAGGGCTTGATGAACCCGCACGTCTATCTCCCTCTGGCAATTATGCCGTCTATCCAACTCGCCGTTTGAATGTGGGCGGGCAAGTAGCAAGCCAAAATGGTGGTAGTCTAGTTATCCATTCGCTGTCAGGTAATATCAGCTATGCCATTAGCGGTCAAAATGGTGGAGTCGTACGCTCACCGATATGGGGTCGTTAGTGTATTAAACGCATATCGAAATTCTAATATTTAATTCAAAAATAAGACAAATCTGAGGATAAAAAAGTATGGCGCACAAAAAAAAGAACGTTCGCAAAAAACTCTGCCCTGTCTGCGAGCGCGAGTTTAGCTGGACTAAAAAATTGGATAAGAACTGGGATAGCATGGTCTATTGCTCCGACCAATGCCGCCGTGTTAAAAAGTATGAAGGGCTAGATCATCAAAAGTAAGATGTCACCACAACACAAATAGTTAGAAGTAGATGGGAGCAAATAATGGCACATAAAAAAATAAACCTACCGCAAAAAACTTGCCCCGTCTGCCAGCGCCCCTTTACGTGGCGTAAGAAGTGGGAGAAAGATTGGGAGCAGGTGATTTATTGTTCTGAGCGGTGTCGGCGGAGTAAATCAAAAAATGACTAGATCAACATAAAGTTCAGACTATCCATTGATAAGCTGAACTTTATTTTTGCACTTTTATTTTTGACAGTTACTGGCGATCAAAAATTACCGTTTCACCATCGTCATTTTGTACTTCCATCTGATCTTCATAGCCGTTGAAGGTGAGTGTGTCACCTGCGACTTTAACATTCATCTGATAAAAAAATGATAAATCATCACCACCAGTACTAGTATACAGTGACTGTCCAAGGGTAAATAGACCATTGTTACCTAGAGTATAGAGATTCCAGTCCATACCAGAGAGTGGTACAGTACCATCTTCAAAAGGTGGATCTTCATCTACTTCTATGTGAAAAAAGGTCTGATTGTCTAAGAATCCGACCAGTACAAGCTCGTCATCTAACTGACCTGCTTGTGCCTTCCAAATGCCTAACTCGTTTTCAGACTTGGCCTTAACAAACGTAAAGGACTCATCATCGTCTATGACCTTATTATCGTTATCGTCTACACCTAACGTCAGTGTATCACCAGAGACTTGCACCGTTCTTAGCACATCATCTGACAAACCAGAATCGTCGTTAGCGTCATAAATAATTTTATCAATGACCAATTCATCATTGGCTTTTAAAGAGTATTTACCCCACTCAATACCATTGTCTTCATTTCTTGATGAAGTAGGGCCAGTCACTTGGGTTTGTACATAAGTGCCATCGTCTAAAAAGGATAAGCTTACTAGCTCTTCGTTACCCTGCTTCATTTGCCACAGCCCTGAGAGCATTTTGGAGTCTACAACGGTACTAGACCCGTTTCTTGAGAACATAAACTTCTCGTTATCGTCTATTACCCCGTTTTGATTGTTATCAACCTCAATGGTAAGATCGGTGTCACCAGTCACACGCGCGTAACGGGTACGCGATTCTGATAATCCAACTCCATCATTGTCGTCATAAAACTGTGTGGTTGTTAACGCTTTAGTCGTAGTGTTGATAGCATAAGTACCCCATTCCATGCCATTTTCGGGATTGCTGGTTAAACCAGTGTCATCCACTTGCACATAGATATAAGTATTGTTTTCTAAGAAAGCCACTCCGACTAGTTCATCTTCATCGGCATTATCAAAGCTCCAAGATCCTAAGATGCCTTCAGGTTTGACCTCTGAGAATCTGTAGATTTCATTACTATCAATGATACCATTGTCGTTTTCATCGACTTCGAGGATAAGCTTGCCATTCACTACTTTAGCAGAGGGATTGGGAGCGTCTGATAATCCAGCGTTACCGTTCTTGTCAAAAATAGGTGTAGCGGTGAGTTTACCTGTTTTACTATCAATGCTATACGTTCCTGACTCCATACCATTTTCAGGGTCACTCTTTGAGCGACTGGCATTGACTTGAGTCTGTACATAATTACCGTCATCTGTAAAGACAATCACTGATAAGTCGTTACCAGCATCGTCGCTACTCCACATTCCAACGATTTCGGTATCGATATCCGGCTGATCAGGTTGTGTGATATCTGGTTGATCAGGCGGCGATGTTGGTGATTCATCAGAATCAGAGTCTTCACCACATCCTTGTAAAATGAGTGCAGTTGTTATGGCTAATAGTGCTAGTTTAAATGATTTCATTTTTATCGCTCCTTGATTTAAAAGATAAAATCTTACTTAGCTCAAATATCAGTGCCCCACACCCCCTTATTATTATATTTTAAATAAAGAATATATAAATTGTTATTTACGAATATATCAAACATTTTTTGGTTAATCCAATCCAAAAAGTATTTTTTAAATGAGTAAAATAGGAAAGTTGGTTATCAAAGGAGTGGGACACGAAAGAAAAAGGGAATTATTAAAACTAAATTGGTTAGCGAAATCCTACAAGTAGGACTGATTGAGAGAGCTTTCTGTTTTGGATATTCATAGGTGTGAGATAGTGAGTGGTAATAATATATATTTAGAAGGTATAAAATATACACAATAAAATACCATCACTTTTTCTACTACATTTTTTATGGCATGAAATAGATAGAGGAGATGGTATATTTAAATTCTATAGCTACATGTATTTTTCAGAAAATCATTGCATAATAAATCATCTAGTTTTATAGATTCGAATTTAACCGCTTCTCAGCCGTTTTCATGTCCCAGTCTTTACGCGACATATAATTCTCTAACTGATCGCAGCTTGTCTTACCGACATTGAAATGTTTACTCTTTGAATGCAAATAAGAGAAACTATGGCTTACTTAGCATCTCTTTTAGCAAAAATATTCGCAACCAACGCGCCACTAAAGTTATGCCAGACACTAAATATCGCACTAGGTAAGGCCGCGACAGGATTGAAATAAGTTGCCGCAAGGGCAGCGCCCAGACCAGAGTTTTGCATGCCTACCTCTACCATAATGGCGCGGCGTTGTTTCTCCGTAAAGCCGGACAAACGAGCGATTACATATCCTAAGGTATAACCCATCATATTATGTAAGGCAACCACGATAAAGACGATTGCACCACTGTCTAAGATAGTCGCTTTAGATACTGCCACCACTGCCGCTATAATAATAGAGATACCCAATACCGACACCATCGGTAATACCTCGGTGACGAACTCGATCTTTTTACCCAGAAACTTATGAAAGATAACACCCAGTAATATGGGCAAGATAACGATTTTCGTAATGGTCATCATCATACTGGCTAGGTCGATGTCGATCAGCTGACCAGCAAACACATTTAATAGAATCGGGGTCAGAAAAGGCGCAAGCAGGGTAGAGATAGAGGTAATCGCCACACTCAATGCCACATCACCTTTGGCTAAGAACGTAATCACATTACTAGAAGTACCACCCGGGCAACAACCTACCAAGATAACACCGACTGCGATTAAAGGATCAAGGTTGAAGATGACCGTTAATAGGTAAGCGATCAAAGGCATGAGCGTGAACTGTGCTAATAGCCCTACCAGTACAGGCTTTGGTCGTTTGACAATTTCTAGGAAATCTTCCGTTTTGAGTGTCATGCCCATCCCAAACATAATGATGCCAAGTATGGGAACGATTAAAAAAGCCAACGAGGCAAAAAATTCAGGAAAAATAAATCCCAAAACAGCACTGACCAATGCCCAAATTGCAAAAGTTTTGCCAATCCAACTAGAAAGTAATGCAATCTGATTCATAGCCTGTCTCAAAATAATAAAGTAGACAATAATCTAGCATGGTTCTTGTCAGTAAATGATAAAAGTATTTTGCTATGAACGTAGCGATAAGTTTGCTGATAACAAATAAAGGATGCGCCATAAAAAATGGCTTACCCATATTAAATAAGTAAGCCAAAAAATAACTATCAGGTTTCTATAACTTTATTAGCCAATCGACTATAAATTTGGATTTAACCACTTCTCAGCTGTTTTCATATCCCAGCCTTTACGCTCAGCATAACTCTCTAACTGATCACGGCTGATTTTTCCGACGTTGAAGTATTCACTGTCAGGATGTGAATAGTAGAATCCGCTGACCGATGACGCAGGCCACATTGCATAGCTTTCAGTCAAAGTCGTACCGATCGCATCTACTGTACCAAGCCAGTCAAACAACTTGCCTTTTTCGGTATGCTCAGGACAGGCAGGGTAGCCAGGTGCAGGGCGGATACCAACGTATTTTTCTTTAATCATCTCATCATTGGTGAGTGACTCGGTCGGCTGATAGCCCCAGTACTCTTTACGGATGAGCTCATGTAGATGCTCGGCAAAGGCTTCAGCTAAGCGGTCAGACAGCGCCTGTACCATAATGGCATTATAGTCATCGCCTGCTGTTTTGTATTGCTCAGCGAGTGCTTCTGTACCGACGATTGAGACGGTAAAGCCGCCCAAGTGATCAGTGTGGGTGTCTGATGGTGAGATGAAGTCTGCCAAGCTAAAGTTAGGCTTGCCGCTTGCCTTGTCGCTTTGCTGACGTAAGTGCTCAAACTGGTAGGTCGGTTTACCACCATTTTGTGGGTCATTGTTATATACAGTGACGGTATCTGCGCCAGTACGGCGCGCTGGCATCAGTTTAAACACACCTTTCGCTACGATTGATTTCTCCTCAATCATTTTGTGTAGTAGCTCTTCTGCATTTTCAAACAAATCGCGAGCCGCTTCACCAACCACATCATCTTGCAATATTTTCGGGTATTTACCGGTCAGACCCCAAGAGATGAAGAATGGTGTCCAGTCAATATAAGGCAGCAGATTCGCGATTGGATAGTCATCCAATATCACTTGTCCTAACTTGTTTGGCACTGGTGGCACATAGGTTTCCCAATCATACTGAAAGCCAATCTTGACTGATTCGGCATAGGTGACTTTGGCAGCTTTTGGTTGACGCTTAGCCAGACGCTCACGCACTTTGACATACTCTTCGCGTGTCTCATCGATGAGCGCTTGACGGTGTTCTTTTGATAGTAATTTGGTCACCACACCGACTGAGCGCGAAGCATCCGATACATAGATGACGCCATCGTTTTGATATTGCGGCTCGACCTTGACGGCAGTATGCGCTTTCGACGTCGTTGCACCGCCGATCATCAATGGTAGTGTCATGCCGCGCTCTTGCATTTGCTTGGCGACATAGACCATCTCATCGAGACTTGGGGTAATCAGACCAGACAGACCGATGATATCAACTTTTTCTGCGATGGCAGTATCGAGGATTTTTTCACATGGCACCATGACACCGAGATCGACGATGTCGTAGCCGTTACAGCCCAGCACTACGCCGACGATGTTTTTACCGATATCATGCACATCGCCCTTGACGGTTGCCATCAGGATTTTACCTTTGACTTCGCCTTCGACTTTTTCCGCTTCGATATATGGGTTTAGCCATGCAACAGATTGCTTCATTACACGGGCAGATTTTACGACTTGCGGTAGGAACATTTTACCAGCACCGAATAGGTCACCGACGATATTCATACCGTCCATGAGCGGCCCTTCGATGACTTCTAGCGGTTTAGGGTACTTCTCCCATGCTTCTTTGGTATCCGCTTCGATAAAGGTCGTCACGCCTTTGACCAGTGCGTGGGCGATACGTTCTTCTACCGTGCCTTCGCGCCAGCTCATATCGACAGTACTGTCTTTTTTCTTGCCGCCATCTTGGTAGTTTTCAGCGACCGTCATCAGGCGCTCAGTCGCATCTTGACCAGTTTCACCTTGATTGCGATTGAGCATGACGTCTTCGATAGCGTCACGGGCTTCTTTTGGAATATCATCGTACAGCTCAAGCATGGCTGGGTTGACGATACCCATGGTCAGGCCGTTTTTGATCGCGTGGTATAAGAATACGGAGTTGATCGCTTCACGGATTGGGTTACCACGGAAACTAAACGAGACGTTGGATACGCCGCCTGAGACCATCGCGTTCGGTAGGTTCTCCGTAATCCAGCGCGTGGCATTGATAAAGTCAGCACCGTAGTTATTATGTTCGGTGATACCCGTGGCAACGGCAAAGATATTGGGGTCGAAGATAATGTCTTCTGATGGGAAGCCCACTTCATTGACCAGTACATCATAGCTGCGCTTAGATATCTCAATCTTGCGCTCGTAAGTGTCAGCCTGTCCGTCTTCATCGAATGCCATAACGATAATCGCAGCACCATAACGCATGCATAATTTGGCACGCTCAACGAATTCAGCATGGCCTTCTTTTAGCGAGATAGAGTTGACGACAGATTTACCCTGCGTACGCTTTAGGCCTTCTTCGATAATGTCCCATTTAGATGAGTCAATCATCAGTGGTACACGGCTGATATCTGGTTCGCCTGAAACCAAGTTGACGAAGTGAATCATCGCCTGCTTGGAGTCAAGCATGCCTTCGTCCATATTGATGTCGACGATTTGCGCGCCGCCCTCGACCTGATCACGCGCGACATCGAGTGCTTCGGTATAGGCCTCGGTTTTAATCAAACGTAGGAATTTTTTAGAGCCTGTAACGTTGGTACGCTCACCGACATTGACAAACAAGCTATCAGAATTGATGGTAAATGGCTCTAGACCAGACAAGCGGCAGGCAGGGGCTATCTCAGGAATAACACGCGGTGGATAGTTCGCCACGACTTTAGCGATTTGACGGATATGCTCAGGTGTCGTACCACAGCAGCCGCCGACGATATTTAAGATACCCGCTTTGGCAAACCCTTCGAGTAGGGCAGCTGTTTCTTCAGCGGTTTCGTCATACTCACCAAACTCATTGGGCAGACCAGCGTTTGGATGCGCAGAGACAAAGGTATCAGCGATGTTTGACAATGTCTGAATATGTGGGCGCAGCGCATCAGCACCTAGCGCACAGTTAAAGCCAACCGATAATGGCTTGGCATGGCGGATAGAGTTATAAAACGCCTCGGCCGTTTGACCCGATAGCGTACGACCTGACGCGTCGGTAATCGTACCCGAAATCATGATTGGTAGCTCAAAGCCAATATCATCGAACACACCAGTGATCGCAAATATCGCGGCTTTGGCATTTAGCGTATCAAAGATCGTCTCAATCAAAATGATATCGACGCCGCCTTCTATCAGACACAAGGTCGCTTCACGGTAGTTGAGTACCAACTCATCAAAGGTAATATTACGAAACGCAGGATCATTGACATCAGGCGATAGCGAGCACGTACGTGACGTCGGACCCACAACACCCGCAACGAAGCGCGGTTTCTCAGGCGTTTTTGCGGTAAATTCATCAGCCGCTTCTCGAGCAATCTTGGCCGCTGTCCTATTTAGTTCTGGCACTAGATACTGCATATCATAGTCAGCCATCGACAGACGCGTACCATTAAAGGTATTGGTCTCGATGATATCAGCGCCCGCTAGCAGATGATCGTGATGAATGTCTTTAATCATGTGCGGCTGAGTCAGTACCAGCAGGTCGTTGTTGCCGCGTACATCTTGGTCGATATCGGCAAAACGCTCACCACGATAATCCGCTTCTTCTAGTTTATAAGTCTGAATCTGCGTACCCATCGCACCGTCTAACATCAAAATGCGTGATGCCATTTGCTCAGTGATACGTGCACGTGCGGTTAGCTGCTGCTCTTTAAAAGGAAATACAGCAGGCGGCGTTAATATAAAGTCATTAGCGGATGAGGAGTTAGAGGCGGAATCGGTTGGTGAGGTCGTCGTTGGAATCATAGGTGTGCTGCTTATATCGTAATTATTAAAAAAAGAAGGAATAACAAACCAGTAGCGTGCAGAGTCTCACGAAGAGGACCGCAAATTTGCATTATTTTAGCATGAAAAGTTTGCTACATAGGGATACTGCATATTCCTCTTTGGCAATAGATAAATAAGAGGAGAGCCAAGTAACAAAGCAAGATAATAGAGTCTATTTCATAAAGCAGATACGCACAAATGAATATCATTTCGCTAAGGGCTTACATAAAGCTTTTCTTTTGCAAATGAAAGCCAACGGGAATGCTCAGAAGTCAGACAGAATTTACACCCATACCACAAAAAATTGCGCAAAGTCAGGTTGATAAAGATGGCTTACATGTTAATTTAATTTCAGAAATACAAGGTTCTAGTAAGTCCTACTTATAAATATAGGCTCATTTATTAGCAGTAACTGGCACCAAGAGTATCAGTGTTAGTAGTACGGTATGGTGAGCAAATGGCATTAGCAGGCAAGACGATCTGTAGGACAGTAATATCATAGTTGAAACAATACCAACGTCAAAGAAATTCAAATCATTAAGGAAAATGTTATGAAACTTACTAAAATTGCCACCATCGGTACATTGGCTATCTCAATCGCAGGTCTAAGTGCTTGTAATAATATGATGCCAGCGAAGACAGGTGATATGAAAGCACCAATGCACAGTCAGAGTATGGCTAAGATGAATGTTGTACAAATTGCGCAAAGCAATCCTGATTTTTCAGTATTGGTAGAAGCGGTACAAGCAGCAGGTCTAGTTGATATGTTGTCTGATCCTAATGCTCACTATACGGTATTTGCACCGACCAATGCTGCCTTTATGCAAGCATTACAAGAAACAGGTATGACCAAAGCACAGTTATTTGCCAATAAGCCATTATTGACCAAAGTATTGGGTTATCACGTAATCGCGGGTGATATGGCTATGTATGCCAAAGATGTGAAGCCTGGCAACGTGATGACCGCTAGTAAAGACACGTTGATGGTAACCAAAGAAGGCAAATTAATGGATGAAAACGGTCGCACAACGAATATCGTGAAGACTGATATCGCTGCCAACAATGGTGTTGTCCATGTAATCGATAGAGTGTTGTTGCCTAAATAAGTATTAGCTGAGGCATATCAACTGTATTTATTGCAAGACTAAACAGCCATTGTTTGTGATGATTTCATTATCAGACAATGGCTGTTTTAGAATTTAGGGTTTGATCTATATAAGTTTCTGTTTAGGTTTGAATTTTAAAACAGACATCTAAAAGTAGTTAATCAACAGCATTTTGTCTCAAATATCGCAATAACTGATATACAAGCAAACAATGCTATATACGTGATTGATACAGTGTTGCTACCTAAGTAAATACCATTTGAAAATTAAACAGTTAGACTGAGAACTATCAATATAACGGACTAAATAGTATGACTAAGTAATTGATACATTTATCAATCATTGGTCATCATTATATTTATCGAAAGTTATTAATTTAAATAAACCCCTTAATCAATTATTTATCCAAAAAGGAATTACCTATGTTAAAGAAGAACTTGTTATCTATCGCAGTTGTAACCGCAGCCATGTCACTAGCAGCGTGTAACGATACTGAAACTGTTGCAGAGCCAACTGAACCAGAAGCCACTGAAGAAATGGCAGTTGAGCCAGTTGCTGAGACAGAAGCTGTTGAAGCAGAACCAATGGCCGAAATGGATATGGAAGCGACTCAAACTATCGCTGAAATCGCAGCAGAAAACGAAAACCTAACTATTTTAACCGCTGCGCTACAGGCTGCTGGTCTTGATACTATGCTAATGGAAGAAACTAAGCATACTGTATTTGCCCCAACTGATGATGCGTTTGCGCCAGTATTAGAAAAACTAGGTGTGACTAAAGAAGAGTTATTGGCCAATACAGACTTGCTAAAAACTGTCCTTCCTTACCATGTGCTAGCAATGGAAGTTAAAGCGGCTGATATCCCATACGGTACTGAGATTGAAACGGCGAATGGTAAAACCATTACTATCAGTGAAGACAATGTAATTACTGATGCTACTGGTAACACAGCAAATATCACTGGTACAGATATCATGGCAACCAATGGTGTGGTTCATACTATCGATGCAGTATTAATGCCTGAATAAGCTATTTATTAACGCGTAGATTTATAATCTATAAGTTAGTTAAAGAAAGCCTAGCCATCGTGCTAGGCTTTCTTACGTCTATGAATTAAGGACGCAGAAATCAAGAATAGGGAAGTTAAGGCGCAGAAGTTTAAGCGATGAGATAAGCTATGGGTTAACTATACGTGTGCGGCTACCTAATTAAAATAAGGTTATAAAATGCTAAAGCGAGCTCTATAAAGAAGACAAGCAAAAGATAAAATAACAGTTATACGTTACTTAAAATACAGCTTAACTTTAGAAGATAAAAGGGCAGTTTTAAGGTATTAAATCAGTTCTTATGAACGTGGGCTTTGATGTTTTTTCGGTAAGCTATTCTGTAGTGGTGTGGAAAACTATCCAAACAAAAAAGCCCGAGACTATAGTCTCGGGCTTTTTATTTATTCAATAAGATTAAATAGTAACCTTACTAAATCGACTTACACTTTATCTTTACGTAATGGATCAGCGTTCATGCTTTTTTGCTGTGCTAGATGACGCTCTTCCCAATACGGTGCGTTTTTGATACCGAATTTAGCAGGATCAAAACTATAGCGAGTGACGCCAGCTTTACGCTGAGCTTCATAGTCTTTAAGCATAGTAAGTGTTGGACGAGCCACGATGAAGATGACAAGAATACCAACAATGTTAAGCCAAGCCATAAGACCAACACCGATATCACCGATTGCCCAGATATAACCAGCTGAGTTTAGACCACCATAAGCAACCATCGCCATGATAAGAATTTTCACTAGGAATAGACCAGTTCTGTTCGCACTACGACCAAGGAAGCGTGTTAAGTAAGCGACGTTGACTTCAGCGATGTAGTAGTAAGCCAGAATTGTTGTAAAGGCAAAGAAGAATACAGCGATTGCGATAAAGACATTACCAAACGTACCGTATACAGATTCCATTGCCATTTGCGTGAAAGCAGGAGCATTGATTTCAGTAGCAGCGGCGACGTTCTGTACGATGAACTGACCATCTGGTAGCGTACCTTGAATGTTATACATACCAGTAGACAAGATCATGAATGCAGTAGCAGAACATACTAGTAATGTATCAACATATACTGAGAATGCCTGAACGAGACCCTGCTGTGATGGATGCTCAACTTCAGCAGCAGCAGCAGCGTGAGGACCTGTACCCTGACCAGCTTCGTTGGAGTAGATACCACGTTTCACACCCCAACCGATAGCAGCACCAAAACCTGCTTGTGCAGTGAATGCATCACCAACGATCATACCAAACACATCTGGAATCAAGCTGAAGTTGCTGAACATGATGATTAGCGCTAGGGCAATATAACCTAATGCCATGAAAGGTACTGCAAACTCAGTAAAGGTTGCAATACGCTTAATACCACCGAAAATGATGATACCTAGCACGACTAAGATGATAGCCAAGCCGACCAAACGCATAGAGCCAACTTCTAGGCCTGCAACGTTCATGATCGTACCTTCGCCCATTACCTGTGCAAATGCACTGATAACACCGTTCGCCTGTACACCAGGTAAGAACATACCACATGATAAAATAGAAGCGATTGCGAAGAGGATACCGTACCATTTTTGACCAAGGGCACGTTCAAAGTAATAAGCTGGGCCACCGCGATATTCGCCAGTTACCACATCTTTTTCTTTGTAAATCTGAGCAAGAGTAGATTCGACATAGGCTGTAGATGCGCCTAGGAAGGCTACGATCCACATCCAGAAAACGGCACCTGGGCCACCGAAGCCGATAGCAGCAGCTACCCCAGCGATGTTACCCATACCCACACGACCGGCGAGTGAGACGGCAAGTGCCTGAAATGATGAGATACCCTGTGCACTAGATTTACCAGTGAATAGGAGTTTGATCATCTCACCGAATAGACGTACTTGTACAAAGCGCGTCATAATGGAATAGAACAGACCGGCACCCAAGCAGAGATAAATCAGCGCTGGGCTCCAAATAATTCCATTTACTAAGTTAACTAAACCTTCCATATTTATGTTCCTAGTACTGTCTCAAGGTGGCACTGTTTGCTAGGAGTAAACTAACTGGTTAACTTACTTATTTAAGTTAAGCAGTTAAAGTCTCTGCATCGACTTATTTGTTGTCTAAGTCTCATGTGCTTGGCCACCAAGGATGGACTGTAGTTGTCTGTATTTACCCGCGTATCTCATCAGTAATACGGACTATTTGCATAGCGCTTATCACTGACAATATAAATATCAGCTGCGTTTACTATTATTCTACAACCTCAACTACTGCGGTCTTCTATCATCATGTTATACATCAGATGAGTCATAAGTTGACCGGCGGATAAAACAGGCGGTTATATAATTAAATATCCATCACCATGATGGCATTCAACTTACTATGAGCTGTCTTGAATAAATACATGACTGGTATGGCGAATTGACAGTATTTAGCGATAATTTGACAGTTAATTGATGTTTTTATTAAGAAATTAACAACTCGCTAATACTAATCAAACTATAAGTCCACTACCAAATGTATTCAAACCGTACGGCTACGTAACTGCAATTTGCCATATTTTTGTACTAATTACTAGAAATTTCTTTGTAGACGGTAGATATATTCGTATTTTATTTGGCTGATACATTAGCAAGATTTGCATAATATATAAATAATTGTTTGTACTTTCATAACATTTAGTCTGATTACTCTAGACTGCTAGATTTTTGCTCTATATCTATCATGATAAAAACGCGTTATCGTTGACGCTATGCGGTTGTGTTTTGGTAACGGTCAATTGTAAAAAGCCGTATATAACGCCATCATTAGGACAACTTCTTTTGATATCATGCTGATAGAGTGATGCGCAGATATACAATATATAGAGCGCATGACTGCCGTATGAATACTAAGAAACTTAAAAATATTAAAAACGTGGTACTGGATATTTGTTATTTATCATTATTAGGAGAATCAACAATGACGCGTAAATCTATTATGAAGCCGATGTTGCTAGCCGCTTTATTGACAACCTCTACAGTCGGTCTAAGTGGCTGTGGCTATAACAACCTGCAAGCACAAGATGAGCAGGTCACTGCTTCATGGTCAGAAGTGGTCAACCAGTATCAGCGTCGTTCTGATTTGGTGCCAAACTTAGTCAAAGTCGTACAGCAGTATGCTGAGCAAGAGCAAGAGGTCTTCACCCAAGTGGCAGAAGCTCGCTCACGTGCGGGCGGTATCACGGTAACGCCAGAAGTACTCAATGATCCAGAAGCGATGGAGCGTTATGCAGCAGCGCAAGAGCAGATGACAGGGGCATTGTCACGTTTGATGGCAGTGTCTGAGCGTTATCCAGATCTAAAATCAGATGCACTGTTTCAGGACCTGCAAGCGCAGTTAGAAGGTACTGAGAACCGTATTGCTGTGGCTCGTAACCGTTATATACAAGAAGTGCAGGGATACAATACAACGGTGCGTCAGTTCCCAACCAACATCACTGCAAAAGTATTTGGGATGGATACTAAGCCCAACTTTAGTGTGGCTAATGAGGAAGCGATTTCAACCGCACCAAGTGTTGATTTTGGCGACTCTACAGAAAAGTCTGCTGAATAAAATTTAGAATTAATGTGACAATAGCAATAGAGCGGCATAGGCAGCTCTGTTTATTTAGCTAATGGTTCAATGATGATTAGTTAGAGTCTATCAATTGGTAAAGATGTTATCTGAGGTGGTATAGATTAGATGAATAATTCAAAAGCAATCTTATCAGCATTACTGTTTACGTTAGGTGTCGTCAGCGTGCCTGCATTGCACGCTGCACCCAATGATACAGCGGTGGCGACAGATAGCACCTCGAATCTGCAAAACCGTAGTGTCGAAGAGTTGGTGGCCGTTGCTAAAGCAGGAGAGTCTAACGAAGCAATCAATGATGCTGTATTAAATAATGATGCCATCAATGAAGCGGTGCTCGGCAACGACGCTATCAATCAAAACGCAGATAACCAAAGCACAGCAAATGATACAACCAATGCTCAAACAACCGCTCAGCCACCTGTACGCTCCAGTGCCGAGGGTATTGACGCTGATAAGTTGATACTCAATGAACCAGTCGTTGATCAAGCCAATATTTTAAATCCTCAAGAAAAGCTACGTCTAGAGGCGCAGCTTAGAAGTATTTATCAGCAGGGGTTAGCACAAGCAGCGGTGGTTATCGTACCAACTACCAATGGCGTACCAATATTTGATTATGCCTTGCAAGTTGCTGAGAAGTGGGAACTGGGTGATGAAGCTATCGATGATGGCCTGCTGATTGTCGTTGCTGTCAATGACCGTGATATGTATATTCTAACGGGTTATGGACTAGAAGGCGTCTTGCCCGATGCGGCAGTCAATCGTGTCATTCGCGAAGATATCACACCGTTATTTAAGCAAAATAACTATGGTGCGGGGATAATCGCTGGCGTTGAAGCGCTCAAAACACGCCTAACTGCTGATCCTGAAGTCTTAGCCCGTGCTGATGCACAAGCCGCAGAACGTACTGCTCAGCAAAGCTCAGACGAGCTGCCGTCACCTATTTTCTTATTTATCATGGCGATGATTTTTGGTAGCTTTATTACGAATATATTGGGCCGAGTATTTGGTTCTATCATTACCGCTGGCGGGTTTTTTGCAGGTTCGATAGCCTTAGGCGGCGGCTTCTTCATGACGCTGATTATGGCAATCTTTATCTGGATGTTTTTGATCTCACGCGGCGGTGGCGGTGGAAAAGGCGGCGGCGGTAAAGGTGGGCGCAGAGGCGGCATGATTTTCTTGCCCGGTATGGGCGGCGGCAGTGGAGGCGGCTTTGGCGGTGGTGGTTTCGGAGGCGGGGGCTTTGGCGGCGGCGGCGGTGGTTTCGGCGGCGGCGGCGCAGGTGGCTCGTGGTAAGTATTCCACACACGCAAACAAAATAAACTCTACATAACCATCGAAAACGGCGTACTTGAGGAAATAATATAATGGTAGAAGACAACGCTTCAAACCCCAGTTTTGCCCGCTGGTGGCGTCAAGTTTTGTTCGTCCCTTTATTACATAGTAAGTGGCTAACAACAGAATCTAAGGCGCGTTTAACAGATGCTGTGACACGAGCCGAACGTGGGCATCGTGGTGAGGTGTTCTTAATTGTAGAAAACCATCTGCCTATCCAAGAAGCTTATCGCATGAACTGCCGTGAGCGTGCGATTGATTTGTTTAGCGAATATCGCGTCTGGGACACGGAAGAAAATACGGGCGTCTTGATCTATGTCAATGTATGCGAGCGTAAACTAGAGATTGTCGCAGACCGAGGTATCAGCGCTCATGTGAGTCCAACAGTATGGAATGCAATGTGCGAAAAGGCAGTATCTGGTATTGCTACTCAAAAGACAGAAGAGAGCTTGGCTGAACTGCTAGACGAAGTGGGGCAGGTGTTACGTCAATACTATCATCTAGAGCATGATCCAGAAGGCAATGAGCTGTCCGATACAGTGGTATTTTTAAAGTAGTTTGCGCCTTATATGGTTGTATTAAGAAGGTTGCTTTTATAAGTAGCTTATCTATACGGTCAAAGGGGTTTGTTTTAGGCGATATGCTTTTAGTGTTAAAATAACTCTTCTGGGACAGATAATGCCTTATATACAGTTTGATTATCCTACTGTGCAATATCTACTAGGGCTCGTCTCGATACCATCATTATTGGAATACTATGATTGAATTAATAAAAAAACTACCGAAAGCTGAACTTCATCTACACATTGAAGGTTCGTTAGAGCCTGAGCTGATGTTTAGACTGGCCAAAAAGAACAACGTAGAGATACCTTATAAAGATATCGAAGATGTACGCAGTGCTTATAACTTCACCAATCTACAGACCTTTTTAGATATTTACTATACGGGTGCCAACGTCCTGCTTACAAAGGATGATTTCTATGATTTGACGTGGGAATATATTCTTAGATGTGTTGAAGACAATGTCATCCACACAGAAATATTCTTTGATCCGCAGACGCATACCGAACGCGGCGTACCTTTTGAAGCGGTCATCACAGGTATCAAAGAAGCACTCGCCGATGCCAAAGCAAAATACGGTATTACATCATGCATCATCATGTGTTTCTTGCGTCATCTATCGCAAGAAGAAGCGTTTGAGACATTAGATCAAGCACTGGATTATAAAGATGACATCATCGGTGTTGGTCTTGATTCATCAGAATTGGGTAACCCACCATCGAAATTCAAAGAAGTCTTCCAAAAAGCCAAAGAAGAAGGCTTTAAGTTGGTCGCTCATGCAGGCGAAGAAGCAGACTTTTCATATATCTACGAAGCATTAGACCTATTGAATATCAATAGAATCGATCATGGTGTGCAGTCTATAAAAAGCCCAGAGTTGATGCAAAGACTTAAAGATGAGCAGATGCCACTGACGGTTTGCCCGAACTCAAATATCGAGCTAAAAGTCTTTGAGACTTATAAAGAGCACAATATTAAAGAGCTTTTAGACTATGGTCTAAATATCAGCGTTAACTCAGATGATCCAGCGTATTTCAAAGGCTACGTGAATCAAAACTTTATCAATCTATATGAAAATTTACCGATTACGGAAGACGATGTTATTACTTTGGTAAAAAACTCGTTTAAATCGGCATTTATCAGTGATGAGTTAAAAGAAGCTTACTTAGCGAGAGTTGATCTTGCATTGAAATAACTTTAACGAGCTTGTTTTTAATAGCAAAGGCCTAACGGTTTATATAAATCGTTAAGCCTTTTTTATTGTCTGTCATGCAGCAATGTTTATAAGTAGTAGCGTTTATAAAGTAGTAATCTCTGCTATAAGCAGTGGTAGTATTACTCCAGCCTTTTCTGCTAATGTGATATCGACGATGGTATTTGGTGTTGGATCAGGGTTTATCTCAATAACTTGCGCGCCATTCTGTTTGGCTGATTGTGCCAATCCAGCAGCAGGATAAACCAAGCTTGAGGTACCGATACTGATAAACACCTCGCAATTAGCTGCAGCTTCTTCGGCAGTCTGCCATGCCTGTACAGGTAGAGCTTCGCCAAACCAAACAATATCTGGTCTAATATAACCGTCGCAATGCGGACAGTTAAGCAGTGATTCATCAAAGCTCATAGTGCCTTGATTATCGTACGATGCTCTCGATTGATCTTGATAGGGTATCTCACACTGACCACAGCGGTTACGCCACAGATGACCATGCAGGTGAGTCACCGCGCTACCAGCTTGCTCGTGCAAATCATCGACATTTTGGGTGATAAGTGTCACCTGCTGATCGGAGGTTTGCGCATGATACTGCCACTGAGCCAACGCATGATGGGCTGGATTTGGCGCTTTGTCTGCGACCATTTGCCGACGCCATTGATACCATGACCACACTAGCCTTGGATCACGTGTGAACGCTTCAGGGGTGGCTAAGTCTTCGACTCCGTAGTTTTCCCACAGTCCTGTTTGCTTATCTCGAAACGTTGGGATGCCGCTTTCTGCTGAAATACCAGCCCCAGTCAAAATACAAATACGCTGTTTCGATGCCAGTAGTTGTGCTGCAAGTTTTACTTCTGCTATTAACGCTGGTGATAATTCTGCTAACATGAGCCAACCCTTGCTAATAATGGATATTTTTACTTATGATAGACGGAATTTGGTGGCTTGTCATATTGTTCGCTGTCATCGCAGTTTTATGGTTTGTGGCAAAATCGCGCGGTGCAAAAGCAGGCGAAAAGCATAGCGGCGCAAAATCAAAAAATGCAACACCGAATGATGCGCTGCAAAAAACATCAGCGATATTAAAACAGCATTTTGCTGATTATCGAGTCACACGTAAGGCAAATCATTTGCTCGTTAGCAAACAAGATAAAAAAATTGCGATGATTACGATTGATAAAAAGATTGCTGAGGGTCAGCGCCGTTTGGGTGATGTGCCAGTGATTAATTATCACCGTATACCTAGCCGTGCTCAATTGACTGCCAATTTGCAAGATGCAGAGTAATTTTGCTATATAGTCAATCCTCTATAAATTGGCTACGGTGTCAGTCTTGCTCAGTCTACTACTTGTAGTACTTTCACTCGGCTTCCTTGTATCCAGATTATGCTGAATCGACTATAGGTGAGAGCATTAGAAGTATACAAGCACAGAAAAACCGCAAACATTTTGATATGTAGGTTTAATTATTATAGGTAGTTTAAGATAGTACTAAGGGAAGGGTAGAGCGAGGTTATAAACAATATGATTGGTGCGCTCGGCGGGAATCGAACCCACGACCCTCGGCTTCGGAGACCGATACTCTATCCAACTGAGCTACGAGCGCATACGATAACGATATGTCTGACTGTCACGCTTAGATGCGCATGATAATTAGCATAAGGTGTCTAGAAATAAAGACCGCTTAGTCTAACAAATAAAAAGCATAAAGCCAATAAATGACAGTCGCGATTGAGGTTTTTTAAGAAAAAACAGCCAAGTCATTAAACAAGCATGGCAATTTACCTGCCTTTTCCCTTATAATGTTGGGGAGAATTCATATTTATAATCACCGATTGCAAGTGCGCTGGCACGCGGGATGGCTGTCTGCTATTGAAGACTTAGAGGTCGTCAAAGGAGGACAGACAGAATGTCCGAGCCGTGCTAGTCCTTGTATACGTAATAAGAGAACGTGACGAATGAGAAAAGTAGTTATGTTATCGGCAGCTGCCATTCTAGGAATCGCTAGTATCGCGGTGAGCCAAGCTGAAGATGTTGTAGACACTCCTGTAACTGCGTCAGACGTAGCAGAAGGCCAAGAGGTCGTAGAAGCTGCTCCTGAAACGCTAGGTGACGATACCCAAGCTGCTGCAGATACGACAGATGGTGCTGCGTCCACTGACGAAGCCGATCCAGCAGAAGGTGAAGAAACTGCTGCTGCAGCGCCTGCCGCTGATGAAGAGCCAATTCCACAAGATACGCCGCAAGTACAGAAGCTAATTGCTTTGTATCCTAATCTGATTGCGCGTATCCAGCCTGTTGCCAATATCTGTTTTGAAGATGGTGAAGCTTGTGACGTAACGGCACGCTCATCTGGCCCAGCTGCTGGCGACGGTCCTCGTGACGGTAAAGCGGTATATAACGCCGTATGCCATACTTGTCATACAGCAGGCTTGCTAGGCTCTCCTATCTTTGGTGATGCTGGCGCTTGGGGCCCACGTATCGCAAAAGGTAAAGATACGCTATATACCCATGCTATCAATGGTTTCAATGCGATGCCTGCCAAAGGTGGCGCGGACATTCCTGATGAAGAAGTTCAAAATGCCGTAGATTATATGGTCGCAGAAGCAAGCTAATCTTCGTTGATTACCTTCCAAGCTTTTACGATAGTTATCTATAAAGCGCCTATTTCAGCGATGAGATAGGCGCTTTTTCATGATGAGTATTATTAATATGGTACTTCGAATATAAGGCAGTTGAAATTCGTTATGAGTAGCCTCATTTTATGAGATTAGTTCGTTTATTACCGTACATTGTCACCTTTAGAGAGTAGAGTGTGTTGAACATTCTTATACGGCTTCTGCCTATATGATAGTGATAGTCGAATGTTCAACACGGCCTATTATTCTAAAATCGCATTTTATATAAATTGATAACAAATAAAGAGGTCTTCATGTCTGATGCACCAGCACTCTCCATAAAAAACCTATCCAAAACCTACGACAATGGGTTTTCGGCATTAAAAGGGGTTGATTTAACGGTACCACAAGGTGGATTCTTTGCGTTACTTGGGCCAAACGGCGCAGGTAAATCTACTATGATTGGTATTATCAGCTCATTGTTTAAGCCAACCACCGGTAGCGTCCATATTTTTGGTACAGATCTATTAGAGAACCCTTCGATTGCCAAGCAATACCTTGGCGTTGTACCGCAAGAATTTAACTTTAATATGTTCGAAAAAGTCGAAGATATCCTAATTACACAAGCGGGTTATTTTGGTATTCCGGCAAAAGAAGCCAAACCAAGGGCAAAAAGGTTACTTACAGCATTGGGACTGTGGGATAAGCGTGATAGCAAATCACGTGAACTATCTGGTGGTATGAAACGCCGCTTGATGATTGCCCGTGCCTTAATTCACAAACCAAAACTATTGATTCTAGATGAGCCAACGGCGGGTGTCGATATCGAGCTTCGCCGCTCGATGTGGGAGTTTATGCAGCAGATTAATATCGAAGAAAACACCACTATTATTCTGACGACTCATTATCTCGAAGAAGCTGAACAATTATGTAAACGCATTGCGATCTTGGATCATGGTGAGATTCGAATCAATACAGAAATGAAGGAGCTACTGGCGCAGTTGTCGGTAGAGACGTTTGTATTTGATTTGGATACGCCGCTCACTGAGCAGTTGGCTTTGACGGGAGTGACAGGGGTCTCGCAGCCAGATGAGCAAACGCTAGAAGTTACCTTGACAGAAGGTGAGTCACTAAACGGTGTCTTTGATCAGTTGTCTAATAAAGGTATCAGTGTGGCGAGTATGCGCAATAAAGCTAACCGACTAGAAGAGTTGTTTATGCGCTTAGTAGACAAAAATATTCAGAGTGCAGATAGCATGAAGGAGGCGGGATTATGAGTCAGGAACTAATCGATCATAATAAAACAATGTCATTAAGTAAGAAGTGGATTGCGTTTCGTACTATTTGGTTCAAAGAAGTGCGCCGTATTTTACGTATCTGGCCGCAGACATTACTACCACCAGTTATCACAATGAGTCTGTATTTTGTCATCTTCGGTAAAATGATTGGCTCGCGCGTGGGTGAGATGGGCGGCGTACCTTATATGCAGTTTATCGTGCCTGGTTTGATCATGATGTCGATCATCACCAACAGTTACTCTAACGTGGTCTCAAGCTTTTTTAGTGCCAAATTTACGTCTAGTATCGAAGAGCTTTTGGTCTCACCCGTATCTAAGCATGCTATTTTGATGGGTTATATCAGTGGTGGTATCTTCCGTGGACTGGCTATCGGTGTGATTGTCTCGATAGTGGCGCTGTTCTTTACCGATCTTGGTATCGAGCATTTATTTGTGACTGTATTTACGGTACTTGGCACGTCTATCTTGTTTTCATTAGGCGGCTTTATCAATGCGGTATTTGCACGCTCATTTGATGATATCTCTATCATCCCAAGCTTTGTATTGACGCCATTGACCTATCTTGGCGGTGTGTTTTATTCGATGGAGAATTTATCGCCATTTTGGCAGAATATCTCACTACTGAACCCTATCGTCTATATGGTCAACTCATTCCGTTACGGTATTCTTGGCTACTCTGATGTCAATGTTTGGTATTCAATGGCGGCTATTTTTGTGTTCTGTGCGATATTTTATACCATCGCTTATCGCTTGCTAAGTAACGGATCGCGCGTGCGTTTATAGTGTATATGATTCGCTAAGCATATTATTATTTAGAGCAAATTTTAAACGGTTTAATATTAGGAAGACAGATGAGTATTCACGGTATCTTGGGTGAGCAAACTACAGACTATCTAACTGAGTATAGCCCAGAGACGCTATATCCGATTGCGCGTAGCATGGGACGTGATGCGATTGGTTGGCAAGACGACAAGCTAGCTGTTGGTGTCGATTGGTGGCAGGCTTTTGAGATCTCTTGGTTAAACTCGCAAGGTATCTCGCAAGTAGCGATTGCACGCTTTAGTATCCCTGCTAGCTCACCGTTTATCGTAGAATCAAAATCGCTTAAGTTATATTTGAATAGTATTAACTTTACCGAGTTTGCCAGTTGGAATGACGTACAAGCGTTGATTGCGAAAGACTTGTCAGCTTGTTTGCAAACAGACGTACAGGTAGCATTATTTGGCTTGAATGATGATTTAAATGGTAACGAAACAGCGTTATTGATCGCTCAGCCTGAGGGTGTTTGTATTGATGAGGCATTAGCAGATAGCACGGATAAAGTTGCGTTAACGGAACATCCTGATGCGTCATTGCTGAGTCAAAACGAAATAGAGACGAGCGACGAAAGTGTGGCAAGTGATGGTACGCAGCCGTATACCTTTTATTCCAATCTACTGCGTAGTAATTGCCCAGTGACCAATCAACCAGATTGGGGCACGTTGGCCGTATCGATTACGACTGATAAGCCTTTTAATAATGCAAATATGCTGCGCTATATATTGAGCTTCCGTCAGCACAATGGTTTTCATGAGCAGTGTGTTGAGCAGATATTTGCTGATTTGAGCCAATACTATCAGCCAAGCGTGCTAATGGTACGGGCATGGTATACGCGCCGCGGTGGTATCGATATCAATCCTTGTCGTGTTAGTGATATCAGTCTATTGCCTAAGCCAAGCCGTTTAATCCGTCAGTAAGTTCTCGCTAAAAATACAATGTTAATAAAAATACAATGTTAAATAGTTTTTAAGCCCATAAAAAAGCGCCTATCTCATCATGTGAGATAGGCGCTTTTTGTTATATAGTCTTTACTCGTAAAACTATTTACCGCTTACTTTTGCCATGACTTCTTCACGGCTTAGCATTTGCTTTTCGGCTTCACGACGATTGACGTACTCATACTTGTCTTCAGCCAAGTTACGGTCTGAAACTACAATACGATGCGGTATACCAATCAACTCAAGATCAGCAAACTTAACGCCTGGGCGCTCGTTACGATCGTCCAGTAGTACGTTGATGCCTTGAGATTTTAACTCTTCATACAGGGCGGTTGCCGTCTGCATGACCGTCTCTTCTTTAGATTTCATCGGGATGATGGCGACTTCAAAAGGAGCGATTGAATCATCAACCGTTGGTGTTTTTGGCCACATGATGCCGTTTTCATCATTGTTCTGCTCAATAGCAGCGGCAATGATACGGCTAACGCCAATACCATAACAGCCCATCATCAAGGTGACAGGTTTGCCATCTTCACCAGAAACCGTACAGTTCATCGCTTGTGAGTATTTATCACCCAACTGGAATATATGACCGACTTCGATACCGCGTTTGATTTTTAGGCTGCCTTTACCATCAGGAGACGGGTCGCCTTCTTGTACATTGCGCACATCAACGATGCGAGTAATGCGAGTATCACGTGCCCAGTTCATACCGATAGTATGTTTATTCACTTCATTGGCACCGCAAACAAAATCTGACAACGCAGCTGCTGAACGATCAACGAATACAGGCATATCTAAATTAACGCCGATATAGCCTTTGTGCAGACCTGCCGCTTTTAGCTCTTCGTCAGACGCTAACGTCAATGGTACGTTGGCTTCTTCAATTTTCTCCGCTTTGATAGTATTGAGCTGATGATCGCCTCGCAACACGATAGCAATCAGTTGTGGCTCATCATTCTCAGTATGACCATGAACGATCAAGGTTTTAACCGTCGTTTCTAACGGGATGTCCAAGTGTTCAGCAACCATTTTACAGCTGGTCATGCCTTCGGTCAGAACGTCTTCACGCTCCATTTTTGGCGGTTGACGCTCAGCGGTGCTGACAGATTCTGCTAGCTCAACGTTGGCTGCATAGTCAGATGAGTCCGAAAACGCAATATCGTCTTCACCGCTATCTGCCAATACATGGAACTCATGTGAAGCAAAGCCACCGATAGAGCCTGTATCTGCTTGTACCGCACGGAAATCTAAGCCCAAGCGGGTAAAGATGCGTGTATAAGCGTCATACATATCATGGTAAGTCTTGGCCAATGAGGCTTGATCCACATGGAAAGAGTAAGCATCTTTCATGGTGAATTCACGGGCGCGCATCACACCGAAGCGTGGACGAATCTCGTCACGGAATTTACCTTGAATCTGAAAGAAAGTAATCGGTAGTTGTTTATAACTACGTAGCTCGCCTTGTGCTAGATTGGTGATGACTTCTTCGTGCGTTGGACCAAGCACAAAGTCGCGATCATGACGGTCTTTGAAGCGCAATAACTCAGGACCATAATCATCAAAACGTCCGGTCGTTTGCCAAAGTTCAGCAGGCTGAGTCATTGGCATAAGCACTTCTTGTGCGCCGACGTTTTGCATCTCTTCACGAACAATACGTTCGACCTTTTGTAAGACGCGCAGACCCATAGGCAACCAAATATACAATCCAGAAGCAATCTTGCGGATAAGACCAGCACGGACCATCAATTGGCTTGAGGCGATGTCGGCATCACTTGGGGTTTCTTTTAGTGTGGCAAATAAAAATTGACTGGCTTTCATAAATAAAGCGTAACCTTATCAACGATAAAAAAATAAGAAATAGTAGGATGTTGAGCGTATGGCTAATCGTTTCATTGCCGCCGCAAGCTTACCTTTATCACTTAGCAATAATCTAGGGTATTTCCTAGTTACCAATCTGCTTATATACAAAGCACATCAGTAAAAACCACTCTCAGAAAAGAGAGGCAAATTTGATTTGATGTATCAATATGCCAAAAACGCAATATATTCAGGTCAAAACCCTGATAAATGCTTCAAGACTGACATTTTATTCATACAATCTGACTATGTTAGGTAAAGTTCGCCTAAGACGCAATGACTTTTTGTCTTTTCAGACCGAACGTGACACAAAGGCTTCAATAAGGGATAAATAATTGAGCTATTCATATGATTTTATAGCGAAAGCACTGCTTATTTTGGCGACAGTTTATTAAGATGATTGCGTAGAGGTTTATGCATAAAGTTATGTAGAGGAATGGTAGCTATTACTTGAAGTTACTGCACAATAGTCGCATCTATAGAATAAGCATCTGTTCCGTTTTTACAACGCTTTTAGCCTTACCAAACGATGCAACATTATAAAGGTAGCTTCTATGGATAATCCTGATATGAATAACGCTAAAGCCACTCAAAAACCTGAGAAACGTCCTATTGCGACAATGTCGTGGGTGATATTACTCATTGGCTTAGTAGCGATTGTCTTTGCTATTTATAGCGCGCAAAACAAACCAGAAGAAGCGCCAATAGAAACTATTACTCGCGAAGGGGTGGTTACGCAAATTCAGCAGTTAAATCGCTTACATACCGTCGCATTCAGTGTCGATACAGTGATTACGAGCGAGCGACCCGGGAGCTGGATGAAACTGTGGCAAGACGAGCAAAAGGCCTTGTTTATCGCTCATGGTCGCGTAGAGGCAGGCGTTGATCTGAGTGCGTTGACACCTGAGATGGTACAAGTGGTGCAACCTGCTCAAGCTAATGCAGACGAAGAGCAAGTAGCTGATGCCAACTCACTAGCTGCCACTATGCCGCAAATCAATATTACTTTGCCGCCTACAGAGATATTTTCAGTATATCTGGATGATATCGAGATTTATGACTGGCAGACAGGGGCTTTTGGCATGATGCAAGTCGATCCTAAGATATTGGCACAAGCACAGACCATGGCAAAAAAAGAAGTGCTTGAGCGTGCCTGCCGAGGTGATGTCATGAATATGGCACTGCAAAATGCGCAAACGCAGTTGCAGCAGCTATTTGCACTCACGGGAGCAGTAGTGACGGTTACCACTCAGGGTGCAGGCGCGTGTCAATTGCCAGTCACTACCAATGGCTAGTCTGCTAGTTATTTTCTAAAATTAAGCCTCTTTTTTAAACTCAGCAATAGCTAGCTTGCGTGCCGATTTATGCTCGACCATTGGCGCAGGATAGTCGACATCGGCAAACTTACCACCTTTTGCCAGCTCTTTACGCATCTTATCTTCGTTGTGCAAGATACTGTTAGGAATGTCCTTTAACTCTGGTAGCCAAGTTTTAATAAACAGAGCTTTAGGATCATGCGTATTGGCTTGGCTAAAGGGGTTCATAATACGGAAGTAGGGCGCTGAGTCAGTACCTGTCGACGCGCTCCATTGCCAGCCGCCATTGTTGGACGCAAAGTCCCCATCGATCAGCTGTTGCATAAAGTAGCGCTCACCCAAGCGCCAATCAATCAATAAGTCTTTGGTCAAAAACATCGCTGTAACCATCCGCAATCGATTGTGCATAAACCCAGTAGCATTAAGACAGCGCATCGCTGCATCGACTAATGGCACGCCTGTCTTACCAGTACACCATGTCTCAAAATCATCATTGTCATATGACCAATGAATCTTAGTGTCAGTCTCTTCTTTATAAGCCTTATGACGAATCAGATTTGGTTTTTCGACCAGTACATGGCGATAAAAGTCTCGCCACGCAAGCTCACTTATCCAGCGATTGATGTCTTCATTATCACCGTCATTACCGTGTAGATTTTCTTGTGCTTTGCTCGCCTGTAGATAGCATAATCTAGGACTGATAGAGCCTATGGTGAGGTAAGCCGATAGCTGACTGGTTGCATGCAGATGGGGGACATCACGGCTTACATCATAATCATTGATATCATCATCGACGAATGCCTCTAGACGCTGGCAGGCGGAAGACTCACCTGCAGGATAAGCGTCTCTTGCTTGGTCAAGCTGAGCTATTATATTGATATGTTGCAATGACTCGTTCTTTTCTAATGTCTGCTGATAGTCACTCAGCATTTTTTCATTTAGTGCTTTGATATCGTCGATTGTATTGGCAAACGTTTGCGATGATGGTAGTTTGATTTTATAATCGCTATTCACTGCGGGTGCTTCATGCATTTGAATGGTGCTGACGTCCAATGTATGTCGCCATTTTTTATAAAACGGCGTAAAAACCTTATACATACTATCGCCATCATTGGTCGTGATAGTTTTTGGTGGCAAAATGCATTGGTCATGCCAGCGGACGAACTCGATATCGCCTTTTGCAAGTTGTTTGCTTAATTGTTCATCACGATCAATCTCATTTCCTTCATACTCGTGATTGGCCATGACGCAGCTGATTTCATTGTCATTGCAAAAAGTCGTGAGCGCCTCTATACAGTCAGTAAAGCTTGGGCAGAGCTGTACTGTTAAAGTGATGTTCAGTTGCGATTGCAACTCCTTTGCTAGAATAGGTAGCGTGCGAGCAATATGATCAACTTGTACAAGGGACGTATCATGCGCTTGCCACTGCTCAGGGGTTAAAAAGAATATGGCAGACACTGAAGCGTCGTCTTCTTTTGCACGTTCACAAAGCGCTGCTAAAGCGGTATTGTCATGGATACGTAGGTCACGACGAAACCACATCAAGTAATGCGGTGGATTTTTGCTAGTAGCATTGTCGCCAGTATCAGTAGCGGCTGTCTGTGCAGTCTTAGACATCAAAGTATCCCTATATTAATCAATCGCAATCATAAACAAAACTAAGGATAAAAGTATGCTAGGATAAGTTTTTGGATGCAATGGCTTTGCCGTTAGGTTAACAAAACCTCATCACATCTAACGATTTATCTTTAGCTTGAACTTATCTGATGCCGCTATAATCGGTGTCATATTCAGTACCATGAAACGCAAGGTCACAAAATGCACGTTAAGTTTTGCGGGTTTACTCAGCTTAGTGATATACAGACTGCGGCACAGCTAGGTGCAGATGCAGTGGGTTTGGTGTTTTATCCACCAAGTCCACGTGCGGTCACGATAGAGCAGGCGCAAACTCTGAGCGATGCCGTACCTGCTTTTGTCAGCGTGGTGGCGTTGGTGGTCAATATGCCTGAAGATGAGCTGAGCAAATTAGCAAACAATGTCTCTTTTGATATTATCCAGTTCCATGGTGACGAGACGCCTGAGCAGTGCCAGCAGCTGGCAGGTATGGTCAATAAGCGCTGGATCAAAGCATTGCGTATCAATACAGAGCAAGACACCCTCGATAGCGTTCGTGCCCAAATTGCTCAATTTGCGACTGCAGGTGCCAGTAGTATTTTACTTGATGCCTATCATCAAGATGCATACGGCGGTACAGGGCAGCGTTTTGACTGGAGTCTCATTCCTCATGACAGTGCACTGCCGATCATATTGGCAGGTGGTCTCGATGCCGATAATGTTGCCGCTACGTTAGATTTGCCTATCTATGGCGTCGATGTGAGCGGTGGTATTGAAGTTGATAAAGGTAAAAAGGACGCTGCCAAAATGCGTGCCTTTATGAAATCAGTCAAGCGCGATCGATGGCAAAACGCTACGGTCACTGGCGTTATCTAAGTGTGTTTGTATCAAGTTGTTTGCTATACATAATCTGCTTAGTTGATCGTTATTCCGATTTTTCTGCTTAAATCTTATTAGATTGTTATCCCTTTTATTATTTTTTCTCTATTTATCTAAAGTTATCCAAAAAATACCACTTATTACAGTAGGAATTATCATGAGTCATGTCGAGAACAAAGATTTATCTGCTACCGCACAATCGGTTAATACTTTTACCAATCCTGAAAATGTACAGGACTTCAACCAGTATCCTGATGCGCGCGGTCATTTCGGTGTACATGGGGGGCGTTTTGTCTCTGAGACGCTAATGGCTGCTCTAGAAGAGTTAGAAACGCTTTATACCAAAGTAAAAGCAGATCCAGCGTTCTGGGAAGAGTATCATAACGATTTGGTCAATTATGTCGGTCGTCCAACGCCGTTGTATCATGCTAAGCGTTTGAGCGATGAAATCGGCGGTGCGCAAATTTACTTTAAGCGTGAAGACCTAAACCATACAGGCGCGCATAAAGTAAATAACACCATTGGTCAGGCACTGCTTGCTAAAATGTGTGGTAAAAAACGTATCATCGCTGAGACTGGTGCAGGACAGCATGGCGTAGCGACGGCAACCATTGCGGCACGCTTAGGGCTAGAATGTATCGTCTATATGGGTGCTGACGATGTCGAGCGTCAAAAGATGAACGTCTATCGTATGCGCTTGCTTGGCGCAACAGTTGTGCCAGTCACTTCTGGCTCACGCACGCTCAAAGACGCCATGAACGAAGCTATGCGTGACTGGGTGACCAATGTCGATAGCACCTATTACATTATCGGTACTGTGGCAGGCCCGCATCCTTATCCGCTATTGGTTCGTGACTTCCAAGCAATCATTGGTAAAGAAGCGCGCATTCAGCATCTAGAAAAAACAGGCAAGATGCCTGATGCATTGGTTGCGTGTGTCGGTGGTGGCTCAAACGCGATTGGTTTGTTCTTTGACTTCCTAAACGATACTGAAGTGAAGATGTATGGTGTCGAGGCAACAGGTGATGGTATTGAATCAGGTCGTCATTCAGCACCATTGGCTGCTGGTCGTATCGGCGTGCTGCATGGTAACCGTACTTACCTCATGGCAGATGATGATGGTCAGATTCAAGAGACGCATTCTATCTCAGCGGGTCTTGACTATCCTGGTGTCGGCCCAGAGCATAGCTTCCTAAAAGACATGAAGCGCGTTGAATATGTTGGCTGTACTGACAAAGAAGCGTTGGAAGGCTTCCATGAAGCAACTCGCAAGGAAGGCATTATCCCTGCGCTTGAAACTGCTCATGCTGTCGCTTATGCATTGAAACTGGCTAAAACCATGACTCCTGATCAGACGATTATCGTTAATATGTCAGGACGCGGTGACAAGGATCTGCATTCAGTGATGAAGGCAGAAGGGATTGAGTTGTAGTAACGAGTATCTTTATAAGTTATCAAATTTATAAGTTACCAGATTCTTCTTTATAAGAAAAATTGTTTGACCTTTTATTGTTCAATATACACTATTAGATAAAGGGTCGAACAAGCCAGTTTATAACAATTAAGAGACCACTATGACCAGAATTGAAAGTACCTTTGAAACCTTAAAATCACAAAATAAAAAAGCCTTGATTCCTTATGTAATGGCAGGCGATCCTAATCCGACCACCACCGTAGGTCTGTTGCACGACTTAGTGAAACACGGCGCCGATATGATCGAAGTCGGTCTGCCGTTCTCTGACCCAATGGCAGATGGTCCAACCGTTGCCTTAGCTGGCGAGCGTGCATTAGCAGCAGGTACAAGTACTCGTGATGCGCTAAAAATGGTCGCAGAGTTCCGTCAAACAGATACGCAAACGCCAATTATCCTAATGGGCTATCTAAATCCTGTTGAAATCATCGGCTATGATAATTTTGTGGCGCTATGTGAGCAGTCAGGCGTTGATGGTCTATTGATGGTAGATTTGCCACCAGCAGAAGCAGGTAGCTTCACTCAGCATTTAACTGATCATTCGATGAATGAGATTTTCTTACTGTCGCCAACGACGTTGCCTGAGCGTCGTGAGCAAGTATTGACTCATTGTGGCGGCTATATTTATTATGTATCACTAAAAGGTGTGACTGGTTCAGCCACGCTAGATACTGACGATGTAGCAACTCAAGTACAAGCAATCAAAGCAGAAACAGACCTGCCAGTATGCGTCGGCTTTGGTATCCGTGACGGTGCCTCTGCTAAGGCGATCGGTACTCATGCAGATGGCGTTATCGTCGGTAGTGCATTGGTACAGAATTTTGCCGATATTGATGCCAACGATACCGCGGCGGTTGCAAATGCACAGCAAAACATCATGGCAAAAATGGATGAGCTACGTGAAGCGTTAGACAGCTTAAGTGCTTAATAGCTATTGCTTTCATATTGTTGTTACTTGAAGAAATAGTTATTTGAAATGGCAAAGTCAAATTGCAGCTATTGTTTACTTAAAGACTTTACTCAAATGCTTTACGTGAAGACAATACTAAATGACTTTGCTAAAATTAGTTTACGAGTGTAAACTAATATTACTATTATATGGTGTCTGATAGCAGTGGTTTATTCGTCATTTTGATTGGCAAATACATTATCTATCAACAAGCGCATAATCAAATTACTGACATACGAGATTTATTTATCAGTATGTCGCATGACTGCTCATGTTATGACTGTATTAGATGCTTTGTTTAGACAACCATTAAACTCTCAATGACAAGCGCATGAGCAAACTTGTCAATAAGCCTTTTATGATGGCAAATAATATGACTGATACAATAACAAAACCCGATAACAATACTGCTAAAGCCGTGCCAAACAGCAATACGGATAGGCAGTCATGGTTTAACCGTCCTATCCCAGGTATCAAGCAGCATTTGACTGCACCACTGTCTGCGGTAGAGACTGAACCGTCAACTAAGTGTAGTAATTGTCATTCGATGATTACCAACACGGCGCTAATTTTTAACTGTTATGTGTGCCCGCATTGTGATCATCATTTACCGATGAGTGCTCGTGAGCGCTTGAACTGGTTACTTGATCAAGTAGACGGCGAGACAGGACAAGAATTTACGGCAAAAGATCCATTGAGCTTTGTGGATAGTAAGCCATATCCTGCGCGTATGAGTGAAGCACAAGAAAAAACAGGTGAGACTGAGGCGTTGGTTGCTATGTATGGCAAACTTCGTAACCTTGATATCGTCGCCTGTGCTTTTGATTTCCGCTTTATGGGTGGGTCAATGGGTTCAGTCGTTGGTGATCGTTTCGTTCAAGCAGCTGAAAAAGCGCTAGAGCAAAAAGTACCTTTGGTTTGCTTTGCTGCTTCTGGCGGTGCACGTATGCAAGAAGGCCTGCTATCGTTGATGCAAATGGCACGCACGGCAGCAGCGATTGAGCGTCTAAGAATCGCTGGGATTCCTTATATTGTGGTATTGACCAATCCTGTGTACGGCGGCGTAACTGCATCACTAGCGATGTTGGGTGATATCCATCTGGCAGAACCAAAAGCGATGATTGGCTTCGCGGGTAAGCGTGTAATCGAGCAGACCGTGCGTGAGACGTTAGAAGAGCCGTTCCAACGTGCAGAGTTCTTACTAGAGCATGGCGTCGTAGATGAAGTGGTGCATCGTCATCAACTGATTGATACGATCTATCGTTTGCTCGCAAAACTGTGCCACGTACCTAATGTAGATGCTTAATAAGATGTATGGCTCAGTATTATGAGTCAATTATTGAGTGCATAAACGCCTAGCCGCGTGCTAACATCTACTGCATATGCAAGACCCCTAATAGCATTTATCGTCATTGCACGGTAAATGCTATTTTTGGTTTTAGCCAACACATATATTTCTATTTCTTATTAAATTTCCTATAGGTTTTATTCATGTCTGATCTTGTAGCGTCCAACTCTAGTAGCCCTAACGACAACGTTGGTTTGGTCAGCTTGACCGAATGGCTAAATTATATGCAGCAAATACATGTGTCTGCGATAGATATGGGACTATCGCGTGTATTGCCTGTTGCCGAAGCGCTAGGAGTAGTAAAGTCAGCCAAAGATGACGCTTATGTCTTCACTGTGGCAGGCACCAATGGTAAAGGCTCTACGACCGCTGTTATCGCCGAAATGTGTAAAGCCGCAGGTTATAAGACGGCACTATATCAATCGCCACACTTGAGCGTATTTAATGAGCGCGTGCGTATCAATGGCGAGATGGTCAGCGACCAGACGCTGATTGAGGCTTTTAGCAAAGTAGAAGCAGCTCGCTTACAATGTGATTTGACGTTGTCGTTCTTTGAGATGACCACACTAGCAGCGCTATTGATATTCGCTGAGGCAGATTGTGACGTGTGGGTATTAGAAGTGGGACTGGGTGGACGGCTAGATGTGGTCAATATTATTGATCCTGACATGGCAGTCATTACCAATATCGGCATCGATCACGTTGACTGGTTGGGTGACAATGTCGAGGATATTGGTCGCGAAAAAGCAGGTATCTTGCGCAACGGCATTCCTCTGATTTATGGCGCTACTGAGATGCCAGCTAGCGTGCAACAATCCATCGGTACTCAGCAGGCAACTTGTTATCAGATTGGACAAGATTTTAGCTATCGCGATATTGATTCAACGACTTGGCAATACAGTAATGCAGCGGTTACCTTGCAGTTACCACGTCCTGCGCTATCGTTGACTAACACTGCCAATGCACTATCAGCAGTATTAGCAAGTCCATTAGATATTGATATCAAGGCCATTGAGCAAGCACTACAAACTGTCAAACTGGCAGGTCGCTTCGATTATCGTGAAAGTCATAGCCGTCATTGGTTATTTGACGTCGCGCATAATGAGCAAGGCGTTGAGTTCTTACTAGCGCAGCTGTTACCGTTTTGGCAGCAGCATGTAGCCAAGCAAAGTAATCAAAATAGCTCAGCGGATATCCCTACACCAAAGATAAAAATGCTATTTTCTATGTTAGGTGATAAAGATATTGATAAGGTTATGCAGCGCTTAACCCAAGCAGGCTTACCGATTAGTGACTGGTTTATCGCTGAGATTGATTATCCTCGTGCCGCGACTACTGAGCAGCTGCAAGATGTTTTGGTTAAATATGTCGATAGCACCAATATATATGAGTTTGAAGGTTTGCATACAGCGACCCATGCAGTGATAGAGGCGAGCCAGCCGCAAGACCTTATCGTCGTATGTGGCTCGTTTCATACGATCGGGGAAGCGTTAAGTGCCCTTAGCGTATGATAATTTAAGTTAAAGTAGTGCCTGTTTAATGTTAATCTTAGTCATAGCCTGATGGCAGACAGCATGAAAAATATGCTTTATAATCAAAATGATTTGCCAGACCAGTAGAAGATGGTCGGCACAAATTTTGAACCCTGATGGCATTAACTGACAGTAACTGGCGGTAAGAGATCATGATTAAAGCGATTGGATATACTGCTTTGAGATAGTCGCTGCACCGCTCAATCAACCTTATTACCAACTAAGAGACGTAAACGGATGAACTTTTCGAGACAAGCCTTATTGGGCATTGGGATGATTATCGGCGGTAGCGTGATGCTATATGCCATGGTGCAGCAGATTGGCGATAGTGACCAACCAGAGCCAATGTCAGCGATGGTTGACAAATCAAGCTCGGAGCAAGAGTCTCCGCAGCCGCTCACCACTGATATCGAGACAGAAAAACGTATCCTTGCGCAAAAGCAAAAAGAACGTGCAGCCCGTGTCGCAGAGCAAGAAAAACGTGCAAAAGAGTTTTTGACAGAGCAGGAGATTGCTGAAGCAGAAGCATTGGCCAAGGCACGTGCTGAGAGCCAGCAATATGTTGATAATAGTGCGCCAGCTACTGATGAAACTACCAATACAGAGGCTACAAAAGACGTTACTACAGATCTGACCGTTCAGCCTCGTACTGAGAGTCAGTCTACTACTGATACTACAAAGTCTAGCGAAGCCGAGAAGCAAAAAGCGGCTCAAGAGCAACAAGAAGCCCAAAGGCAAGCTGCTATAAAAGAGCAAGCGGCCGCCAAAAAACTTGCTGAGAGCAAAAAACAAGCGGAGGCAGAGAAACTAGCCGAAGCAAAAAAGCAGGCGGAAGCCCAAGCAGCGGCTGAGAGAAAAAGAGAAGCAGCGGAAGCGGCTAAAAACGAGCCACCGAAATCGCCTTCTGAATACCAGATTAAGAAAGGTGATGGACTGATCAAACTGGCAAGACAATACAACATGCCTGTGGAAGTATTGGCTCAAGCCAACAACCTATCTCCATCAGCAGCGCTACAACTGGGTCAAAGTATTACCATTCCATCGAGCAAACAGGTACAACGTTTAGAGCGTGAAGCGGCGGCCGCTGAGCAAGCGCGTGAGAAGAAGCGCCAGCAAGAAGAAGCGCTGGCGAAGAAATCTGCCGATGCAAAACGTAAAGCGCAGCAAAAATTGAGCGAAGCGCGTAAAGAAGTCAAAGAAACAGATGCTAAGGGTAGCTTTGGGGTGCAAGTGGCTCTAGCAAATGACCAAGCCAAAGCGGATGAGTTAGCGAAAAAGTTCCGAGCAGCAGGTTATCAAGTCAAGACCAGTGCGACCAGTCGCGGTGTCCGTGTCGTGGTTGGGCCTGAACGTGGCAAAGTCGCAGCATTGGCACTAAAAGATAAAATCAATAGTGATCCTAAAGTAAATACGACCAGCGCTTGGGTGCTTTACTGGCGTTAAGCTAGAGCGTTTCTCGCGGACTCAATACGACTTTTATCTACTTTATATGAAAACACGACAAATACTGTCGTGTTTTTTGTTTTATAGATTGCTGATTGGCGCCGCCTTAGTTAAGATGAGCGCCATTTTTATAATCCGTTGTTGTATAACCTGTCAGCCTATATAGGTTGCCTTGTCGTGGTTGGCGCATTATTAATTGCTATCAATAATGACAATTAGCCCATCACTCTCATATTGTATAAGGTAGAACCATGTCGTTTGGTGTTATATTTCTAATATTAGCCGTTGGCTTTTTGGGGCTGATTACGTTACCGAAGCTATTAGCAAAACGTCCTGTCGTTGAGCCTGATCCAAAACCTGTGCGCGGTGATGAGTTGGCTATTTGGCCATTTGCGCCGATGCCAATCATGACCGATACGGAAGTGATATTTTTTAATAAGTTAAAAAATGCGCTGCCGGAGTATCACATATTTGTCCAAGTACAGCTGTCACGGATCATTGAAGCCAATAGTAGCGAGACATCAGAGCGTAGCTTTTGGTTCAATCGTATCTGCCGTCAGAGCGTTGACTATGTGATCGTGGATGTCGATGCTCAGACTACATTGGTCGCTATCGAGCTTGATGACTGGACGCATAGTAGCAAAGCCCGCCAAAAAGCGGATGATAAAAAGGATAAGGCGCTTGCCAGTGCAGGTATTGCGATGGTGCGCTTCCATGCTGAGCGTATGCCGAGTGCCGATATGCTTAGATATGAGTTAATGCAAGTGATTGAGAGCTATTAAGCATTCTGTGAAAGCTGTTCGATTGTTAAGGCTAAAACATTATCCAAGCAGTTTCATTTTAAAAGTTTAGGTTAGCTAAATTTATTCATCGATCTGGTCTGATTGCCTTGGGTAAATAACGATTGGTCGATTACCTTCAAAATATAAACCTGTCTTAGGTAGCTCGCTATCTGCCCAAACTATCGGCTGCTGGCGACCATTATAAGCATTTCGCTCATCATAAAAGTCGCGCTTGGTGAACCATTCAATATAATGCGCGGCTCGCAAAGCTGTAGTGTCAATCGTTGCAAGGCTTGCCATGTCTCTTTTATCACACCACTCATGTATTGGAAAACTCGGCGTCAGCCAATAGGGCCAATTATCATTACCACAATCAGTTGTGTTAATCGGTAAAAAGAATCGCCCTTTAATCACGCCATAACGCTTATCGATTTTTACCTGTCCATGATTTTCCGTATCTACCCACACCGCTCGAAACTGCTTGGTTTGCATATGGGTCATTTTACGCTGTAGATTATCATTGGAATTGATTCCAACCCAGTTCACAGGCTCAAAAGGTGCTGACCCCATAAAAAACTTAATGGCTAGCTCCCAATGTTCAACCAGCTGTTCTGCATGGTTATATAAAATTAAATCAAGCTCGCCAGTCGTCTGCTTACCATTATAGAGCTGCACGTTGCTAGCCAGTGTCTCATACGAATGCAGCTTGCGCGCAAATCCATCCTCTAACCAAAATGACAGTAAGCCTTCAAAATGAAATCCCAGCCGATTGGGACTTGGGCGTTTGAGTAAATAGCGAGTCAGCTCTTGATAGGCGGCAGTGGTGTCTAACTCTGTTAATCGTTGCTCATACGCCTCAAACTGCGTCTGCCAAAATTGCGCGCTATGCACAGCAACGGTATGTGTATTCTGATGCGGTGCAAAGTCTAGCCACTGTGTCAAAACATTGGGACATGCCAACACATAAGCCAAATCACACACATAGGGTCGGCGGTAATGCTCCCAAGGAGCGTTATCTATGAGGCAGTTAGATGTGGGCTGATTGACAGGCTCGGACATAGGATAAACCAGTGTGAAGGTGTAGCATTTACCCTAACGGCTCGCTCTATAAAAGTCTATAGATGACAAGTATCCGCTAGAGCAGTGCTAGGCTTTCTTACGTTAAAACAGGATATGAATGTGATGGATGTGAATGCTGATATCAGGAGGTGATAGCAGGTAGTATAGTAGAATGCTAACTACCGCCTTAAGTAGAGAGAGTTGCCATTTAGGCTGATATTGGAGACCATCCCAGATTCTGTGTAACTGCCATTTAGATTAAATGCTTACTGATACGGTCATCAAACATAATCATAAAACGAT
>NZ_JAATTV010000019.1 GCF_013414195.1 Psychrobacter sp. BI730
TTTGTGTGAGAGCTTAAAGATTAACCGTTCGCTATTTTTTTTGCCATTAATTTGTCGCCAATGTTCAACACGCCCTAATAACCTTGATAGTAATCTGATGAATGACTGATAGTCGGAAGCATTTATGACCAATAATAAGACGCTTGATAAACAACTCATGATTAATATCGCTGAGCAAACATTGACGATGTACCAGCAGCAGACTGAGGTTGCGAGATACGTAGTCTCCACTGCAAAGAATGGTATTGGTAGTCAGCAGGATAGTGGTTGCACGCCGCTCGGTAGGCATGTCATTGAACAGAAAATAGGTGGTAGTGAGCCTATGAATGCGGTATTTGTCGGGCGTGTGCCGACAAGTGAGATATACGATGCAAATCTTGGTGAGCTACATCCCAAGCGTGACTGGATATTGAGCCGTATTCTTTGGTTAAGCGGTCTTGAAGAAGGGTTAAACAAAGGTAGCAATGGCCAAGGTGGTTGTGATACTTATGAGCGCTATATCTATATTCACGGTACACCAGATACTGAACCAATGAGTATTCCGTTATCTCATGGCTGTATCCGTATGCGTAATGAAGATATTGTAGAATTATTTGAGCAAGTAGAAGAGGGTATGCCCGTTACGATTGTGGCTAATTAGGACAGGTTGCCCATTTAGCCATGGCGCTTACGGAAACTATTTGAACACAATAAAAAAGACAGCCTGTTATATAACAAGCTGTCTTTTTTATGGAGTGGTTTTACTTTATGAAAGCAGTATCCGTCATAAAAATAATATTCCTACTTCTACCAAAACGTTGAGCTATCTGCAAATTTTGCTAAACGTGCATCAATATGACTCTGGTCATCAGTCAGTATGGCCGTAAACCAACCCGTACCATATAAAGCATTAGTATCTGTTTTTGATTTCAATTCATAAAACTGCTGATATTGATTATCATCGTTCAGTTGTTCTAATGCTTTTTGTGCTTTTATCAGACGCTTTAACCAACGTTTCGTTTTCTTTTTAGCTTTTTTCTTACTTAGTAAAGGCGTAGAAAATTCACTGATGTAACGCAAATCTCTTAACTGATTGAGCAGCTCGTTTTCATGTTGGTCATGATCAGCAATGTCTGTGTTTACCTCTATGTCATCGCTCACAAGCTCAGCAACACTTACTTCGTCACTTACTTCATTACTTACTTCGTCAGATTTTTTATTGGTTTTAAGGCATTTTTTATATAGTTTAGAAAGGACTTTCGTTAGCTTATCGCGGGCAAGCTGATCAGTCTGAGGTTCAATGCTGGGGTCGCTCATAGTAAAGGCAATCAGCTCTAGCAAGGTTATCTGAAAGTCATTGGCTTGCAGCGTATTGATAGGTGTGATCTTGATATCTTCGATATCTGTTGTCCAGTCGACGGCAGGCGCGCCACATGCTTGTAGCTCAGGTTCGATCTGTGCATTGATATAAGCAAGTTGATAGTATTCGCTAAGTAAGGTTGCAGTTTGCTTTAGTATTGGCAACCATTCAGGGTTAATCTCATCAGAGAATTCAGCAAATGCTTTCAACGCAGTACGCAAGCGATCAATACCAACTCTTAACTGTAGAATATGATTATCATCTATGCTGCCAGCGACGATAGCACTGCTATTTGGTAGTATCTGTAATAAGCAATTGTGTACGACCGCACGTATAAAGGCAGGCGCACTACTGTCTTTGTCTATTTGCAATTGACTTAGATTTGCGTTGACCGCTGGACTGTGATTTTGTCCGTTAATAAGTAAGCCGCCGTTTTCAGCTTTGGTAACGGTAGATAGACACAGCTTATAGCGCTTGCACCATGTTTTGGCAGTCGTAAATAGAAAGTCTAAATCTCCTGACACCAGTTCAAACTCTATCTCTTGAATAGTTTTGCGTAGCGAGTCATCAGTACCATGAATAATCTCTCCCTGATCGTAAGCCATTTCGATGCAATTATCGGTTTCATCTTCATTACTTTCTGTTAGCAACCGCGTAGTGCGCTCGACGTCAGTAACATAAAGTCGTGTCAGATTTTTTACCAACTTTTTGAGTTTAAAGTCAGCCAATGCTGCAGCGATTGGAGTGTCTTGATATATTGTTAAATCAGGTATCAGCTCATTATTATCGAGCATCGCTTGTACTTGCTCATTATCGAGTATGGCATTGTGCTCCAAGCGTGCCGCGATACCATCACCACCAGCTTTAATGGTTTGTACCCATGTATCGCCTTCTTTGCGAATACGCAGGCCGATACCTGCCTGTGCAAGCTGTTGGTCAGACGTATCGTAATAATGTGCAGCCAGTTGCGTCACTTGTGAGGATTTAACGTGCGTTTGACGCATTAATCCTTTCAGTCGTGACTCTGGTACCAAAAACTTCAGCTCTATCTCTTGCATATTAGCTCCTAATAATTCTGACTGATGGCTCTGATCGATGGTTAGAATAAACAATTATTAGTCTACCATTCTCTGATTATTTAAACCGCAATAAAAAACCGCCATACATGATGTATGGCGGTTTTTTGATAAATACTGCTAGTGTGTCGGTTATTAGAACTGGTTCATTGTGTTCTTGCCGCCGCCAGCTTTCAGTGCGTTATCGCCTGAGAAGATTTCTTTGTGGTCATCGCCAAGGTCAGAACCAGCCATTGCTTGGTGCTTAACACAAGAGATGCCTTCGCGGATTTCTTTACGCTGTACGCCAGCTGCATAAGCAAGCATGCCTTCTTCACCGAAGTAGCCTTTAGCAAGTTCATGAACGCTAAGAGCAGTCGTGTGGTAAGTCGGTAGCGTGATTAAGTGATGGAATACACCAGCATCACGTGACGCATCACGTTGGAAGTTCTTAGCGGCTACGTCAGCTGCTGCATCAAGCTCAGTACCGTCGTAATCAGCACTCATCAAGTCATCTTTATTGTATGCAGAGATGTCTTTGCCTTCTTCTTCCCACTGAGCGATAACTTGCTTACGGAAGTTAAGCGTCCAGTTGAATGATGGGCTGTTGTTGTATACAAGCTTGGCTTTAGGCTGTTGCTCTTTAATACGGTCAACCATCATTTTGATGTGTTCTACATCTGGAGTCGGTGTTTCGATCCATAGTAGGTCAGCGCCGTTTTCTAGAGCAGTTACACAGTCAAGTACAACACGGTCAATGTTAGTCTCTTCACGGAACTGATATAGACCGTTAGGTAGACGAACTGGGCGTACTAGCTTGCCGTTGTGCTTAAGTAGGCTGTCATTTTCTTGAGCATTTTCTAGCGTTACTTCTTCCATTTCGATGAAATCGATGTATTTAGAAGCAAGATCGCCTGGCTCATTTGATACTGGAATTTTTTGCGTTAGTGAGGCGCCTTCAGAATCAGTACGAGCAACGATAACGCCGTCTTCAACACCAAGCTCTAAGAATGCATAACGAATAGCGTTTAGCTTAGAGATGAAGTCTTCATGCGGTACAGTTACTTTACCAGCCTGGTGACCACATTGCTTAGCGTCAGATACTTGGTTTTCAACCTGAATGGCACAAGCACCAGCTTCGATCATTTGCTTAGTTAATAGGTAAGTAGCTTCTTCGTTACCGAAACCTGCATCGATATCAGCGATGATCGGCACAACATGTGAATCAAAGTTTTCGATTTTTTCTAGGATAGCTGAAGTGTCTTGGCCAGCTTCTTCAGCAGCGTTTAGCTCACGGAAGTAGTCGTTCAACACTTTAGCATCTGCTTGACGCAAGAAGGTGTAGATTTCTTCGATTAGCTTAGGTACTGATGTTTTTTCGTGCATAGATTGGTCAGGTAGTGGACCAAACTCAGAGCGTAGGGCAGCTACCATCCAACCTGAAAGGTAGATATAAGTTTTAGAAGTCGTACCGAAATATTTTTTCTTAGCGTACATAGTTTGCTGTGCAACAAAACCATGCCATGCACCTAAAGACTGCGTGTACTGAGACGTATCATTGTCATAATCTTCCATGTCTTGACGCATGATTTTTGCAGTATATTTTGCGATATCCAAACCCGTCTTGAAACGGTTTTGTGACATCATACGTGCAGCATCAACTTCGCTAATGTTCTGCCAGTTGCCGTGCTTTTGCTTTAATTCACGTACTAAGTCGATCGCTGATTTATATGCAGTTGACATCTATAGTCTCCTTGGTGGGGTGTAAAAACAAATAAGTTAATTGTTAAAATAATGGGTCTGTCGTTTTACTAAAATCCGCTTTACTAAAACCTTTGTACTAAAAAGTAATATTCAAAATTTGGTCTATCATTTATCTATCGAAGCTCTATTTACCCTAAACAAACCGCTAGGCTATTACAAGAAATTTGCTGAACTCAACAGTTGAAAATAATTGCTGGTTTATAAATATTTATCGATTCTCACTATATGTCTAAAAGGTATCTGAATACTTAATAGGCAGTGATGTCATAATTGGTAGCAAGAGATGTTACAATAATGAGGTCAATTAACCGTATTTAACGACTGATAAAAACCATTAATATATTACTTAGCGACAATATTTAATCGGATAAAAACAGCTTATGAACCTAAAGTTCGTCGTCTATGCTGCAAATCCTTTATAGAACTCACTATAACCACCTTACCAAGATTTATCTAATTTATGATAGTTATCTTTGGTATTTCTGTATGATATAATGTTTATATAACAGGGCCTTACGATAGGTTGAATGAGTTATAGTGCAGCTCTATCAGAAAAAACTAGAACCAAATTAGTAAAAAATAATGAAATTATGCTGTTATAACGCACAAATCATTGTAGCAGCACTACAAATGTCAGCCTTAATATGGCGTTTACTCAAAAGCCAAGAGAACCAAATATGAATTTGCAGCGGGTTGATTTAAATTTATTAGTCCATCTAGATGTGTTGCTACGAGAAAAAAACGTCACTCGCGCAGCCGAGCAGCTTGGGATTACTCAGCCTGCTATGAGTAATATCTTGCGCCGTTTGCGTAAGCTGTTTAATGATCCATTATTGGTACGCTCATCTGAGGGTATGACGCCGACTGAACGCGCTCTTGAGCTACAGCCACGTATCCGTGAGATACTCGCTGACTTGACTCAAGTGTTGGAGCCGCGTACCGAATTCCGCCCTTATAGTACCTCTCGTGTGTTCCGTATCATGACATCGGATTATGCCGAAGCGACCCTAGTACCTAAGCTGGTAAAAGCACTACGTTCTGAAGCACCTAATGTAATTTTGGACTTTTTGACTCCATCAGACGTCTCTTATCGAGATATGGAGCAGGGACGAGTTGATTTAGCGATTAACCGTTTTAATGAAATACCTCAAAGCTTCCATCAGGTTCTAGTGTGGCGTGATACTTTTAGTTGCTTATTATCTTCTGACAGTCCTTATGCCAATCGTTTTAATTTGAAAAACTACCTTAAAGCACAGCACGTTTGGGTATCTAAAACAGGGATGGGTGTGGGTTTTGGGGTTAATCCAGAGAAATCTGGTGGACTTGGCTCTATCGATCAGGCCTTGCAGCGCCTTGGTCAAAAACGCCAAATCAGTGTCTTTACTCGACATTATCAAATGCCTGCCATGCTTGCAGCAAATAAAGATTTGATAGCGACCTTGCCAACACGTGTGGCAAGAATGCAGGCAAATAATGACAGCATTATGATGGAAGATCCGCCGTTTTTTATTCCTGAGTTTGAGCTTACGATGGCATGGTCTCCTTTGTTGCAGCATCACCCAGCCCATCGCTGGTTACGTCAGCTAATTATGCATGTGGCACGACAAGTCGTTGCTGAAGAAGAAAATCCACCACAAGAGATACCGGTTATTAATCATTTGTTTTGATTGGTTTGTGTGAGTTGAATCTATCTTTTATTAAAGCGAAATGTTCCTAATTATCTGAATTTTTAATAAACATATTTTCCTATATCTCCCACTCTATATAGTTATTAGACCAGCCGTTAGGCTGGTTTTTTTTATGTTCTAGGGATTAATAATTGATATTTTACATTTAGATAGACTTAATAAGTCAGTCACACTATTAACATCTTCAACACACTTCACAATATATTGTAAAACTCTTAATCAAATAGCTTGTTAAGATAACGGCAGATAGAAAACGAGCTACCAATAGACTGTGCTATCGACGTAAATTTAATAATTAAAACTGTTACAGCAAAATAACTACAAGTGACAGTAAACCCGATTATAAATCCCAAGTATAAATTCGAACAATAAGGACAGTAACTATGTCAGACATTACTACTATTAACCCAACCACGGGCGAAGAAATTAGTAACTACAATTATATGAGCAATGACGAAGTCAACAAGATTGTCGATGCTTCACATAACGCATTTTTAGAATGGCGTACAGTGAGCCACGAAGAACGCGGCCGTATCATCAAGTCTATCGGTGATAAGCTGATGGAATACAAAGAAGAGCTGGCTAAACTGATGACTGAAGAGCGCGGCAAGTTACACAGCCAGAGCATGCAAGAGATTGATCTCTGTAAAGCCATCTGTGATTACACTGCTGAAAACGGTGTTGCTTCTTTAGCTGATGATGTACGTGATATCGAAAGCATGAAAAAAGGGTTAGTGACGTACCAACCTATCGGTATTATCTACGGCATGCAGCCTTGGAACTTCCCAGCGTATCAAGTATTCCGCTATACCATTGCAAACTTGATGGCAGGTAACAGTGTTTTACTAAAACACGCATCTAACGTAACAGGCTCTGGTCTACTAATCGAAAAAATTCTTCATGAGTCTGAATTACCAAGTGATTTGTTCCGTACGATTATCATTGACCATGATCAATCAGAAGCATTGATTGGCAATGACAAAGTACGTGGCGTGACACTAACAGGTAGTGACAAAGCAGGCGTGATCGTTGGACAGCAAGCAGCTAAGGCGATTAAGAAAGCGGTATTAGAGCTAGGTTCAAATGATGCATTTATCGTATTAGAAGATGCTGATATCGAAACTGCAGTAGAAACTTGTACTCAAGCACGTCTAATTAATAACGGTGAAACTTGTGTAGCAGCCAAACGCTTTATCGTAGTCGATAGCGTATATGACGAATTCCGTAAGCGTATCGTTGAGAAATTTGAAGGTACTAAAGCGGGTGATCCAATGGATGACAGCTCAGATATCGGTCCATTAGCACGTGCAGATTTGCGTGAGCAGCTACATGAGCAAGTAGAGCAAAGTGTGGCTAAAGGTGCAACGATTGCTGTTGGCGGTAAGGTACCTGAAGGTAAAGGTAGCTTCTATCCAGCAACTATCCTAGAGAACGTTGAAAAAGGTCAGCCTGCATACGATGACGAACTATTTGGCCCCGTCGCTTCACTAATTCGTGCCAAAGATGAAGACGACGCAATGCGCATCGCTAACGACAGTCGTTATGGTTTAGGTGGCGCGATTTTCTCGAAAGATGAAGAGAAAGCCGTTCGTCTAGCACGTGAGCAATTCGATACAGGTATGGTCTATATCAATGGTTATGGTCTAGCTAATCCTGCACTGCCATTTGGTGGCGTGAAAAACTCAGGTTATGGTCGTGAGCATGGCGGCTTCGGTATCAAAGAATTTGTCAACATCAAAGCGGTTCATGTATTCTAAGAATGAACTAACTATACAAATTAGCTAAATAGATAACTATTTACGATTTTAAATGATTTTAAATAATAAATGGTTATCAAATAAAAAAGCCCAGTTACTCATTACGAGTAGCTGGGCTTTTTATTGCGCTATATAAAGTAGTATAAAAAGCAGCTTAATAAGCCGAGATTTTTATCCGTCTATAAGCAATTGCAAAGGCAACTTAGGTAAATAAGTTTCCGTTTGCGATGATATATTATTTGCTTCAAGTGACAATACATTTTTTGCTAGTAGTAAAATCGTCCAAGGTAGCAACTGATGTTCAAGTTTCTGTACCCGTGACTGTAAGCTCTCTACTGTGTCGTTAATATCGACATTCAAGACGGCTTGAGTCAATACCTGACCTGCATCAAGCTCCGCTGTTACTTTATGAATACTACAACCGTGACGACGTTCACCCGCTTGTATGACCCGTTTATGAGTATCTAAACCCTTATAAACCGGAAGTAGAGAAGGGTGAAGGTTAATCATGGGCGCTGGTACATTATCGATAAATGAGCCACTTAGTACGCGCATAAACCCAGCTAAGACGATCAAGTCAGGTTGCCACGCTATTAACTGCTCGTTGGCATAGGTTTCAAATGTCTTGATACCCATACGTTTACCACTAGCAACGTGTGACAATACCGCAACTGGAATATTGGCATCTTTAGCACGTGTCAATGCATAAGCATCTTCACGGTTACTAATGACACCAACGATTTCAATCGGTAGCGCACCTGCTTGCATTGCATTGATTAACACTTGCAGGTTGCTACCACTTCCTGAGACTAGAACAGCAATACGCAATGGTTTGATAGGTTGGCTTGCGTTATCAGTTGACATTAACGGTACACCACTGCATCCGCCTGGCCATCAGTGCTGCGTTTGACCATTTCACCTAGTTGCCAAGCTGTCTCGCCTGCATCAGTCAAGGTTTGGATAGCAGCTTCTGCTTTGTCTTTTGGCATAACGATGACAAAACCAACGCCGCAGTTAAAGGTACGGTACATCTCGCTCTGCGCGATATTACCTTGGGTCTGTAGCCAAGTGAATAGCTCTGAGAACTGCCAGCTATTAGTATCGATGCTAGCCGCTAGGTTATCAGGTAGTACACGTGGTAAGTTATCCGTTAGACCACCACCTGTGATGTGTGACATCGCATGTAAAGCTGAGCTGCCAAGCGAGTCTTGTAATGCTTTGATTGCTTTTACATAGATACGGGTAGGAGCCATTAAAGCATCTTGAATAGGCTGACCGTCTAGTTGCTCATCGCTGCTTGTAACATCCACACCGCTAACTTCGATGACTTTACGAACTAATGAGTAGCCGTTTGAGTGCGCGCCACTTGAGGCAAGGGCAATCAGTACATCGCCTTCTGCGACATTTTCACCAGTGACGACTTCTGCTTCTTCAACCACGCCTACACAGAATCCAGCTAGATCGTAATCGTCGTCTTGATACATGCCTGGCATTTCAGCAGTTTCACCACCGATAAGCGCACAGTTAGCTAACTTACAACCATCGCCAATACCAGTCACAACAGTCGCCGCTACATCGACATCCAGCTTACCAGTTGCATAGTAGTCTAAGAAGAATAATGGCTCTGCGCCGCAAACCAGTAGATCATTGACGCACATCGCGACCAAATCAATACCAATCGTGTCATGACGGTTCAGCTGTAGCGCCAGTTTTAGTTTGGTGCCGACGCCATCAGTGCCAGAAACCAATAATGGTGAGGTATAACCTGTTGGGATGCGGCATAACGCACCAAAACCGCCAAGTCCACCCACGACTTCAGGACGAGTAGTGGCTTTTGCAACGGACTTGATTCGCTGAACCAAAGCATCGCCTGCATCGATATCAACACCGGCATCTTTGTAGCTTAAAGAAGGCTTGTCACTCATAGTCATCTCACAGTTGGGGATAGATAATTGGGATTAGAAGGTAAAGTAATTGAGCACGCAAAAATCAGCGTTATAAAGTTCAAAAGCAAAGTTTAAAGACAGTGCGCGCATTATACCCAAAAACAGACCGTACTCGCAAAGCAACTTGCCAATATTTGACTAAGATTTGCATTAAGTGGCAAATAAGCCGTTAAGAAACAAAAAATGACTGATTTTTTGTTGTACTCTGCGATAATAGAACGCTAAATTTATTGTCAATAATGGCCTTAATAAAAGTTCAAATGTGATTAACAGAATAAAAAATACTAAACATAAATTTATCAAAAATTAGATTTTTTAAGAACTTCGATACGTCTCAGTTTAACTAGCTAAAACTAATGAGAAAAAAGCAATTCGCCTAGTGACACATCGTGATGGTTATAGTTATACCATTTAGAAATCGCTATCACTGGCTGACTCACTGTCAATTTTTCAAACCTGTCACTTTTTTAACCTCGTCCAACTATAGGATTACTTGCCATGATGAACCAACCAATAGATCCTTTTTTTCGGCGTTTATTTATTGTCGTGGCGTTAGTTGTGGCTGTGTTTCTCTTGTATTTGATGATGCCCGTCATCGTGCCTTTTGTTTTTGCCTTTATGTTGGCTTATCTATTTAATCCTTTAGTCAAGCGCCTATCGAAATACATTAAGCGTTGGGTCGCTATTATTATTGTCTACTCGACGATTACTTTAGGGATGGCGTTATTACTGTGGTGGTTGGTACCGACATTGTGGCATCAGCTGCAAGCAGCTTGGGATTATTTGCCAAAGATATTTAATTGGTACAACCAAGTCGTAAGAGAGTGGTTCAATAGTAATACTCGTATCAAACTGCCTGAACTAGAGTCTAAAGAGTTTTCCGATACTCTCGTTGATTATATGCAAACGAACTATAAGTTCGCTGATGCTAGCACCATGATGAGCCAAATACTGACTTCAAGTATGAACTTTATCAATAATGCAGGTCTGATTGTATTGGTGCCTATTTTGACATTCTACTTCCTATTTAATTGGGATCAGCGTTTGCATAACTGGAAGATGGCGATACCAGGTGCTTACTGTCAAAAAGTGACTGAAATAGCTAAAGAATGTGATCTGGCATTGATGGCATTTATCAAAGGTCAATTACTGGTGATGGTGTTGCTAGGCGCTATTTATGCTGTACAGTTACAGCTCATTGGGCTAGAGCTTGGGCTTATCATTGGTATGGTAGCAGGCATTGCCAGTTTTGTGCCGTATTTAGGATTTGGTATTGGTTTTATCGCGGCTATTATCGCCTGCCTATTTCAGTTTGGATTGGACTGGACGTATTTGTCATTGGTCGTAGGTGCGTTCTTGATTGGACAAGCTGCAGAAGGCTATATCCTACAACCATTGCTGTTAGGTGATAAGATTGGTCTATCGCCATTGTGGGTCATATTTGCCGTATTGGCAGGTGCCAGTCTACTAGGTTTTGTCGGTATGCTAATCGCCTTGCCAGTATCCGCTGTCTTAAACGTTCTGTTCCGCCATCTATATAACTATTATCGGACCACTGACTTTTATAAAGGTCGTAAACAACTGGCATTGTTTGAAAAAAGATAATTATCTTATTATTGAATGCACTAGATAAAGATTGATATGTAATATCAAGATAGGAACGCAATGATTGATAAGGCTTAATGGGTAAAAGACTTGTCAGTTATTTTGTAAATATGTTATATATAGGCGCAGTGTTGATAGTATAAACCGTTTTGGTACCAGTTTTGCTAACGTTGTTTTCGACAAAGTGACTGACCTATTTTTGCAAAGGATATAGGGCCATTAACTACACTTGTATCGGCTAGTATTGATAATAATGAATACAGCTCAAAACAATCTATCTTTTTTATTATATTTTTCCATTGCACTACGTAACACGAGTTGATGATTCATGGCAGAAGCACAGCTAAGTCTCAATCTGGACATTAAGCACGATGCAAGTCTTAGCGACTTTGCCGGTCCCGGTTGGATGTCGATTATTGATGCAGTACGGCAGTTACATGTCGGCCTGATCGGTCAACTATATCTGTTTGGTAGCCCTGCTACAGGTAAGTCTCATTTGCTGTCTGCTATTTGCGAGTCATTTGTCGAGATGGACAAATCGGCTATCTGTTTGTCCCTTAATGAGCTGATTCATACAGATGTCCACGTACTATCATCTTTAGAAAACTTTGATCTTATCGCCATTGATGATTTGGAAGTGCTTGAGCAAAGCAGTCAGTGGCAAGAAGCTTTATTTCACCTGATCAATCGTAGTCGAGAAGGGCAACGCCAGTTGTTGTTTGCCGCTAATAAACCCGCTGATGATTTACCATTTCAGTTAAGAGATTTAATGACGCGTTTGGCACAAGCACCAACCTTTAAAGTGCCTACTGGTCATGATTTTGCAGATAGACAAGCACTATTACAGTCTATTTTGCGTCGGCGTGGATGGCAGTTTGACGATCGAATTATTGATCACTTACTCACTGATGGACCGCATCGTATCGGTGCGATGATGGAAGTACTTAATTATATTCAACCAATGTTCTCTAATCTTGGTCGCAGTAATATCTCAAAAGCAGTCATAAGTGATGCTTTGCGTACCATCGATGAGCAGACGCTTGCCGCGGAGCTGGCGGATATCGCTCAAGAGACACAAGTGGATAACGACACGCCTGATCAAGACCAACATACGATGCCACTTGATTTTTAGCAGTAAGACTTTTAGCAGCAAAAAATGAATAGCCGTAAGAATACGAATCTTTTGTCCAACTCGCTTTTACTATTAATGGAATAACTTATGAAATCGAATGCTTCTTTGCTAAAAAAATTAACGATAGGTACGTTATTGGTAGGTGCTGCCTCGGTCTCTATGTTGTCACAGGCAGCAGTGACCCTACAGGTTGATGACCATATCAAAGTAACCGCTATTAATGGACAGGAAATTCAGCAGAGCGCTTTTCAGCCGCTGCAGAAAACATTTACGTTACAGCCTGGACAACATGCTATTACTGCTAAGTATGACCGTTTATATAACTTGCGTCGTGATGAGCATGATTATTTGCGTTCAGGTAATGTCAGTGTGACGGCACAATTGGCCGACAATCAAACATATCGTTTGACTATGCCTAATCAACCAGAAGATTATGAAGCTGCTAGAGAATATGCCAAGCAGCCAACACTCGCTGTGCAACAAAACAATACTGTCATTGCTAGCCAGCAAAGTATGGCCGGTAACCAAGGTGGTCTATTTTCAGGCCTTGGTAAAGCGCTAGGCGGCGTGTTCGGCGGTGCAGGTGATGCAGAGCTACAGAATCAACGTGCTATCGCCTCTTTAGATCAACCAGTAGTAAATTCTACTAGCAACGTCAACACTGGCACGACCACTGTTAAGCAAACATCTAGCGTAAATACTTCTACTAGTACGTTAGATACGTTTATGCAAGTATGGCTACAAGCCACGCCTGCTGAACGTGAAAAAATGCGTCAATGGATCGAAAAATAAAACAGTCTTTTCTAAAAGATAGACAATAAAAAAGCACCTAATTAGGTGCTTTTTTATTATTTAGTATTTGATGATCATTAGGCTTATTAAAATTTAGCCTAGTAAAATCTAACGATTCTTAACCCAAAAACGCGTTATACATCCATACCAGTTTTTCTTGCTCTTGTACGTAAGCATCGATTAGGTCAGCTGAACCTTGGTCTTCGCTCTCTTCTGCTAACGCTGATACTTGGCGTTGCTCTGCAATTAACGCTTGTAAGCCAGTGACCACACCTTTGACACAGCTTGTACCATTTTTAACGTTTTTATCTTCACTGATACTAGTATGCTGCGTAAAATCGCTATAAGCGTGAAGTGGTGTACCACCCAAAGTCAAGATACGCTCAGCGATTTCATCAATTTGTAATTGTAGTGACGTATATAGCTCTTCAAATTGTGGATGCAAAGTAAAGAAATGCTCACCTTTTACATTCCAGTGATAGCCACGTACGTTTAGATAAAACACGTGATACGTCGATAGTAGGTTGTTTAACTTGGCGATGACTTCGCTCATGTCTGCTTTTTCTAGACCGATCTGGTTAGTAGCGTTATTAGTATTACTCATAATATTGTCCTTATAGTGTGAGTGTTGTTATATAAAATTGAAGAAAGACGAGTAGTAGTTAATTAACATAAAAATAAAAATATCTCAACTTTTATTAATATCTATATAAGCTCTAGCTCTTCCCTTGGTGCTTATAATAATAGCAAACTATTATTAATAAGTTAAATTTAATAAATGCAATTTCATGATTGATTTTATAAAACTAAAACCAAGTCTCTTTACTGTTTTTCTAAACGATAGAGAGACCTCATTACATTTACGCTGGTGGCTGCAAGTTTTCAGGATTTAAGCCTTTAACGGGAACCACTTCTTGTAAATGTTGACGTATCGTATCGATAGGAAATTTCTGTGCTTGTAAGCGTTTTGGCACGATTTGGCTACCTTGTTGACCTTTTAGCTCAAACATCATAAAAATATAGTCGTCAGTCTCATCCCAACTCTTGATAGAGGTCCAAGGAATAACTGCTTGCTGAGTCGCGCCTGCACGCATTTGCATACCGCGCATTTGCGAGTTTTTCATCATATCAGGCTGGTTGCTTGGCATTGCCATGACCAGACCATGCTTTTGCACACCTAACTTCATTTGGCGCATTTCATCTGGCATCTCTTGGTCGGCAACTTGTTTGTCAAACTCTCTTTTTACGTACCATTTAAAACCTAAAGTACGCGCCAATAGATATATCACCACACCAACCAGCATCAACCAAAAGATAATGGTTGAATAGCCTGTTACAAAGATCAGTCCTGCAATAGCGAGTACCACAACCACGGCCATAATGATCCACTCTTTGGTCTTAAAGCTTGATAAACCAAAAGAAGGGCTGGCACTGGCAAACAGTTCATACTGTGCTTGGTGAAATTCAGCCTCAGTTAGGTTTAAGGCGACAGGTTGGAGCGTGTAGGGGTACAGGGCCATAAAGGTTTCTCAAATACTTATATTAAAAGCGTTGGATTAAAACTGCCAAAGCGAAGCAGCAATGCTGTACTTGGCTAGAAGTGAATAAAGGTATGCGCTTATCTTACCGAAAAGTACTCCTAAATGAAACATATAAGCAAGACTGTTCACGGATAGATGTCATATTAATGACGTAGTTCACGCTCTATACTCAGCTTACTAAGACTAGACGAAAGCAAAAGTGAGCAATTAAAAACATAATAACTTGCTATAAGCGATTAGCATAATGAACAAAAGCTAGTGAGAGTCAGCCAAAAACAGGGAAAAGTAGCCAAAGATATCCAAAACATGGTCAAATCTGCCGTGTCTTGGTATTATAGCGACTACAAGATATGTTGATATAAAACATAACGTCATAGCCAGTTATCACAAAGACCGTGATAGCGATGTGCTAGGCAATTACCCTATTAATAATACTTTTAAACCTTTTACTCACCTTTAGTGTTACAGGCAACTACTATGATTGATCCGAAACTCTTACGCGGCGATTTAAGCGACCTACAGCAGCAGCTAGCCACCCGTGGTTATGAGCTTGATATGGAGTTCTGGCAGACGATTGAAAACGAGCGTAAGTCTCTACAAGTCAAAACCGAAGAGTTGCAATCGCGCCGTAATGCTGGTGCTAAGCAAGTAGGTGCCCTAAAAAAATCAGGCGAAGATGCCAGTGAGCTATTGGCTGAGATGCAAAGCGTTAGCGGTGAGATTAAAGCTGCGGAAGACGAGCTACGGACGCTACAAGAGCGCATCACTCAAGCGGCTTTGCAAATTCCAAATATTCCGGCGGCGGATGTACCAGTCGGTACGTCAGAAGATGATAACGTAGAAGTACGTAAGTGGGGCACGCCGCGTACGTTTGATTTTGAAATTCAAGATCATACTCATATCGGTGAGACGCTTGGTATGCTCGACTTTGAGGCAGCGACCAAATTGACTGGTAGCCGTTTTAACGTGCTCAAAGGGCAATTGGCACAATTGCATCGCGCACTAATTCAATTTATGTTGAATACGCATACTATGAAGTACGGCTATCTTGAGACTTATGTGCCTTATATCGTTAATAGCGATAGCTTAAAAGGTACGGGTCAGTTGCCTAAGTTTGAAGATGATTTGTTTAAGCTAAGCAATCACACGAATAACGATGAAATGGATTTTTATTTGATCCCAACTGCTGAAGTACCAATGACCAACTTGGTACGCGGCGAGCGTTTGGATATCAAAGAGCTACCGCTAAAATTCACGGCGCATACGCCATGTTTCCGTAGTGAAGCTGGCTCACACGGTCGTGATACTCGCGGCTTGATTCGTCAGCATCAGTTTGAGAAGGTGGAAATGGTCAATGTCGGTACTAGTGATCAGTCCGATGAGTTACTAGAAGCGATGACAGGGCAGGCCGAATATATCTTGCAGCAGTTGAACTTGCCATACCGTACGGTACAGCTATGTACGGGTGATATGGGTTTTGCCGCACAAAAGACCTATGACATCGAAGTATGGTTACCAAGCCAAGATACCTATCGTGAAATCTCTAGCTGCTCTAACTGTGGTGATTTCCAAGCACGCCGTATGGGTACGCGTGTCAAGGATGGTAAGCAAACCAGCTTAGCTCATACCTTAAATGGTTCAGGTTTGGCCGTGGGTCGTACGCTACTGGCAGTGATGGAAAATCATCAAAACGCTGATGGCAGCATTACGATTCCAGAAGTATTACGTCCGTTTATGGGCGGTGCTGAGACTATTTCAGTTTAATCAATGGACTATAAGTAATGAGCTGCTTGTCACTTAGGTCACTCGCAGCTTGTTATTTATAACTTAAATCAAAGTCCGTCATTGCTTATCGTTTAACAAAACTGATGTGAGTCATTGCTAAATATAAACGGTCTTGTCACCGCATTTTTGGTTAGGCTCATAGCAAATATGTTAATATTGCATTTTTATTTTATAGCCTATCCATTGAGGACGCCTGTCGCGTTTTTGGTGGATTATCCTCTGAGTAAACTCTCCTCTTATCTTTATACGACTCATTCGAATATTAGGACACTCTATGCCAGCTCCAATTAGCGAACGTAAACTAGCCAATGCCATCCGTGTACTGTCGTTTGACGCGGTTCAAAAAGCCAACTCTGGACATCCGGGTGCGCCAATGGGCATGGCTGATATTGCCGAAGTTTTGTGGCGCAAATTTTTGAAGCACAATCCAGCAGATCCTAATTGGCACAACCGTGATCGCTTTGTACTGTCAAACGGTCATGGCTCGATGCTTATTTATTCATTGCTACATTTATCAGGTTACGATGTGAGCGTTGATGACCTTAAAGGTTTCCGTCAGCTGCATTCAAAAACCCCAGGGCATCCTGAACTTGGTTACACGCCTGGTGTAGAAACGACTACTGGTCCACTAGGACAAGGCATTGCTAATGCGGTTGGTTTTGCAATTGCAGAAAAGACGCTAGCCGCACAGTTCAACCGTGACGGTCATAACGTCGTCGATCATCATACTTATGCGTTCTTGGGCGATGGTTGCTTGATGGAAGGTATCAGTCATGAAGTTTGCTCGCTGGCTGGCACGTTGGCGCTTGGCAAGTTGGTATTCTTCTATGATGACAATGGCATCTCAATCGACGGTAATGTCGAAGGCTGGTTCACTGACGATACCGAAGCGCGCTTTGAGTCATACGGCTGGCAAGTTATCAAAGTTGACGGTCATGATACTGATGCAATCACGCAAGCGACTGAGCAAGCCATTGCAGAGACTAATAAGCCAAGTCTAATTATTTGTAAAACCACGATCGGTGCTGGTAGCCCGAACAAGCAAGGTCTAGCGGCCAGTCATGGTGCACCACTTGGCGATGATGAAATCGCCTTGACTCGTGATGCGCTATCTTGGAAACATGCCCCATTTGAATTAGATGACGAAATCTATGAAGCATGGGATGCCAAAGCCAAAGGCGACGTCCAGCAAAAGAACTGGGATGCGGACTTTGAAGCATACAAAAAAGCCTATCCAGAGCTTGCTTCAGAACTATCACGCCGTCTAAATGGTGAATTGCCTGCTGACTTTGCTAGTCAAGCGCAAGCCTATATTCAGCAAACGCAAGAAGCGGGTGGGGATGTTGCTAGCCGTAAAGCGAGCCAAAACGCTATCAACAGCTTGCAGCCATTATTGCCAGAACTATTGGGTGGTTCAGCCGACCTAGCTGGCTCGAACCTGACGCTATTCAAAGGTGCTAAAGGCATCGAAAAAGATGCTGACGGCAACTATATCTATTACGGTGTACGCGAGTTTGGTATGACTGCGATTGCCAATGGTATCGCATTGCATGGCGGCTTTATCCCTTACGTAGCGACGTTCCTCATGTTTATGGAATACGCACGTAACGCAGTACGTATGGGCGCACTCATGAAGCAGCGAGTCATCCATGTCTATACGCATGACTCTATCGGTCTTGGTGAAGATGGCCCAACGCATCAGCCAGTTGAGCAATTGACTAGCCTACGTACCACGCCAAACCTACGTACATGGCGTCCTTGTGATGCGACTGAATCTGCAAGCGCTTGGGTAGAAGCAATCAAATCAGAAAACAACCCATCAGCATTGATCTTTAGTCGTCAGAGCTTGCCACATCAAGCGCGTGATAACGAGCAAGTCGCGAACATCACCAAAGGTGGTTATGTACTTGCGAAAGAGCAGGGCGAGCTACAAGCAATCATCATCGCAACTGGTTCAGAAGTTGGCCTAGCGATGGAAGCGTATGAAAAACTAAGCGCAAATGGCGTTGGCGTCCGTGTGGTCTCTATGCCGTGTGCTGAGATTTTCGTCGAGCAAGATACTAGCTATCGTGAAGCGGTATTGCCTGCCAATATCCGTGCTCGCGTCGCAGTCGAAGCGGCGCATGTGGATTACTGGTATAAGTTCGTTGGTCTAGATGGCAAAGTCATCGGTATGACGACTTATGGCGAATCTGCTCCTGCTAGCGACTTGTATAAAGAGTTTGGTATCACGACGGATGCTGTGATTGAAGCGGTAAATAGTTTGGTGTGATAGACCTAACTTAGTTAGTGTTTAAAAAAAGAGCCATCAGAGAAATCTGGTGGCTTTTTTTATGGCTTAATCTTTGATTTTTCTTTTGGTCTGCTTTCATCAATATGGCTATCGGTAAAATAACTGCTGCAATCAGTACTAAATTCTGTGCCTCAACATGATGATTTAGTGGTAAATTAGAATAGACTGATTGCTCACGAAGCTAAGTTTCACGGCTTGTGCAGCTCTCATATAAAAATAAATTATATGACTACAGAACTGGAAAAATTAGATGGATAGTATCGAACTGGCAAATGCTATTACATGGCTAAAACAGATTGAACTAAGTGAAGGCTTGATAGCAGCCTGCATAATCGGAATATTTGGACTGTGCGGTATTCTCATTACTCAGAGAGCTGAACGCAAGAAGGAGTATGAAGCCTTTTTGAGAATAAAGTTTGAGGAAGTGGTTTTTAGACTGGTTGATTTTGCAGCCATTATTGAGGAAGTTCAATCCAAAAGTTTTTCAAGCAATTGCGATGAAGCTTTAGACGTTGATGAATTTTATAGAGAAGGTGGCAAGATAGAAATATTAATAGCTTTATATTTTCCAGAGCTTGAGAAAAAATATGAGTTGTTTTTAAATGCAGGGGGAAACCTGATAAATGCACAGCATGAACATGAAGTTAATCCTAGCGATAGTACTTTAGATATACTTAAACAGCTTGATGAAGAATATGATCGGGTTTATAAGAGTTTTTATAAACATATCAAATCATGTTCTTCTGCTTATGCCAAGCCTTTAAAGCATCGTAAGAGAGTGCTGATTAATTAAATTTAAAGAGTTTTGGTATTACGCTTAGCACATTCTATAACCATTCTAAAGATCGCTATTATGTCCCTAAAATCCACCTTTAAAGGTTTCCTTGGTGAAACCGTCATCAACGTCGCCATGTGGCTAAAGCTTGAAAAAGACATCTATCACCGGCTAAACAATGTCACTTTGCCATTAGCCAATGGTGGTAGTACGCAAATCGATCACGTCATCGTTTCCATATACGGCATCTTTGTGATTGAGACCAAAAACTATAAAGGCTGGATATATGGTAGCGAGAACCAAAGACAGTGGACACAAGTTTTCCAAAATGGAAGTAAATTCAAATTCCAAAATCCATTGCGCCAAAACTACTTGCACATAAAGACGCTCGCTGATTTATTAGATTTGGAGCTGAGCTACTTTCATTCAATGATTGCTTTCATCGGTGAGTGCGAGCTAAAAACCCGTGATGAGCTACCCGAACACGTGTTAACAGGTGGTATGGTGTCTTATGTGAAGAAGAAGCAAGATAAAATACTCACCGAAGACGAGGTCACATCTATCGTTGAGCAGATTAATAGCAATAGATTTAGTAAGTCTTGGCGTACCAATAGAGAGCATAAAGCCTATCTAAAAGACAAGCATAGCAATCCAAGCCAAAATACGAATAAGCAGCCTAGCGGTAACGCTAATGATAAACCAATTGCTAAAGTGGCTAATAAGCCTATATCCGAGCCGATAGTAAAAGAGACCGCTAAACGAGCTATTCTAAAAAGTAGAGAAGTGCATCGATGGTCTGGTCAGACTGAAGTTGAATCTACCGAGTTACCAATTGATAGTATGGACACTCAGCAGGCAGTCACTCAGCATACAATTACATCGCACGATATTGCTGATAAGGTTTTTCTTACGCCGTTTGAAGTTATGGATCCTGAACTAGCAGCGAGTTCCTCTGCGACAGTTGAGGTGATAGACCATACAGCTGATTTAATTCAAACACCAACCTGCCCAAGGTGTAACGGTGAGATGATAAAGCGTGTGGCAAAAAAAGGCCTGAATCAAGGTCAGACCTTTTTTGGTTGTAGCCAGTTTCCTAAATGTTGGGGTGTGGTGAATATTGATTAATCGTTAGTTACCTTAATCTTATTCACCTTAACCATATATCTCTTCTAAACGTAAACAAGCAACCAATCGACCGTCCCATTCGCGCAGTTGTGGCTCTACCTCGCTGCATTGCTGCTTGGCATAGGGGCAGCGTTTATGTAGCGCACAGCCACTTGGTGGATTAAGCGGACTTGGTAGCTCACCTTGTAGGGTCAAATCATTTTTATGGCCGTTTACCGTTGGTGCCGCAGCCAATAGTGCGATGGTGTAAGGGTGTTTTGGCGCATTATAAATCGCTTCTTTGGGGCCGTGCTCAACAGCTTGACCCAAATACATCACCATTACATCATCAGCCACATGGCGTACGACCGACAAGTTATGCGAGATAAAGACGTAAGCGGTGCGATACTCATCCTGCAAATCCATAAATAGATTTAGGACTTGGGCTTGGATTGATACATCGAGCGCGGAAGTCGGTTCATCAGCGACGACGATTTTAGGGTTGAGCATCATCGCGCGGGCGAGGGCAATACGTTGGCGCTGACCACCCGAAAACATATGTGGATAGCGGCCTGCATGTTCGGGACGTAGACCGACATGTCTCATCATCTCGTTGATTTTGTCACGCTTTTCTTCTTTAGACAGTTTGGTATGGATATCTAATGGTTCTGTCAATTGATAGCCAATGGTATGACGCGGATTTAAGCTACCATAAGGATTTTGAAAGACCATTTGAATTTCAGTACGCAGCTCTTTTAGTGCCTTTCTGCTATAGCCAGTGGTGCCTTCATCGTTGATAAATAGCTCACCATGTGTAGGTGCTTCGATCAGTGTCAACTGGCGGGCAAGGGTGGATTTGCCGCAGCCCGACTCACCAACGACGGCCAATGTCTTGCCAGCTTCAAGCTCGAAAGAGACACCATTGAGCGCTTTTACGTAGGCCTTTGCTTTGCCCAGACCTTGTGATACTGGGTAGTGCTTGTGTAGATTGTCTGCTTTTAGGACCACTTTATTACTCATACTTGGGACTCCAAAGTAGCAGCGTGAGAGGGGCGAGAGGTAATATTAGAATCAATACAACGTACCTTGCCAGTAGGTGTATCTAATATAGGTGGCGGTACTTCGCAAGCAGGTTCTTTATACGGGCAACGAGGAGACAGTAAGCAGCCAGCTGGTCGATCGTATTGACTGGGTACGACACCGGGCAAGCTGTTTAGACGGTCTTGACCGATAGCCAGTTCAGGGATGGCTTGTAGCAATGCCTCGGTATAAGGATGTGCAGGATTTTGAAAAATCTCTGGCACGGTACTGGTTTCCACCACTTGTCCCGCATACATGACCGCGACATCACGTGAGTTCTGTGCGACCAGTCCCAAATCGTGGGTAATTAATACCATGGCCATTTGTTTTTCGCGTTGCAATCGGCTGAGCAAATCCATGATTTGCGCCTGTACGGTGACATCCAAAGCCGTGGTTGGTTCATCTGCGATCAGTAGTTTTGGCTCGCAAGCAATGGCCATCGCAATCATAACTCGTTGACTCATACCACCTGATAGTTGATGCGGATAGACTTTGAGTCGATTTTTGGCATCGGGCATCTCGACCAACTCTAGCAGTTCTAAGATACGTGTTTGTACGGCTGCGCCTCGTAAACCAAGGTGCTTGCGTAGCACTTCACCCAATTGCATTTCAACAGTAAAGCTTGGATTTAGGCAAGACATCGCATTCTGAAAAATCATAGAGATGTCTTTACCAATGATGCCACGTCTCTCTTTGGCTGACATACTGAGCATGTCTTTATTGTCAAAGACCACTCGCTGTGCGCGAACGGTCGCAGAAGGTGGCAACAGCCCCATCAGCGCCATCATAGTGACTGACTTACCTGAGCCAGATTCACCCACGACAGCGATGACCTCACCTTGGGTTATCTTTAACGATACATCATCGACTGCGCGAAAGGCACGCACTCCTTGTCCAAAAGTGACAGACAGGTTCTCAATATCTAACAACAATGGTGAGTCTTTTGTTGATGCACCATTCATAGACGTATGAGTGATAGGCGTATTAATTAATGTTTCAGTCATCTTAAGTCACCTGCTTTAATTTAGGATCTAGCGCATCGCGTAAGCCATCACCAGTCAGGTTAATCGATAGTGCAGCTAAGAAGATAGCGACACCCGGCCAGATTGCTAGCCAAACATTACTTTGAATATATTGACGTGCCGTACCTAGCATCGCGCCCCATTCGGCATCAGGTGGCTGTACGCCAAAGCCTAGGAAACCAATCGCACCCGCTTCTAAAATAGCAGACGAGAAAATCATCGTTGCCTGTACGATAAGCGGTGCCATACAGTTGGGCAAAATAGTAATGAACAACAATCTGAGCACGCCAGCGCCCATCACTTGTGAGGCAATAAAATACTCACGTTGTAGCTCTACCATTGCTGTGGCACGAGTCAGACGAATAAAAGGCGGTGTACAGACCAGTGCGATCGTAATAATCGTATTGGTCATAGATGGCCCTAAGATAGCGGCAATGATAATCGCCAATAGCAAGCTCGGATATGACATCAGAATATCATTGACCAACATGACCGCCTTGCCCCAGACCTTTGGCCAAAATGCTGCACTCAGACCTAAAGAAATACCAACCAACATCGCCAGAGTCGTTGCGCTTAGACCGATAAATAATGAATAACGCGCGCCATACATCACTCGAGACAATGTATCTCGGCCTGCATCATCAGTGCCTAGCCAAAACATCGCATTGCCGCCATCTAAAAAGGCAGGTGGCAATTGCTCTTGACCGGTGAACAGCTCGTAAGGATCGTGAGGGGCAATAGCAGGCGCAAGTATGGCAACTAGAACCATCAATGCCAGTACGATAAAACCAATCACGGCGCCTTTGTTTCGGCAGAACGTCGATAAAAATAGCTGCCAAGATGACGGCGGTGTGGCTGCCATCAGATTGACATCAGAGGGGAGAACAGAAGGCTTCATGAGCATTTCCTATAGTGGCTAGCGCAGTGACATTTTTTAGAATCTTATTCATAAAAAAGTACTAAGCATTGCTAAAACTTCACTTGAGCGCTAATCATCACTATTTATAATGTGAGTATTTATTAATGTTAAATTAAGAAGTATGGCGAATACGTGGATTGATCAGACCATACAAAATATCAATAAATAAACTAACCAAAATCAGAGCGGTGGCGACCAATAAAATACCATTTTGTACAATAGGGTAGTCACGAGTGAAAAACCCATCGAGTAGCCAATTACCAACGCCTGGCCAACTAAAGATAGTCTCGGTAATAATGGCACCTGCGAGTAATGTCGCCATCTGTAGGCCAACGACGGTAACCACAGTAATCAAGGCGTTACGCATGACATGAACCAGTATTACTCGGCGTGGAGATAAGCCTTTGGCTCGTGCTGTACGCACATAGTCTTCATCTAATACCTCTAGCATTGCAGAGCGTGTCATCCGCGCAATCATCGCTAACGGAATGGTCGATAAGGCTATAGAGGGCAATATAAAGTGTTTGACCACGTTCCAAAACGCGCCAGGCTCTCCTGAGCTTAGTGAGCCGAGTAACCATGACCCATACAGTGGTTGCACATCTAAAAACTGTGCGACAGATATCACCCCAGCGACGGGCAGTAGACCTAAATAATGAGCGAAGATACCAGTCAGGATGGGACCTAATAAATAGATAGGCATAGAGTAGCCTGCCAACGCGCCTGACATGAGGGTGTAATCAATCCATGTACCACGGCGCAAGGCAGCAAAGATGCCTAAGCTAACACCAATGACACTAGCGATAACAATAGCGCATAACGCCAACTCTAAAGTAGGAACAAAGTGGGCAAAAAAGTCTTGTAATACGGGCGTACGAGTACGAAAGGACTGACCAAAATCACCTGTTAGGATGCCAGTCAAATAATCCCAATACTGGGCAACGAGTGGTTTGTCTAATCCTAGCCTTTCTAAGGCACGAGCATGTAGCTCGGGATCGACCATACGCTCGCCCATCATAATCTCGACCGCATCTCCAGGTACGAGACGAATCAGAGTAAAAGTCGATAGCGTTAGGCCAAGATAGACGGGTATTAAAATGGCAATACGACGCAGAATATAAAGTAGCATGGGCTGCTCAATAGTTGTGGTTCAATGATTAGAGTATTAGCGATAATGAAGAGATCCGTGACAAAGCGCTTAATTCATATTGTTCATATCATTTATATAAATTCGGCTGGAGCAGAGTATCTGACCCAGCCGCACTTATATGAATGAATAAAATGAATAAATTGCTTACGTCGTAACGGAATTAATCAGTCAAGGTTATTCAACTTTTACACCATCGAAGCGTATTGAGCCAAGTGGGCTGATTTTATAATTGACCACATTTGGTGCGGTGAATACGGTCACTACCGAATGCGCCATTGTCGTCCAAGGAAGCTGCTCTTTAAATATCTGCTGAGCTTGTTCATATTCAGTGACACGCTCATCTTGATTATTGATCTGACGGGCATTGGTCACCAAATTATCGAAGTCTTTATTACACCAGCGCGAGTAGTTATTGCCACCGACCGCGTCACAAGACAATAACGAACCAAGCCAGTTGTCTGGATCACCATTATCGCCAGTCCAACCTGCTAGAATGACATCAGGCTCGCCTTTAGCAGCGCGTTTTAGGTACTCGCCCCACTCATAAGTCACAAGTTTGGTATCGACACCAATCTTCGCCCAATCTGCTTGTAGCATTTCAGCCATTAGCTTGGCATTTGGGTTGTATGGACGCTGAACTGGCATATACCATAGATTGATAGAAAGGTTATCCGCGCCAGCTTCTTTGATCAGTGCTTTTGCCTTTTCGACGTCGTAAGGCGCGTCTTTAAGTGACTCATCATAGCCCCACTGCGTTGGCGGCATTGGGTTGGTCGCTTTGAGGCCTTCGCTCTGATAAACCGCGTTAATAATAGCGTCTTTATTGATCGCCATATCTAATGCTTGACGCACTTTAAGATCGCTCAGTTGGGGTTTTTCTACGTTGTAACCGACATAGCCAACGTTGAAGCCAGGCTGATCGAGAACAGTGGCTTTACCTGACTTTTTGACAGATTCAATTTCGGCAGGTTTTGGATAAGCGGACACGTGACATTCGCCAGCTTGCACTTTTTGAGCACGAACTGCTGAGTCTTTAGTGATGACAAACACCAGGTTGTCGATATAGATGTCGTCTTTATTCCAATAGTCTGGGTTTTTGGTATAACGAATTTGCGCGTCTTTTTGATATGAGGTAAAGACGAAAGGTCCAGTACCGACTGGCTTAGTATTGATATCAGCAGCATTGCCAGAGGCTAGCAATTGATCTGCGTACTCAGCAGAACCAATATAAGCAAAAGGCATCGCTAGGTTCTGTAGGAACGGCGCATTGGTTTCGCTAAGGGTAATTTTTACCGTATAGTCGTCAACCTTTTCGATATTAGAGATAATATCAGGTAGCCCCATGCCGACCGAATATGGGAATTCAGCAGGATAAGCTTTGTTAAATTCAAAGTCTGGGTCAGTGATACGTTCTAGCGTAAAGACAATGTCATCTGCGTTGAAATCGCGAGTTGGAGTAAAGTAGTCAGTTGTACCGAACTTAACCCCTTTGCGTAGATTAAAGGTATAAGTCTTGCCGTCTTCGCTAATATCCCAGCTCTCCGCAAGTCCTGGTTGAATCTCAGTTTCCGCTCTTTTGAATTCTACCAAGCCATTATAAATAGGGAAGGCACTCGCATCAAAATCCGTACCTGAAGTATATTGCGCTGGATCGAATCCAGCAGGGCTACCTTCTGAGCAATATAGCAATGTTTTGGCGGCTTTGGCATCTGAGCTAGCAGCAGAGTCGTCCGTAGTTTTGTTGTCTCCACTACAGGCGCTGATACCTAAGACAAACGTCGCCAACATCGTAAGTTTGAAGAGTGATTTTTGCATTATTACATCCTATGTAATGGTAGGTAGGTACTCATGTATCCATATGTTCGTACTCGATCATGAATACGATGAGAAAGCGTTTAGTGACCTCTAAAGTATCTATCTATGCAGTATTTTATATATACAAAATAAAACATATTAAAGGTTGTTATAACTTTAAATTATATAGATGGAAACTAAAAATATAAATAAGTCGTTCGAATATACTCTCTTAATCTGTGATAATGCAAGCTATAAATAGACTAATTTTGATAAAAAATGTACGGTTTTGCCGTATTTAGCATCAATAAGATATTAAATACTAGATTCTATGGCTTTATGTTTGTTAAATCTAAATAATTAAGAGACATACTTCTAGATTGCTAACCAGTTACAATTTTACTAGGTGTAAACAGTTAGAAATAATAAAGTTATGTCCCTTTGACGTGCCCAAATATAAGCCGTTTACCCAATACAGCATTAAACAGGGTTATGATTCGCCTTAATGAGATCGGCTATTTTTTCGGCAATCATGATAGTTGGCGCATTGGTATTGGCGCTAATAAGCGTTGGCATCACTGAGGCATCAATAACCCGTAGTCCTTTTACGCCGCGTACTTTTAGCTCTAAGTCAACCACAGAGCTGTCATCTGACCCCATCCGGCAGGTGCCTACTGGATGGTAGATGGTGTCGGATTTATTGCGGATATAGCCGAGCATGCCGTCTTTTTCGAGGTAAGGGGCAGGGTAGTCTTCAGTAATGTACTTAGCGAGTGCAGACTCTTGCATAATGGCGCGAGTACGCTCGGCACCGGCAACCATATACTCTACATCTTTTGGATGCGATAGATAGTTTGGATCGATCAAGACAGCATCGGAGGGGTCGGCTGAGTCCAATCTGACAGTACCTCGACTTTCAGGCCGTAAGTAGCAACTGTGACAAGAGACAGCAAATCCGCGTCTGAGATCGCGACCGTGCTCGATCACGCGCGAGATGACAAAGTGCAGCTGTGTGTTTGGCCACTCTTTTGGGTCATCACCAACGCTAAAGAACGCACCCGCCTCTGCATAGTTGGTAGACAGTAACCCTGTACCGTCTTTTCTCCACTGCCGAATGCTTTTGGTCAATGTCGAAATCGATGCCATGCCAATACCGATGACGTCAGTAGTATTGACCTCGTAATCAAAGACGACGTCTAAGTGATCCTGCAAATTGCCACCGACTTCAGGTGCATTTACCACCACATCGATACCATGAGACTGCAAATGATCTGCAGGGCCGATACCTGAGAGCATCAGAACTTTGGGTGAACCAAATGCGCCACCTGATAGTAGGACTTCATGACGCGCCGTGACAGTATGTTCGACACCGTCTTTTTCGTAGACGACGCCTGTCGCTTGATTGTCTTCAATAATGACGCGGTTAGCCTGTGCATGAGTGATAACAGTCAGGTTGGCACGGTTTTGTACAGGATGTAGATAGGCGGCCGCGGCAGAACAGCGTTGGCCTTGTTTTTCACCATGGAAATGAGTGACTTGATACAACCCTGTACCGTCTTGCTTTTCGCTATTAAAGTCAGGGTTGTGATCTAGACCATTGGCAATCGCAGCTTCTACGAATGCTTTGGAGATGTCTCGTGGACTGAGTAGGTCGCTAACATGCAGCGGCCCGCTATCGCCATGTAGGTCATCGCTACCACGAACGTTATTTTCAGCTTTGATAAAGTAGGGAAGTACATCGTCAAATCCCCAGCCAGTACAGCCTTGCTCTACCCAACGTTCATAATCTAGCTTACTACCACGTGTATAGATCATGGCATTGATCGCTGATGAGCCGCCCAGACATTGTCCACGCGGCTGAAAACCTTTACGGTTATTAAGGTGCTCTTGCGGGGTGGTGTGAAAGCACCAATTGTTCAATTTAAGCGGTTTGCCAGGAACCATCAGAATAAGTCCAGCAGGCACACGTACTGCTAGATCTTTGCCATCACCGCCGTACTCTAATAAACAGACACTGATATCTGGGTTTTCAGTGAGACGGCTGGCGAGCACGCAACCCGCCGAACCTCCGCCGACGATGACATAGTCAACTGTTGTGTCAAATTCCATTTTATATTCCTTATAGCATCCATGCTAATTAAAATAGGGTACGCTTTACAGTAACTATTATTCTGCTGAAATAATAAAATAAAAATGACTCTGCGGTATCTGTTTGCGTCAATATCGTAGGACAAGCGAAGACTGTTATATTCGGTACATTAGGTAAGATTAATGCTACCTAGCTTTGCGTCAAACGTCCTTATATCGCACAGATTTCTGAGCGTACGATAAAGCGTTTGCCTTCAGGGATTTCTAACGAAAAACTCGCACCGCGCCCATTGACGACATCAATGGTGAGATCCGTATGTTGCCATAATTTGTGCTGCGCCTTGCCCATATAAAATGGACAACCAGCAATCTCACCGACCAATACATCTTGGCCGCCTACCTTAAACTCACCTAGCGGATAACACATGGGGGAGCTACCATCACAGCAGCCACCAGATTGATGAAACATCAGCTCACCGTGCTTGGATTTCAGTAGTTCGATTAAGTCTATACAGGACTCTGTCGCTTTGACTTTCATGATGATTTCCTTATCATATAGAATGTAATTGTAGAAAACGTCTCATTAGCTATGAGCGTCTTATTAAGTATAAGTGTCATACTGGATGAGAATATAAAAAGCCGTATCGTTTTCACTCACATCATTTATAGCATGTGAATGAAGACGATACGACTGATGGTTTGTGATTAAATGTGTGACGCATTAAGACAATGTCAGAATCTCACAAGCAATATAGTCAATCCTCTATAAAAGAGTTACAGCGTTAACCTCACTTGAGGTATCACATATACATCTGCGCTCGGTTGCCTTGACTCTCTTTTAAACTGAATCAACTATAACTACATACTGTAGTCAATCACAATGCGACCTTCGATTTTGCCGTTACGCATACGCTCAAAGATATCGTTGATGTTTTCGAGCGGCTCAGCGCTAACAGTGGCTTTTACTTTACCTGCTGCTGCCATGTCCAGCGACTCTTGTAAGTCGAGACGCGTACCGACGATAGAGCCGCGAATGGTAATACCGTTGAGCACCGTATCAAAGATAGAAACAGGGAAGTCACCAGTTGGTAAGCCGTTAAAGACCACCGTGCCACCACGTCTGACCATGCTCAACGCTTGATCGAACGCGATAGCAGATACGGCTGTTACTAACACGCCATGGGCACCGCCAATTTCTTCTTTTAAGTAAGTACCAGGATCTGTATTTTTTGCATTAACGGTAATGGTCGCGCCTAGTTTTTTGGCAAATGCGAGCTTTTCGTCATCGATATCGACTGCCGCAACGTTGAGTCCCATCGCAATGGCGTATTGTACTGCCATATGACCGAGACCACCGATACCAGAAATAACAACCCAATCACCAGGCTTGGTGTCGGTCATTTTAAGGCCTTTGTACACGGTGACGCCTGCGCATAAAACGGGTGCAATTTCAATCGAGTCAACACTTTCAGGGATGATACCGACGTAGTTGGCATTCGCCAGTACATATTCTGAAAAGCTACCATTAACTGAATAGCCTGCGTTTTGTTGACGCTCGCACAAGGTTTCCCAGCCACCTAAACAATGGGTACAGTGACCACAAGCAGAGTAGAGCCAAGGTACACCGACACGGTCACCTTCTTTTACATGGGTAACACCTTCACCAACGGCAGTAATCAGGCCAACGCCTTCATGTCCAGGGATAAATGGTGGGCTAGGTTTTACAGGCCAATCGCCTTCGATAGCATGCAAGTCAGTATGACAGACACCAGATGCTTGCATCTTGACGACAATCTCACCAGCGCCTGGCGTTGGAATATCAACTTCTTCGATCTGTAATGGTTGGTTAAACTCATGTAATACGGCAGCTTTCATTTTATTACTCATATAATTCTTCCTTGTTAGAGTTTTTGCATAAAAATAATCTGTGAATATACCTAACACACTTTGCAACCTTGATTGCAAAGTGCTTCGAACTTTAGTTTAAAAGAACCCCATTTTTTTAGGGCTGTACGACACCAGCATGTTTTTGGTTTGCTGATAGTGGTCGAGCATCATTAAATGGTTTTCACGTCCGATACCAGATTGTTTGTAACCACCGAACGCCGAATGTGATGGATAAATATGATAGCAGTTGGTCCATACGCGGCCTGCTTGGATACCACGTCCGAAGCGATATGCCTTGTGTACACTACGGGTCCATACACCAGCGCCTAAACCATACAAGGTGTCATTGGCAATCTGCATGGCTTCGTCATCGTCTTTAAAAGTAGTCACGGCAAGGACAGGTCCAAAGATCTCTTCTTGGAACACGCGCATGTCGTTGGTGCCCTCAAAGATCGTTGGCTTGACGTAGTAACCATCTGCTAAGTCGCCATCGTGTTTGGCTTGTTCGCCGCCGACGAGCACTTTTGCGCCTTCTTTTTTACCGATATCGAGATAAGATAAAATTTTCTCTAGTTGGTCTGAGCTGGCTTGCGCGCCAATCATGGTGTCGGTATCGAGTGGGTTGCCCATTTTGATGGCCTCGACACGGGCGATACAGCGTTTGATAAACTCATCATAGATGCTCTCATGAACGAGTGCCCGCGATGGACAGGTGCAGATTTCACCTTGGTTCAGTGCAAACATCACTAGACCTTCGACCGCTTTGTCCAAGAAGTCATCGTCCTCATCCATAACATCGGCAAAGAAGATGTTAGGGCTTTTGCCACCAAGCTCTAACGTCACTGGAGTGATGTTTTCGCTCGCGTACTGCATAATGAGGCGGCCAGTGGTAGTCTCACCAGTGAAGGAAACTTTATTGATACGAGGGTTTGAGGCAAGTGGTTTACCCGCTTCGACACCAAAGCCATTGACGACGTTTAGCACGCCCTTTGGCAAGATATCAGCGATGCCGATGGTCTCTAACATGAACAGAATAGAAACTGGCGTTTGTTCGGCTGGCTTTAGAACGACACAGTTACCAGCAGCAAGGGCAGGTGCTAGCTTCCAAACGGCCATTAGGATAGGAAAGTTCCAAGGAATGATTTGACCGACGACACCAAGTGGCTCATGAAAATGATAAGCCACAGTGTCTTCGTCAATCTGACTGAGACCGCCTTCTTGTGCGCGAATGGCGCTGGCAAAATAACGGAAGTGATCAATGGCTAGAGGGATGTCGGCTGCGAGTGTCTCACGAACAGGTTTGCCGTTTTCGTAACATTCGGCAATCGCAATCGCTTCTAGGTTGGCTTCCATGCTGTCAGCAATTTTGAGTAACAAGTTGGCACGTTCAGTAACACTGGTCTTGCCCCATGCGTCTTTGGCAGCATGCGCCGCGTCTAGGGCTTTTTCGATATCGGCTTCTTTTGAGCGGGCGACTTGGCAAATAGTTTTACCATCGATGGGGCTTGTGTTATCAAAATACTCTCCATCGATAGGAGCGGTCCACTCACCATTAATAAAGTTATCGTATTTTTCGCGGAACTGAACAGGGCTACCTTCCGTATTGGGATTTGCATACAGCATGAAACACTCCTTGTTGTGTTGTTTGTTTTATCGGATAATACAAGCGCAATTTTATCTATCCTAATATCTGTTATCGCAAAACAATATCAGTTGATGTTGTGATTGATTAACATCAATTGCTCTCTGTACACGTTCCATACTACTCGGCTTCTGCTGATAATCATACTAAAATTTTATAATGACTGATGAGTTAACACATAACAGAAAGTTTGCTTTAATGGCCATGATTTTATTGCTGTAAAGCCTAGAATGCATAGGCTTGGTATTTATGATCAAAGCAGATACTTTACGGACAAAATTAAAAGATAAGCTATTGATTTTTTGCATTTATAAAAAATAAAGCATTTTTTATCTATATTCTATTGACAATTGTTTATTTTATTGTCGATACCTCAAGGTTGCACAGCCCGCAAATTTTAGGTGATTTTAGGCAAATGTTGCGTTTTTTTCCATTATGATGATGGTTTTATTATTCTCTTTTTTCACATTACTGGCTGGTTTGAATCTATGCGTCAATCTTCTGCTCTCGATATCTTAAAAACAGGTCAAAATGTCTTTTTAACGGGCTCAGCAGGCTCAGGTAAGACCTATACGCTCAATCAATATATTGATTATCTGCGCGCTCGCCGTGTGCCTGTTGCGGTGACTGCCAGTACCGGTATTGCTGCCACACACATGAACGGCACAACGATTCATAGTTGGTCGGGTATTGGTATCAAGGATGAGCTGTCTGATCGAGATTTATCCACCTTGTCACGCAAGCAGTTCTTAGCAGACAGACTAAAAGACACGGCTGTGTTGGTTATTGACGAGATATCGATGCTACATGCCAAGCAGCTTAACTTAGTCAGCCAAGTCCTCAAGCATATTCGCAAAAATGACAAAGCGTTTGGTGGTATTCAGGTCGTTGTCGCAGGGGACTTTTTTCAGCTGCCGCCCATCGGTAGCAAGGGCGAGAGCAATCGTGAAAAATTTGCCTTTATGTCTGAGGCGTGGCTCGATGCCAAGTTCCATATTTGCTATCTGTCAGAGCAGCATAGACAAGTCAGTGACGCGGCGAATGGCGGGCTTGATCTAGATGATATTCTCAATCAAATCCGTCGTCAGGAAGTGACGTTTGAGGCGATTGCCGCTTTAGAGAACACGCATGACCAAAGCGTCGATATCAAGCGTACCCGTCTCTACACGCATAATCTCAATGTCAATAAAATCAATGACAAAGAGCTGGCTGCGCTCGACGGTGAGATGATGCGCTTTGAGGCGACGACCACTGGCGATAGCAAGCTGGTTGAAACCTTGAAAAAAACCGTACGTACGCAAGATGAGTTGATTCTAAAAGTTAGCTCAAAGGTCATGTTTATCAAAAACAATGCCGAGCTTGGCGTGTCTAATGGGACGATGGGTGAGCTGATTGGTTTTGCTGCTGTCAAAGTGGATGACAGTAAAGACAGCAGTGAGGCATTGATCGAAAATAACATTGATGCGGACCGTGAAGATACTGACGAAACCACGGATAAACAGACGACCAAGGGTAAAAAAAGCGCTGCTAAAAAAGAAGCCGATAAGCCAAAAGCAAAGAAAGCGGCGACGCAAAAAATGCCTGTGGTTAGACTAAACTCCGGACGTGAAGTCATCGCTGAACCTGAAGAATGGATCATCGAAGATGAAACGGGCGATGTGCTGGCAAGTTATTTACAAGTACCGCTCTGTCTAGCATGGGCAATCACCATTCATAAATCCCAGGGCATGACCCTCGATGCAGCTGAAATCGATTTGTCGCGTACTTTTGAGTTGGGACAAGGCTATGTGGCATTATCACGCCTCAAGTCGCTATCTGGCCTACAGCTGCTTGGTATGAACGACATGAGCTTGCAACTCGATCCATTGGCTCGCGGCGCAGATAAGCGGTTTTTGGTACTGTCTGAAGAAGCGGATGCTAATTATGCGATGCTAGATGAAGAAAGTATGCAGCAGGCACATGAAAAATTCGTGCTGAAGTCAGGTGGGACATTGAGCAAGTCGGTAATCGATGCCTATGCCACGCTACAAAAGAAACGCCGCGAACAACAGCAAGCGAAAATCGATAAAAAACAGAAATTAGGTAATCAGGTCTCTGATAAATCAGACAGTACTCTACTTGCGACCAGAGTGTTGTTAGAAGAGAGTTTGACCATTGCGGAGATATCACAAGCCCGTCAGTTGTCACAGTCGACTATCATGCGTCACATTGCTGACCTAAAATCGCAAGATCCGAGTCTTGCCTGCGATCATCTGCGTCCAGATGATGAGGTGATGACAGCCGTAGGTAATGCCTATGTCGCCATTAAAGTCGCCAATAATCCAAATGACTTCAATGATGACGGTAGCATCAAGCTGCGTCCGATATATGATCATCTCAAGCAAAGTATTGACTACAATACCATTCGCCTCGCATTGATTTTTATCACTCCATAGTTTTGCTGCTTATAATTTTATTGCCTATAACTTTGTCACCTTTATTTTTATAGGCTTTATTTTTGCTATTTCTTAGTATTCAGCAATCATTAGCGCACTCAACGTGATAACGCTCAGTTTTTACCCTCATTTATAGCGATACCCTTTATGTCCAATGTTATGCCTGATTTTTCGAGCGCTACTTATCAATTGACCTCTGACCCGATAGCGGCGACGTTCCGTACTACTGGTGAGCATACACAGCCACTGAGAGTCGCTATCAATGGCTTTGGTCGTATAGGGCGCAATGTACTTCGTGCTTTGCTAGAGCGCTTTGAAGTGTTGGGCCGTGCGATTCATGTAGTGGCAATTAATGACTTAGCGCCAGCGGATATATTGCTGCATTTACTCAAGTTTGATAGCACACATGGCCGTCTCAGTCGATTAGGCGTAAATGCTGAGATTGTAGAGAGTGAGTCAGGTGATACAAGCAAGACTGAGCTCTGTCTGACTAAAAACAATCTGACTTACTGCATCAATATGCTATCAGAGCCTGATCCTAAAAATTTACCTTGGCAGGTGCTGGGTGTCGATGTGGTTTTAGAATGTACTGGGCACTTTCGCTCGTATGAGCAGGCGACGCTACATATCGATGCTGGCGCGCAGCAAGTAATTATCGGTGCCGCGCCATTTGACGATGTGGATGCCTGTATCGTGATGGGCGTGAATACCGATGCGCTCACGCTTGAGCTACCGATTATTTCTAGTGTTTCTTGTACCACGCAAGCATTGGTGCCGTTGATTGATACGCTAGATAAAGCGTTTGGTGTGCAGTCCGCCATGATGACAGAGATTCATGCAGTTACCGCTGATCAGACGGTACTAGATCAAGCACATCGAGATCCAAGACGGGCGCGCGCTTCTGGCTATAATATTATCCCAACGACATCCAGTAGTATCGCTGCGACAGAACGGGTGCTACCAGCCATGGTCGGCAAAATAAATGGTCATTCGATACGGGTGCCCACTATCGATGTGGCTGCGATTGATGTCACCTTTGTATTTGATACGCCAGATGTCGATGTCGAGACAGTACGAGAGGTACTTAAATCTGCCAGTCAGGCACATTTGCATGACATCATGGCTTATACCGATGAGCCATTGGTATCTAGTGACTTCATCCATCAGACTGAGTCGCTTATCATTGATGGTCAGCAGCTTATGCAAGTAGGCGGTCAATATAAGGTTTTTGCATGGTATGACAACGAATGGGGCTATGCCAATAGGCTGCTCGATATGTGCTTACATCTGGCCTCAAGCAAGCGATAATGCACCAATTTACAAGTGTTCGAAAATTAATTGAATTTTTTTAGTTTAAGGGCTTGCATTATAAAATGATATCTATATAATGATGCACCAATGGAGACGTGGCAGAGCGGTTGAATGCACCGGTCTTGAAAACCGACAAGGGTTAATAGCCCTTCGAGAGTTCGAATCTCTCCGTCTCCGCCAAATTCGAAAAAGCCCCAATCATTGCTGATTGGGGCTTTTTTTTATGGTATTAATAAAAATATTAATTAGTACCTTCTATAAAATCCTCAATAGTAGGTTGTACAGCTACTTCACCAGTGAGTTTTCAAATTCGATTGTCTGATCATCTACTAAGACAAGCGTGCCTTTATTAATCTCGATAGTGATGCCACTAGCATTTTTGATAGCGCGCATGACATTGATATCCTCAATGCTGCTTTCAATAATGATCTTGCCAGACTGTTCTGGTGCGATAGGTGGATCAAACGTTGTCAAGGGCACATTAAAGTTTTTGCCCTTTTTCAGGTTGGTATCTTTCATGGTCAGCGTCCCCTTAAAACTTTTTATCGCGCTTTTGCCATGATTGGATAGCATAAACTGCATTTTGACTTGATTTAAGCTATCGCTATCACTGGTTTTTACAGGGAGCAGGGCGACAGGATACATCTGTGCGGTAGCATTAGTCGCCTGACCTTTGACAATTGGGCTTTTCTTGCCCGTTGGGTTGTTTGGATGCAGACGCTCGTATTCACGCTGTTGTATCAGCGCTTGCTTGATAGTGGTGCGCGGCATGGCTCCTGATTCATAAGCGTCGCTCAATTTCATACGCAGCATATATCGGCTGAGTACTTGTTGATCGGCCTCAAACAATTGCTCAAAAGTTTGCCCTAATTTTTTTTGCCATTGGTCAGAATCTGTCGGTATGGTTGTTTTACTTGGATCAGTCTGCGGTGATGAGCAGCCAGTCGCAATCACTAGCATTGCTACCGTCATGGTTGAAAACAAAGTTTTGTTGAAACGCTGATGTAAGCCCGTCATCGTACCCCTCCTTACAGATCTTTATTATGTTGAAACCTTATAAATAGTCGCGACTATATGTTTAATATACCTTGTTTAAACATCTGTTGTGTTTAGTTATGGCTAACTAAAACCGCAAATATATCGGAGTACCTAGAAAAATATTTACTATGGATTAAATAGAGGAAGGGCGTAACAAGAAGAGAGTTAGAGAAATATCAGTAATGCTTTAACTTTTATAACAGCCACAAAAAAGACCAAGCTCGCATTAGCAAACTCGGTCTTTTTTATTTTAGTATTATCTAGCAGCGTTACTATTAATTAGCAACGATATTATTAATTGTTTAATCGTTGTCTTGTAACTCAGATAGCGGATGAGTGATGTTGTTGTTATGCGTCACTACAATCGCTTCATCAATAATATGCTGGCTAACGCCGCGTTTACGTAGCGTTTCGATGAATACTTCATCATGGGCAAGCGTATAATCCTGATGGTCACGATCCAAGCCCTGACGAATATAAAGACGAATAAGCCCTTGAATGCGCTTAAAGCCCAAGTCTGATGACGTCGTTTCTAATAGGCCAATCATTTCTTCAGACAAACGAATACTAATCGGGCGCATGATTTTTTGCGGATGATCAGAAAACTTATTTTTTATACGTACAGGTATCATAATAAACCATTACTTTTAGTGAGTAAGAGCGAAGCACTCAAATAGTGAGTAAGAGCGAAGCACTCAAACAAAAACGAACCCAATCAAAACTAATCTTACCATACAACAAAAATGTCTAAAAGAACACCACAGCCGTGCTAATATTATTAGAAGTAAATATAAAAGACACAGCAATAAAAAAACCTCCATCAAATTATGATGAAGGTTTTTAGTATATGGCTCTCCAACCTGGGCTCGAACCAGGGACACACGGATTAACAGTCCGTTGCTCTACCAACTGAGCTATTGGAGAATAGCTGGTCATAACAGCAAGTTATTGATGCTTTATATTAAAGCAGTTAATTAGCTTGTTTGCGTTATGTGGGGCACATTTTAGCCAAGTCACTACAGGCTGTCAACCTTATTATGCGTTTAATTATAAATATTATCGCAATTATTGAAAATTAACGCCAATCCCTTATCAGATAGGCTATTTCAAGGCAGCACTCAGTAGAAAATGACGATAAATGTGCTTTAGAAATAAAAAATATTTTTAGAAACTTTTATATGGCACATAGGATAAACGATAAGAATATAGAGCCAGACGTCGATTCGGCAAAGTAAAATTGGATTTGATGCCTTGTATTTTTAAATATAAAGGTGGTGCGATACCGTTTGACACAATAAAGTTGCAAGACAGTCCTTCACATTGGCAGTAGAGTTCTATAAAATACCGACCATGTGGTTTCTTTGCTATGTTTTTTCATAGCATGCGTTGAACAAAAGCGGGTGTTCTAAAGATGAGTCCTACTACAATTGCTTACGGTTATCTGACTATTGCCATTATATGCGAAGTGGTGGGTACGACTTTTTTGGTAAAGTCAGAGCAGTTCACCCGTTTGGTGCCAACTTTGATGATGGGCGCGCTCTATGCGGTTTCATTTTATCTAATGGCTCAGACGCTTAAGACCATACCGCTAGGTATTGCGTACGCGCTGTGGGGCGGACTCGGAATCGTACTGACATCACTCGTTGGTGTGGTGCTATTCAAGCAAAATCTTGATACAGCAGCAGTGGTCGGTATCGCGATGATCGTCGGCGGTGTTGTTGTGATGAACTTATTGTCTAATTCTGTGGTGCATTGATATGGAAAATGCTTATAAGCGTAAAAAACAGCCAGAAGTCATTCGTCGTGCGTTGTTAGATCAAGCAGCACGTATCACATTGGAGCAGGGCTTATCTAAAGTGACTTTTCAGGCGGTCGCTGATGCGGTTGGGGTGACAAAGGGTGGCGTGATGCATCATTTTTCTACCAAAAACGCACTCGTGCTAGAAGTCTTCAATGATGCAATGGCTAAGTTTGAGGCAGAAGTAAACGCAGCAATGGCTGACGATCCTGTTAAGTACGGTTCATTTACCCGCGCTTACATAGACGCCACCATCAGTCTCGGCGAGCAAGGGCAGGAAGAGTACGATAACCAAGCGACCTTATATGTGCTAATGCTAGGTGATAGTGAGCTGCGTGAGTTGTGGGCTAAGTGGGCGAACGAGCAACTCAAAAAACATGCAGCAACGGATAATACCGAGACATTATGTATGGTTCGCCTTGTCGCTGACGGTATTTGGCTCTCAGACTTTTCAGGTATCGATATCGCAGACAAACAATCATTACGTGATCGCTTGATAAAAATGACACAACAAGACTTTGATTTGTAAAACGTTGCTGATTCATAAAACGATGCTGATTTATAAAATAATTTTTATTTTACTATTTAAAGACTAAATTTCTTAAAGACTAAATTTCGAAACTTAACTAACGACGACACTATTCGGCTTCAGTACTTTTACATAGTTACCTTTATATAGCTACTTTTGCCAATCGTCCTGAGGAGAATTTATGACTGATATTAATAATTTGACAGATATTATCGATTTAGACCAAGTACAAACAGCTTATATCAACGGTCGCTATCTAGCGGTTGATGAATCGCTAACGACTTTTGAAGATATCAATCCAGCCACTGGTGAAGTATTGGCAACGATTCAGCAAACCAGCAATGAGCAAATTGACGAGGCCGTAAAAGCCGCACATAAAGGTCAAAAAGTTTGGGCGGCGATGACAGCGGTCGAGCGTGGTCGCATTTTATCAAAGGCTGTTGAGATATTGCGCGATCGCAATGATGTATTGGCACTACTTGAGACCAAAGACACAGGTAAAGCTTACTCTGAAACTAAGTACGTCGATATCGTCACTGGTGCTGATGTCGTTGAATACTATGCAGGGCTAGCACCGATGATTGAAGGTCGTCAGATTCCATTACGTGATACTAGCTTTGTCTATACTCGCCGTGAGCCACTTGGCGTGGTCGCAGGTATTGGCGCATGGAACTATCCGATTCAAATCGCGATGTGGAAAGCAGCACCTGCACTGGCTGCTGGTAATGCGATGATTTTTAAACCATCAGAAGTGACACCGTTGACGGCATTAAAACTGGCAGAAATATTGACCGAAGCTGGATTGCCAGACGGTGTATTTAACGTGGTGCAAGGTAACTATGAAGTAGGTCAGGCGCTAACCGATCACCCAGATATTGCAAAAGTATCGTTCACAGGTGGCGTACCGACTGGCAAGAAAGTCATGTCGAGCGCGGCAAGCTCATCTCTAAAAGACGTAACTTTAGAGCTTGGTGGCAAATCACCATTGATCGTATTTGATGACGCAGATATCGATACCGCTGCTGACATCGCTATGATGGCCAATTTCTATAGTACGGGTCAGGTATGTACCAACGGTACGCGCGTATTCGTTCCTAAAGCGTTACAAGCTAAGTTCGAGCAAGCTATCTTAACTCGTGTTGAGCGTATTAGACTGGGCGACCCTATGGATGAGAACATCAATATGGGTCCACTGGTTAGCTTCCCGCATATGGAGCGCGTGCTTGGCTATATCGAGCAAGGTAAGAAAGGCGGCGCACGTCTGCTAACAGGTGGCGAGCGCGTTACAACGAACAAGCTTGCAAACGGCGCATTTGTCGCACCGACAGTATTCACTGATTGCACGGACGATATGACTATCGTACGCGAAGAAATCTTTGGCCCAGTGATGTCGATATTGACTTACGAGACCGAAGAAGAAGTTATTCGCCGTGCCAATGATACCGATTACGGTTTGGCAGCTGGGGTCGTGACTGCAGATCTAAAACGCGCGCATCGAGTCATCGCTCAGATCGAAGCTGGCATCTGCTGGTTGAATACATGGGGCGAGTCGGCAGCACAAATGCCAGTAGGCGGCTACAAGCATTCTGGTATCGGCCGCGAAAACGGTATCGAAGCGCTCGAACACTATACTCAGACCAAATCTATCCAAGTAGAGTTGGGTGCGTTTGAATCTGTCTTTTAATCAATCTTATTGAGAAAAACGAAGCCAGTAAGGTTTCTTATTAGCTTTAATTTAGCCTTTTTAGTAGACCTTACTGACCCTAAACGATGTATGTTTTTTCAATATTATGGAGTATGTTATGACATCAACCACACCTGAGTATGACTATATTATTGTTGGGGCAGGCTCAGCAGGAAATGTGCTGGCTACGCGTCTGACCGAAGATGCCAATATTAAGGTATTGCTGTTAGAAGCAGGTCGTCCAGATTATCGTTTTGACTTCCGTACCCAAATGCCAGCTGCGCTTGCCATGCCGCTACAAGGGACGACTTATAACTGGGGTTATAAGACAGATCCTGAGCCATATATGAATAACCGTGTCATGGACTGCGGTCGTGGCAAAGGGCTAGGTGGCTCATCATTGATTAACGGTATGTGCTATATCCGTGGTAATGCGCTAGATTTTGATGATTGGTCTAAAATAAAAGGCCTGTCAGACTGGACGTATTCGGATTGCCTGCCTTATTTTAAAAAGCTAGAAAACTGTGACGCTGGCGAGAATGACTATCATGGCGTGGGCGGTCCTGTTGAAATGACCACCTCAAAGCCAGGGGTCAATCCACTGTTCCAAGCTATGATTGAAGCGGGCGTACAAGCTGGCTATCCACGTACCGAAGATCTAAACGGCTATCAGCAAGAAGGTTTTGGTCCGATGGATCGCTTTGTCACGCCCAACGGTCGCCGTGCATCAACGGCTCGCGGCTATCTTGACCGTGCCAAACCACGTAGCAATATCACGATTTTGACCGGTGCATTGACTGACGTAATTTTATTTGACGGCAAACGCGCCGTCGGTGTCAAAGTCGAGCACGAAGGCCAGGCCAAAAACTTCCATGCCGCTCGCGAAGTGATTGTTTCATCTGGTGCGATTGCCTCACCGCAACTGCTGCAGCGTTCAGGTATCGGTCCTGGCCAGTGGCTAAAAGATGCTGGCGTGACTGAAATATTGGATCTGCCAGGTGTTGGTAATAACTTACAGGACCATCTAGAGCTGTATATGCAGTATGAATGTAAACTGCCAGTGTCAATCGCGCCTGCCAATAAATGGTGGAATAAGCCTGCGATTGGTGCGGAATGGTTATTCAATGGCACAGGTCTTGGTGCGTCTAACCAATTCGAAGGTGGCGGTTTCATCCGTACGGATGAGAAGTTTACCCATCCAAATATTCAGTATCATTTCTTGCCACTAGCCGTACGCTACGATGGCCGCAGTGCTGTGAAATCACACAGCTTCCAAGCACACGTCGGCTCACTGCGCTCACCGAGCCGTGGCCGCGTCAAGCTAAAATCACGTGATCCGAAAGCACATCCAAGTATCTTGTTTAACTATATGTCGCATGATCAAGACTGGCAAGAATTCCGTGCTGCAATGCGTATCACGCGTGAGATCATGCATCAGCCAGCGCTTGATCCTTATCGTGGTCGCGCAATTGCACCGACCGATGATCTGGTCACCGACGCCCAGTTAGATGAATACGTACGCAATCATAGTGAGACGGCTTATCATCCATCTTGTACCTGTGCGATGGGTGAAGATAACGATTCGGTAGTAAACGGCGAAGGTCTGGTACATGGTATTGATGGCTTGCGAGTCGTCGATGCGTCTATCATGCCAAACATTATTAGTGGTAATCTCAATGCTACAACTATTATGCTCGCCGAAAAAATTGTCGATAAGATGAGAGGCGTACAGCTGCCACTTTCAACGGCAGATTATTACGTGGCCAATGGTGCACCGCTGCGCTCAGAGCCAATGCGCGATTATCTCTCGACGGTGTAGGCTGTGATATAAGCCTGCATATAGGATACTGAATAAATAATGATATGAGAAAATTTTAACCAAAAGGCCTTTCCAAGTAGAGGCCTTTTCTATCAGCGCTAACATATTAGAATAATGAATACCGTTCAGGTTGAATTTGTTTATAATTTTATTAGCTTTTTATTTATTGGTACTGCTTTGTCCGTCATGCGGTTGGTTCCACGTTATACGGTTATAGATCATCAGTCTACTATTAGACGATGCCGGACAAAGCAATATCGGACCCTGTTTAATTTATATATTGAGGTCTTTTATGTACAGTTCGCCATCACAAGATGTGACGAAACCTCTGACCCTAAACAAAACCGTGTTTATGGGCTCAGCTATTATTTCTATTTTATTGATAATCTGGACCATCGTTTTTCCAGATTATAGTGAGGCCTTGTTGAGCGCAAGCATGACTTGGGTATCAGACAAGTTTGGCTGGTATTATATGTTGGTGGTTGCCGCTTATAGTATTTTTGCGTTGTTTGTTGGTTTTTCTAAGTACGGTGATATAAAGCTTGGTCAAGACCACGAAAAAGCACAATTTCCGTTTTTAGCGTGGGCGGCCATGCTGTTCTCAGCGGGTATTGGTATTGACCTGTTGTTCTTTGGTGCCTCTGAGCCTTTGATGCATTATTTGACCCCGCATACAGGCTTAGAGCCTGCTAGTGCTGAGGCCATGCGCGAAGCACTTGCTCAGACTTTCTTGCATTGGGGTCTACACGGGTGGGGTATTTATGCACTAATCGGTATGGCGCTGGCTTACTTTGCTTATCGCAAAAACATGCCACTCGCGTTACGCTCGCCGTTGACACCGATATTTGGTGAACGTTTAATCAAAGGTTGGTTAGGCGATGGTATTGATACCTTCGGTGTCGTCTGTACGTTGATGGGTATTGCAACCAGTTTAGGTATTGGGGTATTGCAGGCAAATGCTGGCTTGACCCATGTGTTCGGTATCGAATCTAGCAAAACGGTTCAGGCGCTCATCATCGTCGGTGTCGTCGCTGCAGCTGCTATTTCTGCGATGACAGGTGTCGAAAAAGGCGTTCGTCGTCTATCTGAATTCAACATGTTGTCGTCAATACTGTTGTTGCTTGCCATATTGGTAATGGGCAATACGGTGTATCTATTAAATACCTTTACTCAAAATATTGGTCAATATTTTCAAACCATCATTTATAAAACCTTTGACGTTTATGCTTATGACGGTGCTGCTGGTGCCGAGTGGAAATCTTGGTGGACGATATTTTTCTGGGCATGGTGGGTTGCTTGGGCACCATTTGTAGGTCTATTTATTGCACGTATTAGCCGTGGCCGTACGTTGCGCGAGTTTGTATTTGGCGTGATGTTTATTCCGCTTGGTTTTATCTTCGCATGGTTCTCTATCTTTGGTAATTCAGCGATAGACTTGGTTGCCAATGGCGCAACAGAGCTTGGCGAAATCGCGGTCAATGATGCGGCAATGGGCATGTTTGCGCTGTTTGAATACTTCCCTTACAGTGAAGTATTGTCATTTGCTGGTGTTGTTATTGGTCTTATTTTCTTTGTGACTTCTGCTGACTCAGGCGCGTTAGTATTAGCGAACTTGAGCTCAAGAGGTATGACCAATGATACCGATGCTCCTGTTTGGTTACGTCTGTTTTGGGCAGCAGCGACTGGTCTTATTACGTTAGGACTGCTATTTGCAGGTGGTTTTGCCTCATTGCAATCTGTTTCTGTCATTGCAGGTTTGCCATTCTCTATTATTCTTGTGCTATACATGATGTCTATGTGGAAGTCACTAAAAGAAGAAGGCAACAAGCGTAAAGCCAGTACAATCGGCACGGCAAATGTGTTGGACAGTGGTAAGAGTTGGAAAGCGCGCTTGCAACGTATTGTGAGTTTCCCAGGCCATGCACAGGTTGAGAAATTCTTGCATACGGTCGTGATGCCAGCGATGTCTGAGGTCGAAAAAGAGTTTAAAGCAGGTGGCCTCAAAACCTCGTTGGATACCAAAAACCTTGCCAGTATCGGTGAAGGTATCGATGCAGGCATGGACCAAGATAGTGGTCAGGTAGACGGTCTAAAATTGCGTGTCGGTCATGGCGATGAAGATGACTTTATTTATGAAGTCAATCTGATTAAAGCTCATCGTCCTAACTTTACATTGAGCACATCTACCAAGCACGCAGAGTATTACTACCGTGCGGAAGTGTTCTTAAGCGAAGGCTCGCAAGAGTATGACTTGGTTGGCTACTCAAAAGAGCAGGTATTGGTTGATATCTTAAATCAGTACGAACGCCACTTGCAGTATCTACATTTAGAGCGTTAATCCGGTACACTTTTTAAGTAAAACTATCAGTAAAAATATCCCCATAAGTTGCTCGCAGCTTATGGGGTTTCTTTTATGGATAACCATTTATAAATAATTATCGTTTGAATTGAGGACATATCCCAAATAAGTATAAAACAAGCGCCGAAAATATAAGGTAAAATTCATTAAGATTGAATTGATCGACTGATACGCTGCAACGTATTAGCAAAGGATACACTTGTGACCAAATTAAAGTACATAGCGCATTACTCAGAACAGATTCAAACTCAAGCTGCTCAGCTTATCAGTGATGGTAGGTTGGGCGAGTATCTGGAAAAAAAGTACCCAACTCAGCATCAAGTCCAAAGCGACAAAGCGCTTTATCAGTATATAAATGAGATAAAAACCCAATACATGCGTAAGATTGGTCAGCTATCAAATGTCAGCTATAGCAGTAAGCTCAAGGTTTTAAAGCATGCCCTAGGTATCCATACGACGCAATCGCGCGTACAGGGCAGTAAGCTCAAATCGCACAATAGCATCACGGTAGCCAGCCTATTTAAAGACGCGCCGCCAGAGTTTTTGCGCATGATAGTGGTGCACGAGCTTGCCCATTTCAAAGAGCATGAGCATAACAAAGCGTTTTATCAATTATGCTGCCATATGGAGCCTGAGTATCATCAATTTGAGCTAGATACACGACTATGGTTACACTGGCGAGAGTTGTAGCCCTAATATAGTCAAGTCTATATACATCTGCTACATCGTCATCCTCGCTAAGCATACTAATATATAACTTGCATTCGGTTGCCTTGTACTACTTTTAAATTGAATTGACTATAGTACGAATAACAACCTTAACAAGGTTCATAGTAATCTTAATAACAGCCACATAAATATCGTGTTCTTCTTTTAAGCCAATCATCTGAGCCGCTAGGGCGTGTCCTCAATTCAATTGATCATATCTAAACGGGCTAAAAATGGCTAAATTTTGCCAAACATCGTTCAATAGCTGGTTAATATCCCGATATGATCTGCGCTATTTTCCTTGTTTGACTGCAATTTATCTCATTTTTATCACCATTTTTAAAATGAGGACACGCCCTAGAATTACGTTATAATCCTAACCACACACGATATAGTCCATAAAAGGTTGTAAACAATGATTAATACCAAAATATATAAAGCCATTTACACCTTAGCTGAAGAGTTATTAGAAGCGGATCGCAGAGGCAATCAAGAGAAATTTGATTCGCTGTATGCTGAACTAAACGCCATTTGTACCGATAATGAAGGCACTGACAAAGACCACCCAGAACAATGGGAAACGCTTGCTGATTTCACAGAAGATTTGGACGCAGCGCTGGTCATTTATGACAAAGCATTGGCCAAAGCTACTGCCATTAACTCAAAAGATCATATGTCATCGATTGCTTTTTCTATGGCGGTGCTACAGCTTGAGACAGGTGAAAAAGAAGCCGCTATCCAAAGTCTGCAAAATGCCAAAGTCACAGCCAATAAAATAGAAGATAAAGAGTTCAAGGTTGAGATTGATGAGATGCTTACGAAGCTATTGGCAGAGTAGTTTGGTTTATAGTCAATCCTCTATAAATTGAGTACGGTGTCAGTCTCGCTTAGCTTACTACTTGTAGTACTTTCACTCGGCTTCCTTGTATTCAAATGATATTGAACCGATTATAAATAGGGTAATCCGATATGCAAGACATACCTGTGGTAATCGTCGGTGGTGGGTTAAGTGGATTATATGCCGCCCTTTTATTAGAGCAAAAGGGTATAGCGTATAGATTGCTAGAGGCGCGTAATACCTTAGGTGGTCGCATTGCAGTTGCTAAATGTTCAGATGCGCATGCTACTAATAACAGTACTGATATCGATCAAGCAGAATAAAGCGCGGCGTTTGATTTAGGACCGTCTTGGTTTTGGCCGGATTATCAAACGCAGTTAAGTACGCTTATTGAATCGTTAGATTTATCACGTTTTGCGCAGTTTGAAGAAGGCGATATGATGGTTGAGCGCGCTGCCAATCAGTCACCTGTGCGTATGCAAGGTTACAAAAGCACACCACCTTCTATGCGGTTAGTCGGTGGTATGGCCACTTTGATTGACGCGCTATATGCTCGTTTAGATGCCAGTTGTATCATGACTGGTCAAACCGTAAAGCAATTAAACAAGACATCCCAATATATTGAAGTACAGAGTGAAGACAGCTTTGGGCACGTGACCGGACATGTGACGACGTTCCGAGCGCAGCATGTGCTACTTGCGTTACCGCCTCGATTGATAGAAGATCGGATAGCATTTCAGCCAGCGCTACCGCAAGACTTAAGTGAACAGTGGCGCGAGACAGCCACTTGGATGGCACCCCATGCCAAATACGTCGCTGTTTATGAGTCACCATTTTGGCGAGATGCTGGTCTCTCGGGTGCCGCACGCAGTGCGATAGGGCCGCTCACTGAGATACTTGATGCTTTTACGTTAGAGGGCGATGGCGCGTTGTTTGGTTTTTTTGGCGTTCCTGTTCAAGTGCGACAGAGCGTTTCTGATACGGTGCTAAAAGAACATTGCCGTGCGCAGTTAGTGCGACTATTTGGTGCGCAGGCAAGTACTCCAAAAGCTGAATATCTTAAAGACTGGGCAAAAGATCCATTAACAGCGATGCCTGCTGATGCTAGCGGTAACGGTCAGCATGTAGTAGCACCGCCGTCCAAACCAAAAACAGGCGTGTGGCAAGACTGTCTAACAGGTTGTGGTAGTGAGTGGTCAGCGCAATTCCCTGGCTATGTCGCTGGAGCAATTGATGCAGCAACCGTCGCTGTACAAAGCCTACCTGCTACCATTTTGCGCCAGTAGCTATTATAAAAGCCATCTAACATGACTCAAAAATTCATCATCCAATAGGATAGTCGATGAATGACTCGCTCAAACAAACCAGTATTCACAAAACTACTACTTGGCTGGTGCCCTTCATTTGTCTGCTGGCAGGTGGGGCACTCACTGGTATCTCGACCAATGTGGCAAAGTACGCTATCGATGTCGGTCTCACCCCATTAGGGTTTTTGTTTTGGTCGATTACTGGCGCTGCTGTTATTTTATTTATGACAGCGCTCATCAGAAAAGAGCTTCCTCCTCTTAATGCTCGCAGCTTAGAGTATTACTTTGTCGCGGCGCTGGTCAGTGTCGCGGCCGCCAACTTACTATTATTCTCTGCCATTCCTCATGTGGGCGCAGGTTTCGTCGCCTTAATCCTCTCATTACCGCCACTGCTAACTTATCTTGGCGCGCTGATACTACGTATAGAGCAATTTTACATTGTCCGTGCGCTTGGGGTCATCGCAGCACTCATCGGGGCAGGAGCATTAGCCGTGCATAAATTCTCTGCGCCAGATTCTAGTGTGTTTTGGATTTTAATCGCGCTTTTTGGTCCAGTGCTACTCGCTATTGGCAATATATATCGGACGTTACGCTGGCCTGATAATGCGTCTTCTGGCGCACTCGCTCCAGGTATGTTGATTGCGGCAGCGCTGCTGCTATAGTCAGTCCAAAATAGAAAAGGTACAATGCTTTTAAACCAAGCAAAGAGAAATATAAAAGATGACCTACTCAGCAGATTTTCGAGCACAAGTTATCAAAAACATTG
>NZ_JAATTV010000001.1 GCF_013414195.1 Psychrobacter sp. BI730
TATGTTTGGCATGGTTTCCAGCCAGTTGTGAGTGCATTAGTTATTGTAAAATCCTCTGCCACTTTTGCAAGAGGTCTGTTAAAGTTGTCATAATAGCAACTTATTGTTGGCTAAAAACTGCCCAAACCCATTGGAAATACAGTGGTTTTGAACTTATACTTGACTATTTTCCGGACTTAGAAGGATTTGAGAAATGCAGTTTTTGAGGATGATAAGTCAGCAGTTGAGTCGATTTACGGCATTGGTTATTATTTTAGCGGCCGCAGTGACATTTATAGAGCCTGCGACTTTTTCTTGGGTGACAGGTGATGCCCAAGTCATCGTTCTGGGTGTCATTATGCTCGCAATGGGTATGACACTAGGTAAAGAAGACTATAAGGTGTTGGCCCAGCGCCCGCTTGATATTTTTATCGGTTCAATTATCCAATATACCATTATGCCGATTTTAGCGATTAGCGTGGCCAGATTGTTTGATTTATCACCTGGGTTGACACTGGGTCTAGTATTGGTTGGTACTTGTCCTGGTGGTGTGTCTTCAAACATTATGAGCTACCTTGCCAAAGGTGATGTGGCGTTTTCGGTAGGTATGACCACCGTATCGACCATCATTGCACCGTTAGTGACGCCACTTTGGCTAAATTATTTGGTTGGTCAATCTGTAGAGATGGATGGATGGGGTATGTTCCGCTTTATGCTACTAGTGACATTGTTGCCAGTCGCTATCGGCTCTATGTTAAACATACTATTCCAAAACAAACACTGGTTTAATGATGTACGTGCGGTGATGCCAGGCGTGGCTGTTTAGCTTTCGCCGCTATCGTCGGTGGTGTTGCCGCTGTATTTGGCGATCAGTTCTTGCAGTCAGGGCTAGTCGTTATCTTGGCCATTGCGGTACACAATATCGTCGGCTATATATTGGGTTACTACTCAGGGGCCTTATTTGGTATGAGCAAACCCAAAAAACGCACCATATCTATCGAGGTTGGCGTACAAAATGCAGGTCTGGCCACGGGCTTAAGCACTAAGTTTTTCCCTGGTAATGCAGAGTCCGCCATCGCTGCCGCCGTTGCTTGTATTTGGCATTCTGTTTCTGGCTCTATACTGGCCAATATCTTTGCTTGGTGGGATAAGCGTCAAGAAGCGAAAAATCCTACTGTCAGCGACACCTAAAGAGACCATAGAGCTTGGCAAACCAATCAGAAATCATTAGTACCAATAAAGGTAATACTGAGCTAGGTAATATTGAACTAGTTCATAAAATTAAAACGCTATGAGTTAAAGCGCTATGCTAGATTATTGTTTCTAGCATAGTGTTCTCTAATAATGTACCTCTTAACATAGAGACTTTTAACATAGTGTTTTTTAATATAGCGCTCTCCAGCATAGTATTTTTAGCATAGCACTATCGACAATTTGCATGAACTGCTAGCCTCTCTTCTAGGTTCTCACCTAACGCAGTCTATCGTAACTCATTTCCAAAACGTTTACGCACCTGACGCAAGTATAAAGCTGGCGCAATACGCCACAGTAAACTGCCAAAGCGCGAGAGAGGGTCCGGCAATATCCAACGTTTGCGCCGCTGCAAACCTTGATCGATCTGTTCGGCCATCCACTCAGCACTACGCATATTACCGATCATTGAGCGTGGATGCTTTGCGATACTGCCATCACGGCCGAGCGCGTGGTTCTCGATAGGTGTATCAAGAAAGCTAGGATAGACCATAAGGATATGTATACCCTCAGACTCTAGCTCCAAGCGCAATACTTCAAAGAACTGTGTCAGCGCCCCTTTTGCCGCACAGTATGCAGCCCGTCCAGGAACGGGCATCCAGCCAGCCATTGAGCCGATACAGATAATTTGGCCTTTAGATTCTCTTAGCATCGGTAACGCAGCCATGGTCAGCTCCACTGCTCCTTGCCAATCTACCGCCATAACTTTGCGGAACACCGCAGGATCAGTCTGATGTGCTGGTGATCGATGGGTAATCCCAGCATTATTCACCAATAAATCAAGACGGCCAAAGCGCTCGCTAACTTGCTCAATAAGGGCAGCAATATCATCAATTTGAGTGATATCAGTGACGACTGTCATGACTCTAGCAGAGTCCTCTAACTCACGAGCGCGGGCGATCAGCGCTTGCTCATCTATATCAGCGAGTACTAAGTGATGCCCAGCGGCATACCAGTACCGTGCCATCGCCCAACCAAGTCCTGATGCAGCACCAGTGATTAAAGTAACATTTATTGATGATATTGATGGCATCGATGATTTTCTCCCTATCAAGGTTTACGCAATTCATTGCATTCGATGAAGTACTCGAAGGTTTCGGCAGACGTTTTTGCCAAAGAGTAACCAAATTCTTCTTTGAGCCGCCTATTACTCAGTACTGGTCGATAACGCAAAAAATTAACCTGCTCTGGTCCAGTTGGCTTACCGGCCCACTTTGCCACTTGTAAGCCAGCTTTAACCAAACCCACTGGCAGGGTCAATAGCGGTTTATTAAGTCGGCTTGCGATGTCCTTCATCGTCAGTGCGCCATCGCCTGCCATGTTGTAGATGCCAGTTTTATCCTCGCAAATACCTATTTCCATCGCGCCGATCACGTCTTGATCCCAAATAAACACAAAGGGCGACTCACTGCCTTTGAGCGCAAGTACACGCGGCGCCATAAACAGACTGGTAACTTGATTGTGCGTATCAGCGCCTAGTATGGTGCCAGGTCGAAAGATTAGCTGCTGTAGTTGTGGATGCTGCTCGCGAAAATCTGCAAGCATTTCCTCGACTTGTCTTTTGTGATCCGAGTAGGCAAACTCAGGATTACCGCGTAGTGCATCTTGCTCATCAATCCATTCAGGATTGTCAGCGTGATATCCGTAGGCAGCACCCGAGCTGGTGAGCGTTATATGTGCGACACCTGCTTTGATGCAGCAATCAAGTACGTTGCGCGTACCATTGACATCGATATCATAGTCACGAGCACGATCTTTTGACGCTTGCAAGATAGAAGCGAGATGCACGACATGGGTGATGCCCTCTTCTTTTAGTAACGTTGCCAAACCCTCATCACGCACGTCTAATACGTGGATTGGAAAGTCTAAGTCATCGCGCTTGCGAATATCTGTACCGACGACATGGTAATGATCAGCCAGGCGATTGCCCAACTGATGGCCGATGTAACCTGCGGCACCAGTGATTAATATCCGTTTATTCACTATGCTTTTGTTCGTTACGCTTTTATTCATACGGTATCCGTGCCCAAATTTGTGAAAGTGTCAGTCCTGACACCAAATGCCATACGCCCCAGAACGCCGTGATCAGCATCATGCCGCCTGCCTCTGAAAAAAAAGTAAATAAAATAACCAGTCCTAGCCCTGAGTTTTGTATTCCTACTTCTAAAGTCACCGCGCGCCGATCCGCGACTGGCAACTTAAGCATCAGCCCCATGCCATAACCTAACGAAAGCGCCAAGCAATTATGGCCAACGACCAACCAAAAAAAGCTATGGAAACGCTCTAAAAATAGCGCGAAATTGCTAGAAAAAGCGATTGCCACAAAAGCCATAAGCACAAGCAGCGAGAAAATACGTAGCGGTTTTTGGATACGCACGACCAGATCAGGCGAGCGTCGCCCCGTTACCATCCCTAGTACTAAAGGTAACGCTAGCACTAATAGAACCAGTATCAGAATACTGCTAGGCTCAATCGTTATCTTTGTCAGATACTCACGCGTGTGTGGGTTAAGCCAACCATAAAAAGCAAAATTGACTGGTGTTAATATAGCAGCAGCGAGACTTGATACTGCAGTCATACTGACTGACACCGCGACATTACCGCGTGCCAGCCAAGTCATAATGTTAGAAAAACTGCCACCTGGGCAAGACGCGACCAAAATCATTCCTAGCGCCAACTCGGGATCGACATTCAACGCCCACGTAAACAGACACGTGGCTAGGGGCAATAGAAAGAATTGAGCAAACAGACCTGCTATCGGCGCAATGGGAGACAAAACGACACGCTTAAAATCTTCGAGACGTAAACTCAATGACACGCCAAACATCATCAGCGCCAAGATGAGATTTAGCAGAATCAAGCTCCGTGGCTCAAACGCCACTGCCGCTATCATACCTCTAACGCCAATACAGGCTGCTCTGTTTCAAGCTCGGCAATATGCTTGGACAGCGTTTCTAAGTATTCATCTTTGTTCACGTAATATGCCATACGTGCAAGCTTAATATAATCATAACCACCATCGAGTGTCTTGCCAGCTCGCTTACGTTTCACTTTATTGAACTGTTTAACGGCTGCTGTATTTTTCTGACGCTGCTGAATATATAATGCGACAAGCCGTGCTTGTTGATTTCGACCCTCCCAGCCCAGCCCTGCTGCCTCAACCATACCCATCATAAATAAATTATCATGCTTAGGATGAAAGACATTCATATAAAGCTGCGGCGCGTCATGATTGGCAGGCCAATTGAGCTGCGCGCGCTCAATAAATGGATAATCAAGCAAGTATCCCGTCGCCATAAGAATCAAATCATAATCCTGACTTTCACCATCACTAAAAGTCACCGTATGCCCATCGATGCGGCGAATATCACGGCGCGCTTTAATATCACCATGACCCAAATGATGTAATACCAATGAATTGACCACAGGGTGTGATTCGTACATGCGATAGTTTGGGTTTGGCAATCCATAATCAGAAGGCTTTCCGATAACCATACGAATCATCGCCGCATCCATACGCTGCTTAACTGGACGCGGTAACTTTAGTTTTCCGCCTAGTGTGTCAATCGGCTGACCCTTGATAAATTTGGGCAGAAAGTAATAACCGCGGCGTAGACTGATATCTACCGACTTGGCATGATGTACCGCATCAACGGCAATATCAGCGCCCGAGTTACCACAGCCAACGATCAACACACGTTTGTCATTAAACACTGACGGGCTACGATATTCAGAAGAATGCATCAACGTGCCTGAAAATTCGCCTGGCAAGCTTGGCATATTGGGAGTATGCAAAGTGCCATTTGCGATGAGCACACCATCAAACAGTCGCGACTGCTTTTGACCATTACACTCGCTAACTAAGCGCCAACCATCCTCTTCAGGCACCATGCTGATCACGCGCGTAGAGAATTCATAATGTGATTTTAGATTGAACGTATCTGAAAAGTCGCGGAAGTACTGACGGAGCTGGGTATGATAAGGATACGCCGCGACTGAGTCACTCATAGGAAACTCTTTGAACTCCGTCATACGCTTGGACGAAATCAAATGGGCACTTTCATACATGGTACTGTGCGGATTGTCGATATCCCATAGACCCCCTACATCTGTATGTAGCTCAAAGCCGACAAAAGGAATATTGAGTTTTTGCAAATTTCGGGCTGCAGCGAGCCCCATTGGACCTGCTCCAATTACTGCGTACATAAGCGCCACCTTAAAAATCCATTTCAATTATATAAATCAGTCAATTCCGTTTGACTGCACCTTTGGTGGGCGATACCAGCGTACTCCATGCCCCTGATAAAACAATAGCATACATTGATACGTGAACTGGCTCAAATGAATAAATTGTCCATATAGACTACTTATAATAGGTAAACCCATCCTCTGCTTTATACTTCTTTTTTACTTATCCTAAAAAACCTACTCTTCACCAGATGTAAAAGCACTGCCCTATTTATAAAGGATGCTATTAGCACCTTATCAAGCAACAGCCCTACTTTACCCAACCTAGTATATTTAAAATTGACTCAGTAATTCATTGTAATAGAAATGATTATCATTATAATAAGCATTTAACTTACATGCTGGAAATATTCATGCAACTATCTCGCTTATCTGCTGCGTTATTTAATCTTTCGAATGTATCTGGTTCTTCTCTACGATTAGCATCTATACCCTCGCGATTGGTATCGACGAAATCACCCTCTCTAAAAACACTATACTCAACCTGTCTATCTACTTCTGTCATCGTATTAGCAACGAGTCAATCAGCATGGGCACAGGCAGATGATGTAGATGCTCAAACCACTCCTAACGTGGTACTTGATACCATCGTAGTCACCAGTAGTGCTGATGCGTCAGCAGATGGACTACCAAGCGCCTATGAAGGTGGCCAAGTTGCGACCGGCAGCCGCGTCGGAATCTTGGGTAACCAAGACATCATGGATACGCCGTTCTCTACCACCTCATACACCAATGAATATATCGCCAATCAGCAAGCGCAAAGTGTAGGCGATCTACTCAAAAAGGATCCTACTGTTCGTGTAGCAAGAGGTTTTGGTAACTTTCAAGAAGCCTATTTCATGCGTGGCTTTATCACCACATCAGATGACACCATGTACAATGGTCTATACGGCATACTACCTAGACAATATATCGCAACTGAATTGTTCGAGCGCGTCGAGGTTCAGCGCGGTGCCTCAGCAATGTTGAATGGTGCGGCACCGAGTGGCGGTAACGCAGGTGGTACAATCAATTTGCTACCGAAACGTGCTGGTAATGAGCCACTACGTGAAGTGACGCTTGGTTATGGTCAAGGTGACCAAGGCAAAGTCGCAGTAGATGTTAGTGATCGCTTCGGTGCTGATGACGCTATTGGGGTTCGCTTTAATGCTGCTTATCAAGATGGAGACAGCGCAATAGATGATGAGTCTTCGACCTTGGGTCTGGCGGCGCTCGGTTTGGATTATAGAGCGGATCAGTATCGCCTATCGGCCGATTTGGGCTGGCAAGACAATAAGCTGTCAGAGACTCGTCCTAGTGTCAATCTTGGTGGGGTGTCTAGTGTACCAAAAGCACCAGACGGCTCAAAAAATTGGGCGCAACCTTGGACCTACTCCGATGAAGAGGATGTCTTTGGTACCATTCGAGGAGAATATGATTTTACTGATAACATTACCGCTTATGGTGCTTACGGTGTGCGAAGTGGCGAGGAAGAAAACTCACTAGCCACGTTAACTGTCAACAACGTTGATGGTGCGGGCACGATTTATCGCTTTGATAATTCCAGAAAAGATTTAGTACAAAGTGCCGAGCTCGGTCTGCGTGGTAAATGGCAAACGGGTGAAGTGGCTCATAATTGGGTACTAGCAGCTGATCTCTATGACCAAGAAGAAAAAGGTGCATTCGCGTATGATTTTGGTAATCAACCCGCGACCAATTTGTACCACCCTACCGACTACGCTGAGGTCCCTTTTACAAGCACAGCAATCTTCGGTGGTAACTTAGACGATCCAAAACTAACCAACAAAAAGCAGTTTCAAAGCTTTGCGTTAGCAGACACCATATCACTGTTCGACGATAAGCTAAAAACTACGGTAGGCGTGCGTCATCAGAACTTAAAAACAACCAGCTATGACTATAATACCCAAGCCAAAACAGCTAGCTATGATGAAAGCGCATGGACACCAAGCGTCGGTATCATTTATCAGCCAACGATGGACTGGTCTGTATATGGTAATTATATCGAAAGTCTAGCACCAGGAAAAAGAGCGCCTCTAACTAACGATAATGACGCTGTCACTAATGGTGGTCAAAATCTAGATCCGTACGTGAGTGAGCAAACTGAACTGGGTGTGAAATACGACAATGGTATGATTGGCAGTAGTCTCGCTGTCTTCCGAACTGATGAACCGCGTGCTTATATCAACAACTCAAATACGTTTACTGATGCTGGAGAAAATCGTCATCAAGGTGTGGAGTTGACTGTCTTTGGTAGCCCAAGTGAAAACATGCGCCTTAATGCGGGTGTTACTTACTTAAGTGCTAAGCAAAAAGACACTGGTGATAGTGCATTAGATGGCAATCGAGTGATTGGTGTGCCTACCTTACAGAGCAATGTCAACCTAGAGTATGATTTAGCCGCCGTTGAAGGACTGACATTGACGGGCGATATTATCCACACAGGCTCTCGTTATTCGGATAATGCCAATACCTTAAAGGTTGATGGTTATACTACCTTAGACCTTGGTGCACGCTATCGCACTATGTTGGCAGGACAAGACGTTACTCTAAAAGGCATGGTAACCAATGTCACAGGTGAAGACTACTGGCAGTCAGTAGGCGGTTATTCAGATGCAGGCTATCTAAATGCAGGTGAACCAACGGCCTTAAAAGTATCGGCAACGTTCGATTTTTAAGCTTTATTAGTAGGCTTTCTTAGGTTTTATAAAAGGGATTAGGCGCGACCTACTCCCTTTTCTGCTATCAAAAATTTATTTTATTACTGAGTTACTATGTCTTCTCGTACCACAGCGTCTTCTCATACCACAGCGTCCTCTCGTACGACCGCTTCTTTATATCATATGATTTGGGCGAATTATCGTCTGCCTTTTCTCAAAGTCATTTTGCTAAATTTGGTCAATGCCGCTGTCAGCGTCGGTATAATTGCCTATATCAATCACACCTTTATTAGTCAGCCAGTATTTGACACTTTATCTTGGCTCAGCTTGGGGCAGTTCTCCCTGCTGGTACTATTACTGCTAGTGACGACGTTTTTGTCGCAATATGCATTGACGCGATTGGGGCATCGATTTGTCTATGAGCTTAGAACCAAATTGGTCAAACAAATCATCGATACCACCGTGCCTCAGATAGATCATTTGGGTAGTGCACGCTTACTTGCCAGCTTATCCTCAGACATTCAATCGATTACTGTTGCTTTTGTCCGTATGCCGGAGCTGGTACAAGGTATTATTTTGTCTGTTGGCGTTGGGCTATATCTGGGCTGGTTGTCATTGCCATTATTGTTCATTGTCATGTTTTGGATTGTGATGACGATTTGGATAAGTACCATATTGGTCAAGCATGTCTATACGCATTTAACCGAATTGAGAGAGATTAATGACGCGTTATATCAGGATTATCAATCGATAATAGAAGGTCGCAAAGAGCTAGCACTTAACCAACACCGAGCAGAAAAACTATATACAGATGACTTCTTGGCTCATGCCAAATCGTACGAGAAGACCGTAACCAAGTCTGATACTTTTCATTTATCAGCGGTGAACTGGTCCAATATTATGATGTTCGCATCGATTGGTATCGTGTTTGCAGTAGCTAATTATCTTGATATACCGATGGGAGTTGCCACTACTTTTTCTTTGACGATTTTGTTTATGCAGTCGCCGCTCCTACATGCGGTTGGTGCTTACCCAACATTGCAGACCGCCCAAGTTGCGCTAGAAAAGATACAGTCTTTAGAATTGGCCGAGCATCAGCCAAGCTTTGCAACAGACACAGTTGCACAGGACTGGCAGTCCATAACTCTGAATAATATCAATTATCGCTATGTAGGCAGTAGTAGTCATGCAACAGACACAGCAGTTAATGATAATGCTCAAAATAGCGATAACAGTGCTAACAACCAAAACCCTGCCAATAATATCTTAAAGTCCGTCAATTTAACCTTGCAACGAGGTGACGTGGTTTTCTTAATCGGTGCGAATGGTAGCGGTAAATCTACCCTTGCCAAAATCATTACTGGTATCTTTACTCCTACCACAGGAACGGTACAAGTCGATGGACAATGCGTCGACTCAGAGAACAATGCCGATTTTAGACAGGTGTTTTCTGCAATTTTTAGCGACCAGCATCTATTTAAGCAGCTGATTGGAGATCAAGGCAATGAGCCTGATACGGTTCTAGTGTCTGACTGGCTGCATAAGCTCAATCTACAAGAAAAAGTAAGTGTGTCTGACCATAAACTCTCTACAGATAAGTTGTCGCAAGGTCAGCGCAAACGCTTGGCTATGCTAATCGCCGTCGCCGAACAAAAGGACATCTTACTGCTCGATGAGTGGGCAGCCGACCAAGACCCTGCTTTTCGCCGCGTGTTTTACCAAACGCTCATCCCTGAGCTAAAAGCCATGGGTAAGACACTGTTTATCATCAGTCATGATGACGGTTATTTTGAGCATGCTGATCGATTATTACTGATGAAAGAAGGCCGTCTCATTGAGCTAAATGCCGAAGAGCGACAGCGTGCCAGTAAAGATGCCATTGCTATGCTCAAGTAAGCAATGCTTTAACTACTAGCATGGACCGAGCTATTTCAATCCCATAAAACGTTTGATCAACTTTAAGCTAAGTAGCAGTTAATCTGAGCATTTTTCGAAATAATCCATTCTTAAAATCAGCAATTTTTAAGCAAAAAAAGGAGCGCCTTACTATAAGGCGCTCTTTTACTATATCGAGAACAACGATATCTTACCGTTCGCTTATTTTAACCATTTCTGCAAAAACCCAACTCGAGAAATCACCAAAAAGTCTAATAGCGCGATAGCTATAATCGCGATAATAGCAGTCGGGAATATGATGGCCACAATTAATAAAGGAATAGCAAGCGGCCACCAGACGGAAACATTTAAGCCGCGAGCTGGTGGGTTTAATCCCGCGCTATCACTCGCCTGACGAGGGCGACGCTGCCACCACATGATATAGCCACTGACACAAATAGTGATTACTGCTAGGCAAAATAGTACATTAGCCAGTACGCTCCACCATCCGAGCGTGCCCATATGCAGCGCGATACCAGCCGCCATAAACTTACCAAACGCATTATAATCGTCAAAATGAATATCAGCTAAGACATTACCCGAATAACGGTCGATATGTACCGTACGATCTGCTATCGGACTTTTCATATCATAGCTCATTGAATCTTGGCTAATGGTCCAGACGCCTGTACTACCTTGTGGTAGGTTCAATTGATAACGCCCTACAAAACCGATTTCACGAGCGTAGCGATCCACTGTATCAATCATAATCGGGATATTAGCAGCGATACCATCTTTACCCATGGTCGTGCCTGACACAGGCATCGGCGTCAGCTCAAGCACCCAAGGAACTTCTTTGGTGTCGCTTGAGTTTAGAGCACTGCCATGCGTGGGTGCTTCAGTATGCGCTTCAGACGCTGCCGCACCATGTACATGCGGCGCTGGTGTAGACTCTTGCATGGCAGCATGTTGACTGTGGTCAATCGATACGGGGACAGGTGCAACGCCCCACTTACCCGCAGGGAACTGGCTCCATGCTTGCACCACTCTCTCACCCCACACACCTGCCCATGCCATACCTGATATACAGAAAAACAGTAGCAGCACAGATATCCAACTACCCAATGTCGCATGAATCGTACGGATAAAAGAGCGTTTTTTCTTATGGCTTACCCTCTCGTTAGGTATCAACATCGCTTTGACTGATTTACGTTTTTGCCACCACAGATACCAACCAGACAAAATCATTAAAATGGTCAGTGATGCCGCCGTTTCTAACAAATAATCACCAACTTTACCAATCAGCAAATCACTGTGAATATCATTGAACGTACTATAAAGACCACTACTGGTAGGCACACTTTGGACGATATCGGCTGTATAGGGGTTGACTGCCACCATATTGTTTTGGTCGTCTGATTTTATCTGAAATAAAGCCACCGTATCGGTATCACGAGGGGCGATATATTTAACCAGTGTGCTATCAGACAAGGTGCTCAGCGCGTTCTTTGCTTGAGTAGAGACAGGTGCTTGAACCGTAGACTCTGGCACGATAACCGTTAAGCGGTCGTTATCACGTCCTACTGTGTTGGACATAAACAGCATACCGAGCGCCGTTATCGCTAAGACAATTAAAAAGGGAGCAACAAAAATGCCTGCATAAAAATGCCAACGCCACACTGTGAAATAGCGTTGGTTGTTGGTGGATTGGTTGGAGGGTTTGTCCATAAATGTGACCTTAAACAATCTTTGGTTGCTCAATGAACAACGTAAACCTATCGATAATAGTGATGTATCTGCTTGCAAGGCCAATCTTAAAAAGTCTCGCAAAGAACTAGGATGACGCCGTATGATGACTGCAATACAGCGATGTAAAAACTCTACTGTAAATAATTGTATTTAGAATGCTGCTGCATAATACGAGAAAATTCTGACAAAAACCATCGTTTAAAATACATCGTTCAAAACAGTAAGTCTGCATGGCTCTATTCGCAATACTCTGTCTTTAGCCTCTTGATAATAGTGCAAATACTTCTCAAAACTGTCTCGTTGTAATTTTTTAATGATAATAATTATCATTAGTGTTATTATTAGCGTCGTCATAAATTTGCTTTAACTGTCATAAATAATATTTAATCATTTTAGTCCAAGAGGAAATCTGATGCGGTCTCATCTAACCACTAACGTCATTCGCAAAAAATATCTCACCACAGCAGTACAAATTGGCCTGATCATGGGTATGAGTCACGCCGCTTACGCTTTAGAGACGACAGACAATACTGAAAACGATGAGGCTGCTACACCATCAGCCACCTTAGATGCTATTACCGTCTACTCAGATGGCTATCGTAGTACTGGCACCAAAACTGCATTGGACCCAAACGATGCGCCAATGAGCTATACCAAAATCGATCAAGAACTATTACAAAAGCGTCAGGCAGATAGTATCAATGCTGCATTACGTTATGAACCAGGCGTAAGCGCTGAGAGCCGCGGTACAGTCTCTATCTTTGACGAATACAACATTCGCGGATTTAAGACCTATTCAAACTTTTATGACGGTCTAAGATTGCCTTATGATGGTACATATAACCTGATGCCCCAAGTAGATATCTATGCAACTGAAGCGGTCGAGGTAGTGAAAGGTTCAGCATCTTCGTTGTATGGCTATGCAGCACCCGGCGGTATGGTGAACCAAATAGCCAAAGCTCCTAAGAGTACTCAAGAGAACGAAGTGCAGCTACGACTCGGCAATCAAAATCTAAAAGAAGTGGCCGTCGATAGTACAGGGCCTATCACGGACACATTGAACTATCGCTTAGTCGCGCTAAAACGCCAAAAAGACGGTCAAATGCAAACCACAGAAGAAGAGCGATTGCTGATTAATCCATCCCTTGAATGGCAGGCGACGGATGATGTCTCAGTACTTGCTAATCTGTTTTATCAAGACGATCCAGAGATGGTACCTTCTACCCCATTGCCTGCTGTTGGCACCGTCTACAATGCCAGCTATGGCAAATTGGGTAGCGATGCTTATGCAGGTGATGAATGGAATAAATTTAGCAAAGAAGTATTCATGCCAAGCGTCACCGTAAACTGGGATATCAATGATAAGTTAACGTTTAAACATATCACGCGCTATACCGATGCCGAAGCGCAGCAACGTAATATTTATAATTCAAAAGGTTATGTTCCCGGTAGTGACACGATACTAAACCGTATAGCTTACACAACAGATGAAAGCATGAAAAACTGGACCACAGACAACCAGCTTGCCTATAAATTCAATACAGCTAACACCTCACACAATCTACTGTTCGGTATTGAGTATCAAGAGACAGATAGCACTGCTGATTACTATAACGCTGGCGCAGATGGCACACCAAACCTTGATTTATCGAATCCAGATTTCTCACAAATCAATACTGACACTTTACCATTAGATAATTTTAATCGATACGATGATATCGAACAAAGCCAGCTTGGACTCTATGTGCAAGATGAAATGACGTGGCAAGACTGGACAGTGGTGGCAGGCTTACGACATGATAAATTCAAAAGTATCCTTGATCGAACCGATACATCGAAAGGTGAAATCCCTAGCGAAGAAATGATCGACAATGATGCGTCAGAAACCAGTGGACGTCTTGCTGCTATTTATAACTTTGATAATGGTCTATCACCGTTTATGAGCTACTCGCAGTCATTCCAGCCAGTAGTCGGTAGTAACTTTATTACTGATGAGCCGTTTGAGCCAACCACTGCCGATCAGCTAGAGGCCGGGGTGAAGTACTTGTCAAAAGATCGTGCCACTCAAGGAACAATTGCTGTATTTGACATCACACAAAAAAATGTCGTGGTTTCAGACTACGTCAACTATAGAAACCAAACCCAAACCGGTGAAATTGCATCTAAAGGCTTTGAGATATCAGGTAGCCGTATGCTCAATGACTGGGTAGATCTCGCGGCAAGCTATAGCTACACCGATGCTGAGATCACAGAAGAAGAGATTAACCCTGAAGTGGTCGGCAACACCCCTGCCCAAGTAGCCAAGCATAAAGCCACGCTATGGGCGGACTACTATGCTACGGACAAACTCACTCTCAATGCTGGTGTTCGTTATGAAGATGGTATGCAGATCGATAGACAAAATACAGATGAGCTACCAAGCGTAACGTTGGTCGATATTGGCGGTAATTATCAGATCAACCCAATGCTCGCTGTCGGCGCGAGTATCAACAATCTGTTTGACAAAACCTATGTCGGTGCTTGTTACGACATCAATAACTGCTGGATGGGACCTGAACGTCAAATGTCAGTCAGCCTAAAAGCCAATTTTTAATAAAATTTACAAGCAGCGGGTTGGTGCTATTAGTAAGCCAACCCCTAACCCGCTGTTAGAAGGAAAGCACAATATGGCAAAACCTACTCCAAGAGTACTAGAAGTTATTGGCACTAGATACATTACGCCAAATATGTGCCGTGTCACGCTTGGCGGTGCTGGCATGGTTGATTTCCCTATCGATCAAGAAAGTGCTTATATCAAACTGATATTCCCTCAAGATGCAGGTAGCCGCCCACTGATGCGTACTTATACGGTGAGCGTGCAACGTGAAGACGCAATAGATATTGATTTTGCTTTACATGAGACGGAAGGACCTGCATCGGCATGGGCACGAAATACGCAAGTCGGTGATCAGATTCTAATAGGTGGTCCAGGGCCAAAAAAACTCATTAATAATGAAGCAGATTGGTTTTTATTAGTCGGCGATATGACCGCTCTACCAGCGATTACGGTCAATTTGGCACAATTGCCTGCCGATGCTCGTGGTTACGCAGTACTTGAAGTGACGACTGAAGCAGATCGTCAGACGCTCAAAAAACCAGAGAACGTCGAGATAAATTGGGTGATTAACGCGCATCCAAATGCAGACGATAGCCCTTTACTGGACTGTGTTAAATCATTGAACTGGCTTGATGGTCAACCTGCTGTTTGGGCAGCTTGTGAGTTCCATAGTATGCGTGCACTGCGCCAGTACTTCAAAGTTGAGTGCGCAATACCAAAGACGCATTTATATGTTTCTAGCTACTGGAAAGTCGATAGCACAGAGGATCAGCATAAAATCGTCAAAAGTCAGGATGCGCAAACGGAAGATCAGTAGTTACGTATTTCGAAACAAAAAAGGAGGGGCTAATATTAGCCCCACCTTTTTTTATCAATCATCACTTATCATGCTTCAACCACCTTCCCCTCTTTAACCCGACTAATCGTCACCCCAGTAAACCCGAATAGCAGCGTCAGCAGCAGTGACAAATAACAGAAGAATGCATAAGGCAGATAGTCTAATACCGGCACCCCTAGCGCCTGACTGATAAATACTCCGCACACACTCCACGGCACCAGTGGATTGATCACCGTTCCTGCATCCTCAATCGTCCGCGACAGATTCTTCGGATGTAGATGTAAGCGCTCAAATGTCGAACGAAAGGCCGTACCAGACAATAAGATGCTCAAGTACTGCTCACCAATCAGCACGTTAATGCTCAATGCCGACATCGCTGCCGCAAAGATAGCTCGGCCTGATGTCGTCAATGTATCTTTAATACCAGATAGCAGTGCAGGCAAAATCCCTAGTGCCGTTAATAGACCACCTAAGCTTAATGCCAGTATCACAATCGCCTGAGTAAAGAACATACTCTGTACACCGCCACGCGACAGCATACCACCTACCTCACCCAGCTCTAATGACTCAGCAGGAGCATACCCTGCAAACAGATACCCACCCAATTGTCCAAAGCTTGGTGAGCTGTGTACGTAAGTAATAATAAGTGCCGCGGCAATGGTACAAATAATCGTATAAATCGCATTGACCCGAAACAGTGCCAATCCGACTAATACGACAAAGGGTAATACTGAATACCCATGTACCAGACCACTGTCTATCAGCTGACCTTGCAATATGGTCACTTGACTCAGATCAGCACTAGTCGTCTGCCCTGAGAACATCCAAAATAAGACGACTGTCAGTATCCATGCAGGCACTGTCGTATACATCATATTGCGAATATGCTCAAACAGATCGATACCCACTACAGAGGAAGCAATAGTACAGGTATCAGATAATGGCGACATCTTATCGCCAAAGAACGCACCTGATACCACTGCCCCCGCTGCTATCGCCACATTGGCATCAAACGCATTACTCATCCCGATAAACGCAACACCCAAAGTCGCAGCTGTAGTTAGACTACTACCCAAAGCAATACCAATAATAGAGGTCAAGATAAAGGCAGAAATGTAATAGTACTCAGGTGAGATCAGCTGAAAGCCTACATACATAAGCGTTGGAATCGCACCCGACATCATCAAAGCCGCAACCATCAGTCCGATAAAGAAGAACAAATAGATGGCACCAATACCGCGCATGACGCCTGATGCCATTTGTGCTTGCATGTCATCAAAGCTGAGACCTTTAAAGATACCGATAGCCAGTAGCACACAGATGGCGAGTATCAATGACAGATGAGGCACCCAGCCAAAGCCGATCATGGTGATACCCATGATACCGATAACGATGGCGGATATGATAAAGGCGAGCTTGGCACTGATTAAGGTGAGAGGTTTTGGTGGCATGACACATCCTTAAAATGCCAGTAAATACTGGCACTAAATTGGGTTTGATTTTAATTTTAATGGTAGAAGTACGATTAAAGTGACTTGCTAGTGAAGCAACTTATTACTTGCCTAGTAAGTCATCGGTCTTAGCTGCCATGACAAAATCATTACGATGCAAACCCTTGATACTATGCGACCACCAAGTGACCGTAGCCTTACCCCACTCTACCAATATACCCGGATGATGCCCTTCTGCTTCAGCGATTTCTGCCAGTTGATTGGCAAATGCCATTGCTGAGACGAAGTTTTTAAATTTGTACTGACGCTGCAATTGCTGAATACCATCCACCTCAATTAGTGACCAATCAGGAATTTGCGGTAATAATTCTTTTGCTTCGGCTTCATCGACTTTCGGTGCGCCAATGCGGCAAGCTTCGCAGCTGTTTTGTGATAACGCTGTCATAATAAAATCCTTTTATAGTGGCTGTTTTCGATGTCAGTTTTTAATGGTTGTTTTGATAGCTAGTTTCTAATACTCGTACGTTCATGTTGATATAGCTTTGCTGCTATCTCAATATTCCGCACTGAAGTGTTGGTTTTCATGTTTAATTTTGAATTGAGGTTTTTAACGAGTTTTTTCTGGATAGGTCGGCTCAAATAGTCCAAGCGACATAGCTTTTTTGACCATACCCATAATGTCACTATTGACGATATCAAATAAGGTATCTAATTCATCGATGACATAGTAGATCGGCTGTATCTGATCGATACGATAAGGCGTCCGCAACACATCGAGCAAATCAAACGCTCGGTGCTCAGGTTGAGACTGAGGTTGAGATTGCGGCTTATTTTGAGCGATTGAAAGCTCTTGCGGCGTCCGATCAAGTGCGTAGACCGTTTCAGAAGGTGAGCTTAATATACCGCCGCCATAGATTCTACGATTTTCCACGCGACTGCCGACCAAGCCAAACTCAATGGTAAACCAATACAGTCGTGCTAAAAACCAACGCTCCTCTTTTGTTGCGCTAAGACCAAGCTTACCATACGTCTCATTAAAGGCTGCAAACGCAGGATGAGTCAATAGCGGACAATGCCCAACGATTTCATGAAAGATATCAGGCTCTTCAATATAGTCCATGTCATCAAATCGACGAATAAACGTCGCCACAGGAAAGGACTTATTGGCCAGTAGTTTAAAGAATTTACCAAAGCTAATTAATGCAGGCACAGCAGCAGTTTGCCAACCTGTGGTCGCTTGCAATACCTCATCGATATCATGCAACTGCGGGATATGCGTCGTCGGTAAGTTTAACTTAGTCAAACCCTCTAGATGTGCAGTACACGCACGATTGGGCGTTTGTTCCGCTTGACGTGCCAGCAGCGCTTGCCACATCGCTTGCTCATCATCACTATAGTGAATATGACCATTACTATCTGGCTGGTGTGAGATATACGGCTGTTTTTTATTTGTCGCGTTAGAATGACTGGACGCATCGTTGCTTTGCTTACTAGTAGCAACGCTATTGGTACCGATGGCAGTATTAAGAGAATCTATCTGTGATAGGCGTTCCATGCCTGTATTCCTTTTATCGCAATGAGAGCATTACCTTTGCAATCGTGCTTGTAGGTAATACTCCTATTAAGGACAACACAAACTCCTTTTGTCTTGTCCATTGATTAAATGTGGTCTAAGCGTTAGATAATATTATAGGGTTTCAGTCTCTGGCTGACCGACTGTGCCGCGACGTACTTGGTCGCGCTCTATCGATTCAAACAACGCTTTAAAGTTACCTTCACCAAAGCCATCGGCATAATCACCTTTACGCTGAATGAACTCAAAGAATACTGGGCTACCCAAAATAGTTTCAGAAAAAATCTGTAGTAGCAGACGCGGTGCACCGCCTTCTGTCGTACCGTCTAACAAGATACCGCGCGTTTGCAAGTCAGCGACATTTTCACCATGGTTCGGTAAGCGCTCGCTCAGCATTTCATAGTAAGCAGCATTTGGTGCGGTCATAAGCGGAATACCAGCCGCTTTTAGCTTATCGATACTGGCAAACAAGTCATCACTGGATAGCGCAATGTGCTGAATACCTTCGCCATTGAAATGCATTAGGTACTCTTCGATTTGACCACCGCCCTGTTTGGCTTCTTCATTCAGTGGAATACGGATTTTTCCATCGGGTGCGGTCATGGCTTTACTGGTTAGTCCTGTGTACTCACCTTTGATATCAAAGTAGCGAATCTCGCGGAAATTAAAGATACGCTCATAGAATTTTGCCCAGTACGCCATGCGTCCACGATAGACGTTATGCGTTAAATGGTCGATAACTTTGAAGCCATAGCCGACAGGGTTTCTGTCGATATCTGCAAAGAACTCAAAGTCGACGTCATAGATAGATTCGCCATCTTTATAGCGGTCAATCAAATAGATTAGTGAGCCGCCGATACCTTTGATAGCTGGCAATCTAAGCTCCATCACCCCAGTTGGCACGTCTACTGGCTGCGCGCCCATTTCAACCGCACGCTCATACGCTTTTTTGGCATCTTTTACCCGAAAGCCCATGCTACAAGCACCAGCGCCGTGCTCTTCAACGAAGTAGCTGGCTTGGCTTTTTGGTTCGCGGTTTAGGATAAGGTTGATATCACCTTGGCGGTATAGCGCAACGTCTTTCGAGCGATGATTGGCGACATGGGCAAAACCAAGCTGCTTAAACAATGCGTCGACTGCATCAGGCTGCGGAGAAGCAAACTCTACAAAATCAAATCCATTTAGTCCCATTGGGTTGTCAAATAAATCTGCCATTGTAATTATCCTTAATTTCAATTGGTGGTAAAAAATCGATTATTAGTAAAAGTCTATAAAACGATTAGTAATCAATCTTTATTGTTGACGTTTTATTTATATTAGATTAGCTTTATTTATAAGACTAATTGTTTTTTATGATTTATTTATCAGGTTTACTTATGAATATCAGCATTCGCCAATTGACCGCATTTATCAAAGTCGCTGACAATGGCAGCTTTACTCGTGCGAGCGAACAGATGTATCTGACCCAATCTGCCGTTAGTGGATTGATTAAGGAATTAGAGACTGGCCTCGGTATCGTGCTGTTTGATCGCACCACTCGCCAGTTGTCTCTGTCAGCAGTAGGACAGCATCTACTACCGCAAGCGCGGCGCATCTTGAATGAGATGCAGCTGTTTGAAAATGAAGCAAGTAGTTTGACCAGCTTGGCCCAAGGTCAGGTGCGCTTGGCTGTATCACAGTTTGCAGCATCATCCCTACCTGCCGTCATCGCCCAATTTGCCAAAGAATATCCAAATATCGGCGTCTCGCTATTGGACTGTTCAGCCGAGAATTTGCTTAAGCATATCCAAGATATCGAAGTCGATTTAGGCGTTGGTACTGAGCTTGGTTTTATAGAAACTGAAGATGATATCGGGGCTGACTTGTTGTATCAGCTACCATTTTGTGTGGTTATGCCAGACAATCATGCACTGGCACAAAGAGACGAAATCACTTGGCAAGATTTATTAGAAACGCCGCTGATTACCTTACAAGGCCCGTTCCTAGATCAAGTAACCGCAGAGCTCGACGACTCTATCTCCGTTCACGTTCAACAAGCTCGATACAAGGTGAACTTTATGTCCACCGCGCTTGAGATGACACGCCAAGGCTTTGGTATCACGCTGTGTCTGCCTTATATGCCTGAAGTTATTGATTGGGTCAGCGCCAATAGTCTGCTGATGCGACCACTCACTCAACCAGTCAAAATGCGGCAATTCTTTATCTATCAACGTGCTTCACGGGCGCTCTCTCCGGCGACCATTGCTTTTAAGCAGTTCTTGCAAACGTATTTTGCGACCCATTATAACGACCTACATCACTCTGACTCATCGTCTAGCGAATGACGTATAGCCCCTCAAATGCCTTTGATAAGCAGATAAATAACTTATTTGGGTATTTATTTTACTAATTGCACCAGATAACCCACTCTCATGTTGAGTTAATCATCAATTTGCTCTATGATTTTCGGCTGCTCGGTTTATATTTTTATAAGGAAATGGCATGTTTGAACGTATCGATTATTACGCTGGTGATCCAATCTTAGGTCTTATGGAAAAATACTCAGCAGATAGCAATCCTAACAAGGTCAATTTAGGTATTGGTATTTATTATGATGAGAATGGCGTATTGCCTGTACTCGACTGTGTAAAAACAGCCGAAGAGCGTATTGCTGATCCTATCGCACCGCGTCCATACCTACCAATGGCAGGTCTTCCAGGCCACCGTAAAGGCTGTCAGGAATTACTGTTTGGTAAAGACGCTCAGATTTTAAAAGACGGCTTGGTCGCTACTATCGCTACAATCGGTGGTTCTGGCGCATTGAAAGTTGGTGCTGAGTTTATCCATGACTGGTTCCCACAAGCTAAGTGCTATGTGAGCGATCCAACATGGGGCAACCATATTGCTATCTTTGAAGGCTCTGATGTAGAAGTGGGTAAATACCCGTACTACGACAAAGCCAACAGCAGTATCAAATTTGAGGAAATGATTGCGTTTTTTGAGACATTGAACAAAAACGACGTCATCTTGCTACACCCATGCTGTCATAACCCAACCGGTATGGATTTGACCCAAGCGCAATGGGATACTGTACTCAACGTCGTGAAGGCACGTGAACTGATTCCATTCATGGACATCGCTTATCAAGGGTTTGGCGAAGACATGGACAGCGACGCTTACGCTATTCGTAAAGCGGTTGAGATGGGCTTGCCATTGTTTGTTAGCAACTCATTCTCTAAAAACTTATCGCTATACGGCGAGCGCGTCGGCGGCCTATCAGTCGTCTGCCCAACCGTAGACGAAACCGAGCGCGTATTCGGTCAACTTAACGCAACCGTACGCCGTATTTACTCAAGCCCCCCATCACATGGTGGACGCGTGGTCGATATCGTCATGAATGATGAAGCACTATATGAGCAGTGGGTTGGCGAAGTTTATGCGATGCGCGACCGTATCAAAGCCATGCGCCTAAAGCTAAAGTCAGTGTTAGAAGCCAAAATCCCTCACCGTAACTTTGATTACATCACTCGTCAAAACGGTATGTTTAGCTTTACTGGCTTGACGCCTGAGCAAGTCGAGCGTTTACAGACTGAGTTTGGTATCTATATGGTATCTAACTCACGTATGTGTGTGGCTGGCCTAAATACCAGCAACATCGACTATGTGGCCAATGCCATGGCAGACGTCTTAAAAGATTAATTAGTCCAAGTTACTTAACATGTTCCTCAATATGTAACTTTATAAAAAATAAACATAGATAAGAAAGGCTGAGCGATTGCTTGGCCTTTTTTTTGTGCCTAGTATTTAATCAAAATTATTTCGTCAAAACTATTTTATTAAAATCATCTAGTCAGAACCGTTTAGCTAAAACACTGACAACCACTTTTCAAAGCAGCCTTTTCACAAAAGACATTGCACAAAAAACTTGCAATCCATATATCAATAAATTACATTATACGTAAGTAATTAATTATAACGTAATTCATAATGTATATTAGCAAGGAGCAAATCATGTCAACGACTGACAGCACCCTCACCTCTTTTATCGATATCGCTGCTGACTCTGACTTTTCTATTCACAACCTTCCTTATGGCATCTTTAGCGAGACCAAAGACGCTGCTGGTGATAGCAAGCGCCGTGCAGGCGTTGCCATCGGTGAGCATGTACTGGATCTATCTGTACTCGAAGCCGAAGGATTATTAAGTTTGAACGGTGGTCCGTATTTTGACCAATCTACGCTAAATGCTTTTATTGATTCTGGTCGAGACAATTGGACGCAAGCACGTACGACGATTCAGACACTGCTGTCTAGCGACAATGACACCCTACGTGACAATGCAGACTTGCAAAAAAAGGCGCTATTTAAGCAAGCAGACGTCACCATGCATTTGCCAGTGCAAGTACCGGGCTTTACCGATTTTTACTCATCGAAAGAGCACGCGACCAACGTCGGCACCATGTTCCGCGATCCAAACAACGCCCTACTGCCTAATTGGACCGAAATGCCTGTCGGCTATAACGGACGCGCCAGCACCGTCATCGTCAGTGGAACTGATATCGTGCGTCCATCCGGTCAGCTAAAGCCTAGCCCTGACGACCGCCCTATCTTCTCTGCCTGTAAGCGCTTGGATTTTGAGCTAGAGACCGCATTTGTCGTTGGTAAAGGCAATCATATCGGTCAGCCAATCGCCGTAGATGATGCCGCTGATCATATTTTTGGCATGGTGTTGCTCAATGACTGGTCAGCACGAGATATCCAAAAATGGGAATACGTGCCTTTAGGTCCATTTAATGCTAAGACCTTTGCCTCCGAGGTTTCTCCTTGGATTGTCACCATGGATGCGTTGGCTCCGTTCAAAACAGCTTGTCCAACACAAGAACCCAAGCCACTTGCTTATTTAAATGAAAAATCGAGCGACAACAGCTTTGACATCAATCTATCGGTTGAATTACTACCTAAAAATGCGGAAACAGCGACCATCATTTGTGAGACCAATTTTAAATACATGTATTGGTCAATGGCACAGCAGCTTACCCACCACACCATCACTGGTTGCAAAGTTGAAGTCGGTGACATGATGGGTTCAGGTACGATTTCTGGGCCAACGCCTGATTCTTATGGCTCAATGCTAGAGATTGCTTGGAACGCTACCAAACCAGTCACGCTAAAAGGCGGCGAGACGCGCAGCTTTATCGAAGATGGTGATACGGTCATCATGAAAGGCTATAGCAAAAAAGACGGCATCCGTGTTGGCTTTGGTGAAGTACGCGGCAAGGTATTACCAGCACTGAGCTTTGATTTTGATAAGTAGTATTTGGAAAGTAGCGACTGATAAATAGTATTTAAGAAATAACACATACAGAGAAACAGCAAAATAGGCGTGAAAATTCTCATGCAGGCGGATAGGAAAACAAACGCATTCACCTACTCATCGTTATGTGAATACAGCCAAATGAGTGACGCGCCTTATCAAAAGGAGTTTGATATGAGCTTTCAAATTGAGAAAATCCATCATGTGGCTTATCGCTGCAAAGATGCCAAAGAAACCGTCGAATGGTATAAAAAGAATCTAAATATGGATTTTATTCTGGCATTCGCAGAAGATCATGTGCCTTCGACCAAAGCCTTTGACCCTTATATGCACGTCTTTTTGGACGCTGGTAATGGAAATGTCTTAGCGTTTTTTGAAGTACCCAATCAACCTGAGATGGGCTTTGATCCTAATACCCCAAGCTGGGTGCAGCATTTGGCGCTAAAGGTTAAGGACCGTGACGAGCTAATTGTTGCCAAAGAGCATTTAGAAAATGCAGGCATCGATGTCATTGGCGTGACCAATCACGGCATCTTTCACTCGATTTACTTTTTTGATCCCAACGGTCATCGTCTCGAGCTGACCTATGATGATCCAACCTCAGAAGACAAAGTATCGATGATTACAGATGCCATCAAGCAAGACATGCTAGATGAGTGGTCTCGTACCAAGCGTGCTCCTGCACATACACAGTTTCTGCATAGTGATGAGCTGGCTGAAGCACGCGAAGTTGCTCCTGTCGGCGAGTAACTCTCCTGTCATTCTGTTTACTGCCTTTTTAAATGATCAGTTAATCATCGCTTTAATTATAAAAGTGCTAATTGACGACATACCCTAGGTATTAATGAATAGCGAACCATATCTAACCATCATGAAAGGACTCTATGATGAAAATAAGAACCCCTCTAGGAATATTCTTAGCCGCCTCGATTGCGATGACTGGTTGCTCCAATAACGACCAAGCAGGAGGCGCGTCTACAGATGCAGGTGAAGTGACAACATTGCGGTTCTCGCATTTCATGACTGCCACTGACAATATAAACACCGAAGCGTTAGAGCCATGGGCAAAGAAAATTGAAGCAGATTCAAAAGGTCGCTTAAAGGTTGAGATATACCCTTCTGCGACGCTCAGCAAACCAGGTGCTACCTATGACGCTACAGCTAAAGGTAGCGTAGATATCGGTATGCAAGCGCAAGGATATACAGCAGGACGTTTTCCTTTGACTCAAATCGTAGAGTTGCCAGGCATCACAAATACTGCACAGCAGCAGAGCTGTATACTTCATAAACTATATGACGAGGGTGTCATTAAAGACGAGTACGAAGACACTCACTTGCTAGCGCTGATAGGCACTGGACAAGGTGCACTTCATACGGTTGATAAACCGATTCGCACGCCAGCTGATATGAAAGGTCTGCGTATTCGCCAACCTTCTGCGGTTGCTAGCCACATTATCGAAGCCACTGGTGCTGCACCTGTCGGCATGCCTGCCAGTGATACTTATACCTCTCTGCAGCGCGGTGTCATTGATGGGCTCAGCTTTACTTGGCAACCCATTCAAGCGTTTCGCCTTGATGAGCTGATCAATACGCACACCAATATTCCTTTTTATAACTCCACCTTTGTGATTAGCATGAACAAAGAGAAATATAACAGCTTGCCTGATGACCTCAAAAAAGTGATTGATGACAATTCTGGCGCAGAGCTGGCAGCACATATCTCTAAAGTATTTGACATCAGCAATGCCAAAGCGATGGCCGCCGCCAAAGCAAAAGGCGATATTATGATTGATATTCCTGATCCACTCAATGACCCAGATTGGAGAGGCCCATTAATGGAAGGCTCTCAGCATTACCTAGATGAAGTAAATGCAACTGGCCTAGACGCTGACAACGTATACGAAAAAGCAAAAGCGGCCAGTAGCGCCTGTATGGTCTAAAGGATACATATCAGATGACTATGGCGTGAATTGAAGGCACGCCCCAGCTTATAGCACCACATACTGGCTAGGCAATTTGATAACGCTGTGCTATCGCCAGTATTTGCTTAACCACATTATGTTGCTCACTCATAGGCAATTGCTCTGTCGTTCCAATGATAGTGATGGCATATTCTAGCGGTAAATCTTCACTATCAGTTTTGTCACTACTCGTGGATGGTTTAGTAGCACTATTGGCAAGCTGTGGCAATATAACAGGAATCGTAATGGCGTTAATCCCCATAAGCATATCGCCCGTCACTGTCGCATAGCCTTGAGTACGAATGTTGGCTTGTAGCTGGGTAAAGTGCTGCCATTTCTCGGTCATATCTACGGTGGTATTACTCGTATGCCACTCAGCTGTGACCAATGGCTGAATGACGGCATCAGGTTGATAACTGGCAAATAACTGCCCTGTGGCCGATGTCGTCAGAGGCATACGTGAGCCAATGCGAGTAATGATACTAATCGGACTGTCTGGCTCAACGGACTGAATAATAATAGGGCCTTCGCTAAACCATTTGGCAATTTGCACACCGCAGTTTAAGGTGTCTTTGATTTCAGTAGCCACTTGCGTGAGACGTGCCAAAAGATTGTTTTGGTTGAGTTCCGTATGTCCTAGTGATGCCAATGCATTGACTCTATCGCCAAGCCCATAGCGACCATCATCAAGCTTACGCGCATAGTTTTTGCGGATGAGACTGACCAAGTAACGATGGGATTTTGCTGGGTGCATTTGCATGGCTTCAGCGATATCTTTTAGCATCATAGGCTCATTACGGTCGATCAGCACATCGAGTATCGACAGCCCAATCTCAAGCGACTGGACGCCACTTTGGTTTTTACTGGTGATAGAACTGTCTATAAGGGGTTTGTCTGCTGGCATGATTTGCTCGATTCTGGTGTGCTTGGTTATTTTCTAATGACGGTCTGCTTGATAATGGTTTTTTCAATAATGACTTGCTCGATCAAATACCAGTGAGATACAGACCTTACTTCATAATATTTATCTTTACAAAAACACATCTACATAAGGACATGAATCATGATGACACTTTATGGCTACTTTCGTAGTAGCACGTCTTACCGTACTCGTATCGCTATGAACTTAAAAGGCTTAGATTACGATGATATCACGATCAATCTGGCACAGGATGAGCAATTAGAATCTGCTTTCAAAGCGATTAATCCGCAAGGATTAGTACCTGTCCTACAAGCTGAAGATTTATTATTATATCAAAGTCCAGCTATCTTGGAGTGGTTAGAAGAGGTCTACCCTGAGCATCCATTATTACCTAACGATGCTGCTGGACGTATGCAGGTACGCGCGCTGAGCGCCATGATTGGTTGCGACATCCACCCAATTAATAATCGCCGCATTTTACAGTACCTACGCAATGAGCTGTCAGTAGACGAGGAAAATGTGATTGCATGGTGCAACCGCTGGATCAGTGAAGGATTTTCTGCTTTAGAGACACGCTTAGCTGCGGATAACAATCGCGGACAATTCTGCTATGGGGACAGTCCTACTCTCGCAGATTGTTATTTGATTCCGCAAGTCTCTTCTGCTCGCCGCTTCAAAGTAGATTTGAGCGCTTATCCCAATATCGTCGCTATTGATACTCATTGCCGTACACTAAAAGCGTTCGCAGATGCCGATCCTATGATGCAACCTGATGCGCCGAAGCGTGAAGCCTAATTTAAGACAGTTTTTATAGGATACCTATCTTTATAGAATATTTATCTTCTCAGCCAAATATTAAGTGACTTAAAATTAACACTTAATATTTGGTCTAGCTTTATTCTTCACACCTTCATATTTTCGCAGCTTAATCTCTAACTTTATCGCTTAACTTTGCCTCATTGATTACTATTTATTCAATTTTTACAATATAATTTTTAATATATTCATATTAACGGTTGTATGGTGGGCAGCTGTTGGTTATTCTTTATATAAGCATTTGTCATCTCTCAAATTTGTACTTTATCAGCTATAGAAAAAAGTACTGTCTTATTCATCACAATAAGGTTGAACAATATGAATGATATATCCTCAGCAAAGATAACCACCCTACCATCGGATGCAGCAAACAAGATTTATGCATCAGCAATCATGTTCAGAGATGAAACAGAAAGCGCTAGAAAAATTGCACCCGTGGTGGCCAATAAACTTTCAGAATTTGCATTATTTAGAATGGGGTTGCCTAAATCGTTAGGAGGATGGGCAGGCAACCCAGTAGAAACGCTAAAAACTTATGAGACGTTGGCCAGTGCTGAGGCCTCCGTTGCTTGGATCGTTTGGAACAACCATTTGGCCTGTACATTCGGTCGATTTTTGGACGAGTCCAGTATGAAAGAAGTATATAGCGACCCCTCTCATATTTATGCCAATTCCGCACGTCCTGAAGGCGTGGCCCAAACAGTAGATAATGGCTACATGGTATCAGGACAATGGACACTCGTCTCTGGAAGCCAATTGGCTGACTGGTTTGTGCTCCGTTGTCTCGTTATCTCCGAAGGCTCTCCTACGACCCTTGGCCCAGGTGCAAACTTAAAGCTATTTTTTATTCCCAAGAAAGACGTAAAAATCATTGATACGTGGGATGTGGGCGGTCTAAATGGCACAGGTAGCCACGATATAGTCATCAAAGGCGCTTTTGTCAAAGAGGCTTATGCAGTTGACTTTGATAGTCCTGTGGCTGTCGATACTGCCTACAGTCGTCTGCCTATCGGCTGTATCAATGCTGCTGGCTGTGCAGCGATGGCGCTAGGCGTATTAAAAGCCGCCATGGACGACTTGGTTGATATGTGTCTTGAAAGGGTAACGCCTGATAAGAGTCCAGATTTACGCGACCGTGCAACGGTACAGGCTACTATTGCTAAGAGCAAAACAATACTAGCATCGAAACGCGCCCAACTGCATTATAGTGTCGAGGTACTGTGGAAAGAGGCACAGCAGCAGAACACCTTTACTGATATACAGCTTGCAGATGTATGGGCAGCTTCTTGTGAAGGCGCAAGAGAAGCTCGTGACATAGTATCTGAAATTTACGCAGTAGCAGGCACAGCCTCCCTATATAAGAAGCATAAGATAGAACGAGCGCATAGAGACATTCATGCGATTTTGCAGCATGGCATTATTCAGCCTCACTGGATGAATCAAGCAGGTATGGCCTATGTTGGACTGACACCGAATGGTGCAATGTTTAGAATATAACAGCGTCTTAATTATAAATCATAAGCGCTTGTAAGATACAACTTACAAGCGCTTATGATTTATCGATAGCTTTATTACTTTAATTGTTTATCTTTAAGCCGTAAAAAAGCAAGACATTGGATGTCTTGCTTTTTTATAGCCTACCGATAACTACAATTGAAAGGCTTTGTTAATCAAAATGGAAGCCTGCACCCACTGCACCGCCTACGTTGCCTTGAGTATCTGCTGTACCATTTACCTTGATGACCCAGCGACCGTCATTAGATAATTTAGAGAAACCAATTGCTACAGCACTCTCTCCATTATAGGTACCGACACCGCCACCGATCAATGACTTACCTGCGATATAAGCCTGAGGCATTGCCGACATTGCCATTGCAGCTGAGATACCTGCGTTTGCATCGTCTTCTACTTCGTCGATTTTGTAGCCAAGATCGCTCATATTGTTATTGAGTCGACTATCAAGCGCGCTAAGCTGACTATAATTGACGGCGTCTGTTGCTTCGACCCCATCAGCGACACCAGTCATACGTTGGTTACCAGCATATAGACCTTGAGACGTCATACTTGGCCCATCTTGCATACTGATGCCCTCACTATTGATAACCGTTGTCCCAACTGTGACACTATCAACGCTGATATTACCGTTTAGGTCAAACTTAATACTACTGCCATCTGCTGTGGTGGTGATGTTATTGCCACCAGTGAAGCTGAGAACGCTACCATCGCCAATTGGTTTGTTAATATTGGCACCACTGTCTGCGCCAAAATTGAGTCCAGCATTTAGCTTATCCGTATTGGTTTTGATATTCGTGGTATTGGTCGTGATATTGCTGGTATTCGTAGCAATATTTGTCGTATTGGTCGCGATATTGGTTGTATTAGTGGTAATGCTCTCTGTGTTAATTTGCACATTTTCACTAATTTCAATCGTACCTTGTCTGATAGAAGCAATCGCACCATCAATATTGCTTTCACCCGTTCCACCAATGTCACTGTTGGTAAAAGTACCATCTTCGGCATTGTAAACAGTGTCACCACCGATAATACTGCTGATACCAGTTCCTTGAGCATAAAGCTGACCACCATTTATAGCGTCCTGACTTGTCGCCGAAACTTCCCCATTTTGAACGTTGGTAATTTTGGTATCAGCGGCATCAATACCACTTTTTGTGATGCTTGGGCCACCTGCAATGGTCAGTCCATCGTCATTCATAACCGTACCACCAGTGGTTACGCTATTCAAAGTAATATCTGGGTTCAGATCAAAGCTAATATCATTAGCATTGGTAGGTATGGCTGCAGCTTGCAATGATGGACTACTATCGAAAGCAGCCACATCACTCACTGATTTCCTAGATACCTTGATATTACCGTCTTTACTGCTAAGGTCGACAGCATCTCCTTGTTTTACCATCGTAGCGATATCACCTTGAGCGGTGATGCCCCAACCTTGATCCAAGGCAATGGCGACATCTTTTAACTGCCCAACATTGACAGCATCCGTATTTAGCACACCTTCCCCAACGTTGCGAATGGTGTTGCCTCCGTTATCTAGACCACGGCTACTCAATGAGACCTGCGAAACCATTCTATTCACGCCATTTCCAACGAAGGTAAAGCCTGCATCACTCATGATGCTATTGCCTATCTGTATACTGCCATCATCTCCGAGGTCTAACTGATTATTCAGTTTCACTTGGACGCCAGTCGCAGAAGCGACAGTAGTCAGATTGTTATCTCCTGTGACATTGATGGTATCGCCTAATGCAAATTGCTGATCATTGGCACTATTGCCGTCACCAATTTTGATGCCTTTAGCGATTTCATCATTAGTCATAGTGAGCTGTGCAAAGTTTACGGCATCGGTTGGGGCAATTCCCTTATCAACTTTGATAATTCTATTATTACCATTATCAAGACCTTCGTTGCTTAACGTAATGGTCTGATTAGGACCATCAGTGATGGTGACGCCTGCATTGTTAAGTACCGTGCTTTCCATTCTCACGCTACCGTTTTTACCAAGCATGACATCTTCAGCCAATCTAACATTTAGATTGCCCTCTTCATCAGCGATCACACCGATATTGTTCTCAGTTAACTCTGTCGCGCCTCCTTGGAGTGTCAACGTTTGACCCAACTTGCGATTGACGACAACGGTTGTATCATCTCCTGTGAAGTTCAGTCCTAGGTCCACTGTATTGTTGGTTGCATTTAATTGTCTAACATTGACGGCATCTGTATCTCCCTGACCATCATCTACATTGATGATTCTATTACCGCCATTATCAAGACCTTCACTACTCACACGAACTGTACTATCAGCAAAACTGGCACTCGTGAAAGTGACATCCTCTTTTGTAGCGATTTTAATACCACCATCCTCAGCAGTGAGAACAATGTTATCTCCTGTTAGGAAATTAGCCGTATTGTCCGTTTGGTTAAGCGTTTTGACATCAACGCCATCTATTTGAGCAACAATGGTCTGCATGGCACTGTCCGCTTTTACCAGACTGGCTTTGCTATCAGCACTTAAATCAACAGCATAATCGGTCGTGTTGGTAAACTCGTCTTTGTCACCTGCTGTGACCGTAACGGCAGAAGAGCCTGCTGAAGCAGTCACACCATCTGCATTGATGGTATAAACGTCTTGACCGCTACCACCTGTAGACTTCACAACACCCGCAATATTAGTACCTGCGGCGACCTTTGTTTTAGCGGCAGCGGAGGCACTGTTAAGTTGGCTGACATTGACAGCATCATTTGGGTCTTCACCGTTATCAACATTGATAATCTTTTTGTTGGCAGCATTGATACCACCAGATCTGGTCATGCTTGGACCATTCAGAATAGTTAGACCATCACTGGTTAGAGCAGTACTAGGAATACCTAGTGGGCCATTTACTATAATACCTGCACCAGTAACCACTGTACTGCCTAGCCAATTACCTGTCAAGACACCTAGGCTATTAACAGTTGTTACAGGACCTAAATTATAAGGAAGGCTACTACTACTTCCCATTTTGACACTTCCATTAGTGCCAAGGTCTACGTTTTCAGCTAACTTTACAGTTAGGGTATTATTACTAGCATCAGACTCTACCCCAATGTTGCCTGTAGTTAAAGCAGCAGTGGCCTCTGCACCACCTTTGATATTAAGTGTCTCACCAAGCTTACGATCCACGGGAGCTCCTCTATCACTCGCAAAGGTAATCTTGCTTTCTGATAAATCTTCAATAGATTGATTAGTAGCGTGTAGCTGACTACCATTGATAGCATCAGTACTGTCTGTATTGACTGCTCCAGCAGCAACGTGCTTGATCTGACGCTCATGTTCTACTGAACCAACAGATACTTGTGCTCCTTTATCACTTGTTACACCAGCGTAATTATAGATCTTGTTGCCGATAATAAGGTTCTTTTCCTCCGTAGCTTCACTAAGCGTAGTTGATCCTACACCTAAAGCTACAGAACCGTCTCGACTTGCTGACGCCCCCACACCAAAAGCAGAGGATGCTGCACCTACTGAGCTTGAACGGACACCGACAGCAGTAGAAAGATTACCTTCGGACCGTGCTTTAACACCAACTGCTAAGGATGCAGCGCCCCCTGCTTCAGTATGCCCATATGGATTATTTGGATCCTCTATAAGATCACTACCAGTATATGCATTGAATAAGTCGTTAACACCATCAACATTTGCAGCAGCATCTAAATCATCACCACCAATAGCAATAGATGAATGTCCTTTTGAGACAACATTCGCGCCAATAGCAATAGACTGCTCGCCACTTGCCAACGTTTGTTGTCCAGATTCCGAGCTACCAATAGCAATAGTTTGACTGCCAGTCGCCTTTGCATTGCCACCCATGGCCATAGCGTTATAACCTGTTGCGCCATCGTTGTTGGCATTGCCAATAGCTTCAGAGTCAACACTATAATATTTGGTTTTATTGTCTTTGACTATGTTGACCAATCTGTATAGCTGCGAGCCATTAATTGCATCTTTACTCCCTGCCATCACAACACCATTGGATACATTGGTGATTTTGTTATTACCATTGTTTAGGCCACTATTGCTCAAAATGACACTATTGGCTGGATTTATGACTGTAATCTTAATGCCTGAATTATCAACTAAAGTATCACCCGTTTTGAGACTGCCATCAGTCCCTAAGTCGACATTTTCATCGAGCTTTATCGTTAGCGCTTTATCACGCCTATTGGCAGTCACGCTGATATTTTTGGTATTGGGATCACCAATGACCGTTTCTCCACCCTGCACCGTTAGCGTTTGATGAAGGAATGAACTGGTATGTATTCTAGGTGTTGGGTCGTCTCCAACAAAGTAAGTACCCAATGCATTTGCCTGCATGCCAAAGCCAGCAGCTAGTAGCCCAAGCGCTATAGTGCTCAGACGTAACGTATGGATAACGGACAGGTTAGACGTTGTGTTAATGGTAGCGTTAGAGCTAACGCTAGATTTGGAAGATTTGCCACGTCCCTTCGCGTATTCACCAACGGCGGTAAAACAACTTAAGGCTTCATTCCAGATGACTTTATAGATGCGGTTCATGATGCGTACTCCCTTACAGACTTGTCAGATTTAAAAAATCAGAGATAAGATCTATGTCAGAGAGACGATATGACAAAATAAAACGGGTTATAAGCTTATAATAACGAGACCTTGTTCAAATAGTAGTTGTAGTAGTCTTTAAGGAATAAGACGTTTTGTTTTGTATAATCTTTATCACTCTCTGTATATATTAGTATTACCGAATATATACAGAGAGACAATACCGTTCATCCGTGTTTTGATACCGTTCGTCGGTTATATTCATATAAACGAATATAACTACTTTTAATTTTTTTTATTTATAATAAATTACGTCGGTTTTAAAAAGAGTCAGCTTTTATCTATTACTAAATATGCGCTTATACACATTAAAAATACATGATAAGCGCATATTAGTTACATAAATTGTTTCTGCATTATTTATCTTTTTGTCTGCTAGGTAGCACTATTTGAACCACCAACCCTTGGATACCATCTTGGCGATTATGAGCATTGATATATCCTTTATGCGCCATGACTACAGCATGGACAATGGCCAATCCAAGACCATAGCCGCCAGTATCACGATGCCGAGCAGTATCGAGCCGCACAAAGGGATGAAAAATACGCTCTAAGTCTTTTTCTGCGACACCGCCACCTTCGTCTGTTATATTAATTTGAACAGCTGGTACCTTATTGTCCATTTGTATTGCCTTTATTTCAGCAATCACTGTCGAACCCGCTGCTGTGTGCATAAAGGCATTGCGAATGACATTTTCAAGCGCGCTATACAACTGCTCTGCATTACCTTGGACTGTCCAAAATCCTTCCAAACTATCTAGCGCTGAGGCTACAGGCGGTTGCCATTGCCAATGTACGTCTTTATGTTGAAACTCAAAGCAGACATCCTCTCCAATATTGCTAATGATGTCGGATATGTCGACTGCTTCACTTTCCAAATTATCGACGGTATATTGCTGCATTTGTAGAGACTGAATATGAATGATTTGCTCAATTAGCTCATTCATTCGTGTAGATTCTTTATCGATACGGTCCAGATAACGATTGGCATTGGGCGCAAAGTCTCGAGTCAGCTCAGTCGCGACATCCAGACGAGCAAGCGGCGAACGCAGCTCATGTGAGATATCACTAAGCATTTGCTTACGTGCCAGCTCACTATCGACGAGCCTCGTTGATAGATGGGCAACGTCTTTAGCTAGTAGCCCCAATTCATCATCGCCCATCTTGGACAGTTCTGGATTGGCTTGATAATTACCATCGATCATACGGTGTACGGTATTTTGTACACGGCCAATTCGCTGGGTCAGCGTACGACTGAGCCATATGCAGACCAATACACTAAAGATAACGATCAATAGCAAACGGATTGGAAAATTACCGTGCTGTATCTCTACCACGTCTGAAAAACGCAAGTGCGGACGCAACTGTATGATGATTGACTGACCATCAGGTAATTCAACAGACATATCGGCCAGTTCAGGACGAGTATCGATATCAGCCACTGCTGCGCTACTTGCCGTTCTTGGCTTTAGGAGTTTTTGCCAAAAAGACGGCTCATCTTTTGGTATCTCAGTGTCGTGTTCACGCAGTCTATTGTCAGCATTGCGACCTTCTAGACCATAAACGCTATTCTCTACTCTAGGTGGCCTAGGTGGTATTTGCTGCAACGGTTGTATCGCACGATCCATTAGCCGCCGACCACTTTGCAACTGTCCTTGCGCGCGATCGTCTTTGTCACGATAACGCGGGAATATAATAGCGCCCTGCTCATCATAGACTCTGATTTGATTCATCAGCTGGCGGTCTTGACGATACATCTGCCTGACAGAGTCTACATCACCAGCCCGTAGCGCCGCGACCATCTCTTCACGCTTTATCAATAGACTATCGATTTGTACATCCATACGAGAGGTCAGCTCTTTTTCAGCTAACCAGCGCTCTACCATGATAGACAATACAGAGGTGATTAAAATCGTCAGTAATAAGCTCAGAAACATACGCCAAAACAAGGTAATGCGCACCTTAAACTTAGGTGCTTTTTTGAGGGTCTGCTCAGAAGCTTTCATCGATATGTCCGTCATTACAGCACCAGTTGATAACCTTTACCACGCACCGCTTTTATTGGTTCATCGTGGAAAGGTTGAAGTTTTTTGCGTAAGCGAGATACATGCACATCAAGGCTACGGTCAAACGGCTGCAACTCACGCTGCAAGATATTTTCTGACAGCCATGCTTTACTCACCACTTCCCCTTTTTGTTTGAGTAAGGCAACAAGTAGATCAAACTCTGTACCAGTGACTTGTAGCGTTACCCCATCTATCTGACAGGCGCGTTGGTTTTGATCGAGATGCAAACGACTCTCTGGCAACGGAGTATGCTCTGATGCGGTCGTATTGGTACGTTTAATCACTGCATTGATACGCGCTAGCAGCTCTCGAGGGTTACAAGGTTTGGTGATATAGTCATCGGCCCCAAGCTCTAGACCAATAATACGATCAATCTCCTCCCCTTTCGCCGTTAACATAATGACTGGGATATCGATAATATTTGGTAATTGACGCAGCACACTCAGACCATCTAGTTTTGGCATCATAATATCGAGCACGAGTAAATCATAGACCGTATCTTCGTGTGCTACTGTCTTGAGTCGTTGTATGACCGCTGCACCATCATGCACGCAGTCACAGCGAATGCCGTGATTGTCCAAGTACTCTTGCAATAACTGAGTCAACTCTTCGTCGTCATCGCCTATCAGGATGTTTGGCATGCTTCTCTCCTTTAATTTTTAGTTATCTCTATTTACTCAATCTATAGTAATCATGACGCAATAAGTCCACGTACAAGTGTCACTGTAATATGGCTAGCGAGATTGCCGCCGTGGCATTTTTATTGCCCCTAGACGGTAGTTAACCATATTATCAGGCAAGCACTTGCCAATTCACCAGAAACGTTACCTTTCTTAATACTTCATAAATGTTCGTAACCTTTAACTGTCGTAATATACTCCTATCAACAGCAAGTATTACATTTCTAAGATGGCTGACCATAACGAGCGATAACGTTCAACAGATGCTACTTGCGAGATAAAAATTTAGTACTTATGAAATCAAACTCAATGTAATCAAGGATATTATGATGAAAAAATTACTATTAGGCTCAGTATTAGCAGCGTCTAGCATATTTACAGTAACGGCTTGCACCAGCGTTAACGCGACCACTGATACAACGCCAACTGCGCAAATGCAAAAGAACCACAAAGATGGCGCGATGAGAGGCCCAATGTCAAAACTGGATCTAACAGCGACACAGCAGGCGCAAATCAAGGCCATCATGCAAAACAAACGTGGCGATCGCACTGCTGACCGTGCAGAACATCAAGCAGAACGCGCGCAAATGGATCAGCAAATACAAGCACTGACCAATGCCAGCACTTTGAACACTGCTGCTTTAAACCGTCTGGCTGATCAACGTGCGGCAAAAGAAAAGCAACGCTTTATCGAACGTGTACAAACCCAACATGCCATCGCTCAAGTGTTGACTGCTGAGCAACGTGCAAAACTTGCACAAATGAAAGAAGATAGAAAAGGTGACGACGAAGGCCGTCGTGGTCCAGACCATCGTGAGCAACGTGGTGATCGTGCACAGCAAGGTATGTAATAAACCACTCCGGAAAAGTGTTATTTTACCCAGCTGTATACGTATAAACTAAAAAAGCGCGCCGTTAATAGGTGCGCTTTTTTATTTCTCAAATGGAATCTCAATCAATTAGATATTTTAATTAACTTTAAAAATTCTTTCTCTACAAGAATTTTAATATCCAGCCCACTCTGTATCAACTCTTCTACCTTTCGATGCTTACTGCTTTTTTCATGACCTGCTAGCAATGTTAGATCCTGAGAACCAACTACAAGATAGTTTAACTTTTTTGAAGCCCCTGCTTTGACATTAAAACCATTTTTAGCTGCTATGTCAGCAATCTCTGCTCTACTAATACTAAGGTCTCCTGTAAAACAAATATTAAGACCTGCATATCTTCCTGACTCACTCCCTACCTTCGTGATATTACTTGGATAACTTCTACTATTAAGACGTCTTTGCTGGTGATAAATACGATTATAGTTGCTATCTGTCACCCAATCATGAATTGATAGACTATTTTCTCTAAGGATAGTTACCGTTATAAAGCCACATGCTTTAGCATCTTCAAGTGCATCGTGATGGTTAAATTGGTAGTTCCACTCTTTACATACATTTGCCAGACTATAGCCTTTTACTGCGAAACGATGACATGTCCTACGTACTAATACAGTTGCATCTACCCACTGTAGCTCTGGTACTGGTAGTTTGTGAGCTTCTAAGCTTTTTATCAAAGCTCTTTGATCAAAATTAGTGTAGCTAACAACAACGTTATCGCCAATAAACTTTAGTATCTGCCCATATATATCGTACATAGACGGCGCATTTCTTACCATCCTGCTAGTAATCCCATGTACTTCTACATTTTGACCACTAAAAGAAGTTTGGGGTAATACTAAAGTGCAGTAGGTATCAATTAATTTACCGTTTAAGTATTTTGCTAGACCTATTTGACAGATAGACCCTACATCGCTATTAGCGGTTTCAACATCAATGGTAACAAAGTTCACTATATATTCCTTAATACAGTAGGCCCACTCTAAATCACCTTTACCTACTCAACCGAACCAAAACGCTCTCTGACCATCGGCAACATGTTAAATACCATTTTGCCTACTGCCGTGCCATTACCATCTTGGTAATATTGCAGCAGCTCTGGAGCATACTTTCGTAAATCAATGCTATTGCTAGTGTTCGGCGTTTGCACATTGCTTGGTAGGTTAGGAAACGCCAAGTCCTTAGTGCTGATAGCGGAATACTGCTGCAACACATCTATCCTCATACCCTTATTGTTATTCGCTTCGCTAGTGTTATCTAACTGACGACGTAAGTGCTCCCATTTGAGTTGACCACGTTTATCAAACCCGTATAGTTCCTGTACTTCTGTATTGGCAACGGTCTCACCTGTCGTTGCTTCCTCATGCATTTGGTCTTTTATCATAGCCAGTATTTTTTGTACTATAGACTTACTGGTAAATGCCTTTGGGTTTTGAATCGACTCAAACGCTGTCATCGGTTCGGGCTCTTGTACCAGCTCTGGGTATTTTTCACTGATTCGACCATAAAAAATTTGCATATATTTCTGTTGCGACGTTTGATAATCCTCAAAGTTTTGTACTCGGCGAATGATTTGATCGCTTGGTAGCATAGCCGATAACTGGTGCGCGGGCAGCTTTGGAGACAGCGAAGCAAGTGAGTCAGGGGCAACATAATTAAACTGGCTGACAGGAGCCGCATCATAAGTCGCATCTAATGCCGCAAAGTGGCTCTTGATTACTTCACCACCAAATCCTTTAGGTAACGTACCATCATCAATGGCTATTTTTAACCACTTATTTTGCCATTTTGTACCGAGTTTATCGTCCAACAATTCTGAGTTTAGAATCGCAAAATTATCTGCCCATAAGTAAATATCACCGTTTTTAAAATCCATATAAATAGGCTGGTTGATACTGCTGTGATGATTACGTGCTTGATATTGCGCACTAGCGAGCATCGTAGCCTTGCCTGCCATCGGTTGATAGATCCCTTGAGAGTCGATAGAGAGCGGCTTCAGTAGGTACTCATCTAATAACTGTGCTTTCTTCCTATCTAACGGTCTTTGTTTATCTTCATAATTATCAAATAGCGCTTGATAATCTGGTGCTACTTTTACATCGCTATCGTATTGATGGTCATCCCATGCATGATAGGCATCTACGCACTCAAAATACGACTGCCTTATGCTGTCACGCTTAGTATCATAATCTACCGCTAAGATATCTTTTTTTTGCTGTTCAGCTTGCAGGATTAGAGCAGCGTACGCTTGGTCATGCGCTTCTTCGCAGTGTTCATCTACATAGTCTGATGCCGCCATTTTCTCCGTACCAGTATTAGTATCGGCATCTATAAATTGTTGGTTATTGCCAATCTCAAGATTGCTATGGTAGCTAAATGACTGACGACGCTGTTTTTGTAGGGCTGTCTCTAGTGTTTTTTTGGCCATGCTAGGCGCTTGTTTTACAGCCGCCGTGTTGGACTGGCCCAAACTGGCAGACTGGCAACCTGTTAACAACAGCGCCCCTGTCAAAAATGCGCTGGTTATTAGCAGATTGTTTTTAGTCTTAAATGGCAGACGTTGTGCGATGGTGTGATGTACTGTTTTCATTTTTTATCCTTAATAGATATGAGCGTAAATGCAATAAGATGATGTCATTTGACTTCTATTTTTCATTCATATCATCTTGAGCATCGTCAACTCGGCTCTCATCGACAGCGTCTGCGCCATTGTCTTTATCGTTACCATACTCATCGCCGCTATAAGCACCCTCGACACTGCTATAAGCACCTTCGACACCGCTATCTTGATAGTCGTAGCGTGCATAGCGAGCCGTTTGTAATCTGTCTTTTTTCTCGCGCTGCGTAGCTATCCATGCATTGCCATCGATAGGAGGCATCGCGTCTGGACCAAAAGACTCAGTAAGCAGTGGTGTCAAGGCATGACGGTTAAAGCTGGCTTTATCGTAACGCACTTGATTTAGCATGGTTGTGGTCGACCCCATCAAATCACCACCGATATTGACACGTTGCTGCTTGGCCAGCAGTCGATCTGAGCTGTCTAAGTAATAGTAGTTGATTTGATTAAAAGAGATAGGACCGATAGCTTCGATCAGCTGCAATAGCGAACCGACATCCGCGCTTTGATAGCCTTTATTGTATAATTGCGCTTTAGCAAGTGCTGTCTTTAGTGCGGCACCATCAGGATATTTATCTGGATTGGCATCTACATATTCTTGCAGTGATTTCGTCACATATTTGAGCGTCTTGCCAATTACTTCACCGCTTTGCTGGCTACCGAAATAGACTTTTACGGCGCGAGTCGCACCGACTTCTTTGGCAAACGCGTCACCACTGATATCTACTGCGCTAAAATGCTCAGGCGCGAGCTCAGCCATGCTGTTCTGTATCGCATTAAGTACCGCATCGTAGAGCACTGCTGGTGGCAACTGCGCCGTGACACTTTCAGGTAAACCAAAGCTCACCGTGTGCGAGGTCATCTGTGCTGGTAATGGCGTATTTTCAGGGTTGACAAGTGCAACAATCGGCATAATGGCCGATGGATCTACTACGACACTGCTGTTATTAAAATCAAATGCTAACGGCATCTGTATCGATGAGCTAATCGTTGGTGTGGCGTAGTCGTAGCTATAGACGCTTTGTAGTTGGCGCTGCTTGGGACGGTATTGACTGACACTATTGAATGTTAAATGCTCATACTGATAGGCATTGGATGCAGCTATTTGCTCAGGAGTGCGGTGGAACATATCAAGTATATTGCCAATCATACCTGTAGATGACATTGGTAGGCTGCCACGATTTACCGTCTTTGTCTTAGCTTGCTGTTTTGCCATTTGCATGGCTTCATACTTTGCAGCCATTAACTTGGGACTTAAACCTGACATCCCTGAGAGCATACCTTCAGTACTGCTGCTGTATTCATCATAACTATCATAGTCCTCACTACTGTAATTATCGCTGCTATAGTCATCTGCTGTATCGTAGGCATACTCGTTATCGCTGTTGGTATCACTGCTCGTAGGCTCATTCTCCCCTGCTTCAGCCAATATAGCAGCAATGGCCTTTCTTTCTGCTTCAGCGTCTGCTCTAGACTTATCATAGTTACTAGGATAGTCGGACTCTATCGAATCTTTTGCGTCATCATAATTGTAGTTAATACCCTCTACCACACAGACTTCATAAGCGTCATCATCTTCGTTTTCATTGCATTTATTCGACTCTACACCTACCGCTGCTAATTCTGCTCTAGCCTCAGCTTGCGCCTCATCATCGCTACTATCATATATACCCTCAGGCTGATACGTATAGGTTTCTATAATCGTTCTGAGCAAGCTACTAGATCCTGCATCGATACTATCTGGGTCAATGAACGGTGCTGAGCGATAATTGGCTGTGGCGACTGCGACATGCTCGGTCGCCAAGTGCTGACGAATGGCTGCAAGCAAGTGTGATTTGGCTTGGTTTTCGGTATTTGGGTGCTTCTCTTGATCAAACAGCTGCTCATAACGCGCGGCCTGAGCATTTTGACTGGCAGTAAAGGCTTGACCCTGACGTTGGCTCTGCGCGGTATCTGCGACACTAAAGTCCATCATGATACTAGAGACGCTGACGCTGCTATTCGACGACAGATTGGAAGATGAGCTAGCCGGAGTTGATTGGCAACCTGCGAGAACGAGCGAGGCACTACCAACTAGCAATGCGATAGACGTTAATTTACCGGTTGGATATAGATGACCGTTGTTATTTTTACCATTATAGTTTTTATGATCAGTGTTAGATAAATAAGCAGGCGCAGTCTCAGAGTAGCGCTGTCGATTGCGGTTATTAATATGGTGTGATGACATAGTAATCTCTTTGTATGAATAGACAGTCGATAATGAGTGTACAGTGGTACCGTTATTTATATCACAAGACGTTACAGTTTAGTAATATTAGCGAATATTTTTAAAGAATCTCTTCATTCATAAATAATTTTCTCTGCATAACAGCTGTCTTATCATTAGCTTCATCTACTTGAAAATTAGCTTCGTTTATTTGAAATACAGCTAAACGCTATAAAAGCGTACACCACAAAAGATAATAAACAACTTTCTACTATTTCATATTTTCGTTACTATTTAGGCTTATCTATTTCCTAGCTCTATTCTCTCCACTCGCGTAAAAAGGACTTTGCGATGTCACAGTTATTATCTCGCCACCATCGAACCGCTCAGCAGCGTAAACCAAAAATTAATACCTTACTCAAATCTAGCGTCGTGCTCATTACCAGTACGCTACTGCTATCTATATCCGCACAGGCTGTAGAGCCAACGACCTCAACAAGTAACGCCACGGTCAACAACACATCAATCAATACCAGTGCTATAAACTTGGCCATCATGGCTGATAGTCCAATGGTACTCTCTGAAACCAAGCGCATCACGCGAGCGAAGACAAATACCCTTAGCACCACATCGAACAATGCTAACAATGCTAATAGTGACCAAGCCATCTATTCTGAAGACGCCATTCATCATCCAGTTTGGGCAAAAAACGGCATGGTCGCTACCCAAGAAGCGCTTGCCTCTGATATCGGTTTACAGATTCTAAAGGACGGCGGTAATGCGGTAGATGCTGGCGTTGCAGTGGGTTTTGCCCTAGCAGTAACCTTGCCGCGTGCAGGTAATATCGGTGGTGGCGGTTTTATGATGATTTATGATGCCAAGCAAGGCAAAACGGTGGCGCTTGATTACCGTGAAAAAGCACCGAGTAGCGCCTCACGCGATATGTACCTTGATAAAGAAGGCAATGCTGTCAGCGACTTATCTCGCTATCATGGCTTGGCCATTGGCGTGCCAGGGACAGTAGCAGGACTACTAAAAGCATTAGAAGAGCATGGTACGATGAGCCGCGAGCAAGTTATGGCACCAGCGATTGCACTGGCTGAAGACGGCATAGAAGTCACCGCTGGCTTGTCCGAGTCACTCACGGCGTTGAGTGATCGCTTGCAAAAATGGCCAAGTACCAAAAAAGTGTTTTTTAAGCCTGATGGCAGCGCTTATCAGCCGGGCGAACGTTTAAAGCAGCCTGAGCTTGCGCGTTCGCTAAAGCGGATTGCGATACAGGGTACCGATGGGTTTTATAAGGGTGAGACCGCTCAAAAACTGGTCAAAGCAGTCAATGAAGCAGGCGGCAGCATGAGCCTGCAGGATTTGGCCAATTATCAAGCCATCGCTCGCGAACCTGTCAAAGGCGACTATCGTGGCTATGAGATTGTCTCTATGCCACCGCCTTCCTCTGGCGGTATTCATATCGTGCAGATTTTAAATATCTTAGAAGGCTATCCGCTCAAAGACTATGGACAAAACAGCGCACAGACTATTCATCTAATGGCGGAAGCGATGCAGTTGGCGTATGCAGATCGAGCTGAGTATCTGGGAGATGCTGACTTTATCGATGTACCTGCCAGCGGTTTAACGTCACAAGCCTATGCAGATAAACTGCGTACGTTGATTGACCCCAATAAAGCCACGCCAGCAGCCACTATCAAAGCAAACAATCCTGTGCCGTACGAAAGTGATCAGACCACGCATTTCTCTATCGTTGATAAAGATGGCAATGCAATAGCCAACACCTATACGTTGAACTTCTCTTATGGTACTGGTCTCGTTGCGGATGGCACGGGCATTTTGCTTAATAATGAAATGGATGATTTCTCTGCCAAACCTGGCGTACCAAACGGCTACGGTCTACTTGGTGGCGATGCCAATGCAGTGGAAGCCAATAAGCGTCCACTATCCTCTATGAGTCCGACGCTCGTATTCAAAGACAGCAAACCTTACATCGTTACTGGTAGTCCAGGCGGTAGCCGTATCATCACGACTGTCACTCAGATTATCTCTAACGTCATCGACCATGATATGAATATCGCTGAGGCAACGCATGCGCCGCGTATCCACGATCAATGGCTACCTGATGAGATTCGAGTCGAAAAAGCACTGAATATTGATACCGTGAAAAAGCTCGAATCAATGGGTCATACGGTCAGTCCAAAATCCGCGATGGGATCTACGCAATCGATCATGCTCACACCAAACGGTGTTTATGGATCGTCTGATCCACGTATTGTCGATGCGGCAGTGGTTGGTTATTAAACAAACTGACTTTAATTATCAATTACATAGCCCTCTATACCTCGTTGTATTGGGGGCTTTTTGCTGTTGTCTATAACCGAGTTTTTACATCTTAATGACTTAACTTACGCAGATTAAACCCTTTGAACCTGTGGCTGTCTGCGGCAAATAATGCTATTATTGACGACCCCATTTAAAACGTATCAATATGGCTATCAAGGTCTTATCGGCCTCTAGATATCAGCATAATTGATTGATAATAATCAATTATTTTAACGGTAGCTTATTTCTTTGATCGTACCAGTAAGAGTCTTCTATGGCATTTGTACACCTTGGCATTCACAGCGAATATTCCATCACCGATTCTATCGTGCGTATCAAGCCGCTGGTAAAAGCTGCTGCGGCTGATAATCAGCGCGCGTTGGCATTGACCGATTTGTCCAATTTATATGCCACGGTGAAGTTTTATCGTGCCTGCTTAGGTGCGGGTATCAAGCCTATCATTGGCAGTGAAGTCATCATGGATAATGAAGACACACGCCTCACCCTACTCGCGATGAATAACGAAGGGTATCAGAACATCACCCGTATCGTATCGCTTGGGTTTACCGAAGGTCGTGCTGATCCTATCAATCATGGCACACCGGTTATTAAGCGCAGTCATATCTTGGAGCATGCAGCAGGTGTGATTGTACTGCTCACAGAGAAGTCAGACGTGGGTCAAGCATTGGTCGGCTCGATGCCAGAAAAAGCCGATGAACTACTTACTGAGTGGCAGGCACAGTTTGACGATCGTTTGTACTTTGCGATTAAGCGTACCAATCGTTCAGGCGAAGATGCTTTTATTAGAGCAGCTATCCATTCAGGCGCCAAACACAATATCCCTATCATTGCGCACAATGACGTGCGTTTCTTAGAGCAGGATGATTTTGATGCCCATGAAGCCCGCGTATGTATTGCAGGCTCTTATGTCCTTGCTGATCCAAACCGCCCGCAGACTTACTCGGATGAGCAGTATCTAAAAACACAAGCTCAGATGGAGCAATTATTTGCTGATATTCCGCAGGTCATTGACAATACCTTGCGCCTCGCTACACGCTGCAATATTACCCTAACGCTTGGTATTAACGTCCTACCTGATTTTCCTGTGCCTGAAGGCGAGACGATTGAATCGTTTTTCCGTGCCGAGTCACAACGCGGTCTTGAGCAGCGCTTAGATAAGCTGTTTCCTGTCGAATCACGTACGGACAATTGGAACGATTTCCGTCAGAGATACGATGAACGTCTCGCATATGAGTTAGATATTATTCTATCCATGGGCTTCCCCGGTTACTTCCTAATCGTCATGGACTTTATCCGCTGGGCAAAAGCCAATGGCGTACCAGTAGGCCCTGGACGTGGTTCTGGTGCAGGTTCGTTGGTCGCCTATGCCCTAAACATTACCGACCTTGACCCGATTCATTACGATCTACTATTCGAGCGCTTCTTGAACCCTGAGCGTGTATCGATGCCCGATTTCGATATCGACTTTTGTATCGAAGGTCGTGACCGCGTCATTGATTATGTCGCGCAAACCTATGGTCGTGATGCCGTATCGCAGATTATTACCTTTGGTACTATGGCCGCAAAAGCGGTTGTGCGTGATGTGGCACGCGTACAAAGCAAATCGTACTTTTTAGCCAATAAAATATCCAAGCTGATTCCAAAAACGCCTGGCATCACACTGAGCCAAGCGCTTGAGCAAGAACCACAGCTCAAAGACTTGATCTCTAATCCTGATAATATGGATTATGAAGATGCCATTGAGATTTGGGAGATGGCGATTAAGCTGGAAGGTGTCTGTCGAAACGTCGGTAAACATGCCGGTGGTGTATTGATTGCTCCGCACAAAATCACTGACTTTAGTGCCATTTACTGTGATGATGAAGGTCACCGCGTCAGCCAGTTTGATAAAGACGATGTAGAAGCTGTTGGTTTGGTAAAGTTTGACTTTTTGGGTCTACGCAACTTAACCGTCATTAATGCGGCAGTTGAAAACATCAATTTGCGCCGTGCAAAAGAAAACGTACCTGCCTTAGTTTTAGAAGATTTGCCGTTAGATGACAGCAAAGCCTATAAGCTGCTGCAAGATGCCAAAACCACGGCGGTCTTTCAGCTAGAAAGTATGGGCATGAAGAAATATCTTGCTAAACTGCAACCGACCAATATCGAAGATGTTATCGCCATGTGTGCGCTGTATCGTCCCGGCCCACTCGATGCAGGCATGGTAGAGATGTATATCGACCGTAAGCATGGTCGCGAAGAAGTCATTTATGATCATCCCAATCTTGAGCCGATTTTAGAAAACACCAATGGCGTTATTGTCTATCAAGAACAGGTGATGCAAATCTCGCAGGTGATGGCAGGTTATAGTCTGGGCGGTGCGGATATGCTACGCCGTGCGATGGGTAAAAAGAAACCTGAAGAGATGGCCAAGCAGCGCGATATTTTTGTCACTGGTGCCACCTCACAAGGCATTGATGAAGTCACGTCAGGCGGTGTATTTGACTTGATGGAAAAGTTCGCAGGTTACGGTTTTAACCGCTCGCATTCTGCGGCTTATGGGGTATTGGCTTATCAAACGGCTTATCTAAAACAATACTACCCTGCCGAATTTATGGCAGCGGTCTTAACTTCAGATATGAACAACACCGACAACGTCGTGTTCTTTATCAATGACTGCCGTGAAAACTTTGGGTTAACCGTAGTCAATCCTTCGGTCAATCGTAGTGAGTGGCATTTCGTTGCCGATACTCCGACCAATATCATCTATGGTCTTGGCGCAATCAAAGGCGTGGGTGAAGGCGCGGTAGAGTCTATCGTAGATGCACGTCGCCGCGATGGTCCTTTTAAAGATTTATATGACTTCTGCCGCCGTGTCGACATCAAGAAAGTCAATAAGCGCACCCTTGAAGCGTTGGTCAGCGCTGGCTGTTTTGATGACTTTGCCGCCACGCTACGACCTGACTTGCCAGCCGATGAAGCTTACGAGATTCGCGGTGCCTTAATGAGTCAATTGCCAAGCGCCGTACAAGCCGCTGAGCAAGACCGTCAAAACCGCGAAATCGGTATGATGGATTTGTTTGGTGAAATGGACGGTGTGGTCGCAGCGCCGCCGTTAGTCATGACGCCAGAACTCATCTGGGGTGACAAACACCGCCTAAAAGCCGAAAAAAACACCTTGGGACTGTACTTAACGGGACATCCAATCAATGAGTATTTGGATGAGTTGAAACGCTATACCTCTGGTGCGCGTCTCGACAAGTTAACCGATACTGGCTATAACGGCAGTTGCTATTTTTCGGGGCTTATTATAGATATTGCCAATTTTGGTAATCGTAACGTGATTACTTTAGATGATGGTACATCGAGACTCGAGGTCAGCTGCTACGCTGAGCGTTTTAATCGTGTCAAAGAGCAGTTGAAAATCGATGAAGTCGTCATTATCAAAGGCAGTATCCGTGAGCGTGATGGACGTTTGTTTGCACGTCTTGATAGTGCCATGAGCATGGTAGATGCCAGACTACGTTGGCTCAAAAAAATCAGTATCAAAGTTCACGGTAGTGATATTAATTTGCTCACACGTCTACAGCCATTACTCAAATCAGCCCAAGCTGACATTATTCCTGAGCCGCGTCTGGCTTATAACCAAGAGCAAGACGAGCAAGGTAGCAACGGTAACAGTGTCTACGATCCTGCAATGGGTGGCAGCTTGTATGATGAGAACGGTAATGACTTATTGGCATTAGAGAGCGACATGAACCATGATGCGGCCAATCAAAACGGTATGTCAGCCAGTTATGCCAATAATGCCCTGAGTAATACTGACGCTTCTATCAATGATAATTGTCTACCACTTGGACTAAGCATTTATGAGGTCTATGGCATCGCAAATGTTGGACTGTCTGAACACTGGCGCGTTTACCCAAATGACGACAACCTACAGACATTAAAGACTTTGGTCAGTGAAGAGAACTTACATTTCCATTACAGCTAAGACGTACATTACGTTTTAAAAATTCATTATAGTAATCTTATTGCTTTAACTTTTATAAATTGGACAACCACCATGGATGACACTACAAATAATAATATGCTCGGACAAACTGATGAAGAGATTATCAATCATGAACAGTTCGAGGACATGCGTGACCTGCTCGAAGAAGACTTTGTTGATTTGATACAAGTATATTTTGCTGATAGTCAGCAAAGAGTTGCAGCGCTGCGAATTGCCCATCAAAAAGACGATAACGCCAATGGCTTTGAAACTGCTCATGCTCTAAAAGGTGCCAGCGCCAATTTGGGTACGACTCAATTAGTTCGTCTTAGCAGCCAGTTACAAGAATACTGCCGTGAGCGCCGGATTAATGAGCAAGCCGTCCTGATCGAAGAGATTGCCATTGCATTACATCGTGCTGAACAAGAAATCAATCAGAGACTGGGACAATAATGAGTAACGACGCTTTATTAGCCGTATCATCACATTCAGTGAACGACTACCTTGCTTGCCTACAAGTAGTCATGGTCAATACAACTTTGCCTGCTAATATTGGTTCGGCTGCCCGTGCGATGCATACCATGGGCTTATCTCGCTTAACGGTGATCGACCCCAAATTACCGATTGACGAAACCAGTGTGTCTCATGCAGCGGGTGGCAATGAACTATTATCGTCAGCTTTGATTACACCCACTTTAGAATCTGCTATCTCAGACTGTCAGTTGGTGTTTGCCGCTAGCAGTCGTAGCCGTCATATGCCGCGCCCTGTGGTGACACCTACGCAAGCCGCTAAGATTATGTTTGACTTTATCGATGCACAGGCAGCTTTAGGTGCAGACGATAGTAGTGTTGATACCTCATCTGCTACTTCCAACAAACCAAATATTGCTATATTATTTGGACGTGAAGACCGTGGATTGACCAATGAAGAATTGGCTTATGCTGATTATCACATTCAAATCGACGCCAATCCTGCTTACCCTGTATTAAATGTTGCATCAGCGGTGCAAGTCATCGCCAGTTTTATTTTTGCTTATGCTCAAACGCACATTCAGACAGCTGATAATTTAGATTCGGATGCAAGCACAGACGCCCAATCGACAATCAATGTGAATTTGCGTCAGCAATGGGATGAGCCTGCTATTAATCAGCAGCAGCTGCAACAGCTCACTCAGCGCACCACTGACCTTATGGTACAGCGTGGCCTAGCAAATAACGAACATCTAAAGTCATTGCCATCACGCTTGTCTAGACTTGGGTCACGTCTACAGCTTGATCAAAAGGAATATCAGTTATTAAGCGCTTTGATTGCAAAACTATCAAAAGACTAAAACAAGCCATAGTTTATGAGCTTGCCTTTATTTGACAGCTTTTTACTATATTTTGCCGTATAAAGCTGGTATAACTTGCAGAAGCTTAGCGAAAATATATATTCCTGATTATCCGAACTTTATGACCACAGATTAGAGGCATCGCTGTTTTCGCAACGACACTCTACCGACGAATAGATAGGACGCTTTATGTCATTGCCATCCAAATTGTTCAAATCACTTGTTACCATCAAGAACGATTTGAAAGAAGATATTGATGCAGTATTCACCCGAGATCCTGCGGCGCGTAATAGTCTGGAAGTTATCCTAACTTATCCGGGGATACATGCGCTTGTTTTGCATCGCGGTGCACACTGTCTTTGGAACAATGAACAAAAACTAGCCGCTCGCGTGATCTCCTACGGCTCGCGCATCATGACAGGTATCGAGATTCACCCTGCTGCTAAGATTGGTAGACGCTTTTTTATCGATCACGGTGTCGGTGTCGTTATCGGTGAGACCGCTGAGATTGGCAACGATGTGACCTTATACCACGGTGTCACTTTAGGCGGGGTGTCTTGGAACAATGGCAAGCGACATCCAACACTAGAAGATGGTGTAACAGTCGGCGCTGGGGCCAAAGTATTGGGGCCATTCACTGTCGGTAAAAATGCCAAAATTGGCTCAAATGCAGTGGTGGTCAAACCGGTACCAGCAGGTGCAACGATGGTCGGTAGTGCGGCTCGTATGATCTCAGATTATCATGATGAAAAAGGCAACCCGCTTACGACTAAGGTACAAGATGCCAAGCAGCAAGAGAAAATTGCGAAAGCAGGTGACAGCAGCGAAGATCAAACAGCTGATACGACCCCTACCGCGAAACGTACCAATACCTTCCGCGCTTATGGTATCGATCCCTATTCGCAAGACCCTGTCGCAGAAGCATTTGCTAAAATGCTTGAGCACATTCAGCAATCAGAGAATCGCCTAGATCAATTGCAGTCAGCAATGTGCGATATCGACCCTAGCTTCTGCAAGAAAAAATACGATAAGCTGTGTCTAGAGGATTTAAATGTGATTGGTCGTGCTGATATCAATGACGTAGATAATGAGAAAAATCGCTAAGACAGTCGTTAAATGTAGGCAGTACTATTGCCGTATAGACTGATAACAAATGCTTATATAGATTTTAGTGAAGAAACAATGAAATTAAAGCAGGATTGGATAGAATCTACCATGTCCGCATACATGGTAGATTCTATCCAATCCTGCTTAACTCTCTAGAAAATGTCAATCTTGCGAGTCGTTGCTTTTCATCTCAGAGTAAGCAGCACGAGCTAGTAGCGCGTGATAAAAGATGTCTTTAATCGACTGTGACATAGTAAGCATCCTTGATTTTAAAGTTAGTTAATTACTTGTTAGTATGAATATTGAAGAGTGATTTTCTTGGAATTAGGGTTTTTTCTTTTGAAACATATCTTTCTGTTTGAATCTCGCCAGTACCAAATTGTGCTAAATAGTTTGACCCCCAAAACCAAGCATCTCCTTGAGATGAAATAAATGCATTTTCATTACCTTCAGCATATTGAGAAATAGTAATATTGCTCATCACTTTAATAGGCTTAGAGATGTTGCTTCGATTTGAGGATAGCTTTCCTTCAAAGGTATACATACCCCAAATATATAAATCACCATTTTCTGTATTGGCAGAGTATGAATTCATTTTCACTACTTTACTAAGTCCATCAACCTTTTTAGGCTTGAGGCTATTTTGAAGCGTTCCTTGAGCTGTCCATCCACCACTACCATCACCCCAACTCCATAAAGAACCATCTTCTAGAAGTGCAAAATTTCCGAACCCATATGAGAAATCAGCTACTTTTCTAGGAACATTTACCTTCTCAAGTCCAAATAGATCTTTTTTGTGTTTGAAATTTTGATACCCTGAATTATCTTCAAACCGTCCTAAATCTTTTGGATAAAAACCTGTCGTATACATTTCACCTTTGTCATTAAGTGCGAAAATCGTACTAATGCTACCTTGTATTTTCACTATATTCATATAATTAAACATAGTGATTTTACATATCCTAAACTCGTTACATTCGCTAGGATAGTCATTCTTATTTCCTAAAATATAAACGCTTCCATCTTGTGTTAAAAATATCGAAGCAAACTCACTAGCATCTATGTCTACAACATTCTCAATTCCTTGAATCTCTCGTAACTCTTCAATAAATGTATCATCATCACTAGGATCTATCTTTCCATGATAGTTACTACCCCAACCCCATACTGTGCCATCCTCTTTAAGCAGTAGCATATGACCAGCACCTGATACGGCTACCGCATCATTCACGCCCTCGACTTGCCTAGGCGTTGGGTCTTGTCCTGTCTTAGTCTCGCGCAGTAGACCATCTGTACCCCATGTCCAAAGCGTACCATCGTCTTTTACTCCTGCACTCCATGAGCTGGTCATGGCTAAGCGCTTGGGCTCAATATTAATCTCAAGTGGAGTTTCTAGTGGCTCGTCTGGCATATTTGCCACAGGGTAGTTATCTTCGGTAAAAGATTTAAGGTGCTCGGAAGGGGATTTATCGCAGGCAGGTAAAGTAGATATAATGATGATTGCTACTAAACTCTTGATTATTTTTTTATTCAAAAAGTTCATTGGTTTTTGCATAGGTAGTAGTATCTTGAAGATTACATCGTCACTTATACTAACAACTGCTTAGATAATCGCATAGTTTTTATTAGATTTTTGTCTAGGAAACTGATGGGTTAAGGCAGAGTGAGTACTGAACAGCGATGGTTTCAGATAACAAGATACAATGGCGATTAAGATACGGCTACTTATTAGCCAAACTATAGCTTGGTTAAAATCAATTCTTTAACTCCCGCTTCCTCATGCGCTTTAAACGGATAACGATCTGCCATTACTATCAAATCAGACATTGATTTAGATACTAATTTCTTGCTTAGGCTATTATTTTCTTTTGATAATTTGATGAGCAAGATATCAATGTCTATCGTCACACGCCTTATTTGGTTAGGCTCAGTCTGCCGACATCTATGACAATCGCCTTCAAGCGTTTTAAAAGTTTGCTGTAGTTGTTGCAGACTCATCGGTGTGGTCAATGTTAGATGGACACACTGATTGGTATAATCAGGTTTTGGTAATTGGGTAGTCGCAGTAAAATCAGGATTTTGAAAAGCCGTAGACAATCGCACCTCACCTAGCGCTGCTAATCGCTGCCTAGCAAGCGGGAGATACTTGTCGGCTTGATAGTTACTACCTAGCGCTAACACTAGCTCTACCACAGGCTGCGCTTGCACAGTCTCAGGTGCGCATTGTATTAGCGTTGCCACATTCAAATCCACTGACGTTTTATACATCATCAGCTTGGCTGTCATTAACTTCTTTGGCAGCTTCTTTAGTAGCTAGCTCGTCGGTTGATGCTGGCGCATAGCGCGTTATTTGCACCCCTACCGCATCAGCTTGAGCAATAGCGGTAGGCTTAGCAATGCTCAACGTTATTTTTTGACAGTCATATTTTGCAAATATCTTATCAGAGATCTGACCAGCCAAATGCTCAAGCAGCTTTGCTTGAATCTCTTTGCACCACTCACTCACATCATCGCAGACTTCTTTATAACTCAGGGCATCGCTGACATCATCTGACACAGCAGCACGGCTAATGTCAGTCTCAAGCGCGATATCAATGAGTAATGGCTGAGTAATGGCTCGCTCCCAATCAAACACACCGATTACTGCATCGACTTTTAGACCTTTTATAAATACCACGTCAGACTGAGTATGAAACATGCTTTCATCCTTGTTTGCTAATTTTTTTCGTGTTTTTAATATTTACTTAACCGATTTTAGCGCTTCTTCACGTAGACGCGCCGCTTTTAACGCTTTACTTGGACGATGGCGCCACAGGTCGATGCTGAATAATAGCAGACCTAACCAAATCAAACCAAATACTGCTAAACGATGTAAATCGAATGGTTCTTTATAATAGAACACCGCCAAAAAGAAAATGAAGGTCGGCGTCAGATAATTCATAAAGCTCAGAATACTGTATGCAACGAGCTTGGTAGATTTATTGAATAGTAAAAGTGGTATCAGCGTAATCGGGCCTGCGATCATAAGCAGCCAAATGTTTGAGCTAAACCAAAAGCTCAGTTGGTGGCTTGCCACATCAGACTGCCAAAACCACCACAGACATAAAGGTACTAGCATTGCAGTCTCGACAAACATGGCATCGACAGCAGTCAATGGCGTTTGTCGTTGAATCGTCCCGTAAGTACTAAAACTGAACGCCAAAATCAACGATATCCACGGCAGACTGCCAAGCATCACCACTTGAATGACCACAGACAACAGTGCAAATCCAATAGCGACCCATTGCAAAGGACGCAAACGCTCTTTGAATAGAATCATGGATAGTGCAACGCCAACCAATGGTCCGATAAAGTAACCCAAACTGGCCTCAAGGATACGGTCTTGATTGACCGCCCATACATAGGTCAGCCAGTTGGTTGCGATAATCACACTGGACAATAGAGATAGTGCAATCCATCTTGGGTTTTGCTTGAGCGTTTCTATCCACCCCCAACGTTTGGTAGCCACTAACACAATCAGTAGGCAACAAAACGTCCAAACGATACGGTGACCTATGATCTCCGTCGCATCATAATCAGATAGCTGCTTGAAGTATAGCGGAAATCCACCCCAAATAAAGAACGCGATAAGCGCAGTAATAATTCCGCGTCTGGTTGTGGTGATTGGGGCAACGGGTTTTTTGATGACATTTTGGGTAGTCATAATATAGGACAACTTTTTAGAGCAAAGCGCGCTCTCACCTAATTCTAATTATTATTGTCAATCGAATCGTGAAAGCGCAGGGTTACTACAGTGAGATTATAAGGTAAAAAGCAATGTACTCATACCAATAGTGACATGAGTACATTGCTAACGATGTTAGATTAAATTTTTAAGAGTTAATGGTAGCTTAGCGACTTACTCAGCACCAGTATCCACTTGGATAGACATACCGATTTGGTTGGCAAGTTCAGCAAATCCTGGGAAGCTAGTATTGACCGTTTCAACCCCTTCAATGGTAATTTTCTGGGATGCACGCAGACTGGCAACAGAGAAGCTCATTGCAATACGGTGATCATGATGCGAGACAATATGACCGCCACCAAAAACAGGTTGGTCATTATTGACTTCACCATTTTCAGTAGCAGCGCCTTTGCCTTCGATAATGAGACCATCATCAGTCACAGTACAATCAATACCAAGCGTATGTAGCCCTTCTGCCATCACAGCAATACGATCTGATTCTTTGACACGCAGCTCTTTAGCACCAGTCAATACCGTACGACCTTGTGCACAGCTAGCTGCGATAAATAGCACAGGGAACTCATCAATCGCCAGTGGTACGAGATGCTCTGGTATCTCAATACCGACTAGGTTTGAGCTGCGAATCGTAACATCAGCAACTGGCTCGCCGCCCACATGTGTCTCATTGCTTAGGCTAATATCTGCATTCATTAATTTAAGAATATCAATGACGCCAGTACGCGTAGGGTTGATACCTACTTGGGTCAAGGTCAGCTCACTGTTTTGACTGATGGCCGCTGCCACCATAAAAAACGCTGCAGATGAGATATCAGCAGGAACTGCGATATCGCCACCTGTTAGTGTGCCGCCACCAGTGACACTGATGCGATTGCCTTCAACGGTTACCGGATAACCAAAGGCCGATAGCATACGCTCAGTGTGGTCACGGCTGATCTCAGGCTGTGTGACCGTTGTCGTACCCTCTGCCCATAGACCTGCTAGTAGCAAGCAAGATTTTACCTGAGCTGAAGCAACTGGCATATCATATTCAGTGCCTTGTAATGGCTTGCCAACCGTGTCACGACCAGTGATACTCAGCGGCGCCGTACCACTATGACCAGTACTCTGAATCACAGCTCCCATAGACCGTAGCGGTGCCGCCACGCGCTCCATCGGGCGTTTATTCAAGCTAGTATCACCTGTCAACACGCTATCAAACGATTGCGCTGCCAAGATACCAGACAGCAGGCGCATACTGGTACCAGAGTTACCCATATACAGTGGCGTTTTGCTAGGTTTTAAACCATTCATACCGACACCATGGATGGTCAAGTTGCCATTGTCAGGGCCTTCGATAGTCACGCCCATATCACGGAATGCTTGTAGCGTCGCTAGCGCATCTTCCCCTTCCAAAAACCCAGTCACATTTGTCACGCCTGTGGCAAGACTGCCCAGCATAATGCTGCGATGCGAGATAGATTTATCACCAGGGATCGCGATGGTGCCAGAAACAGTATTGCTAGGGGTAATATTATAAGAAGCTGACATAGGAGAAGTATCCGTATAAGGGGTGCTGGCTAACATATGGCCGAAATGTCGCCGTGCGGCTTGCGCGCGGCCCAAAAGTCCCATCAGGGCGGTTGAATCTTTATCAATAATAAGTTGGCGCATCGTCTGTAAATAGACACCATACTCATCAAGGGCGCTGACAATCGCGCTTTGATTGGCAAAAAATATATCATGCCACATTTTAGGGTCACTGGCAGCGATACGCGTAAAATCGCGAAACCCACCAGCGGCATAACGAAACATATCTAAATTATCATCATGGCTTGCCAATTGCTCAACCAAATTAAAGGCAAGTAAATGTGGCAAATGGCTGGTGTGCGCTAATATGCGGTCATGGTGCTCAGCATCCATTGACATGACATTTGCGCCTACTGATTCCCATAATAGTCGCAACTTTGCAATAGCAGTTGCACTGGTTGTCGGTAGCTCGCAAATAATGACGCTATGATTGACAAATAAACTGGCGCGGCGCGCATGATACCCTGAATTTTCAGCCCCAGCAATTGGATGCGCTGGCACTAATCCTATCGGCAGCGAGCCGAACACTGCTTTAGCGGCATCAATGATATTGACCTTAGTACTACAGACATCCGTCATGATGCAATCACTGGCAAGCTGTCCGTTATCCATCGCTTGTTTGATATCAACAAACACTGCTTGGACTGCCTGTACTGGCACTGCAATAATGATTAAATCACTGCCAGCGATGACGTCCTGTGCGTCTGCACTACCTGCATCTAGCAGACCATGCTCAATAGCTTCTGTAATACTTGGCGCATGTCTATCGACTGCTACCAGACGCGCGCTTAAGCCATTGTCTTTGATGGCTTGCGCAAAACTGGCACCAATCAGTCCAAGTCCAATCACACAAACTTGTTTAAATATAGGTAGCGTAGTATTTAGAGACGATTGAAGTTTATTATTTTTCTGACTACTCACGGCTTTTCTCGTTGGACACACTAAGACATAGATAGAGCCAGTCTTAGTGTTATAAATTTTAATGGCTAATTAAGAACAGTTTTTAAATTACAAAGCACTTATAGATGCGCTTAGTCTTCAGTCAAAATAGAACGCAAAGTATCAATCAAACGTAGGTTGTCTTCAGCCACACCTACTGTGATACGCAGCCAGTTAGGCAATCCATAAGCATCCAACGGGCGGACAATAACGCCTTGTTCAAGTAGTGCCTGATGGATAGAAGCAGCGGTTATATCTTCCATCTCAACCTGCACTTCGACCATAATAAAATTGGCATGCGACTTCACAAAACCCAATCCTAGCGCGTCAAACTGCTTTTCTAACCAACGCATTTGCTCATCATTTATCAGACGAGTTTTTTCGATGAAGTCTTGATCGGCAAGCGCAGCAGCAGCAGCAGCCAAACCAACACGGCTGACATTAAATGGCTGACGAATTCGGTTTAGTAAATCCGCCACTGCCACCGAGCTTAGAGCATAACCGACGCGTAAACCTGCCAGCCCGTAAGCTTTTGAAAAAGTACGCACAATAATGACATTATCGAATTCATCCAATAAGGCGCGGTTGTTACTCTCAGGACTATACTCGATATAAGCTTCATCTAGTACCACCAAGACTGAGCTTGGTACACTGGCAACGAACTGATACAGCTCTTTTTGCTCTAGCTGCGTACCCGTTGGATTGTTCGGATTGGCAATAAAGACGATTTTGGTATTCGGATTGTCTTGAACCGCTTGGCTCATGGCTTTTAGATTATGGCCGAAGCGTTGAGCAGGTACTTCAATTCCCGTGGCACCTTGCATCTTCGCTAGCATAGGATATACCACAAAAGCATACTGGCTATAAACGATGGCATCATCAGCACCCACAAAGCTGCGTGCTAAAATATCGAGCAAATCATCAGAGCCATTACCTAAGGTAATTTGATTGGCATTGACATCGTTAAAATCAGCCAGCGCTTGCTTTAGATAGTAACCATTGCCATCAGGATAGCGCGACAACTGCCCTAGCTGCTCAGTCACTGCTAGCGTCACTCGTGGGGAGCATCCCATTGGATTCTCATTGCTAGCCAGCTTGACCACATCTGAGACACCATACTCACGTGTCAGCTCCTCAATTGGCTTACCAGTTTGATAAGGTGCCAATGCCAAAATACTGTCGTAAGCTGGCGTTAACGGCGATAGATCTGACGCGGTCAATTGAGTAGTCTGCATGGTTTATCCTTAGATGGTGTCTGTAAATGCTTTTTTTGAATACTATCTGTAAAAGCTAAGACCCATCTATTATGTATGAATACCAGTGAGTAAGCCTGTAATTATCTATAGGTGGTCGTCTATAGGACAGCTTTTGGATATGAGCCTAATATGCGCAAATCTTTGACCAATGGACGAATATCATTGATGGCAGCGCTAACGTTTGGATCATTAACATGACCATTCATATCAATAAAGAATACGTATGCCCACTTATTAGGACGCTCAGGACGCGTCTCAATACTGGTCATCGATACGCCATGGTATGACAAAGGTTTCAATATTTCGATCAGTGCGCCTGCTTTATCATGAGCGGAGACGACGATAGAAGTTTTGTCTTGACCAGATGGCGCAATCGCCTCATGACCAATAATAAGGAAGCGTGTGGTGTTGCTTGGATTGTCTTCGATATTTGAGTAGAGCTTATGCAAGCCATACTCTGCAACAGCAACGTCACCTGCAATCGCAGCTGAATGCCATTCGTTTTTGAGGCGGCGAGCAGCTTCACCGTTGCTTGATACAGCAACGCGTTCGACATTAGGGAAGTTTACATCTAGCCAATGACGGCATTGAGCAAGCGACTGCTGATGCGAATAAATACGGCTCAAGCCATCAATCTTAGTATGCTCAGCAACCAAGAAGTTTTGATGAATTGGCAGTTCAACTTCGCCTATGATCTTTAAGGTAGAAGATAAGAAACCATCTAGAGTATGGTTGACCACGCCTTCTGAAGAGTTCTCGACAGGAACCACGCCATACATCGCTGTACCCGCTTCGACTTCTCGGAACACATCAGTAATGGTTGTCATCGGTACGGTATCCGCTGCTTTACCAAAGTGCTTGAGCGCAGCGGCATGCGTAAAGGTACCGACAGGGCCCAAGAAAGCAATACGCTGCGGCGCTTCTAAATCCAAGCATACTGACATGATTTCACGAAACAAGCGCGCCATTTTCTCATCAGCGATTGGACCCGCATTACGTTCCATGACAGCTTTTAGTACTTGTGCTTCACGTTCAGGGCGGTAAAAGATAGGATTGCTATTGTCATCAGCGGCGGTATGATTTTTCTTTACCATGGCTACTTGCTGAGCCAACTTTGCACGGTTGTTGATTAACGTTTGGATCTCACAGTCTACTGCGTCAATATTTTGGCGAATATTGTCTAAAAACTCTTTTTCAGTTGCGGTATCGCTAGCGCTTGTAGTGGTTTGATTTAGATTATCCATTGTTTGCTCTGGTGACTGCTCGCTCATTACCGCCCATCCTTTTTAGATTTTATCGCTGTTAGATATTACTATTATTTAAATATGGCTATTACATTTCTATTACGTAGGGTAGCACTATTGCCAAATCTGACTGTTTGCTGCTTTTAGTTAAAGGCTAAGCCTGATAATAGAAACTATATTCAAAATCAACCTCAAAACAGTCTATCAAAAACACCTTATATTGCTAGTGCCATTTGGCGTTAATGCTATATTTACTGCCAAATACAGCAGCTTGATACATAGCCGGCTCTACTATAGCAAAAACTAAGGTCAGTGCCCATGCGTAAATGCGTATAAATATACCAACTGTTATTAATATTAGCACAGCTGAGCCAGATAACAGCGACACATAGCATAACTATGAGGCAACACCTGTCCAAAACTGTGTTACAGTTCCAGTTCAGCTCCCTACCCTGTTATATATAAGAGGAGCATCATGTGATTAATAAAAAAAAGGATACCTGATGAGCACATTACAACAGCTACGCACTATGACCACGATTGTTGCTGATACTGGTGACCTTGCCGCTATTGCCCGTTTAAAACCTATCGATGCAACCACCAACCCAAGCCTTATTACCAAGGCTCTGATTCATCCTGACAACCAAGGCATGTTGTCAGAGACCATGAGCCGTCACAATGGTGACGTGGATGCCGTGATCGATGCGCTGACCATTCAGGTTGGCTGCGATATTTTAGAGCTGATCGAAGGCCGAGTCTCTACCGAAGTGGACGCTCGCTTATCTTATGATACTCAAGCGACGATAGATAAGGCACTGGCCTTTATGGATGCTTACCAAAAAGCGGGCATCGATTCAGAGCGAGTATTGATCAAAATGGCGGCAACTTGGCAAGGTATCGAGGCGGCGCGCTATCTTGAGACTCAAAATATCCACTGCAACCTGACCCTACTGTTTGGACAACACCAAGCGATTGCCTGTGCAGATGCTGGTGTGACCCTGATATCACCTTTCGTTGGCCGTATTCTAGATTGGCAAAAACGCCAACAAAGCCGTCAAAACGTACCAGCTTCTGATGACATGGGCGTACAGTCAGTCAAGCTCATTTATCAGTATTACAAACAGCACGGTTACGAGACGCAAGTAATGGGCGCCAGTTTCCGCTCTACCGAGCAGATTTTGGCATTGGCAGGTTGTGACTTGTTGACGATAGCTCCCAACCTCATTGATGAGTTGGCAGCCATGGATACCGAGGTAACTCGCCAACTGTCTCCGAGTATGTCGATGGATATGAAGGCGATGACTCAGGTAAGCTTAACGCATGAAGAGTTTAGTGCTGCGTATCAGCAAGACAAGGTTACACAGGACTTGTTACCTAAGGGTATTGATGGTTTTATCGGAGCGCGTGACGAGCTGGCTAAGACATTGGCAGCCATTCGCGGACAATAATAGCCACACGACAGAGCACGACGGATACTGGGCTGGCACAAAAGATATTTGCCTACTAATAGTAAGTTGGCTATCATTACCTACTTCAAATGACAAGAAGCAAGGCTTATATGAAACGGCTATCAATATTATTGGCAGGCAGTGCTTTAGCGATCAGCGCCCAGGCAGTTAACTGGGTAGAGGTGTCCGAGAGCAGCTCTGGATCAATTTTTAGTATAGATTTGGATTCTATTGAAAGCTCTGACATCAGTATCATAGATGAAAAAGACGTCGAAAATATCATGGTATCTATCCTTAGAACCTATCCTAAAGACAAAGATGCCGATACAAATGACTCGAAGGAAGAAAAAAGCAATATTGACCATAGTGAGCAACAACTACTCATTTCATGCAAAGATGCCAGTTACTATAGACGAGCCTTTGTTAACTACGATGCTGAAGGCAAAGTAACTAAGTCATGGCAGTCAGAAAAACCAATATTGACGACAAAAGACTTTAAAGTCACCACACCAAAGACAGTTGGTCGTACGGTGATAGAGCAGTCTTGTAAAGACTACGAACAAGACGAAGAGCAATAAATATAGCCTACTTAACACAATACTAAAAAACATTAACGCAGTATAAAAAAGCGCCCTGACATAGTATCAGGGCGCTTTTTTATTTGGAGAATCGTTTAGCTATATCGACAATACAACGTGTCTAGTAGTCAAAGAAACTGCAATTCATTTTAAGCTTTTAGTACCGTATAGACAGGTACTGGGAACTCGCCATGCAAGTCAACCAAGTCCAATAATACTAACGCGCCGACCACAGTATGGTCAGCCGATTGACACAGCTCGTAAGCAGTAGTCAACGTGCCACCAGTTGCCAAGATATCATCGACCAATAGTACGCGCTCAGGCGGTAGATTGTTTTGCATCTCAAGCGTGTCTTTACCATACTCCAGTGCATAGGCTTTGTTGGCTACAGGGGGTGGTAGCTTACCTGGTTTACGTAGCAAGATCATGCCTTTGCCTAGACGGCCTGCTAGCATACTGGCAAATACAAAACCGCGCGCTTCTACCGCACCCAGACAATCTACCTCGTCCATAAGCCCTTCTGGCAAAGCGGCAAGTAGCGCGTCAATGACAGCGTCAATATGACTGCGCAGTAACGGGGTAATGTCATAAAAATCAATGCCAGCTTTTGGAAAGTCTGGTACTGTGCGAATAATCTGCCAAAACGGATGGTCAGTATTGAGCACATGAGACATCTCATTGTTGGTGGCGGATGTGGCGGCGGCATTGGTACTCATGATGACCCTTAGCTTATGTATTTAGATGGTTTAGTTAGTTTAGATAAGACAACAACTGGATGATATATCAGCGATAAATGCTAAGCATTACTGTGAATTTAGCGGCGATTATTATAGCATAATTGGTTTTTGTATGGCGGGCTGGCGTCCAGTCTCGTTATTAAGCGCTAATAAGGTAACGTATGTGATTGACTTGATAAAAGAAAAGTCATCTCAATATACAAGTGTAAACTTAACTATGAAAATTGCGGTTATATGCTAAACTACGTGCGTTTTTGCAGTCTAATATAATAGCTGTAATATTAAAAATGAGCGTTTATAGCACGCTGTAACTGTAATACTGGTAATGATCGATAGGACTATTTATGAAACGTTATGAATGTATTGTCTGCGGCTGGATATATGATGAGGCGCTTGGCTGCCCAGAAGAAGGTATCGCACCTGGTACTAAGTGGGAAGACATCCCTGATGACTGGACTTGCCCTGAGTGCGGTGTCGGCAAGCTTGATTTTGAGATGCTTGAGCTGTAGTAGATGACCCTCTAATTAGGACACTTCATGACAAAATCAAATGACATCAATAGTGCCAAATTGCCTGAAACGCTAGATAACAATCTAGAAGATCATCTGAATAACTACCCTACTCCTGAGTGGCGCAAATTTGGGGAGCATCAATGGCGCGACTCTGACTTGAGTAAGCACCTTCGTCAAGCAATGATTGACATCGGTGATGGTATTGAGTTGTGTGTCGAAGCTGGCGGTAACCCCAACAATCCGCCGCTGCTGATGATCATGGGGCTAGGCTCACAAATGATATTTTGGCCAGACAATTTTATTAAGCGCTTTATCGATGCTGGTTTTTTTGTGATTCGTTTTGATAATCGTGATATCGGCTTGTCTTCTAAAGTACAGATAGAAGGCTTGCCGCGTATTAGCCAGCTCAAAATGATGGTTCGTCTACAGACAGGGCTGTCTAACAAAAGCACACAGGTTGCTTATAACTTGACGGATATGGCTGAAGACACCGCACGTTTGATTAAAGCACTCAAGCTTGGTAAGACACACCTGCTTGGGGCTTCGATGGGCGGTATGATTGCACAAATCGTGGCGGCACGTTATCCAAGCTTAGTGCAGCGAATGGCGCTTATGTTTACCACGACCAATCGTGCGTTTTTAAAGCCGCCAAAGCCCAAACAGCTATACACCCTTATCAATCGTCCAGAGAGCCACTCTGAGCGTGATATCGTGCGTCATAGTGTTTGGTTTATGAAGACCGTTGGTACACCAGGTCATGTGAATGTGCGTATGGTCCGTGAAATCGCCAAGATTCGCTATCAGCGCAATTTTCACCCGCTTGGTACAGTACAGCAGCTCAATGCTATCTTAGCATCAGGCTCTATCAGTCGGTTTAGTAAGCAAGTCAAAGCACCGACGATTGTATTACATGGTAGCGCTGATGGACTCCTGCCTGCCTCACAGGGCCGAGTCGTTGCCAAGACCATTCCTAATGCTACGTTCCATCTCATCGAAGGCATGGCACACGATATTCCAGAGTATTATCAGCCTTATATGGTTGACTTAATCAGTAATCATTTATCGAGCAACTAGCTTTAAAAACATCAATGTCAAAAAAAAGAGTGTAAAACCTATCGAAAACTCATAGGTTTTACACTCTTTTTTATTGCCTGTTTAATCTTGGTAATTGCATCAATCACAAGCAACGCCAGCGCCTTCCTTATCAATACACATTTTATTCCCATTCTTTAGGTTGCCAATCCACGCCTTACCACCTATAAATACGAAGGATGGTTTGCCCTGATAGCTATCGTTAGCGTTCACACCATTATTAGCAAAGCGAAAAGGAATCACCAGCTCACCGCCTAAATTGACAAAGCCCCACTCTTCACCGATACGCACGCCAGCATATTCCTCAGAAAACGGACGCACTTCATCAAATGAATACGTAATCATCGTGACATTATTGTCATCGACGAAACCCCATTTACCATCTTGCTGACGCGATTGAAGTGTCGTAAAACGCGTTGGTACAGACTCTAATGCTGCGCTAGGTTTTTCGTTAGAAGAAGTAGATTTATTCACTGCCTGAGTGTCGTTCTGGGCATTTGGATCATTCGCTGCATTACCGTTTCTATCCACCCAACTTGTTGCACGGCCTTTGCGTACACGCGCCACCCCATTACGATAATTATCAATATCATCAATCGCTGCAGAAAATGAGACAACGGTACTATTGGCTGTGTTAATCACACCATAGTTACCCTCTTTTTTTACCACGATACGCCCATCCGATACAGGCCGCGCCCATCCTTGACTCTCTGTCAATATATCGTACATGGCAGGCACGACTTCGCGGCCCTGCATATTGAGATAACCGACGCGACTGTTGCGCAGTACAGGCAACAGTCCACCTGACAGTTTATCGGCATCGACTTTTTGATAACGTGACAAATCCACGACTCGTTTGCCTTTTTTATCAATTAACGCTACCGGCGCACCAAAGTCTTTGATCGCCAAAAAGTAACTGCTACTGGCTGTGCAGGAGACGTTTTTGTAATAACTTTTTGGGATTTTACAACTGGCGGCATGTGCGCTAGGTATCAAAAACCATGCGCTAGATAGCATCGTCACGACAAAACTGTATTGCGATATTTTTGGTAGCAAGCCAGACAATGTATGTGGCTGTTTTTTTGATAGCAATCGTTGAAGCATAAATAAACCTAGACAAATAATATAGATTGTTTGGTATAACAAATCAGACGTTAAGTACATTATATCGTCAATCTACTATACATGTGTTGCATCGTTAATGTCGCTTAAAGTGTTACACACATATTCTCCGTACAGAAATATCACTTGCATACATTATGCTCTTTCATACTCCTACGAATCGTCGCCCTGATACAAATATTTTGATATAAATACTATTACCCAATTATCATAAGCCTATTGTGAAAAACGTAACTATATCAGATACTTTGGTCATTTATTTGCGTCTAACGTGCCCAATAATTTTCCTTACAGCGATAGCATCTGCATTCAGCATAATAAATTGTGGTTTTGCCATTTCATTTTGCGTTTAAAACCACGACAATATGGCTCTATGTCAACATAAGTTCTGACATGATGCAATGATAATAAGAGTGCTGTTATTCAAATACTGTTATAAGGATAAATTATGGCTATTGCTTCAACGCGATCTGCACCTATTGGCTTAGTCATTGGTTGTATCATTTTTGGATTGGGCAGCTTAATTGTCGCTCACGTCGATATTGGTGGTTGGGCCATGTCGTTTTGGCGATTGGCTGTTTCTGGTATTGTATTTGCGGTATTGGCTAAAATAATGGGCCAACGAATGCCCAAATCAAGACGGGCCATTTTTTATGCGCTACTATCAGGGGCGTTTTTAGGATTAGATTTGGCGCTGTGGCATGAGAGTATTTATGCGGTTGGGCCTGGTATTTCGACGCTGCTTAATAGTCTGCAAATATTTTTCTTGGCTGCGATTGGGTTTTTGTATTTTAATGAGCGTCAGTCTATCGTGCAGCTTATTAGTTTGTTTTTAGCCATGACAGGCGTGGCGATGATAGGTAGTCCTGAATTTGCACATAACACCGCTGCGACTTGGGGCTTTGTCACTGGTATTGTGTCAGGTGCCATGTTAGCGGCTTCGATGACCTTTATCCGCAAAACGCATGACACTGAACCGACGCCTATATTTATGCTCATGCAGCTAATCAGTATCGGCGGCGTCTTAGCCATGATTATACCGATGTTTGTATTTGATACAGGTAATATCCTGCCCAATACATGGTCTGAGATTGGCTGGGTGCTTATCTATGGTACGGTGATGCAGTGCTTGGCATGGGGGTTGATTGCCTACTCTATTCCTAAGCTATCTCTAGCACTGACTGGACTGCTATTGTTGACTGAACCTGTTGCAGCCCTTGTCATTGACTATAGTTGGCTAGACAAGCCGATTAACACTTTACAGTGGAGTGGCGCATTACTAACGATGTTTGCTATTTACTTAGGCTCATTGAAACCAAAGCCACGCGCCCTTCGCCGCTATCGATTTTTTTCGAGATTTTATAAGCGAGATTATAAATAGTTCCAATACTGTTGTTCGCTACTACTGCTGCTCAACATTGCCATACAAAAAAGCGCCCATGCTATCGATAGCATGGGCGCTTTTTGTTAGATGAGATATGCTTTGATCGTCTTTATTTGATAGGCGCCAACTTCAATCTCATCAGCATTACTTATTTCGCTTCAGAGCTTTGGTTAAACAAGGCATTCAACACAATAGCGGCTAAAGTAGCAGTACCGATACCGCCTAAATCAAAGCCACCCAAATGCAAGCTAAAATTACCAGTACCCATAATGACCGTTACTGCTGCAATAATCAGATTGCTGTTTTTACTAAAATCAATATGGCTATCGATCCAGATTTTTATCCCAGCAACCGTGATAAGGCCGAAGACAACAATAGAAGCACCGCCCAATAGAGCCGCTGGGATGGTCTGAATGATCGCACCAAACTTTGGTGACAGTCCCAATATGATAGCAACCAAACCTGCTACGACAAATATCGTCGTGCTATACACTTTGGTAACCGCCATGACACCGATGTTTTCAGCGTAAGTAGTAACACCTGTACCACCAAATCCTGCTGAAAAGGTCGTGGCCAAACCGTCCGCCAAAAATGCTCGGCCCATATAAGGCGTTACACGAGCCTTGGTCATGCCCTCTACTGCCTTAAAGTGCCCTAGGTTCTCAGCCACCAAAATAAAGGCCACAGGTGCAATTAGGATAATAGCGCTCATCTCAAAGCGCGGCGTATGAATGCTTGGTAGTCCAAACCATGAAGCGGCGGCTACCGTACTAAAATCAATCGCAGTACCAAAGCCTAGAATATTGGTCATGACGAAATAAGCAACGTACGACAGAACCAGACCGACGAGTAGCAACAGACGACGCAACATACCGCGAGTAAATACTGCAACACCACTAATGAGCAATACGGTCAAGGTAGCCATCCAAGCATCAAACTGATTGGCAGACACCCCTTGAATGGTCACTGGCGCCAAATTAAGACCGATAATCATGACAATCGCACCCGTCACAATAGGCGGCATCAAGCGCTCAATCCAACCTGTACCTGTCTTCATCACTAGCAGACCAATCAATGCGTAAATAATACCGCAGGCCATAATACCGCCTAGCGCAACATTCAAATTGGCATTAAACCCTGCGCCTGCATAAGCGGTCACCGCGATGACTGGACCAATAAAAGCAAAGCTTGATCCCAAGTAGCTCGGCATGCGCCCACCGGTAATCATAAAGAACATTACCGTACAGATACCAGACATCAAGATAGCTAAGTTAGGATCAAACCCCATCAATAAAGGTGCAAGCACGGTTGCACCAAACATCGCAAATGTATGCTGTATACCGAGCAATACGCTTTTTGACGGAGGTAAATAGTCGTTGATACCGACTGGATCACGATCCAAGTCGCCCTTATAAGGACGCCATGTCGGAAACCAACGGCCATTTTCAAAATCTGGATTGTGCGGGTAATTGATAGCGGCTGAATCAATGCCTGCAGACTCCAAGGCATTTTGAGTCGATAGATCTTGAGCGCTATTGTCTGACGTTGATGAAGGGTCTTTTTGAGATGGCATGCGCGCTTGTCCTATGTGAGCTAAGCTAAAGTAATAGGCTAGAATAACTGATAAAATAAGTATATTAATAAATGGATATATTTCTAAGGGCTTGTATAAATAGCAAAACGTTAAGTCTTTCTATCTATAATATGTCATCCTAATTCATTCATTTATGTTGTAATATGACAAACCAAAAGTATTATTTGGTATGATAGCCATATCTTGCTAGATGTATGAATACGGATATGTCTGACTGAAAAATTTAGTCTTTTTTAATCCGTCTTATTTTACGATGATAACCAACTTACAGGATGTTACATAGTTGTTGACTGCGAGCATGATAACGGAGTTTCAAAATAAATAAAAGTTATTATTCGATTGCCCTCAGTGCTCATTTACCTTATAACCTTCATAAATAGTGTCTCGCGCCCACCTATCAATGGTGACTAGGAGCGACGGCTGTCTATTATATTTTTCACAAAAGCGCCCAATGCCATAGATAAAATAGGCTAAAGCGCTTAAAATTTTTGGTGACTTATTATGATCAGTGTTTTTGATTTATTTAAAATCGGCATCGGCCCATCCAGTTCGCATACAGTCGGACCGATGGTCGCTGCAAACTTATTTTTGACCTCGCTAACTGAGCAGATGGAACTGACTGCGGTTAAGACCATTGAGATTGAGCTGTATGGTTCTTTGGCGGCGACTGGAAAAGGCCATGCAACAGATACGGCTATATTGTTAGGACTGCTTGGACATACGCCTAGCACGATAGACACACTCATGACCAGCAGCTACCTATCTCCTATCTTCTCTGACAAAATTCTCAATGTATCAGGCACGCATACGATTGCTTTTGATACAGAGCAAGACATCTACTGGTATGACGATACTGTGCTACCTTATCACCCTAATGCATTGACGCTACGCGCTATCTCAACTGAAGGCGTTCGCTATCAGCAGACGTATTATTCAGTCGGTGGCGGTTTTGTCATTAATGAAGAAGATGCGACTAACCCAGACGAAGATCATGCCAGCCCGACCATCGATAGAGTTCCCTACCCGTTCAATAACGCAGCAGAGCTACTAGAGCAATGTCGTGAGCATGACTTGAGCATCAGCGAATTGGTACTGGCAAACGAATGTCACTTCCATGCCAAAGAAGAAGTTTTTGCTTATCTAGATAGCATTTGGGAAGTGATGCAAGACTGTGTCAAGCAAGGCTGTGAAAATGGCGGTATCCTGCCGGGCGGATTAGATGTAAAGCGTCGTGCCCAAGATTTGCATACACAGCTGTGTGCTGAAAAAGACCAACCTATCACCAAGACTGATAAGTTAGCCGCTATGGACTGGGTCGATTTGTACGCGCTCGCCGTTAACGAAGAAAACGCAAATGGCGGCAAAGTAGTTACAGCGCCAACCAATGGCGCAGCAGGTATCATTCCTGCCGTACTGCACTACTATCGTGATTTTTTGCCCAACTACAGCCAAGATGGCGTTCGTAAATTTTTGCTAAACGCCACTGCTATCGGTAGCCTTATCAAACAAAATGCTTCAATCTCTGGTGCTGAAGTCGGTTGCCAAGGTGAAGTTGGTTCTGCGTGTGCAATGGCAGGCTCCGCACTGGCAGAAATCATGAATGGCACGCCAGCTAAATGCCTAAATGCAGCTGAGATTGGTATTGAGCATAATCTAGGCCTTACTTGTGATCCTATTGGCGGACTGGTACAAGTGCCTTGTATCGAGCGTAATGCGATGGGTGCAGTTAAAGCAATCAATGCGGCGCGCCTAGCCTGTAGAGGTAATGGTCAACACTTTGTCTCTTTAGACAAAGCGATAGAGACGATGAAGCAAACAGGTGCTGATATGTCTGATAAATATAAAGAGACGGCACGAGGCGGTTTGGCAGTTTATGCTGATAATAGAATCCCTACGGCAACGCGCGGCGTCAGTGTCAATTACAGTCAATGCTAATTTGATTTCTCAGAACATCATTTACTAACAATAAACACGTAAAAAGGCCTCTAACAAATTAGAGGCCTTTTTGTCATGTATAACTGGTTTATCGTCTATGTATTGATATCAATATTATTCAGCAGTTTTTGATACCACTTCATTTAGAATCCAAACTGGCTGTACGACATTTGAGCCTTCTGCGGTTACTGCTTCTTGGCGTACATCTAGGACATAACGATAGTTCGGCTCATAGGTAAAGCCTTGAATATTACCGTTTAGCGTGGTGTAGTTTTTCTGATAAGTTTGACGATACTGCAAGCACTGTGATTCGACCATGCTGCCATCAGTAGCAGTTAAGTCACATACTGCTTTACGCGGTGCAATTTCTACTTCAAAACTTGGGATGTTTACTACTTTTACATTCATAGGTTGTCCTTCAACAACCATCGTGCGCTCATCATCCATACTCATCGTAGAGCAACCAGACAGGGCAAAAGTTGTCATCAATGCTGCAAGTGCTAATTTCTTCATTATTCAATCCTCAGATAATTGTTATTGATTCTTTATTAATAGTTTAGTTACTGGCTTAACTACTAACTTATGGTTGCTTAGATAAAATTATTATTTTGAACACCTTATCTTGCTTTGCTACAAGCTAATAAGGTTGTTTGCTTTTTACTGAAACCAGTATAGGTCGCTAGTCGTCCTACCCTCTATGACTACTTTGTAAAGTAACGTCAGCTTTTGCAACTGATGTTAATGAAGCGTATTGAATAGCAGAGTTATTTGCTACTGAGCAGAAGTTTGACATTAAAAAGCCAAAACAAATATTGTTCTGGCTCTTATACAACTATGCAAATTCTGTTTCATGGAGAAGTACTAGCTACGATAATCAGCGTTTATTTTGACGTAATCGTATGATAAATCGCAGGTATATACGGTATCACTGGCATCGCCACGTGCAAGGTCAACATGAATGGTAATCTCAGGTCGACTCATGACTGTTTTGCCCGCCTCTTCTGTATAGTCAGGTGCAACCCCACCATTTTGGCAAATCATTACCTCATCTAGATACACATCGACTTGCTCTGTATCTAGGTCTTCAATACCAGCATAGCCCACTGCTGCTAATATGCGTCCCCAGTTAGCATCACTGGCAAAGAATGCCGTTTTTACTAAGGGTGAATGTGCGACTGCATAAGCCACATCGCAGCATTCTTGCGTGGTTTGACCACCAGTCACCTTGACCGTCATGAATTTAGTAGCGCCTTCGCCATCACGCACAATCAATTGTGCCAGACGAACAAACACATCAGCTAATGCATCAAGTACAGGCTGATAATGTGGATGCTCTGGACTATCAATCACCTCTGAGCTAGCAGCACCTGTTGCAATCAACACACAACAATCATTGGTTGAGGTATCGCCATCGACAGTAATTCGGTTGAAAGACTGCTCATTGATAGCGCTTAGCATTTCTTGCAGTAAGTCAGCGGTGATATTGGCATCTGTCGCCACATAGCCTAGCATGGTCGCCATATTTGGGCGTATCATTCCTGAGCCTTTAGACATACCAGTGACATGATAGCTAGTACCTGCTACATCAATTTTTTGGCTGGCTAATTTAGGAATAGTATCTGTCGTGCGAATGCCATTAGCAGCGGCTAGCCAGCTATCAGACGCTAGATTAGCCAATGCATTATCCAAACCTGCGATGACGGCATCACTATTTAACGGCTCACCAATCACGCCAGTAGAGAATGGCAATATCGTATTGGTATCTACACCGGCCTTGTCAGCCAATGCTGTACAGATATCAATAGCGCGGCGCTTGCCATCAGCGCCCGTACCTGCATTTGCGTTACCCGTATTGGTGACTAAATAGCGCGGACTAACCTTAGCAAAGTGCTCACGCAATACTCGCACTGGCGCTGCACAAAAGGTGTTTTTAGTGGTTACAACCGCAGTAGTAGCTTTGTCAGATATTTCGATAACTACTAGATCATCGCGGTCCTTATAACGGACACCTGCCGCTGTGGCACTGAGTTTAATACCATCGATAGGATAGATAACGTCAGGTACTGATACATTTCCAACAGCCATAATAAAATCCTTATTTCTCAATTTTTATCGTTATTTGTGTAATACGAAGTGATAAATACTATAGTCAGTTTAAGCTTATTCAAATACAAGAAGCACTAGCTTCAGCTCTATAACTAATAAACTGAGTAAGCTGATTATCGTACCTAGTTTACATAAGATTGACTATATATAGGCATCACGGCATATAAGTATTACGCTTTCTTTAAGTCAAATGCTGACCAAATCGGTGCATGATCAGACGGTTTTTCCATAGCACGTAGCTCATAACTGATACCAGCATCAATACATTTATCGATTAGATCCGAGGTACATAGGATATGATCAATACGTAACCCGCGCTTAGGTTCATCGTTGAAGCCGCGACTGCGATAATCAAACCAGCTGTATAACTCAGTGCTCTCTGGATAATGCAGACGGTAAGTATCTGTCAGCTCACGCGACATCAATGCCGAATACCATTCGCGCTCTTCTGGCAGAAATGAGGTTTTTCTATTTTTTAGCCAGCGTTTGGCATTGACTTCACCAATACCAATATCGATATCTTCTGGTGCGATATTCATATCACCCATGACGATAATCGAACGACCTTCCGCTTTTAGCGTATCAATATAAGTCATCAAATTGGCATAATAAGCACGCTTCATAGGAAATTTAGTCGGGTGATCTTGGCTCTCTCCTTGCGGAAAGTAACCATTGAGCACATCCACTTCACGACCTTCAAACTCATAACGTGCATGGATAAAGCGCTTTTGGGCTTCTTCATCTTCGCCAGGGAAACCTTTTTGTACGAATACAGGTGCAGCTTTGGATAATAGTGCAACGCCGTAATGCCCTTTTTGTCCAAAGTACTCGACGTGGTAGCCCAGTCCTTCGATATCGCTAAGCGGAAATTGATCATCATGAACCTTGGTTTCTTGTAGGCCCATGATATCAGGATCGATTACCTCGCGCACCACCTCGAGCTGATGCTGACGTGCACGGATACCATTGATGTTAAAACTGACAAAACGGGTCATAAACTGTCCTATACTGATTGGTTAGAATATAGCGCTCTATAAATGGGTGAAATATAAACGACTATGATAACAAATGTAAGCGGTTCTAGCGGTTGCATGGCCTGAAATCTTGAGCTAGAGTAACTCTATTATAAGCACTATCTATTATTGGTCTATCTGAAACACTTTTATTCAACAATACTTATTAAAAATATCGAGCATCACTATGACAACAATGAAGCAAAAAAATACGACATCAGCCATGAATGATGACCCCAAACCATTATTTGCTAAAGATTATAACGTCTATATTAACCATACTGATGCTGGCGGTATAGTCTATCACGCCAATCATTTGGTGTTTTTTGAAAACTGCCGACGCGACTGGTTTACTGAGCTTGGCTTAAATGGGTATTTTTTGCAGACTGACAGTGGTGAAGTACAGCATTTTGTCGTGAGTCGGGCGGACTTGCAATACAAAAGAGCCATTCTATTAGATGAGGTAATTAGCGTACGTATTGATAAAGTGGAGCTAAAACCTGCCAGCATCATATTTTATCAAAGTATCTATCGCAATCTACCAAATCATAGTACTAACGAAACAGATGATAGCCAGCTACTAAGCAGTACCAAAATTGTCATTGCCTGCGTACAAAACCTCGTCAAACCAGAGCCAATGAGTAATGACGAGATAGGCAGCGATAAACCAGATACTTCAGCGACAACCCCACCAATGCGTCCTATTCGTGTACCAAAAAAACTGCGCGTTACGATCGAACAAGCTATCGCTGAGCAAGTAAATGGTCAGCAGTAGAACTGCTATGAGCATAGATACGGGTAGAGTGTTGCTTGAATTTGATAACCTATGGGTACATAGCCAACGGACGATAAACGCTCAAAGCATTAAAAATAGCAAAGAAGCACTGAAAAAACCTTCTATGTCGTCTAGCATTTATCAAAAATGGACAAGCAAGCTAACCGCAAACACTCCACTGGATAAAGAGCCATCAACTCATGATCGAACGCTAATAAGCGATGCGAGCGGTACGCTATTGTCAGGGCAAGTCACTGTTTTGACTGGAGCGTCTGGTAGCGGTAAATCAGTACTATTGCGAATATTAGCAGGATTATTGCCAATGAGCGGTGGTACTGTTCGTTTGGATGATGGCACGTCAAGTAATGTTTATCACGATATTCATGAGACTTCACCTGTACTGTGGCGCCAGCAAGTTGCCCTACTCGCTCAGCACCCACAGTTGCTAGACGGCAGTGTCCTTGAAAACTTACAAATGCCTTATCAATTGCATGCTCATCAATCGCAGAATTTTGATAGAGACTGGCATATTGCTCAGCTTGAACACTTAGATAGAAGTGCAGATTTTTTGCAACAAGACGCCAAGCATTTATCTGGTGGCGAGCGCCAACTGGTCAATACATTGCGTCTATTACAGTTCAATCCACAAGTTCTATTGCTAGATGAGCCAACTGCTGCTTTGGACATGGGCACTTCAGCACAGCTAGTCAACTTACTCATCAACTGGTTACACGTAGATGCGCAGCGCACACTCCTATGGGTAACTCACGACACAAAAGATATCATGCCTTTGGCAAATAGACATTGGCATATGCAAGCAGGTGTACTCACCGCAGACTCTTGACATCCTCTTGATTGGCAATATTTAATCAAATGAGTAAGTCTTCATGTAGCTGCTCGGACAATTTAGCACGTTAATAACTTCAACCCTCACCATATATTATTACCATAATTACTTCCTAAATAAGCTCATACGAGTGGTACGAATGATATGCAAATTTTTCTCACTTATAGTGATATTGCTCTTGCTAGCAGCCTAATTATCATTGTATTACTCATCTCTTGGCGCTTACGGTTAAGACTAAGCAAGACCCTTTTGATAGCGGCACTTCGTACGATTATACAGCTTAGCTTTATTGGGCTGATACTGGCGTGGATTTTTGCACGTGAACAATGGTATGAAGTACTACTTATCTTAACGGTCATGACTCTAATTGCAGGAAGTGCCGCCAAAAATCGCGTTAAACGCAGCTATAAAGGGTTATTAACAGATACGTTATTGGCAGTCAGTATCTCAGCAATACTAGTAACGGCGATTGCGATTGTAGCGATTTTAAATGTGCAGCCTTGGTATACACCGCAATTCATTATTCCTATATTGGGTCTGATATTAGGGAACTCTCTGACTGCCATTTCGTTGACAAGCAATCAATTGATTGAATCCTTTCATGAGCAATCTGGACGTATCGAAATGATGCTCAGTCTATCTGCTAAGCCATTCGAAGCCGTCCATGAGCAGATAAAAGCAGCTATTACTAATGGCATGACCCCAACCCTGAACTCTATGCTAGTCGTCGGTATTGTTAGCTTGCCAGGCATGATGACGGGTCAAATCCTAGCAGGCGCCGATCCCACTCAAGCCGTACGCTATCAAATAGTCACTATGTTCCTGATATGTGTCAGCAGCACGCTTGGCTGCACCATCAGTGCATTACTTATTTATCGAAGATTCTTTAATAAAAAAGATCAATTTATTTTACCGCAATAATTTTGGCATCTACATTCGTTTGTATTTTATCAACTCACCAATATTAGTTATTTAATCCTTCATTTATGAGATAAAAGAGCCAATATATTCTTATAAGTTAATATATGTACTGCTCAGTATCGCTTACTGTTATTGTTTTAGACTAAATTCATGCTAATGTATTGCTCAAATGTATCGTTTTTTTGATACTTTATTGGTAAGCAGCAGATAAATAGTTTTAGAACGAGCATTGTTTTTTTTACTAAACATTTTATTTGTTTGTTCTATTTAATGCTTTATCTAAATACTCATTAAATAGAATGCTGTTATAGCAGCAAAAAGACTAGCTATTAATCAATAGACAGGGATGCTATTGAATATGGTATATACCACTTAAGTAAATGGTGGTTTGTACCATTGATAGATTGATAACTACCTTTTCAAAATACTTTAGCCTATATCAAATCGCAAGGATGCTAACTATGATATCGAACAAACCTTGGCTTTCTCAATATCCAGCCGGTGTGCCAAAAACCATTAATCCCGATAGATATAGCAGCATCATGGAGCTGTACGAAGAATGCTTCGATCGTTTCCGTGGGCACCCAATGAGCATTTGTATGGGAGTGACTCATACCTATGGTGATATCGATAACGCTTCGATGGCAGTTGCTGCTTGGCTACAGAATCAAGGCTTGCCAAAAGGTAGTGTCGTCGCTCTCATGATGCCAAACGTTCCACAGTATCTGCCCACCATGATTGGAATACTACGTGCAGGCTACGTTTGTACCCCTGTTAACCCACTATATACTGGCCGAGAATTACGCCATCAGCTGAACGATTCTGGTGCTCAAGCAATTTTTGTGGTTGATAACTTTGCCCAAGCGCTTGAGCAAGTCATTGAAGAAACAGCTATCAAACGTGTCATCCTATCGAAGATGGGCGATATGATGGGATTAAAAGGTATTTTGGTCAATACGATTATTCGTCAGGTCAAACGCTTAGTACCCAAGTACAATCTCAATGACCCCAAGTACCACGTCACTAAGCTTCCTGAAGTATTGAAAAAAGGTAAAAACCTACCTTTTCAGCAACCAAAAATGTCTTTGGATCAAAAAGCATTTTTACAATATACAGGCGGTACCACAGGTCTTTCGAAAGGCGCTATTTTGTCGCAGCGTAATATCGTAGCAGCAGCGATGCAATCCGAGGCATGGACTCGCCCTATCACATCAGAAATTAACGAAGTGTATATCAATATGGTGATGGCGCTGCCGCTGTATCATATATTCGCATTCATGCTTAGCCTACTTGGTATGCGTTCAGGCTATACCTTTATACTAGTCCCTAATCCACGCGATATTCCTGGATTTGTTAAAACCTTATCAAAACAACCGTTCCATATTTTCCCTGCGGTTAATACCCTCTTTAAAGGATTGCTCGATAATCCTAACTTTAAAGATTTGGACTTTAGCTCTTTACGTATCTCACAAGCTGGTGGTATGGCGGCTACTGAGCAAACTGCGAATCGATGGTTAGAAGTGACGGGCTGCGCGATGATCGAAGGTTGGGGTATGACAGAAGGCGTTGCAGTTGGTACCGCCAACGTTATTACCAATCGTGAGTTTAACGGTACTATCGGTGTACCAGCCCCTGGTGTCGATGTCATTATTATCGATGAAGACGGCAAGCATGTAGGTTTAAACGAAGGGGGCGAGCTATGTATTAAAGGCCCTAACGTAACCTCTGGATATCTAAATAGAGACAGTAGTGCTGACTTTACTAGTGATGGATACTTCCGCACTGGTGATATCGTCAGCATGGATGACAAAGGTTATATTAAACTGCTAGATCGCAAAAAAGACATGATCTTGGTTTCAGGCTTCAATGTATTTCCGAACGAAATCGAATCTGTGATGCTTGATTGTGATGGTATTCTTGACTGCGCGGTAATTGGCATTCCTGATAGTCATCAAGGTGAAGCGGTCAAAATATACGTAGTACCTGAAGACAATAACGTTACCAAAGAAGTGATTACAGACTTTGCGTTAGACAATCTAACGGGTTATAAGTGTCCACGCCACATCGAGTTTGTGAGCGACCTACCAAAAAGTAATGTCGGTAAAGTACTGCGTCAAAAATTGCGTGAAAAACACAATGCAGACTACCCTCAAGTATAAATAGAGACAATTTTTAAAAAATTCTAAAAACATGAATTTATTTTTACTAAAGGCATCTTACAGTAATTGTAAGATGCCCTTTTGTATATTTATTTTCTGTCATTCAACTATAAAATTTCTCTATTATAATTACTACAAATCTACTTTTATATCCAATTATATGACATTTTTTGAATAAATTTCATGTTAATTACTTGATAAGAAAGTAAATTATTTGTCTAGGTATTTTCTGATTATTCAACATATATTATTTCATTTATCAAATTTAACTGTAAACTATCAAGTTCTTGTATAAGAATAACAGGCACGGTTGTAGTTATGTTAATGTATTGCCAAAATGTGTCACTATACTTTCTGTTATTTTGATCTTATATAATTATGATTCATATCGATTGATTAGCAGCATTACTAGTAGCTATTTTCATTACCAAAACATTAATTGGTTTTTTAATCTGATGAGCTATTTATGCTCTGTGATTAAATCAAACTTTATAAGGGCCCCGTATTTTAGCAGTATGTGAACATATAGGATAGCACTCGACAATTTCTTGCTAACGGAACAGCGATTTAAATTGTTGACATGGATGTGACTACTTTTTTATAGAGCCTTAATTTATTTTAATATTTAAGGACGCTAATCATGACTGTAGATAAACCTTGGCTTGCTCAATATCCGGAAAACGTACCTAAGACGATTAATCCGGATCAGTATGAAAGCCTCATAGAGTTATATGAAGAGTGTTTTAACCGCTTTCGTATGCATCCGATGACTATCTGTATGGGTGTTACGCATACTTATGGTGATGTTGATAACGCTTCACTGGCAGTCGCAGCATGGTTACAGGCTCAAGGTTTACCTAAAGGCAGCGTAGTAGCTCTTATGATGCCGAACGTTCCACAATACCTACCGACTATGATTGGTATTCTGCGTGCAGGTTACGTTTGTACACCTATCAATCCGCTATATACAGGCCGTGAGCTACGTCATCAATTGAACGACTCGGGCGCTCAGGTTATCTTTGTTGTTGACAACTTTGCCCAAGCGCTTGAGCAAGTTATTGAAGAGACCAATATCAAACGTATCGTGCTATCGAAAATGGGCGATATGATGGGTCTGAAAGGTATTTTGGTCAATACGGTGATTCGTCAGGTTAAACGCTTGGTTCCAAAATACAACCTGAATGACCCTAAGTACAATGTCACTAAATTCCCTGAAGTATTAAAAAAGGGAAAAAACCTACCGATTCAAGCACCAAAAACCACCCTACAACAAAAAGCGATTTTGCAATATACAGGTGGTACGACTGGGTTATCTAAAGGTGCTGTCCTAACACAACGTAATGTCGTTGCTGCTGCTATGCAATCAGAGGCATGGTATCGCCCTGTGACCTCAGGTATCAACGAAGTATACATCAATATGATTATGGCCTTACCGCTGTATCATATTTTTGCCTTTATGCTGAGTTTGCTAGGTATGCGTTCAGGTTATACCTTTATTCTAGTACCTAATCCGCGCGATATGCCAGGTTTTGTCAAAACCTTATCAAAACAACCGTTCCACATCTTCCCTGCTGTGAACACTCTATTTAAAGGTTTACTTGACCAGCCAAACTTTAAAGACTTGGACTTTAGCTCGTTACGTATCACTCAAGCTGGTGGTATGGCGGCAACTGAGCAAACCGCAGCACGTTGGTTAGAAGTGACTGGCTGCCCTATGGTTGAAGGTTGGGGTATGACTGAAGGCGTGGCTGGTGGTACTGCCAACGTTATCACTGACCGCAAGTTCAACGGTACTATTGGTATACCTGTACCGAGTGTCGATATTATCGTGGTTGACGAAAACGGTGAGCGTGTTGGCATGCATCAAGCAGGCGAGATGTGTATCAAAGGTCCAAACGTCATGTCAGGATACTTTAATAAAGACAATAGCAATGACTTTACTCGCGATGGCTACTTCCGCACTGGCGATATCGTTAGCATGGATGAAAAAGGCTACTTTACTCTACTAGATCGCAAGAAAGACATGATCTTAGTTTCAGGCTTCAATGTATTTCCGAATGAGATCGAATCTGTCATGCTTGATTGTGATGGTATTGTCGATTGTGCCGTAATTGGTATTCCTGATGAAAATCAAGGTGAAGCGGTTAAAATTTATATCGTACCTGCCGATAATAACGTCACTAAAGAAGTCATCAAAGAATTCGCACTTGAAAATTTGACTGGTTATAAATGTCCACGTCATATTGAGTTTGTCAGTGAACTACCAAAGAGTAATGTTGGTAAAGTACTACGTCAAAAGCTGCGTGAACAGCATATTTCAAATAATCCTCAAACGTTGTAATACTTGCCCTGCTATTTCAGAGCAAATAGAAGAAGCCCACTACAATAATAGTGGGCTTCTTCTTTTCTACCTTAGGAAAACCAATTTGATTAGCTTAGTTTATTCATTACTTGTAATGGCAAGTGCTTCATCGCATGACTGACCATAGACCAAGGTAGGCTCGGCACACAGGCTTCATCTACGCCCGCTTCGATAGCCGCGACAATTGCTTTGGTACCAGTATCTGTATCAACTTCAAATGGTAATGGCTTAGAGCCTTCATTGATTTCAGTACGAATATAACCTGGGTAAATTGTAGAAACTTTAATAGGTAAATTGGTCAAAAGCATATCAGCACGAATGCCTTCTGCTAAGTGAGCCAAGCCAGCTTTACTTGCACCATAGGTCGTCAGATGCCTAGGTAATCCGCGCATGGCTGACATGCTAGATATGACTACCAAATGGCCGCTATTCTGAGCACGGAAGATATTCATAGCTGCTTCACACTGTGCCAGTGCGGCAACAAAATTGACATCAGCAGTGCGGCGATTGGTTTCAAAATGCCCTTTACCAATGCGGCGGCTATCACCAATACCAGCATTGACCACTACTCGCTCAATGCTGCCAAAGTCATCTGCAAAAGCATCAAACACTTGAAAAACCGTATCATAATCACTTACATCTAGTGCTTGGTATTCGACTCGGATATCAGGATACTTGTCTATTATCTCCGATTTTAGATGCTCTAAACGATCAGTGCGACGCGCACATATAGCCAAGTTGTAGCCAAGGCTAGCAAACAATCTTGCCATACCCTCGCCCAGACCTGAACTGGCACCTGTGATAAGCACCGTTTTACCTGTGCCTACTTGCTGCTTACTCAGGTCTTTTAGATAGCTTGTAGGTCGAACCGCGCCTACTATCTGGTTTTTGCTATGGCGCGCACTTTTAGCAACCAATTTTATTAATTTATTTTGCATGTACCGTCCTTTGTATATCGATATTACACAGAATCAAATCGGTATTTCTTAGTATAAGCGTCGATAAGGTTTATACTTTAAGCAGATATGACACTACATTATCCGCAAATCATGTGTAAATTTACCGCCATGTCACAAACGGTTTACCATCAGAGAATAAATGACTGTATTCATTTAAAGACAACAAGCGAGAACTTTGATTTTTTAAAGTAATAGAGGTCACACCCGTATTAACCAAGCTTTTATTCAGCTGATAAGCGGTCTGACTGCCTTGTCGCAATAACTGTGCAGTGATTGCAGCGATGACACCACCTGAAGTGAATACGAGCACGGTGCTGCCCTGATCTAAGCTCATACTTGCTACTTTTGTACGTACTTGTTCAAGGGCTTGCTGTGCACGATTATTAAACTGTGGCCAGCTTTCAATATAATCTTGGTCATTGTCACCAGCATGCCAGCGTTGCATCGCTTGATCAAATAGCTCAGCCAGTCGGGTAGCTGGCGATTCTGCTTTGGCGATTTCAGCTGAGATGTCAGATCGATTGCCCGATGCCGATGCTGACTTAACGAACACGTCTTTATGATTAAATTCATCAAATTGCGGCAGAATATAACTATCAGGCTGATCAAAGTTAATTGCGGGCGCAACAGCTGTGCCATCGCTATTATTGGCATGTACAGACGATTGGTAACGCTCCCAAAAATGACGTGCTGAGTCTTGCTGCCGAACCAACCTACCAGTAAATATGGCATCAATACGGCGCTGCGTAGCTGCATAGTGCTGACCTAACATTTGTGCCTGAACAGTGCCTAGTTCTGAGAGTTGATCATAGTTTTCTTGTCCAAAAGACGCTTGGCCATGACGTGCTAAAAGTATGGTTGTCATAAATTCTTACCTTTTATCATATTTGCTAAAGTACGGTTTGCTGAATGCTTACGCTTCAGGAGAGTCAGGTGCTTTTGCAAAATAACCTTTTGGTAAAATACTTTTGACCACTTTTTGAGCAGGGCTTGGTAACTGCTCGATAGCAGCAGCATCTACGCCTATGTCTTCTAAATGCGGCTGCACATGCGCATTGAATAAGGCTTCGCCTTCATATTGCGCAATCAGTTTCAAACATTTAGCATGCATGACATGTATAACGAGCCAAGCGTTTTTGAACGCTGGATTGGTGGTTTGCTTATGATAATAACGATAGTAGATTTGCTGAATAATGCCTGAGAGGCGGAACAATCCGAACACTTCATAAAAGGTCCAGTTATCTATCTCTAAACCTGACTGTTTTAGATAATATTCAACCACTTCATCACGCGTCATCATGCCTTCTAAATGTGTTGGCTGACGACGGAACTGCTGCATGATGATATTATCATCTTCTTCAATCCAGTAAGCCAACGCACTACCCAAGTCCATCAATGGATCACCAAGGGTTGCCATCTCCCAGTCGAGCACGCCAATAACTTTGGTCGGCTCATCTGCATCAAGTATGACATTGTCAAAGCGCCAATCATTATGAATGATACAAGTTTTGCTATCAGCAGGCGTGTGCTTAGCAAGCCATTGTCTAACCAGTGCAAAGCCCGGTACGTTTGGCGTCTTTGCTTTAACATAACGTTTATCCCAACCACTGATCTGGCGTTCACAGTAACCTTCACCGCGGCCCAAATTGACCAAATCAGGATGCTCGGTATAGTCTATCTGGTGTAGCTCTACCAAAGCGTCTAATACATTGGTACAAAGCAGACGCGTTTGTTCTGGATTTAGATCAATACCTTCTGGTAATTCTGCACGAGGGATAATACCTTCCATCCGCTCCATTACATAAAAGTCAGCGCCGATAACAGCTTCATCCGTACATAGTGCAATCATCTCAGGTACATAAGGATAAGCATCTTTTAATGCTTTTTGAACGGTGTACTCACGCACCATGTCATGGGCAGATTTTGCTTTGGTACCTTTTGGTGGACGACGTAATATGAGATCTTGGTTTTTATCTTCACCTTCATATTGTAGTCGATACGTCCAGTTTGATGCGCCGCCTGAGAACTGAGTGACTGTAGGCTCGCCTACCACGCCGACACCTTGACCACGAAGCCATGCGCTTACTGCTTTGGCATCAAGCTCTTCACCTTCGCGTACGGCACCGCCTTTGTCTAGTACTTTATTATCAGTTGCCATGAGACATTCCTTATCATGTGGTCATTTATTTTTATAACAGATATGCGAGCCAGTTCTCAATTCAGTTTATCTCACTCTTCTCACTATTTTTGAAATGAGGACTCGCTCTAGTGATGAAAAATTCACTACTAAGTCGTTAATAGTGAATTTTCAATTAGCATTTTGATTGGCTTATTCTTGATAGTTGCGTGAGCAAATCGAAACTAACTCACACAACCGTTTGTTAAGATTAAGCTTAAGACTAAGCTTTGTCAGATTTAGCAGAACGACTAAAGCCCTGACGTTTTAACTCTAATTTAGCAATCATGGTTTTATGTACTTCATCTGGACCATCTGCCAAACGTAGTACACGTGCTTGCGCGTAGAAATTCGGTAGCAAAGTATCTTGACACACGCCCATACCACCATGAATCTGAATCGCCATATCGACGACTTCTTGTAGCACAGTTGGCGCCACTACTTTAATAGCAGAGATTTCCGTCAATGCGGCTTTGGTACCCTGAGCATCCATTTTTTGGGCGGCGTACAATGTGAGCAAGCGTGCTTGGTCGATTTTGATACGGGCTTCGCTGATACGCTCAAAGTTACCACCTAATTGCAGTAACGGCTTACCAAAGGCAGTACGCGACATACCACGCTTGACCGCTAACTCAAGAGATTTTTCGGCAGCACCGATACAGCGCATGCAATGATGAATACGGCCTGGCCCTAGACGACCCTGTGCAATCTCAAAACCTTTACCAGGTCCACCAATAAAATGGCTGACTGGCACACGCACATTCTCGAAGCTAATCTCACCATGGCCGTGCGGTGCATCATAATCACCAAACACTTTAAGCATACGTTTGATGTTCACACCTGGTGTGTTGACTGGCACAAGCACCATCGAATGCTGATGATGACGGTCTGCACTTTCATCCGCGGTATATGCCATCACAATCAGGACATCAACCGCTGGATCACCAAGACCAGATGACCACCACTTGCTACCATTGATGACAATCTCATCACCATCTACTACGGCGGTTGCTTGCATATTGGTTGCATCACTTGACGCCACGTCAGGCTCAGTCATACAGAATACAGAGCGTGTCTTACCTTCTAGGATTGGGGTAAGCCACTTGTCTTGCTGCTCTTGAGTACCGTAACGCCACAACAGCTCCATATTACCGCTATCAGGGGCATTGCAGTTAAATACATGAGGTGCTAGCAAGCTACGACCAGTCAACTCTGCGATAGGCGCATAATCAGTGACTGACAGTCCTGCACCTAACGTATCATCTGGTAGGAATAAATTCCACAAGCCCTCTTCACGTGCTTGCTTGCGCAGGTTTTCGTAGGCTTCTGGCCACTCCCAGTTTTCCCAATTACCATCAGGGTTTTTCTTATGACATTCTTCCCAGAATTGGGCTTCGATGGGTTCAATATGCGTCTCAATGAACGCTTTGACTTTGGCATGCATGGATTGACCATGTTCTGTTGCGGTAAACATTAAATTGTCGTTAGACATAAATGACTTCCTTTTCTTTATTGATTGTCTGAATCAAATGTTGATAAAAAGCTCTACTAGAGCTTTAGTGCACGCACGTATACTGTTTTCCGTGAGCTACATTTATAACACAGCAATTGTCAATAAACAGCAAAAAGGCGCGACCAGCTAGGCCACGCCTTTTACAAAATATAAACAATGTATCCAAAAACTTCTGAGCACTAACATATCATTACTTAACTACCATAATGATAACTAACATTATTTCAGAATGTTTAGACGACTATTCAAATCAAAACGTGCAAGTGCATCAGGTAATTTATCTACAGCCATGCTCAGTGTCGCTTCTGCTGCTTGAGCCAATCCTAACTTTTCTGCTAACGTCGGCTTCTGACGTGAATATAGTGCATACACTTCGTTGTCTTCCATACGCTCTAAAATATAGCTGTCTGAAGTCTGTAGACTATCAATCAGGTTAAGCTTTAATGCATCTTCGCCATACCAATGCTCACCCGTAGCTACTTTGGCAACATCGAGTTCTGGACGATACGTGTTAACGAAATGCTTAAATAGCTCATGCGTCTGCTCTAGCTCTTCTTGGTATTTGGCACGGTCTTCGGCATCATTTTCACTAAATACAGTCACCGTACGTTTGTAGTCACCAGCGGTAAACATTTCATAATCGACGTCATGGTTTTTTAGCCATTTATGAAAGTTTGGCAGCTGCGACACAACACCGATTGAACCAATGATAGCGAATGGTGCGGCTATTACCTTGTCTGCTACACAAGCCATCATATAGCCACCGCTCGCCGCCACTTTATCGACACAGACCGTCAATTTTAAGCCAGCATCCTTTAGGCGAACCAATTGCGCTGCGGCCAAACCATAACCATGTACCAGACCGCCGCCTGATTCAAGACGGACGATAACTTCGTCACCTTTATTTGCGGTACTAATTAAAGTACTGATTTCTTCACGCAAATGTTTGACCGCAGTTGCTTTGATATCACCATCAAAATCGAGCACAAAAACTTGTGCTTTATCATCAGTATGTTTTTTCTTATTTTTAGTTTTTGCTTTCAATGCTTGCTTAGCTTTTTTGGCCATGACTTTTTTGAACTGTTTGAGGGCAGCTTTGCCTTGGGTGGCTTCCATCAAATCTTCACGGCGCTGCTTTTGAGCATCATTTAAGTGGCGTATTTTAAGCTCGACAGGGTTTTTAGGGGGATGAAATAGCATGGTTACAAATCCTCAAGTCAGTAAATATATTGATATGGCTGTTTTTATTAGCGTGCGGTTGATATGTGCACACTAAGCGGTGTTTTCAAGCATGATGACAATATTTAACCCAATATAAATATCACTGAATAAATACGTCAGATACTTGCAGACTCCCGTTCTTTGATTGAACTCAGCCGGTTGTATAACAAAGGCAGATTAGGCATAATATGCGTTTATATCAAATTTTCTGCAGCCAACGTGATGACCATATGTCTTAATCGCGTTGTTTGTGTGTTTTTTTTGCAAATAGCTTGAAACGCACAACAATGGCTGCATTATTGTACTTCGAATTGGGCTGATAACTGGATAACCATATTATGACGCAAAGCACTATGACGCATAGCGAATACCGAGACGAGTATTGCGGAGCCGTAACCGAGAGCTTGCTTGAGCAAACCATTAGTATCGTAGGCTGGGTACATCGTCGTCGCGATCACGGTGGCGTGATTTTCTTAGACATGCGTGACCGCGCTGGTATCTTACAGGTCGTGGTCGACCCTGATACCCCAGAAGCTTTTGCAGCAGCTGATGCTGTACGTCCTGAATACGTGCTAAAGATAACTGGCCGCGTACGTCGTCGTTATGAAGGTACTGAAAATAATAATATGACCAGTGGCCAGATTGAGCTATTGGGCAAAGAAATTGAAGTACTGGCTAAATCTGAAACGCCACCATTCCCATTGAATGACGAAAAAACGACTGTATCTGAAGACCTGCGTCTAAAGTATCGTTATCTTGATATGCGTCGTCCGCAAATGCAAGAGCGTATGGTATTCCGTGCCAAGGCAACGTCAGCGATTCGTCGTTATTTAGACGATCATGGTTTCTTGGATGTTGAAACGCCTATCTTGACTCGTGCAACGCCTGAAGGTGCGCGTGATTATCTTGTACCATCACGTACCCGTCCAGGTAACTTCTTTGCCCTGCCGCAGTCACCACAGTTATTTAAGCAATTATTGATGGTGTCAGGTTTTGACCGTTATTATCAAATTGCTAAATGCTTCCGTGATGAAGATTTACGTGCCGATCGTCAGCCTGAATTTACTCAGGTGGATATTGAGACTTCTTTCCTGAACGAAGAAGAAATCATGAACATCAACGAAGGTCTTATCAAGCATTTGTTTAAGACAATGATGGACGTTGAGTTCGAACAGTTCCCACGCATGACTTACGCTGAAGCAATGCGCGACTATGCATCAGACAAGCCTGACTTACGTATTCCTCTAAAGTTGGTTGACGTTGCAGATTTGATGAAAGACGTTGACTTTAAGGTATTTGCCGGTCCTGCTAACGATCCTAAAGGTCGTGTGGCTGCCCTACGTATTCCTGGCGGCGCATCATTAAGCCGTAAGCAAATCGATGCTTATACCAAGTTTGTTGGTATTTATGGCGCACGCGGTTTGGCTTATATCAAGGTCAATGACGCTAGCAGTATCAACAATGGTGTGGATAAAGAGTCTGGCCTACAGTCTCCAATTATCAAAAACATGACTGATGACGTACTTGTGAGCTTGATCGAGCGTACTGCTGCAGAAGATGGCGACATTATCTTCTTTGGTGCGGATAAAGCCAGTGTCGTGAATGATGCGATTGGTGCATTACGTCAAAAAATCGGTCTAGATCTTGAAATGACAACTTGTGAATGGGCCCCACTTTGGGTAACTGACTTCCCAATGTTTGAAGAGACTGACGATGGTCGCTGGACGTCGATGCATCATCCGTTCACTAAGCCTAAAGGCTCAGTTGAAGAGTTGAAAAATAACCCAGAGTCTGCCCTTTCTATCGCTTATGACATGGTATTGAACGGTACTGAGATTGGTGGTGGTAGCTTACGTATCAATACTTACGATATGCAGCAAGCTGTACTTGAAGCCTTGGGTATCGGTGAGCAAGAAGCTGAAGACAAATTTGGTTTCTTACTTGATGCCCTAAAATTCGGTGCACCACCGCATGGCGGCCTAGCATTTGGTTTGGATCGTTTGATTATGTTGATGGTAGGCGCAAGCTCTATCCGTGACGTTATCGCCTTCCCAAAAACCAAAACGGCTGATTGCCCACTGACCCAAGCACCTGCTGGCGTTGATAGCAAACAACTACGTGAGCTTGGTATCCGTGTGCGTGAAAAAGCACAGGCTGATACCAGCAAGCCTGCTGAATAAATCGTTTGATGATGCGCGGTTGCTGTCTACAGTGCTTGTTACGTGATTCATTACCATGTGAGTGGTCATGAATCCGTATCATATTTTCAAAGTCGTGCCATTGTCTGTACTGCAGATGCTGGCACGTTTTGCCGCTTGGGTTATCATTAAGATACCCAGTCTAAGTATCATGCGTACCATTCAGATCAATATGGCGCTGATTACTCATACACTGTCTGAGCAGCAAAAGCGTGCATTGACCAAAGACATTATTTATCATCAATGTCTGACCAGTATTGAATCTATAAAAAGCTGGGCGATGCCACCTGAGTGGAGTATCGCTCAGATTCGTGATGTCCATAATAAAGACATTCTTTTAGAAGGTCTTGCCAATCCAAATGGCATGCTTGCTATCGTACCGCATCTCGGCACTTGGGAGATGATGAATGCTTGGCTCAACCAGTTTGGTGCGCCAACTATTATGTATAAGCCAGTTGACGGCAAATTCGCTAATGAGTTTATCCTTCAAGGTCGAGCCCGACTCAACGCGACTTTAGTCCCTACTGATGGTAGCGGCGTCAAAGCCGTGTTTAAAACGCTCAAGCAAGGTGGTTTTAGTATTGTATTGCCCGACCACGTTCCAGAGCCATCAGGCGGTGTTGTTGTTCCGTTCTTTGGTATCAAAACATTGACCAGTACCCTTGCCTCAAAATTGGCGAGCAAGACCAAATGTGCGCTGGTTGGCTTATCTTGTATTCGCCGTACCGATGGACGCGGTTTTGATATTTACTGCTACAAACTCAACGATCCAGCCTTGTATGACCGTAATGCTGAAGTGGCAACTCATGCTCTCAATCAGGCCATGGAGCGTATGATTAAAGACAATTACAGTCATTATATGTGGGGCTATCGACGTTTTAAGCGTATACCAAACTTAGGCAACCCTTATAAAAAAGATAAAGAGACTTTAGCAGCCTTTATCCAATCTCACCATTCTAGCGTTTCTAGTCGTTCTGCTGGTGATATCAACGATAGCGTTCGAAATAACAACGTTAAAATCGACAATGTTAAAAACGATAGTACTGTTAAAAGCTATAACACTAAGCTCGACAATCATTAGTCATCACCAACCTAGTGTTGCCTATTTATACATACCATCAGTTTAGACGTACCATCAGTCACAGCTATGCTAATATTGGCTGAACTCTATATTCTTTTACTTTTATTAGTCCTTCATTTATCTGACTATTATCTCAATACGAGTGCATTATGACATCTGACGTAACTAAGACCTCATCTATAGACCCTCATCAAACCATCACAAATGCTGCTGAACAGCGTTATATCATCTGTATGAAATGGGGCGACAAATATGGTCCTGAATATGTCAATCGTCTCTACAACATGGTTAGTCGACATCTAACCTTGGATTTTAAAATGGTTTGCTTGACCGATGACAGCACAGGTATTGACCCTACGATTGCCTGCTATCCGATACCTGACATGGATTTACCAGCAGGTCCTGAACGTGGTTGGAAAAAACTGACTACCTTTAAGCCTGAGCTGTATGATTTAAAAGGTGTGGCGCTATTTTTAGATATCGATATCGTCATTGTCGATAATATCGATGCGTTTTTCACTTACCAAGCAGAACATGAAGACAGCGTCGTCATCATTCGCGACTGGAAAAAACCTTGGCGCATGATTGGCAACAGCTCTGTCTATCGCTTTAATATTGGCATGAATACCTATCCTGATTTGCTGTCCAATTTTGAGCGAAACTTTGAAACCATTCGCACCCAAGTACGTCACGAGCAGGCCTATCTCTCTAACTATTTGCGTGAGCATCATCACCTAGAGTATTGGGATAAAACATGGTGTGTCAGCTTTAAGTATCAATGTATTGCGCCGATTCCTTTTAACTTTGTACGCACACCTACTCTGCCGGATGATGCAAAAATCGTTATCTTCCATGGTGAGATTAACCCGCCAGATGCAATTGCTGGCAGTGGCGGTAAATGGTATCGACATGTGAAGCCAAGCCCATGGTTAAAAGACCATTGGCAATAGATGCTTAGCAATTAACCATATGTAGACAATTTATAATTAGCGTAAAGGCAGTGTATTAAGATATAAGATAGGTGAAATAAACGACTGGAAAATAGTATGGCGCTATATTTAAGATTACCTGCTACTGCTGGGTTCAACATTGATAATGAGCTCATCATTATCAATGCTTTTAATGCCAATGAACCTGAACAGAGCTTACATGGAAAAGACGTCAATATTATCGCCTCAGGGCCATCTATACAGCAGCTTCCGTTAGCAGAGCTACTAGATACGCCTACTATTTTTGTCAATGGCAGTATCAGCCTGATTGGGCAGCATCAGTTTACCGATATTGCTGGTTACGTCATCAGTGATGCGCGCTTTATCAATCATCAGCCTGAGATTTTACAGCAGTACTATACGGGTCAACCTCTATATGCAACATTAGCTGTCTTTGAAGCGATGGCCACCACGCACCCTGATATTATGCAAACGTACCATCGTGCCATGCGGGTGTTGTACCCAGTAGATAGGCCATGGGGAGTCAAGTCAAACAGGCTATCTTTTAATAAGCTTATCTTTAAGAAAAAATTACTCAATAAAAAAATACCCCTATCGTACTTTATCAATAATCCAAACTTTATCATTGATAGCGATCATAAAGCGGCTGACATCGGTGTCTCTCTTAACATTACTCATGGATTTGTGGAAGCAGGCACCGTTGCTTATGTCGCGGCGCAGTTGGCGTTTTCGCGTCAAGCAGCGAGTATTCATCTGTACGGTATTGATCTGCTTAACAGCAAGCAACCACGGTTTTATGAAAATAAAAATAATAGTGCGCCAAGTATGCTCAGCAAAGTCATGCACGAGCGCATTATCCCTTCGTTTAACTTACTCGGCAGAATCTATCAATCGCATGGTGTACCCGTCGTCAACCACTCTCCTATCTCTAAATCACTATTTGACACTTTCTAGTTGATGACTCGCAGTTAATAACCTCTACTTAATTGCGTTTAATTAAGAGCCACTACAAGTTATAAACCCTCATTTTTCTCTGAATCTAAAACAGAACCAAACGCTAAGTACTGTCTTGCAATATGTTCAGGCAGTAACTGCTGGTTTAGCGGCACGATATAATCTGTAAGGTTGTCTATGGCTTGATCGATGAGCATGGCCAAGCCATCAATATCACCTACCGCTATTAAGTTTTCTTTAGGTAATAGTTCTCTTGGACCAAAAGGACAATCCGTACTGATTACTGGTACGCCCAGTGCTTGCGCCTCTACGATGACATAGCCAAAGCCTTCAAACTTAGAGGTGAGTACCATCAGTGCAGCTGATCTAATTAATGGATAAGGGTTGGTCTGGAAGCCTAAAAATTTAATACTATCGCTAATATTTAGTTGGACAGCCAACTGTTCAATCTCTGCTTCAAGCCTACCTTTACCTACTAGCACTAATGGCAGCTTTCGTTCTGTTTTAGCATACGCCTGTAGCAAGTCTCGATGACCTTTCATGTCATCAAATGAGGCGACATGTATAATGTACTCTTTATCTACTAATCCGAAATGTTCAAGATGGCTAGATGCTGCTGCTTTGGTCTTTATAGCAATAGCATCACAAGGATTGTAGATTGTTGTGGTTTTGGTAATATTTCCTATAATATCAATCAAATCTTGACGTGCACCTTTACTCACACAGCTACAAGGATGAGCGCCATAGACCATTTTCAAATGATTTATAGTCTGTACTGGCGACTCTAATAATTGGTTTTGGAACTGCTTAGATAGCGCCGTATGCAGTACATTTACGATGTTTGGCAACTGGCTATATGCCATAATCCAGTTTATTTTATAGATATTAGCCAGTATCAAATCTGGCTTCCCTATTTGGCTAAGCACGTAAGTGTCAATACGCTTAGCGACTGATTCGTAGGCTTGTGCTTGCGTAGATTCTGGGTCGAGATTCTGCTCAGAAAACACCTCATCATATGGCACGATGTGATATTGCACACGAGCGTCTAGTAGCATATCTTGCGTCGCTTCCAAACATAGAATATGAGTACGATAGCCCATATCTGCATAAGTGCTTGCCAACGTCGCAACCATACGCTCAGCACCGCGACCTTCAAGCGCTTTTAAAATAAATAGAATAATAGGTGGCATTGGTGTCTCAGCTTGGTTTTTTAACGGTATAGGCATGATAGGTTAGCCAAATGAATGCAACTATGGTCATAATTATTGCAGCGTTCTGACTTTATATGCTAGTCTCACCTACCGCTGGTACTCGGCATCTACTCAGTAAAGTACGAGCAGGATTTAACGGTATCTCTATAAAAATTATAATGAGTCTAACTATCTAAATCGATTAAACCTTGTTAATAATCGCATCAGCAAATATCATAGCTGGTCTAATATAGCTACTAAAATAGATGCATATCCGAAGAGAGCAGGATCAGTTATGAAGCAGCCTAATGAAAACACATTAGACATCGTCATTGCTTGGGTAGATGGCGCAGACCCTATACTCAAACACAAGCGAGAACAGTATAAGCCAACTAAAGAAGTGGCATCTGACGCAATAACTGACACGCGTTTCGCTAGCGACGATGAGATATATTATAATATTGCTTCTATCATCAAATATGTGCCTTTTTGTCGTCATATATATGTCGTCACAGATCAACAAAAGCCAGCGTTCATCGATGAGTTTGCCAAGCAAGGTATTTGCTCAGCAGATAAAATACGCATTGTTGATCATAAGGACATATTTTTAGGTTATGAAGAATTTTTACCGACCTTCAACACTCGATCAATTGAGACGATGATTTGGAATATCCAAGGATTGTCTGACTATTTTATCTATATGAACGATGATTTCTTTTTTAATCAACCAGTGACGATAGATGACTTTTTAGACAGTGAGAAGCTAATCATTCATGGTGAGTGGCGTAAAAGTGCTGCTTTGAATGCCAAGCTTAATTTTCGAAAATCACGCTTTAAATTGTTTGGCACATCGATACAGCCAAGGCATACTATCGCGCAAATGTTAAGTGCTAAAATACTGGGCATGAATCAGTTTTTTGAAATTCATCATTACCCTCATATTGTCGATAAAAACATCTTAAAGTCCCATTTGTTGAATCATCCGCAATTATTGACCGAGCAGATAAAATACAAATTCAGAGATGTCGCCCAAGTTAACCCTATAACACTGATGAATCATCTGAAAATTCAAAAAAGCGAAGCACACTTAAAGCCTAATACCTCTATCAACTATCTAAAAAATGAGAATAGCGTAGAGGACTTTATCATTGCTTTAGAAGATAAATCTATCAAGTACGGTTGTATCCAAAGCCTAGATCTTCTGGAACCAGATTTACACAACAAAATCAGCCAAGCTATGAAGCATAAATTTTTAGCGTATCTTCCCACTTCTGTGACGGGAACGTCAGTTAGCTGAGCTGACACGGTATCGTGATTTTTAGTCATATTTAGCATAAACCAATTTCGGATCAGATCCATCAAAGCATGAACATTAATTGGATATATTATGAAAATAGCAGTAGTAGGTACAGGCTACGTAGGCCTATCAAATGCAATGCTATTGGCACAGCACAACGAAGTCGTCGCTGTCGACATTGTTCCTGAAAAAATCGACTTATTGAATACTCAGCAGTCCCCTATTGAAGATGAAGATATTGAGGATTTTTTATCAAATAAAAATCTCAACTTTTCTGCGACACTTGATGCGTCGGCAGCCTATAAAGGCGCTGATTTTATTATTGTGGCGACACCAACTGATTATGACGCCAAGACCAATTACTTCAATACATCAACGGTAGAAGCAGTGATTGAGCAAGTACTTTTGGTCAATCAACAAGCGACTATTATTATAAAGTCTACCGTACCAGTGGGATATACGGCGAGTATTAGAGAGCGTTATGCAACTGACCGTATTATCTTTTCACCCGAATTTCTGCGAGAAGGTAAAGCGCTGCATGACAACCTTTACCCTTCTCGAATCATTGTAGGTGAACAGTCAGAACGGGCTCAATTATTCGCTAACTTACTCCTTGAAGGCGCGATCAAGAAGGACGTGCCGCTACTATTTGTAAAGCCCACTGAAGCTGAGGCAATTAAGCTATTTTCTAATACTTATTTAGCAATGCGCGTGGCCTATTTTAATGAGCTTGATACTTACGCTCAAACCTTTGGACTTGAAACCAAACAAATCATAGAGGGTATTGGCTTAGACCCTCGTATTGGCAATCATTATAATAACCCTTCATTTGGCTATGGCGGCTACTGTCTGCCCAAAGATACTAAGCAGTTATTAGCAAATTACGATGAAGTGCCAAGCAACCTGATAAAAGCCATTGTCGATTCTAATAGAACCCGCAAAGACTTTATTGCCGATAAAATCATCGAAAGACAGCCAAAAATCGTGGGAATACATCGCCTAGTAATGAAAAGTGGGTCAGATAACTTTAGAGCATCTGCCATACAAGGCATCATGAAACGTATCAAGGCAAAAGGTATCGAGGTTGTTGTCTACGAACCTGTGCTAAAAGAAGACAATTTCTTTAATTCGCGTGTGATTCAAGATTTAGAAACCTTTAAATCAGTGAGTGATGTCATTGTCGCAAACCGCCTATCTGACGATATAAAAGATGTCGCAGACAAAGTATTCACTCGCGATCTGTTTGGGAGCGACTAATGAAAATACTGGTCACTGGTGCGGCAGGTTTTATTGGTTTTCATTTAATCAAGGCGATACTAGAAACAGATCTATCTGCTAGGGATTACTGTATCGTTGGTATCGACAATATCAACGACTATTATGATACAGATCTAAAAGAAGCGCGTTTGAGAATATTAGGTGAGATATCAGATCCAGAAATTTTTACATTTATTAAGTTAGATCTGGCTGATCGTGAAGCCATATCTGAGCTTTTTGCAACCTATCAATTTGATACAGTTGTTAATTTAGGTGCCCAAGCAGGTGTGCGCTATTCTATCGAAAACCCTAACGCGTATATCGACTCAAATGTGGTTGGCTTTGTTAATATTCTAGAAGGCTGTCGTCACCACGATATTAAGCACTTAATCTACGCAAGCTCTAGCTCTGTTTATGGTATGAATATAAAGCAGCCATTTACCACTGCTGATTGTGTTGATTTTCCTATCAGCCTATATGCCGCTACCAAAAAATCCAACGAGCTTATGGCACATAGCTATAGTCATTTATATAATATACCTACGACAGGATTAAGGTTTTTCACCGTTTACGGTCCTTATGGTCGACCTGATATGGCGTACTTTTCTTTTACTAAGAAAATTCTGGCTGGCGAGCCAATTAATGTATTCAATAATGGTGTTATGCAGCGTGACTTTACGTATATTGATGATATCGTCAACGGCATTATTCGTATAATTAATAAGGCCCCTTCGCCCCAGCATTCTACTATTACGACTGCAGCTGCCCCCTATAAGATTTACAACATTGGTAATAATCAGCCAGTCACTTTGCGCCGTTTTATTACTGCTATTGAAAACGCTTGTGGTAAAAAAGCGCAAGAAAACTTATTGCCTATGCAAGCAGGCGACGTACCGATTACTTACGCCGATATAGATGAGTTGGTAGAGGACATTGGCTTTAAGCCTGAAACCAGTATCGAAGAAGGTATCAAACAATTTGTTGACTGGTATAAACAGTATTATTCAGTCTAAACAAACAACAATGATCTCTAAGACTTATATTATAGAGATTACGGCGCTAATATCTTTATATATTTTTAGAGGATTTTGATAATATGGCTACACCTTCAAGTTGGCAGAGAAAATTGCTATTGATCTTTCGAAGCGAAAAAAGATTGAATGCAGGTAAGATTATCAAAACCTATGATGATAGAAGCTTTGATGAGATGAAAGCAACAACCATTACTGAATCAATGTGTGATATTGAAGCGTTAACTGATGAGCGTAAAAGCACAGATTTAGAAAACCATTTGAATAACTTGAAATACAAATCACTTGGTGAGTCTGAGCTCTGCTTTTATCACAACACGCTTATTATACTAATGCGCCGTAAGTACAAAATAGATAAAACATTCGCTGAATTTGAAAAGTTATGGGAGGCAGAGAGCGACTATTTATTGACACATCTGTCGTTGCGCTGGATTGTCTCTGCTTGCGATACGTTTATTGATCATTCAGACAATACTCATAGAGCAGCTATCTTGATGAATGTGGTCACTTTAATGAATACTTTACGTACTTATGAGACCAAAAACTTTCTGCAGTTATCCACTAATGCTGAACCTATGCCGTTATTAGACGAAAAAACCGACATACTTTATGCCGGCGATTTGCCTCTATACGATGGACTTACTTATTTCCGTATTGGTACCGATGATAGCTTAAGAAATATGCGTAAACGCTATAATAAATTTCAGAAAGTCGATAAATTGGCTACGACTATACTACTCGCTGTATTCGAAAAACTACAGAACAACCAAAGTGCTTTCGCTACTCTACGGCAATTGCATAGAGATGATTGGTCCAAATGGTGGTTAGATTAGGGCTATCTTTCTCATATTTTGACTCAAAACTACTGCTTTCGTTTTTTATCAATGCTGAGACTAAGAAACGCCTAATTATTGGTTGCCATAAACTCTATATATTGTTGAGCAATATTCGTTGGTAGCAGCTCATTATCGAATGCGGACTCATACATACTAGCATCCACCATTGCTTCATCCATTTTTTCTGCTAAAGCGTCAACATCTCCTACAGGGACGAGGTTGTACGATGGTAGTAACTCACTTGGACCTGATGGGCAGTCTGTACTGATAACAGGGGTTTCTAATACAAGAGCTTCGGCAATCACTAAGGCAAAACCTTCCCAATCAGAGGTTAGCACTTTAAATTTAGCATGCTTTATATAAGGAAAAGGGTTCTCCTGAAAACCTAAAAATACTACTTTTTCTTCTAAGTTGAGTTCTACTACCAATTGCTCTATTTCGTCTTTCAGCTTTCCTTTACCTAGCAGTAATAGTGGCATAGACTGATCTGTTCGAGCATATGCTTTTAGCAGCACATCGTGACGTTTCGCTTCTTTAAAACTCCCCACATGAACAATATAATCTTGGTACTCAGGAGTAAATGCGTCACCTAGCTTTTGAATGTAATCTCTATCGACTGGATTGTGAATGGCAATCGTTGGCGTAATATTACCAAAGCTTTCAACAAAATCTTTTTCAGCGCCTTTACTGACACATATACAAGGATGCTTGGAGTAGATGTTAATCATCTTTGACTTTAGTGTGTCAGCAGCATTCGTATTATCGAATTTATATAACAAAGACACTGTGTTATGAATCACATAAAATATATTAGGTAGTTTGCTATTGCTTAAAATACTATCTGCACGATCTAGATTAGACAGTATCATATCAGGCTGACCAATGTTTTTTGAAATGTAACGATCGACTACGAACGCAAAAACTTTGTCACGACGTTCTAATTTTGGTATCAGTTTATAACGCTTAAAATCAATAAAGTGGTAGTTTAGTTTTGGATTAAGCTCGTAATCTACACGGGGCTTAAACCGTAAAATATGTACTTCATAACCCAAATCATAGAATCCCTGTCCTAAAGTCAGAACAACACGTTCAGCGCCGCCACCTTGTAGACAGTTAATGACTAAGAGTACTTTATTTTTATTATTTTTAACTTCTTTTTTTCTTGTTCTAATAACACTATTAATCATTTTAAATTTTCTTAGAAATAGACATTGTGAGTATAAAATATTTGGAACTATTTATTCATAATATGGACTTGTTCAGCAAACTCTACGTATTTTTCTGCTATTTTGACTGGTAGCAGCGCTTCATCGAACGGCGCATGAAACGCTTGCGGGTTATTCATAGCTTGCTGCATTTTTTTGGCAATGGCATCAATATCGCCCATTGGCATCAAGTTACTTTCAGGCAGTAACTCACTTGGGCCTGACGGACAGTTGGTACTGATAACGGGAGTACCTAGCACGAGAGCTTCGGCAATGACCAGAGCAAACCCTTCCCAGTCAGACGTCAATATCTTAAACTGCGCATTTTTGATGTAAGGAAAGGGATTATCACAAAATCCTAAAAATATTACTTTGTCTTCTAGGCTTAACTCTGTTACAAGTCGCTCTGTTTCACTTTTATGCTTCCCTTGACCTAAAAGTAGTAAAGGCATAGATTGATCTGTTTTTGCATAAGCATTTACCAATACATCATGACGCTTGGCATCTTTGAAACTACCGACATGGATAATATAGTTTTGGTAGTCAGGGACAAAAGCATCGGCTTGTTGTTGAATACTGTTTTTATCTATTGGATTATGAATGGCGGTGGTTGGCGTAATATGACCAAAGCTCTTAATAAAATCTTTTTGAGCGCCTTCACTGACGCACACACAAGGATGCTTGGTATATATATCTATCATTCTTTGCTTTAACTGCTCAGCGTCGTGATTTTTATTAAACTTATAGAGTAGTGATACTGTGTTATGAATAATATAAGTGATATTAGGCAGTTTACTATTACTTAGAATACTATCGGCACGATCTAGATTAGATAATATGATGTCAGGCTGACCGATATGTTGTAAAACGTATTTATCAACAGCGCGCGCAAAAACTCTATCGCGTCTTTGTGCCCCTGGTATTAATTTGTAGGGCTTAAATTTTAAGACATGATAATTGAGATTTTGGCTTAAATCGTACTGTACCAGTGGCTTGAATCTTAGAATATGTACTTCATACCCTAATTCATAGAATCCTTGCCCCAATGTCAATACAACACGTTCCGCACCGCCGCCTTGTAAACAATTAATAACGAGTAACGCTATTTTTTTGTGCTGCTTCATAAACGACAACCTATGGAATAAATCTTTAGCTTTTTAAAAAGGCTTATCACTGCTTCATTAAAAACTAGCGTTTAAATAGCTTTGAAAAAAATGACTTAGAAGCATGTGGACGAGTCACCTTATTACCTATATATCCTTGTTGTGATTTTTTTGGAAAACTACCAAATGGCTCAATTCGATAACTTTCTAAATCATATCCAGCAGTAAGCGCTTCATTATAGTAGGTATCGAAAAGATCGACCAAATCCTGTCTTGGATGTGGCAATACTTCACCGTCAAACCAATGCTCAATCCCTTCCTCATTCACTCTAGGTAAGGAGTACTTATGACTGAATTGCGTTCCCATATCGGAATAATGCAAAATTTTGATTTCTTCTATTGCTAAGTCTTCACCATCGATACAGTTATAGCTATCTTGATAAGGCTCAATCAGTTGCGTATTTTTCTTAAACAAAGCCATCATCTCTTTGTGACTTTTGGGATCTTTTTTAAGTTTCTCGATAGGCAAAACCACATTTTTTGCAGCATCACAATCCCACACACAGGTGCATAGACGAGTCATATCAGCATTTGCTTTAGCGGCTACTATAGACTGCCCTTGGATAGGATGCTGCCATAGCTTTGCTAGATCGTCTAAAATAACAACATCAGCGTCCATATAGATTGCACGTCCAGAATAATTGCAATACTCAGGAATCGCCCATCTAAAACCAGAAAAAGGCGTTGACCACTTAGTAGTATCCCAACCCTTACCAGTCTCAGGATTTGAATACCAGTAGCTATCCGGATCGCGCGATAACTGCATCCATACTATTTCCACTGGCATACTAGTATGTTTATGAATACTATAATCTAGAACCATCATCTGCTCTAAATCACAGTTATTTGGGTCACAGCCAACAAAGACTCTGATGGTATCATTTGTTTTCATAATTCTATCCATTCACTGGGTCATGCTTTCTATCTTCACGAATATAAAGATAGAAAGCATCAATACTAACGTTTGCTAATATGGTAATAACTATAAAGTTAAATCTATTCTCTCCAATATTTCTCAACCCATCCTACTGGCAAGATAAAGTGACGCAAATGACGTAGCGGTCTTTTCAAATTTTTAGGCTCAGTCAATCTTTTTAGATGGTCTTTAGCATTATTGGCGGCGTTTTTATTGTATCTGCCTTCAATAGCGTGCGTAGGATACAAATCACCTGGGAAGATAACAATACGAGCGCCTTTAGGAATCTTCGGTTCTTTGATGTAGTTAAGCGGGAATGGTTGGCGACATTTACGTCTAAAGTGTGCGACCCAAGCTTTTGGAAACAGTTTTACACCACCTGGTGCATTACGGGTGACAAAACGCTGCTCAAAACGATATTCATCAGCGATACCTTGCGGGTCAGCTTTGAACTTCTCTTGGAGTGAAATAAGTGACCCTATCTGAAACCTAAAGCAAGACGTTTGCCCTAGGCGCTCTAATGGGTTACTCGGGTTATAAGATAAAATAACATCGTCTGGCTCGCCGTATTCAAAGAAAGGATCGAGGCTATCTACTATAATCACATCCAAATCTACAAATAATACTGTCCCTGTCAAATCACCTAACTTCTCACCCCACAAACGAGACTTTGGCCACTTGCCAAGTGTGTTGGTTGGCATGGTGACATCTAATGGTGGCAATGCTTGACATTCGATTTCTGGACGTACATCGGTGGTATCATCGGTAAAACAGACGAAGCGAAACGGTGGCGTGATATTGCGAGATACCATGCCATACAGTTTATTGGCGTAATCAGCCCCGTACTTTGTACCCCATTTAATACAAATAATTTGTTTGATATTGTTATTATCTGCTGTACTAGAATCTATTGGCATGGACTGCTCACTTTAATCTTAAGAATAAATATGATGGCTATATTAGCATAAAAAAAAGACTGAACAATTATGTTCAGCCTTTTTGGTCTTTAAACTAACGACTTTATTAGTCAATAAAGCTTAACCAGTCCATATATTTCTCATTACGACCATGAACCACATCAAAGTATAGGGTCTGTAGTTTTTCAGTCAATGGTCCGCGACCACCATTACCGATGATGCGATCGTCATATTCACGAATAGGCGTCACTTCAGCAGCAGTACCTGTCATAAAGATTTCGTCTGCTAAGTAGAACTCATCACGAGTGATACGGCGTTCAACGACTTTGATGTCTAGATCAGCCGCGAACTGAAGGATAGTACGACGAGTAATACCATCAAGTGCCCCACCCGCTAAATCTGGCGTATGTAGCACGCCATCCTTTACCAAGAATAAGTTTTCACCAGCGCCTTGACAAACATACCCTTGCGGATCCATCAAAATAGCTTCGTCATAGCCATTACGCGTCACTTCTTGGTTCGCCATGATAGACACAGGATAGTTACTGGAGGCTTTTGCCTTACACATAGTGACGTTTGGCATATGATGCGTAAATGAAGAGGTTTTTACACGGATACCATTTTTAATGCCTTCCTCACCAAGATAAGCACCCCAATGCCAAGCAGCAACCATTGCATTGATGCTGTTATCACGTGAAGACAGGCCAAGTTTTTCTGCACCTACCCAGATGAGCGGACGAATATAAGCTTCTGCCAAGTTGTTCTGTTTAACCACATCTTTATGCGCTTGCTCTAGAGTCGCTGCATCGAACGGTACGTCCATTTGAAAGATTTTTGCAGAGCCTAACAAACGCTCGGTATGCTCTTTTAGACGAAAAATAGCCGTACGATTATCAGCAGTTTGATAAGCGCGCACGCCTTCAAACACAGCCATGCCATAATGCAAGCTATGGGTAAGCACATGAACTTTAGCATCTGGCTGTTCGATCATTGTGCCATTCATCCAAAGCTTACCATCTTGTGTTGCCATATTCATTTTATAATCCTTATGCTAGCACTGACGTCTAACTTTTTTTAGGTAGGTTTTATTTAACAGTAGTGATCAACATCGTATGATAACACCGCAGTGCCCATTTTTATTGCTTAAACAACAGCTTCATTATGACAAACGACTGACAGTATCATTATGATGTGTGACCGATTATATCACTGGCCGTCTTGGCAAATGAAATCTTTTGGTTTGGCACTATATGGTTTTTAATTATATCGTTCCTAGCTACCAACTCTATCCATAGTTTTCGTTCATAACTTTTATCGATAGCTTTTATTCATAGCTTCTATTTATCGTAACGCATGACAGTTTAAGCGTCTCTTGGACTATCGGCAAGGCCTTAATCATACAAGTTTCGATATTACTCGTCGTCTGTCTCCACACCCATAAGATGCTGCCATTGTGACTGTACTAACGCTCGCGTCTCCTGCCATAATGACTCATCAACGAGCAAAGATTGCTCCGATAGTGCCAATTGATGAGTAGCAGCACGTATTCTTAGATAGGCATCGGTCAAATCCTGACAGACTTGGTCATCCCAAATACCAAGCAAGGCAACTTCTGCAAAAATTCGCACATTATCGCTCCATTTGGTCAAACTCGGATATTCATGCGAGTAGGCCAATACGGCAAACTGTGCTAAGAACTCAATGTCTACAATACCGCCTGCATCTTGCTTAAGATGAAATTTGCCCGCTTCCTGCTGCCATTGGCTCGTGCCTAGATGCTTTTGCATTTTGATACGCATGCTAGTAACTTCACTACGTACTTGATCCAGTGTCCGTGGCAACGACAAGACATCGCGGCGAATATCACAGAAGCGTGCAGTGACTCGTCTGTCTCCACAAATCGCACGAGCACGTACCAACGCTTGATGCTCCCATGACCATGCTTTATCCATTTGATAGGTTTCAAACGCATGACAAGACACTACCATCATGCCAGCATTTCCTGAGGGTCGCAGACGCATATCAATCTCATAGGCACGGCCATCACGTGTTTGAGTATTGAGATAATTCATCAGTTTTTGTACAAGACGCGCGGCAAACTTCATACCACTGACTGATTTTTCACCAGTGGTCATGCCTTGCTCTTTTATCTTGTGTAAGAATACCAAGTCCAAATCTGAAGAATACGATAGCTCTAAGCCACCAAGCTTGCCATAACCGATAATTGCAAAGCCGCAGTCCGCTTCAGTGACTGGGTCGCCATCTTGGCCAATAGGATACCCATAACGATTAACAATCTCTGCAAAAGCGCGCTCTAATGCTGCTTCTAGTACGACTTCAGCGATATAAGTCAATGAATCCGATACTTTCATAATCGGGCGTTCAGCCAATACATCACTAGCAGCAACCGCCAACACCTGATTCTTTTTGAACAGACGTAGGACGCTTAACAGCTCTTCCTCATCGTTAGGCTCGACGCGTAGCAACTGTTGGCGCAAGATATCACGCAGCTCACGTTTATCTGGCAGATGGCGATAACGCTGCTGCAAAAATGTGTCTAATAATACAGGATACTGAGCCAACTCTTTTGCGATCCACGGGCTGGCAGATAGCATTGGAATCAGCTCAATCGTTGCATTGGGGTTTTCAGCAATCATGACCAAATAGATAGAACGGCGGCAAATCGCTTCAAGCAGTGAGATCAATCTCGGTAAAGCAGTATTGGCAAGTTGCTGCTGTTCTTGATGCGCTAACAACGCATGGACAATGACAGGATATGCGTCGTCTAAACGCTCTCTGGCTTCATCACTTAAATTAGCCACCATTTTTGATTGCCAAAAATTCTGTAGTACCTCGCGATTTTCTTTTGTTAGCACTTCATTTAAACGGGCAATTTGCTCATCTAAGTGCTCTGGCTCTAGGCCGGTATCTTCGTTATCAGGTATTTGACGCTCAGTGACCATACGCTCAAACGGCACATTGACACTCTCGCGATGACGATTAAGCTGGTCTAATAAGGCATGCCAGTTTTCAAAATTCAGCGTCACTGCTAGATTATGCTGCCATTGCTCATCATGTGGTAAGCGCTGGGTCTGTTGGTCATTAATCGCTTGAATAGCATGCTCAAGCCGGCGTAAAAACCGATACGCGGCTTGTAGCTGCTCGTAAGTTGAATGCTCCAAGTAGCCAAGCTCACACAATACTTGCATCGCTTGTAAGCAAGGTTTGATTTGCAGCTGTGGATGCCGGCCACCATAGATAAGCTGAAAGGCCTGTACGATAAACTCGATATCTCTAATACCACCCGCGCCAAGCTTGATATTGTCCAAGTCTTCACGCTGTGCAACTTGGTTTTGAATAAGAGACTTCATCTCTCTCAATGCTGAAAACGCACTGTAGTCCACGTAATAACGAAAGACAAACGGCTTAATCAGCGCTTGTATTTCTTCATAAAATGGCTGGTCTATTTGTCCGACTACGCGCGCTTTTAACCAAGCAAAACGCTCCCATGCACGCCCATGCATCGTAAAGTATTTTTGCAATGCAGACAGATGAATGGCCAAATCACTTCCATCACCCCATGGTCGCAGGCGCATATCTACTCGAAAGACAAAACCGTCAGCGGTCTTGTTATCAAGCAGTTTAATGATGCCTTGACCCAATCTGGTCATAAAGCGTTTGTTATCTATGCTACGTGTGCCTTTTGCCTTATTGCCATTGGTCTCGCCGCGTGCTTGATGCACAAATATTAGGTCAATATCACTTGATAAATTCAGCTCTTGCGCACCAAGTTTACCCATGGCCATGATTGCCATATCATCGATTTGTATATTGCATTGTTCATTGATAAAGGTCGGCTCGCCATATTTAGCAACCAAGTGCTGATAGGTATAATCCTTAGCAAAAGAGATACAACCATCTGCAAATTCAGACAACTCATCGGTCAGCTGCTCTAGACTGATCGCTTGCAAGGCGTCTTGCCAAATCCAGCGCATCATTAGTAGCGTGCGCAAGTGACGCAGACCACTCATGACCTTGATTTCATCAGCAAGTTGATAGTTCTCATCTAGCGTATAATCTTGTATCAGATCATCGATTTGCTGACGGGTCAGCGTACTATTCAATGGATAGCTACGCAAAAACGTCTGACATGAGACGGTCCGACTCTCCCAAATCTGATAAGCAAATTCGCTCGCTGTCTGCAGGACTTGCAGTTGTTCTACGGTAGGCTGATAATCTGTACCATTGTTCACACGTGAGGGCATAGCAGGTAACATAGTGACAAAAACTCCTTACATAGAATGGTAAGACTACGTGAACCTAGCTCATAAGTTTATTGTTTTTTCTTACGAGGCAGTCACAGCATCAGATAATAATACTCAGTGTGCCTACACTTGAGATAAAACCACGTTAAATAACAGTGACTCTATTTGGTTTGCGGCGCTTTATGTTAGCATAAACATCTTTGATAGAGACGACGCACCTCTCTTTTATGACATAACGATATTTGATGTGACAGTATGATCCGCTGTATGTCGCATTATCAGTATAAACTCTGTTTTCTGTCACGCAAATTTGCACACAAGCACTATAATAATAACGACCAAATGACTTTATACAAAGCATTTATAGCAACTCGGCCATAATTTTTAAACTCTTATTTATAATATGTGATACCGCGCCTTATGACGACCACTACCCCGTTACTACTGATTACTGCTGACCCTAGTCACCCATTGGCACACTTGGCGTTACGCTATGCACGCGCTTACCTAAATGGCGCAGCGAATAGTGATGATATTGATCACACTGACACTAATAGCATAGGCAGCAGCGATAATACTACCTCTGAACAACCATTGCTCAATGTCTTCTTTTATGGCGACTCGGCTCATATAGCCAATCGATTGCGTTGGCAGTCAGCCGATCAATTAGACTTGACCAAAGAATGGCAGTCTTTGGCTGAGCAGTATCAATTACCTCTGCCTGTCTGTGTCAGTACAGCCCTTAGCCGCGGCGTGAGTGATGTAGATAATAGCTCACGTCATCAGCTTGACGGTGCCAATCTTGCGACAGGGTTTACGTTAGTGGGACTCAGTGAGCTTGCGATGATGATGCAGGATAGCTGTCGTTTGATACAGTTTTGATAGTGTGTCGTTTGATGGTTTGTCTATTGAGATCACTGGTAGCGGTAACTATTTTTAGGAATACATAATGAGACTATTAATTCAGCTGCACACGCCCACTGAAGCAGCAAGCTACGAAGGTTGTGCGCTTGCGCTAACTTTAGCGACATTTGGTCATGAGGTGCAATTGTTCTTAGATGCGCCTGTCTTTGGCTTATTGATGCAATCTGACTCGCGGCTGCATGGCATGATTCAGTCACTTGAGCTTTACGATATGGCCGCAGCTTGGCTACCTGATGACGTCTTTAGTGGCTGGGTCACTGGTATGTTGCCGACTGATCTGGCATCACAGCTCACACTCGTGCCAGAGGTCATCAATTCGCACGACTTTGAGCAGATACTTACCTTTTAAATCGCTATATAACTTAGATTTATAAAATAATAAAGCACGTAATCGGACACCTTTATGGCAACTTTATATCAATTGCATAGCACGATGGCTACCCTTAGACGCAGTACTGAAGAGATGTCTCGCACTTGGCGCAAAGGCGATAGTATTGTGTTGCTCGGCAGCACTCCTGCTTTTATCGACTGGCTCAATGCTTATTTAAATGATAGCGATATCGAGGATATTGCTGGTATTTACGCATTAGCAGATGACATCGCCCAGCTCACAACAAATACAACTGGCAAACTTAATTTAGAAACTAAGTTGACTGCTATTTTAACCGACGCAGAATGGGTGAATCTGACTCAGAGCAGTCAGTTTGACAAAGTGGTGACGATTGCCTTATGAGTAATGACATGACCACTCACAACGCTGCATTATCAGCGGCTGATATCGAATTAGATCAAGACGGCCATCTATGTGACCATACGATTTGGACGCCTGCTATCGCGCAGCAATTGGCAGACACGTTAGAGGTTAATCTGAGCGATGAGCATTTAGAAGTTTTGCAACAAGTGCGCGCGTTTTTTGACAAATTTAATCACGCGCCAGCAACCCGTCCATTAATTAAATGGCTACAAAAGACTTTGCCAGAACTTGATATTAGCAATCAAAAGCTACAGCAATTGTTTAACACAGGTTTGGTCGCGCGTCATGTCAATCGCTTAGCAGGACTACCAAAACCACCAAATTGTTTATAAGTGCTTTACAAGCGATAAGATACAATCGATGGCGCACTAGAAAATTATCATAGATTAATGAGCAGTGTATAACTTCTCATTGAATACGCAAATACTTTTAAATCTATAGCTATTGTTTAAACACATAGCTATTTTGGGTCATAGACTGTCAACGTCTCATAACCGACACTACGACCCTCATCGCCTGTAAATCCTTGCTGTCGCCATATTTCGTACAAACAAATGGCTACGCTATTTGATAAGTTCAAACTGCGCGAGTCAGCTAGCATAGGCAGTCTTAGCCAGTTATCAGCACCGATATCTTCGCGTATATCATCTGCCAGACCTGCTGTCTCAGAACCAAAGACTAGCGCAATATTGGGCATAGCAGCCTTATCAGATGCGTCAGAGTCCGAGTTTTTACCAAAGTCATAATCGTAGAATGGTTTGCTCAGTTTGGTTGTCAATGCGGTAACGACATGGCAATCGGCGGCTTTTAGAGCTTGCCTCGCAGCCGTCCAATCATCATGCACTTGCAAATGAGCATATTCATGATAATCAAGACCTGCACGGCGTAGCTTTTTATCATCAAGCTCAAACCCTAACGGTCTGACTAGATGTAGCTGTGCCCCGCTATTGGCACACAGTCGAATAATATTGCCAGTATTGCTCGGCATTTTTGGTGCTACTAGCACAATATGGATGGTCATTCTTACTCCACAAATATTCAGCGCTCTATTATTTAAATTTATGAGCGGTAGGTAATCGAAAGTTACAGTTTACTGCCAATAATTACATTTTGATACTGTGCAGCGTTTTTAACTTTCATTATGATGTCTGTAATGGATAACGCGATAGCATTTATGTATGACTGTCTCATCCAATACCTCTTCAGTGAATCTTGAGCACGATGCTTAGCATCACTGTTGTTACTTATAACCACTCATTTATTTTTGGGAATACTATTATGAAAAAAGTAATCATCGCATCTTTAACTGCTATGTTCGTTTTAACTGGTTGCAACACGTTTAAAGGCCTTGGCCAAGACGTATCAAGCGCTGGAAATGCTGTAACTGGCGGCGCACAAGACGTACAAGATAAAATCTAAGGTCTGCTTTTTTTAGATTTTTAAAAAGGCTTATCATTCATTTGATAAGTCTTTTTTGTGTTCTTACTTCGCTGCTGTTAAACAATTACTCAAGCACGATTTTATAAAAACGCGCGTAATATCTGATTGAGATAACGCTGACCTAATACCGTCGGTTGCAACTGCGTATCACTATCTACCAACAACCCTTGTTTGACCAGACTGTTTACTTGTTCAGCAATACTATCAATGGTTAATCCAGTTCTCTCTTCAAACAGTGACCAAGCGACGCCGCCATGTAAGCGCAGCGCGTTTAGCATAAACTCGCTCACTAACTCCTCTTGATCAATCGCTTGCCAGCCAACCATCTTTGGTGTGATTTGGCGTATGTCAGATTTCTCTGTGGCATCTGGATTTATTACTACATAATCTTTTGGCAAACGTGATTTGCTAAAGCGATAGATACCTGACGCTATTAAAAAGTCATCTTCCATTTTATGTTTTACGTCTGACGAGTTACTACCATTGCTATCGTTACGACCAATCGTTACTTTACCATGTGCCCCAGCGCCGATTGCTAAATAGTCGCCAAACTGCCAATAGTTGATATTATGACGACATGGTTTATCTGACGCACCTGTCCATGCCGACACCTCATAATTACTATAGCCTAATTGCTGCAATAACGATTGCCCTGCTTGTTCGATATCTGCCAAATTGTCTTCATCGGGTAAAATAGGCTGGCTACGGTAAAACACGGTATTTGGCTCAATAGTCAGTTGATACCAAGAGATATGCGTTGCGCCAGCATCATGCGCCATTTGGATATCTTCTAGCGCTTCATTCATGGTTTGCTGCGGTAGACCGTGCATCAGGTCGACGTTGACCCGTACAAACCCAGCCGCTTTGGCAGCTCGAATTGCTGATAACGCTTGCACAGGATCGTGGATACGCCCAAGTACTTTAAGCTTATCAGCGGCAAAGCTCTGTACACCGATAGACAGACGATTGATACCAACTTCTAAATACTGCGCGAATGGCGCATGCTCAAGCGTGCCCGGATTGGCCTCCATCGTGACTTCTATGTCTTCTGCAAATTCAAAACATGTACGTAACCCAGTAAACAATCGCTGATACTGAGAAATGGGTAGCAAAGACGGCGTACCACCACCGATAAATATCGAACCAATTTTTCGGCCCTGAGTTAAAGGTTGCTGCATCGCGGCATCTAACAGTAACGCATCGACATAATCTTCATACATGGATAGTTCGCTGTCCATCGGTAGCTCATGCGAATTAAAATCGCAATAAGGACACTTCTTCACACACCACGGGATGTGAATGTAAAGAGACAATGGAATGTCGGTCACGTCTACCGCGATAGTATCCGTCTTTGGTTCAGTAAGACTTAACGTATTCAGGTCGTTCGGCATGCTGTCTGTATTCACTTTGGGCATAAATAAACTTATTTTGTAGTGAGCAATAATGATCGATATCAAAAGTAACGCTAGGTTGACATACTCCCACCACTTTCGCGAAGCTCAAGTGGGGGATTCTAAAAGCAGATGCTCTTAGGCGACTTTCTCACGAAGGTCGCTTGCTTTCTGTTTCAACGGGCGATTTTTACTGCATCCTCCCTCCACAGACAAAACGGCATGTCCTGCCGCTAATATGTTACGAGCCGCATTAAAATCAGCGTTCGCAACATACCTACATTTGACGCACTCAAATTTTGACTGAATTTGTCTGTTTTCCTTGGCAATATGCTGGCATTCAGAGCAGGTTTGGCTAGTGTATCGTGGGTTTACCTTAATCAGTAACCCACCGCGCCATTGCTGCTTGTACTTAAGCATATTGACCATCATGCCCCAGCCTTGATCTAGGATGGATTTATTCAATCCTGACTTGGCTTTGACATGACGACCTTTATTCTCCACCGTACCACTGGCTGATTTCGACATATTGGCGACTTTTAAATCTTCACAAGCGATCATGGCGTGGCTTTTGCTGATGCTGGTGGTGACTTTGTGCAAGTAGTCATGTCTGATATTGGCAATGTGGCTGTGGAGTTTTTGAATCTTGCGGTTTTGCTTTTTCCAGTTTTCACTGAATTTTACTTTTTTCGCCAATCCACGTTGCAGTTTGGCAAGTTTGAGTTGATTGGTTTTAAAGCTGTTTTTGGGTTTAATATATTCACCGTTTGAGGTGGTGAGTAGTTTACTGATGCCCACGTCCAAGCCAATAGCGCTTTTAGAGGGGTGACGAGGGTTCTCTGTCAGCTCGTGCTCTGTGCCAAACGACACATACCAGCGACCTGATTTCTTGCTAATGGTGACATTTTTAATCGTGCCAATAATGTCTTGCGATTTTCTAAACTTCACCAAGCCCACGCCATTCGGTAGTTTTACTCGATTGCCCTTAACACGGCAGTATTTATCAAACTGAACTAACCGAATTGAGTCACGCCCATCGGATTTGCGCTTAAATTGTGGCATCAACGGGCGTAGCTGGATTTCTGTGCCATCAGCCAGTTTAAAAAACTTGGGTTTACGAGGTTTCTTTTTATTTTCTTCCAATCTGGCATGTACTTTAGGATTAAAGAAACGTGACCAAGCCGATGCAAGATCACGTACTTTTTGTTGTAAAGAGACAGCTTTTGAGCTGCTTTTTAAGAACTCGAAATCAGGATTGCTCTTTAGATCCATGATTTTATTAACGAGGTTCGTGGCATTGATAAACTCATCTTTAGCAAACATCTCAAATGAGATCACTAGCATTTGATTCCAAACAAAACGTGCAGAGCCGACAAGATTATTTAGAACAATCTCCTGCTCTGCATTAGGCTCAAGCCTAAATTTATACGCTTTGTTGATTTTCATAAATGCGTTCTTTATTAATGAGTGTGTGTTTGATATTATGCTTATAATACTAGCATTTAAGAGTTTTTATTACAATGAGTGAGATATATAAAAACCGCCATGCTGCCTTTAATCTCCACGTTCATTTGGTTTTTATTACTAAGTACCGAAAAAAAGTTTTAGGTGAGCTGCATCATAAGTATTTCAGTGAGTGTGTCACTGAGGTATGCAAGAGCTTTGATGCTGAATTAAAAGAATGTAACGGTGGAGCAGATCATATCCACATGCTTATCCAGTACCCGCCAACGGTGCAATTAAGCAAATTGGTTAATAACTTAAAGTCAGTCACAAGTAGACGAATGAGGGGTGATTTTATTGATTTAAGAGCAGCTTATTCCAAGCCTGTGCTTTGGTCACGCTCCTACTTTGCAAGCTCTTGTGGCGGTGCGCCACTAGATATTATTAAGCAATACATTCAGAACCAGCGAGGTTAGCCAGTGATGCGAAATTCACCTCCACCCTAATGTCAGGTGGAGTCCTCTTTGCTTTTTTAAGATAAACTATTCAAGACAAGTTTGAAAGTGAGTTAATAAAAACCTCGATAATTTTAAGAACGAATTGAAAAATAAATAAAAAATCGAAGGACAAATATATGGCGTATTGGTTAATGAAATCCAACCCTAAATTTTTTGGTATTGAAGATTTGCAACGCTTGGGCACCGACGGTTGGGACGGTGTCCGCAACTACCGTGCGCGTAACTTTATGCGTGATGATATGAAAGTTGGTGACAAAGTGTTCTTTTATCACTCTAGCGCCAAGCCGTCTGGAGTCGCTGGTATTATGACAGTTACTACAGCAGGGTATCCTGATCCTACTCAATTTCACCCTGAGCATCGTCATTATGATCCTATTGCGACTGAAGATGCACCTCGCTGGTATATGGTCGATCTCACCTTTGAGCAAGCTTTTACAGAGGTGTTACCACTATCAGAGCTAAAGTTTTTGCCAGCTTTGGAAGATTCCTTATTACTTAGGAAAGGATGTCAGCAATTAACAGTGATTCCATTAGAGCCCAAACATTGGCAAGCGATTATGGATATGGCGGAGACACTTGAGTTGTTGCCGGAGTAAACTCATTGAATTGGCTATTGGCTGTTATCCATTAACTATGAAATAGAGTACAAAAAACCTAAGATTAATACCTGTATAGCGGCGCTAAAGCGTTGACATCATAGTGTGGCTTCTTTACCATCTTACTATGTATATGACCTGTCAATCCACTACTTGGATCGACGGGTTATTTTTATTTTAGTGTCTTTATTTTTATTTTCATACTCTGCCTATCTACTTATGCAACATTATAAGCTTGCTCATATTATTTATCGGAGTATTATCGTCGGCACTACGCTCTCCTTGCTGCGTCAATCTTAATCGATTGATAGCAGTGTTTGTTTATTAATAATAACTACCTTAATAACAATTACCGCAAAGAATAAAAAGTTGCTTACCATGGTTTTTCCATTGTCTTTCAAAGATTTTAAAAGCTACAGCTTACGTTTAGGCGTACTCGCCCTCCCTATTTTGATTACTCAGTTTTGCCAAGCCGCACTTGGCGTGGTCGATGCCATCATGGCAGGTCAAGTATCGGCGCTTGATTTGGCTGCGGTAGCCGTTGGCTCTGGTATTTGGCTACCACTGTTTTTATTGGCCACAGGTGTGCTTATCGCAACCACGCCTCTAATTGGTGAAGCAATTGGTCAAGACCAGCACGGCCAAGTACCGCATATCACGCAGCAGTCCTTATGGACCGCAGGTGTCATTGGCATTATTGGTTTTATCATTGTTAATTTGGCTCCCAATGTTCTTGGCATTATGGGTGTCCCAGAAAACATTCAGCCGATAGCGACGCAATATTTACATGGCGTGTCCTTTGGTTTCCCAGCGCTCGCTGTATATGCCGTCCTGCGCAGTTATTGTGAGGCATTGGGTCGTCCTGAGCCTGTGACTGTCATTAGTATCATTGGCCTACTCGCAGATATTCCTTTGAACTATATTTTTATTCACGGGTTATTTGGCATGCCGGAAATGGGCGGTGCAGGCTGCGGCGTGGCGACAGCATTGGTATTATGGATAAATGTCCTATTATTGGCGGCCTATACTAGCTTCACGAAACGTCGCGAATTTGTGAGCACGCGATTTTTTTATGGCTTCTCTAGCCCTAATCGTACGCAGATTAAAAAGCTGTTAAAACTTGGCATCCCTATTGGCATCTCTATTTTCTTTGAAGCCAGTTTATTTAGCTTAGGCGCACTCGTTATCAGTCCATTGGGTGAGCTGGCAACCGCATCGCATCAAGTGGCGCTGTCAGTGACCTCACAGCTATTTATGATACCGATATCGGTCGCCATGGCGCTCACTATCATGGTCTCCAATCGATTTGGTCAAAAAAACCTATTAGCACTGCGCCAAGTGCAAGCTACTGGACTGGTATGGACGGTATTGATCGCTTTGACCTGTATGCTTGGGATATGGCTATTCAGACCAGAACTGGCAGCAGCATTCACGGATAACCCAGAAGTTAGAGCCCAGTCTATGCATTTGCTTATCTTTGCACTTGCCTATCAATTATTTGATGGCTGGCAGGTTAACGTTGCTGGTATATTGCGCGGTATGCAAGATACCACTATACCGATGTGGGTAACGCTCTTCTGCTACTGGTTAGTGGCCCTACCACTTGGCGTCTATCTAGTGCGTTTCACTGACGTTGGCGCACAAGGATTTTGGATGGCGTTGATTACAGGTTTATTCTTATCATCTATTTTACTTACTTTGCGTCTACGCTATCAGCAAAAACGCTTAACTGTGCTATGGGGTTAAGCCAATTGCTTATGGATTGCATTTTATAATCATTGTCAGCGTCATTTGATCATACAGACTATGAAAAATCGTAGATATTTTCTTGCTAAAAAGATGGCTTACGTCAAAATATGTAAAAATTCTCAGTTAACAACTGTACATTGATTGCTCATTGCCCTGAATCTAGGTATCATTAGCAATTAATTAGACAATATTTAGTTACACTATTTCTCGAATTTAGTACAAGGCCAGATAAAAACTATGGATATTGAAAAAATACGCACCCTCATCGCCCTTATGGAAGAAAGTGAACTGGTTAATTTAGAAATCAGTTCTGACGACGAGCATATTAGCTTAACTCGTCACTATGACGCGCCTGCGCCAACTATGATGGCTGCGAGCGCTGCTCCTGCTGCCGCTGTTGAAGGCAAACCTGCAGAAAAAGCGGGTAGCGTTGAGTCTTCACCAATGGTTGGTGTTTTCTATTCAGCACCAAGCCCTAATGACCCACCATTTGTGAAAGTCGGTCAAAAGGTTCAGGCAGGTGATACTTTAGGTATTATCGAAGCCATGAAAATCATGAACCCGCTTGAAGCGACTCAAAGTGGTATTGTTGACGAAATCTTGGTAGATAACTCTGAAGTCGTACAGTTCGGTCAACCTGTCATACGCTATAAAGCGTAACGATATTTGCCATACTTTATTTCATTATGGCTGACTTTTGGTATATATACCGCGTCAATGCTAAATAACATGATGCTATGTATCGAAACTCAGTCAATGACTGACGCTTCGACAAGGATGAACCCATGATAAAAAAATTGCTCATTGCCAACAGAGGTGAAATTGCCCTGCGCATCGTCCGCGCCTGTAAAGCGCTAGGTATCGAAACGGTAGGTGTCTACTCTACTGCTGATGCCAACTTGATGCACTTGCGCTTTGTTGATGAGGCAATTTGTATTGGCAAGCCTAATGCTAACCAAAGCTACCTTGATATCAATACCATCTTAACTGCTGCTGAAATCACTGGTGCAGATGCTATCCATCCCGGTTACGGCTTTTTGTCTGAGAATGCTGAATTTGCTGAACAAGTAGAAGAAGCAGGATTGACCTTCGTTGGTCCTAATGCTGATCATATTCGCCTCATGGGCAACAAAGTTTCTGCCATCAACGCTATGAAAAAAGCTGGCGTACCAACTGTACCTGGTTCAGTTGGCGCTGTGACTCTGCATAATGCTGAAGAGCAAGCTCGCAATATCGGCTTTCCACTATTGATTAAAGCGGCCTCTGGCGGCGGTGGACGCGGTATGCGTGTGGTTGAACGCTTTGACGAATTGATTGGTCAAGTACAAGCTGCTAAACAAGAAGCTGAGCTTTGGTTCGGTGATGACACTGTCTATATGGAGCGCTATCTACAAAACCCGCGCCACGTAGAAGTACAGGTGTTAGGCGATGGTAATGGTAATGCTATCCATCTATATGACCGTGATTGCTCATTGCAGCGGCGCCATCAAAAAGTACTAGAAGAAGCACCTGCTCCAGACATCCCAGATGATGTACGTGAGCCAATCTTAAAAGCTTGCGTAAAAGCTTGCGAGCTTGTTAAGTATCGCGGTGCTGGTACGTTTGAATTCTTATTTGAAAATAACGAGTTTTTCTTTATTGAAATGAACACTCGTGTACAGGTTGAGCATCCAGTGACTGAGATGATTACTGGTATTGATGTTGTGGTCGAACAGCTTAAAATCGCAGCTGGTTACGGCCTGTCTTATCGTCAAAGTGAGATTGAGATCCAAGGTCATGCGATCGAATGTCGTATCAATGCCGAAGATGCAGCGACTTTCGTACCTTGCCCGGGCACTATCAGCCAACTGTTCACACCAAGTGGTTCTGGTATTCGCTTTGACTCTCATCTATACCCTGGCTATGAGATACCGACCTATTACGATTCATTGATTGGTAAGCTTATATGTCACGGTCAAACTCGTCAGCAAGCTATTGCTAAGACAGTACATGCCCTTGATGAGCTGATTATCGAAGGTATCAAAACCAATATACCTTTGCATCGTGATGTGATTTTGGCGGATGATAACTTTACTCGTGAAGCGCAAAATATTCACTATCTCGAAAGAGAGCTGCTGACTGCAAATAAAGCCAAAAAAGACTCGTAGGCTAAAATACTTATAGAGTTCGCTAAGTTTATTAAATTTAGTCGCGACTTTGATTAAAACAGACATAAAAAAACCGCTATTAATATAGCGGTTTTTTTATGTCATCAATAATCTGTCAATCATACGTAAAGTACAACGAGCATCTCTAATTATGGTAACACTCTATTGAAGTTCATAAAGCATTCGTTACCATCAGGGTCAGCGCACCATTGCATCTGATTGCCATCATGATTAATAAATGCAATCAACGCTTCATCAGTCTGGTCGATCTGATTGCCTGAGCAATCTACTTCATTATTATCATAAACAGTCTTGATTGCAATAACTGGCAGCCCTTCTTCACGATGGGTAACCAGATATCGGCCGTATGTCCACTCTTTGCCACTGACAGACCACATTTCATTATCCACACTAAAGTTATATAGCTCACGGCACTGGTTAGACTTACCAACTGACGCAAGTAAATTTTTACTAGTAGCTGGTTGAATGTTTAGAACCCGCTCTTCACTTTGAGTCAGTACGCCGCCGTCCATGCCCGTCATCACCTTAGGCTCTACACTGCTAGGCTTTTGCGCACTATCTGATGCCGACTGATTAGCTTCCGCTTCCTTAGTCATCATGGCGTGAGTAGAGTGAGAGCTACTGTCCAAGTCTATTTCCCACTGTCCGGCAATGGCTGGACTGATATGAGTAGTAATGGTCGGCTTGGTAATAGCCTCACCATTCGCAGGTATTGAGGCCAAAATAGATGCCAGCGTGAATGAAGCAAATGAGATAGGTTCCATAATTAACCTTTTAATTATAATATTTTAATATATACATTAGCGTAAGTCTTAGACACCAAAAACACAAGTAACATTATGCTATTGCTCATAAACCTGTAGTCGGAATTTCATAGGTATTTATAGCAAAAAATAACGCCATCGATTTACTTGCTAGAGACAAGGAGCGATGGCGTTATTAGCATACAGAATTTTGCGTGATATCACTGACTATTTAACACTAAGCAGCTTCTGTGTTTAGCGCTTGAGCAAAAGCTGATAATGCCCCTTTTAGCATGGCTGATACCGTACTGCTACAAGTACCGATACCTGAATATACCTCGCCATCGACATTTAACTGAATATAAGCAGCAGCGTTGGCATTAGTTTTGTTATCACTATTGGTATCATCATCGATACCATTACCACTGTTATGATGCGGGTTAATCGCATGCTCTGCATAGTTAATAATATGTAGTGATTTGCCCGTATGCTGCGCAAGTCCGTCAATAAACGATGATAATGGGCCGTTACCCGTGCCATCAATATCGATGATATCGCTATTCATCTGCACCTGACCACTAAAGTAAACAGCACCGCCTTTATTATTGACACTATAATCTAGTAGTTCAAACTTGCCCTGCTGCAAGTAAGTATCTTCAAAGGTCTGCAATATTTCATCATTCTGCAGCTCGCGTGCCGCTGCTTCAGCTTGCTTTTGTACCACACGGCTAAAGTCAATCTGCATCCAACGTGGCAAGTTAAAGCCGTAGTTACGCTGTAAGATATATGCGACGCCGCCTTTGCCCGACTGGCTATTGATACGTACCACGTCTTGGTAGCTACGCCCAATATGCGCAGGATCGATGGGTAGATAAGCCACGTCCCAGACGTTGTCTGTTTCGCTCTGATTGCTTTCATTGTAGTCGAGAGATTTCTTGATAGCATCTTGATGTGAGCCACTAAATGCCGTGAAGACCAACTCGCCCACATAAGGATGACGTGGGTGCAATGGTAGATTATTGCATTCGCTCACAACCTGTACGATTTCACTCATATTGCTAAAATCAAGCTCAGGATCGATACCTTGGCTAAATAAGTTCATGGCCATGACCATGATATCCATGTTACCCGTACGCTCACCGTTACCAAGCAATGTGCCTTCGATACGATCTGCGCCCGCAAGTACGCCCAATTCAGCTGCTGCTACCGCACAACCACGGTCATTATGGGTATGCAAGCTCACAATCACATGCTCACGCTGGGCTAGATTGCGGCAGAAGTACTCTACTTGATCAGCAAAGACATTGGGCATAGAGGCTTCAACGGTTGCTGGCAAGTTAAAAATAACTTCCTGACCCTGCTGTGGTTGCCACACGTCACACACAGCATCGCAAACCTCTACGGCATATTCAGTTTCTGTCTGGCTAAAGCTCTCTGGCGAGTACTGAAATACCCAATCTGTCTCAGGATACTTTGCTGCATACTCTTGTAATAGCTTGGCGCCTGCAATAGCAATTTCTTTGATTTCGGCTTTATCTTTGCCATAGACTTTTTCACGTTGTACACGGCTGGTTGAGTTATAGACATGGACAACCGCACGTTTAGCACCTTTTAATGATTCAAAAGTACGGGCAATCAAATGCTCGCGCGCTTGTACCAATACTTGTAACGTCACATCTTCAGGTACGTGGTTTTCTTCGATAAGCTTACGCGCAAAGTCAAACTCTACCTGCGCCGCTGACGGAAAACCAATCTCAATCTCTTTAAAACCAACATCTACTAAAGTCTTAAAGAAGCGCATTTTTTGTTCAATGGTCATCGGATCAATCAGTGCTTGGTTACCATCACGCAGATCCACACTTGCCCATATCGGTGACTTCTCAATTGTTTTGCTTGGCCAAGTACGATCTGGCAGCGATGGCGCAAATGCAAATGGACGGTATTTACGGAAGTCAAAAGCGGCACTTTTTGGTGTGATCTTTGCAGTCCCTGTGGCTGCGGTGTGCGTGGCTTGGTCAGACATAATCAATCCTTAGATGATATGGTTATTTATATATTTAGCTAGGCGATTAGCTGTTGATTAGATCAGTATTTATCATACGAGATAACTAGTGTTCATACCATAATAATATCAAAGTTTAGCAGAGAGAAACCTGCTTTCTTTTACTTTATTTTCTGTTATTTTAGTGGAAAAACACAATTTAGACATTATAATCGAATAAATCCACTATTAAGGCTTAAGAAATGCCAGACAATTATATTGATAGTACAAGAACTGCAGATATAGACGAGATAGATAGACAGTTACTACACTTATTGCAAACGCAGGCACGCATGAGTATTACTGAACTCGCTGAACGCGTCAACCTGTCTGCCACCCCTTGCGCACGTCGTATCAAACGCTTAGAAGATGCGAACATAATCACTGGCTACCACACCAAAACCGATGCACAAAAACTTGGCTATCCGCTAGCCGTGTTTATCGCTATTAGTATGGATCAACATACAGCAGAACGTTTTGAGCAGTTTGAACGCAAAGTTCAGAGCTTTGAGGAAGTCATCAGTTGTAGTATTGTCACAGGACGCACCGAAGACTATCTGATTAAGGTCAGGGTACGTGATATGACACATTACGAAGAGTTTTTATTGCATCGCCTCAATCGTATCGAAGGCGTGGCCCAAGTTCATACCAGTTTTGAACTACGAGAAGTATTTAGCCGTAGCGTGGTTTAGACGATCTTAGCTGTCTTTGGCGACTGTCGACGAAACCATACCAATAGTACAAATCCGATCATTAATCCGATAGCAGCAACAAGCAACCCTGCATTGAAATTGCCATCTTTCCCTGCCAGTGCCACTGTCACCAAAGGTCCCAAAAACTGCCCCAATGCATAAGCCAACGTTGCCAAAGCAATCAGTAAATTAGAATAGGCAGGATTGATGTTTTTAAACAGCGTCAGTGTCATCGATACCATACCGACGAAGGTCAATCCCAAAATCGCAGCATTGCCATATAATCCAAATGCACCATCAAACCATATCGGCAAGCACATCCCAAATGCTTGCAATACCGTCAGCCCCATTAAGGTTTTTATCTCACCGATACGTTTGGCAAGCGCGCCCCATAGGGGGTTTGACAACATCGCAAAAATACCAACGACCAACCAAATCATGAGTCCAGCATACGTCTGTGTTGTTAGACGTTGTGCTGCCATAACGGGTAAAAAAGTTGCTGAGCTGATATAACCAAACCCTGCCAGTACGTAGCTGATAAAAAGTAAAGCAAGCGCTTTATGATGTCCAGAAATTGCTTCGTATAAGGAGCGTTTAAAGTTTAAATAGGTTTGGTGCACTGACACGTGTTGTTTGGCATCAATCTGCTGTGAATCAACAGCTTGTGCTTGTCTTGGCTTTGTCGCATACAGTAGCCACACAAGCGGCAAACTAGTGAAACCTGCGACTAGCCAAATTACATCGAAGTGATAGCCTAATTTTAATAGCCACCATGTCACGATGGCAGAAGCGCTAATGCCAACGCCAATACCTGCATAATGGACTGCTGACAATACAGAACGGCGCTCAGGGCTAAGATTTTGAATAACAAAAGATGAGCTCAATATCATTGCCACACCACTTGCAATGCCTGCAATTAAGCGAATGATATACCATAGCGTGAGCGACATATTTGGTATGACGAGTAACATCGTGGTGGCAACACTGATAATTGCCCACAGCGTCATCGCTTGCCACGTTGAGCGCTGAGGCACAAACATAGCAATAAGCGCACCGATAAAGTAGCCGATATAATTGATTGATGCCAGCCAGCCTGCAATCGTCGTTGATAGCGACAATTGCACCATAATATCAGGTAAGGTGGCGGTAAAAAGAAAGCGACCATAACCCATAACGACTGCCATGCAGTACATACCGATACAGGCAATGGCAGCTTCGTTGGTAATCGTCGGGACCATACGGCTTTTAAAAGCAGTCATCATGACAGAGCCATTTTTGCGGCAATTAGCACACAATCCTTTGTGTTAGACAGTCAAAAGCAGTAATAAATAAACGCAGAAATAGAGAAGTTATTAGATATAGTAGGCCAGCATAAAGTTATTAGCGAAAACTATAATACGTCTAACGTTGGCGTCTCTACCGTATCTTGTCCTAGCATTTGTACCCGCTGATCGCTAAACATATCCATATCTGGAGCTAGCGTACGCATAAACCGATCAAAATACAACATCTGTTTGGTCAATAGAGCGAAGTCTCGTGGGAAATGGATGCCATGACGTTTGCCAACCTCAACAATCTCAAGCATCATTTTATTAAGCTCATCGGCTTGTTCTTTACTATTGAAAGGTACACCGCTGGTAAAGGTTTTATCTTCTGCCATGATGGTTGTCATCATGCGTTGCAAGTCATTCCCTAATGCAGCCACATCGACTTTATTGCCACCATGTGTCATTTCCATATCAATCATATGGCGAGCCATGGCTTGATAGTCACTGTCTTGCATGGCTTGCATCATGCCCATACATGCACGCCAGCTCTCAGCTTTGAGCTTACCGACAATACCAAAATCCAAGAACCCAATACGGCCATCGGTCAATAGCATTAGATTACCAGCGTGTAGATCAGCATGGAAACTATTGCATAACATGAGACTGGCAAACCATGTGTTTAGAGTGTCTGCCATAACTTGGGCAGGATCTGCACAGTACTGACGCATGAGTGACTCATCGACCATAGAGACGCCATATAGACGGCTCATCGTTAGTACACGCTTGGTAGTCAGCTCTTCATAGACAGTTGGTGCCACGACACGAGTATTACCTGATACCGCTAAAAACTGCTGAAAATCGCGAATATTCTGTGCTTCGGCGATAAAGTCAGTCTCGGCAAGCATACGCAAACGAATCTCGTCAATAATCGGCGCAATGCTCGCAAATTTCATCGATGGCATTAGTATTTCAAGTAGCTTAGTTACGCCATGCAATACACCCAAGTCAGTCTGCATGATGGTCTCGACGCCAGGCTTTTGTACCTTTAGCACCACCTCATCGCCATTGTGCAGACGAGCTGCATGCACTTGAGCGATAGAAGCTGATGCCAATGGCTCTGAGTCAATATGAGCAAACGTATCATCAAGCGTCATACCATCAATCGCCAGATCCTCTCTTAGCACTTGCTCGATATAAGCATAAGACAATGGCGTGGTTTGATCCAAACAACTCTGGAATGCCTTGACATAATCACGTGGAAACAGCGACGGTGTACTGGCGATAAACTGACCGATTTTGATATAAGTCGTACCTAACTGCTCAAAGGTTTCTTTGAGTAGCATCGCGTCAGGTTTCTCACCTTTTGCCACTCTTAGCGCAGACAGACCTGCCACACTCGCTGTTTGGCGAACACGATTAACGACATTAAAAGTATGCTTTAATAAATGCGGACGATGAATTTTCATAAAAAACAACTATGGTAATAAGAAGGATGTTTGAAGATAGGCAATACAATATAAAAATGCGTTAAAATCAGATTACTCAGTTATAGCCGGTTCAATATAATTTGGATACAAGGCAGGCGAGTGAAAGTACTACAAATCGTAGACTAAGCAAGCCTGACACCGTATCCAATTTATAGAGGATTGACTATAGGACTGCTACAGACAGGACACTGCGGATCTTTTCGATAGCCCATTAGCCGCTGCTGCATCTGACTACCATCCCATATGAGCAGCTTGTTTGTCAGTAGATTTTTGGTTAATCCTAAATATTGCAGTGCAGCATTGGCTTGCAAATTGCCCATGATGGCAGTGGTACTGGCCAGCACACCAGAGTTGGCACACGTACGTTCGTCAGCGGCTTCATCAGGTACTACTGAGCCGAACACGCAGTGATAACAACCAGTATCGAGCTGAGGTTCGAACAGTGCTAGCTGTCCTTGCATCGCAATCGCTGAGGCGGATAATAGTGGGATTTGGTAGCGTACACTAATGCGATTAATAATATCGCGCGTGGCAAAGTTATCCGTACAGTCTAAGAGTAAGTCAGGCTTGCCGGCTGCTATATCGAGCAATTCATAAGCGTTGTCTTCATCTAATCGTGCGACTGTGCCGCGAGCCTTTATCAAAGGATTGATGCGCGCTAACATGTGCGCTGCAGTCAGTGCTTTAGACTGACCAACATCTTCTGGCAAAAACAGCGTCTGCCGTTGTAAGTTGCTTGCTTCAATCTCGTCATCATCAATCAGATGGACATAACCCACCCCTGCACGTACCAATGTCTCAGACGCAGGGCAACCTAGCCCGCCTGCCCCTATTATGACCACACGTGCTATCTTTAGTCGCAGCTGAGCATCCATATCCCAACCGTCTAATAAAACTTGTCGAGCATAACGCAGCAGCTCATCATCCGATAGATGTACCATCTCTTCTACCATATTCATCTACAACCTATAATCAAAGAAATCTACTACCAAAAAACCATCTACTGGACTTGCCCTAGCGTGACGCGATCATTACCACCGTAATCTTTTACGGTATGTACTGACTCAAACCCATCGTCTAGAAACAGCTGCCGAACCGCATCCCCTTGATCATAGCCATGTTCAATAGCCAATAATCCACCTGTACAGAGATAGGTTGTTGCTTGCTGAACGATATGCTCGATATCAGCTAGACCTTGATTGGGCGCACTCAAGGCACTAATCGGTTCAGCTGTTAGGCCTGCCAAATGCTCATCTGTCTCGTCAATATAAGGAGGGTTGGAGACGATGATATCAAACTGATGCTCATCATTAGTAGGTAGCGCTTGATACCAACTGCTTTGGATAAATTCAACATTGGCAACATTATTGCTCACGGCATTGTGCTGAGCAACTTCAAGCGCCTCTGACGATAAATCGACTGCCACGACTTGCCAGTTAGCGTGCTTTAACTCATAGGCAAGACTGATAGCGATACAACCTGACCCTGTCCCCAAGTCTAGTAATCGTTTACTACTAAGTTGCGCTGGCTGAGCGTTTATCCAGTTCAATACCTGCTCGACCAGTACTTCGGTATCAGGCCTAGGAATCAAAGTATGCTCGTTTACCCTAAAGTTAAGCGACCAAAACTCCTGCTGTCCGGTTAGATACGCAAGCGGTATACCTTGCTGCATTTTCACCACGCCGTCATTGAACCGTGCGACTTCACTATCACTTAGCTGATAATCTTCATCAGTCATCAACGCTATCGCAGGCTTATCAATGACATGCACCAACCAGTCAGTGAACCAAAATGACGGCTGCTGATTATCTGACTCACCATTCGTCAGTTGTCCAATTTGCTGCTTGATTTGACGAATGGTTGATACGGTCATAGATAGCTCTTAAAAAACAATGAATGGATAAAGGTAAAATGCTGCTGAGCCTACTCTGATGCGCGTGGTGGCTCTTTGGTATCGGTCAGGTTATGATTGGTTTTACTCAGCTTGTCACCTATCCCGTTACCACCGCTGCCATCATTATTATCATCGCCATAAATATCATCGTTATCACCAATGACAATATGTCTATCAACAAAGTAAATCAGTGCCAAAATTGGAATACCGATAGCAAATGTAAAGATAAAGAAAAACGGATAACCCATATTATCGACGATAGCACCAGAATAACCACCCATCACTTTTGGTATCAGGGTCATCAATGAGGAAAAAATCGCATACTGTACAGCAGTAAAGCGAATCGATGTCAGTGCTGATAAGAAAGCGATAAATACAGCGCTTGCAAGGCCCGCAGCCAAGTTATCAAATATCACTGCCATATACATAATCGGCAGGCTGCCTGGGTTGTACGTCAATACCACAAACAACAGGTTGGTCGCACACGCCAAAATCGCGCCAATCATCATGGCATGCATAATACGGAAACGCTGAGCCAAAATCCCGCCCAAGAAGCCACCTGCAATTGCCATAATTACACCGACCAGTTTTACGGCATTGGCGATATCTGTTTTGCTAAAGCCCATGTCTTGATAAAAGACGTTGGAGATCACGCCTGCGACGATATCTGAGATACGGTATAGACCAATCAAGGCTAAGAGTAGCAGTGCTTTTTTGCCGTAACGTCGGAAAAAATCTAAGACAGGCTCGATCCATGTTGCCATGGCCACTTCTTTTTTTACCAGTCCTACTTGTACCAGGGCATAACCTGCTGCCATCGCCGCGCCTAGGCTTACTAATAAGTGCAAGGTTTCTACAAAGAAACTAGAAAAAGCGCCTTCGAACTCGGGTAAGACTTGCCCCATCAATATGTAAGCAGCGATAAAGGCAATCACTGAAAATACAAACAACGCTACCAGTCTGACGTAATCTTCACGAGTTTCAGCGACCAACGGGGCTTTGTTAATGATTTTTGGTTGGTTAATAATAAAGTACAGCAATAACAATGGCGCACACGCGACCAATGCTAAAAAGTAAAATTTAATCGCTGGCATTACCATTAGTGGTATCAAGGCCACTGTGCTATCAAATACTGTATTGATCAAAATATTAATCAGGTAAATAACACCAAACAGTAGGCCTGGGATAAGCAGTAACGCTGAATAAATCAGGAATACTTTTAAGTTACCTTTCTGCTTTTTACTTTGCAGGGTCTCAGCGGTTGGCTCATAACTAGCAAACGTCGTTAATACCCCTAACGTCATGACTCCTGCCATGATGTAATAGGTATTGCGCCACGCTTCATAACTATAAAACGTCTCATTTGAGCCGAAATAATCAGCCAAATATAACGCGCCTGCCCCTGCGACAATCATACCGATACGGTAGCCTGACACATAGATAGAGGACAAGATAGACTGCATAGACGGCGGCGCAAGCTCAATACGGTACGCATCAATCACGATATCTTGCGTCGCAGAAGAGAACCCAAGCAGCACGGCCGCGCCTGCCATATAAACCAAGACATCTTCGCTAACAGGATTTACCCTTGCCATCAAAAAGATTGCCAGCACGATAAGCAGCTGTGATACCACCATCCAACTACGACGACGCCCTAGCCACTTGGTCAAAAACGGTACAGGGAGCGCATCAATCAATGGCGCCCAAATAAACTTGAACGAATACCCCAGTGCTGCCCAGCTGAACATAGTAACGACACTACGATCAATGCCTGCTTCTCTCAGCCATAGCGACAGACTTGAGAAAATCAGCAGAATAGGTATACCCGCTGAGAACCCCAAAAACAGCATAATAATGACACGAGGATCGAGATAAGCTTTTGTGGCCTCGCCCCATGACTTTTTGGCAATTGGTTGATTGGGCGGTACAGATTTGACAGCAGACATAATAACTCACCAACAATTCAGACAAAGAACACAACCGCGCACAATTTTTATCAATCTTTAGAATCAGTTATCGACAAAAGGATCGATAAAAATTGCTCTACGTTGCACCAATATTATCATTACAACAAAATCCAGTTATGGTACTTGAGAACCTTTATCTTGACTAGATGTTTTTGCATTAACTTAGCGATTGCAGGCCATGTACAATCGCTTATATTTCTTAATAGTAACGCAAAAAACTGCAGTGTTTTACCAAGGTTATCTTAGCTCTCTTCTTTATTGCTAATTTGAAGGATGTCTGACAATGACATTATTTATAGGTAATATAAAGGTAGTAGTAAAACTGACGCAGGCTTGATTGGTTAGGTGCACTCTATTGGTTTACTCTTAACTGGCGATGATAAGCAAGGGCGTTAATAATGATTGAGATAAACAAAACATCAAGTATTTTATGATTGGTAATTTAAAACTTATAATTCTTATATATTAGTTTTATAAATCCACTCAGCTTAGTTATGCTTTGTACATAAACAACGACTACCGAGATTCACGGTTTGTTCTTTCGATTATCATAGCCTGGGAGTTATACCATGTCCGACTCAACCAATAACACCACCGACAAAAACACTGCCCCAGATGCTGCTCGTTGTCCTGTAGATCACGAAAGCAATAATAATGCGCCTACTAACACAACCTATGATCAGGGTGATGGTCAAGGCCCAACGATCCATAGCGAAAACGTCGATAACTCGCACGAGCCTCAGCGCCCGAGCATGGGTGGCTGCCCTGTTATGCATCAGGCACATACTACCACTGCTTCTGCTGCGACAGATTGGTGGCCAAACGCATTGAACTTAGACATATTGCATCAGCAAGACAAAAAGACTGACCCAATGGGTGAAGACTTTGATTATGCTGAAGCTTTTAAACAGCTAGATCTAGAAGCGGTCAAAACTGACTTAAAAAACCTAATGACTGAGTCGCAAGAATGGTGGCCAGCGGATTGGGGTCACTATGGCGGCTTGATGATTCGTATGGCTTGGCATTCAGCTGGTACGTATCGCGGTGCTGACGGTCGCGGCGGCTCTAATACTGGTAACCAACGCTTTGCACCATTGAACAGCTGGCCTGACAACGTCAACCTTGATAAAGCACGTCGTCTATTATGGCCAATCAAGAAAAAATACGGCAATAAATTGTCTTGGGCTGATTTGATGATTTTGGCAGGTAACATGGCTTATGAGTCTATGGGTTTTAAAACTCTAGGTTTTGCTGGCGGTCGTGCTGATATCTGGCATCCAGAAAAAGACATCTACTGGGGTTCTGAGCGCGAATGGCTAGCTGCTACCAAAAACCGTTACGACAGTGATGAAGACCGCGCGTCACTAGAAAACCCACTAGCAGCAGTACAAATGGGCTTGATTTATGTTAACCCAGAAGGTGTTGATGGCAATCCTGACCCAATCAAAACCGCACAAGACATCCGTACTACGTTTGGTCGTATGTCGATGAATGACGAAGAGACCGTTGCTCTAACCGCTGGTGGTCACACGGTTGGTAAGTGTCACGGTAATGGTGACGCGACGATACTAGAAGATGAACCAGAAGGCGCTGATATCAAAGAGCAAGGCCTAGGCTGGCGCAACCCTAAGGGCCGTGGTAATGCAGGTGATACCGTTTCAAGTGGTATCGAGGGCGCCTGGACCACGAATCCAACTGAGTGGAACTATGAGTACTTTGATTTGTTGTTCAACCATGAATGGGCGTTGACTAAGAGTCCAGCTGGTGCGTGGCAGTGGGAACCTGTCGACATTAAGGAAGAAGATCGTCCGTTAGATGCGAATGATCCAAGTGTACGCCGCAACCCAATCATGACTGATGCTGATATGGCGATGATTAAAGATCCTATCTATCGTGAGATTTCAGAAAAGTTCCATAACAATCCAGAGTACTTTGATGAAGTGTTCGCTAGAGCATGGTTCAAACTGACTCACCGCGATTTGGGGCCGAAGTCTCGTTACTTAGGTGCCGACGTACCGAGCGAAGACTTTGTATGGCAAGACCCTATTCCTACAGGTAATACGGACTTGACTGCTGATGATATTGCAACGCTAAAAGCACAGATTTTAGACAGTGACCTTAGTCGTCGTGAGTTGATCATTACAGCATGGGACAGCGCTCGTACCTTCCGCGCTTCCGACTATCGCGGCGGTGCCAACGGTGCACGCATCCGTTTAGCTCCTCAGAAAGATTGGGCAGGCAACGAGCCAGAACAGCTACAGCGTGTACTTGAGACATTGACCAGCATTCAGTCTAGCTTTGATAAAGACGTTAGCTTGGCAGACCTTATTGTATTGGCTGGTAACGCTGCGATTGAACAAGCAGCAAACGATGCAGGCGTAGATATTACTGTACCGTTTAATCCAGGTCGCGGTGATGCTGACGCTGAAATGACTGACGCTGAATCTTTTGCTGATTTAGAGCCGCTACATGATGGCTATCGTAACTGGATTCAGGGCGACTATGCGGTATCACCAGAAGAGATGCTACTTGATCGCACGCAGCTAATGGGATTGACAGCACCTGAGATGGTCGTATTGCTTGGTGGTATGCGAGTGCTTGATACCAACCACGGTCAGAGCCAACATGGCGTCTTTACTAAACGTGCTGGCGTACTTACCAACGACTTTTTCGTCAATTTAACAGACATGAACTACACATGGCACCCTGTAAAAGCAGCCGACAATACTGCTAATAGCTACGAAGTACGTGAGCGTGGTACAGGAAACGTCAAATGGCAAGCAAGCCGTGTAGACTTAGTATTTGGCTCTAACTCTATATTACGTGCTTATGCTGAGCTATACGCGCAAGATGATAACTTAGAGAAATTCGTTCGTGACTTCGTCCGCGTTTGGAACAAGGTTATGAATGCAGATCGCTTTGATATTGCAAAATAAACCAAGTTTGAAGTTGGTCAGTATCAACTAACTACCAGTAATAAATAACTTTATAACTAACGAACAGCTATCTTTTAGAAGGTAGCTGTTTTTTTATGCTTAGTTTTTTATGCTTAATAGTGACCGCTCTTTATAAGTTGTTAGGTCAAATGGCTTCTCTGGATAAACAACGCTTACTTACTAAACAGCATTTACTGAACAAATAATTTTTTAGCATTGCAAAATACAAACTCTATATTCATAATTATCATAAATTGATAGCTATTTATTATATACAAGAATAATAGCTTTGTTTTACACTACTTTATTACTGTATGTTCAGACATTTTTACTTTCATATACAGACGAGGTTTGTATATTTATACAATAGGATTAAGTTATGGCAATCGACGTAGTGGTCAACCAACGGCATTTGCAGATTCAGCTCAAACAGCTAGAAACAGTATGGCATACGGTGATTAACGGTTATAACTTAAGCCAAGCGGCGACCGTACTACATACCAGTCAATCAAGCTTATCAAAGCATATTGCTGCGTTAGAAAACCAGTTAAAGACGGAAGTATTTGTGCGCCAAGGCAAACGCCTGACGGGACTAACCACTATGGGCACAGCACTTATGCCGCATATCGAGTCTATCTTTGCTGAAATCCGCACCATTGAAAACCTAAGTTTAGACTTTAATAATCCTAATATCGGTACGTTGACGATTGCCACCACCCATACTCAAGCGCGTTATGTACTGCCGCAAGTGGTTAAAGAGTTTAAAGATCGTTTTCCTAAAGTAAATTTGATTTTACAACAGGCAGATCCTGAGACCATCGCTCAGATGGTCATCCGTGGCCAAGCCGATATCGGTATCGCCACTGAGTCCTTGCTGCATAACAACTATTTAAGATGCTATCGTTACTATGACTGGACGCATCGCGTTATCGTACCAAGTGATCACGAACTGGCTAGCCAAGAGTCTATTGACCTGCCCACACTTGCCAGCTATCCGATTGTGACCTATCACGGTGGTTTTACAGGACGCGGCGCGATTGACAAGACGTTCGACGAAGCAGGGCTGGAGCCAGATATCGTATTAGCGGCGCTCGATGCCGATGTGATCAGCACCTATGTCGGTCTAGGCCTAGGTATTGGTATCATCGCAGAAATGGCATTTGAGCCAAGTCATTATCAAAACCTGACGGCCATCCCCGTCGATCATTTTGGTCGCTTTACCAGTTGGATGGCGGTACGTGATGATGCAGAAATCCGTCAATATGGTCGCGCATTCATGGAGCTATGCCAAAAGCAATTTGCAAATTAATGAGCATTTGTTAAATAAAGTATCTCAGACTTGCTCACCCTTACTAGACTGAGCTGTGGATGATAAAATAGATTCTAGAACGTTATTCAATGTTTCTTTTATATATTATTCACACTTGTATTGATATTTGGTCGAATGAAATTGATTAGCGACTAAATATCAATACATATTAACTTGCTCTTCTGTAAACAGGTGATACCGCTCATGGAAAAATTCGTAGCGATCATTATGGCAATTTTTGCCGCCCCTCTACTCATTGGCGGCGCTTATTTATTGTCTTTAGGCGGTAGTCCTTACTACCTTATTGCTGGCGTTATTATACTAACAACAGCTTTTTTATTGTTCAAAAAACACTGGAGTGCTTACGGATTATATGCGCTATTTATCGTAACAACCATGGCTTGGGCACTTTGGGAATCTGGGTTCTATTGGTGGGCGTTAGCACCTCGAGTTGGCTTCCCGCTTATATTTGGTTTGCTCATGCTACTGCCATGGGTATCTAAAAAAATGCATGGGTCTAGAGCTCAGTTAACAACGAGCGCTGACCGTACTGCCGCATTAACTGCAGACACTGCTAAGAAAAATCCGCTGTACTATTGGGGATTGCTCGCTAGCGTGGTTGTGGGTGCACTGCTCTCTTTTGGCAGCTTAGCAAACAACGCCACTGATAAATTAGGCGAGCTTGATTTGACTGCTGCAAATGATGACAAGCAAAACGTCAGCTCAGATGAGACGTCAGCTAACCTTGGTGACCCATTATCAAACGGTCAACAAACGCCAGATGGTGAGTGGAGTGCGTATGGTCGTACTGATTATGGTCAGCGCTACTCACCTCTAGATAAAATCAATACTGACAACGTCAAAGATTTAGAGCTGGCATGGCAAATCCAAACAGGTGATGTCAAAGGGCCTAACGATGTCGGTGAGACCACTTATCAGGCAACACCATTAAAGATTGGCAACGGTTTATACTTATGTACCCCGCATAACTGGGTACTAGCGCTAGATGCCGACTCTGGTGAGACGCTATGGAAGTTTGATCCTCAAGTAGAGGAAAACTTACAACGCCAGCACCAAACCTGTCGCGGCGTATCTTATTATGCTGGTCAAGCAACCAGTCCTGTGCAAGTACAAAAAATTGCTGGTAATACCTTTGAAAACGCATCTAAGCAATGTGATGCCAAGATATTTATCCCAACTTCTGATGCGAAACTATATGCACTCGATCCAAATACTGGGCAACGCTGCCAAGACTTTGGTGATGATGGTGCATTAGACTTGATGCATAACATGCCGTTTAATCAAGCAGGTTACTATTATTCTACGTCACCACCAGTCATCGCCGGTGATACCATTATCGTAGCTGGTGCTGTCAATGACAACTATGATGTCAACTCGCCTTCTGGTGTAATCCGTGCGTATGATGTCAATACCGGTGAGCTTCTTTGGAACTGGGACTCAGGTGATCCTGATAATACAGCACCTTTCGATGTCAATGATCCAACTCAAACTTACAAGACCAGTTCGCCAAATTCATGGTCAGTCGCTACTGCCGATGAAGAGCTTGGATTGGCCTACTTCCCTATGGGTAACCGCACACCGGATCAGCTAGGTAGCTACCGAAATGCCGCTGAAGAAAAGTATGCAACGTCTGTTGTCGCTCTAGATATCGAGACTGGTGAAGCACGCTGGGTTCAGCAGTTTGTCCATCATGACCTTTGGGACATGGACACGCCTGCGCAGCCAACCTTACTTGATCTAGATACGGCCGATGGTGTACAGCCCGCGCTGGTTGTACCAACCAAACAAGGCGATGTATACGTCTTGAATCGTGCGACAGGTGAGCCTATTGTACCGATTAAAGAACGTCCTGCACCGCAAGGCTATCTCATAGCGGGAGAGCACGCAGCGCCAACTCAGCCTTATTCTGGCTTGAGCTTTGAGCCTGAACCACTGACTGAAAAAGACATGTGGGGTGCCAGTCTCGTCGATCAAATGATGTGCCGTATTGAGTTCAATCAGCTCAACTATGATGGTCGCTATACCCCGCCATCAACAAATGGTAGCTTGGTCTATCCTGGTAACTTTGGTACCTTTAATTGGGGCGGTATTGCAGTCGATCCTGAGAATGGCGTGATGTTTGGTATGCCGACTTACTTGGCATTTACCTCAAAACTCATTCCTAGAGACACGTTGGGCGATGCAGAAACCAATAAAGGCGAGCAAGGCGTCAATGCCAATGAAGGTGCAGATTATGCAGTAGAATTGGGGCCCTTCTTGTCACCATTAGGCGTACCTTGTCAGCAGCCACCATGGGGCACGATCGCTGGTGCTGACCTAGCCACAGGTGATATCGCTTATCAACGCAAAAATGGTACGGTACAAGACTTGTCTCCTATTCCTATCAAACTGGAACTGGGCGTACCTGGTATCGGTGGACCTATCATCACTAAAGGCGGCGTCGCATTCTTGTCAGCGGCGACAGAAAACAACTTCCGAGCTTATGACTTAAAAAATGGCGACGTGCTATGGAATGTCCGTATTCCAGCAGGTGGTCAAGCCACGCCAATGACTTACTTAAACTCTAAAGGTGAGCAAATGGTCGTATTGGTTGCAGGTGGTCATGGTTCAGTTGGAACAACCATCGGTGATTATGTCTTAGCTTACAAACTTAGCGACCAAGATAAATAATGTTGCATTTGGTTCTTAAGATAATGATAAATTAAATAACCATTATATTATAATCTTATAATTAGAGAAGCAGGTAACTTAGGTTGCCTGCTTTTTTTAATGCCATCTTTTTTTAATGCCATAGTATAATGCTGCTAAATCCTTTTATTACCTTACTTATGGTTTATTTATCGCTTATTTTGACAAACGACAACCTTTATAAATACACCTTAATAATTGTTAAGCGAGCTTAAAAACAGAGTTAACTGACTTTGTTATGATTCATTAACAGTGACTAGCGGCACTTGAAACTACCACTGTCTATAAGCATATCAGTAGAAAATAATTTACACACTACTGGAACATTTATGAGTAATAAAATCCCTTTATCTTTTTTAGATCTTGCGCCTGTACCTCAAGGCAAAACCATCGCTGAAGGCATCGCCCAAACAGTGGAAACCGCGCAGCAAGCAGAAAAATCAGGCTTAAACCGCTACTGGATGGCAGAGCATCACAATATGCCGGGCATCGCCAGTGCAGCCACCTCAGTACTACTATCGCATATCGGTAGTAAAACCGACCGTATCCGTATTGGTGCTGGCGGCGTCATGCTACCGAACCATGCCCCTCTCGTGATTGCTGAGCAGTTTGGTACTTTGCAGGCATTATATGGTGACCGTGTGGACCTAGGCCTAGGCCGTGCACCTGGTACTGATGGTGCGACGTTTCAGGCACTTCGTAGACAAATGAAAGATGCCGAACGCTTTCCACAAGATGTGCAAGAGCTGATGTATTTCTTAGGTAATGATACAGATGGCAGCCCTGTACAGGCATTCCCTGGCGCAAAATCAGGCATACCGATTTGGATATTAGGCTCTTCTCTATTTGGTGCGACTTTGGCTGCACATTTAGGACTACCTTATGTGTTTGCCTCTCACTTCGCCCCGCAAATGCTTGGGCAAGCAATTGAGGCTTACCGTGAACAGTTTAAACCGTCTGTCTATCTAGATAAGCCTTATGTGATGCTAGCTGCAAACTTATTGCTGGCTGATGATGATGCGACCGCCGAGTATCATTTTACTTCAGCACAGCAGAGTTTTGTACGTCTGCGTCGTGGCGAAACAGGTCAAATGCCTAAGCCTACCCACGATATGGACAGTATCTGGAGTCAAGCAGAGAAAATGATGGTAGATAACGCATTGTCAGTATCATTCATTGGCTCTGTCGACACGGTCAAACCAAGACTCGCTGCATTTTTGGCAACCTATCAGCCAGATGAGCTGATTGTGACGGCCAATATCTATGACCAAGCCGCCCGTATCCGTTCACTTGAACTTACACCGGAGCTAAACTTATTTACTTTACAATGAAATGAGACACTTGCATAATTATTGATGAACCTTAACTGGATTTTTGACATGGAAGCAACTCCCATTATCGGTGCATCGCTCATGATTGGCTCATCAATATTTATGTATATCATCGCCTTTCTTGCCGTTATGGCTATCGGTGGTTATTTGACCTATCGTACTAGCCCAAAGCGCAAGCAGCGCCGTGAAGACAAGCGTAATAGCGAACGCTAGATTAATACCAAAAGCCCTCTTTTCTTATTTGAAAAGAGGGCTTTTTTAAGACTATCAAAATTAGATAAAGCGAAAGTACTTGCTTATTTAAAGATAGTATAAAATCTGCATTACATCAATCCAAGCGCACGTAACGTCGCTGCCCCAATCGCCATACCAAACATGCCGACAACAGTGGTAAAGGCAAGTATATTGGCAGCGAGTACATCATTGCCACCCATTGCTTTTGCCATGACATAGCTGGCTGCAGCTGTGGGCGATGCGACCATCAAAAACAACACCCCCATATGCACGCCTGATAGCCCGAACCCAAGTCCAACAGCGATAGCAATTAATGGTGCAATGACAATTCGTCCAATACTCGCTTGCATGGATAAGCCCGAAGGATGCAACATAGACTTTAGGTTAATACTAGCACCCGCACAGATCAGTGCTAACGGCAGAGCCACCGCTGCTAATAAGTCGCCAGTCGTATGAATCACCCCAGTAAGCGGTGGTAATGGCAGTGCTTTATAGACGAATGCCCCAACCAATGCCAAAATTAAAGGATTGGTTAGCAACTTTTTCACAATCATCGTACCGCGACTAATCCATGTATCATCCACACTTTTGGATACGCGGCTCAAGGTAATGACTGCCAAGATATTAAACAGTATCGTTACCACGCCCATATAGACAGCACCGATACTTAATCCTTGTGCGCCGTAAGCGTTGGCCACGGTTGCAAGGCCAATGATGGCCATGTTGCTACGGAATACGCCTTGTACAAACACGCCTTGGTCTTCAGGACGCTTGACGAAGCGTTTGGCATAAAACTCTGCGCCAATAAATAATATAAACGTCACCAAGATACCAACCAGGATAAGCGTAATTTGCTTACCATAATCGACGTCGCTATCGACCACGCTAAAAAACAATAAACACGGCAAGCAATAATTAAAGACAAAACTTGATGCCTGATCGATAAAAGTTTGGCTTGCCTCACCGCGTCGTTGCATAAAAAAACCCAACCACATTAAGGCAAGGTTGGGTAAGACAATGGTAATAGCAAAAACAATAGCATCAATCATAAGTAGACTCAGTTCGGTGACAAGCCCATGAATATATGGACATCAGCGAGACAAATTAACAAGTAATAAGAAAATTTACTGACCTAGTATAGAGACAAAGTAGTAAGTAGGACAAGGTTACATGTGACTTTCTTTCAAAATCGACCGTTTTTTTTGATAAACAAAAGCCCGTAACGAAACATCGTTACGGGCTATTTATACTATAAGTGCTTTATTATAAAAGGCTTTATTGCATAGCTATTATGAGTCCAATGCAGCTTTTGCTTTTTTATGCTTTTTAACCGTCATTGCCAACAACTGAATGGCAGCAGGGGTTACACCGCTTACGCGTCCCGCTTGAGCTAGCGTTGCAGGACGAACTTGCGTAAGTTTTTGTACTATCTCATTTGATAGTCCTGACACGATACTATAATCAAAGTCTAACGGTAGCGCTGTGTTTTCTAGTCGCTTCATTTGGTCGATATCTTCTTGTTGACGGTCGATATAGCCAGCATATTTGACAGAAATCTCTATCTGCTCACCCACTTGTGCATCAACGGTTGAGTCAGTGATAGCCGCGATATCAGCAAAATGTATTTGCGGACGCTTTAGCAAATCGAAGGCAGTAGACTCTTTAGACAGCACTTCACCTGTTTGCTCGGTCACTTGCTTACCTAATGCATTAGCAGGCGTGGCCCACATATCTTTTAGGCGTGAAGTTTCTGTGGCGATGGCTTCCATTTTTTCTTGATAGGCTTGCCAGCGTACATCGTCTACCAGACCTAGCTTACGACCAGTCTCAGTCAAACGCTGATCTGCATTGTCTTCACGCAGCAATAAACGATATTCTGCACGGCTTGTAAACATGCGATACGGCTCGGTAGTACCGTGGGTAATCAAGTCATCGACAAGCACCCCAAGATACGCTTCATCGCGGCGCGGTGTCCATGTGTCAAACTCACTGTTATTGGTCGTCACCAATGCCGCATTGGTTCCTGCTAGCAAACCTTGTACGCCTGCTTCTTCATAGCCAGTCGTACCATTAATTTGACCCGCAAAGTACAGACGATCAATCGACTTGGTTTCAAGCGTTGGCTTGAGGTTTTGTGGATCAAAATAATCATACTCAATCGCATAACCTGGACGAGTAATATGGGCATTTTCTAAGCCTTTCATACTATGAATAAAGTCTAACTGCACATCAAATGGCAAACTGGTCGAGATACCATTTGGATATAGCTCATGCGTGGTCAGACCTTCTGGCTCGATGAAAATCTGATGGCTGTCTTTATCCGCAAAACGATGAATTTTATCTTCGATAGATGGGCAATAACGCGGGCCTACGCCTTCGATTTTGCCAGAGAACATTGGTGAACGGTCAAGGTTTTCACGAATAATGTCATGAGTACGCGCATTGGTATGGGTGATATAACAATTGACCTGCTCAGGATGCATAGAAACATCACCCATATAGCTCATCACTGGCAATGGCGTATCACCCGGCTGTACCGTCATCACGCTAAAGTCAACACTACGTGCATCAATACGTGCTGGTGTACCTGTTTTTAGACGACCGACTGGCAGCTTAAGCTCACGTAAACGATCTGCCAATTTGATAGAAGGCTGATCCCCTGCACGGCCACCCTTTGAATTCTCTAAACCAATATGAATGACACCGCCCAAGAAAGTCCCTGAGGTCAATACGACTGTTTCGGTCTTAAAGACAATACCTGTAGAAGTCACAACAGCCGTTGCACGGCCGTTTTCGACCAAGATATCATCAGCAGCTTGTTGAAATATATCCAGATTTGGCTGATTTTCTAACGTATGACGGATAGCCGCTTTATACAAAATGCGGTCTGCTTGCGCACGCGTGGCACGAACGGCAGCCCCTTTACGGCTGTTTAGTACGCGAAACTGAATACCAGCCTTGTCCGTTGCCAGCGCCATTGCACCGCCTAGCGCATCAATCTCACGTACTAGATGCGATTTACCGATACCACCAATCGCAGGGTTACAACTCATCTGCCCGAGCGTCTCGATATTATGCGTCAACAATAAGGTCTGTGCGCCCATACGTGCAGCCGCCAGAGCAGCTTCTGTGCCAGCATGACCACCGCCGATCACTATCACGTCGTAATGTTTTGGGTATTGCATGTGTGCCTCACTTGACTCATAACGCTGCTGATTGCCATATCCTATGTTCAAATAAGAAAACAGGCAGCAAATAAACGTCAGTCGAATTTATAAAAAGGTAACGACTCAGATAAGTCGTTCATAATTGGTTAGGGCGTGTTCTTATTTTGAAAATGGTGATAAAAATGAGGTAAATTGCAGCCAAACAAGGAAAATAGCGCAGATAATATCAGGATACTAACCAGCTATTTGACATAGTTTGGCAATATTTAACCATTTTTAGCCCATCCAGATGCTTTTGTTCAGATTAAGGACACGCCCTGAATAACCCATAATTATAACAATTTTTTGATACTTAAAAAACGTTAGAACAAAAACTATTAAAATTAAGCGAAAAGTTCTCTACTCTGGTTACTGTCTTGTTAGTTGTTGCCTTACTAGGGCGTGTCTTTATTTCAAAAATGGTGATAAAAATGAGATAAATTGCCGTCAAACAAGAAAAATAGCGCAGATAATATCGGGATATTAAACAGCTATTTGACGATGTTTGGCAAGATTTAGCCATTTTTAGCCCATTTAGATGACTATCGGATGAATTGAAGACACGCCTTAGTTACTGTTTTAATCATCATTTTGGTTATTATTGCCAGGGCTAAGCGGTACGATCTGATCTGATTGCCCACTAGACAGCATATGATGACTACCATACCCTTCTGGATTGATCTGTAGATAGGCGTTCATTTGACCAATCGCCTCACCATCATCACTGGCCAAAATCTGCTCTTTGATAAGCTCAACTGGCGGTAATGGTAAGTTTTTGAGCAATGCCAAGCGTTGATGGTTATCACCCTTGTTGACTACCAACTCGATAAGCTGACGGGCATCGATAGGCAAATCTGGCGTGTTCTGTGCTAAAAGTGCCAAATGATAAGCGCCTGCAGGGTCTTGGTCTACAACGATGCGCTGCTCAATCGCAACATATGTCGCTTCAGTTGCACCGCCCGCCACACTCAGCTGATGAATACACTTAAGTGCTGAGTATGACTCAGTATTAGCAATCTCAATAATACGTGTCGATTCATTTTTTAAACGTTCACGGCGTTTTTCAATCGCTGCCTGCTCAGCCGCTTCTCTTTGCTCGTTTAACTGTTCGCTGGTTTGGTTATTCATAAAGCTCTCTTACTCATCTGATAATTATTATTTATATCGCTGGTATCTTGGACACTATATGGGGGTAAATCCCATAAAAACAACGAAGCCTAATGACATAGGCGCGTGAAAATACTAATGGGGACAAGAATAGATACGCTACTAACGACAATAATAGCGACAATAAAAAACCCAAATAGCCATTAAATGACTACTTGGGTTTGCTGTGCTCGTATCTTACAAAGGCTAATTGGACATTAAAGACATCCAATTCACACTTTCAAGTATTAAGCAGCAGGGCTGTTTGCTTCAACCAATGGCTTTAACTCGCCTGATTGATACATTTGCAAGATAATGTCTGATCCGCCCATTAGCTCGCCATCAATCCATAACTGCGGGAACGTTGGCCAATTCGCGATTTTTGGCAACGTTGCACGGATTTCTGGGTTTTCTAAAATGTTTACAAACGCAAATGGACGACCAATCTGAGTCAACACTTCAATAGAGCGCGCTGAAAAGCCACACTGTGGAAATTGCGGTGTGCCTTTCATGTAGATAATGACTTTATTGTCACGGATTTGATCACGGATCAATTGTTCAACGTCGTTTGCAGCAGTGTTTGGGGTTTGCTCACTCATAAAAGCTCCTATTGATAAAGCGGTTCATTAAAATGATTATTTATATAAAATAATTGTATAAAGACGTGGCTTATACATGGGGCGACTGCCGCTGTATTACAAGCACGAATTTCAATCTATGTAGGTTCGATAGCATTAGGGACTAATAATACCACGGCATTGGCCATGATGCCCTCTTGACGACCCGTAAATCCCAATTTTTCAGTCGTGGTGGCTTTTACGCTGATATTGCTAATATCCGTTTGCAGGTCACTAGCGATATTGGCGCGCATGGCTAGATTATGCGGCGCTAACTTTGGACGCTCGCACATCACCGTAATATCAGCGTTGCCTAGACTGTAACCAGCCTCTTGCACTTTACTATAAACATAACGTAGCAATACTCGTGAATCCAATCCAGCATGTGCCGCATCGGTATCGGGAAAATGCTGCCCGATATCACCAAGCGCCAATGCACCAAGCAGCGCATCAGCAAGTGCGTGCAAAACCACATCCCCATCAGAGTGTGCGAGCAAACTGTGAGTATGCTCAATAGGCACGCCTGCTAGAATGACATATTGCTGCTGCTGACCATTATTATGAAAAGCGTGAACGTCGATACCTTGACCAATTTTTATCATTATTATTCCAAGATGAGTTAAAGGTGATTAAAATAATTCAAAACCACTATCTGAATTTTCAAAGCGGTTTTACTAGTAGCCAGACACCATCGGTCGCCACCAGTTTCAATTAACTGGTATAATATGACGTTTATTTTATCATAATACCAGATCCAAAAGACAAGCTGACGTTGTTGTGCTGAGACTACGTATTTTAGTGATTGCATGATACTTGGCGTCGGCATGTACTTTGGATAACGTATAAATAGTTGAGCCGTTTTATGTCAGCCATACAAAATACCTCAAGCACAACCGTTTCTGAGTCTTTTAATGCTCATCGCCCTTTAACACTTGCTCATGTCGAAAATCCTAGCACCAAGCACGTGATCGTCGGTATGTCAGGTGGGGTCGATTCTTCTGTATCAGCCGTATTACTTCAACAGGCAGGCTTCAAGGTCGAAGGCTTGTTTATGAAGAATTGGGAAGAAGATGACGGCACCGAATACTGTACGGCGATGGATGATTTAGCAGACGCGCAAGCCGTATGTGACAAAATTGGTATGAAGCTGCACACGGCCAACTTTGCTATGGAATACTGGGATCGCGTATTCGAGCACTTTTTGGCGGAATATAAAGCAGGACGCACCCCAAACCCTGATATCTTGTGCAATAAAGAAATCAAGTTTAAGGCGTTTTTGGACTATGCATTGACCCTTGGTGCAGATTATATCGCGACCGGTCACTATACACGTCGCAGTGTGAACTATACCAATGCCGAAGGTGACGAGGTTGCTCAGCTCTTACGCGGTCTTGATAATAATAAAGACCAAAGCTATTTCTTACATGCGGTTGGCGGTGACAAAATCGCCAAAACGCTATTCCCAGTTGGTGAGCTTGAAAAGCCAGTGGTACGTCAGATTGCTGAAAAGCATGACCTAGCGACGGCTAAAAAGAAAGACTCTACGGGCATTTGCTTTATTGGTGAACGCCGTTTTAAAGACTTCTTACAGCAATATCTGCCTGCCCAAAAAGGCGAGATACTTACTGATGATAATAAAGTCATCGGTACTCATGATGGCCTCATGTATTACACATTGGGTCAACGCGGCGGCATCGGCATTGGCGGTGTTAAAGACCGTCCTGAAGAACCGTGGTTTGTATTGGCAAAAGACTTAGAGAAAAACCGTTTAATCGTCGGTCAAGGGCATGAACACCCCATGCTAATGAGCAACGAGCTAAAAGCCTATAAGCTCGATTGGATTGATGGTTTACCACCTGCGGATGTGTTTAGCGACGAAGGTCTAGCCTGTATGGAAAAGTCTCGCTATCGCCAGCCAGATCAAGCGTGTCGCGTGTTTGCGACCAATGCTGATGGCAGCGAAGTGCGCGTGGTATTTGATGAGCCACAGCGCGCCGTCACTCCTGGTCAGTCAGCGGTATTTTATATCGATGAAGTATGTCTGGGCGGCGGCGTGATTGAATCTATCGATGCACCTTGCGGATTCTAATTGATTCCTAAGACCCAACTTAAAGCATGATGTTGACGCAGTGAATAACATAATTTTAACGAGGGCCAACATCGCTTTATTTGCATAGACCGCTTTTTTAATATCATATTTCTGCTATATTACGCGCAACGATTTCGACGTCGTTTATTATATGGTAATTTTTTATCTAGACTCTTGCAGTTTTTTATTTCATAACTACTGAGGCATAACCATGACCCCACTTACCGCTCTCTCTCCAATTGATGGCCGTTACGCATCAAAGGCTGACAGCTTACGTCCTTATTTATCTGAATTTGGTCTAATCAAAGCTCGCGTTACGGTAGAGATTCGCTGGTTGCAGTCTTTAGCTGACAACAGCGCAATTGGTGAATTAGCAGCATTTGATGACCAGACCAACGCTTTTTTGAATGCAATCGTTGATGACTTTAGCGAAGCGGATGCTCAAGCTATCAAAGACATCGAAGCGACGACCAATCACGATGTAAAAGCGGTTGAGTACTTTATCAAAGACAAGTTCCGTGGTCAGGATGCCTTGATTGACTCACTTGAGTTCATTCACTTTGCTTGTACCAGTGAAGATATCAATAACCTATCATATGCATTGATGCTCAAAGACAGCCGCGAGTTAGTCGTTGCCAAAATGCAGCAAGTGACTGATAGTATCGTTGACTTATCTATTGCTCACGCTGATCAGCCAATGTTATCACGTACACATGGTCAGACAGCCAGTCCAACGACACTGGGTAAAGAGATGGCAAACGTAGCCTATCGCCTAGCCCGTCAAATCAAGCAAATCAATCAAGTAGAGCTATTAGGTAAAATCAACGGCGCCGTTGGTAACTACAATGCCCATTTTTCAGCATACCCTGATGTTGACTGGCAGACTCACGCTGAATCATTCATCAATCAGCGTTTAGAGTTAACGTTTAACCCCTATACGACTCAGATTGAGCCGCACGATTATATCGCTGAGTTGTTTGATGCTGTTAAACGCTTCAATACAATCTTGATCGACTTCAACCGTGATATTTGGCAATATATTAGCTTAGGCTATTTTAAACAGCGCCTTAAAGATGGTGAAGTTGGATCTTCTACCATGCCGCATAAAGTTAATCCAATTGACTTTGAAAACTCTGAAGGTAACTTAGGCGTTGCCAATGCGATGCTGGCACATTTGGGTGAGAAGCTACCAATTTCACGTATGCAGCGTGACCTATCGGACTCAACCGTATTACGTAATATCGGTGTTGGCCTAGCACAGAGCATCATTGCGTTTGACGCTTGCTTAAAAGGCGTGGGTAAACTTGAGCTAAATGCACAGCGTTTAAATGATGATTTGAATCAAGCACAAGAAGTGTTGGCAGAACCGATTCAAACGGTCATGCGTCGCTACCGTGTTGAAAACCCGTATGAAAAGCTAAAAGCCTTGACTCGTGGTAATGCCATGACTCGTGAAGCCATGCTAACGTTTGTCGAAAGTGATGAGCTATCAGCAGTTAGTGATGTGGACAAAGAACGTCTACGTGCATTGACGCCTGCTACTTATATCGGTAATGCCGCTGAGCAAGCACGCGCTATTAAAGAATGGATTGCCAAGCTGTAATAACTGATAAGAGTATACTTGTAATAAGATCGGACTAGAAAGGTAGGAGCGCCTAGTATTATTTACTCGCTCCTATCTTGATAGCTATTGTCTAAATAAACAGTAACCTTACTTTGAATACTATGACTGGTTTTGATTCGATTGCTTTTGATTCAAAACCCATAGTCGATAAGTAAGGTTTTATTTTTTATCATCATCGTCATCACTGTCGCCCGGTATGATAGCTTTACCCACAGCAACGGTTCCTTTGACCACGCCTTTGGTAGTTTTATAAGCGATTTTTGCGGGTACTGTGACAATTTTATGGACACAGGCCTGTAGCAAAAATACGCTAGCGATGATGACAACAAAATGCAGATTTTTCATAACGTTCCTACGATTGAGTGGGTGCTCTGCTGACAGCTATTATTTTGATAATCGTTATTGCTTATATGTACTATATAAACGTCACCAAAATAATAGACATCAAATAGATGACAATCTTAAACTATTAAAACCTTCCTATAAAGCATCCCTTATTATTAATCTTGTACACCGCCAAAATATGGATTTATCAATGACTTCTATTCCTCTTTGTTTACCCGACTCTATCACGCCTGAGCAATTCCTGACTGAATATTGGCAAAAGAAGCCACTGCTTATCAAACAAGGGTTGCCGCAGCTAGTTGATATGTTTGAGCCAGATGACATGATTGGTCTTGCACTTGAAGAAGATGCTAGTGCAAGACTGCTGACACAAGCAGCCAGTAAAAAAGAAGGTCAGGCACAGTGGCAACTCAAAAAAAGCCCACTGAGTGAGACTGATTTTGAAAACCTACCAGAGCAATGGACCGTATTGGTACAAAATCTTGAACAATGGTCACCAGAACTTGGTCAGTTGTGGCAAGCATTTGACTTTATTCCGCAATGGCAGCGTGACGATATCATGGTCTCTTACGCACCAGCAGGTGGTTCGGTCGGTAAGCATTATGACGACTACGATGTGTTTTTGGCACAAGGATACGGCTCTAGACGTTGGCAGTTAGGCAAATTCTGTGATGACCAGACAGAATTTGTTGCTGATGAGCCGCTTCGTTTATTTGACGACATGGGCGAGCTTATTTTTGATGAGATACTAGAAGCGGGTGATGTGCTTTATGTACCGCCTAAATTATCACATTTCGGTGTAGCACAAGATGACTGTCTGACTTTTTCATTTGGTTGCCGCCGTCCAAACCTGATGCAAATCATCGATAGTGTGGCCGATATTGCGACTAACGACAGCAAGCTATTTATCCCGATGCTACTACCGCAAGCGCTACAAGCGTCAGGTGAATTGCAAGCAGATAGTATTGCCGCTATCAAGGCGCAATTGCTAGAAATGCTACAATCTGATCGCGGTGATGATATGATTCGCCAAGCAGTTTCTGAAGTGGTTAGTAAACGCCAATATGATGCGCTGATGCCAGAAGAGACGTTAGATACCGATGAGCTAATACAGGCCCTATCAGAAGGGGCCACATTGCAGGCGGACTATAGCAACCGCCTACTCTATAGCCAGACCGATGATGGCACTGTACTGTATGCTAATGGTCAACGTATCGATGGGCTTGATGAATCGGCGATAGCAGTACTAGTACGCTTGGCCAATGGTGAAGCATTACAACATAGCGACGTCACCGATGTTGATGCAGATGATTTGAGCGAATGGCTAGAGAACGGCTGGGTATGGGTTGATATTGCTGAATAACATCCTGTCATCAGGCTTCAGTTAAACAGCATAAACAAAAAAAACCGCTATCTGATAATTACTCAGATAGCGGTTTTTTCTTATACATTTTATGCAATCACTGGTTTGGTAATTCTAGCGCTACCAAACACCGCTTAGCCTTTATAAAAGTTGATATAAAAGCGAAGCGGATTCGTAATTAATGCAGTGATTCTACTCTGTACCAAGCTCAAGCAAGCTCGCGTTACCACCGATTGCTGTGGTATTGATAGTCTTGACTCGCTCAGTGACAAAACGATGTAGGTAGTCAGGCGTTAGCATTTCTGACAAGCCTTCCATATCAGTGACACTGATAACCTGTGTCAAAATACCGTCAGTATTGGCAAGCTCTTGACTGATGGCTTGCACTTCGCTGCGGCTACCAGAGACAGCCACTTGTGCTAGACGATCGATATATAAAAGCGTCACAGTTTGCGAATCGTTAGCCACACTCAATACATCTTCGCTGATACCTGTGTCGTGCAGTATCTTAGCAGCTTCATTACACATCTCATCTTGGCTTGGGCAATGCAATATAACTTCATTACCTGTTAGGAGTGCCGCGATAAGCTGACCTAATACTGCCATGGCTCTAGCAGTTTCGCCGCCGATAACCATGGTTTTACCACGACCAGTCACATACAAGTCATTAGACTCGCCTGTTGCCCCTGTCATACGATGCATCTCATCCAAACTAGGCGCAGCGCTCAACAAATGGTTGAATAAACGCTTTGCTTTATTGGCATCACCAGTGAGCAATGCCAGTTTTGGAATGGCTGCTTGTAGATACGTTGCACGGTTGACTGCGCCGAGTAATCGCCAAGATTCACAAACCTGGGCATGATTTTTTTTGAATTCAGTCGCCATGTTGCTACTCCTTATGCGAGTTCTGTTTGAGTGGTAGTTTGGGTTTCGGTCGCAGTCATATGAGCAGCTGACTGTTCAGCGTTGACTGTTTCTGAGCTAAGTTGCATCAGACGCGCGACATAGTGCGGGCCACCAGCTTTAGGGCCAGTACCAGATAGGCCACAACCGCCGAATGGCTGTACGTTTACGACCGCGCCGATTTGGTTACGGTTGATGTAAGTGTTACCGACAAAGGCACGATGCTCAATGTGCTCAACAGTATTTTCGATACGGCTATGAATACCTAAGGTCAAACCAAAGCCTGTGTTGTTGATAGCATCAATCAGCTTATTCAAATCACGCGCTTGATAACGAAGTACGTGTAGAATTGGGCCAAAGTGCTCACCACCGATCACATCGATGCTTTTCACTTCGATTGCGGTTGGCAATACAAAGGTAGACTTCTCTTGACTAACAACTGAGCTTGAGCTCATTGGCGTCTGTGCCAAAATGGTAGCAGTCGGCTCAGCACTCATACGTTCGATGTGCGCCTCTAAACCATGCTTAGCATCTGCATCAATTACTGGACCTACATCTGTCGCAGCATATAGAGGATTACCTACAGACAGCTCAGCCATATTACCTTGCAACAGCTCGATTAAATCATCCGCCATCTCTTCTTGTACACACAATATGCGACAAGCTGAACAACGCTGACCTGCTGAACCAAATGCTGATAGTACCGCATCTCTAACGACTTGCTCTGGCAATGCTGTTGAGTCAACGATCATTGCGTTTTGACCGCCAGTCTCAGCGATAAAGACAGGCAATTCGCCACTGGTTTGAGCATGGTCGTTTAGGCTTTGGTTGATACGTTGGGCTGTTTGAGTAGAGCCTGTAAATATCACACCTGCGATATTGTCAGCCGCCGTCAAAGCACCACCTACGTCGCCTGCACCAATGACCAATTGCAATGCTTCTACTGGTATACCCGCTTGATACATCAACTGTGCACCAAAGTGAGCTACCAAACTGGTTTGTTCAGCAGGTTTCGCTACTACCGTGTTACCTGCAGCAAGTGCAGCTACAATCTGTCCCGTATAAATAGCCAATGGGAAGTTCCATGGACTGATACAAACGAAAGTACCGCGTGCTTTATACACTTGACGAGACTGCTTGCCAGCCAAGTCTGTAAACTCATGCACGACATCATCTAGGCGCTCTGCTTCGTCAGCATAGAAACGACAGAAATCAACAGCTTCTTTGATTTCATCAATACCGTCTTGCATGGTTTTGCCCGCTTCAACTTGGCATAGTGCCATTAGTTCAGCGTAGTTCTCTTCGTATAGCTCAGCAATCTTACGTAATATCTCAGCACGCTTAGCAGCTGGTACATTTTTCCATACATCTTGACCAGCAACAGCAACGTCAATCGCTTGGCGAGCCACTTCAGCGTTAGCATAAGTTACTTTACCAGCACTAACTTCATGGTTCCAAGGCGCAAGTACAGTCTGCGTATCAAGTTGATTCGTTTGACCATCTACTTCGTAGGTATCAACAGCTTTACCATTAATGATAGAGGTTGCTGACCATGTTTTGTGTAGATGGCTATCAATAGCTGATTTGAACGGTAACCATTGTGACTCTACAAAGATATTAGGGCCAAAACTTGCACGACGTTCACCGTAAATCTCTAACGGTAACGGGATGTCTGGATTGTGCAATGTTGCATTACCAAGCAGCTTGTCGTATGGATGCACTGTTAGCTTTTCGATTGGGTAAGACTTGTCTAGCAACTGATGAACAAACGAGCTGTTGGCACCGTTCTCAAGCAAGCGGCGTACCAAGTACGGTAGCAAGTCTTTATGCGCGCCTACTGGCGCATAGATACGTACAGGAATCTCATAAGCTTGCAAAATATGATCATAAAGCGCATCGCCCATGCCGTGCAGACGTTGGAACTCAAAATCTCTATGTGCAGTCATGGTCATGATTGAAGACAGTGTATGCGCATTATGCGTGGCAAACTGTGGCCAGATTAGGCCGCGCAGATGGTCTGATAATAAGAAGCGCGCACAAGCAAGGTATGCAGTATCCGTACCTTCTTTACGTGTCCAAACGGGATAGCCTGATAGACCTTTTTGCTGAGCAAGTTTGATCTCAGTATCCCAGTAAGCGCCTTTTACCAGGCGTACTGGAATACGATCACCGACTTCAGTAGACAAACGAGCAAGCCACGCTAATACAGCGATTGCGCGTTTAGAGTACCCTTGTACAACGATACCTAAACCATCCCAGTCCGCCGTTAAATTATCGCGGTACAAAGACTCAAACAGTTTTAGAGAAATCTCAAGGCGATCTGCTTCTTCAGCATCAATACTGATATCGACATTGACTTCACGTGCCGCTTCAATCAATAGCAGGCAGCGCTGACGCAATAAGCCCATTACTTGCGCTTCTTGCGTGGCTTCATAGCGAGGATGCAGTGCTGATAATTTGATAGACACTGACGGCTTTGGCATGCCTTCTTTGACTTTTACGTTCGCCGTGGCTCTGATCGCATGTAGATAGTCGTTGAAGTATTTTTCCGCATCTTTATGCGTGATGGCCGCTTCGCCTAACATATCAAATGAATAGGTATAGCCTCTGTTACGATATGGCTGGCTGTTTTTATTGGCGTCTTCGATGGTCTCGCCCAATACAAACTGATGACCCATGATACGCATGGCTTTTTGCATCGCACTGCGAATGACAGGCTCACCCATCTTTTTAGTCATGCGATCCAAGAAACCTGATGCAGTGGTGCTGCTGTCAATACTGACAACGCGACCAGTCATCATCATGCCCCAAGTAGAAGCATTGACCATAAAGCCGTTGTCATTTTTGATGTGCTTTTTCCAATCTGCCACACTCATTTTGTCATGAATCAATGCATCAGCAGTATAATTGTCTGGCACTCGAATCAAAGCTTCTGCCAAGCTCATGAGCAAGATACCTTCTTGGGTATCAAGGCTATACTCGAGCAATAATGAGTCAACCATCTTGACGGCTTTACCATCATTACGCACGTGCTCGACCAGTTTGCGCGTTTGCTCAGCAGCAGCATCGCGTTCTTCTATACTGGGTTTGGCAAGTGGCAATAACTCAGACAACCAACGTTCTTCATCGGCGCTATATAGCGGCGAAATACGTTTATTTAGCGCTTCTGCTGACTGGGCGAGATACTCAGGCGACAGCATATCAACAGGATTAAACAAGATCGGCTCTTGCGGGGTAAACTGGTCTACTGGGTTCATAATAACTCCATAACTATCGTTTAAAAACCATAATAAATGGTGCTTTAGGAAGTCTGATCGTTCTGTATAACTGCTCATAACCGCTATTAAAAAATAGGGGTTATTGACGGATATTCACAGCAATAATCAAAAGACCAAACGGCGCCATCACAAAACTAAAAATCCAGCATAGGCTGGAGACGGTTAAGTAGGTCGTTCGACTGTTAAACGGGCTACGTTAACAATACAAAGGCAACAACGAAAAGCTAAGCGGCATTAGTGCCTTCTTCTTGTTAGTAGTGAAAGGAGTGTGATGACCAAATATCGCCTTATTGAACCGAAAAATCGCTCTAATAATCACAAATCTGTCATCTTTTATGATGCTAATTCACTGTAAGAAAAACCTCTACGGCGTTGATTGAGGTGATGCGCTTAACTCGGCTATAATATCACGAAAGTTTTTTTCAAACTAACGAAATTCATTATTTTCATAAATTAATATATATCTAAATAACAATAACTTACAAGCACTTTATTGGTCATGACGCTTTGGTTACGTTTTTTTGTTTACTATTGCCCATAGTTTGGCATCACCCTACTTAATACTGCTATCAGAAATACTAAACATTAACCATAAGAATATCGGGATTAAATTAAGACGATAGTCTTATAATACTGACAAAAAAACCCTCTTTATCATCAGCTGATAAAGAGGGTTTTTGTTTAAGACGCTATCTAATGTCTCACAATGCGTTGCATTATAAGAAGATAATCTTGAACAACAATATAGCAGTCAAAATCCAAACAGCGATACTGATATCTGCAAACTTGCCTGCAATTGCTTTTACAGCCGTAAAGGTAATAAAACCAAGTGCGATACCGTCAGCGATAGAGTATGTAAGCGGTGTGAATAGCAATACCACGACCACTGGTGCTGCTTCTGTTAAGTCGCTCCAATTAATGTCCTTTAGGGTACCCATCATAAGTACGGCTACATAAAAGATAGCGCCAGCCGTTGCATAAGCTGGAATCATACCTGCTAATGGCGAGAAGAAGATACTGAACAGGAATAGCACACCTACCGTAACAGCCATCAAGCCTGTACGCCCACCTGAGGCGATACCAGAGATACTTTCAATATAACTGGTCGTCGATGAAGTACCTAGTAAAGAACCTGCTACTGTCGCTGTTGAATCAGCGAGTAGTGCTTTGCCCATGTTCGGGATATTGCCATCTTTGTCCGTTAGCTTTGCTTGGCTAGTGGTAGCAATCAAAGTACCAGCAGTATCAAACAAATCGACAAATAAGAAGGCAAAGATCACACTGATCATGCCCACATCAAATGCACCAGCAATATCTAACTGCATAAGCGTCGGTGCAATAGAAGGCGGTGAAGAGATGATACCTGTGAACTGTGTATAGCCCATTAATAAGCTAATCAGTGCAACCAATAAAATACCAATGGTTACCGCACCTGGGACTCTCTTGTAAGACAGGCCAATGATAACAACAAAACCTAGTGAAGCCATGACAGAACCGAATGATGTCATGTCACCAAGACCAACTAAGGTTGCATCATGATTGACGATGATGCCTGCGCTTTGCAACGCAATAAACGCCAAAAATGCACCAATACCAGCAACTACGCCGTTTTTGAGAGACGTTGGAATGGCATTAATGATTGCTTCACGAATCTTAAATAGACTCAATAGTACGAAGATACAACCAGACAAGAACACCGCACCTAGCGCTGTCTGCCATGCGTAGCCCATACCAAGCACCACACCATAGGTAAAGAAGGCATTAAGACCCATACCTGGTGCGAGCGCAACTGGTAGTCGGGCGTAGATACCCATGATGAAACAACCTACTGCTGCTGCTATACAGGTCGCTACAAATACTGCCCCTTTATCCATACCCGCATCGGCTAAGACGTTAGGGTTGACAAAGATAATATAAGCCATCGTCAAGAACGTGGTTATACCAGCGATGATTTCTGTTTTGATCGTGGTATTTTCACCATTAATCCCAAAATAGCGTTCAATTGCATTCATAAGTGTCGCCCCCGACTGGATAATAAAAAGTCATCATTACCTAAAATTAAACATGACCTCAGCGAAAAAATAACGATGCCACAATAAGAATAATGTAGTAACAAAGCGTAACATATTAGACCAGTTATCTTACAAACTCAATCGTTGATAATATCTATCTCGTACAAAATAGGATTTTGAGAGACTTCAAGACTATCGGTCAGAAAAGCCACATGAAAAGCTATATATAGTCATGCTGCTCGACGCTATTCGAAAAACTACTTTCTATTCGCTGTTAATTTAACATTCGGTTTGAGTCATGAGTTTTAGGTAATAAGTGTTTGCTCGGTCATTATTCATGTTATCCAACTAACTATTGAATGAATCAATAGCAGCCCAACCAAATAGTCGTTTAACACATTAATAATGACCTTTCTCTCATTTAGAAGTAAACTAGGGGGTTATTATACCGATACCTAAATCGCGATACTTACTGTTGCAGCATTTTTCTAAGCACAGTTACAAATTTTTAGTGAAGAAACGTGCTGCGTATTAAATACTAAAAAGTAAATAATGTTTGTTTATGGGTTGTCTGGTTCGGATATCACTATTCCAGCCAGCTGTTATCAATTATTCGTGAGTCCATTACATGCCTGAATCATTAAATATTGTCGATCTTATTACCCAAGCCAGTCTATTGGTGCAGATTGTGATGGCACTATTGTTAGTAGCCTCTTTACTCAGTTGGGTTATTATCTTTCGCATGAGTGCGCGACTTGGTACAGCCAAAAACTTTGATCAACAGTTTGAGACTTGGTTTTGGTCAGGCGAAGACTTAGCCAAGCTATACCAAGGCATTCAGGGTTCTCCTGATCGTCAAGGACTTGAGCAGATTTTTTATGTGGGCTTTTCAGAATACCTAAGAATGCATAAAAAGCGTCAACCTAAAGACGACATTATCGATGGTGTTGAACGCAAGCTACGCGTCGGCTTAGGTCGTCAGCAACAATTGCTAGAGTCAGGACTGACGACGCTAGCCAGCATTGGCTCCGTTGCTCCGTACATCGGATTGTTCGGTACAGTGTGGGGCATCATGAATGCCTTTTTGGGACTGTCTCAAACTGAGCAAGCTACCCTCGCCTCGGTAGCGCCCGGTATCGCGGAAGCACTGATTGCCACAGCTATGGGTTTGTTTGCCGCTATCCCTGCGGTATTGGCATACAACCACTTCACAGCAAAATCGAGCCGACTATATGACTCGCGCGCCTTATTTTGTGATGAGATGACAGGCATGCTACAGCGTGAGACCAGCGTACAAGCACCTATTAGCAAAGAAACCCAAGTTAATGCAGGTCAGGTGACAGGGCTATGAAACCAAACCCCTACGGCCGTGAAAAAAAAGCCCTTAATGCAGAAATGAACGTCGTACCTTACATTGACGTCATGCTGGTGCTACTGGTGATATTTATGGTGACAGCACCGATGCTGATTACAGGTGTCGATGTTGATCTGCCGAAAGAGCAAACCAATACTATGAGTCAAAGCCAGTTACCTGTGATTGTCTCGTTGACTGATAAAGGTGATATTTTTATAAGTTATGAAAGTAATGTCGACGTGCCTGTAAGTGAGCCTGAGCTGATTAATACATTATCTAACCTGCAGTCTCAGAGCGATAATAGTAATGCTGATCCAGTACAGGTGATGATCAATGCCGACCAAAACAATCAGTACGGTGCCATCATGACGCTCATGGCAACTTTGCAACAAGCAGGTATCGAAAAGGTGGGTTTACTGACTGGCGCACCACTACCCACGCCTTCTTTATAGTGATAAGCGTCCCTTAGTAAATGTCTTATATCATAATAGCCAATCCTAGTAATCCATCTGACAAATCACGTTCATGAGTATCCTTACCATGCATAATGCTCCTGCCGTCTATGTACCTACCGAACCAGAAAGCAACGGGCTAACACTGCCGACGTTGCTAAGCTTACTGGCGCATGGCCTTGTCATTGGCATACTGGTTTATAACTATCAAACCACTGAAATTGAGATTGCTGGTAGTATTGAGACGGTCATGGTATCCCCTGAGCAACTTGCTGAAATGCAAGGACAAATACTGGCCAACCGTGCAGCAGCTAGCGCAATGCAGATGGATAGTAGCACTAGCGACTCGTCTAGTAGTGCCCAGCCAGAAATATCTGGTAGTAGCGTCAGTGCGCAAAATTCAAGTCAGTCAAGCTCTCAGCGCGTGCCTGTATTTACACGATCTGAGGAGCCAGCTGGTCAACCCATACTGATGAGCGAAGACCATCAACAACGTCTGCTTGAGCAAAATCAAGAGTATGAGCGCAAAATGGCTGAGTGGGCAGCACAACTAGACGAGTCCGCTATGGAAGAGCTTGACCAAGTCGATCAAAGCAAACGTGATCAGCTCATAGAAGAACAAAAAAGGCTGGGAGAGTTTCGTCAAAAGCAAAACAACCCACCAAAGATAAAACGTCCCACTGCTAGCGATCGCAATATTGAGATTGATACTGCTGGCTCTGGCAATGCAGGAAAAACCTTTAGCCTATCAGATGGGCAGTCTACTATGTCTGGTGATACGTCAACCTCTAGTACGTCCAAGGGCAGTAGCCGCTCTGCATCCAGTGGCAGTCGCGGTGCCAGCAACAGCGAAATTATCAACTTAATTAAGCGCAACTATACGCCGCCTACCGCCGCGCGGGGTTCTACTCAACGCGCCACCCTGACCATCACTGTCAATGCAAATGGCGATGTGATCAATGTGTCCGCCTCTGGACCTGATAGCACGGTCAACGAAGCGGCAAGACAAGCGGTACTCAATACTGGCAGTCTCCCAATTGATGCTGATGACCCTAAATACCCGACTTTTACCATACAGTTTAAAGGCAGCAATTAATCAGTTGCTAGGTCCTTATAATATTGGTAACGTGACGTTAAGCGGCTTGTCTCGCATAGGTTGCTGCCTCATCTAGATGCTTGTCTCATTAAATAAAAAATGAATATCATACTAATTTTAGGAGCTCCCTTTACTCATGCGTACCCACAAAAAACTACTAGTCTCATTACTCGCCAGTACCTCAGCATTGCTAATATCGCAAAGCGTGCTCGCTGCACCTGTTGTACTAGAATTGGACTATGAGATTCCTGTTCAGCAAAACCAAGTCGCGTTTGTATCGTTTGCAGGTGACTCTGTCTTATCACCGATTGTATTAAATGACTTGAGTAAAACCGAGTTAAAAGTAACCAATCAAGATCTGCCGCAGCAGCCGCACAGTAGTAAAGAGCTGACAGGTACATTACCTGTTTGGCAAAGCATGGGTATACCGTATCTGGTCGTCGGCAGTACGCGTACCAATCGTGGCAAAATAATCACCGATTATGAAGTCATCGATGTTAAATCTGGTCGTGTGATAGAAGGCAAGCAAAGCCTAACTGCTGACAACAATAGAGAAAGTATGCGTTATGCTGGTCATGTCATCGCAGACAAAGTATACGAGCTGATTACTGGTATTCCAGGAGACTTCTCAGGACGCATTGCTTATATTGAAGAAACAGGAACTGGCAAGCAAAAGATCTCTCGTCTCAAGGTGATGGATGCTGATGGCGAAAATGCTAGAACCATTACTGAAGTCGCAGGCTCTATTTTTTCACCAGCATGGTCACCTGATGGCAACCGTATCGCCTACTCAGTACAACGTGAAAAATCATATCCCGTCATCTACGTGCAAAACGTCAGTGGCGGCGGCGCAACTGCCCTGACGCCTTTTTCAGGTAGCAACCTAAGCCCCTCGTTCTCTCCTGATGGCAGCAAGATATTATTCTCTAGCAGCTTTGAAGGTAGCGCTGATATCTATGAGATGAGCGCCAGCGGCGGTACACCTAGAAGGCTCACTAATTTACCAAGTAGTGAAGTACAACCAAGCTATGCACCAGACGGCAAATCTTTCGTTTTTGTCAGTGATAAGACTGGCTTTAATAAGCCGCAAGTCTATCGCTACGAGTTTGCCACGGGACAAACCACTAAAGTATCAAACGGTGGTTATGCAACCAGCCCACAGTTTAGCAGTGACGGTACACAAATTGCCTTTTTGAGTGGGCGCTCAGCAGCTATTATGAATAGTAATGGTGCGGTCACTACCAATCTTGGCAATACAGGTATTGATGAAGCACCAAGCTTCTCACCAAACGGTAAACGCGTGGTCTACGCATCGACCCAAGGCGGCAAAGGCGTACTGACCATCAAATCTCTCAATGGTGGCGAAGCGTTTGGTAAATCAGGACAAGGTGTTATCCGCTCACCTGTATGGTCATCAAGCCCAAAATAACTGGTCGACCACTAAAGTAGCAATTTTGGTATAGTAGAATAAATATCAAGCAAGCAAAATTGAAATGCCCCAATCATAGTCGTTATGGTTGGGGCTTTTTTTTGATTAAAAAACAGTAGTAGAGATGGCGATAGATCTTAGTACTTATTTGTTCTCAATAGTCAGTCCCCCTCATCTTTGATCTACTTTCCAATGTTACCTAACCCTCCCTCCTTCGTAACAAACCTGTAAATGCACTAGTACCAAAAAAAACATTGCAATGACTTGTATTTTACCTATATCCTAAATATACCTGACTAATTGGTCAGGTTGTTCAAATTTTAGCCAACATATATTAGCTATTTTTATTACTTATCTTACAGACGGATTCGTACCCCTATTGTTTACATCGATAAAAAAACAAATTAAAGATTGGATTAAAACTTTGATCTCGTGATCTACCACATTGTCTGATATCTACAGTTAAGCGGGTGCTAAGCAGTTATTTTAGGAGGAAACCACCATGAGTGAAAACGTTCCAGCGAATACCGACTTACTGTATAGACTGCATGACCGTCCTACCCCCATTAAAGCTTTTTTAGGTGCTATACAGCACGTACTTGCAGCGTTTGTAGGTATTATCACACCCTCTCTTATCATAGGTGGCACATTAGGTTTAGGAGAGCATATCCCCTACCTTCTCAGTATGTCATTGATAGTATCTGGCGTCGCAACCTTTATTCAGACCCGTAAAGTAGGTCCTGTTGGCTCTGGTCTCATGGCGTTACAAGGTACCAGTTTTGGATTTTTGGCAGCGGTACTGACAGCAGGATTTGTGGTAAAAAACCGCGGCGGTGGTCCAGAAGAGATTTTATCCGTTATTTTTGGTGTTTCATTTCTCGGTGCATTTGTTGAGATATTTTTGAGTCAATTTATTACCAAACTCAAGTCCTTTATGAGTCCTATTGTTACAGGCTGCGTGATTGTCACGATTGGTTTGTCATTAACCAAGGTAGGTCTGACCGACTTAGCGGGCGGGTTTGGTGCTGAAGATTTTGGTAGTATTCCGAACTTACTCTTGGGCGGTGGTGTGCTGGCAAGTGTCGTACTGATTAGCATCATCAATAATAAAGTCATTCGCTCAAGCGCCATCTTTATCGGTTTGATGCTCGGCCTTATCGCGGCCGTATTTATGGGACGTATCGATTTTTCATTGGTGTCTGAAGCGGATTTTTTCACCGTTCCCATTCCCTTCAAATATGGTTTTGGTTTTGATTGGCAGGCATTTATTCCCATTGCCTTTATGTACATCATTACCAGTATTGAGACCTCGGGTGATTTGACCGCTACCTCAATGATATCAGGTGAACCGATCAAAGGCCCTCTCTATGAGAAACGCATCAAAGGCGGCGTACTAGGAGATGGTGTTAACTCTCTGATTGCGGCGGTATTCAATACCTTCCCTGTGACAACCTTTAGCCAAAACAACGGTGTGATCCAAATGACGGGTATTGCCAGTCGCTACGTGGGTTTCTATGTTGGCGGCCTCTTATGCCTGATGGGGCTATTCCCTGTCCTTGGTGCTATTTTTACCCAATTACCGAAGCCTGTTGTTGGCGGCGTCACGCTACTGATGTTTGCGACGGTAGCGACTGCTGGTATTCGTATCTTATCTACCGTGCAATTCACGCATCGTAATGTCTTAATCATTGCCACCTCACTGGGTCTGGCAACGGGTATCGCCTTTGTCCCTGATGTACTGTCACAAACGCCCCAGTTCTTTCAGAATATCTTTGGCTCAGCGGTAACAATGGCAGGGATTGTGGCCATCACCCTTGATATGATTTTACCTCAAAACTATGGCATCGAGTTTGATACCAAAGCACAGCATGCAAAAGACAAATTAGAACCAACGCAAGAAGTCGCTTAATGCTAAACACAAGCTAGGGCTGAACATATCGAAGTGTTTCGCCGTAAACGAGGTGCACAGAAAAATAGAAATAATCTGTGCACTTCGCTGATTAAGCACCTGACTTATTAAATAGGCACCCTGTCAAATAGGTACCTTGTCATTATTCAAGGCCACAGCCTTTTAAAATAAAAGGCACCAGAAAGTCTGCCGCACGTGCTTCATCTGCTGCGTCATACGCCGTCTTATCCATTAATCCAACGATTTCAATCTCGAATTCAGCATAACGTTGGGTAGTCGCCCAAATCAAAATCAGTAGTTGGAGAGGATCAGTAATCCCAATTTTGCCTTGCTTGTGCCACTCTTTCATTACCTGTGCTTTATCGTGTACCCACTCCTTCATCGTAGTGGACATAAATTCATGCAAATGCGGTGCACCGCCGATAACTTCAATCGCAAACAATTTATGGCGACTTGGATTGACAAAGGCTTGATGTAGCTTGGTACGGACGAATTTTTCGATGACTGTTTTTGGGTCGCTATCTACTGTAATGGTTACCAAACCTTCGTTCCATTCTTGAATGATCGAACGCAGCACTGCCATGTAGAGATTCTTTTTGTTTTTAAAGTAGTAGTGAACATTGGCTTTAGGCAAGCCTGCTCTATCGGCAATACCCTGCATCGTAGCGCCGCGATAGCTTTGGAGCACAAACTCTTCTTCAGCTGCCGCTAAGATAAGCGCTTGGTTCTGTGCGCGAATGGCTTGTTGGCTACGGTGCGAGGGCGTATCAGTCACTGAGGTTTCTTCCTTTTGATTATTTTGAGTCATAGCAGTGGTATCTCACTTTAAGAGACAGGTTCGACAAAATAGTCGCTATATTTTGCTGTGTATTCTTGTATAAATACATAGATTTGATCAGCATAACCTGTTAAATAAAAATATTTCGCATAAAACAGTTGACCAATTAGTCAGGTTTTAGCAAAATGGGAACTGTAAATCAATTACGCCGTCATTAATCACTTCTTGCCATACGTTTTGGACGGCTAAAATATCAGTGTTTCCTTAGCAAATCTGTTTCATATTGTCAGTTCACTATAACTTGAAATTATGCAAAGCGTATATAAGTGCTAAAGGTCTGACTACGAACACATAGATTACTGGCTTTTGTTTTCAAGCCAATTAATAGCTGCTAGCTTAATCAAATCATCTATGAAGCTGAAGCAACCGCTACTTATCAAAATTACTGCTTGTACCTATAAGTTTATGCAAATAATCATAAGGTATAAACCTCTATCAAACATTTATCGCCCAATACAGATAACGGGCTACCCTATTAGAAAAGGATGTCATCGTGAGCTTAACCTTAGCGCAATTCAACGATTTATCACAAGAAGTCGCCATCGCTCAGCTATTGACTTGCTGCACCAGTAAAAGCTGGGCCTATAAACTTGCAGTCGCCCGCCCTTTTGCAGACTTTGATGTACTGTTAGCAAGTAGCGACGCTATCTGGGACAAAGTACAAAACGATGAGGCTAGCCTATCAGAAGCGTTTGATGGGCATCCGCAAATCGGTAACGTGGCATCTCTAAAAGAAAAATACCGCAACACACAAAGTAGCGCTGCACACGAACAATCAGGCGCTAACGATGCAGCAGATGAGGTGCTCAAAGCACTTGCCAAAGGCAATCGAGACTATCTCGATAAATTTGGTTTTATTTTTATTGTCTTTGCGACGGGTAAAAGCGCGCAGCAAATGCTGGATCTGTTATTAGCGCGCCTGCCTAATGATCGTGCCACTGAACTGCTCAATGCAGCCGCTGAGCAAAATAAAATTACGCGTCTACGTTTAAACAAACTACTAGACAATGCTTAGACAGGCAAATAGTAGTCGCAGAGTTAGACTAGCATTTTTATCCTATTTATATTTCTCACAAATTTAAAGGAAGCATTATGTCTGCCACCCTATCATCACATATCTTAGACACTCATCTTGGCAAACCTGCGGCTGATGTCGCCGTTACCTTACACCGCATACGAGACAACGGTGCCGCCACATTACTAGCGCATGGCACAACCAATAGTGATGGCCGTGTCACACCAGACGCTTGGCAGTTTGATACAGCCATCGATAGCACAGAGCATCAGCTAAATATTGGCCGCTATACCGTAACGTTTGATACTCAGTCTTATTTTAATGCTCAGCAGCTGACAGCATTTTACCCGCAAGTGGTTATCGACTTTGTAGTAAACGATGCCAGTCATTATCACGTGCCACTTCTGCTTAGTGCGCACGGTTATAGTACCTATCGCGGATCGTAGCTTTGGCGCTGTTTAGCTCTCTGCTTTGTTATTAGTGTTCAAGAAATACTATCAAAAGAAATTACCAAGACATTTTATTAAAACACTGTCATATTAAAGGACATTTATTACATGGGCGCCTATCTTCTCGAATGGTTGAGTTTATTTTTCCGATGGTTTCATGTTATCGCTGGGGTGGCATGGATTGGTGCATCGTTTTATTTTGTGTGGCTAGATCTAAGTCTACGCAAACCGCCACAGTGGAAAACAGACAAAGGCATTTCGGGTGATCTTTGGGCCGTCCATGGCGGCGGGTTTTATGAGATTGCCAAATACAAACTCGAACCCGAAGAGATGCCAAAGACGCTACATTGGTTTAAATGGGAAGCTTATACCACTTGGCTGACAGGTGCGGCGATGATGTCTATCGTCTATTATGCCAATGCAACTGCCTACCTAATTGACCCAAGCAAAGTGCCGTTTACTAGTATCGGTGCCATTGCCACCAGCTTGCTTTTCTTATTTGGCAGTTACTTCATTTATGAAGTGATCGTACGCAGTCATTTGGGTAAAAACGCGTTTATCTTTAGTACCTTGATTTTTATCTTGCTGGTCATCGCGAGCTGGGGCTCTTATCAGCTGTTTAGTGATCGCGCTTCGTTTATTCATATCGGTGCCATCTTGGGCACGGTGATGGTAGGTAACGTATTCTTCGGTATCATGCCGGCTCAGCGTGCGCTCGTTGACTGTGTGCGTCGCGGCGAAAAACCAGGTAAAGAAGTGGCTGAATTGGCATTACAAGCCAAAAATCGCTCACTGATGAATAACTACTTTACCCTACCGCTGATTTTTACCATGATCAGCAACCATTACCCAATGATGTATGCTCATGAGAAAGGTTGGTTGGTATTGGTCTTCGTCGGTATCATCACCGCGACTGCCCGTCATTACTTTAACCAAAAGCATTTGGGTCATAAAAAACCGCGCTACTTGGTCATTCCAGCCGTATTAACTGTATTATTAATTATCTGGATGCGACCTGAGCCGATTGAGCCAGCGCCAGCAATGCCTGCTACTACTTCAGTAGCACCTACGACAACTGATAGCACGCCGCCAGCTACAAGCGCGACTACTAACTCAAGCACTGATGCTGTTGCTAACGCTAATACCAATTCTAATAGTAATGCTACTAATGGTGTTAACAATGATACTGCCACTGCCGAAGCCGTACCCGTGAGCGCATCAGCAGATGACGCTATGATGGATGTCGTGCATACGCGCTGTAGCACCTGTCATGCGGTGCAGCCAACACAGCAAGGCTTCGCCGCACCGCCAGCAGGAATCATTTTGCAGACACCAGAAGACCTAAAAATACATAAAGCGAAAATCGTCACTGCGGTACAGACTGGCTATATGCCGCTTGGTAATATTACTCAGTTGACGGATGCCGAGCGCCAACAGCTCGTAGCCTATGCATCGTCACTTTAATTTGTGATAAAAAATAACTGTCCTTCACGAGCAATATTTTAGTAAATATCTAAGGCTCTAAGCGATATAGGAATATAGATAATGAGCAAAAAAATTACCAGTGACTTTGATCTGAGCACATATCCTCGTGACCTAAAAGGCTACGCTGGCAATCCACCAAAAGCGAACTGGCCAGGTGGCGCAAAAATCGCCGTACAGTTTGTATTAAACATCGAAGAAGGTGCAGAAAATAGCGTCATCCATGGCGATGGACAATCAGAGCGTTTTTTGTCTGATATTTTAGGCACGCCAGAATTTAACAACCGTCACCAGTCTATTGAATCTGCTTTTGAGTACGGTAGCCGTGTCGGCGTGTGGCGTGTGTTAGATGTCTTTAAAGATTATGGTATTCCTATCACCACGTTTACCTGTGCCGCCGCTGCTGAAAAGACCCCGCATATCATCGAGCGTGTATTAGAAGATGGTCATGAGATTGCCAGTCATGGTTTACGCTGGATCACTTATCAGGATATGTACCGTGAGACTGAGCGCGAACACATTCGCTGTGCCACCCAAATATTTAAACGCATGCTCGGTGGCCAACCTCTTGGTTGGTATACAGGACGCGATAGTCCAAATACTCGTGAACTGGTCGCTGAACAAGGTGGCTATACCTATGACTCTGACTCGTACGGTGATGAGTTACCATATTGGCTCAATGTAAAGGTCCAAGATGGCAATCTGATCACGCGCAAGCCGCATTTGGTCATACCTTATAGCCTCGAGACCAATGACATGCGTTTTTCTTCTAGCCCAGGATTCACCCACGCTGAACCATTTTATCAATATCTCAAAGACAGCTTTGACACCTTATACGAAGAAGGCGCACACACCCCTAAAATGCTGACTATTGGCTTGCATTGTCGCATTATCGGGCGTGCAGGACGCATCAAAGCGCTAAAACAATTTTTGCAATATATCACCGCTAAGCCCGACGTATGGATATGCCGCCGTGATGATATCGCCAAGCACTGGTATGAAAACCATCCTGCCACGTCAGAAAATACTTCCAACTGGATGTAAGCTAGGCTATCGTCCTAGTACTCGTTCTGCTTAGCTGAGCGAGTGCGAATTGGCATAGATTAATATATAAAATAAGCCATACGTTATTAATAAACACCATTATTAAAAAAGGAATCATTGTGAGTCAACACACTTCAGAAGTTGGACAAATTATCTCCGCAAATAATCTACCTGATACCCTGCCAGCATTTACCAAAAAATCAAACGTCGCTGACAGTCGCTTGGGTGCAAAATCACTATTCGCCACCGATGATTTCTTTGCAGATAAAAGCCGGATCTTAAATCCTGATGCGCCTATCTTTATCGTAGGCAAATTCGATGACAATGGTAAATGGATGGACGGCTGGGAAACACGTCGTAAACGCCACTTGGGTTACGACTATTTAGTGATTCAACTGGCACGCCCAACCAAAGTGACTGGTCTCGATATTGATACCAGTCACTTTACAGGTAATTTCCCATCTTCCGCCAGTGTCGATGCCTTGTACGCGCCAGAGCTACTGCAGCAAGATGAAACTGAACTTACCAGTCTAAGCAAAGAAGATTGGGACAACAAAAATTGGCAGGCGCTAGTGGGTATGACCCCGTTGCAAGGTCACAATCATAAGCTTATCGAGATTGATCATGAGCCAACGGTGACCCATATTCGTTTAAACATCTATCCAGATGGCGGCGTTGCCCGAATACGTGTCTATGGTGATATCCAACTTGATGCCAGCCTAAACATACAAGGCGAGACGCTTGACTTGGCTGGCGCGTTAAACGGTGGTCGTGCGATTGCTAGTAACGATGCACATTTTGGTGCTGCTAGTAATTTACTACTACCAACTAAAGCGCCTAATATGGGTGATGGTTGGGAGACCCGCCGTCGCCGTGAGCCAGGTAATGACTGGTGCATCATCGCGTTAGGTCAAGCAGGTATCGTTGATTCCATCGAGATAGATACTGCCCACTTTAAAGGCAACTATCCTGATAAAGTATCGATCCAAGCCGTCTACTCACCAAATACACCAGAGCAAACTTTAGTGACTCAGAGTATGTTTTGGGAAACCCTGCTTGAGCCGCAAAAAACCAATGCTGACGACGTTCATACTTTTAGTAAAGATAAGCTTGAGATAGACCAGCCTATCACCCATATTCGGGTCAATATCTTCCCAGATGGTGGTATCAGCCGTGTACGCGTGTATGGCAAAATTGCTGAGGCTAATACTGACAATGGTACTGATATTGATATTGATATTGATAGCAAAGAGGCTGAATAATGAATGTCACACTAACGGCTAAGCCTTTGACCAAGGCAAACTTTGCCCCCTATGGCTCGGTCATCGAGCGCTATAGTGATAATGAGCAAACCGCTGATAATACTTATGAGATCAATAATAGCTATGCGGTTCGTCATCATGCACTTGCCGAAAGTAAACTAGACGGTGGTGCAGTTGGCATGAGTATCTTTCGAGCCAAAAAGCGTGAGAATCCGATTGCCCTTTCGGTCATGGAATATCATCCGCTTGGGACACAAGCATTTGTATCTATGGAAGGCCAAGACTATATCGTCGTAGTTGCTAAAGCTGGTGTGCCGCCGCAGTCGCCTGATGACCTAGCAGTGTTTTATGCAAAATCTCATCAAGGTGTACAGTACGATGCTAATGTCTGGCATCACCCTCTACTCGCGCTTGGGCGTGACAGTGATTTCTTAGTTATTGATCGTATCAATGGCGAGGGTAATAACTGTCATGAGATTGATATCACGGAGTGGCATGTGTCTATTGAGTTAAAAGATGAACGCAACTAAGCTGTCATTAAGCACAAATCAATCTGATAAAAGCCCTGTTTATGTTTAACATAAACAGGGCTTTTTCGTTATTCATATTTTTCGCTAATTTATTAAGCAGTAGATTTACGATAGCGACTCACGCCTGCGACGACTGTCTGATCAATTACTCTATCATCGCCTAGCATCATTAGTACAAACAACTGCTCTTCCAGTGTTTTGGTCTGCGCCATACGTCGCTCAAGCAATTCCGTTGCACCCATATCGATGATCACAAAATCCGCTTCTTTATTTGGCATAAAGTTACCGATTTTATTGTCCAATAATAGTGACTGGGCATTACCCAACGTAATTTGGTACAGCCCTTGATGAGCGGATAGCTGATTGCTTTGTAGTTGTTGGATTTTATACGCTTCTGACAAAGTCGTCAGCATCGACAGACTCGTCCCTGCTCCAACGTCAGTGGCGATACTGACACCGGTATAACTTAACGTTTTGGGTAAATTAAATAGTCCACTACCCAAAAACAGATTGGACGTCGGACAGTGTGATATCTGCGTACCAGTCGCACGCAGACGCTCATACTCAGATATTTCAAGGTGAATACCATGTGCCAAGGTAGTGCGTCGACCCAGTAATCCCATATCATCATAGACATCGAGATAGCCTTTATGAGTGGGATACAGTTGTTTCACAAAGGCTATCTCATCATGATTTTCTGCTAGATGCGTCTGCAGATAAACACTCTCGTAACTGGCATACAGCTCACCTGCCATTTGTAGTTGCTTGGGTGTCGAAGTAATAGCAAAGCGCGGGGTAATCGCCACATGTTGGCGGCCGCGCTCATGCCAATTATCAATGATGTTTTGGGTATCTCGAATGCCCTGCTCAGCAGGTACACACAAATTATCAGGCGCATTTTGATCCATCAAGACATTACCCGTGATCATGCGGGTGTTAAGCTTGTGACTTTCCGTAAAAAATGCATTCACTGATTCAGGGTGACTGGTAGAAAATACCATGGCGCTCGTTGTGCCATTGGCTAGCAACTGATTTAAAAAGAACTGCGCCGTATCATGCGCTACTTTTGGATCGCCAAAATTGGCCTCAGTGACGAAAGTATAATTGTTAAGCCAGTCAAGTAATTGCTCACCATAAGCAGCAATCATATCTATTTGCGGATAATGCACATGAGTATCGATAAAGCCTGGCATGATAAGTTTGTCACGATAATCATGTACTTTGACTACTAACTGTCCTGCTTGCTCAGTGGTATTAACATATTTCGTTAATATTGTCTCGTTATGCCCATACTCTACAATGCACCCTGTCACACCATCTACGACAAGCGCACCATCAGCGATATATTCAGGATAAACCTGTACACCTTCAATCACTGGTAGCAACGTAATGTCTCGTTCCACAGCTAATGTCTGTGAATAATCAGAGGTTGTACGCTCAGGACGATCGCTTTCGGTCAAATAGTGTAGCAGTCGAGCTTGATAGATATGTAGGGTCATTCGTAGATCTCACAATGGCTTAGTAGTCCTGAGCGTTTTGATAAATAGTACTGAGCGCTTTAATAATTTGATAAAAAGTATAAAATTTATATGAAGTGAGCCGTTCAAGGAGTAGCCTGATGATACTTCTGTAGGAGCTGTGCCACGATAGAAATCGCCACCGCCATCGGCTCTTTTCCGCCAATTTGCAATCCAATTGGCATGACCAACTGATTGACCAGTTGCGCACTGTAGCCACGCTGCATCAAACGATCTCTAAAACGCTTGGCTTTGGTTGCCGAGGCAATGCAACCTATGTAAGGTGTCAAAGTATCTGAGCATTTATCACGTGATGCACTCATGTCAGAAATAGTATCTAATGCCGCCCGTACTAACTCAAAATCAACACTATGATCATGAGTCATAACCAGAATAAAACGCTGACCACCCTGTTCGATAAATGGGCGTACAAAATCTACAGGCTCATCATCGATATGCGGACGGATATGCGCTGGTAAGTTATAAAGTGTGGATTGATTAGTAGTAGATTCATCAACTAAGTAACGCTTAAACATCTCTGGGCGACTGTCTACCCAATCTACCTGACAAGGTAGCTCAGATAGGATGGTCATTAGCGATGATGCCACATGCCCTGCCCCAAACACTAGTACTGACATCGGCGGTGTCACGTTAAAGCATTCGAACATAACGGTGACGCTACCGCCGCAACACTGCGCCAACTTTGCACCCAATGGATAATGCTTGGTATAGACAGCATCACGGCGCACTGCTTTAGAAGGGGTTGGCGCACTGTCATCATTAGTTTCAGAAACTTTTGGTTTGACTTCTTTTGATACTGTGGCTGCCATTTCACCGTTCAGTAGTTGCCGTGCCGTATTGATAACGTCGTGCTCTAGGCCGCCGCCACCCAATGTGTCTACGATGCCATCTTGCGTGACGATCATCTTTGCCTGTAGCGCTCGAGGAGCAGATCCATTCACAGCTACGACCGTCGCCAGCACGTGAGCAATACCTCGCTGCTGATATCGCGCTAGACCTTCATACCAGACGACTGGCGGTGCTAACGACTCATTCACTGTGCACAGGACCTCTTGCCCCTGCTACATTTGGATGCTCTATCGCATTAGGCTGGTCATCAGTTTGTTTGGCTGCCACCTCCAATGGATCGATGTCTTTAGCATGACGTACGTCTTGCAGCATTACCTTATCGTTGTAAAGGTCGCTATTTTCTTCTGCGCCTTTTACTAAACTATCAACCGTATCTGTATCTGCTTCAGTTGTTAAATCCCATAGCGTACCTTGCATGCGCATCACTGCTTTTAATACCGCTTCTGGCGTCGCAGGCATGGTCAGCTCTGGATTCTTCTTATATTCACCAAGGCTTGCGACTGCATTATTGAGTGCACACCACACGCTGGCTGCCAACATAAATGGCGGCTCACCAACGGCTTTAGAGTTATAAATAGTTTGTTCTTCGTTTTTGCGATCGTACAGTTTGACATTCCACTGCTTAGGTAAGTCATGGGCCGTTGGAATTTTATAATTAGCAGGACTATCAGATGCGAGCTTACCTTTGTCATTCCAGATCAACTCTTCTGCCGTGAGCCAACCCATACCTTGCACAAAGCCACCTTCAATCTGGCCAATATCAATGGCAGGGTTAATCGACTGTCCTGCGTCGTGTAGCACATCACAGCGCAACACTTTGTACTCACCTGTCAAGGTATCAATCTCAACCTCAGCACAGGCAGCGCCCAAGGCAAAGTAGAAGAACGGACGACCCCATGCTTTGGAGCGATCATAAAATATCTTCGGTGTTTTGTAGTAGCCAGTAGACGACAGACTGATACGGTTCTGGTACGACAGCTGAATCATCTCAGCAAAGGTCAGCGTTTCTTTATCGCCGATATAGACATGGTTCTTTTCAAAGCGTATGTCTTCTTGCGCTACTTCGAAATGCTCAGCAGCAAATTCCAGTATGCGAGCTTTAATGCTTAAACAAGCGTTTTGAGCCGCTTTACCATTAATATCTGTCCCTGATGACGCGGCGGTTGGTGAAGTGTTAGGCACTTTATCCGTACGGGTTGCGGATACTTTGACCGTTTCCAGATCAACATCGAACTCATTGGCGACAATCTGGGCAATTTTTATATATAAACCCTGCCCCATCTCCGTACCGCCATGATTGAGGTGGATACTGCCATCGGTATAAATGTGTACCAATGCGCCTGCCTGATTAAGCGTTTGCACCGTAAATGAAATACCGAATTTTACTGGCGTTAAAGCAAGACCCAAACGTTTATCACTGCCTTCAGCGGCAGCTTTTTGATTGGCTTCTAGAATTTGTTGACGGCGGTTGTCATAATCGCAATCATCTGCCAACTTGGTCATGATTGTCGCCAAATCGAAATGCTCAATGGTCTGACCGTAATGAGTGCTTTGACCATCTTGATACAAGTTTGCCAAGCGCACTTTTAGCGGGTCTTGCCCCAAGGTATACGCAATATGATCCATCATATATTCAGCAGTCATCAGGCCTTGCGGACCACCAAACCCTCGATAGGCAGTATTGGATACAGTATGCGTTTTGCAGCGATGCCCCGCAACATGAGCAGCTGGGTAATAGTAGGCATTATCACAATGGAACATCGCTCTATCGACAATAGCATCAGACAAATCTGGCGCGTAACCACACAAGCCAGCCAGTTGCATATCAACGCCTAATATACGCCCAGACTCGTCTAAACCAACTTCGTAACGATTAGCAAACTCATGACGCTTACCCGTCACCACCATGTCATCTTGACGATCTAGACGCATACTGACAGGAACGTTATGACGTTTGGCTATAATACCGCACAGACATGCCCATGCAGCGGCTTGCGTTTCTTTACCACCAAACCCGCCACCCATACGGCGCACGACTGTGTTTACCGCATGAAATGGCAGATCTGTCACTTCGGCGACCAGCTGCTGTACTTCGCTTGGATGCTGTGACGACGTATACACTTCTAGCCCGCCATCGTCACAAGGCACGACATAAGACACTTGGCCTTCGAGATAAAAGTGTTCTTGCCCGCGCATATGAATATGACCTTCAATGCGAATCGGTGAATTCTCAAGTGCAGTCGCCGCGTCACCACGCTTCATAAAATGACTCGGACGCACAAATAACTCTTGCTCTAACGCTTTATCAATACTAAGTACCGCTGGCAATGGCTCATACTCCACCACTGCCTTGGTAGCCGCTTTTTTGGCAGCGCGATGGCTGGTCGCCACCACCACGAATAACGTCTGACCCACATACTCTGTGATGTCATCCACCATCAGTGGCTCACCGTCGAACACCGCACCGATATCCGTCTGCGCAGGCAAATCTTTAAAACTTAAGACATCTACCACCCCATCCGCATCTCTAACAGCGCTCAAGTCCATACTCAATACACGTGCGTGAGCGTGGCTACTTTTACCTACTGCCAGATGTAGCGTGCCTTGCGGTTTTGCAATATCATCCACATAAGTCGCCGTCCCCATGACATGGCTAATCGCACTATCATGCTTAGCCGAGGTACCAATTTTGTTTTTTGGCGGACGCACGCGGCGGATACTATAACTGTCAAATAAAGACGAATGATGGCTCATGGCGGATCTCTTTTATTAGGACGCTTTTATTAATGCTCTTTTATTCTTGGCAAATATAACGATAAGGCGGTATTAGCAATTTACAACTCTGCTAATTAAGCAGTCTCAGTCTGTCTACCTGCTACCAATTGCTTACCGCACTTCACCAGTAGACGCTGTACCACATGTGAGCGATATTCACGGCTGGCTCTGACATCGGTCATAGGCGTAACGTCTGCAGACAAGACTTGTGCTGCTTGCTCAAAACTCGCAACTTCAGCCGCTTGCCCAACGAGCGCTTGCTGACAAGTTGTAGCTAATAACGGTATGGCAGCCATGCCACCAAGCCCAAGCTTTGCATTCTCTATCGTCATGCCATCTGTTGATACATCGATTCGCGCCGCTAGTAAACAAGCAGAAATATCATCCTCATAACGTTTGCTAATTTTATGAATAAATAAGTGCTGATTGTCATGCATCAGAGGAATATGGATAGCGACTACGTAACTGCCTGCTTGCAGTTTGGTCTTTTTATAATCTAAGAAAAATTCTGATAAAGGTATAATCTCATCCGTATAAACCGAATTGCTATTATCTAAATCGTTACCTGACTCTTTAGAATTAGGCGCGCAATGACGCAGATGAATTGACGCATCTAACGCCAATAAAATCGGTGGTAAATCACCAATCGGCGACGCGTTGGCTATATTGCCGCCGATGGTACCCATATTACGAATTTGCGGAGAAGCAATGCGCTCAAATACTTGCGCAAAGCTTGGAAAGTATTGCGCAAGCACAGGCAACATTTGCTGATAGCTCATGCCAGCACCCAGTACTAGTGATTGGCTAGAAGCTTGCTCGTTATCTGACCTTTCATTGCTTGAGTCAGACTTTGCGTCAAGTAATGACCATGACTTTAGTGCCTCAACACCTGAAAGTTGGATAATCACCTCGTGATCAACCAAATGTTGGGTTACACTCAATCCCAAATCCGTACCGCCTGCCCAAATCGTAGCTTGTGGATTGGCAGCTAATACCTGATTAAGCTCATCTAGTGACTTGGGCATATATAACTGTCGCCCAGCATCACTGATTGCAGGGGCAATACCATGTGGTTCTTGATTTTTTTGTTCAGCTGGCACATTTGTAGAGACTGCTGATGTCTTTGTACTGCTCATCGCATCTGTCGCTAGACTGATAGTCAGGTCTTTTACTGCTGACTGCTCTGCTTCTCTCTGCTGACCGATATCGCTCATCAGTAGACCAGCTTCGATAATTGGCCTGTAGCCTGTGCAGCGACATAGGTTGCCAGAGATTGATGCAACCACTTCATCATAGCTTAGTTTTTTGACATCGTTTTGACTTGCTGCTTCTTGACTTGTCTGCATACGATTGTTTTCGTAAACGCAAGCAAGCGACATTACAAACCCAGGCGTACAAAAACCGCACTGTGATCCGTGACATTCAACCATAGCTTGCTGTGCTGGATGCAGCAAAGCACGTTCTGGATGATGTTCTGGATTGTCAGCCAAATAAGAAGCCGTCATCAGATGATGACCATCCATCAGCGACACTAGCGTAATGCAGGAGTTGATCGTATAGAACGGTGGCGTAGCATTTTTTTCGTCGCCATTTCCATCATTAAGCGCTTGCTGGCTAGCGTTAGGTAGGCGCTGAACCATAACCGTACAAGCTCCGCAATCACCACTACCACAGCCTTCCTTCGTATCTGTCTGGCCTTCATGCAATCGTAGATACTCAAGCACCGTCGTATTAGGGTTAAGCTGGGTTAGCTCATGGCGTTTCCCATTTAAGTAAAAACTAATCATAGCAAGACTCGGCTAAAATAAAATAATGAAGATAAGCATAGGGCTTAAGGAATTTGACGGCTTAAATGCTGAACGTAAGCATTTGGTTTACATCATGCTGCAACCGCTCAAGTACGGTTATTCTGTTTTATTCGCTGATACATTCTTAAGAGATAAAAAAATCAGGACATCGCGCTTTTTAATATCAGGTAAGCTGGTTGCAAATATCAGCATTCATCGAACAAATTTGTTAGTAAACTCGTACTATAGGATACTTGACTATTTGGTCAGCTTTCAACATATTATCACTATTCTTATTTATAACACAACCCGTTAAAATGCCTATAGATACTATCAAACAGTTGGCAAATAATTGGGAGATAACTTAAATCTAAGTAAATACCTATACGTTTTGTAGATTTTATTCACTGCTCAGCAACTCAACACCAGACGCTGTTTTTATAGATATTTTTAATTTTAAACATGACAAATCAAACGAAGCGTTAGATAAGCCGTACTATAAACAGCGAGATAGCTTGCGTAAAACCAGTACCAAATACATATATCGCCTTTAAACTACTATGACCATCTGATTTTTATATATAATGTCTGCAAATAAGCCTGACTCTTCACTGTTGTGACTTCTAATGATAAGTAATCGTGACATATCGTTGGGCTAAAATCGTTTTTGAGATATTACTATGAAGTCATTTGCCTTTACCTATTTGCTAATAGCAACGATGCTGTTAGGAGGTTGTCAATCGTTTCAATTCGTTGACAGTCCTATCCCCGTGAAGCCTGCCCCTACTAAGCTTGTTGCTCAATAAAAGCCTAGCGCTTAATAGCACTTATCGTTCAATAAAAACTGGCACAAAAAAAGCAGACATCAATAATGTCTGCTTTTTTGTTCGATTGCTCTGTCGGTTCTAGCTGCTTTTATAGCTTAGCATCAGCTGGTTGATGCTTAATAATCGTTTTGGCTAGATGATCACCAAACCAAATAGCAGTATCAATATCGCCCGAACCTGGTGTCTCTTCAGGTGGGCCATCAAGCGACTGAGTCATCAAACCCAAAAAGCTAGACAGACGGTTTAAGTCGTGAGCCTCATGACCTGTCGGCATCAATGGCAGACCAATCCAATTCATACCATGTTGCATCGCATATAGAGAAATCTGCTGCAATACAGCAAGTTTATCACCGCTCAGGCCGCCCGAATTGGCAAACGCTGCTGCCCATTTACCTTCCCATTTACGATGATACCAACGCTTGGATGTCTCATCCATAAAGGTCTTAAACTCAGCCGTCACACTGCCCATATACACCGCACTACCAAAAACCAGCAAATCTGCCTGATCTAAGTAGTCCCAATCAACATCATACACATCGACAGCCTTGGCTTGCGCTTCTGGCAATTGCTGATGCGCACCTTGTACTATAGCCTCAGCGACACGCTTGGTATGACCATAATTACTATGGAAGATAACAGCGATTGAGACATTAGGCGTGTTATCAGTAGATGTAGAGGTGTTAGACGATTTAGCAGGTGTATTCATACGTACTCTAATAATAAATAATTGGTTGAATAGTAAAACTTATAAAATATTGGATACTTAGCCACAGTCGATAGCTAGTGACTTCACTTTCACTGATAAGTACTTATCGATAGCTCAAACTTTCGAACTATCAGGCGATATAACAGAATCAAGCAATGCTTCTTTGAGTCAATTTAACTGGCAGAAATATCAATAATGATAGAGCAATCGCATAGTCTTTAATTACACTGTTTTAACTGCACAGTCTTTAATTACATAGTCTCTATACGGCAGCATATACATACCGGTATATATGCGATGAACTTCATTGAATTCAAGCCCATTGTATCAGACGTATTTTTGTTTTTAAGTTATTTATTAAAGTCCGACTAATCAGAGTACATATATTTTTAATATATTTTGTATAAATGGGTCAGTCGCGTTAACTGATAATGTGACACAAACAAATTCCTGATACCTAATAAACCTATAATTATCAGCACTATAGATAACTATTGATATAAGGTCATATACACAGCGGTTTATTTATTCCATATCATCATATACTAATTCTACTTTTTCTAACCACTTCGTATTTACATTAATGACAATAGGATTATGATGTAGCGCTTCTTACTGCTAAACCAAATCAATCGAATTAACAGCCGTACAGTTTCCAATTCTGCAAACCTGCGCAACTATACTCATATAAATTCTTATAAAAATGATATCTGATAACATCATCGGATAAGGAAGCTATTACCTTGACTACTCTCGTTCAACCTGTAAACGACACAAAAGATCCTATCGTCAGAGATGATCTGGCCCTAAATGCACCGCAAAAATCCTTAATTATGGGAGGTGGCATCGTAGGATTGATGATGCTTGCGTATCTATTAGCCACTCAACATATCTCTCAATCATTGCTACTTGGGATAGGTCTTTTGTTAGGCTATACCCTTTTTCATGCCCGCTTTGGCTTTACCTCTGCTTTTAGACGTATGATGGCAGTAGGTAACGGTCAAGCGATGCGCTCACACATGCTAATGTTGGCAGTTGCTGTTACACTATTTGCGCCAATCCTTGCTTATGGCACGACGCTATTTGGCGGTCCTGTCGCAGGTTATGTCGCGCCATTAGGGGTCAGTCTAGTCGTAGGCGCATTTGTATTTGGTATCGGCATGCAGCTTGGTGGCGGCTGTGCCTCTGGTACGCTCTATGCGGTAGGCGGTGGACGCTCTGTTATGTTCATCACCTTTATTTTCTTCATAGTGGGCGCCACGATTGGTGCTTATCATTTGCCATTCTGGACAGAAGAGATGCCCGCTTATGCACCTTTCTCTTTAGCAACCTCTACAGGTCTTGGCTATACAGGGGCATGGCTGGTGTCGCTAGCCATATTCGGCATTATCGCATGGGTAACATTAGTCGTTGAGAAAAAAAGAAACGCACCAAAGATGGCGCCCGTACCTTCTGAGTCTGGTTGGAAACGAATCTTTCGTGGTTCTTGGCCGCTTTTTGCTGCCGCAATCGTTCTGGCTTTACTTAACGGTCTGACATTACTTACACGTGGTCAACCGTGGGGCATTACGTCAGCATTTACATTGTGGGGCTCTAAAATTGCAAGTGGCTTTGGCATGGATGTGGCTAGCTGGGGCTATTGGCAAGGCGCTAATGCAGCAGCGCTTGAGGCTTCTATATTTGCAGATTCGACCACTGTATTAAATATCGGCATTATCATTGGCGCGTTTATCGCCTCTGCTGCGGGTGGCTTGTTCAAGTTTACTAAGATTACTGCAGGTAACTTTGCAGCATCGGTCATTGGCGGATTGATGATGGGGTACGGTGCACGTCTCGCGTTCGGTTGTAATATCGGCGCTTACTTCGGTGGTATCGCTTCTTTTAGCTTACATGGTTATATCTGGGGCATACTGGCAATGGCAGGTACGTTCTTGGCACTGTATTTACGTCCTCTATTTGGCTTATCAGTACCAAAATCTAGCGACTCTGTTTGTTAATACAGATTTTGTACCAATACAGACCTTGTATTAATACAAATGTAGCATTCAAATAAAAAACAGCAGAATAATCTGCTGTTTTTTTATTGTTTATCACTTTGTTTCTACTATTCATTATTATATAGTCAAAGAAATCTAAAACAGCTACAAGGCAGCCGACCGTAGATTGTACATATAGTACATCTAGGGAGGGTAACACCGTAGCGGTTTAGTAGTTCGCTGACTATAAAGCTGCTAACGACGAACGATGACCAGTGCCATCCGACCCGTTGCAGGTTGCTGCATATGAGTCTGACGGCGATACGAGTAATAGTGAGTATCAGCGTAACTACAGTCAACAGGTAAGTCATTCATGACTGTAGCACCAGCAGCTTCTAACTGCATGGCAGCAAGCTTCGGTAAATCCAACTTTATCTTGTCATCATAAGACGATATAGAAAATAGCGACACAAAGTTATCGATATGTGCCTGTGATAACGTCTGGTTAGCTATACACCCAGATAATAGTTTATCGCGAACGTCTGTATTTACTTCATAGTTTTCCTGACTGATACAAACGCCTATCCAAGCTTGTATAGGGCCTGAATCGGTAAAGCGATTAACAGTTTCTTGTATCACACCGCAGGCCAATCCTTGCCAGCCTGCATGAATCGCTGCGATTTTGCCACTGGTAGGTTGATATAACACGATAGGCACACAATCTGCCGTCATGATTGCCAGACCGCGACCATTTTGTTGACTGACCATCGCATCAGCAGACAGTGGCGCCATATTCAGTGTAGTAGCATCGACATCATGAATATGTTTACCATGAACCTGACTGACCCAATGCAAGCGATTAATAGCCTCATGCTGCTCATTTTGTGCAGACTTATCTGTCAGTTGCTCATTGATAGCAGCCAATAGACTCATGCGGTTATCTAATACTTGTAGTGCATTATCATTGACATGCAGACCTAGATTTAGCTCGCCGTAATTTGACTGACCCTCATACCCTGTACGCTGGTTTTTAGCAGCAGAATCATCCATATCATCATGCACAAAAGCAGCCGTCTGAAAAACGGCCACATTATCAATTTGCGCAATCATTGTCATCGGGAACGTGTTCGTCATGGCTTCTCGCTCTCACCTCTCATCTAGTAAACATTAGCGTTTACTCTTCATAATAACCGTCGCTGAGTACGGCCATCAGTTTTTGCATATCTTCAGGTAGCGGCGTCGTCACCTCAATGTCCTCACCTGTCGTCGGATGCACAAACCCTAGCGTATAGGCATGCAATGCTTGGCGCGGGAAATTATTGATAGCTTGGCGCTGGGCTTCTGTCAATCCAGAACGCAACTGACGACGGCCACCATAGACACGGTCACCGACTAGTGGATAAGTAATGTGACTTAGATGCACACGAATTTGATGCGTACGTCCAGTCTCAAGTCCAACATCTAGCAGACAGTAGTTTTCGTTCAATGGTGTGACATTTAGCAGATGCGTTACTGCTTCGCGACCAGCAGTCATCACCGTCATTTTAGTACGCTGATTGCGATGTCGACCAATCGGTGCATCGATACGACGATGACGAGATAAACTTGCTTGGTCCCCTGCCACCACACACTTATAGTGACGATAAACAGACTTGTCTTTTAGCTGCTCCATTAGTGCCATCTGTGCAGGTTTGGTTTTGCCAATCAGTAGCAATCCAGAGGTGTCTTTATCAATACGATGCACGAGACCTGCACGCGGTAAATGATGCTGCTGAGGATAATGATATAGCAATGCATTGACCAAAGTGCCGTTTTGGTTACCCGCGCCTGGATGAACCACCATACCGACAGGTTTATTGATTACCAATACGTCATCATCTTCATAGACAACATCGATATCTATGTTTTCTGGTTGGTCTTCACCATGCTGCTGTAACGTCGTTGATAGATGCAATACATCATCTGCTTTGACACGGACTTTCGGTTTTTGAACACTGCCGTTATAGAGCAGACTGCCGTCAGTAATCCAGTTCTGGAGTTGCACACGCGAAAAGTCTGAAAACGCTTGTGAGGCGACCTTATCAATACGCAGGCCAGCTTGATCTTCTGTGACCACATGCGTCATGTCTACAATCACTGGTACAGCTTGACCCGCTACTGGGGCTTCATCGTCGTCGCCATCCATGTCGCTGTCATCAATATCATTATCATCAATGTCGCTATCGTTCAGATCATTACCATCATCGATGAGCAACTCTTCATTATCAAGCGCATCATCATGCACTTGCTCATTTGTAATTGTTTGATTATCAGATAGCTCATTATTGTTCAAAACATCATTTGGCATTGGTGACTCTTGTGCTGATGAATCAGTATCTAGCGATTGATTCGGTGATAAATTGGTAGTCATGGCATCATTATTCATAGCGGATTGATACATTGATACATGGCGAAGTCCCTGACAGTGTTTTGTGAGGTGACTTCGAAGATAGTATTATAAATAGCAGTATAAAAAATTGTCGTTTTTTTATTATGGTCTTTGCCTATAAATGGCAGATAACCACCTTCAAGGTACAAAAAAGCGAAGACAATACCGCTCTAGTGTAACATGTTGCAGGCATAAGCCCTATAGAAGCTACATGCTATCTGTTAATTTTTGAGCATACCTTTGGGCTGTAAGATGCCTCGCTTAACTCTCTAGAACATGACATTGCTGTAATTTACTGTATATTTACTCATGCTAGCGACATTCGATATCGCTCGTAACAGCCGCTCATGTTAAACTGCCTATACAATATAGATGGCGAAAAAATAGACGTAGCAAATGTTATTCTATAAAGTATAGCCATGTTTTGCTGTATGCTATGGCACTGTATGCGAATGCCGTATTTAGATACAGTATAAAAATAGCATTGGGCTTTGTTGACCGTGTTTGTCATTTAAACCGTTTGACTACGGTTCAATGCATGTGGTGGTTAAATACATGTGGTCTATAACTGGCTTACTATACAAGCGCTATGTATCGAACCCAATCTATCAGTACAATACGTCATAACAAAAACTGCATTCGATAAAAAATTTTTGCTGGTGGATCGCTGACTACTTAGCGTCGTTTTTTATCACTAACCTTTTATATAGCATGATAGCGCCGCTGCTATTATGCGTCTTGTGTCGGAGAAGAAGTATGCAAGCTGTTGGCAATACGTTTATCAAACTGTCCTCAATAACCCTACTGGCGCTTAGCGTCAACCTAGTGGGTTGCCAGACTTTCAAAAATCTAACTGGCGCCAAAGATGGTGAGGCAGTAGAAACAGCTGAAAAATCAGAGCAAGGATATTATAACGAGGCCGTCAATCAGATTGACAAAGGTCACTATATCCAAGGTATCGAAGAGCTGACCAATCTGCGCACATTCTACCCAACCGGACAGTACGCTGAGCAAGCTTTGCTTGATATGATGTATGCACAATACGAAGGCGACAAGTATGAAATGGCGGCAGCAAGTGCTGAGCAGTTTATCCGTCTCTACCCGTCTAACCCACAAGTCAGCTACGCCTACTATGTGCGCGGCGTTGCCAATATGGAAGGTTCATCTGAGAGCCTAAAGCTCTTTAAACTGAACCAAGCTGAGCGTGATACCGCGTATTTGCGTATTGCCTTTGCCAATTTCCAAGAGCTTATCAATAAATATCCAAACAGCCCGTATGCACCAGATGCCGCTCAGCGTATGACGTTCATTTACAATCAGTTTGCTGAGAGCGAAATGAGCGCAGCCAATTGGTATATCGAGCGTGAAGCTTATGTAGCAGCGGTTAACCGTGCCAAATGGGTATTCCAATACTACCCGCTGAGTGAGTCAACGCCAGATGCTCTTGCAGTATTAGCTTATAGCCATGAAAAACTTGGTCTAACCGATTTGGCTAATGAGTACAAAACGCTATTGCAGATCAACTACCCAGAGATGCTAACCAGCAACGGTAGTGTGAAATTAAGCACCAAACGTGACCGTACTTGGCTCAATAAGATTACCTTTGGCAAGCTTGGTCGTTCGAACACAACTGATAAATCAGTCGCATCTGGCGAGTATAACGGCGCCACCAAGACACAAATGATTCGTAATGCAGCCCAGTTGAGACTAGCAGGAACAAACACGACGCCTGCCAATACTCCAGTCGCCAATAATGCTGCTGCGCGTAATGGTATTAGCGTAGGCTTAGGTCTGCCTGAAGCATCAGCTGAGCGCGTGACCAGCCAATCAAGTACTGGCTCGACTGCACGAGAAGCCAACGTCGATCCCCTAAATACCAATCCAACACGTCGCACTACGTTAAATGACGACAGTGTGAGTGATATGGATAATAATTGATTACGTTAAGTCTTTTAGCCTAACTAACACAGTCTGTATTCATTGATAATAAGGCCAACATTATGTTGGCCTTATTTTTCTAGCAGTATCTTATTACCTCTGCCCCAATATAATCGACCTATGGTAAACTGTTTTTTGTATGAGCATTCCTAACCATATTCTTGAACAACTAAATAGCCAAGCTGACCTGATCAGTATCATTGGCAAACACACCACGCTTAAACGCGCTGGTAGTGAATATAAAGGCTGCTGCCCTTTTCACGGTGAAAAATCGCCTTCCTTTTATGTCAATCCACAAAAAAACATCTATCACTGCTTTGGCTGTAGCGTCGGTGGCAATGCCATCAGTTTTTTGCGTGATTATGAGAATCTGACATTCATTGAAGCGGTCAACGAACTATCAAAACAGACAGGCATTGAAGTACCCAAAGAAGAACAGCAAAACGTTAGTTATCAACGTCGCGCACCCAAACCTATTGCACCGCCGCCTGTGCACAATGTGCCTAGCCCAACTGTAGAACATAACAAAGTAGATCAAGACGGTACAAATAAAGACAACCATCAAAATAATCGTCAAGACACTTATCAAGACAATCATCAAAACAATGTCTCCCAAAGCGACCAAAACTACATAGAGCAGCCTAGTTACGATGACAATCGAGGCTATGATGACAATCAGGGCTATGAGAATTTTCCACCGTTAGAGGCGTATGATTCAGCGTCCTATTCGATGGACTCGTATTCCTCAGAGCCATATTCACCAAACCATTCAGATGACAGTGGCTATCCGCCAGCATGGCTGACAGATACCGATACTAGCGCTGGTATGCAGGACGCTCATGGTATTGACCAAATCAATGATAAAGATGGCAATCTATACGAGCTACTAGAGCAAATCCAACAGTTCTATCAGCACAATCTGACCACACATCCTCATGCCAAGCACTACTTTTTATCGCGCGGACTCACTGAAGACATCTTTGAGACCTTCGGTCTTGGCTATGCACCATTTGGTTGGCAGCATCTTGAGCATCAATTTCCACAGGATATTGAAGGTCTAAAAGCTTTAGGATTGGTACGTCAGTCAGAGTCTGGCCGCGACTACGATCTATTGCGCGACCGAGTCATCTTCCCAATCCGTGATAACCAAGGCCGCACTATTGGTTTTGGCGGTCGGGCGCTCGATGACGAAGTAAAGCCTAAATATATCAACTCCTCAGACTCGCCCGTCTTTCATAAGCAGCATGTACTATACGGCTATTATGAATCACGTCAGCAGCGCGCAGACAGCTGGCTGGTGGTCGAAGGCTATATGGATGTGATCGCTCTTTATCAAGCGGGTATCTATGGGGCAATCGCCTCGATGGGTACAGCGATTAATGAAAGCCAAATATCACGTCTACTGACACTCAATCCAACGCTTACTTTGAGCTTTGATGGAGATAGCGCAGGCCAAAAAGCCGCTTGGCGTACACTTGAAGTTGCGCTGCCTGTATTGGCCGATGACAAAGAACTGCGGTTTTTAACCCTGCCTAACAATCATGATCCTGATACTTTTATTAAGAGTCAGGGCAGCGATGCCATGCGTGAGCAAATCGCTAATGCCATGCCGCTATCACAGTATATCTTTGCATACTTGAGTGAACGTTATGACATGAGTCTGGCTGAGGGCAAAGCCAAGCTCATGTCTCAAGTACGCTCGTTGACGACCGCCTTACCCAAAGGCAGTAGCTTTCGCTATTTGCTCAACAATGACGTTTATCAAAAGCTTGGCGGCAGGCGCAGTCAGAATGTCGAAGCCAAAGATGCGCTGCTAGATTTTGATGGTGATATGACCATCAGTCAGCAATTGCAGCTTTGCTTTTTGTTTCAGCCGCGCGCATTAATCGACGACCCTATTGAGTCGATTTGGCAACAGTCAGGGATCAATGGCTTACACCTACCTGCTCATATCAAACAAAAAGCATCACCTGATACCCTGCGTCCTCTTGCGTGGGAAGACTTGCAAGATGCTGCTCTGCTAGACATCGTAAGCACGATCAAGCGCTGTCTTAATTACCTACCAAAAGACGTCAATGCAGCGGCGCATTTTATCTTATCGAACGTAAAACCTGCGACCCAAGACATGCTCAGCCGTAATTGGGGCGGCTTCTACAAAGCGCTAACTGCGCGCAATATCTTGGGGATTGATGGCCTAATCGAAGAGCTAGTCAGCCAGCTGCTTGAGCGCAACATGAAGAAAAAAATACAAGAGCTGATACAGAACCCAGATCATATTAAGCTTGCGATCGTCCGTAAACAAACCCAATTGTTGAATGATTGGCTACGCGCACAGCAGGCAGAGCAATCGGCCCAGATGGTCACGGTGCAGTCTTAATGTTTAATTTCAAATGTTGACCCTTTAAAAGTCTAGCAGCTGCCCCCACTACTAATGATTATGCCCAGTAGCATGAGTCGCTTCTAAATCATTTAGCTGATGGCAAATAATCAGTAAAAAATGGTCGGTAGCTATCACTAGCTCGTGCTTGACGACTGTGGTCTGTGTTAAACTGTGTCGCTGTATATTGACAGCACTGCTTGGTGAATGATTGTGAGCATGCATCGTTAAGCACAAATTTTAGGTATTATTTTACGTATCAGCTTTTAGATACTATTTTTTAAGTACTGTATTTTTTTAAGTACCATATTGAAGTCTTTTTAGCTTTTCTGATTTTTAGCTGTTTTTCAGCATTGTTATTGTAGTGTTTTGAGCCTTTATTCATATCAACTCATTTTTGATATTATTGACAACCTCTACGCCATATTTTGATCAATCGATTGATAAGATCAACGCAAAGAGCGAGCGATAGCGAGTCACAATATAAAAATGTCCGATGCAAGTAAGCGAGTATTTATGAACGATAAGTCAGTTTCTAAGTCCACATCTCAACTGGCCACCTTAATCCAAATGGGCAAAGAGCAAGGGTATCTTACCTACGCTGAGGTGAATGACCAGCTGCCCGACTCTATTACCGAAAGCGATCAGATCGAAGACATTGTGCAAATGCTGACCGATGTCGGTATCAAAATCTTTGAATCAGCTCCTGATGCCGATGACATCTTGATGAACGATGATTCAAGTGATGATGACATGGCAGCAGATGAAGCAGCGGCGGTACTCGCCTCTGTTGAGACTGAGCCTGGTCGCACCACTGACCCTGTCCGTATGTATATGCGTGAGATGGGTACGGTTGACCTACTAACTCGCGAAGGCGAAATTGCCATTGCTAAGCGTATCGAAGAAGGTATTCGTGATGTACAGCATGCCATGTCTTACTGGCCTGGTACCGTACAGTTTGTCCTTGACGAGTATCAAAAAGTCCAAGACGGCGAAAAAAAGCTATCTGACGTCATCACTGGTTTCTTAGACCCTGAGACCGAAGAAGACAAAATCGCAGCTCAAGAAGCAAAGGAAGCGGCGAAAGAAGAGCGTGAACGCATCAAAGAAGAAAAAGAAAACCCACCGGTTATCAAAGCTAAGGTCAATGCGAAAGCAGCCGCGCTTGATAATGACGACGAAGATGAAGATGACGTTGAAGACGAAGCTGAAGAAGAAACCAGCGGTCTTGATCCAGAAGAAGTTCGTTTACGCCTAGAAGAGATCGAGCATCTATTTATCAAAGCTAAGCAAGCATTGCTTGATTATGGCCGTGGTAGTGTACAGGCTGATACAGCATATGCCCTACTTGCTGAACGCTTTATGATGTTAAAGCTAAACAATCGCTTGTCAGACCAAGTCATGGCTATCATGCATGACGTCTATGACGACGTGCGTAAGCAAGAGCGTCAGATCATGCGTTTGGTGATTCGCCGTGGTCGTATGCCGCGTGAAGAGTTCCGTAAGACCTTCCCTAGCAATGAAACCAACGTTGATTGGTTGATTGAACGTATCAAAGGTAAGCCTGCATTTGCTGGTACGCTAGAAAAAGTCACTGATGACGTTATTTTATTACAACGTCGTATCCGTGATTATGAGCAGCAGCTCGATATGAAAATCCACGACATGAAAGATGTGGCACGTCGCATGGCTGTTGGTGAAGCAAAAGCTCGCCGCGCGAAAAAAGAAATGGTTGAAGCTAACCTACGTCTGGTTATCTCTATCGCCAAAAAATATACCAATCGTGGTCTACAGTTCTTGGATCTTATCCAAGAAGGTAACATCGGTCTGATGAAAGCCGTTGATAAGTTTGAATATCGCCGTGGTTATAAGTTCTCGACCTATGCCACATGGTGGATTCGTCAGGCGATTACCCGCTCTATTGCTGACCAAGCGCGCACCATTCGTATTCCTGTGCATATGATTGAGACCATCAACAAAATCAACCGTGTCTCACGTCAATTGCTACAAGAAATGGGGCGCGAGCCAACACCTGAGGAATTAGGCGAACGCTTAGAGATGGACGAAGTTAAAGTCCGTAAAGTGTTGAAGATTGCCAAAGAACCTATCTCTATGGAAACTCCGATCGGTGATGATGAAGATTCGCACCTAGGCGATTTTATCGAAGATGGTACGATCTCAAGCCCTGTCGATGATGCGACTGCTGCTGGTCTGCAAGAAGCGACTCGTGATGTACTCGGCAACCTGACTGAGCGTGAAGCGCGTGTCCTAAAAATGCGTTTCGGTATCGATATGCCAACCGATCATACTCTAGAAGAAGTCGGTAAACAGTTCGATGTAACGCGTGAGCGTATTCGTCAGATTGAGGCGAAAGCATTGCGTAAATTGCGTCATCCATCACGTTCTGAACACTTGCGCTCTTTCCTTGAAAATGACTAAATTTTCAGAGAAATACTGAGCCTAGCTAATAGGTTTCAGATAGTTGCTAAAAATAAAAAAGCTGAGCATGTCTCAGCTTTTTTTGTGCCTGCTTTTTAATTCTAGAAATTATTAATCACAGCGTTTGTTAATTACAAATCTTCTCAATTGCAAAGCCTCCTAGTCATAAATCCCTTTAACCCGAAAGCTCCTTGTTCAATATACACCCCTATTTACTTTACCTTCTACTATCTTCTCTTATTCAAAATTATCCAAGTTTAGATAAACACACTCCTTCAAAAACCACTTTATAGTTGACACTATCAACCTTATTCTATATAGTTGCTTCTATCAACTATATTAAAGAGTTTTTATGTCTAACAATTCATTGAGCGAAACACTACATCAATTGATGCATACCTATACCAATCTACTGCTAGAAGGTATTCGTCAGCAAGGTGTGGAGTTGTCCGTGACCAATATTAGAACCTTAAAAGGTGTTTGTTATAACCCCAATAGCACTGCGCTATCTATCTCTAAACATATGCAGCGAGACAAAGCGCAAATCACTCGTGCCTTAAATGACCTTTTGGCGGCTGAGCTAATCTTGAAGACAGATAACCCGCTTGATGGTCGAAGCCAATTACTACAGCTGACCTCTAAAGGCGAAGAACTTATGACAAAGCTTGATGCAGCAGAAGAATGGACAAGGCAGCAATTAACGAAAGATTTAAGCCTCGTAGAGCTTGCGTTATTTTTCCGTGTCAGTCGCACCATGATAGACAACGTTGGCAGCAGCAAGACTACCGATAAATAAGTAAGGACAGATCCGTATGAATAACACAATAAATCAAAAACCAGTACGCGAAATCATGACCGTGGCTCACAAGCAAATGATTACTCCGCACTACATCCGTATATACCTCACAGGCCAAGCAGATACTATTGCCAATATCGCGACAATGACTGTTGGCGCAAATAACAAAGTACTTATCCCTGTCGATAAAGCTCAGCCAATTGACCTAAATGACAATACTACTTTTGTAGTTCGCACTTATACTCATCGCGGCGCTGATGTAGCAAAACAACAGATTTGGATTGATTTTGTCGCTCATGGTGATGAGGCGCCCGCTTCAGGCTGGGCCACTCATGCTGAGGTTGGCGACGAGATTGGTATCTTAATGAAGCCTAAAACCAAAGCGCTTTGTCCTGATGCAGATAATTTTCTACTGATTGGCGATGCCACAGCGATACCAGTGCTCGGTTCAATATTAGAAACCTTGCCTGCCAGCGCGACTGGTCAATGCATCATCGAAGTACACGGTGTAGAAGATGAGCAAGAGTTGTCGACAGCGGCCAATATCACCATGACATGGTTACATAACCCAGATCCAACGCAAGGCAGTCAATTAATCGACACAGTAAAATCTCTCGATTTGCCAACTGCAGAGCAGAGCCGTTTTGCTTATATCGCTAGCGAATTCTCATCTGTCAAAGCCCTTCGTCATTACCTAAAGGTCGAGCAACAGTGGTCTAAGGATGAGCTATATGCCTTTTCTTACTGGAAAGCAGGTGTTGCAGAAGACCAATCTGTAAGCGATCGACAGGCAGAAAAAAACACCGACTAATTAAACGCTCTTTATGATAGGAAAATAACGATGTCTCCAAATACTATGCCAGTAAATACCGAGACCCTGCTCATTGATGGTTCTAAAAGTGGTAGCGCTAAGAATGATGGCACTAAAAAAACACCGTTGCTCTACAAAGTGTTATTAATACTTGCCTTAATGACTGTCATAGGTGGTCTCTTAACAGGTGTGATGACCTATATGAATGTCGGATATTCCGATACATTTTTTATAGACTGGTCTAGAGCGCTACTTGCAGCGTATGCGATTATGCCGATTGGCTTCTTACTGATGGGTCTGGTCACAAAATTTATTAATCACAAGCTACCTAATACCAAAGCGTACAAACGCAATCTCATCACAGGTGTAGTGATGGCTTGCATAATGGAGTCTATGCTGGCCTTTAGTACTGCCTCAAAGACGATCGGTTTTGCTAATCAGACAGCATTTTTGAATGGCTGGTTAGAAGGATTTCTAGTTGCATTACCAGTAGGATTGACATTAATGGTCATTGTTTCTATGACTATTAAACCAAAAATTGAGGCATTTCTAAAAAGCTAAGATATCACAACTATGCTTATTAGGTTTTTCGGTACTCTACCGCGATGCTAACCAGATTAATGAAAAAGCTTAATAAAATTGAAAAACATAAAGCATTAAGGGCGTGTTGAATATTCAATACGCCCTTGTCATGTCAGAAGCTTTCTAATACTATTTTACTGCTTATTATGTCAAAACTTACGTGTATTTAATAAGTCAGTCGTAACAACGTTTAGTGTTAAGTTCGATTTGAAACAGTCTTTTTTTGTCCATCATATATTGTTACTATTCGACAATATTCCGATGACTAGACAGTACAACTGTCATAATTAATCTAGTTTTGGCTGTATACTCTACTGTTATAGAAACGTATAGTCATAATATAAACGCTAGTTATAAGCAGTATCCTACTAGTAGCCGTTTATTTGTATATGGTTGGCACATTGGCGGTAAATAGAATCTACACCGCTTTGGTGTCTAGACCCATAATGAGTAAGCTAAAAATCTAATGTTCCACTCTGACAATTGTTGATTATTAACTAGGTATCGATATCACATATTTTATGAATACAGAAAACATAATATCTGCACTTAACAACCCCATGCGTCGCCAAATCATAAAGTGGTTGAAGGACAGGTCGAACTTTCCAGCGTCATTACCAGAGCATGCTAATCTGGATGGGGTATGCGTCAGCTACATCCAAGAAAAAGCCGGATTGTCGCAATCAACCATTTCAAATTATATGGGTGTGTTAAAAAAAGCAGGATTGGTTACGTCCGAACGCATGGTCAATGGACGTTTTATCAGCGTCATGAAGCTAACATCGAAGCATTTCTCAATGAAGTTGAAAAAGAGCTGTTGAAGCTTTAAAAATTTCTCATAATCTATAGAACTATTTTCCTTTGTTACAAAACATCTAGATATTTCAATATAACGATTAACTATCTCCATACCGCATCATCCAAACCAGTTACTTCTTCCCTTCTAGCTATCCCTTCTCTTCTGCCATCCTATTAGCTTCTAAAATATTTACTCACAAAGAATATAATCTTCTAATCAGGTTTTAATTTGCATAAAAAAAGCCGAGATACATTCAGCTTTATAATATTTATCAATATGACACTATTAATACGTAGCTAATTTAATGCGCGCCTAAGCTTTGCTCAGCATCTGGCTTATCATGCACACCGAAATTATCTATCATCGCCTGGCTCGCCTCGTTCAAACCGATGAGCTCTACTTCAGTGCCTTCACGGCGAAATTTAATAATCACTTTATCTATGGCAGCGACTGCTGTCACGTCCCAAAAATGCGCGCGCGACACGTCAATGACCACGTTAGAGACAGATTCTTTAATATCAAAGGAATCAATCATACGCTCTACTGATGAGAAAAATACCTGCCCATCAACTCGATAATAACGCGTTTTCGCTGCTTCATCCATGTGACTATGCACACTCATATAGCGCTCAATCTTATTGGCAAAGAACAGTGCTGACAGCAGCACGCCAATCAATACGCCATAGGCCAAGTTATGCGTTGCGACCACCACAGCAACGGTCGTAATCATGACCACATTACTTTGCAGTGGCTTGGTTTTTAGCTCTTTAAACGAACCCCAGTTAAAAGTACCGATAGACACCATAATCATTACAGCGACCAATGCGGCCATTGGAATAATCTTTAGCCAATCGCTTAAGAACACAACCATCAATAATAAAAATACGCCTGCCACTAAGGTAGAGAGACGTGTATAGCCGCCTGATTTGACGTTGATGATCGACTGGCCAATCATCGCACAGCCTGCCATCCCGCCAAAAAAGCTACTAACCACATTGGCAATACCTTGGCCTTTGCACTCTTGCGTACGGTCGCCTTTGGTATCAGTTAAATCATCTACGATAGTCATCGTCATCATAGACTCAAGTAAGCCCACTATCGCCAAACTGATAGAGTACGGAAAAATAATAATCAACGTATCTAAGTTCAACGGGATATCAGGTATCAAAAACATCGGCAGGGTATCAGGTAGCTGACCCATATCATTGATGGTTCGAGCCTCTGCACCTAATAAGATGGCTATAGCCGTGACCAGTACAATACTGACCAATGGCGATGGAATCACTTTACCGATCTTTGGGATATATGGATAGCCATAGATAATGACTAGACCTAGCGCCACAAGACCATAAACATGTACTAGGTTTGAACCTGCCTGCGGCATCAGCTCAGGAACCTGCGACATAAAAATCAAAATAGCTAAGGCATTGATAAAGCCGAGCACTACGGATTGCGATACATATTTCATTAGATTACCCAGCTTTAAGAAGCCAAAGATAATCTGTATCACACCTGTCAGCACACTAGCTGCCAACAAATACTGCAAGCCATAGTCTTTGACCAGCGTCACCATTAGTAACGCCATCGCACCAGTTGCCGCCGAAATCATCGCTGGACGACCGCCGACAAACGCAATCACTACTGCGATACAAAATGAGGCATAAAGCCCTACTTGGGGATCAACACCAGCAATGATAGAAAACGCAATCGCTTCAGGGATAAGTGCTAAAGCGACGACCATGCCAGCCAAGACATCGCCGCGCGCATTGGATAGCCAATGCTCTTTAATTGTATTTAACATATTTAACTCAGTTTTGGGGAACTGCTTTAGTCTGTCAATAAACGAAGTATCTAATCACTATTTAGAAAGCATCTATTTGGAAAGTATCTAAAAAGTAGTTGAAAATCAGCTCACATGAAAAGTTTGACGCATTTCTATCTAGGCATATCTATATTTAGATCCTTTGCTATCTAGGTACTTTGCCCATTGCCTATCAAATGATAAATATAAAAATGTGAACGATCATAGTTAGCGAGTTATCGTCATAACTTACTCTTAGTGGGGTAATCTTTATGATCCACTAGATATATCGAATAGTGATACAAACGCTAAAGCAGTGCGTGCGCGCAAGAAAAAGCGTTAGACGCTTTATGAGAGTAATTGCTATAGGAAGCAATCATTACTGAGGAGGGGTACAGCTAGGGTGGCGTATTCATCTTTGCGGTGACAGCTTTTATAGAGTTAAGAAGTGATATTTGGCGTCATTTTAACATACATAAAGTAGATTAATAAAAACATCTGCCTTTTGGCGAGGATTCAACTCCTTTAGCTAACCCAATTACCGAGCTTAAGTAACCACCCTACGCTTCTGTTTGAATAAATTTATAGCCTTTTGGGCTTTACAGATTTCGTTTCTATATTAGAATCATACGTGACATTGAATAGTGTCTCCATATACCCCATCGCTAGGAAACTGACATGATTGTCCGGCAAACGCCCAATGCCCTTAAGATATTTTTCACTCTACGTGGATCAATCATTCCAAAAATTTATCCGCAAATTTTGCTGATTACTATTCTTAGTACGCTCATCACGATTATTCAGCACTGGATGCCTGACTCGTTTCCTTATTATGGTATGGCAACGTTTACCTTGCTCGGGATTGCCTTATCGTTGTTTCTTGGGTTTCGAAACAATGCCAGTTATCAGCGTTGGTGGGAAGCGCGCGGACTATGGGGTCAGCTGGTATATGACTCTCGTAGCTTAACGCGCCAAGTACTGTCTTTTATAGATGAGGACGATGCGACTGCCATAGATGATAGCGAGGATAACAATGCAACTGGACGCGATACTCAGCGAACGATGGTATATCTGACCATTGCGTTTGCCCATGCGGTGCGCCACCGATTGCGTGGTACGCCACCTTGGGCGGATATCGAGCCTCTTGTTGCAGCGATACACCATGACCGTATGCGCCAAGCGAAAAACGTACCTGATTATATAATGCGCCTAATGGGTAAACAGCTTGGCGATATTCGGCGTCAAGGACTGGTATCGGAACAAGTCATACAAAATATGGATGAACGCCTGACCTCTATGACAATTGTACTGGCAGCGTGCGAGCGCATTCATAACACACCACTGCCCTTTGCTTACATGCTGCTGGTACATCGCACGACCTACCTGTATTGCATTATGTTGCCCTTCGGTTTGGTGGCATCACTCGGTTGGGCAACCCCGTTGATTTGTGCGGTGATTGCTTATACCTTTTTTGGTTTGGATGCGCTTAGTGAAGAGTTAGAAGAGCCTTTTGGCTTGGCGGCTAACCAGTTACCTCTAACTGCCTTGTCACGCACTATCGAGATTAACCTGCGAGAAGCATTGGGAGAGACGGATATTCCGCCTGATATCACTCCTATCAATGGCTATTTGCAGTAGTTTTTATTAATAGCTATTAACAATAGCTAATTCATCTACTATTTCTTAATAGAACGGACTAAATACAGACTTCACTTGAATAATCGTCCATAGACCACTATAAACAGTGCATATATTCTCTGCCTAATATAGCCATTCCACTATAAAAGTATGACAGCGTTAACCTCGCTTGAAGTATCACATGTACATCTACACTCGGTTGCCTTGTACTACTTTTAAATTGAATCGACTATAGCCTGACTGATTTAAGTGCCACTAATGTCTACACTGATCCTGTCTCAGATTTTGGCGTTATGCTTTTGGTATGATTTAAGCAGATGTCTGACTAATTGAATGCATATAGCAGCGATTTTCGAATGACTTAATGTTAGTTACTTAATTATTTACTGCTAATGACTGATTAACTTTTTCCTATTTACCTATATAAGCGAGGCTCATATCATGAGTGATGATTCAAAAGACAACAACGACAACAGCCCAAATAACCCAACCAGCAATCAGCCATCAGTTAAAGTCACTGACCTGACGCCAAATAAAGGCGCATTGGTAGGCAAAAAGACTGATATTCAAAACCCAGAGCTTTGGGAGTTCCCGATGAACTACCCACTGAGCATCATCGGTCATGAAGGCGAGCGTGAGAGTTTGCTTAATGAAGTGAAGCTAATTTTGGGTAGCCAATTCCCTGATTTTGATTTGGCGTCTATCGAAGTTAAGCCGTCTAAAACGGGTCGTTTTCACTCAGCACGGGTTAATTTGTACCTAACCGCTGCTGAGCAAGTGAATGCGCTTTATGCCTCACTTGATAATGCAAAAACGGTTCGTATTGTTTTATAAGTCGCATAAAAAACTTTCACGCCTTTTTAGTCCAAATCGTCACTCGCTAGTAATCAGTTATGGGTGGCGATTTTTTGTGGTTTGATGTACAATCTGCGCCCGCATTATTGCCGCCATGACTCCCATTATCGGTCGACAATAACCGAGAGAATGAAAAGCAAATCGTCACGAAATTTTTACAAAAATTTTATTATTGGCCTCATTTGCGTCTAACCCTTATCCCATCGTCCTTTGCCAAAATTTGGACTGTCTACAACCTTGTAGCAACATAGTTTTATTCTAAAATCAATATAGTATTTTCAAAATTTTCCCGCTATATTGTGCCTACCAATTAACAAACACGCTATATGTAGTACTCAGTGATTTTAACCGTCACTATGAGTAGTGGTAGCTTTTTGCCCAAAAAAACCAGCTAGCACAACCCAGCATAATAGCGTTATAAAGAATGTCTGCCGCCCACTCGGCGCGCAGCATCACAATAAGCAATCAAAATAGAGGCCAGCATGACACATATTGACAAAATCCAAGTAACCAAACGTGATGGACGTTTAGAGCCTATTGATTTAGACAAAATTCACAAGGTAATAGCGTGGGCAGCTCACGGCTTGGACAACGTGTCTGTGTCTCAAGTTGAGCTAAAGTCGCACATCCAGTTTTATGAAGGTATCAAGACTCGTGACATTCACGAAACCATCATCAAATCTGCCGCCGACCTAATCTCTGAAACCACGCCTGACTATCAATATCTGGCTGCGCGTTTGGCTATCTTCCACTTACGTAAGATTGCTTATAACAAATTCACCCCGCCGCATCTGTATGATCATGTCAAAACTTTGACTGATGCTGGCAAATACGATCAGCACATCCTAGCTGACTATAGCCGTGCTGAATTTGACGAGTTAGAAGAGTATCTTGATCACTGGCGCGATATGAATCTTGCCTATGCAGCTGTTGAGCAAATGGCTGGTAAATACTTGGTACAGGATCGTGTGAGCAAGACTGTCTATGAGAGCCCGCAGTTCTTATACATGCTCGTCGGTATGTGTCTGTTTAGCCAATACGACAAATCAGATCGTCTTGATTTCGTCAAACGCTTCTATGATGCGACTTCAGAGTTCAAAATTTCGCTACCGACGCCAATCATGTCAGGTGTGCGTACGCCATCACGCCAGTTTAGCTCGTGTGTACTGATCGAATGTGGTGATAGCCTAGATTCAATCAACGCGACCACTAGCGCCATCGTACGCTATGTATCGCAGCGCGCTGGTATCGGCATCAACGCTGGTCGTATTCGCGCCCTAGGTAGCCCTATCCGTGGCGGTGAAGCCCAGCATACTGGCTGTATCCCATTCTATAAACTGTTTCAGACAGCTGTTAAATGCTGCTCACAAGGCGGCGTCCGTGGCGGTGCAGCGACGTTGTTCTATCCATTATGGCATTTAGAAGTTGAGTCGTTATTGGTACTCAAAAACAACCGCGGCGTCGAAGACAACCGTGTCCGTCATATGGATTATGGCGTCCAGTTAAATAAAACGATGTATACCCGCCTCATCAAAGGTCAAGATATCTCGCTATTCTCACCGGGTGATACCCCTGGCTTGTATGATGCCTTCTTTGAAGATCAAGACAAATTCGAAGAGTTATACACCAAGTACGAGAATGACCCAAGCATTCGTAGCCGTCAAATCCCAGCGGCAGACTTGTTTAGCCTGATGATGCAAGAGCGCGCCAGTACGGGTCGTATCTATATTCAAAACGTCGATCATTGCAACACGCATAGCCCATTTGACGCAACGGTTGCCCCGATTCGCCAGTCAAACCTATGCATGGAAATCGCCCTACCGACCAAGCCACTTGATAACATCAATGACGAAGAAGGCGAAATCGCCCTTTGTACGCTATCTGCGGTCAACTTGGGTAAAGTCGAAAACGTCAGCGACATCGAAGAGCCAGCCGAGCTAATCGTCCGTGCGCTTGATGCCCTGCTCGACTATCAAGACTATCCAGTTAAAGCCGCTCAAAACGGCAGTATGCGTCGTCGTACGCTCGGTGTGGGCGTGATTAACTATGCGTATTACCTTGCCAAGAATGGAGTGCGCTATTCAGACGACAGCGCGCTTGGTCTGACCCATCAAACGTTTGAAGCCTTGCAATTCTATCTCTTGAAAGCGTCAAACAAATTGGCAAAAGAGCAAGGCGCGTGTCCTGCGTTCAATGAGACAACTTACTCACAAGGTATCTTGCCGATTGATACGTACAAAGCCGACTTGGATAAAATCTGCCAAGAGCCGCTACATCTCGATTGGGAAACGCTACGCACTGAAATCACCACTCACGGTCTGCGCAACTCTACCCTAACCGCCTTGATGCCGTCTGAGACTTCTAGTCAGATTGCCAACGCGACCAATGGTATCGAGCCACCACGCGGTCTGGTCTCTATCAAAGCGTCAAAGGACGGTATCCTCAAGCAAGTCGTGCCTGAGATTGACAAGCTAAAAGATCAGTACGAGCTACTATGGCAAATGCCAAACAATGACGGCTACCTAAAGCTGGTCGCTATCATGCAGAAGTTCGTCGATCAAAGTATCTCTGCCAATACCAACTACGATCCCGTTCGTTATGCAGGTGGCCGTGTACCGATGAAAATATTGCTAAAAGACTTGCTAAACGCTTATAAAATGGGTGTGAAGACGTTGTACTACCATAACACTCGTGATGGTGCGAACGATGCCCAAGCGGATATGGAAGATGATTGTGCTGGCGGTGCGTGTAAGATTTAGGTTTGCAAGAGAAATTCTTTAAATAGAACTTCTAATGAATGGCGGGTTTGGCTTTTGGGTTAAGTCCGCTGTTTGCCGCTATACCAGCTAATATAAAAAGGACTTTTTATGCTCGTTTCAGAATATACAGGCACAATGAAAATTGCTGATGCAGAATTAGAATGTGCTGTTCTTAGCGATGGTCGAAGAATAATTAAGCATTCAGATGTTTTTAAAGCTTTGGGTAGAGAAGTAAGAGGTAATGCACGTTTACCTGATACCCCTTCTTTTATGGATGCTAAAAATTTACAACCATTTATTTCCGATGAACTTAATGAAGTAAAAGAAAAGATACTATATCAGGATGAAAATGGTAAAAGCTTTCAAGGCTTTGATGCCATAATCATTCCATTAGTTTGTGAGCTATATATATTAGCCGATGAAGCAGGTGCAGTGACATACAAAAACCAGAAAGACACTGCTATGCAAGCCTCAATTATCATCAGATCTTTAGCTAAAGTTGGTATCGTTGCATTAGTAGATGAGGCCACTGGATATCAAAATATCCGTAAAGCTGAAGCTTTACAAGAAATTCTCAATTTTTATATTACGAAAGATCTTCTTGCATGGACTAAGACATTTCCTGATGAATTTTATGAACAAATATTTAGATTAAAAGATTGGAAGTGGAGCACATTTAATAGACCTGGTGTTGTTGGAACCTATACTAACGATATAGTTTACGATCGAATGGCAGTTGGTTTAGTTAATGAGCTAAAAGCACTCAATCCAAGAGATGAAAAAGGTCTTGCCAAACATAGAGATCATCAACACTTATCAGAAAACCAAGGAAGAAAGGCGCTTGAAATGCATTTACACGCTGTGATTGGTTTAATGAGAGCGTCTGATAACTGGGAAGAATTTATGTATTCTGTAAATAAAGCTTACCCGAAGAAAGGTTCTATTGGTGATTTATTTCCTGAAACTTTAAACCCTAAAAATCGTGGCTAGGAGTGTTGCAAGGTACGCTGAGCACGTAGGTTGGGTTGACGAAGGAAACCCAACGGTTTGAGTCTTTGTTGGGTCTCGTACCTCGATACCAACCTACTCAAAAGCATGGAAAGCGGATATCAAATTATGCCCAAACGGAAGAGTCGCTAAGGACAAATAAAGACGCCCAAGCAAGGCTTTTTAGCCGCGACTATAGCGGTATCCTGCTGACGACGATGGCGATGCAGTCCGTGACTGAGTGTAGTATCGAGACAACAGGAATGCGGTCAGACACAATAGACTGCACGCCAGCGGCAAAGCAGATACAAGCGGTAGGCGGGATTGGCTACTGTTATCATTAAAACATACAGATAGAACTAAAACGACGGAGGTCATGTGCAATATACCGCAATCATCAAAGACGGTGGTTTGTTTATCCCAAACGTATTTTCAGACCTAAACGATGGTGGCTCGCATATCGTACAAGTCGAGGTTGATATTGCAGAGGTGCGTCAGCAGTTAAGTGTGGATGAAGCACCAAAGATAGCCGTCACCAAAAAAACCGTGGCAAAAGCACCCAAAAAACCAGCGTCAAGAACCACCAAAAAAGACACAAAAAGACTATCGGACGATGCAGATGTAAGTACCCTACGCAAAAGCGCGCTCGATGAATTAGAAGCACTAGATGATAGTGAGCTGAGCGAGATATTCAAAGCCTATATGAACGATGGGCAAGAGTCGTCACAGATATCACTAGAGAACCTCTAAGCTAAAACGCTATAATCCAAAAAAGTGTCATAACATCAAATCAAAACCAGTCAAACCCCTATAAATTAATAACCGTATCAATTATAAAGGCAGTCCCATGACTTACTCGATTTTTTCTCAAACGCCAAACAATGCGCTAAAAGAGCCGATGTTCTTTGGTCAGCCCGTCAACGTGGCGCGCTATGACCAACAAAAGCACCCTATCTTTGAGCAATTGATTGAAAAGCAGCTATCGTTCTTTTGGCGTCCAGAAGAAGTCGATGTATCACGCGATCGTATCGACTTTAGCAATCTGTCCTCGCATGAGCAGCACATATTTTTGAGCAACCTCAAGTACCAGACCCTACTCGACTCTATCCAAGGTCGTAGTCCAAACGTGGTGCTACTGCCGCTGGTGTCTATCCCTGAGCTTGAGACGTGGATTGAGACATGGTCGTTCTCTGAGACCATTCACTCACGCAGCTATACGCATATCATTCGTAATATCGTCAACGATCCAAATATTATCTTTGATGACATTATGCAAAACGAGCACATCTTAGGCCGTGCCTCTGATATCGCCCAGTATTATGATGAGCTGTACCGCAACTCACAGCTATATAGCCTGTATGGTCCAGGTACGCACAACATCAATGGCGAGCAAGTGACCGTTGATTTACGATCGCTGAAAAAGCAAATGTACTTGTGCATTATGGCGGTCAACGTTCTAGAAGCGATTCGTTTCTATGTGTCGTTTGCTTGCTCGTTTGCCTTTGCTGAGCGCAAATTGATGGAAGGCAATGCCAAAATCATTAAGCTAATCGCTCGTGATGAAGCGCTGCATCTGACTGGTACGCAGCATATGCTGAACCTCATGCGCAACGGTCGTGACGATCCTGAGATGGTCGAGATTGCCGCAGAGTGCTATGAAGAAAGTATCGAAATCTTCCGCAAGGCGGCTGAGCAAGAAAAAGAATGGGCAGGCTATCTGTTCAAAGATGGCTCGATGATTGGTCTAAACAAAGACATCCTTTGCCAATATATCGAGTACATCACCAATTTACGTATGGAAACTGTCGGCTTGCCAGCGGCGTTCCCGAACTCAAAATCAAACCCAATTCCGTGGATCAACACGTGGTTGTCATCTGACAATGTGCAAGTAGCACCGCAAGAGACTGAGATTAGCTCGTACTTGGTTGGTCAGATTGACTCTGACTTATCGGATAGTGATTTTGATGACTTTGAATTGTAAGAGCTTGGAATGATAAAGGCTTGAACGGTAGAAATTTGAGGTTATAAAATTTCTACCGCTGTAATCGGCTTATGGGTTAATAGTAGGGATAGCAATAGCACAGACATATCCCAATAGGATTAACGATGACTTGGGTAATGACCAGTAAAAAGCAGTTCTATCTACATGATGACGAAAGTCTGCTAGATGGACTGCTACGCACCGGACACGATGTAAACTACCAATGCCGCGAAGGCTACTGTGGTAGTTGCCGAGTCAAGCGTATTGCTAGCTCACATACGGTCGATTATCCATTTGACCCACTGGCGATGATTGAAGAAGATGAGATCCTGCCCTGCTGTTGCCGTGTGCAAGGCGTTATTTATATCAATCATGACCCAATTGAGAAGTTATAGCAGGGTTAGGTATAAATAAACCTAGCCTGTTACTTCTAGTTTCAGAAAAATCAGCTCCAACAAAAAGCGCGCTCCTTTAAATAAGGAGCGCGCTTTTTTATGTTATTAGCTAAATAAAAGTGCTGACTCATATATACATTATGAGTCAGCACCTAGTGGTAAGAATAACTACAACTTACTGCGACGCGGCATCTTGTTCAAACAGTTTCATCAGCTCTTCGCGCATACGATCACGCTCTGCCTTTGACATCATTGGCGTTTCTTCATCGCCTTGAATGTTTGGCTGCTCCATTCCACCCATGCTCTCATTTTGCAGTACGACAGGACGCTCAAGTGGCTCTTGTGCTGGACGTTCTTCTAGCGTGATTTTTACTTGGGCGTTTTTACCTTGACGCAATATCTGCGCATCCAGTTCAGTGTTTGGTGGCTTACGGGCAACATACTGAATCAAGGTATTAGCATCTGTCATCTCGACATCATCGATGGTTAGGACAATATCACCGACACGTAGACCACTTTTTGCCGCTGGGCTGTTATCAATGACGTTTAGCACTTCTACGCCTGTTGACGTCTCTAACTGTGTTGGGTCACGTAGCTGTGACTGAATCTCGATACCCAACCAGCCACGACTGACACGGCCATCTTTGATCAAGGCATTCATCACTTGCTCAACCAGTGCCGTCGGAATCGCAAAGCCAATACCCATCGAGCCACCAGAGCGCGAGAATATGACGGTGTTGATACCGACTAGCTCGCCATGAGCATCGACCAGTGCGCCGCCTGAGTTACCGGGATTGATCGCCGCATCGGTCTGGATAAAGTCTTCAAACTTATTGACGCCTAGCCCAGTACGACCAGTCGCTGAGATAATCCCCTGCGTCACTGTCTGACCCACACCAAATGGATTACCAATTGCTAAGGCTAAATCACCCACACGAATCGGATCTTCGCGGAAACCAAGTGGCGTCAGCCCTGTCATATCGACTTTGATCACGGCTAGGTCGCTATCAGGATCTGTACCGATGATTCTGGCACGACTCTTACGACCATCATTGAACGCGACTGTGATCTCATCTGCTTTTTCGATCACATGGGCATTGGTCACGATATAGCCATCTTCTGATACGATCACACCAGAGCCTAAATTGGTATTGCCCTGCTCCTGTGATGGGCCACCATGATATTCAAAAAACCGGCGCAGTACAGGATCATCCATATAAGGATGCTCGGTCATCGTTTGCGTCGTATAGATATTGACCACAGACTGCGATGCACGCGCCACTGCATTATGATAAGAAGAGATAGGCGCTGGCGTGTCCGACACTGGCTCTGCTGCTTGCTGCTCTGCAGGCGGGGTTCTCGGCGGCTCCCATGTGGCCTCCGACGTCGACTTCATACTCGTGAACAACCAGATAAACGCTGCCAACACTAGCAGCAATAAGACCCAAGGTAACCATTTTAATAAAGACGTCTTGTTATTGGTGTTCCGGGATGACGACATATAAAACCTCTATAAATTTATTGCAAACAGACAGTGAAAAACGAAGTGAGATAATGGCGACCGCTTAGCTAGTGTTGACCCATTCATCAGATGGTCAAATGCTATACAGCTAGGCAGACTCACGTGTATAAATTATAACCGCAATACCAGTAAATAGTAACGTATCGTGTACCATTTCAGTTATCCAGCTTGTCTGCTTGCTTACAACGGCATGTTAAAATAGCTTTTACGATGCTCGACACTTCAACATTTCGAGAATTGAACATAAAGCGAGAAGTCCAAAACCAAACACTCTCAAACATGACAGATAATACATAATTTTTGCTTAGTTAATCTACAGCACCTTACGACATACATTTTATTGATGACAGGAAAACATAATGACTGCAAATCATACGACAGCTGAATCCAATACTCAAAGCATTAGCGCTCAGGCATTGACACAGTTCTGTGACGACTACTTATCTACCAGCGCGTTTAAAGACTATGCGCCAAATGGTCTACAAATCGATGGTGGACGCCCGATTCAACGTATCGTCACTGGTGTCACGGCTTGTGAAGCCTTGATAGATGCTGCCATCGCTGACAATGCCGATGCGATTATGGTACATCATGGATACTTCTGGAAAGGCGAACCTGCTACGCTCACTGGGATGAAAGGTCGACGCGTGCGCAAGCTGATGCAACATGGTATCTCTATGATTGGCTATCATCTACCGCTTGATGCACACCCAATCTCTGGCAACAACGCAAAACTTGCTGACATGCTCGGCATGACGATTACTGGTGCGCTCTATCCTACCGAATCCCATCCTGTGGGCAATATCGCTACTTGCACACCGCAAACTGCTGACGATCTCATTTCAACCATTACTCAAGCTTTAGGTCGCGCGCCATTACATATCTCAGCTGAGTATCATACAGACGCTTCTGCTCAGACAAATGGCAGGCTGATCGAACGTGTGGGTATATGTACAGGCGGTGCGCAGGATATGATTGAGCAGGCTGCTACTATGGGCTGTGATGCGTTTGTCTCAGGTGAGATATCTGAGCGTACCACGCATAGCGCGCGTGAGCTTGGGATTGACTATTTTGCTTGTGGTCATCATGCAACGGAGCGTGGCGGTATTCAAGCGTTAGGAGAGATAGTCGCTCAAAAATTTGGTCTGCCAGTTACCTTTATCGATATCGAAAACCCAGCATAAACTAGCCACTTAAAATATTATTTTAAACGGTGGTCATTTATAGAGAACAATTTGCAGAGAAAAGCTTATAAAGAAAACGATAGTTCAAAAGCCAAACCAGCCTTGCTAACAGCTATAGTCAAACCATAAGCATAAAGTCTAGTTTGTCTACTATTTAAACTTTGTTATTCTATTTTTGATTATTATGTACCAAATATCTGGAAAATTAACCGTTTATATCTTAATTGTTAAGTTTTATCGCTTTTTTCTTAACTCCACTTGAATAATGCAATTAGTAACCGCATATTACTACTCGTAAGAAAGAACGTTTTGTCATGAAACTTCCCATTATTACAGCTTCCGGTTATGGCACTAAAATAATGCTGGTAGTTGTTTAAGACTTTATCATGCTATATCAGTGATGAGGTTTTAAACCGCTACCCATTGAAATACTATGTTTGCACTATATATGTTAGCGGCATGGTATTTTTTTATTTTTGGTGTCGCGATGACGGTATGACCTAGCCAGTTTGATAGACAGCTATAAACTATCAATTCTGGTTATTTTGCTTATTCTTATCGCTGAACAAACAACTTTAGTAGCCAGCTATCCTATTACTAGTAACTCAATATTAGTGATTCAAAGTATAGCTAGCCATCAAAGTTAACATAGTTAAAACAGATGAATGTATTTGCCTCATTGGCGAATCCTTACCTCAATGTTTCAAGCTATGTCTTTGTCTCAATAACTTAATCATGACCTTACCTATGTTTGATATATAGTTGTTTGGCCACTAGCCATATTTAGTTATCGATGAAGGAATCATCTGATTTATATCCTTCGCGTTGTTGTGCGTTCAGTATTTTAAACCAGTACTTATAAACATGGTTTAGAATGCTCTTATGACATATAGATAGCTGGCTGACGACAAACTATCCCACTAACTCTTAGAGAGAGTACGCTAGTGGTGCTATAGTCAAACAAGATAAAGCGGCATTTATCCTATTAAAAATGCCACTCTATTTAAAATACGATATCGATATATGTCAATATTATGCACATATATTTATACGTGTTTTTGCGGTAAGAAGGATGGCTAAAATCAGGAGACATCCATGCAGCGTATTACTTATCGTGTAAAAGTATCTGCGCAAGGGGCCAAACGCCGTATTTCTTATTTACTGCGTCCATCTAAACGCCTACTGAACACCAAAAGTAACATCGTTTCATCCGTTACCCCTATTGCGTCTAATCGTTTTGCCAGAACCAAGAAGCTGGCACAAATCTCTAGCATCGCTCTACTCTCGTTGCCCGCTGAGAGTTTGACGACCATGAACACATCGGTACCAGCCTATGACAATGTCATGCTGGAAAACACCTTGACCATTGCTGCGGTACCAGGCGATAGCACTTACTTTGCTACCGATGGCTTCCAACATGGTTTTGGGTTTGATCTGGTGCGCACTTATGCCGACGAGCTCGGTGTCGATATCAACCTAAAAGCCTATGCCAGTGAAGAAGCGGCACTAAAAGCACTAAGAAGTGGCAACGCTGACATGGCGCTGACCACGGCTAGCACCAAGCTAAAAAGCCAGTTGAACCTATCGTCTATCAATGTCAGCTGTGGTTATGATTCTAGTCTGACTAAGAACGGTCTACACCCTAAAGTAAGTTGGACGTTTAGCTCATCCAATGATCCACTATCAAGAAAGGCCAGTTACTTTTTGTGCGATAGCATCAAGCTAAAAAACACACAAAAACTTGCTGCGTTCTACAATCAAAACTTGCTTAAAGATGCCTATAGTCAGGATCATTTCCAGAGAACGTTGACGGAAAAGTTACCGGACTATCAATCTTCGTTTGAAGAGCAAGCACGCAATTACAATCATGATTGGGAACTATTGGTCGCGATGGGTTATCAAGAGTCACACCTTGATGCCAACGCTGTCTCGCCGACTGGCGTACGCGGGTTAATGATGCTGACCAATAACACTGCAAAAGCGATGGGCGTCTCAGACCGTGTCGATCCTTACCAAAGCATTGGCGGCGGTGCACGCTATCTAGAGCAAGTAAAAGCAGACTTCTCTGATGTGCCAAAAACTGACCGTATCTGGTTTGCCCTTGCAGGTTATAACATGGGTCCCAATGCAGTAAAAAGAATCCAACGCGAACTGCGAGCTCAAGGTATAGATGATAAGAGCTGGGCAAACGTCTATGCTTATTTAGCAGATAATAGAGCGTCGAATAGCCGCTATGGTCAAGCCATGCATTATGTCAGTAATATCCGAAGCTATCTTGAGACTATTAAAACTCAGACTGTCTAATTCGTAGCTATTACTAAACGGTTCGCAAGCTAACTTCTAACAGTAAGTCATTTTTATTGAATAAAAAAAGCTGCTCTTATAAAGAGCAGCTTTTTTGTGCGATACGATTAATATTAGTGACGCCTTATATAAACGGTATCCATTAATATCTTATTCGTTAACGATTTGGAACAGTTAGACGCTGACCACGCTGCAACATCGTATCCGCGGCAATATTATTCATATCAGCCAGCTCTTGTGTTGAGACACCATATTTACGTGCTAGACCAATCAAGCTATCACCCGAGCCAACCGTATAGCTTACCGTTGCTTTTGGTACTTTAAGCGTTTGGCCGCGTTGTAGCTGAGCATTGGTCGCTAGATCGTTGGTCGCTGCCAAATCCTCTACCGATATGCCAAACTGACGTGCTAGAGCAATCAGGCCATCACCAGATTTAACTTTGTAGCTTTCAGTATTGCTCAGTTTTGTTCCGCTGCTTGCTGAGCTACTACTACTAGCAGAGCTGCTGCTTTGACTGCTACTAGATGCGCTTGCCACACTGCCACTAGCAGGGATAGTGATAGTACGGCCCAGTATCAAATTCGAATTGGTATTCAAATTATTTGCTGATGCCAAATCACTTAAGCCAATATTGTAACGTTTAGCGACACCCGTTAGCGTATCACCTGATTTTACTTTGTAGCTGACCGCTTTGTCATTCAGCTGACGGTCAACCAACTCTTTAGTAGCAGGAACTTTAATCGTTTGACCACGTTGCAAGCGAGCCTTTGCATCAAAATTGCTATTTACTGCAGCCAGCTCCGTTGCACTCACTCCGATGCTGTTCGCAATACCAATCAGCGTATCACCTGATTTTACTTTGTAATTGGTGGTCGCGACCGAGCTTGAGCTGTTACTACTACTAGCACTTGTCGTACTTGTAGCATCGAAATCAACACTGGCTGGCACTTTAAGCGTCTGACCAACATATAGCGAACTTGTGCTGTTGATACCGTTGAGACTGGCTAAAGTATCTGTCGACACATTGAATTGACGTGCCAATGCAATTAATCCGTCCCCTGCTTTTACTTTATAGTTTTTGGTCGCAGTGCTTGATTTACTCGGCTTGGTAGAAGGCGCTGCAGGTGTCGTCGCAGGTGTAGTCACTTTACCCGGTATGAGCCATAGTTTCTGACCTTTGAGCAGATCAGCACGGCTGCTCAGGTTGTTATAGCTGGCTAGCTGAGTGACCGATAAGCCAAAACGATTAGCCGTACCGATAAGCGTATCACCGCCTTGTACGACGTAACTGTCAGGCTGACTAGCGGCGGCGTTATTAGCAGTACTCAATGGCTCGATAGTCTTGGCATTATATAGATATAACGTACTGCCAGAGAGCAAATTGGCACTGGCATCTATCTGGTTCCATTCTGCGATATCACGCCAGCTAACCCCTGCTCGACTCGCAATGTTCGAGAGCGTATCGCCACGTTTGACCGTATAAGTGGTACGAGTGCCTTGAGGTTTTGGCTTACTTACCGAGGTTTTAGCAAAGCTAAGTTTCTTCTCTGCACCACTCGCTTCTAAGATAGACTGCTGTGTTTGTACGGCTGATAGATTAATGTTGCCATCAGCATTGATAACATTGGTCTCAGAGGTATTTCTCCGGATTTGATTGGCGATGAAATCACGCTCTTCTTTGCTAAGCGGTGGCTCTTGGACAATCGTATTGTTCTGAGTAATCTGAGCTGAGGTAGTCGGTAGACTGTTACTGCTCTTAAGCTCAGCATTAATCTTGTTAGTCTCTGCTGTGGTCAGTGGTGGCTCAGTACGAGCTGAAGAATTGCCACTGTATACCGAGCTGCTAGTTGGCGTCGCAGATGGTGAGATGTAGCTGGTAGTCTGCTGAGGTACACTTGCGCTAGCGGCATAATCAGCCAATGCACTACCAGTAGACGGTAGTGATGAGGCAGTATAGGGTTTGTTATTATAGCTTGGCGTAGTCGCTGTCGTGCTTGAGCTACCTGCGTTGTTTGAGGCGAGTACATTGCCTGTACCGTTACCTCTGAGCCCACTTAATTTGGCATCAGCATTGAGGCTGACGTCGTTAGGAATGATGACACGCTGTGGACCTGAAGAATCAACGCGGCCTGATGTCAGTGCAGTGTTTAGACGCTCTAGCTCATCATAGCTGACTCCAGTTAACTGCGATACTTCTGCCAAGCTCACACCATAGTTAACTGGTACACTACGGAAATGCTGACGGTTAGCGATAGCTGGTAGATACACACCATACTGCTCAGGCTTAGCGACGATTTCGGCTACAGCTAAGAAACGTGGCACATAGTTCATCGTTTCAGTCGGTAATTGAAGTGACCAGTAATCTGTTGGCAGTCCGCGCGCTGCGTTGGCATCAATTGCTTTTTGTACACGGCCAGGTCCAGCGTTATAAGCAGCCAATGCTAGCTCCCAACTACCAAACTGGTTGTGCAGTGCTGTCAAAAAGTCATAGGCAGCACGTGTCGATTCGATCACATCGCGACGACCATCATAAGTGCTGCTTTGGTTCAAGCCATAGATACGGCCTGTACTTGGAATAAACTGCCATAAGCCCGCAGCTGCCGCACTACTCGTACCACTTGGATCGTAAGAGCTTTCGATAACTGGTAACAAGGCAAGCTCTGTTGGAATATTGCGACGCTCTGCCTCTCGTACCGTATGATAGATATAACGACTGGCACGTGCAGTTAGGCGATTGAGATAATCCTGTCTACTAGTAAACCAGCTTTTTTGACCTTCAATGCGCTGATTATAGATTGGCTTACCACCATTCATGCGGTAGCCTGCGCGTAGACGATTCCACAAATCACCATATTGCTGAATAGCAAGCTGGTTACCTTCTACCATGGTCATGTCAGTGGCTTCTAACAAGTCAGCCAACTCATCCAAACTCTCTGCATCTAAAAACGCAGTTGAGTAGTCTGCACTACCTGTATTAGCCCCTTGATTGGTAGGACTTTTGGTGATGACAGATGAGCTATTGGTCGCACCTTTGTTTTTTACCGCTGATGTATTGCTACACGCACTAATCAGTAAAGTGGATACCGCAAGCGTCAATGGCAACGCAATAAATGAGCGAGAGTGTGATAGCACAGTAGACATGATATTGGAGGTTTCCTAACGACAGAAATTAATAAGATAAAGTTGATGGATAGTATAGTATGCAATGTAAAGCAAAGACTAGCCTAATATAAAAGATAATAATAGACGCTCAAGTAGCCTATAAAACTAAGTAATGACTATTGTTAGCCAGCTAAGACTTTCTATAGGTCGAAATTGCAGCTAGCTCAATCAGCTATTGTTTATGTTACCTATTATATTTTGAGTCTTGCTTGCTCGATAATGACTTAATTAATAGCCACTTGTGATACAGCGCGCAAGAGCACTGCATTACCAGTAGATAAAGTCAAGGTCACACGAGATGTGGTAACAAATGATACTTGCTGACCATTTTTTACCCAGCTCTCATTGGTCGTCACATTGGCTTTGGCTTGTGAACCAGTAATTACCACATTATCTACCGAAATATCATAGCGATAATTAGACGTATCATTCCAGCTGTTTTGAAGCAGCTTTAAGTACGCATCTTTGTCTAAACTGGTAGATTTACCTTTTCTAGATAAAGAAATAAGCGCGTCATCTGATACAAGGCGCGATACCTGATTAATACTTTGGCTATTCGCTGATGCTTTCATTGCGGCGGCATAGTTCTGGACCAAATCTTCGGTCATAGTTGCCGCTTGTGCATTGATACTGATGGTGCTGGCTACTGCTACGATTGCAGTGATGCTGGCGCTTTTCACCAATAGAGCTAATAGCCTATTTCCCAATAATTTTTCCATGATAATCCTTAGCGATATTTTTTTCGTTAGTGTCATATATTGACGATTAACGCTCTTTTATCATTTATTTTGGCAGTGTGTCTGTATATCTATATCTATATCTATATCTATATAAGTATACTCATATCATATGCCGAGCCTATCATCGAATTCTCACAGCCATGTGACACCCTGTGTAATTATTGCGAATAAAAACACAGGCTATCAAATCAAATATCCATAAGCATTTATACTGCAGATTCTAGCCATAATAACTATATACTTTGTGGCTCTAGCTTGATAGTCAGCCCATAATGAGCTGACCATTTTTAAACCATCAATCTTTAGAACCATCAATACTTATGGTTAAACTGTCAACGTTATAGTTTGGCTTCATGAAGGCATCGTTAAAGCTTCGTTAGGACTTAGGTTCGCTGTTACTGTCTTCATACTGCTCATCATCGCTGAGCTTCATGCCCAAACGCTCTACCCGTCTATCCATCATCTGACGAGCCAAGGCCTGCATGTCTTCGACGCGGTCTATTTCATCAACAATCTCAAGACCTAACAATGTCTCAAACACATCTTCTAACGTGACCAAGCCTTTAACTTCACCATATTCGCCGACTGTAATCGCAATATGAATACGGTTTTTTAGCATCAACTCTAACAAGTCAAACAGCTTCATCTTAGAGAAGACAAAAGTGATGTCGCGCTGAAATTGCGTCAACGGCTTGTGCATAGCATGGTTAACTTTAGCCAGTAGCATGTCCGTTTTTAGGACAAAGCCTGTAATGTTATCCAAATCACCATCATAGATTGGCAAGCGAGAAAACGTCAGCTTTGGACGGTCAACCAATAGCTCAGCAACGGTTTTATTTTCTTCGAATGCAAGCATCACTGAGCGCGGGGTCATGATATCTTCGACTTTAATGGCGCCAAATGCGAGCAGATTACGAATAATACGCGACTCTAGTGGGTCAATTTGACCTGACTCTTCACCGATACTAGCAAGAGCAGCAAACTCACGGCGGCTAAAGGTTTGTGGTTCTTTACCGCGTACCAATAGTTTCGTCAGACGCTCTGAGAACCAAATTAACGGGTATAGCAGCAGGATGATGCCACGAACGAAATAAGCAACCAGACCACTTAGTTGACGCCAGTAAACTGTACCCAAAGTTTTTGGGATAATCTCAGACAAGAATAAGATAGCAAGCGTCATGAGGGCAGAAAACAGACCAAACCACGCACTACCAAAGACGATCGTAGCCTGTGCACCCGCACCGATAGAGCCAAGTGTATGGGCAACGGTATTTAACGTTAAAATAGCGGCTAGTGACTGGTCAATATTGTCCACTTTCAGGCTTTTAAGCATTTCTGCTTTTTTTGGACTGGTTTCTTGTACATCCGCAATAAACGATGGCGTCATGCTCAGCAAAACAGACTCTGCTAATGAACAGACAAAAGAAACGCCAATAGCGAGTAAGACAAAAAATATCAATAAAGAAACGCTAAGCGCAGTTGGTGCTGCCGCCTCGCTGGATGTTGATACAGCACCAGCTGCCCACACTGCCTGCGGTAGCATAAGAATTGCCAATGCAGATAGTGCTGAAAAAGAAGTATAACCAAATCGAGAACTAGTAGTCATTCTCGGGGGAGGTTCTGCAGATGCGTCTTTACGATGAGCGCGCGGACGACATAAACGAGGTACAAACATAAAAGTGGTGAACAAGTTAGGTAACCTAAAAAGAGTAAAAGGAAGATAATGTCATGAGCAATTTATATTGATTTTTAGATTATCTTTAACAAAGTAATAAAAGACATCTGTCTATCGTATAAATAGTTACTCAAAGCTGATTTAATCGCTATTTCAAAGCCATACTATGCTTCAATAAGCCGTAATATGGTTCAATATGTAGCATACTAAATCCAGGCAATCATTGCCATTTGATAGTAGCATTGATGATACCATTTCACAATAAGTCACCATTTTTAAGTTTTTGTTTTTTGATGACTTTTATTGCCCTACTATTAACGGTTGTATGACGACATCTTTACTAACCAATTCATGACAGCTATTTAGCCTGACGCTTTATATAGGTTATCTGAATGTAGTAAAAACATTGTTGTCCTATCCGTTGGCTGATAGTATGCCTTACGCTAAGAAAAACACGCTCAGCCTATGATTAACAGTTACCAAGTCTGGGATTTTTTGTTACTATGCGTCTAATTTTATTATTGTCTATGACTTACTGAGAGATATTATGAGCTTATTTATTCAAGCTGCCCATGCTGCACCAGAGACTGCAGGTGCTGCAGGTCTATTCGGTCAGATTTTACTGCCTGTTGCGTTTTTTGCGATTTTTTACTTCTTGGTTATTCGCCCGCAGTCTAAGCGTACCAAAGAACACCGTGCCATGGTTAACGCATTGACCGTTGGCAGTGAAATCATTTTCGCTGGTGGCTTAATGGGCCGTATCAAAGCAATCGAAGGCGATTATGCTGTTGTGAGCCTAAACAACAATACTGACGTGAAAGTACAACGTGCTTCTGTTATTTCAGTATTGCCTGCTGGCACGATCGAAAGCGTCTAATTAGAATGTTCACTAGCTTTTATTAGTGAAAATTTATTAGTGAACATTCGATAGTCGTCACATTAATGAATGTAATGACTAAAAAATGACCGTATATGATTTACGGTCATTTTTCGCTATTAGCGCAGTAAGGTAAAATTGCTATATAAATTAAGCTTACTGTTTAGATGTCCTATCTTTATCCAATCTAGCCATATGATTTTTGATGACCAGATAAACAGACATCTGTATTATTTGCTTTACTGTTTTATGCGTTACTATCATCGCGGATGATCGCAATGGTGCATGATGACGGCTGCTGAACATAGCACTCGACCGTTGCTATCGCTAACTTCCCATCTGCTAACTTGTGGCCTACGTCGCCAGTCGTTTATCAACTTAAAGAAGTGATTATGCAATATCCCGCTTGGAAATACTTACTAATTGCCGTCGTGCTACTCGTTGCCGGTCTATATGCTGCCCCCAACCTTTACCCTGACGAGCCTGCTGTGCAGATTACGAGCGCAGCAGCAGGAACTCAGCTATCTGAAGGCATCTTAACCGAGTCTCAAAGCTTACTCGAAGAGGCAGGTCTAGATAACCACGATGGTACGTTTGAGGGCAACAGCGCGCTGGTACGCCTCAACAACCCAGTCGATCAGCTAAAAGCGCAAGAAGTGCTACGTCAAAACTTGGGCGAAGACTATGTCGTTGCCCTTAACCTAGCACAGACTACCCCGCAGTGGCTACGCGATATTGGTGCAAGACCGATGAAGCTTGGTCTCGATTTGCGTGGTGGTGTACGCTTTGTACTCGAAGTCGATATGGACAAGGCGCTTGAACAGCGTTTGACCAGTGCCAGTCGCGATATGCGACGTGAGCTACGTGCTGAGCGAGTAGCAATCAAAGGTATCAAAACCGAAGATCGCGGCGTAGTATTGCATTTTGCTGATACTGATACTCGTAACCGTGCCCAAAATGTATTGCAAGGCTCGATGAGCAATACGTTTAACTTGCAGTCTTCTATTGATGATCAAGGTCCTGCATTGGTCTTATCGTATAACGATGCGACACTTGACGAAATCAATAGCTACGCGGTCAATCAGAACTTAACGACTCTACGTAACCGTATTGCTGAGCTGGGTGTTACCGAAGCTTTGGTACAGTCGCAAGGCGCTAGCCGTATCGTCGTTGAGCTACCTGGTGTACAAGATACTGCTGAAGCAAAACGTGTACTTGGTCGTACTGCAAACCTTGAGTTCCGTATGGTGGCAGAAGATGCTGACACTTATACTGGTGGCATACCTCCAGCGGGCACAGAAGCATTCCCATTCGAAACACTTGATGGTCCTCCTGTACTGTTAGATCGTCAAGCGATCGTCACAGGGGACAAAGTAACCAACGCACAAACTGGCTTGGATGAAAGCGGTCTACCTGAAGTAAGTATCACCTTGGACAGTGCTGGCGGCAAGCTCATGCAGAACGCCACTCGTACAGCTGTTGGTCAACAGATGGCTGTATTGTTCATTGAAAACAAACAAAGAATCACTTACGAAGAAGATCCAGCCACTGGTGAGACGACTGAAGTACGCACACCTTACGCTGAAACCAAGGTCATCAACCGCGCCAACATTCAGGCGGTACTGGGTTCGTCATTCCGTATTACTGGTCTAGATAGTAGTGCTGAAGCAGCTGAGCTTGCCCTATTGCTACGTTCAGGCGCACTTGCTGCACCGATGTACTTCGTAGAAGAGCGCACTATTGGTCCATCACTCGGTCAGGAAAACATCGATAAAGGATTGTTCTCTACGCAGGTCGGTTATCTATTAGTCTTCGCGTTTATGATTATCTTCTATCGTCTGTTTGGGGTGATTGCCAACGTTGCGCTAGCCGTTAACGTTATTATTATCATTGCGATTATGTCAATTTTGGGTTCATCACTTACCCTACCTGGTATCGCAGGTATCGTTTTGACCATCGGTATGGCAGTTGATGCCAACGTACTGATTTTTGAGCGAATACGAGAAGAGATTGCCAATGGCGTACGGCCAAAATCAGCCATCGTGGCAGGTTTCGATCGCGCATTTAGCAGTATTTTTGATGCCAACATTACAACCTTATTGGTCGCGTTTATCTTATTTGCGATTGGTACTGGTCCGATTAAAGGCTTTGCGATTACGCTAGCTATTGGTATTGTCAGCTCGCTATTCACCGCTATTTTGGTGACACGTGCACTGGTACAAATTGCTTATGGTAAGCGTAAATCCATCAAAAGTCTGAGCATCGGTTAGGAGAATATTATGGCGATCGATAATAACAACCCTTTAGAACAGCAGAATAATCCTGATCGAAATGGCTCAAACGGTGAGACGACCAATGCAAGTACGCGTCGCCGTAACAAACCGCGTCGTGATGGTAAAGGTAGCAATACTAAAACCAATAACCCTACTACCGCAAAGTCAGGCAAAAGCCCTAGTCGTCGCGGTGGTAAAGGTCAGAATGCCAAAGACAGTCAGGCACTGTCTACCACTGTTGATTCTGACGTAATATCAGGTGACGCCGCTGATGATGCCGCAGCTGTCGCTGAAGGTGGCATCAAGGCAGTTGGTAACCAGCGTATCATTCCATTTATGAAGATAGAAAAGCCGATGGCACTACTATCTTTATTTATGGTGATCGGTAGTATCATTGCTATCGCGGTAAACGGTCTGAATTTAGGCCTCGATTTCACTGGTGGTGTCTCTGCTGATGTTCGTTATGAGCAGCCTGTTGAGCAAGTTGCTGTTGTACAAGCACTAGCAGACAATGGTTTCGATGATGCTGTTGTACAGTACCTAGGTACGCGTGAAGAGCTACTCGTACGTCTGCCCCCTCAGTCTGATAACGTCGATGGACTAAGCGCAAATCTGACGCAAGCACTGGCATTACCTAGCAACACCGCTACGATTAGCAACGTCAATATCATTGGTAGCCAAGTTGGTAATGAGGTTTATTTAAACTCAGTCATGGCATTGGTATTGGCACTGGTATGTATGCTTGGCTATGTTGCCCTACGCTTCCAGTTCAAACTGTCTTTAGGTGCTGTACTGTCACTGTTCCATGATGCCGTCGTAACCATCGGTGTATTTGCACTATTCGGTTTCCCATTTGACTTAACAGTCTTGGCTGCGGTATTGGCATTGATTGGTTATTCATTGAACGATACCATCGTTGTCTATGACCGTATTCGTGAAAACTTCCGCCGTGTTCGCGGAATTACGCCAGAGCAGACGATTGATTTGTCATTGACCGAAACGCTACGCCGTACGATTATGACCATTTCAACTGTTCTATTGGTCGTACTAGCCATGCTCTTCTTGGGCGGTGATGGATTATACTGGTTCTCAGTAGCTCTGTTTATTGGTTTGCTTGCGGGTACTTACTCATCGACTTATATCGCCAGTTCGATTCCGCTGCGCATGGGTCTGTCACGTGATGATTTTATCGTAAAAGTAAAACCAGAGTTTGAAGAAGAAATCGTGACTTTCAATGATCCAAAAATGTTTGAGCAAGACAACGTTTAGTAAGGTATATTAGATGGATTGATACGCTGAACTAGCGTGTCATCACACTTTATATAATTACTGAGTGCACAGCTACAATGTTTAAATAAGAGCACCTGACTCATGAATAATGAGTCTAGGTGCTTTTGTCTTTATAGCTATTTTGTCTCTCATATTAGATGTATTGCCTTACGAGTCTATTATCATTTAACGAACACACCTCTTTATTGTTCACGTATAAACGAGTCACCCATGTCAGCTAATTCCGCAACTTCTCACGCGATGCCACCTATTGACACAAGCTATAAGCGTATTGTCGCGATTGCATTGCCTGTGCTACTGGCCAATTTGGCTATGCCATTGCAGAGCGTTATTGATACGGCCATTGTAGGTAATATGAATGACACGGCGAAACTTGCTGGTATGGGTCTAGCCATACAACTGCTGTCGCTATTGCTTGTTAGCTTTAACTTTTTGCAGTATGCATCATCTGGGCTTGCTGCGCAGGCATTGGGACAGCTGGCGAATAATACTAGCAATACATCGGCCGTATCAGTGCCCACGCCTTTGCTGTCTATCTTGCAACGCGCGTTACTATTGGCGTTTGTTATTGGAGCAATATTGCTACTGGCAAAGCCCTGGCTGATTGATTTTGGCTTACAAGCACTATCAGCCAATCCTGAGAGTGGACGCGCAGCGAAAACCTACTTAGACGTACGCTTTTGGGGCGTGATCGCAGAGCTGATGAATTTTGCATTTATTGGTTGGTTTGCAGGACAAGGTAAGACCCGTTATATGCTTTATCAACAGGGCTTTATTGCCGTACTTAATATCGTACTGACCTTGTTTTTTGTATTTGCAATGCAGATGGGATTAGCTGGTGTCGCACTAGGAACCACTATTGCATTTTGGTTTGGAATACTGATGGCGCTGTGGTTGAGCCGTCAACATTTAAAAATATCGTGGTCTGTATTATTTAAAGCAGATCGACAGTATTTTACGAAAGAAAAGATGCTTAGGCTATTTTCTTTGAACAAAGACATCTTTGTACGTACTCTTATCTTAACGCTAAGCTTTGCTTGGATTACTCGCCTATCTGCCCAAAGCGGTGATGTCATACTGGCTGCTAATGCCATTTTATTGCAAGTATTAAGCATATCTGCCTTCGCTTTAGACGGCGTCGCTGTGTCTGCTGAGACCCTAAGTGGGCAAGCTGCAGGGCGACGTGACTGGCCACGTTTTCGTATTATTATAAGTCGTACAGGCGTGGTTAGTTACGGCCTCGCTATCATGTTAAGCGCCATCTGGTGGCTTGTAATGCCTACGTATTTAGGATTCATGACCAATATTGATTCGGTGTTTGCCCTCGCCTATGACTATCATTTATATGCCGTATTATTGCCTCTTGTCGGCGTTGGTGCCTATTGGCTGGATGGGATATTTTTCGGTTTAACGGCTGGTAGCGTGATCCGTAATGCGGCGCTGATACTGGCTGCTATTTTCTTTCCGTTGAGTTGGCTGCTCTATCAACAATGGGATATGACAGGTATTTGGCTTAGCGTGTGGTGTCTATTATTATTGAGACTAGTCATTCTAGGTGGGTTTTTGTACCGTGCCAATCAGACTGACAGCTATGAAAAACTACAACCTGAAGCTTAGTTAATTTTATAATATGTTTGCTCTATCAATTTTCGATAGAACGTTTTTATTAAGCTCGTCTTTCACTTTTTAATTTTGCAGCAATACCGTTTGAATCAATAATTTTTATATCGATAGATTTATAAAAATATCATAAGAAAAATTTAGGATGTCATGTGAATACTCATTCAAATGAATTAAGCCATCAACATGAAAACCGCTACCACTGGGCTGAGGGCTTTAAGAAAAGCTTGCCAGTTGCTATGGGATATCTGCCTGCCGGTATTGCCTTTGGTGTACTCGCACAGGTAGCAGGTATCCCGATATGGGCAACGATTATGCTCAGTATCGTTCTCTATGCTGGTGCAGCTCAATACGCTTGTCTGCCAATGCTGAGCGCTGGCCTACCGATTGGCAATATCGCCACCAATATTGCCGCGATTAATCTACGTCATGTATTCTATGGTATGCCGTTATTACAGTATTTACCGAAAAATAAGCTGGCCAAGACGTATTGTCTGTTTGCTTTGACCGACGAGACTTTTTCGATCATGACCAGCTTACCAAATGAGTCGCGACGAGCGCTGATACTTCCTATCAGCCTATTTAACCAAAGCTGGTGGGTGCTCGCGAGTACGGTTGGCGTAATGATTGGTAGTACGCTCAGTGATTTGGTGCCAAATTTAGATTTTGCGTTAGTTTGTCTGTTTGCAATTCTTGCTTATGAGCAATTTCAAAGTATCAAACGCTACTTCCCGATTGGTATTGCCGTGCTTGGCTTAATCATTGCTTCGCTATTTACCAGTGACTGGTTGCTACTAGTGGCCATCACTATCTGTATGTTGATGATTTTGGTACGTGGGTTTTGGATAGAGCGTCAAAAGACGGGAGACTCTTATGACCAGTAGTTATCTTATTTTTGCTACGCTTGCCATGGCAGCAGTGACCTTTATCACTCGTGCGCTACCCGCACTGATACCTAGAAAGCTGCTCGATACACCTTGGCTACATCGATTAAATGAGAGTTTGCCATTATCAGTGATGGTGCTGCTTATTTTGACTAGCCTCTCCTATCAAGACATATCGACGACTGTTGCTTTCAGCGATACCGAATTACATCTATTAATGGCACAAGTCGGTGCACTTATTTTGGTATTGTTTATCTATCATATCAGCCGTCAGCTTTTGGTCAGTATGGTTGTTGGTATCGCAGCAATCAATGGTCTGTTTTGGCTATTTAGCAGTTTCTTAGGCTAAAAATTCCGCCCACTTATATAAACGTCAGTACCCTTAGCGATATTTTAAACATAAAAAAGCTAGATTCTATTTAGAATCTAGCTTTTTGTTATCTGAAAACAATGGCTTTAGTACGACTTAAAGCTCTTCTACGCCCATCATATCAACTGGGGTATCAGCCACTATTTGTACGCCTTTTTTACCAGTCTTGGCAGTATCGTTACGCTGCTCTTGCAGGTGATCAAGATACGCTTCATTGATCTGACCAGTGATGTAACAGCCGTTAAATACCGCACAATCAAAACCTTCCACTCGGCTATGTTTGGTATCTTTTACCGCATCGATCAAATCATCCAAATCTTGGAAAATCAAACGATCAGCGCCGATGATATCACGTACTTCTTCGACACTATTGCCTGAGGCAATAAGCTCGCTACGTACTGGCATATCAATGCCGTATACGTTTGGAAATTTCACTGGTGGCGCAGCACTGGCAAAAAACACCTTGTTAGCACCAGCATCTCGTGCCATTTGAATGATTTCATGACAAGTCGTACCACGAACGATAGAATCATCAACCAACAGTACATTTTTGCCTTTGAACTCTAGCGGCACAGCGCTTAGTTTCTGGCGAACTGATTTTTTGCGCTGCTGCTGACCTGGCATAATAAACGTACGACCGATGTAGCGGTTTTTCATAAACCCTTCACGGTACTTGACGTTCATTTTTAGCGCTAGCTCCATCGCTGAAGTACGCGACGTATCTGGAATTGGAATGACCACGTCGATATCGTGATCCTCACCCCATTCCGCAAGGATTTTATCTGCCAGTTTTTCACCCATGCGTAGGCGTGATTTATAAACTGAGATATTGTCCATAATTGAATCTGGACGAGCAAAGTAAACATACTCAAAGATACAAGGCGTGTATTCTTTTTGCTCGACGCACTGATGCGTATGCAGTTTATGGTTCAAATCAATGAAAATTGCTTCGCCTGGTTTTACATCACGAACGATAGTAAAGCCAGAACCTGTCAATGCAACTGATTCAGAAGCAACCATATACTCAGTGCCGCCATTCGGTGCCATACGCTTACCAAAGATAAGTGGACGGATACCATTTGGATCACGGAATGCAAGTAAGCCATGACCAGTGATCAGAGCTACAACGCCATAAGCGCCTTCACAGCGCTTATAGACAGCTTTTACTGCTTCAAAGATATCATCAGCCGTTGGATGTGTTTTGCCTAAATTCTGCATCTCATGTGCTAGTACGTTTAACAGTACTTCAGAATCTGAGTCAGTATTAAGGTGGCGACGATCTTCGATATACAAAGATTTGGCCAAACTCTCAGCATTGGTCAAGTTACCGTTATGCGCAAGGGTAATACCATATGGTGAGTTGACATAAAATGGCTGCGCTTCAGCGCTGCTAGAAGTACCAGCTGTCGGGTAACGAACGTGACCGATACCAAACTTACCAACCAGTTTCATCATATGACGATTCATAAATACGTCACGTACCATGCCATTTTCTTTACGTAGATAGAGTCGCCCATCTTGCAAAGTGACAATACCTGCTGCATCTTGCCCGCGATGCTGTAGCATCGTCAAACCGTCATAAAGAATCTGATTGACTGGTTCGTGAGCTGCAACTCCAATGACTCCACACATAATAGCTATATCCTATTTTGACTCATACATTAGTACGACAATAACGGCAAAATTAACGACAGTATATTGCTAAAATCATTCACTGTCGCACGCCGCTAACCTGATGATATTGTAAGAAACTTAACGAGATTTTTCGATAACCTATGTTTGATTATCAGTGACACGTGCAAAAATTTAGAAGTATAAAAAGAAGTAAAATAATAGACAGTCAGATAAAATAATAGGCAATTAAACAATTACGACTGATTGACCTGATCCCAAGCCATGCCTAATATATCTGATACCAACGCCTTGCCCATCGGTGCATATGGCATTAGCTCTGGCGCTAGTACGGAGGTTTGCCACTGCGGCATCTGCACTAGCAATGGCGCACTGACGCTCAATACAACCAAGACCATTAGTACGTTTTTGGCAGCACCCAGTACGCCGCCTGCCATTTTGTCCAAGACGCCCAAACGTAAGGTTTTGAGCACGCCTGAGAATACAAACGCTATCAGATGCATGATTGCCAATATGGCAATCACTACCAATAAAAAGGCCATTGCCATCTGTAACACAGGGTTTTGCACGATACCCGTTAATTGGGGCGACACTATTCCTGCCAGCCTAGTAGCAGCGATAAGGGCGATAAACCAACCTACCAAGCCTATTGCTGTTTTAATCAGTCCTACTTGAAAGCCGCGCCATAAGCCAATCAAGACAACGATAGCAATCACAATATCTAAACCACTCATGCTTTACGCCTTATTACCTTATTTAGTGGATTAACTTTCCATGGCATCGTAATAGCCACCGATTGCCTGAATGCAAGACTGCACTAGCCCAGGACCACGATAAATAAGCCCCGTATAGAGCTGTACCATGTCTGCGCCTGCTTCGATTTTTTTGACGGCTTTGGCACCACTATCGATACCACCCACGCCTATCAAAGCGACTTTACCATCTAACTGATCAGAGAACTGTTGCAAAATCTGAGTACTAATATGACTCACAGGACGACCAGATAAGCCGCCCATTTGGTCGCCATCACGCAAGTCTTCGACACCTACACGGCTTAGTGTTGTATTGGTCGCAATCAAACCATCAATTTCAAAGTCTATTAATTGCTGCGAGATATAGTCAACTTGTAATGGCTCTAAATCTGGAGCAACTTTAAGCACTAATGGGACATAAAAACCATATTCAGTAGCCAACTGACTGTGACGGTTTTTAATCGTATCCATCAGCTGAGTCAGCGCTTCACCACTTTGCAAATCACGTAAATTTTTGGTGTTTGGCGATGAGATGTTGACCGTAATGTATGAGGCATGCGGATACACACGCTCTAAGCAATACACATAATCATCGGCGGCTTGCTCTACCGGCGTAGCGGCATTTTTGCCAATATTGATACCGATATTGCCTTTGTATTTGCAGCGTTTGACATTGTCGATCAGATAATCAACGCCTTCATTGTTAAAGCCCATACGATTGATAATCGCGTCTGCTTGCTTGATTCTAAACAGTCTTGGCTTGTCGTTGCCTACTTGCGGTCTTGGCGTGACGGTTCCTACTTCTATAAAACCAAATCCTAACTCAGCCAGCGCATCAATATAATCGCCGTTTTTGTCCATGCCTGCTGCCAGACCGACTGGGTTAGAAAACTGCAAACCCATACAATCTGTTGGTTGCATTGACTGACCATACGCCAAGCCTAAAACACGCGCTTTATGCGCTTTATCCAATAAAGATAGCGTCATCTCATGGGCGTGTTCGGGATCCATATTAAACAAAAAAGGACGAAGTAAGGCATAAGACATAGTGATGGCAGACCCTGCTTGGAAGAAATAGTGAATAAAAAATGCGAATGAAATCGGGCGCAGCGATTATATCAGCTTAACAGAAATAAGAGCAAAGTTTCAGTCGCTAAATTTCTACATTTAAGCAGTAACCAATGCTGATGAGTCTCTGCTAAATAACGATAAGCTGCCGCTTTCTAAGCTAAAGACATAGCACAAAGGTACTCTTAAACATCTACGGTACTGGACGTCCATCAGTCAACGCAATCCAACCACGTATAATGCGATATAAATGCCAGATAAAGGTAAAAGTCATAATGAGCAAACCAAGACCAGCCAATAATATTGAACCAATAGCGATATTGCCACTATCCGCCAGTACGCTAACGCCAAAGCCACCTAGCGCAAAGGTAATCAAAATAATGCCAATGACGAACCAGACGATACTGTACCAAAAGGTCTTGATTTGCCAATCGAAATGCGTGGCTAACCATGACCCATTAGCATCATGGCGCTTAGCATAGTTCATGACAATCGGCACAATCCACAATAGACCAGCGGTAAAGTAGCTGATCACATATAAGAAATAAGTGATGTGGTTATAAGTAATTAAAGAACGGCGCTTATCGTTGCTCATACTGTCCCGCATTATGTGAGGTTTTCCTTACTGGTAATATTTTTATTCAATAGTCATATGGTTAACTATTTAATGGAGCCGGATAAATGGCTTTTCAATGATACCAACGATAAAGCAGTATTCTGCTGTCGAGGTTTGAGTGTCGAATACTAGACACACAGTGTTATAAGTATCTAAAATTGCTATCACAGTCTGACGCGTTTTAAGAAGTAACCGTTGCTTGTACCTGAATAGATTTATTGGTCAGATCTTGCTGCATAGATAGCTGTGTAAATTGCCAACCTTGCTGTTCAAGCTTACCCAGTGCAGTGCTGACAACCGCTTGACTAGGATGCGTAAAGCTCAGTTGCACTGCATCACCAGTCGCAACCACCTGAGCATCTGCTATACCTGAGTTATTGAGCAGCGCATTGATACGACTAGCGGGTGGCATATCAGACTCTCCAGTAGCGTTATTCCCAGTATTCAATGCACTACTATCAATATTACCTGCTTGAGCACGCAACCAAAAATAATCCGCCACTTGCTCCTGATAGTCACTCTTACTATCGCTCGCTGCTTGATGAACGCTATAGCCACCATAGCCGCCAATAAACAACAGTAGAAATACGGACAATATAGCTAATGCTAGCTGATCACGGGGAGGTAATGCTTGCCAGCGCGTCGTGAGTACATTTTGATAATTATTCATACGCTCTGACAATACATGAGCCTTAGTACTGGTTGCAGAGACAGCTGCATTACGTTTGGTACGGCGTTGTAATCGTTTCATGTTTTGACCTTTATTACCAATACCTTGATGAGTTACGACGCTGCCGCATTGCTTGCCATGTCGCTGTTTTCTACAATATTATTTTCTACCACATTGACGGTGACTTGACCACTAAACTGACCTTGCTCATTACTATTCACTTGCGCAAGTTTGGCATTTAAGCCTTGTGCTACTAGTGTACTCGTAAATTTATCAAGACTACCGCGATCTGGAGCAATCAAGGTAAAACTGAGCGCTGATGGTTGCATTACCAGTGACTGCGCATGCAATGAGGACTGTTTAATCAGCGGTGATATGCGTGACAGTGCCGCCATATGCGATGCAGGCGCTTGGCTATCACTACGCAGTTTTGGTTGCAGCTGTACTTGCAGTTTGGTGCGCGTACTCAGTGGCTCATCGGCGAACCAAGATTGATACTGTGCCGCAATTGCAGTCTTGGTTGCTGCGGTCGCTTCATTATACTTGTACCACTGCACACCATCGGTTGCCATTTGCAGTACTAACGCTGATAGCGCAACCATCATCGCCACCCGTAGGTATGGTGATAATTGTGAGTCAGTAGATTTCATAAAGAAATTAAGCGCGTGACGTTCGGGACTGTCAATTGGCTTAGGTACTGTAGGTAGGATCGTCAGTAGCAGCTGATGATCAGCGATCAGCGCTTTAGTTTGCGCTACTAAATCCATGGACGATGATGAATCTAGTGAGTCGACCGATGCGTCAATAGCTGCCTCAATAGACGGCTGTACCATTACCTCACTCAAATGCGGGAAACGCTCAAACATTAACGGCAAATAGCTGACGGCCATACCCTGACGCAATGATTGGCGCAGCAGCATAGTCTGCGAATCTTGATAAAGGATTACTTGTTGACCTGCGCCCTCTTCTGGCGGTGGCAATAATAAAAAATCTGGCAGTAACGCTACTATATTCATACCGGCTAGCTGCGCGCTTTGTTGCCAGGACTCAATGTCGTTTTGTACCAGTGCGTACAGTTGCGTCGTATCAACATGGCTCAATTGACGGATGTTCAATTGCTCAATAGGCGTTAATGACGTTTCTTCAAATAAGTACTGCTTGCCACTATTACCAAGCTGTTTAAGCTGAGCAGCATTAAGCGCTGTGTCCACGTGCAATGCATGACTTGAGGGAAAATATAGACAAAGCGTCTTTTGGCTATTGGACTTATAGTTACCATAGATTGTTTGCAGCTGTTGCCAACCATCAACCATTTGCCATTGCTGTACATCTTCGTGCCAGACAGCTAGCGGGCTATGCTGCGCTCGTAACCAAACATGTAACACTAAACGTGTCCTCAATTATTGCTGCGGTTATCAAAATATCGTTAAGGTTTATGCAGTTTTTGAAAGAGCTGGACGATTTTATACGATTAATAATTGGCATGCTTCTCGCAAATGCCACTTCAGATCCGTTATATTCAATCAACTATGCTCTAGCAAGTTACATATAAACAAAATATTAGAAATCTAGTCTAGTAAGGCTGGTCAGGAACAAAACGATCAACTTCCGTTGCCATGCCAGTCATCACAAATTCCATATCAAACACTCTGGCTTCCGCTAGAGAGAACGATTCTGGATAATCGCCTGTCAGCAATCCCGCGATATAGGCGACGATAGACATATGACAAACAACGACCAAGCACTCAGCTTCAATATTGGCAATGTCTATCAGAGCTTGGCGAGCATCATCCGAGGGCGTGATATTGTCTTGCACAGATGAGGCGGCTTGCGGTGCTCGTGACTGGAACGCACACAAAGTCTGCTGCGCTCTCGTATAAGGGCTAACCACAAAACGATCTGGGCTATAGTGAGTGGTCACATACTCTGCCGTTTGTGCTGCTTGATGCTGACCAAAGTCCGTCAGCTGACGCGCGCTATCTGGACGTGTTTCGTCTTCTGCTTGACCATGACGTACTAATATAATTTTCATAACCTTCCTTGGAGCGCTAAGTTCGACTCTCTTGATACTGATTTTTAATGGTATGTCTTACTTATCAGCATCACCGTCTTTGCTTTTGGTATTGCTACCAGAGGTTTTCATATGAGCGGTAAGCGCAGCATTGCTATGATCATGCGCCATGACAAACTCAACATCGCTACGGAATCCTGCTTCCATTAGATGCAATGCAACGCCTAGAGCAGCTTTGTCTTCATAAATGACCGCATAGAGCGCATGAGTAATTGGCATATAGATACCCGCTTTGGTCGCTTTTTCATGTACTTGCTGAATGGTATTTACCCCTTCAGCAGTTTGGCCAAGCTTTTTGACCGCAGCATCAATACTCATACCGCGTCCAAGCATATTACCGATACGATAGTTACGACTTAGCTCTGAGCTACAAGTGGCGTATAAGTCGCCTACCCCTGACAAGCCCAAGAAAGTGAGCGGATTGGCGCCTTCTTCAACACCAAAACGACTCATTTCTGCCAAAGCACGAGTAAGAATCATTGCCTTAGTATTCTCACCTACTTTGTAAGCTGCCGCCATACCCATGGCAATTGCGTAGATGTTTTTTAGCGCGCCGCCAAGCTCGACGCCGCGTATATCATCACTAGCAAATACTCTAAAGAAGGCACTGTGTAATGCTGCTTGTACGGCATGACGTAATGGTTCCGACTCACTTGCGATAACCGTAGCAGATGGCATATTTTTCATGATTTCGATAGCAAGGTTCGGCCCTGACATGACGCCAAAGTTCACTTCTGGCAACACTTCTTTGATGATATCGCTCATCATCGCAAAGGTGTCTTTTTCCATACCTTTAGTCAACGACACAATAGACTGACCACTGATAAAAGGCGCGATGTTTTTTAGCGTTTCGCGAAAGGCCAAACCTGGCACAGCGATAAAAATAATGTCTTTATCTTTGACGCTTGCCGCCAAATCATGACTGTATTTCAATCGATCATCAAGCTTGTAGCCTGGTAGATACTTCTTATTGGTTTGTGTTTTTGCCATCGCTTTTACGGTGCGCTTATTACGTACCCACAGCGTGGTATCACAGCCATTACGTGCGGCTAAATTTGCCATTGCCGTACCAAAGCTACCACCACCTAAAAACGCCAAACGCAGCTTGGTAGGGTTGCTATGAATCTCTGCCATGTCTTTTGCCACAGCTGATTCAACAGAGCTAGGGTTTGACTTTTTACGGCCGAGACCTGACTTGGTTGCTCGCTCAAAAATACCTGCAAGCATACCGTTCTGCTTTTCAGACGACTCTTTGTCCGTCTCATTCTTAGCACTGGTTTTGTCTTTATTACTATTGTTAGGACTTGTCATGTTCTTTTATCCGTGTTGACTGACGTATTATCAATTGAATCTATCGTGCTCAGCGACTGGCCTTATTATCTTTGAATTACAACTTTATGAAATTATAATCTTATTAATAGACAGTACTGAGCTACATTACGACTCGAAGCGAACTAGCGGTTCGATATCAATAGGTTTGCGTTTGGACTCATCCTTGGGACTTGTGCCAGTATAAACAAAAGCGGTCACATAATCATCTTCGCCTACACCGAAATACGCTTTTACTGCAGGCTCATTACACAGCAGCCCAGTGCGCCAAACGGTACTAAACCCTTGAGCTTTTAATGCCAAAATTAGGTTTTGTACAGCAGCACCCGCACTGAGCATCTGCTCAAAAGGTGGCACTTTTTTGTGCTCTTGCATTTGAGTCACAGCCGTTATGATTAGCGGCGCTCGCAGCGGCATATTTTGAGTTTTAGTGATGGTCTTTTCAGACAACTCTTCGCCATCTTGTAGCGCTTTTGCTTGGGCAGCTTCGAGCAAGGCACGGCCTAACTCATGGCGCGCCTCACCTTGCGTCACGATGAAGCGCCAAGGACGCAATTTTTTATGATCTGGCGCAGTTGCCGCACATTCAATGGCAGATTCAATCTGCGCACGCGTCGGTGCTGGCTCATCTAGATTGCCCATGCTGCGTCTTGAATTTATCCAACCTATCAGCTCATCACTGGTAGATGAGATATCATTCGCTACTACGTTCTTCACAGGCAGTTTTTTGCCTTCTATTTCTTGGCTTTCATTATCTGATATAGTCACTGTTTTATCCTTATTTATTATTATCTATCACTACTTATTATTTATAATATCATTTTCTTATTTTTTAACAGCTATAGAGCAATTGAGAGCTACACATAGGCAGTCTCAATTCAGCGATAAACTACGCAACATCTTCGACTCGGTGGTCCATGCGTAGATAGTCCTCTGACTGCATCTCAAGCAGGCGTGAACGAGTACGTTCAATCTCAAACGCCAATTTTTCTCCTTGATACAAATCTAGAATCGGCTGCTCTGCCCGTACCAATAATTTCACACGGCGATCATAAAATTCATCGACGAGATAAATGAAACGGCGCGTTGGATCACGCAAGTCGTCATCTAGTGCTGGCACAGAGTCAACTAAAACGGTGCTAAAGCGTTTGGCAAGCTCAATAAAATCAGCGGCTGAACGCGGTGCCATACAGAGATGACGGAAGTCACAGAATAAGATATCTTCGGTACAAGCGTTGATTTTTACTTCTCGTCCATTGATAGTAATGGGCTCTTTACTAATTTTCTGATTATTCGACAAGCTCGCAAAACGGTTGGCTAACCAATGGTAGTTCGCCTTAGTAAGCGGTGCTTCGTATAACTCAGCTTGTTGCAATACGCGCAGACGATAATCAATTCCCGAGTCAATATTCATTACCCTCGTATGACGCTCAACTTCCGCAATGGCAGGCATAAAACGGTCACGATGTAAGCCATCTTTATATAGTCCAGCTGGCTCAATGTTTGAAGTGGCAACCAAAGTAATACCGCGATTGAACAGCATAGTGAACAAATCACCCAATATCATGGCATCAGAGACATTAGAAACAAAAAACTCATCAAAACAGATGATAACCGCTTCTTTATAAATAATATCGGCGACTTTTTCGAGTGGATCGCTCTCACCTTGTAGTTTGTTAAGCTCTCTATGGACACGCTGCATAAAATGATGAAAATGCAGACGCATCTTGCGCTCGATGGTCAACGAGTCATAAAACATGTCCATCATCCACGTTTTACCGCGGCCAACACCGCCCCACATATAAAGACCCGTTGGCGCGACTGGCTTGGATTTCAAAAAGCCAAAAAAACCTTTCTTTTGCGGTGCGCTATTGATGAGCTGATGGTATATCTCATCAAGATAGCTCATGGCCTGAAATTGCTGCTCATCCCGAGTAAACTCATCTGTACTGACGGCTTTCTCGTAACGTTGCAATGGAGATAAACTCATAATACGACTCATCGTTGAATTAAATAAATATCAAAATAATAGGGCAATTTAGCATAATGCTGGTGCTACCAAGCAAGCCATGCTAAACCATATCAAAACGAAAACTATGAAGCTGAGTTAGCTATGAATAAACTTAGCTGTCCTGCCCAAAGCTATGCTTGTCTAATAGACCTTTGAGCTCTGATAAGCGACCATGAAAGAAATGACCTGCGCCATCAACCACGCTGACTTCAATGCCTAATCGGTCTGCAAATGCCTGCATATTATCAGGTTCAATCACCTCATCCGCATTACCATAAATCTCAAAAGTTCTATCCGCAGGCAAATTAATATCAGTACTGTCATTTTTTTCGACTGATGGTGCGATAAGGGCGATTTTCGTTACTTCAAAGTCACCCAGTCCCCATATATGTGAGGCTTCAAGCACTTGCTCAGCCACTCGTGCAGTAACATAGCCACCAAAAGAAAAACCACCCAGCCATAGCTTTCGAGCATTGGTTTGTTCAGCAATCCATTGTAGCACGGTCATTGCATCGACCACTTCACCTTCCGCATAATCATGCTCGCCTGTCGATTGGCCAACGCCGCGAAAGTTAAAGCGCACCACATGCATACCATTATCACGGGCAAAGCGATACATGGTGGTGACCACCTTGTTATTCATCGTACCATCAAACAACGGATTAGGATGACACAGCAGCGCCACCATGTCTGTATTTGGATCATTAGGATTGTCATTTTGCCACAGTGCGTCAACCTCGAGCACGCCAGCAGGAGCAGGAATTAATTGCATAGTATTACTTATTAATAAAAAATGAATGGCTCAATTATCCTAGATACAATTTATATTTCAAGTGATTTGCTGTGTACGGATGCGACTTGTTTTATTTTTGGTCAATAAAGGTTGTCTGTAGTTTTGCAATATTGCTGTTCTTAAGATATTAAACTGGTTTATATCTAGGGCAAGGTTCATCGGCAATATACCCGTAATACAGCACACAATAACTGTCTAGACAGGTAATATCTAAATAAGCTACATTCATAAAGCTTTGCCTATAGCTAAGACGTTCTGCTTATATAAATCAGGAATTATTTATGAATACTTTTAATAAAACTGCCAGTTTGACGGCAACGTTAGTGGCTGCACTTGCTTTGAGCGCCTGTCAAAGTACACCTTCTTCACCCGTGATTCAGCGTGCCAATTCTATCTATGAGACAACAGGTATCGCTGACACCAAAGTCAAGGCACAACAAAATGCGATCGATAGTGCTCAAAAAACTTGTCGAAGCAAGCAAGTAATTATCGTGGATGACAACGTAAAATATAATGGTATTTTAAACGAACGTACTGGCCGTATGGTTGGCCAAGTAGGAGCTGTCGTTGGCTCGATATTTGGCACGGGTACACCAGATTTGTCACGTAGCGATGATTACGAATACACCATTAACTTCCGTTGCCAATAAAAATAACTACCTGCAGATAGAACCAGACTAACAATCCAATCGCTAACATTAAGTGACATACAATTCTTCTCTGATTAAACAGCCAACAAACTGCGATATAGATAATATATCAATCAAAGCTTGTTGGCTCCGCTTTTTGTGCTCTCCTTTTTAAGTTAAACTACCCGCTACGTATTCAGCACATCCTCGTCAGTCTTTATATTTTCATTATCTTTGGTCTAATATTATGCGCAAACCCAATCTTTCAAATATTAAACAGGCCAAAGTATTAGCACCTGCCAAAGATTTGGCCACTCTAGAAGCGGAACTCGCTGAGCAGGAAGACCATCTAGAGGATACGGTCTTACGCCTAAGTGATTATTTGTCAGCGGTTGAGATGGTCATCAAACAAACTTTTGACCACCGTGTCTGGGTAAAAGCTGAAATCCGCAATCTGTCGAGTAAAGGTGGTCATTACTACTTTGAACTGGCAGAAAAAGATGACGATGGCAAAGTGGTCGCCAGCTGCCGTGGTAATCTATGGCGCTTTAAAGCTGCTCGTGTATTAGCTAAGTTTGAACGTGCGACTGGCATGCCGCTCGAGCGTGATTTGACCGTACTCCTCAAAGTATCGGCAGGGTTCCATGCCCAGTACGGCTTTTCAATCACCATTGAAGATATCGATCCCAGCTATACGCTAGGCGACTTAGCACGGCAATATGCAGAAATGGTTGACCGCCTAACAGGTGAAGGGCTATTACATCTTAATCAACAGCTACCTGCTCCTTTTGATATCGAGCATGTACTGGTCATCGCTCCTGAAAAGGCAGCCGGACTGGGTGATTTTCAAGCAGATGCGGATCGCTTAGCCAGTACAGGTGCGTGTCACTTCCACTACCATAATGCGACTTTTCAGGGTAATCATGCGCCTGCTGAAATCCGTCAAGCCATCGTTAATGCCCAGCAGCAGTTTTACGATACTTATCAGCGTTTACCAGATTTATTAGTGATTATTCGTGGCGGCGGTGCGGTTGGTGATTTGGCTTATCTCAATGATTATGAGTTGGCAGCTCTGGTTGCTGAGCAGCCTATTCCTGTCTGGGTGGGCATCGGTCATGAGCGTGACAAAGTCATCTTAGATGAAGTGGCGCATATCAGCTTTGACACACCCTCAAAGGTGATTGCTGCTATCCATAACCACTTGGCCCAGCTCGTCACTCAGACGCTACAATATCAAGCGCAAATCAAGCAAGCGGCTCAGCGCCAATTGAATACTTCTGAGCAACAAACCGCACGCCAGTTAAGCCAAATGCAGTCGCAAACGATTGGGCAACTGACCGCTCTACGAAAAGACAGTGATTATGCGTGGCGCAGTATTCAACAAAGTGCCCAGCGCCAAGTAAAGCAAGCAATCAGACTGACAGCTGAGCGATACACACAAACGAAAACCTTGGCGCATCAACAGCTCGCAAAAGCCGCTACCAATAGCAAAAGTTATCAAGAGTCAATCATGCAGAACGCGCAGCAGCAAATTGTGCAAGCACAGCGCGATAGCGAACATCTACGTGACATCGTGCTATTACATCGCCCCTCTCGCGTGCTCAAGCAGGGCTATACCATGCTCACGGATGCTCAAAACAAGCAAATACTCACTAGTAGTACCCAACTGTATCCTGAGCAAACCGTCAATATTATTTTAAAAGATGGCAATGCAAAAGCACAGATTATCGATGTCAATATGGATAAAGAAGCGACGAAAAACTCAGACACTCTAAATTAACCAAATAATAATATCTACAGATTACTCATCTACTTACCTTTAAAAATTAGGAAATTTTATGACAACCCCTACTCGCCGACGCAAAAAAGCCACCCCAAAAACCTTTAAGGCGGCTTATGATATCTTAAAAACCAATGCGGCTGAACTACAGCAACAGGATGAGCCTGATATTGATAATCTAATGACAACGGTCGAAGAATCTATTGCCGCTTATCGTGTTTGCGAGACTCGTATCAATGCTGTACAGCAAGCACTGGATGCAGCCTTTGCCGAAGAAAAATCTACCAGTAGTGTTGATAGTTAAAAAAACAGCCACTAGGTAGCAGCTGTTTGGCCAAAACAAGCGCATCAATCTCATTTGGCAATGCAATTGCTTTGGATTTGATTTACTCTGGCTCATCAACCTCAAAGACTTGGCGCAGATAGGCAAGATACGTGTCATTATTGATCATAGTCTTGCCTGGGCTGTCAGACAGCTTTGCAACTGGCTGACCATTGCACTCTACCAATTTAAGCACGATATTAATCGGAGTAATGCCCATATCATTGGTCAAATTGGTGCCGATACCAAAGCTAGTTCTAATGCGCCCTTTGAAATATTGATGCAACTCCCATGCCTTCTCTAAATCCAACCCATCGCTAAAAGTTAGAATCTTGGTTTTTGGGTCTATCTTTAGCTTCTCATAATGGGCAATCGCCTTATCGCCCCAAATATAAGGGTCGCCGCTATCATGACGCAGACCGTCGAATAACTTGGCAAAATATAAATCAAAATCACGTAAGAACGCATCCATGCCGACTACGTCTGTCAATGCAATACCCAAATCGCCACGGTACTCATGCACCCATGCTTCAAGCGCGGCCTTTTGTGAATCTCGCAGACGCACATCTAATGCTTGAAACGCCTGCATAAACTCGTGCGCCATGGTGCCTATTGGCGTCATTCCTAATTGCTTGGCCAAATACACGTTAGATGTACCACCGACTATATTTGGCTCAGCCTTGTGTAGTGTCTCCACTACGTGTGCTTGCCAGCGTCGACTAAAGCGTCTACGCGTGCCAAAATCAGCGACGATAAATGGCGGTGTATCCTGATCGTACTGGGTTTGCTCTTCGGCATACTGATGTAATAGCGCTACTTTTGCATCGAGGCGACGTTGTCCTTCTTCAATCACGCTGTCATTAGATAGCGCATTAAAATACAGCTCATTGACAATGGCTAGTACAAATACTTCAAAGAACATCGCTTGAATCATTGGCCCTTCGATATCGATAAACAGGCGACCTTTATCGTCTGTACTTACCGTAATGAAGCGGCGTTTTAGCTTAAATAATTCTAGATAATCAACGAAATCTGAGCGAATAAAGCGTAAGCTACGTAAGTACTCTAGCTCATCTGGCAAAAAGCGCAATTCGCATAAGCTGTCTAGTTGCTGCTCTAGATCTTTTTGGATATCAGCCAATGGATAGGCTGCATCTTTATTATTACGGCAGCGAAAGCGATAAACACCATGGGTTTGCGGGAACTGATGCAGCATGGCTTGTAACATCGTAAATTTGTACAAATCATTATCAAGCAATGAAGTAATAATAGGTGCATAAGAAACGGTCATGCTATGGCCTTAAAAGTGCAAAATAAGAAACAAACGTCATTTGATAGACAAAGCGACATCATATGTGGACGATAAACAATACACGCTCATTCATTATGAGCCATCGATAAACCGTTCAGTATAACGAAGTTTGGTATTTATTTCAGAGTTCACTTTTGATTGCAGCAAAATGACAGTGAAATGCTAATAAAACGATTACGATTAATAGGGTCTGTTGAATATTTATAAAGACAACGCACAAGTCTATCCAGAAAATCTATTCATAAATGGTTAGCACAACCTATGATTTTGCACTCATAAACTGCTCGACATAGTCATCAGCAGGATTGTGCCGCAACTCGCTTGGCGTCCCCGTTTGTATGAGTCGACCACCATTTAGCATACTGATACGCTGACCTACTTTGACAGCTTCATCAATATCATGGGTAATAAATACAATGGTTTTGCTCAATCGTTCTTGCAATTCAAGTAGTTGGTCTTGCAGCTGAGCGCGAATGAGCGGATCAAGTGCAGAGAATGCTTCATCCATTAGTAAAATTGGATTGTTCGTTGCTAAAGCACGAGCCAGACCAACGCGCTGCTGCATACCACCTGAGAGCTCATCAGGGTAACTGTTTTCCAGATTTGATAGCCCTACTTCATTCAGCCAATGTCGAGCCGTTTCATGTCGCTCGCTTACGCTCATTTTTCGAACACGCAGACCATAAGCAACATTTTGTATGACCGTCATATGCGGCACTAAGCCGAAATGCTGAAAAACCATACTGACTGTCTGCTGACGATAATGCTGCAACTCTTTATCGTTGAGCGCTAAAATATTAATAGCCGCAGCAGAGCTTTCTTCTACTACCGTACTCATATTATCTATCACTGATTGCCTATCAGCTGTTGTATGAGTTGTATGATCTCTATTCAAAGCAGTATCTACCCATATCTCGCCACTGGTTGGATCGATCAAACGGTTAATATGGCGTATCAGCGTTGACTTGCCCGATCCTGATAGACCCATGATGCAATGCAACTCGCCTGCCTTGATATCTAGATTGATATCATAAAGACCAACTGAATAGCCCGTTTGCTCTTTTACTTTGATGCTATCCATACCCTCAGCCAGCAATGCCAATGCAGACTGTGCTTGCGTACTACTGGCATTATAAATCTTACTGATATTTTTCAATTGGATATGATTCATCGGTGCTCTCACTATTCACGTGGTTTTTATCATTAGGGCTTCGGTCAATTACCATGGATTCAGTCGTATGCCACTAGACAACTTTCTATCCAATCGGACGTCTGCCTGCTTCGATGGTTTTTTGACGGGTACGCTTACCTTGACCAAATGCTTGCGTAATACGGTCAATGATAATAGCAACGATAACGATGGCCGTACCTGCTTGTAGGCCCTGACCGATATTGAGCGTTTGGATAGACTGCAATACATCTTCACCAAGCCCCGGAGCACCAATCATTGAAGCCAATACCACCATGGCAAGTGACATCATCACAGCCTGATTGATACCTGCCATAATACTGGGCAATGCTTGTGGCAATTTAATCCAGAGAAGTAGCTGTAAATGCGTACTACCAAAAGAGCGCCCTGCCTCGACCATTTCATGATTGACTTGTGTAATCCCTAACGTCGTCAGACGAATCAAGGGCGGCAGTGCATAAATCACAGTCGCAAATAACGCAGGCACTTTACCAATACCAAACAACATCAGCACTGGTATGAGATATACAAAACTCGGCATGGTCTGCATGATATCTAGCACTGGCGTCACTATCTTGCGTAGCAGTTTGCTACCTGACATAGCGATACCAATAGGAATACCAATTACCACCGTGACCAGTACCGATACGATAAGCAGTGCTAAAGTATCGATCAGTGCGCCCCATAATCCAAAAGCGCCAATCAAAAACAACCCTGCACCACATGCCAGCGCGAACCAAATCTTGCGAACACCAAACCACCCAAGCACAGTTACAAATGCAATAATCAGCCAAGGCGGGATAACCGTTAATAATCGCTCAATAGGTAGTAGCAGATAAGTAAGCGCCATCGTGCTAATAGTACGGAATACATCGCCATAGTTTTGGACGACGTTTGCTAAAGCATTATTAAGTGGGGTCTCAAGCGACCATGAAGGAAAGCTTGATGCGAGCGCTGACGCATTGATACTAGATGCAGTTGCTTCTGTAGAGATAGCACCCGTTGAGCTAAGGCCTAACTTGGTAGCGAGATTGGTAGCAGCCTCATCGGATAACCATGCTTGCCAAACCTCTGGGTTGTCACGCAAAAACACCATGGCCTGCTCATCGCCAGTGCGTTTACTTTCGCTCATCTCCAAGATAGCACCGTTTAGCTCATCAGAGGTAAATTGCACCTTTTCAAAGACATTCGCTAGTTCAGGATTAGATTCGATAAATGGGGTAGAAACGGCAATACCTAACGGCGATACTGGGAATCCTGACACGCAATCCATCTTACCATCAGCGAGCAGCAGATTTTGCCAACAAGCATCCTCATAAGCTGGGAACTCTAATGGCGCAAGGTCATATTTTGCCATTAGCCCAGTGGGTTGCCAGTAGTAAAACAACAGTGGCTTATGCTGTTCAAAAGCGGAGGCAATTTCGGCATCGAGAGCAGCACCCGTACCAGGGTGTGCGTTGTTAAAGAGATTGTCTAGGCCGGTGGTTTTTAACAAACGTGTGTTAAAAATCTCACACGTCCAACCAGAGGGACAGTTCATAAAGCGAGATTTACTAGGGTCTTCAGGGTCTTTAAATAGCTCAGTATATTTAGGCAAATCTTGATAGCTGCGAAGTCCTGGATTCTCTTCCAAGACGTATCGCGGGACATACCAGCCTTGAGTTGCACCACCTTTTAGCGTATCACCGATGATGGCCACTTTATTTTGCTCAATGGCTTTTTCCATGATTGGCGAGCGACCAACCCACTGCTCCCCGATGACCTGAATGTCATTCTGTGATAGCGCCGTATCAAGTGCAGGCCCTGCTCCTGGTACTTCTTCTACTGTACAACCGTATCCATCTTCTACGATATGTCTCAGTACGCCGGAGGTGAACTGCCCACTCTCCCAGGTCAGTGCCCCAAATTTAATAGGCGAGTTGCAGGCTGCAGACGCCGATACAGGCAATAGTATCGCGCTCATCCACAGTAAGCTTAATGCAATCCATTGGCGCATACTCTTTCCTATTATTATGTTGTATCGGCATGAAATCACTATTAAAACAATAGAACTAAAAAACAGCTGAAAGGTCTATATCAAGTTTACCATAGAACTAAAAAACAGCTGAAAGGTCTATATCAAGTTTACCAATGCTGGCTCTAGACCATTCAGCTACTATCTACTGTTGTTTAGACTTACTACAAAGTGTAGCGATTTATAGAAGTGATGACAAACGCTTATTTGTCGATTAACGCATTAGATAAATTTACGATAATTTTGATAAAGCTCTTATGAAAAGTCGCTCTTAATTTTAGAAATCTATATTTGTAAATTGGTATTTTAGATAAAAAAATAGCACCTATCTGGATAGGTGCTATTGGTTATGATATCGACTAAAAAAGGTCACTATTAATTTCTATAGCTACTATAAAACGTCTAATTCAAGAATTGTTACTTTAAAGGCAATTATTTTAAGAGCGGTCATATTAAAAGTGGTTATCTTAAAGACGGTTATTTCAAAAACAGCGCCATCGCCTTTTTAAACAGTCCACCATAAGGCGGCAATAATAAATTCAGACCATTGAGCTTGGTTTGTACAAAAATTGGCTTCATATGGCTGAGGCGTTCAAAGCCAGCCTTACCGTGGTACGCGCCAGTACCAGAGTCACCCACGCCACCAAACGGCAAGTCATGCTGGGCAACATGTATCAAAACTTCGTTGATACATAAGCCACCCGAGACCGTATTATTACGCACGTTTTCGATACTGCTGTAGTTGTCACTAAACACATATAGCGCCAATGGGCGTGGGCGTGAGTTCACAAAGTAAATGGCGTCATCAAGCGTCTCGTAATGCATCAGCGGCAATATCGGGGCAAAAATCTCGTTTTGCATAAGGTCACTATCAGGCGCAGGCTCGCTGACGATGACTGGCGGCATCAGACGGGTTTCTATATTGGGTTCGGCGCCAGTTAACGCATGTACCTCGCCACCTGTTAGCGCATCTAGATAGCCATTTACCCGTTTGAACTGCTCACCATTAATAATGCGAGAATAGTCTGGGTTTTCTTCGATATCAGGATAATGCTTGGTCATCCACTCTTTTGCGAGTTGGATAAACTGGTCATGGTACTGACGTTGAATCAAGACATAATCTGGCGCAATACACGTCTGTCCAGCATTTAGTGTCTTACCCATCATCACTCGATTGACGACAGACTCTAGATTGGCATCATCTAGTACGATCACTGGTGATTTACCACCAAGCTCAAGCGTCACTGGCGTTAGATTTGGCGCAGCAGCAGCCATGACCTTTTTGCCCACCGCAGTCGATCCAGTATATAGTAGGTGATCAAATGGTAGCTCACTAAAGGCGGCAGCAATCTCAACCTCACCGAGCACCACACAGATCATATCTGGCGAAAAATAACGAGCAATGGCGTCAGCAAACGTCTGAGCAAATTGCGGCGCAGCTTCACTCATCTTGACCATAATGCGGTTACCTGCGGTGATTGCATCAATCATCGGGCCAATTGCTAAAAATAACGGATAATTCCAAGGCACCATGATACCGACCACACCCAATGGCTGAGGCTGGATTTCATTATGGGCTGGCATATATAGCGCTGAAATAGGCGCACGATGTGCTTTCATCCATTTTTTGCCGTGTTTTTTGGCGTGGCTAATACCGGTAAAGCTAGGAAATAACTCAGCAAACTGCGTCTCTGACTGGCTACGATAGCCAAAATCTGCACTAATCGCCTTTGCAAAACTCTCTTGGTTGTCGCTAAGCATCACTTCTAGATTATCTAGCTGCGTCGTACGAGTGCCCCAATCGTTGATTGGCTGGGTGCGGCTTAACATTTGCAAGCGTGAAAATTGCGCTTTCATCTCATCGATAGTCGTCGCCGTACTTAGGGCTTCAGGCACACGCTGCAGCGCAAAACCTGTCTCGGTCACTGCCTGCTCATGGGCGCTTTGGTTGCTATCTGTCATTTGTCTTCCTTGTCATAATCATAGTAATAGTCATAAGGTTTGTAGTCACTACATTATATTGGGTTAGAGGCTCTATCTTTCTAGTCAGGTGCACTCTTTGATAACCTACTCTGACTATAAATTTCATCAGATTCCATTCATCACACTTTAATGTAGCGCATCGACTGAGCAATGAACAGCACCTTTGGTTGACTACTGCGTCTGTACTAGCAGCACTTTTATAAGCGACTTGCCACTGTTCTATACCTATTATTTCGTCATCAATTACTAGCTGTTTTCTATTAGCATTTACGCCATTTACAGACATTGCGCCAGTATATATCTTTGGGCGATAGTCGCCAAAACTGCTACACTACCGATGAGCATTATTTATTTTAAACTTGATAATAATAAGACAGATACTCTCATGCAAAATGACACACAACCCCTTAATGACACGCTTGTCAGCAAATCTCTCTCAGCCGCCGATTATGTCCCTACTCTCGATGCGATGCTGGCACGCACCCTCGAACGTATCGATCTAAAAAAACAACAAGGGCTGCGTACGCCTGATGAATTGTGGATTGTCGATCATAACGACGTCTACACGCTGGGACAGGCAGGCAAAGAAGAGCATATATTACAGCGTACTGACACGCCTATCATCAAGACCGATCGCGGTGGTCAGGTGACATGGCACGGTCATGGGCAGCTGGTTATCTATTGGTTGTTTGACTTAGACAGTCTCAAATGGAGTGTACGCAATCTCGTCTCCCATGCTGAGCAAGCGATAGAAGACGTCATCAATGACTGTTTGCGTAGCTCACCATCTAATAGTGATAATATCAGTGCTCATGCACGCCGCGATGCCCCAGGTGTCTACTTATATGCAGATACTGCTGCAACAGATGACCGCACCTCTACAGATGACAACTCTCTTGATAATAAGATTATGCTTGGCAAAATGGCCTCGCTAGGCTTTAAGATTAAGCATGGCTTTAGCTACCATGGCATTGCGATTAATCTAAACTGTGACCTGTCTTCATTTAATGCCATCAATCCTTGTGGCTATGCCGGCATGCAGATGTTGCGATTGTCTGACTTTGTAGCCATGCAGACAGATTCAGAGCAAACAGAGCCAGAGGCGCAGACCGAGCAGCAAATGAGCGATTCATTCAGCTATGAGACAGTCACTCAAAAACTTATTGATAACATCGCCAAGCGTCATGCTGGTCTGATTGAGTTACGAGCTATCGCACCTAAGTAAGTTCTGAGCTTATTTTTGCATAATCTTTTTTTGCATAATATCTTGCACGCTTAGACTTAAATATTAAGAGAAAATTCAGTACAAACTTGCTATAATCGCATGCAGTACAAATTGGACGCAGCAACTATCCTTGCTGTCTCCCTAGCTCAACCCCTTATTCAAACATTTAAAACAAAAGCAAATTGGAGCATTTTATGGCAGATTTTAACAAAATTTTGGACGCAGGCGACGTAGACGGCGGCATCATCAACGTAGTAGTAGAGATCCCAGCTGGTAGCAGCCATAAAATTGAGTGGAATCGCGAATTAGCAGTATTTGAGCTTGACCGTATTGATCCACAGATTTTTGCCAAACCTTGTAACTATGGTTTCATCCCACAAACACTTGACGAAGACGGCGATGAGCTTGACGTATTGCTATTGACTGAGCAGCCACTACCGACTGGTATTTTCTTAAAAGCCAAAGTTATCGGTGTGATGAAGTTTGTCGATGATGGCGAAGTAGATGACAAAATCGTTGTCGTACCTGCTGATGACCGTGACACAGGCAATGCTTACAACAGCTTAGAAGACCTACCAAAGCAGTTGATCAACCAGTTAGAGTTCCATTTCAGTCATTATAAAGACTTGAAAAAAGCTGGTACGACGGTTGTTGAATCTTGGGGCGATGTCGCAGAAGCGAAAGAAGTCATCAAAGAGTCTATCCAACGCTGGAAAGATCTATAATTATCAAATATTGGCAAAAATGCCAGTAACGATAAATAATAAAATACCGCAGTCACCATAGTGGCCGCGGTATTTTTTTGCTTGAACATTGCTTATCTAACATGGTTATAATGAGCATATCACTCATTCACACTTATACGCCGTAATAAGGACAGTCATGTTTAACCCCGACCCTAGCGCAAAAACGGTCAATACCAAGTTGCCAAGAGACGTCATTATGATGGTCGAAAAAAACAACCTAGTAATGGCCATCAAAACTTTGGCGGCAGACGAAAACATCAGTATGGATGAAGCCAAAAGTAGAATTGATGCTTATGAGACCCAGCTGAAAGTAAAGCAACAACAGAAGCTCAATACTATCGCTAGTAAACAAGGCATTCCAAATCAAGCCGTCAGCTTTGATAGAGAGCAAGAAGAAGACGAGCCTGGGCCATTGGTAAAAAATCGTGTCAAAACCACCAAACAGAGTCAAGGGTTTAAGGGGCTGCAAGACGGTGTCGATAGTCAGCTAAATGACTTAGGCTATAAGAAACCTCTATTGCCTTATTGGCTAAAACGATTGCTCGTGATCGCTGTCTTAATGATAGGAATGTTTTGGATATTATGGCGAGTATTTGGTTAAGTAATTTAGCTAAATAAGAAACTGGTTCGACATATTCCCTATAAAACTACATACCGACTAGCTACAATTTAAGAATGTAGCTAGTCGAATAGTTCATTGAAAACCTGCCCTTGAATCCTTTCACAGCGTCCACTAATCTAAAACTACTTATAGCAACCCTTTATATAAAAAGTAACAGCCTACGACGGTCAATAGTACCGCAAAGCATTTTTTCAGCAACTGTGGCGATAATGCGTGAGCAACTTTTGCCCCTAGCTTGGCGGTAAAGAAGCTCATGATGCTAATGCCTAAAAAAGCATAGATATGGACAAAGCCAATCGTATTGGGTACGTCGACTTGAGCTTGCATGCCAAAGAACATAAACCCTAGCGCACCTGCAATCGCGATAGGCAATCCACAAGCGGCTGAGGTTCCAACGGCTTTTTGCATCACTACACCGTAACGGGTGAGATAAGGTACGGTTAAGCTACCACCGCCAATGCCAAAAATAGCAGAAGCAATACCGATACCCGCCCCTGCTGCTAATTGCTTAGGTTTTGAAGGCAAAGCTATATGAACATTACCCGCAACACTATCTGCTTTCTTTTTACCACCCATAAACATTTTATAAGCGACCCAAAGCAAAAACACACCAACAATCAACTGGAGATATAAACCAGATATCTGTCCTGCGATCCCCGCCCCTAAAAAGCACCCTATCGCCAAACCTGGCGTCAGATTTTTAAAGACAGGCCACATGACTGCGCCTTTCTTATTATGTGCCATGAGCGAGCTTATGGACGTAACGATGATAGTCGCCAGTGAGGTGCCCAAAGCCAAATGCATAATAGTGTCAGGACTGTAACCCATTTGCGTAAAGACAATAAATAGCAGTGGTACGATAATAGTGCCACCGCCTACTCCGAATAGCCCTGCAGCAAATCCTGCTAGCGCCCCTATTATTAAAAAAGTTATTAATTCCACAGGATAGTTACTTCTTATTTAGATTTAATGAAATGATAATTATAGTTAAACGACTGCTCAATGTTGCACGAGCAATAATCTATAGGCTTAGGTGTTGGATAATATGTATTGGATTAAATAAGCTCCACTTGCCCCACTCTAGAATAGGCACGGTTAAAGTAAACCAACCCTTCATCAGTTCCGCCTTGTGGCTCAGCCTGATTGATGGCGACAACGCGACACATAAAGACGCTATGCGTGCCGACTTCTTGAATTTGTTCAATCTCACAATCAAAACTGACCAAGGCATCCTCCAGTACAGGAGCGCCTGTTTGTAATTGTGTCCAAGAACCATATTCAAACCGTTCTTCTGAACACAGTTTAGAGGCAAAAGCATTGGACAGCTGCTCATGTTGCGCGCCTAACACATTCACACTCAAAATTTTATTTTCTAGAAAGTAGCTATGTGACCGAGACGTTTGATTCATACAGACAAGCAAGGTCGGCGGTGTGTCTGTAACACTACATACTGCCGATGCTGTAAACCCATGTACGCCCGTTTCACCTGATGTGGTCACCACATTGACCGCAGTCGTTAGCAAAGACATGGCATCTCTAAAGTCGGTCGCGTCAATCCTATCTTCAATCATTGCTTCAATCCTGAGAAACGTTAAAAAATTGTGCTTCAATTTTAGTTTTGCAAGGGAAATTCTTTAAATAGAATTTCCTAAACAGCTAAACTCTAAGCAGTCAGCTCTTGACGAACGATTTGAGCACCAGCGCTTAATGCCGCGAGCTTACCACGTGCGACTTGGCGAGACAAAGGTGCCATGCCGCAGTTGGTCGCAGGATACAGCTTGTCAGCATCGACAAATTGTAGCGCTTTGCGTAGCGTATCTGCCACCTCTTCCGGTGTCTCGATAGTGTTGGTTGCCACATCAATGGCACCGACCATCACTTTTTTACCACGAATCAATTCAATCAGATCCATAGGTACACGTGAGTTTTGACACTCCAGTGAGATAATATCAATTTTCGACTGTTGCAGTTTAGGGAACGCTTTTTCGTATTCGCGCCACTCTGAGCCCAGTGTCTTTTTCCAATCGGTATTGGCTTTGATGCCATAGCCGTAGCAAATATGGACAGCTGTCTCACATTTCAGGCCTTCAATGGCGCGCTCTAAAGTCGCAATACCCCAGTCGTTTACATCATCAAAGAACACATTAAATGCAGGCTCATCAAACTGGATAATATCGACGCCAGCCGCTTCTAATTCTTTTGCTTCTTGATTCAGGATTTTAGCAAATTCCCAAGCCAGTTTTTCACGGCTTTTATAATGACTGTCATATAACGTATCAATCATCGTCATCGGCCCTGGCAACGCCCATTTGATTGGCTGATCGGTTTGCTGACGTAAAAACTTGGCATCATCAACGAACACGGACTTCGGGCGACTCACCGCACCAACGACTGAGGGCACGCTCGCATCATAACGATTACGGATTTTGACCGTCTCACGCTTCTCAAAGTCAACACCATCAAGGTGCTCGATGAACGTAGTCACAAAATGCTGACGGGTCTGCTCGCCATCACTGACAATATCAATTCCTGCATGCTGCTGCTCTTGCAATGAGACGCGTAGCGCATCTTGCTTGGCTTCAAGCAACTGCTCGCCTTCTAACGCCCAAGGTGACCAAATTTTCTCTGGTTCTGCTAGCCAAGACGGTTTTGGTAAGCTGCCAGCGGTAGACGTCGGTAATAATAGTTTCATACGATTTATCTTCTAATTAATTTATTTTTTATTATGTTGATGAGTGATGCTCAGTTAAGCGGCTTGCTTCCTAGCCGTTTTCTTGTCAGCGGCTTCTTTTTGAGCAGTATCGCCTGTTACATCATAGTTTGCAGCCCATTCCTCAAGGATGGTTTGATACGGCTTGATAAAATGCGTCTCAGTAAATCTGCCTTGGGTCACTGCCATCTGACTGCGTTCAGCGCGGTCATAGACTACTTGAGTCAATGAATAATCTTGGTAATTCAGGCTAGGTTGATACACTTGTCCAGCGCTTGAGTTGGCGTTGTAAATCTCAGGACGGTAGATCTTTTGAAAGGTCTCCATAGTACTGATTGCACTAATCAGCTCAAGATCGGTGTAATCACTTAGCAAATCCCCTGCAAAATAAAACGCTAATGGCGCGGCGCTACCCTCAGGCTTAAAATAACGTACCGTTAAGCCCATTTTATGAAAGTAGTCGTCGGTCAACGAGTATTCATCCTGCTTGTATTCAATGCCCAATACAGGATGCTGATTGACAGTACGGTAGTAAGTCTTGCTGGTTGACACGCTCAGGCAAATCACAGGTTTTTTGTGAAAATGAGCATTGTAAGCTTCTGAATTCAATAAGTATTGAAACAGCTTGCCGTGCAACTCACCAAAATTATCTGGTGTTATGGATGCTAGGTTTTTGTCGCGATGCTCTGGTAACACAATACTAAAATCATAATCACGTACGTAAGATGAGAAACTGTTGCCAACCATCCCGTCGATACGCTTGTTTTCTTTATGATCCACAATCGTTGTTTTTAGCGTTTCGATAATAGGGAACGTCTGACCATTGCCTTTAACATCCAGATCGACAGAGATGATATCAACTTCAACAGAATAACGATCTGCTGTCAGATTGTCCCAATGCGCCAATGCATTGAATCGATTATTGATCATATTTAACGTTTTGCGTAAGTTCTCTTGGCGGTGCTCGCCGCGTGCCAAATTTGCAAAGTTAGTCGTCAGACGCGTGCTATCTGCAGGCTGATAGTTTTCGTCAAAACGAATGTGCTTAATTGAACAATTGAATTCTTTACTCATGGTGATCCGCTACCTTATTTATCTGAGATAAAACCAAATCTTTGTATGAGGTGAATCATACCGAAATCTAAACATGAATAAAAACGATACAATTTAAACATAAGATGAATTTCATTCATCTTCCTGAAAATTAGATATATAAAGGAAATTGAATAGCAGAAGTTTTGAGAATTCATTTAACGTATAACTAACCCCTTCCCATACTGGCGGCGAAGAAGGCTTTTATACTGCTTAAGAGTATTTGAGGCATAAAAAAAGGATACCGTAGTATCCTTTTTCATCGTATTCAAAGCTAATAATAAATCGATTCTAGTGATGCTCACCCGGTAAAATTCTAGCAAAGGCACGCTGAGCAATATTTGGTTTTTTATCACTCGTCAATCCAGCACGAGTACTTGGGAAAATACGATAACCCATCGATTGAATACCAACGTTAATAGCTGGTGCTAATGAATAAGTCGCTGAGGCAAATTTGCCCATGTTACTGGCAATACTGTTTGGTTTATGGACAATCGCTTTGGCAACCATCATCGCCGCCTCATCCGGCATAAGCGCAGGCATGTAGCGGTATAACTTAGTTGGCTCAATCATCGGCGTACGCACCAACGGCATAAAGATATTGGTAATCGTGACATTATCGCCTTTTACTTCAGCAGCCAAGCAGCGACTAAAGGCATCCAATGCCGATTTTGAAGCGACATAAGCGGCAAAGCGCGGGCTATTCGCCAGCACACCAATCGATGATATATTAACAATTTGACCAGTCTGACGTTCAATCATCGTCGGCAAAAATCCAAGCACTATTTTAACCGCGCCAAAGTAATTGATATCCATGGTACGCTCAAAATCATGGAAGCGATCTATAGACTCGTGTACCGAGCGGCGAATTGAGCGACCAGCGTTATTAACCAAGACATCTACATGACCGAAATCTGCCAAAATTTGCGCGCTGACTTTTTCTATATCATCCATATTGGTCAGATCACAAGGGTAATAAGTAGCTCTACCACCAAGCTCCTCGATACTGTCTTTCACGGCTTTTAATTTGTCTTCAGTACGTGCCAACAAAATCACATGAGCACCGCATTCACTGAGCAAATAGGCCGTACGCTCACCAATACCACTTGATGCCCCTGTGATAATAACATGCTTATCTTTGACTGCTTTGCTGATTGCTTTTTTTGAGGGATTGGCCATAAAAGATCCTTTTCGTAAATGATACTTCCGTTAATGTTCGCCTAAAGCATAACAAATATAATTGGATTGAAGTTAATAAATAAGCCGTAAAATGCATTTAATATCATGAATATTAGCAGTTAGGTATTTATTATCAAGTGTATTGCTTAAACTGACCGTTTTTTCTTGCTATTCGTGCGCCTGCAAAAAAGTCTCGACCACTTTAAATTGCCCAACCGTACTTTCTTCACCATACATCGCCTGTCTAAAGGCGTTAGAATTTGGAATGCCTGTCGTATACCAAGCGATATGTTTGCGAGCGATGCGGCAGCCTGAGTACTCCCCGTAGAAATCATAAAGCTCTTGCAAATGGGCCAGTACGATCTCTTTTATCTCACTAACGCTCGGTGCCTCTAGGCGCTCGCCAGTACGCAAAAAATGCTCAATATCACGAAATATCCACGGCTGACCTTGTGCAGCACGCCCAATCATCACCGCATCACAGCCAGTCATCTCATACACGTGTTGAGCTTTTTGTGCGCTATCGATATCGCCATTGGCAATAACAGGAATGCTAATGCTTTCTTTGACTTCGCGTATTAGCTCATAGCGTGCACTGCCTGTGTACATGTCTTCACGCGTACGTCCATGAATAGCAATTGCTGCAATGCCGGCCTGCTCAGCACGCTTGGCGACTCGTAAGATGTTTTCACGACCGTTTTCAAAACCCAGACGTGTCTTTAGCGTGACAGGTGCATCAACGGCATTGACCGTTGCATCTAGTAATCGCGCGACCAAATCCTCATCTTGCAACAATGCAGAGCCTGCCAGCTTACGACAAACTTTTTTGGCCGGACAGCCCATATTGATATCGATAATCTGTGCACCATTATCAATCTGATATCGTGCCGCTTCAGCCAGTTTGTCCGGCTCAGCACCTGCTATCTGTGCCGAAATAGGCGCAATCTCATTGTCAAAATTGGCACGGTATAAGGATTTTTTGCGCGCATAAAGGGCCGTATCAGCGATGATCATTTCACTGACCGCATGACCTGCGCCAAATGATTTGCACAATCGACGAAAAGGATTGTCCGTCACGCCCGCCATCGGTGCGACCATTAGACGGTTTTCAATCGTCAGGCCACCGATATTTAATGGCTGCAACAATGGATGATCAGACAAAGTCGAGGATAAAGGTGAAATGGGAAAATCAATAGACATAAGAAAACGGCTTGATTTGTAAGGAAAACAAGCCGTTATTCTAAGGATTCCTGCGTTTATTGCAAGCGCTTAACATGAATAGCTTGCATAAGCATTACTCGTTTTTAATAAATCCCATGCATTATTTATCAAGCACACTGCCCTGCTCTAGCGTGATGTCATCATCATGCTCTTGCATGCGCCACGGTAGACTATCAGGCGATATATTGAGGAAATGTAAATACTTCTCAAACTGATCAATAATGTCATTAATCACTGATTCAGATTTGTAGCCGTATAAGTCATAGGTCTGACCACCACGGCGTAGATACACCTCAGCGCGATGATGGTGCTCTTGTGGCAAAGTATCTGCGCTGTCTTCAGTATAATAATCAGGCGCATCATGCTCAGATAAGCGCACCTCATACCAAAACTCGACATCGTCACCACGCTGTAGCTCTAATACGGCTCGGTTGTTGACCGCATCATAGTTGACCTCAGTCGTCCAACCTGTTTCTGCAAATTTAGACGACACCTCCATCATCGAAGGCATAACCACTTCTTTAATATAGCTAAGAACCTTTTCACGCGTTGGCTTATCGGTCATATAATCGATACGCTCGCGCCATGCAGACGGTTTGAGTAGATGCGGCGGCAGTCTGTTGTCATTACCAAGGCTCTGATTACGATGTCCTTCGATACGCAGCGCACGCCACATACCAAACATTGAAATAAGAATAATAATCGCAAATGGTAACGCACTAACGATAGCCGCTGTTTGTAGGGCTTCTAAACCACCTGCAAGTAGCAATACTGCTGCGACAGCACCTTCAGTCACTACCCAAAAGCTACGCTGCCACCATGGTGTATCACTGCGACCACCTGCCGCTAGCGAGTCGATTACCAATGAGCCAGAATCCGATGACGTCACAAAAAAGGTAATAATCAATAAAATGGTCAACGACGACACAAATTCAGTAAACGGTAGATTCTCTAACAGTTTAAACAAAGCGATCGCTTGGTTGTTTTGTACTTCACTGATTAATGAGGTATAACCATCGACCATAATCATATGTAGCGCGGTATCACCAAACACAGAAAACCAGAAGAACGTAAAGAACGTTGGCACCAACATCACACCGAGTACAAACTCACGGATGGTACGACCACGGCTGATCTTGGCAATAAACAGACCGACAAAGGGGGCCCATGCAATCGTCCATGCAAAGATAAATAAGGTCCAGCTACCGATCCAATCGCTATTCTCATACGCTTGTAAGCTAAAGGTACGCTCAACGATATTACCCAAATAGCTGCCTGTATTTTCCATAAAGGCATTTAGGATAAAAATGGTCGGACCGACAACGAATACAAACAGCATCAACGCAGTTGCCAACAGCATATTCAAAATAGATAAGCGTTTTACGCCCTTATCCATCCCTGCCAATACCGATACCAATGCCGCGGCTGTCACCAATGCAATGGCAATCACCTGTACGGTCGTATTCACTGGAATGATATCTGGCAATAGATAATTGAGTCCCGCATTAATTTGCGATACTGACAAGCCCAAACTGGTAGCAATACCGAACATCGTACCCAATATCGCAAACACATCGACCGTATGACCGATAGGGCCATGAATCCTGTCACCAATAATCGGATACAGTGTCGAGCGTATTGATAATGGTAGACCATGACGAAACGCAAAATACGCCAGTGATAAACCAACAACACCATAAATCGCCCAAATATGAAAACCCCAATGGAAATACGCAATTTGCATCGCCTCCTTTGCCGCGGCGATAGTTTGCGGATCCGACATTGGCGGACTAGAAAAATGCATCACTGGTTCCGCTACTCCATAAAATAGTAGCGCAATCCCGTAGCCTGCCGAAAACAGCATGGCAAACCATTCAAGGAATCCGTATTCCGCCTCAGCATGATCAGGGCCCAGCTTGATACTGCCATAAGACGAAAACGCCAGTACAATAATGAACATCAAAAACAGTGCCACTGCCAGCATATAAAACCAGCCGAATGTCTCAGTCGTAAAACTAAGCACATCACTAAACAGAGCACCCGCTGCTTCAGGGTTAATAGCCGTACCAATGACCAATAGCAGCATAATAATTGCTGCAGGTACAAAAACTGGTAATAAAATGGTCGAACGAGGTAATTTACTCATGAAAGATAATATCCTCAAAAGTTGACGATGCCTTTTTATAGAAAATTTTTAATTAAGGCAAAGATTAGAAAATGTGTGTGAATGGTTATAATAATTATCACACTCTTTTCCAAAACCCTAGACAAGCGTTCAACTCGTAACATGACTTTAACGAATGTTACATGACTATTACCAAGAAAATAAAAAAGGCAGCTTGCTAGCTGCCTTTTGATTGTATATGTATTTTTTTAGTGATTTATAATCTATAAATGCTCGCTAATTCGTAAATACCAATACTTTTTATACCTAAACAGAAGCACTCTGTTTCCTGACTAGGCATCAATCACTGCCGCCAACTTCTTCGCAATATCTGCCAAATCATTGTTGTCGGCTTGGGTCACTGCATGACGTCCCAACTCATGGATACTTGATGGAATGAGATGTACATGGTAATGAAAGACCGTTTGACCTGCTTGTGAACCATTTAACTGCATTTGGATAATGCCTTCACGCTCAAACACTTGACGCTGTGCTTGCATAACCTTTTTAGAAGTCATCAGGACAGCAGCGGCATATTCTGGCTCAAGATCTACCAAATCTACCGCTTTTTGCTTGGGTATCACCAATACATGACCTTCGGCTTGCGGCATGATATCCATAAAGGCGAGCGTTTTATCATCTTCATACACTTTATGATACGGAATATCACCATCTAGCATTTTGGCAAAGATATTATTGTCGTCATAAGTAGTCTGTTGATTCAATTCAGTCATTACTTTTCCTTTAAGAGTTTTATTATTAGTTAATTAATAGCTCAATAGCTATCCAAAATAGATAAAAGCATCTGTCATATAGTGGACGAAATATAACTTTAGTACAAGTCAGTATGACAACCGAATTTGAAAAATATCAAGCCATATTCCAACCATGCTAGCTCACTAATTTATTGGCGAGTCATGCCCTTAAAATGTTATATTAATCCTCTATTTTAATAACGCTATGTTTATGGATTTGCCTACTTTGCCAACTCAACCAGATATGGATAACACTACCGCAACCCTTGATAATCAGGAAGAACACTCTGATATTGAGAGTGAAAGTGGTACTCAAACCATTGATCCGAACGCTATCATATTAGCAGAAGCATTGACTGATAAAGCCATCAGCTGGCAGATACACAATTGTAAAATTATAAAGAAGACTGTCACGCAAGATTTGCCATTGCCTTTTTTGTATCATTATGACAGTTTAGATGATGCGATCAAACAAACGCACCCGCTTACTCCTGAGCTACTAATTCAATTCAATACACCCATGTCAGCTCATGAAGCTGCCAAATTAATCGGCATTGACGAGGAGCTGCTGACCAGCCCTTGGCATGTGAAAATTATCGGCTCATTGGTGGTATTTAGTGAGGCATTGCAATTGGCTGTACGCCTACATTGGACCAATACGGGTAAAGAGACGCAGCAGGTATATATTAAAGATGCTGCCGACGCTATTATTGCCGCTTTTAAAGACTGGCAGTTTTTTGGTCGTGTAGACGTCCTGTATAAAAACACTAAGCAAATATTAATTAGTATTGACGAGCAAAACCCCAATACGCAAGCACTACCTGCCGAATCATTGCTGACGATTGAAGCTAGTGGCGATTATCAACAGCTACTGGCTACTCATGCGCTTGCAGCCATTGTAAAACTAGAAGCAGACAAAGCCGATCTTCCTTGGTTTGACAAAGCCATATTAGAACGTATTGAATAGATGTTTTGAATAACTGTTTTTTTGCTCATCGCTTGTGATTATTAATTCGTTATTATTAGCATATTGTTTTTAGTTATTCATATCTAATGGTATGGTAACGAATTAGTATTATTCACTAGTACTCACTCTCTATAAAAAGCACACTATCCCTATTAAAACTGAGGGTGCACATTTTAACAACCCCGCCTATTTGTAAGGAATATCACATGGATTATCGCTCAAAAACCTCTACCGGCGGTCGTAATATGGCAGGCGCGCGCGCATTATGGCGTGCAACCGGCATGACTGACGGCGACTTTGGCAAGCCAATCATTGCGATTGCTAACTCTTTCACCCAGTTTGTACCCGGCCATGTGCATCTAAAAGACCTTGGACAACTGGTCGCCCGTGAGATTGAGCAAGCAGGCGGCGTTGCAAAAGAGTTCAATACCATTGCGGTCGATGATGGTATTGCGATGGGCCATAGCGGTATGTTGTACTCGCTACCAAGCCGTGATTTGATCGCTGATTCTGTCGAGTATATGGTAAATGCCCACTGTGCAGATGCGCTAGTTTGTATTTCTAACTGTGACAAAATCACTCCGGGTATGTTGATGGCCGCCATGCGCCTTAACATTCCAGTGGTATTTATCTCAGGTGGTCCAATGGAAGCGGGCAAAATCTTAGCCAGTACTGTTGGTAAGAGCCACAATACCGATAGTAGTGACAGCAGTGCTGTTCGCAAACTTGACCTTGTCGATGCGATGATGGACGCTGCTGATGATAGCATCAGTGATGAAGACGTCGCTGCTATCGAAGCTTCAGCCTGCCCTACTTGTGGCTCATGCTCTGGTATGTTTACCGCCAACTCGATGAACTGCTTGACCGAAGCTTTAGGCCTAGCACTACCAGGTAATGGCTCACTGCTAGCTACTCATTCATTACGCCGCGAGCTATTCTTAGAAGCGGGTCGTACCATCGTGTCGCTTGCTAAACGTCGTTATGAGCAAGATGATGACTCTGTACTACCACGCTCTATCGCTACCAAAGCCGCTTTTGAAAATGCCATGAGCTTAGATATTGCCATGGGCGGCTCAACCAATACCATCTTGCATTTACTTGCTGCTGCTAATGAAGCAGAAATCGACTTTAAGATGGCTGATATTGACCGTTTGAGTCGCGGTGTGCCTTGTCTGGCAAAAGTAGCCCCTGCCTCACAAAAATACCATATGGAAGACGTGCATCGTGCTGGCGGTGTCTTTGCATTACTCGCTGAGCTTGATCGCGCCGAGTTACTAAAAACTGATGTACCAACTATCCATAGCGCAACGATGAAAGAAGCGATTGATAAGTGGGATATCATGAACCCTGACAATCATGAAGCTCGCGCACGCTTCCTTGCAGCACCTGGTGGCGTACGTACCACGGAAGCATTCTCACAATCAAAAGAGTGGTCAAACCTCGATGTCAACCGTGAGTCAGGCTGTATCCGTAGTGCCAAACACGCCTACTCTACAGATGGCGGCTTAGCCGTACTATATGGCAATATCGCTGAGCGCGGCTGTGTGGTCAAAACTGCAGGCGTCGACGAAAGCATCTTGACCTTTACTGGTCGCGCGCGTCTATTTGAATCACAAGATGATGCGGTTGCTGCGGTATTGGCTGACGAAATCGTTGCAGGTGATGTGGTCATCATTCGCTACGAAGGCCCTAAAGGCGGCCCTGGTATGCAAGAAATGCTTTATCCAACGACTTATCTCAAGTCAAAAGGATTGGGTAAAGAATGCGCCCTACTGACTGATGGTCGTTTCTCTGGTGGTACATCAGGTCTATCAATTGGTCATGCCAGCCCAGAAGCTGCTGAAGGTGGGGCGATTGGTTTGGTCGAAGAAGGCGATAGTATTCATATCGATATCCCAAATCGTACCATCAACATGCAAGTGAGCGACGCAGACTTAGCCGCTCGCCGAGAAGCTATGGAGGCGCGTGGTCGTGATGCATGGAAGCCTGTCAACCGTGATCGTCATGTCTCGCCAGCATTACGTGCTTATGCTGCTATGACTACCAGTGCTGATACTGGTGCCGTACGTGACGTGAGCCAAGTGGAGCGCTAGTCTGTAAGCTATCAATGCTCCAGACATACTGATAAAAATATTAAGCCTGCGTAATGCAGGCTTTTTTTTCACCAAAAAACAACGTAGCTGTCGTTTTGATAACTATTTTTTGCGGTAATTATTTTATTTTGACGTCATGATAAAGAGTATCAGTGACTGACTATCAACTATCGCTGTTGATAGTCATCAACATCTAAAATTACCCTCTTAAAATCGATCCTTAAAACATAACGACGTGCGTAAACCTTATGATTGAAAAATATAACTTATTCTTATTAATCTGCGGGATTGCCTTTTTACTCGGGGCCTTGTTTCCTGTTATTTTTAAGCGCACCTCTATCTCATTACCGATGCTCCAAGTCAGCTTCGGTCTGATGATGGGCTACTGGTGGACGTCTTTATCCTTTTTAGACCCACTTGATAACGGTTTACTCATCGAAAAACTGACTGAGATTGTTGTATTGGTCTCATTGGTTGGTGCTGGTATTAAAATCGACACTGAGTTGTCTTGGCGATTGTGGCGACCAACAGTAAGACTGCTACTCATTACCATGCCTATTGGTATTTTTGCGATGGCAGTCTTGGGATATTACGCGTTTGGTTTAAGCCTTGGTGCTGCTATTCTGTTGGGTGCAGTGTTAGCACCTACTGATCCAGTATTGGCTTCGAGCATTCAAGTGGGACCTCCCAATACAGGAGGAGAAGACACACCGCGCTTTACCTTAACGTCAGAGGCAGGGTTGAACGATGGTCTGGCTTTTCCGTTTGTGTATCTAGCGATTAAGATCGCAGAAGCGTTCAGTGAAGGCAAAACCTTTACTTACGAGATGCTATGGTCGTGGTTTACTCATGATGTCTTATGGAAGATTGGCGCAGGCGTAGTGGTGGGTGTATTGGTTGGTAAATTATTGGCCAAAGTCGTATTTTCTAAACATACCCGTGAGACTACCATCTCGCAAGGTTATGTGGTTATTGCATTGACGCTACTAGCCTATGGTCTTGCAGAGTATGTACACAGTTATGGCTTCATCGCTGTATTCGTGGCCGCATTTGCGTTTCGTCGCTCGGAGTGTGAGCATACTTATCACCAAAAACTGCATGATTTCGCTGAGCAATCAGAAGGCTTATTGATGTCATTAGTGCTGGTTATCTTTGGCATGTTCCTCGGTCAAGGGTTACAGGCAGGCGTCGAGTTGACATGGCGCGTCTATATTGTCAGCTTTACCTTCTTACTACTTATACGTCCAATTGGTGGATTTATTGCTTTATCAGGATTGAACTTACCACATACCGAGAAATACGCAATATCGGCTTTGGGTATTCGCGGTATCGGTACTTTGTATTATCTGTCCTATGCGCTCAATCAAGGTTTCTTCGCGGATGAAGATGCGCTCAAATTGTGGATTGTCTGTTCGATTGTCATTTTGACTTCTATCTTTATCCATGGTCTCAGCGCATCAAGATTGCTTAAAATGACACCAAAAAAGCAGCATTAAAATTAATGCTGCTTATATTTGAAATAGAATAAATTCGCGATTGAAGTTTGCATTATTAAAGTATTTCTTCTACCCAGCTCAAGACGGCTTCTGTCAGCGCAAACTGACGAACGTCATTGAGCATAGTGGTATCAAAATTATGAATAAAAGCAAATGACAGTTGGCGCTCAGGGTCGCACCAAGCAACCGATCCGTTATATCCCATGTGCCCGAATCCTGATAAAGCAGGACTCTTTTTCTTATCCGTATCATCGTTGTTAGCATACAAGCTAAATAATCTATGGTATCCCAATCGCCATTTCATAGCCGCTGGCATAACCGCATCTAAACCCTCAACCTGCGGAGTAGATAACTGCTCAAAAGTAACACCATCAATCAGCGTTTTCCCTTGCCATATACCGCCATTAGCAAGCATTGCATAAATCGTTGCCAGTGCTTTAGCGGAAGCGACACCATTTGCCGCTGGAATGACAGCTTGTAGCGTCTGGCGGTTATGATAATCAAGGGCATGTTTGCCAGCAGGTATCAGCGCTGACTTATAGTTTTTTAGATTAAGCTGACTGGTATTGAAATATAAGCTATTGATACGCGCCGTATTTAATACAGGTTGTGCGTTATCAATATCAGAGCTATCTAGATTTTCATCAAAGCTGTCATCAAGGCTATTTTGCGTCTCAGCTGCACGCTTATCATTTATCATTTTCTGCTGCCAGCAGTGATAACTAGGTAAGCTTGCATAAGTACGTAAAGTCTCTTGAGAGTCTACTTTTAAGGTTGGTTTTTGACGTCTCGATTTTAATTGAGAGCTTGTATCCTCTGTTTCTTCAAAATCTTTGGCCAATTTTGCCACCTGATCTACTTTACTATCTGGCACACCAAAATAGCAGCTGTCGGCAATACCCAGAGGCTCCGTTAGATACTGGCGCAGTGCTGCAGCGAATGGTAAGTTCGTAACCGCCTCTATTACGCCGCCCAATACCCAACCGTAGACCAATGCACTATAAGCGCTGTCATACTTAGTAGCATCTTCGGGAGAGGTAATGGGCATCGCTGCAATGTGGCGCAGCATCGTATCCCAATCGAGTACCATCTCGCTATCGACCTCGATACTTTGAATCGAAAACAAATCAGCCTGATGTGACATGATTTGTCGCAACGTAATTTGGTCTTTGCCGTTTGCAGCAAATTCTGGCCAATAATGGGCAATAGGTTTGTCATATTCGATCAGTTGCTGCGAAACCAGCACATGAACCAACGTTGCCAATACCCCTTTACCAGTAGAAAAGTTAATTGCCAACGTATCGGGTAGCCACGACATATCGGGACGCGCCATACCTGTACTGGCTTGCGCAATGCATTGACCTGCTTGATACACGGCCACAGCCCCGCCAGCAGGTGCATCATCAAGCTGTAAATCTGTCAGTAATTGCTGTAATCTTTTTTGAAAGTCAGCGTTTATGGGTGTATTAGAATTTTCTGTATTATGATCCATTATTATTACCTTGCTCCAGTGATATAAATTATTCTAGTTTTAAGATGATAGTAATACATAAGCTATAGTCAAAGAAGTCTAAAACGCATACAAGGTAGCCGATTACAGATTGCACAAGTATTTCTTTGACTATATAAAATATTTGAACCAGTATAAATGAATTGTGAGCCAATAAAAAAGGCCACCTATTGGTCGCCTTTTTTATTATTTATTTCGATGTTATTTTTAGAGTTTACCAACGTCTAAGACAGCACTAATATTCAACGCCACAAATCTAGTTAACGCGGTACTAGCAAACGATTATGAACTTCTTGTTCAAGCTTAGTCAAACCATGACTGCGACCACGTTCCATCGCTGTATCCATCTTACGTCCACGCAACCATCCTGCCCGCAGCGCTATTGCAGCTCCCACTCTATTGCCCGACCCACAGTGCATAGCGACTTTTTTGCCATGATGTTGACGTAGTACATTATCAAATGCCAATATCTTAAGCTGCTTTAGCTCTTTAGCACCGCTGATAGGCAGCTGTTCGTAGTGCATACCTGCTTGCTCAACTGCTGATGCCTCATCAAAGCTTAATTCGTCATCAGGCTGCAAGTTGATGACCAGCTCGACACCTGCTTTCGCTAAAGCCGCAACTTTTTCGTCATCTAATGCACCGCACACGATAGTGTTTGCATCTGGACGAAAATAAGGCTCAAAGATATCGGCCAAATCAACGCCATTATCGGCACTAACATGAATGTTAGCGCCGCTATCGTTAGCAGCGACCGTATCGGTTGCTATCGAGCTATCTGTTTGATCTACGTCTATCACGTTTTCTTCTGAAGGCATGTTTTGTGAAGTCATAATAATAAATATGTACGTTAAATATGGCTGTTAAAATAGAAGCTTTATGATGTTTATATTACTTGCTGTCGCTCTTTAAGGTTACAACACCCGCCAAATGCGGTTTATTGTTTTTAGAGCTATACAGTCCAAACTCACAAGTATCATCTACGTTTGTAAGCTGGGCTACTGGCTCAGCAATCAGCTCTACTTCAGCTGGCAAAAAGATAGGCAGCTTAAATGAGACGTCAATTGTATAAGCATCAGGCAAATCACCCATTAGAGCAAGACACTTAGCCTTTGACCACATACCGTGCGCAATCGCTTTAGGGAAACCAAAGGCACGTGCTGATAGCGGATGCAAATGAATCAAGTTAAAATCGCCTGAGACAAAGGCATAACGACGACCGATATCTTCTGGCACTTCAAAAATGCTATGAACACCTTCTTCGTTTACTTCAGGCTTGACCATGACCGGACGCGGCGCGCTCTTCTTATCTTTACTGCTAGGTTTCTTGCTACGTGATAAATAAGTCGATGTACCTTCCCAGATGACTTCATCTTCTGACTTTACGATAGTGACAAAGTCAAACTGCTGACCTTGAGCATGATCGCGCAAATTGTCAAAAGTGACCGACATTGCTACCGTTTCACGCTCTCCAATCGGGCGATACTGGGTGACGCTATTATCAACGTGGACAAGACCTAACATGGCAAATGGGAATGGCTCTTTGACCATCATGTTCATTTGTAGCGTCTGTGACAATACCGAGAAGTAAGTCGCTGGCACTTTGCCATCATCAGCAAAACCGCAAATTTTGCGATAGTCATCTAGGTTTTCTTGATCGATATGCAAGTCATCTACATAGTAAGTAGATTGTGGCAACTGGTCTCTACTAACCTTGCCACCATTACCGATAGGCAATAAGCTTTTGACAATATTGGCGTAAGTGGTGTGCGTTTTTGGCAACGCATCATAATGTTTGTCTGACATAAGTACATCCTAAGTGTGGCTTGAACAAGTTCTTTAACATATATAAAGACAATCTGCAGTCATTGACTAAAGCCTACTATTAAATCATCTAATAAGCATTAAATTTAATCAACCTCATGAGTATTTTTAACAGCAAAAAATAGTTTAGCTATTGGTTCTTGTGTTTTTATCATAAAAAAGCCACCCTTGGGCAGCTTTATTACACTTTATCAAAGATTATTTCGTAAGCATATGTGATACAAACGAGAAATAATAGCTTATATGATACAACTACTGTCTCTATCTGTACCTTATTTCTCACATATACCTGTCAATTAATCAACATTACGCACCAAGTAAGCTTTGACCACAGACGCGAACCGTGTTGCCATTTAGACCGCCAGAGGCAGGTGAAGCGAACCATGCAATAGTTTCAGCCACATCTACTGGCAGGCCGCCTTGGCTCATTGAATTCATGCGGCGACCAGCTTCACGAATAGCAAATGGAATGGCTTCTGTCATTTGGGTTTCGATGAAACCAGGAGCGACTGCATTGATCGTCATGCCTTTAGCATTGTCTTCTAATTGCTTGGCAGTTGCGTTAACCAAACCAATCACACCAGCTTTAGAAGTGGCATAGTTGGTCTGACCCATGTTGCCAGCGATACCTGAAATTGACGACACACATACGATACGTGCGTTTTCTTTCAGTACGTCATTGTCCAACAAGTAGCGGTTCAATCTAGCGATACTGCCCAAGTTGATATCGATGACCATGTTCCACTTTTTCTCATCCATCTTAGCCAACGTCTTATCACGAGTCACGCCAGCATTATGGATGATTGAATCTAGGCCACCACGTTTTTGGGCAGCGTCAGCGATTTCTGCCCCAGCATCTTCACTAGTGATATCTACTGCCAAAGCAGAGCCGCTGATTTCGCTAGCAACTTTTTGTAGGTCAGCTTGCTGCTGTGGTACATCTAGACAGATAACATGAGCCCCTTCACGAGCCAATACACGAGCGATAGCTTCGCCAATACCGCGACTTGCGCCAGTCACTAGCATCGTCTTGCCGCCCAAAGGCTGGTTCCAGTCAACATCAACTGAGCTGCCTTTACTGACACGTACTACTTGTCCTGATACATAAGCTGAACGAGCTGAGGTAAAAAAGCGTAAGGTTGAATCTAGGTTTTGCTCTGCGCCTTCTTCAACATAAATCAGCTGCGCTGTGATACCGCGCTTAAACTCTTTACCCACTGACTTCACAAAACCCTCAAGCGAGCGTTGAGCCATTGCAGATTCAATATCAGTGATGTTCTCTGGCGTACGACCAACCACAACCACACGGCCTGATTTTTCTACGCGGCGTGCAACTGTATGGAAAAACTCATAAAGCTCTTTTAGCTGTTCAGCATTGCTAATATTACTGGCATCAAAAAGCAGTACTTTGAATTGATCATCGCCGCCCGTGTTGGCTTTTGCCTCGACGCCTGCATCAGCAAGTGCGTCTTTGATATCATCACTGCTGTTTACATATACTTCGGCATGGACGTCTGACAGGATACGGGCAACAGACTCACTGACACTCTTGTCATCACCAGTAGCACGGCCAACCAATACGCTACCACGCACCAAACGCTCACCGCTTTCGAAACGATCAAGCGTCGTTGGCATTGGCAAACCTAAGTTTTTTGCTACTTTTTTGCCAATAGAAGATTGAACAAAATCACCATAACGGTCTGACATAATATAATCCTTATAATTAATGATTCGTATAATAATAAAAAATGCAATGAATCTATTATATAGAGACATTGACATCGTAATTATTTAAATTTAGTAAATCACCTCAAAACTAGCCTAACTATACACTTCCCTTATAAACAAGTCCAAAAACAGATAATGTCTACAACAATCTGTAAACAAGTCAGTATACAAGCCAGTCGTTTTTAGCAGCATTAAGCGCCACTATAACATGTTAAAATCTGACCTATAGGTTATGGCATACTTAATTATTGATAACAATATATTATCAAACGTACTGTTATGCAATGCTAATATTTCTTACTAGCCAGTCTATTAGAGCGATGCGTCATGGTCATGAATCTACTACCGACCTCATACAAGCGTCACATAGTTTGCTAAAGAGATACATTAAGTGAATAAAAAACGCCTTATGATAAACAGCTGTATTGCGTAATAAATGATAATATTTGCCTGTATAAAATAACTTAACTATTTTTTATTGTTACCTATCACTTTTTACTTCTACCCATACTTTTTAAGGATAATATTATGAGTAATAAAAACAATCATCCAGATAGCCCTGTTGTTGAAAGTACAGTTGTTAAAGCAACGGATACAAAATCAGATACAGCAAAAAAAGAAACCGCTGCAAAAAACACCACGACTAAAGACACCAGCGCTAAAGAAACTACTAGCAAAAAAGCAGTCGATGAAAAAGTAGAAACCACTGTTGCCAAAAAACCTGCTCCAGCTAGAAAAGCCAGCGCAACCAAACCAGCTTCAAACCTAAACCGTGTTGCGATCTTAGGTGGTAACCGTATTCCATTTGCGCGCTCAAATGGATCATACGCTGACGTTAGCAACACAGACATGTTAACCGCTGCATTGGACGGCTTGGTTGAGCGTTATAACCTGCAAGGCGAAACCGTAGGTGAAGTGGTATCTGGCGCAGTCATGAAACTTAGCCGTGATATCAACCTTACTCGTGAAGCCACATTGAATACCGCGCTAAACCCACATACGCCAACTTATGATATCTCACAAGCTTGCGGTACTGGCTTACAAGCGACCTTTGCTTCTGCTAACAAGATTGCACTTGGTCTGATTGATTCGGCGATTACTGGCGGTGTAGATACTACTTCTGACGCTCCTATTGCTGTCGGCGATGGCTTGCGTAAAGTACTGATCAAACTTGGTGCAGCAAAAGACAACAAGCAACGTCTAAAAGCATTAATGGGTCTAAATCCAAAAGACTTAATCGATTCACCGCAAAACGGTGAGCCACGCACTGGTCTATCAATGGGCGATCATCAAGCGATTACCACGCTTGAGTGGAATATCAGTCGTGAAGCACAGGATGAGCTTGCATTTAACAGCCATCAAAACCTAGCACGCGCTTATGACGAAGGCTTCTTTGATGACTTGATCACGCCGTACAAAGGCCTGACTCGTGATAACAACTTGCGTCCAGATACTACATTAGAAAAACTGGGTAAATTAAAGCCAGTATTTGGTAGAAAAAATGCCAATCCAACGATGACAGCTGCCAACTCTACGCCGCTTACTGACGGTGCTTCTTGTGTGCTATTGGGTACTGATGAGTGGGCAAAAGAGCACGGTCTAAAGCCACTTGCTTATATCGTCCATCAAGAAACCGCAGCGGTAGATTTCATTGGTAAATCTGGTACTACAGAAGGCTTACTAATGGCACCAGCTTATGCGGTACCACGTATGCTTGAGCGCGCTGGTCTGACTCTACAAGACTTTGACTTTTATGAGATTCATGAAGCTTTTGCTTCACAAGTACTATCAACCTTAGCTGCTTGGGAAGATGAGAAATTCTGTGAAGAGCGCTTAGGCTTAGATGCCCCGCTAGGTTCTATCGATCGCAGCAAATTAAACGTAAACGGTTCATCACTAGCGGCAGGTCATCCATTTGCAGCAACTGGTGGTCGTATTTTAGCTACTGCTGCTAAATTATTGGATCAAAAAGGTTCGGGTCGTGCACTTATCTCTATCTGCGCAGCAGGTGGTCAAGGTGTGACTTGTATCCTAGAAAAATAAGCTTGGTTACTTTTAAGTGAAAAAGATACGCTGACTTATTATTTTAATCAGTACATATCTATTAATAAAAAATGCCCTTTAATTTATTTAAAGGGCATTTTTTATTGTCTGTACTTTGCTATGATAGAAACGACCTAGATAGTAGCCTCTTAAAAAAGCCGATACGCAAAACAAAGGTAATATTTATGGGTAAGACAAAAATTTTATTAAGAAAAATGAGGCAAGTCATTTTTAGCTCTGAAAAACTGGTGATGACAGAACCGCTTGCAACCGCTGATTTTCAATCTCTAACGACTGAGGAGGATATAGATCGGTACCATCAGGAACAAGCCATTCTTACTGAACGCATCGAAAAAGACATTCTTGATGATGATTTACGTCGAAAAATGCACCAAGACTTAATCGATACATATGATGAAGAACTAGAAAATGAAATAGATGACTATGCACGTGACTTTCGTTTTAACGGACGTGAGATGAGCGAGCAAGAAAAACTGGATCGACGCACCTACTTTCAAGAGTTGGTACGACTACAGCGAGAACTGATAAAACTACAAGATTGGGTCGTTGATCGCGGTGAGCGTATCGTCGTTATCTTTGAAGGGCGGGATTCTGCTGGTAAAGGTGGTGCCATTAAACGCATTACCCAACGATTAAACCCACGCGTGTGCAGGGTAGCTGCCCTGCCGGCTCCCACTGAGCGTGAGCAAACACAGTGGTACTTCCAACGTTACGTGGCCCACTTGCCTGCAGCAGGCGAAATCGTATTGTTTGACCGTAGTTGGTACAACCGCGGAGGCGTTGAGCGTGTTATGGGGTTTTGTACTGACGCGCAATATGAAGAATTTTTTCAATCAGTACCAGAGTTTGAGCGTATGCTCGTACGCTCAGGCATTCGCTTAGTGAAATACTGGTTTTCTATCACTGATGATGAGCAACATGCACGATTTATGAGCCGAATATATGATCCGCTTAAGCAGTGGAAACTCTCACCAATGGACCTACAGTCGCGTCGACGCTGGGAAGATTACACCAAAGCAAAAGAAACTATGTTTGAGCGCACTCATATTCCTGAAGCACCTTGGTGGGTTGTCGAAGGCAATAATAAAAAACGTGCTAGGCTGAACTGTATTGCCCATTTGCTCGACCAAATCCCTTACAAAGAAGTGCCTCGTGACGAAATTGAGTTACCCAATCGCAAACGCGATGATGAATATTACCGCGAACCTATTCCCGATGATATGTATGTACCCCCTCGTTATTAAGCGACTATCGCCTACTACTATAAAAATCTAAAGAAACTTGATCTAAAAAAGCAGCCTTACTAATTAATAAGGCTGCTTTCTTTATATTAATCAGTTCAAAACCACAGCCAAACTTATTAAAGATACAAATGTGATTTCTAGATACTATCTAGTTATCAATAGATACTACATAGTATAAGTCGATTGCAAGCTATCGATTTTTCCCGCTAGTAGGCGCTCAACTTCATTCTTAATTCTTTGACCAGAGACATCACTACCAATTTGCACAGCAAACCCTGCAGGGCGACTGCCTTGACTCTTAGAGTTAATCCAAACCACCTTACCATTCATTGGTAGGCGTTCACTAGAGTTGGGTAGCGTAATGGCAATAAACACTTCATCACCCAATTGCTGAGGTTTGTCAGACGGTACAAACAAAGCGCCATTACTGACAAATGACAAATAGCTGGCATATAACATTTCGATACTTTCATAATGACAGGTTAAAATCCCGCCACGTCCTGGCATTGCCATAGTCAGCTTCCTTCATCAACTGGGTTTAATATATTTATATAAATAATCGATAGTATATAGTTAAGAACAATTGCGAATTTTCGAGCACTAATTAAATGCTCAAGCATGGCTCTATAAGCCTGCCAACTCTTGCATTAGCTTATCATAGGCAAATTTTTCTTGCACATTTTGTTGCAGTGCAATTTTGGTCTGCTGTACGCTGTTGGCAAATGCCTCTAACCCGCTATCAGTAGGCTGATAAGTCGCCAATATCGTTGATAGATTGACATCCTTTTGTAGTTCAACAAGGCCCAAACAGACACGGCGTATATCAAGGAGCATCAGCTCAGACAGCTGTATAAATTCTTTAATATTAAGCTGACCTTGCCAATAATCACTTGCCGCCACGCCACTACGTTTACCGCTACGTAATGCCTGCCATGTGGTCAGCCATAGGCTGCGTTTGCTATACCATGGTGCTTGCGCCAAAGCTATAGCAGATAAAGGCGCACCATTGGCTAGTTGTATCAACTGCTCAATCGCAGCGTTACCAACGGCTTCGCGGTTAATCGTGTGACCTAGTGCCTGCGTCACATAATCGACAGCAACAGTCTGCTCAATTGTCTGTAATGCTAACTGTTGCACACGACTCTTAATCGTTGGCAATAGCTGAGCAGGCGTATCACTAATCAAAAACAGATGCACCTGCGCTTGCGGCTCTTCCAATGTTTTAAGCAGCGCATTAGCAGCGGCCACCGTCATTTTTTCAGCGTGATCTAACACGCAGATACGCATCCCCTGCCCGCCTTGATAAATAAAAGGCTGCAAAGCACGAATATCATCTACTTTGATCTTAAGAGCACTATTGCTAGTAGTTTTAGCGCCTTTTTTATCTTTTGTACTACTTAATTTTTCTTGAAGCGCATCGCTCTCGGCACTGATAGGCATGCTAACGAGTGGTAATACTTGCAAGCTCGGATGAGTTCCCGATTTGAGCCACTGACAGCTCTCACACACTTCACAAGCACCTAGTGGGTGTGCGCCACGCTCACGGCATAATAGCCAAGCGACCAATCGCCATATAAAGGCGCGTTTGCCCATACCTTGCATACCAGCAGCGAGCAATGCATGCGGCAAAGACTGCTGCTTAAGTACGCGCTCGGTCAACTGTAACCACAGTACTTTTTGCCATGGCAGTAGTGGCGCAAAATACATACGGTCTGTGTTATCTAGTGCGTCCATATTTCCTGTCAAATTATTCATGGTTATGGCTCTGTCACATTGATTAGGTACTTTAGGTATAGCCACGACAACGATACTTTAGCGTTGTATGAAGCTTAGAATCACACGCAACTTTGCTCAGACTATTACTTATGAGAGTTATGAAAGCTATCTAAGCTCATCGCGTTTAGACGGTCTAGATCCTCTTGTGTATCGACACCCGCTGGTAACTGATAGGCGGCTTCTGCGATTGCGATATGCTGACCATTTTCTAAAACACGTAATTGCTCTAAGCTTTCGAGTATCTCAAGTGGCGTTTGTGGCCAGTTTACGAACTGCTGTAATAGACTGACACGATAAGCGTATAAACCCAAATGACGATAGGCGTTCTTTGGTGGTTGCATCTGGTTATTATCAGCTAATACAACATCACGATCACAAGGAATCGGTGCGCGGCTAAAATAGAGCGCACGCTGTAAGTTATTAGCAGATTGGCTGACCACTTTTACTACCGATGGTTTTTGGAACGTATCATAGTCATCGATAGGCTCACAGAGTGTGGCCATCACGCTATCCTCATCCGCTACCAAAAGCGCCTGTACTTGCTCCAAAAGCAATGGCGGTACAAGGGGCTCATCGCCTTGCATATTCACCACAATATCGTGATCAGCCCAGCCTTTGATAGACGCTACTTCTGCCAAGCGATCCGTCCCTGAAGCATGCTCGCTACTGGTCATAACCACATCAAAGCCTGCATCGGTGCATACTTTTGCGATTTGCTCATCATCAGTCGCTATACACATGTCATCAGCAAAACTTGCTGTCTGCGCTTTTTCTGCTACCCAAAGTATCATTGGCTTACCATGAATAGTTAGCAATGGCTTACCAGGTAGTCTCGTACTTTTAAAACGTGCAGGAATCACGATATGGGTTTTGGCAGGTGTGGTGGCGAACGACATGGCGTATTCCTATAAAAATTATACGGCGATTTAAAATATTAACTGATATTTATAATGAGGCTGACGTGTTCATATCATGGTCGATACAAATGCCTAGTGCCTTTAGTTGCGCATCTAGATTATGATAACTATTCTCTGATAATACAGCCGTTACTGGTAACACCCATAGTCTACTGACAAGATCTACATACTCATCACTTAAGGCTTGTGTCGCTGCATATTCCGCCAATAATACGCTGATTTTTACCGCATCTTTACTGGTTACGATGATAGGATAATCACCATATTGTAAAAGCTCAGCCAAACTAAAATCATAATGGTCAGGGTAAGGATGCCCTATGACCTCAAAGCCAATAGATTCCAAGGTATCAAAAAACCGCTGCGGATAGCCGATACCACTAACAGCATGGACGCGGCTATTATTAGTAGGCTTCACACTATTGAGTTGAGCTGTGCTCGATGTATGATTCCATAGACGTTGCAACTCATCAGCTTGCAGATGCATGGTCAAACGGTCAGTAGACTGTATCTTATTACCACTTCTAGAAGTCTGAGTTGAATCTGTACTTGGCTTTTCATGATAGATAACATTTGCACCTTCTAATCGTGACATCGGCTCACGCAAAAAACCTGTTGGTAATAGCTGCTTATTGCCAAACCCACGAGCGGCATCTACCACAATCCATTCGATATCGCGCTGTAGTGCATAATGCTGCAAACCATCGTCTGCAATAATCAATTGCAAATTAGGCTCTGCCTTTAATAGAGTGGCAATCGCTTGCTGACGATTGGGACACACTGCCATAGCAGCGCCTGTCATATGAGCAATCAAACACGGCTCATCCCCTACTACATGGGGCAAACTGGTAGCACTAACTAATGCAGGCATTTGACTCGTATCACCGCCATACCCGCGACTGATTACCCCTACTTTTATGCCTTTTTTTTGTAAGTAGTTGACCAGAGCAATAATCAGCGGCGTCTTACCACTACCGCCCACACTGATATTACCAATGATCATCACGGGAATAGGTGCTCGATAGCTTGATAACAGGCCGGCCTTATAAGCTTGACGGCGCAGCAAAGTGATGAAACCGTATAACCAACTGACAGGCAGCAACAACCACAACCAAACAGCTTGACCTTGCCATGCACGGGTGATTGTCGTCTCAATACTCATTCATCAATGTCGCTTATCTTATTGGTTCATGGCTGCGTGAAAATTGGCTAAAAATTTCTAAACTGGCTACTCGAAATCTCGAGCATACATTTGCGCATAGTGGCCTTGCAGCTGCATTAGCTCATTATGCGTTCCTAATTCAACAATCTGACCGCCATCCATCACAGCAATACGATCCGCTGACTCAATAGTTGTCAATCGATGGGCAATGACCAACGTGGTGCGGTCTTTCATCACATTATCGAGCGCTTGCTGGATATAATATTCAGACTCATTATCAAGCGCACTGGTGGCTTCATCTAAAATTAGAATCGGCGCATCCTTTAATAGCGCACGAGCAATCGATAATCGCTGACGTTGACCGCCTGATAGTTGCAACCCTTCGGCACCAATTTCGCTCTGATAGCCATTTGGCATTTTTATAATAAAGTCATGAGCGAAGGCATCTTTTGCGGCTTGTTCAACCTCAGCTTGAGTCTTGTCAGCTAGGCTGCCGTAAGCAATATTATTAAATACGGTGGTATTAAACAATACTACCTGCTGGTTCACCATTGCAATCTGGGCACGCAAACTCTCTAACTTAATGTCTTCGATTGGCATACCATCCAATGTGATCTGCCCTGAAGACGTCTCTAGAGTACGTGTTAATAAATTGACTAGTGAGGACTTGCCCGCGCCACTTCGCCCTACTAGTGCAACTGTCTCGCCTGCTTTAATATTCAAGGTAAAGTCACGTAGAGCCACCGTCGAATCTGGATAAACCAAGCTGATATTGTCTAACGACATTTGCCCTGATAGCGCCTTACTGATTGTGCCTGTGTCTTCTTCTTCTGGCTCATCAAGTAGTGCAAAAATCGACTCACCAGCAGCCAGACCTTTTTGCAGCTTCTGATTAATATCAGTCAGCGAACGTACTGGCTTACTTAATAAACCTGCTGCTGCAATGTAGGAGATGAACTCACCTGCTGAAATATCATCTATTACTGCAGGTCGCAACGCAAGCCAGACGACAACGGCCATCGCAACCGCCATCAACAGCTGTACGGCTGGCGTATTAATACTATTGGTAACAACCACCTTCATACCTTGGCGTAGATTTTTCTTCGATGTCTTATCAAAACGTGCTGATTCGTATGATTGACCACCGTAATTTTTGACCACTTGATAGCCGCCGATGACTTCATTAGTAATGTGACTGACATTACCCATCGTCTCTTGGATACCTTTTGAGAGTCGTAGATAGCGCTTTGATGCAATGCGCACCAGCCATAGTATTGGTGGCAGTACCACAAATAGAATAAGCGTTAGACGCCAATTGCTATAGAACAAAAAACCAATCAACGCGACGACGGTCAAACCATCACGCAGCAAAGTCTTCATTGAGTCTGTACTGGCGGCCGTGACCTGTTCAACATCAAATATCAATTTCGATGAAATCGTACCGGCTGGATTGGCCAAATAAAACGAACTAGGCAAGCGCAGTAACTTATTAAAAACTTCTACGCGTAGCTCATAGACTAAGTTGCGTGAGACCAATGCAGAGTAATAGTTACCCAAAAAACTACCAACCCCGCGCACAAAGAATAGCAATATAATCAATAGCGGAAATAAGGCTTGTTTGCTTCGATCATTCTGATTGATAGCATCAGTAATATATTGCAAGAGCTTGGCAGTCCAAATCTCTGTCCCTGCATTAATCGCAAAACCTAAAGCTGTCAATAGCAATGCCCACCAGTAAGGCTTTAAATACCTTAACAAGCGTAATAACGTCTTGCTCTTAGGGATAACGGGCGATACTGCCGATGCGTTTTTAGCAGAAGATTTTTTAGAGTCAGGTGAATAAGCTTGGCTCATAAAAGCCTCAATTTGGGTATCGTGGTATGGATGGGCTGTGTGTCACACAGTTTTATGATGGTAAGGCTGTCTATGTTACTGCGGCAGCGTTTGGCCAAGTGGCACCACTGTACTGATGTTTAAGTTCAAAAATCCGAGCTTTCCAGCGATATCCATCACTCGTACCACAGACTGATGGGTCGCATTGGCATCCGCGGCAATGACAAATAGCATATCGCGATTGCTGCCCGCCTCTTGCTGCAACATACTGGTCAGTTCTGCCTCATTGCTACTAGCAAGTGTAATGCCGTTGACCAAATAGCTACCATCTTCTTGCACAGCTACTTCGATACTGTTGTTTTGTTCTGTCAGTGCGACACCTTCCGCTTCAGGAAGGATAATATTTAAACGACTAAAATGATTGAATGAGGTAGCAAGTAATAAAAACACAATCAAAAACAGTAAACAATCAATCATCGGTGTTAGATTAATTTCAAGTGGTTCAACCGTTGGTTTTCTAAAACGCATATCAATCTCTTTAATTCAGCTACCATGTATAGGCTCAAGATTTCTATTCTTTAAAACCGCATTGACTACACTGCCGCTATGCTGGTCTTATCCGAATCCAACCCACCGAATGAACGTTCTTGCACAATACTATCTTCTATTGACAGACGGCTAGAAGCTGTAGATGACTGCGCACTAGCAAGCAAATGATAATCATACAGCTCTTGAATCATAAGCCCTGCTTGAGTCTCAAACTGAGCATTAATATCAATGATACGGCGCTGAAAATAACGATAAGCAACCAGCGCAGGGATAGCAACAATCATACCTGCAGCGGTAGTTATTAGTGCCTGTGATACACCAGCGGCTAGCATCGTCGGATCTTGCATTGCGCCATCGGTAATCGTTAAGAATGAAGAGATGATTCCTAGTACCGTACCTAATAGACCAAGTAACGGCGCTATCGCACCGATAGTGCCTAACATATTGATGTTTTTTTCCAACTGATGAACTTGGACGCTGGCACGATTTTGCATGTGCATCGTCATCGACTCTAGCCCATACTGACGATATAGCAACCCCGTTGCCAAGATATCGCCAAGCGCCGTCTTTTCTTTTACATTCATCAATTGTGTGCGGCCAATATCGCCATTTTCACGTAAACGAGTTATTAGCTGTTCGCGTAACCTGCTAGGAGCGACTTTGTTAAACTGCAGCGTATGACTACGCTCAATGATAATAACCAAAGCCAATACAGAGCAAACAACGATAGGTGTCATTAGCCAGCCACCTGCTTTTACCAATTCCCACATACTCACTCTCTTCCGTATTTTTGCAAAAACGATCACTACAAAATAATTATTACAGAGGCGATTTAGCGTTTGGATAGATACAGCTAACTCGCAAACGTTATTAAGCCTGAGCTTCTATATGTTTGATCAACGCAGCTAATTGGTCTTGATTGTGGAAAAATATCTCAACACTACCTTGACCATCTTTTTTATGTTTGAGTTTGACTTCAGCACCAAGCATGTCTGTCAATCTTTGGGTCAAACGCTCTGCATCACGAGATTGTGCTTGTTCAGCACGGTTTATCTTGGGTGCTGGCTGCAAGATTGATTTGACCAATTTTTCAGCTTCTCGCACGGTCATACCACCATCGATAATCTTTTGCGCGATGATAGGTTGCTGTTCAGAGGACAATGCTAAAAGTGTACGAGCATGACCCATATCTAGCGCACTGTTGGCCAAATGGTCTTTTACTGTATCATGCAGCTGATTTAAACGAAGTAGATTCGATACTGTTGTACGCGCCTTGCCAACGACTTCAGCGATCATGGCATGACTCATACCAAATTCGGTATGAAAACGCTGCAATGCTGCTGCCTGCTCAATCACTGATAAGTCTTCACGCTGGATGTTTTCAATCAGTGCTAATGCAATTGCCAACTCATCAGATAAGGCGCGCTCAATCGCGGGGATGACCGCTTTTCCTGCCATTTTTGCAGCGCGCCAGCGGCGTTCACCAGCGATAATTTCGTGAGTGACAAATGCTTCACTCTTATCCTCATTTGCCAACAGTGGACGGATAACGATAGGCTGCATCACGCCATGCTGCTCGATAGAAGACGCCAATTCTGCAAGTGCTGTCTCACTCATATCACGACGAGGCTGGTACTTACCTGCTTGCAAGCGTGTGACATCAATCTGCACAAGGCTAATCTGGTCTTCGGTTGCGCTCGTATCTGCACTATTGCCACGCGATTTGTTGAGCGACGCCTTGCTAGTAGCACGAGGTGAACGTGGCGCGCGAGTGCTATTCTCACTAGCAGCATCGTTATCAGTAGTCTTCGCAGATGATTTTTTACTGACTTTTGTCGGAGTGATATCAGGCGCTATATCCGTAGACACAGTATCTACAGGCACATTAATATCTGGCGCAGCATTTTCACGCGCCACCATGTCGTCTTGCAAGGCAGAGGCGGTAATTTGCTTTTCTTTTTTGATTGACCCTAATAAGGCATCTAAGCCCCGATTAGCAGCCAACCCTCTTTTCTTCGCCATGATTACCTATCCTCTAACGCTAAAATAAAAGCCAATTGATTAATGATGCGGCTTACTAAATACAATGTTAAGTGTTCTATACTTATGCTATTCATTCACTGTGCTGATCAGTGACGCTTTTTATCTAAAAATCCTTTGTAAGAGATTTTAGATAAAAACTAGCTACTTTGTTTCATCACTTCAGCAGCCAACTTTTGATACGCGCGCGCGCCTTTTGACCATCTCTCATACGCAATAACTGGTAAGCCGTGCGCAGGGGCTTCTGCCAAGCGAATATTCCTTGGAATATGAGTCTTGTACATGATATCGCCAAAATGTGCTTCTAGCTCAGTAGAGACATCACGGGCAAGCGTGTTACGCGCATCAAATAGCGTTCTGACCACACCGCGAATGTACAGCTTAGGGTTCAACTCTGTTAGGCGTTCAATCGTTTGTGATAAGTCAGCCAACCCTTCTAATGCATAGTACTCACACTGCATAGGAATAATCACACTATCCGTAGCCACCAACGCATTAATCGTCAGTAGATTCAAACTAGGCGCACAATCGATAATCACATAATCGTATGGCTGTTTTTGTGTGGATATCTGATCGTTAACCAATTCAGTCATCGCAGTTTTGAACAGCTCATGACTATCGGTCTTGCTCATTAAGGTAATGTCCATGCCAGCCAAATCGCGATTGGCACCGATGACATCGAACCCTGCAGGACTAGTAACAATTGCTTCAGACAACGCGACGCCATCTAGCAAAACGTCCGCTATGGTAAGATCTAACTCGTTTTTGTCAACACCTGTACCACTGGTCGCATTACCTTGTGGGTCTAAGTCAATCAGCAGTACATGCTTGCGTTTAGCGGCTAAGCTGGCGGTCAAATTTACTGCCGTTGTGGTTTTACCCACACCGCCTTTTTGATTCGCAATTGCTATGATTTCCATACACTCACTCAATTTTATTAGGGTCTATTACTTTTGACTCGGTTGGTACGATTATTTTTGTTCAATCTTGTGCAGCGACACTCACTCAGTATTTAAAAATAAGCAATTCATTGTCTAAAATGCTCAGTTTATGGTCGAGCATTTTAAATGCTTTTAAATACTATGTCATTTAGATACAGACGTAAACTGTGTTTCACAAAAAACAGTGCCTGTTTCATGACTGCGAAGTGTTTATGCCTTAGCTATCTTTGGCAGACATTTCAATTAAATGACGACTGTCGTGCAAACGTGGTACCGTCAGCTTGATTGTTTTGATATGCCAATCACTATCTAATGCCTGCAGCTCTTCTTCACTCGGCACTTTACCTTTCATAGCACATAAGAAGCCGCCATCTGCTAATCTTGGCTGTGCTACTTCTACAAAATCTATCAAACTGGCGAACGCTCGTGATGTCACCACCGCATAACTTGCTTCATGCGCTTCAATACGCGATGCGATCGGCTGCATATTACTCAAACCGAGCTCGCTGCTGATTTGCTTGATAAAGCGAATTTTCTTCTGATTGCTATCAAGCGCAGTACACTGGCGCTCAGGCTGACAAATGGCAATAATCACTGCTGGCAACCCTGCTCCCGTGCCGATATCTAGCAACGATCCGGCGGGTAAATGCGTTATAATAGACAGACAATCTATCACATGCTTGATCAGCGCTTCTTCTGGATCAGTGATGGCGGTCAGATTATACGCTTTATTCCATAGTAAAAGCTGGTCTAAGTACAATAATAACGTGCGCTGCTGCGTTTCACTTAACGGCAGACCCAGCTCATTTATCGCTTGCGCTAAGATATTGGCCAGCTTTGGCAGTTGCGCACCAAGCTTTACGAAACCAGTCGGATCAATATTGATAGTACCCATACTAGCAGACGATGAAGAGTTTTTAGCGGAAGCTGACATACAACGAGTTATCCAGTTTTGACTTGTGAACCGTTTATTTTATCATGCAGTCTGCCCATTGAATAGTTGCAGATTGCGCCAATGTGGGACATCTTATACTATCTACGCTTATCATGAGGCGTTATTCTGCTTTGATTGCCTCCAATTCGCTGATTAAGTCATTCGTTTTTTACTAGTTTTACTCAAGCATTTGCCTAAATATGATACAAAACTGCGCTTAATGACTTCGCTAATAGGTGACTATATCTTGTAAGATGTCATGATTGATTATAAAAAACTCAGAATACGCATGACTAGATAAAACCAATCACTTCTCATATTCCTTTAATACTTTTTAAGATGATTTTTCAAACGCCTATGACAGAACAACCCTACACCCCTATATCGCAAGTATCAAAAGACGCTAACAATATGGTAGTACCTGCTACCGATACAAAAAACACTAAGCAAACAGCACCTGATACCCCAAACCCTATCTTCATAGAAGTTCAGCAAAATTGTCGCATTTCCGCTGAGCAATTAAAACGCTATAGCGACCCTGATGAGTTGCCTACAGACACACGTACTGCGCCCGACTTAGATGTGGGCTTCGGTCAACAACGCGCGCTTAAAGCATTGCATACAGCGCTGGATATTAAAGCCAGTGGCTACCATGTGTTTGCCGCTGGTGAAAACGGTTTGGGCAAACGTACTGTCATTAGTCGTCTGTTAACACGTATTGCCGCCGACGCACCAACGCCAGATGATTGGGTATATGTGCATAATTTCACCGATCCACGCACACCATTGGCGCTGCGTCTACCAGCTGGTCAAGCCTCGCTATTACAGCAGCAAGTTAATAACTTATGGCAGCAAGCAAAAAAGCGTTTAAGCCAACGCTTTCGTAGTGATCAATACCAGAGCAAAATCGAAGCCATCAAAAACAGTACTCATCAAAAAGAAAGTCATGCCTATGACGCGCTTAATGCTGAAGGCAAACAATATGACCTAGCATTGACGTTTCGCTCGTTCGATAATAAAGCAGTATTTGTTCATCCTAGTCAGCTGCCTACAGAAAGCAACAGCGATGATGACAAGCAAATAAAAATACCTAGCAATCATAAAGATTCAGAAAGGCTCAATGATAGCGAAAAAGTTAATATCTTGAGCAATAAAGATAATGAGAGTAAAGAAAATAAAGACTCTACATATGGCAATAATGAATACGAAGCTGAGCTGAATAACTTCGTGCAGAAGAACCATATGCAAAAGCGCCTGAGTCAATTGACTATCGCCTTAGAGCAACTAGAAGACGAAGCCAACGATGAGATAGAGGCATTACATCGTAGTATTGCTCAACGTGCTTTACAGCCATTATTTACTCCTATTTATGAGCAGTTTGCGACTCATCCACTTGTCGTGGCATATCTCAAGGCTGTATTTGATGACATGGTCACTCACGTAGAGCGTATCGTTAATGGCGATGATGAGGAGTTTGTGACGGCAGTGTTGGCTACGACGCCCAGTCGTTATGCAGTAAATGTTATTGTCAGTCACACACCTGACAGTGGCGCACCTGTGGTCTTTGAGGATTTGCCAACCCATCTCAATTTATTGGGGCATGTCGAGCAAATCACCCAATTAGGCACAGTAACCACTGACGTGAGTATGATTCGTGCAGGTGCTCTACATCGCGCTAATGGCGGCTATTTACTGTTAGAAGCCAGCCACGTTCTTGAGCATCCTTATGCATGGCAGGGCTTAAAGCGCGCATTACAATCACGAAAAATCAAACTATCAAGTCTAGAGCAAATGCTAACGCTAACCGGTAGCTTGTCTCTCTCACCAGCGCCTATTGATTTAGATATCAAAGTTATCTTGTTAGGTGAAGCAGATTTATATTATGAGCTGCTAGAGCTTGAGCCTGAATTTGATGCAGTATTCAAAGTCCGAGCTGATTTTCATGACGATGTGCCTCGTACCACTGAGCATGAATTGGCATTGGTCGCAAAAATGGCCGATATCATCGACTATGCCGACCTTTATCCGTTTAATAGCAGTGCGCAAGCTACGTTACTTGAGCATTTAAGCTTGCAAGCTGAAGAACAAGATCGTTTAAGCCTACACAGTGACTTATTGATTAAACTATTGCATGAATCAAACCGGCATGCTCGATTAAATAATGAGGCTATGGTGACGGCAGATCATGTCACTCAAGCAATCGATGACATGGATGAGCGTTCAGGATATTTACGCGATCTGTACTGGGATGAGCTGAAAAACGGCCAGCAGCTAATCCAAACGCAAGGCGATGCTATTGGACAAGTTAATGCATTGACCGTGGTCAGTTATGCTGATAGTGAGTTTGGCATGCCAGCACGGCTTACTGCGGTCATTCAGCCCAATATTGGCACAGGTGAAATTCTTGATATTGAGCGTGATGTAGACTTGGGTGGTAGTTTACACGCCAAAGGCATGCTGATTATGACCAGCTATTTGCGCGCGCTGTTTAGTCAACATCATGCACTGAACTTTAGTGCCTCACTGGCGTTCGAGCAAAGCTACGCACAAATCGATGGCGATAGTGCCACTGTGAGCGAAGGCTGTGCATTGCTATCCGCGTTAGCAAACGTGCCTATCAATCAGTCTCTTGCGATTACTGGATCTATGAACCAGCTAGGCGAAGTACAGGCAGTTGGTGGCATCAATGCCAAAATCGCAGGTTTCTTCGACGCCTGCCGCGAGCAAGAGCTAACAGGCGATCAAGGCGTCGTCATTCCGATGGCTAATGTCAAACAGCTGATGTTACGTGACGACATTATCGATGCCGTAAATAGAGACAAATTTCATATCTATGGCGTCTATACTCTAAGTGAAGCCCTGACGCTGATGACTGGCTTGCCCATCGACACCATGAATAAAAAGGGCCGTTATCGTAAAGATACTTTATTTGGCAAAGTATTAAGCCGTCTGATGCTGTGGGATGAAAACCAGGAAAACACTGATGACATCGATGATGAAAAGTCCAAAAAAAAAGCGAAGAAAAAGCGTAAAGAAAAACGTCAAAAGAAAGAAAATAAGAGAATAAAAGAAAAGCGTAAAGGTGAGAGAAGTAATGAGAAAAGCAGCGGGGAAAGTAGCAAGCAAAGCGATGCTAAACCTATTGATGACGCCCTAAGCGATAGTGAGACAACAGCTGTTGACGGGAATGATAGTTGAAATTTGAACGGTACTACCGTTACACATATATTGCTGTTCGACTAGATTCATTGTTATATCTATGGCTAGATCGAGCAGCAACCATCGAATAAACATACGCATGCATGAACGTCGCTAGACGATACGCTGCTTTTCTGCGATGATTAACGGTTCCTGATCGAGCAATATCGTGCCAGAAACCGACTTGTAACTTCATAAAGGGTATCTCTTAATGACTGTACATCCTACTGATGCTGATAACATCCAAGCTCAGTCCAATCCTAGTGAGCAAACAGGTGCACTTGCAGCTGTAGACACTGGTCCCTCGAAAGAGGCCAATGCCGCCAATATTAGTGATAATCGACATGGTGCGGCAACGACTGCTCGGCAATGGCAGGTACTATCACAACTACAGCGCAATCGTTGGGTAGGCACCACGCATATTTATGAGCAGCTGATGATGGCAGGCTTTGATATTAGTCTACGTACTGTCCAACGCGATTTGAATGCCCTTGCCAAACGCTTCCCTATTGAAAAAAACAATGCCAATCCTCAGGGTTGGCGCTGGAAAGAAGACGCGCCATTGCAAAGCTTGCCGCATATGAACTTATCACAAGCGGTTGCTTTTAATATGGTTGAGGCCAATTTGACCCAGTTACTGCCCCCTGTGATCTTAGATGAATTATTTCCTTGGTTTGACTTAGCACGGCGACAGCTCAAGAACAGCAAAGTGACCCACTCTTGGATAGACAGAGTGCGTATCGAGCCTGCCACCCAGCCGCTTATTGCACCAGATATAGATTTGGACAGTAAAGACAATATTTACCATGCGCTATTTTATCAGCTGCAGATTCATGCTTGTTATACTCGTAGCAACAAATTACAAGCCAGCGAATATATTCTAAATCCAATCGCGATTATCCAGCGCGGCGTGATTATCTATCTACTGGCAACTCGTACTGACGATCCAGAAGCCACCATTCGCACCTTTGCCTTACATCGTTTTGATAGTGTTGAGATTCTCGAAACCGCTGCAAAAACGCCAGAGAACTTTCAACTCGATACATATTTGGATGAAGGCAGCATGGGCTTTAGTCACCCACTGTTTGGCGAATTGGACGAGCGTGGCAAGAATACCGCTGTTGAGCTTAGATTTACTAGGCAAGCTGGTAAGAGTCTGACCGAAAGTAAGCTTAATGACGATCAAACCGTGACGCTAAATGAGGATAACACCCTTACTGTCACAGCCACTATTAACTTGACCTCACAGCTGGTCTGGTGGCTACGTGGATTTGGTAGTGGGTTATTAGATGCTAAACCTGAGCTACTTTGTCAAGCAGTATTAGATAAGTCTTCGACAGCAATCAGTGAGTGACATCACTGGCCTGAGATAGGCTAACATCCGCACGCCTAATGTAAGCAAACATCAAATCTAGATAACGGTTAGAAACTAAGAATAAAAAAGGAATATTATGCCGACCACTGCCCCATCACCACTGTTGTCAGATAGTTTACGAGGACTGGGACTAGACGCAGGGACTTTGTTCTTTGCGCTCAATTATGAATTTACCAAAATTGAGCCAAAAGGCATGTTTAAGCGCTTTAAGAAAAATCAAAGCGCGATGGATATTGATTTAGCTTGCGTGTTGTACGATGATAATTGCGTCATCAGTGACATCGTTTGGTTTAAGCAATTACGAGATAAAGCTGAGTCGGTCAAGCATCAAGGTGACAGCTTAAATGGTAAGGATCGCGGTGAACAAGCCATGTATCTTGCCCCACTTGATCAAGAGCAAATCAGATTGGAGCTCGAAAAAATTCCCGCTCATATTACTCATATTGGTTTAATTGCCAACTCATACCATGGCCATTCGTTTTCTAGGGTGAAAAAAGGCGAAATTCATCTGAGTGACGATGAAGGAAACCGTTGTTTTGAAGTCAACCTTAAGCAGCTCCCACGCGACTGCACCACGCTATGGGTAGCGCATTTGCGTCGATCTGTTGACGACTGGCATTTAACATTGCAAAACTTACCACTCACTGCAGAAGATCTAGCAGATGCAGCACAAGAAGTGGCTCATGAGTTAGCACGTGCACTGCCCATTCCTCAGGGAATATAAGAGCAATTAGTAATCGCATATAAAAGAGGTCTTGTGCTATGTAGACACAAGACCTCTTTTTATAGTCAAAATATTAACTACGATTAATTGCTAAAAACCTATTATCTGTTATAAACCATTTCATACTTGCCTATAAAACTTCACCGCAATGCGGACAGAAGTTTTTTTGGCGCGTTTCAACTTCTTTTTCACGCCGTTCAAGCTCTTGCTCTCGAAGTACCTGTAAGACGATATTTTGTGCCTGCTCTTTATCTAAACCCAGCTCTCGACGAATTTTATCAATCATCATCTGATTCTGTACCAGATCGAAATCGCTATCAATTAACTGCTCACGAAAGTGCTGTTCAAGCTCTTCGCGGCGCTGAGCCAATTCATTTGCCAATCCTGTCGCTAAAATACCAGCCGGCAATGCGGCGAGACCCACACCCAATATGGTAATGATAGCACCCAATATTTTGCCAGCATTAGTAATTGGCGTGACATCTCCGTAGCCTACTGTTGTCAGTGTCACCACAGCCCACCACATCGCTTTAGGTATAGACTCAAACTCGTCTGGCTGGGCGTGATTCTCTACCAGATAAATGCCGCTAGAGGCGGTCACAATCATAATAATGAGAATAAAGATAACAGCCTGAAATGAGCCTCGCTCCTTACTAATAACGACTAGCAAGATGCGCATTGAAGCAAAGTAACGAGTCAATTTTAGAATTCGAAACAAACGTAAAATACGTAAGAAACGCAAATCAATGTTGACGAAGAAATTCAAGAACGCCGGCACAATAGCAACCAAATCAATCAATGCCGAGGGGCTTTTTAGCCATTGCCAACGCTGACGCCAAGTGGTGTGATCGGGCTTCGCTTCGGCAACACTCCACAAACGTAGCAGATACTCAATAGAGAACACTACGATGGAGAAGTTTTCGAACCATGTAAAATAATCTTGATAAGGGTAGTACCAACTGTCTACAGACTCCGCAATCACGGCTGCCACGTTGGTCATGATTAGAAATATCAAAAAATAATCGACGTAGCGGCTAAAAAGCGTGTCATGCTCATCATTTTGCAAAATGTTATAAACGAAAGTACGCAAGCGCCGTATATGTTGGAATTGCATGCGGTCCCTATACGGTGTAACACCGATCTTATGATAATGAAATAAAAGTATTAAAGCCTGATTATCGCGCTAAATGACATAATGAAAAGCAGTATCATTATACAAAATTTACGTAATAAATGTAGACGCAAGCCAGCAACATTAACCCCGTCGCAAGAAAGGTGTATTGTAAAAATCGCTCATCGGCACGTAATTGACGACTGAGATTTTGAGCAGGCAATAAAAAAAGGCCGCATTCTGGGCAACAAGAATCCACTTGGTTTAATAAAGTCATTGAACCTGCTTGTCCGCAGCGCAGCGGCGAGTTACTACAGTAGCCCAGCATAATACACCCTATCCGTCGTCGTTAATTGTCCCTTTATATTAATTTATACCAGCCGTATAAAACTGACTACTAACTTACAGTAACGAGAACTGTTTAACAAATATGTTTTGATGAACCTGTCATTTACACCATAACCTTTCATTCCCTTAAAATTATTAAGGGTTTTTTAGTTAAAACCTTACTATTAAAATGGTTTTAATGCTACAATAGCGTTACAATGTTACAAGGCAATCTATAATGATAACATTGTGTATCAGCACTTAATGCCATCCCTCATTAAATGCTTATCGATAACCTATTATTGCGTTGAGGAATCAAACGATGAAACTACAATCCCTAGTTTTAGCCGCTGCTACTGCACTTACTATGACCTCTGCTTTTGCAGTACCTGCTGGTACTTGGACAGTGGCTGCCGGTGCTCACTATGTAGATCCTAAAAGCAACAACGGTACTCTAGATAACGGTTTATCTGTTGATGTTGATGGTGGTGTACGTCCTACTATCAGTGGTGAGTATTTTATCGCTAACAACGTTGGTGTCGAACTACTAGCGGCGCTTCCATTCCATCATGACATCACTCTGAAAACTGGTGATACTACTATTGATGCAGAAACTCAGCACCTACCACCTACTCTATCTGTACAGTATCACTTCGATGGCTATGATCTGCCTATGAATGTGAAGCCTTTTGTTGGTGTTGGTGTGAACTACACGACTTTCTTCAAAGAAAGAATCTACCTTGGTAATGGTAATGATTTAGAGCTTGATGATAGCGTTGGTGTAGCTGGCCATGTTGGTCTTGATATTCCTTTTGCTCCTACCGAAGCTTTCCGTATTGATGCCCGTTATATGGACATCAAAACAGATGCAAGCCTAAACGGTACTGATATCGGCGAAGTTGATATCAGCCCTTGGGTATATGGCGTAGCATTCGTTAAACAGTTCTAAATTAGTAAAGTTACCATGCGTAATAAAAGCCAGCTTGATAGCTGGCTTTTTTGTGCCTATTAACTATGGTTACTACCGTCTGTCTACACTAGCTACTAGGCAATTATTTATAAAAATAGCTAATAACCTGTAAGAACAAATAATCTCCATAAAAAAGACCACCCGTGGGCAGTCTTTTTGTATTGCTAGTTAGCTTTAGATCAAGATACGACGTGGGTCTGCTAATAGCGTTGCGATATAACGAGTGAATACAGCAGCATCTGCGCCATTGATCACACGGTGGTCATAAGACAAAGACAGTGGCAGCATCAAACGTGGCTCAAAGCTTTGTTTTTTAGCATCCCAACGTGGCTGCATACTTGCTTCAGAGACACCTAAAATACCAACTTGTGGCCAGTTAACTAATGGCGTAAATGCCGTACCACCCAAGTTACCTTGGCTCGATATGGTAAAGCTAGCCCCTTGCAAATCTTTAGTGCTGAGCTTCTTATCACGAGCTTTTACAGCAAGCTCGCCGATCTCAATCGCAATTTGCTTCAGACCTTTATCTTGTACGTTTTTGATAACCGGTACGATAAGACCATCATCTGTTGCCACAGCAATACCCATATTGACACTTTTACGCAATATGACCTGAGTATTGTCATCACTCAAGTGACTGTTGAATCGTGGGTGCTGGGTCAACGCATAAGCAGTTGCTTTAACCACAAAGGCCAAGATAGTAAAGCCAATACCTTCAGCTTTCATGCCACCTTTTAGCTCACCGCGTAGTTTTTCGGTCTCAGTGATATCAGACAGATCGAACTGCGTTACTTGCGGTAGCAAAGTATTGTAGTTGAGCTGTGGTATCGAGACTTTCTGCAAGCGGCTGAGGTCTTGTGTTTCTGTCTCTCCCCAGATCTCAGCGTTACTCATGTCAGGCAGCTTCGGTAGACCTGAGCTAACAGGATTACTGCTCACAGGTGCCGCTTTTTGCTTGGTTAGACTGTTCTTAACATGTGCAAACAAGTCTTCTTTTAGAATGCGATCATTTAGAGCTGAACCATTCACTTGTGTGATATCCACACCTAACTGACGCGCTAGTTTGCGAACGGCAGGACCTGCATACACATCAACCAATTTTTCATTGACTTGTGCTTCAGTTAATTTACCCTCTGTTTTGCTAGCAGCTGTATCAATATTGGTCGGTTTGGCCGCTTGTTTTGGCTCACCAGTAGTTTTAGCAGCTGGTTTATCTTCTGTTTTGGCTGGTGCTGACTCTTGGGGTTTAGGAGCTTCAGATTCACTATCAGTAGCATCATCTGCACCACTTTCCATGATGACGATAAAGTCTTGACCATTAGCAACCATATCACCTGCTTCGACCAAGATTTTTTCAATCTTACCGGCAACTGGCGCTGGTACTTCAACCGAAGCTTTATCTGATTCGATTAGCAAAATCGACTGCTCAGCGCTAACAGTATCACCAACACTAACCATAATTTCAGAAACTTGTGCCTCATCAACACCTAAGTCAGGTAATGCATGAGTAGTTGCTTTACCAGCATTAGCGGCTGGCTTGGCAGCAGACTCTGATTGCTTTGATTCAGTTGCAGCAGGCTCAGGTTTTGATTCTGGCTTAACATCGTCTGTGTTGTTCGCTTCTTGCTCTTCAGCAGCAGCACTGTCATCGTTGCTTTCTACGCTATCATCTGCACTTTCAAGCTCAATCAGCACCATACCTTCGCTAACTTGATCACCGATAGCAACACTAATCTTAGTCACTTTACCAGCAGCAGAGCTTGGTACTTCAACCGATGCTTTGTCAGATTCTAATAATACGATGTTGTCGTCTTTTGCGATGACGTCACCAACTTCTACCATAATCTCGCTGACTTCGGCGCTGTCCACACCTAAATCGGGGGCTTTAATGTCCATGATTTATTTCCTCGTCTTATGGTTATTATTATTTGACATCTTTATCATCAAGTACATTTGCATCTGCTTGATCTTCAGCACGGCCTTCATTACTGATTTCATCATCGTCTTCAGCGATAAACTCAGGTACAGGATTTGGATTTACGTTACCTGGCGCTGGTGCATCTGGAGACTGATCATAGTAAGATTGCTGTTGCCATGCAGGCGGATGATCCACATCGATACCTAAGCTTGAAATCGCGTCTTTAACCAAACGCATCTCAACTTCGCCTTCATCGGCTAGGCGTTTAAGCGTAGCCACAACGATATGCGCCGCATCAACGTTGAAGAAACTACGTAGGTTTTCGCGTGTATCAGAACGGCCATAACCATCGGTACCAAGAGTCGTGTAAGGACGGTTGTCTGGCAACCAAGCACGGATTTGCTCTGAGTAGTTACGCATATAATCTGTCGCTGCAACCACGATACCTTCGTGCGGTGCTAATTGCTCAGTAACCCAAGGCACTTTCTCTTCGTCCATTGGATGTAGACGGTTGTAATCATCACAAACCATACCATCACGAGTCAACTCATTAAAGCTGGTTACACTCCAAACGTTGGACGTAATATTGAACTCGTCTTTTAGTATTTGTGATGCTTTTTGTACTTCGCGTAAGATAACACCAGAACCTAATAGCTGTACTTGTGTTGAGCCGTTGTCCTCGAGCAAGTACATACCACGTTTGATACCTTCTTCGGCATCTTCTGGCATAGCAGGTTGCTCGTAGTTTTCATTCATCAACGTCAAGTAATAATAGACGCGCTCGCCTTCACCATACATACGACGTAAACCATCATGCATGACCACAGCTAGCTCATAACCAAAGCAAGGATCGTAGCTGACGCAGTTTGGCACGACATTGAATAGAATCTGTGAATGACCATCTTGATGCTGTAAGCCTTCGCCATTGAGCGTAGTACGACCCGCTGTTGCGCCAAGCAAGAAGCCTTGCGCCTGACAGTCACCTGCCGCCCATGCAAGGTCACCAATACGTTGGAAACCAAACATCGAGTAGTAAATATACATCGGAATCATCGGTAGTGCGTTCACAGAGTAACTGGTTGCCAATGCAATCCAAGTACTCATTGCGCCCGCTTCGTTGATACCTTCTTCTAACATGTGACCATCGATAGCCTCTTTATAGCCCATCAACGCTTCACTGTCTTCTGGCGTATATTTTTGACCAACAGCTGAGTAGATACCTAACTGACGGAACATACCTTCTAGACCAAACGTACGCGCTTCGTCAGGTACGATTGGTACGACGCGATCTTGGATGTCTTTGTTTTTAAGCATCGCAGATAGCAAGCGCACAAATACCATCGTCGTAGACTGCTCTTTACCATTGCTGCCTTTTAATACCCGATCAAACATTGATAGTTCAGGGATATTCAGTGGGATATGACCACTACGGCGGTTTGGTAAATGACCACCTAACGACTCACGACGACCTTTGAGATACTTCATCTCCGCCGAACCTTCTTCAGGGCGGTAGAACGGTAGAGTCTCTAACTGCTCATCAGTAAATGGCAAATCAAAACGATCACGGAAATACATCAACGCTTCTTGATCAAGCTTTTTGACCTGATGCGATTTGTTGACTGCTTGCGTTTGGGTAGACAAACCATAACCTTTAACGGTTTTGACTAAAATAACCGTTGGTTGGCCTTTGGTTTTCATCGCTTCGCTAAATGCAGCATAAACTTTAACTGGATCATGGCCACCGCGGTTCAGACGTGAGATTTCTTCGTCAGTCAACGCATCTGCCATTTCTTCTAGCTCTGGATATTTACCAAAGAACTCTTTGCGAGTAAATTCAGGCGTACGCGCTTCATATAGCTGATACTCACCATCCACCACTTCTTCCATACGTTGCTTAAGAACACCCGTATGATCTTTACCAAGCAATGAATCCCAGTTGCCACCCCAAATGACTTTGATGACTCGCCAGCCTGCGCCGCGGAATACCGACTCTAGCTCTTGAATGATTTTACCGTTACCACGGACTGGACCATCAAGACGCTGCAAGTTACAGTTAACTACCCATATTAGGTTGTCCAGCTTCTCACGACCTGCCAGAGAAATAGCACCCAAGCTTTCTGGCTCATCCGTTTCACCATCACCTAAGAATGTCCAAATCTTACGACCTTCTTTTTCTAGCAATCCACGATTTTCCATATAGCGATGTACATGGGCATGATAGATAGACATGATTGGGCCCAGTCCCATTGATACCGTTGGGAACTGCCAGTAATCCGGCATGAGATATGGATGCGGATAGCTTGATAGGCCTTTGCCGCCTACTTCACGGCGGAAATTATCGAGCTGATCTTCGGTCAAACGACCTTCTAAATAAGAACGGGCATAGATACCTGGCGCTGAGTGACCTTGATAATAGATCATGTCGCCACCGAAGTGATCGCTAGCGGCGCGGAAGAAATGGTTAAAACCTGTTTCATAAAGCGTTGCACTAGAGGCGAATGTCGCTAAGTGACCACCTAAGTCGTCATCATTTTTATTGGCACGCATGACCATGGCAAGGGCATTGTAACGAATTAGCGCACGTATCTTACGCTCCATGCCTAGATCGCCTGGGTACATTGGCTCGTCTTCAACAGCGATACTATTGACGTACGCAGTGTCTAGTCTGTTGAACGGCAGTCCTTCTTGAACCGCCATATTGTATAAGGCTTTTAGGAGGAACTGAGCACGGTCCTTGTCTGCGTGTTTAACCACAGACTCAAAGGCCGCCAGCCATTCCTGAGTTTCGGTGCTATCAGCATCCTTATAATAATTCATTCTTGTTAATCCTTTTATATCAGTCATACCTACCTAATGGCAGGGCTTCATTGAAAAATGCATGATGAGAGATTGGTTTACTTATGACATCCTTGCTACGTCCAAGCATTCCCTTGTTTTGTGCGATGATATACAGCTTGATTATAAAAATAGTATTACTCATATCGACAAATGCATCAAATCAACACATCTGCCAAACCGTCATAATGCTATAGCTATTCGTTTAATCATTATTTGACTATGACATTCCATTATAAGCCTTTACAGCTAAGTTGTTTATGGCTGTAGAGAAATGATGGAATAAGAAGTATTTTTTAAATAAATAATGATTAGTTGTTAGGTAAATATTATTAACCATTATTCCGTTGATACCAAGATTTTAGTAATAGGTAGATGAAATTTGCTGTCCATAGCGGTAGATATCTGCTTTTTTAATTAATAAATACACTAATCGAAAATACACTTCTTGTTACTCATACCCTATAAATAGACATTCGTCTCATTTGTGTATATTAATTGTGATTTAAGTATTATTCTTATTATAAGATTATATGTATATTCTATCCTTGTTCTCGGAGCTATTATGAACCCGTATATTATACCATCGACTCTAAAGTCAAGAGTAACGCGTTGGATAGCTCTACCATCCTTATTAATACTGCTACCTAATTATTTAGCTTTTGCAGCGATAACAACATGTCCTGCTGGATACATTTCTGATGAGTTTTCAAGCGTTGATTACAGCAACTTAGGATCGACAGCATCACCACCTATTCTTGGTGTAAACCAACTTTTAAATGGACTTAAAGGTGAAAACTACGTCATTGCATCTAATAGCCTTAGTACTACTGGCACTCTAGATTCCGGAGGTTCCAACTTTTATAGTCCTAAAACGCTAGCGGGCAACCTCCAATCGTTTGAATTTTTTCAGGACTTTGCTACCAAGGAATCTACTCGTACGGTTTCGTATACTTTTACAAATAATTTTAGTAAGCAATCACAAGCACTTGATAATGTCAGCTTAAGTATCTATGACATAGATGTGAACTACGTAGCGACAGGAACAGGTAGTAGTAATTTAGGTGTTAGATATTTTGAGTTTTCTGACCAAGTGACAATAACAGGCTTCACCAGCGCAGGTGCACCGGTAACTCCAATTCGAAAATATAGCGGTGCCGGAATGACGACTACGGCACCTTATCGCCAAACGACCACAACTTCTGACGTTCTATGTAGCACAGACTCAATAGACGAAAAATGCAAAGTGTCGGTAGCTTTTGATCAACCTATAGTCAGAGTAGATGTAACTTACGGCAATAATCCTAATTTAGAATATTATGACTTTAATAGTATCGGCAACCCAGGTGACCAACTAATTAATATTGTGTTTGATGGCTACTGCTATCAACCGCAGCCGCGTCTAACATATACAAAAGCGCTTTCAACTTCTCGTAAAACGAATAACGATCAATTTACTGTCCAAATCAAAGACAATGCAGATAATTCGGTCGTTACGAGTGGCATTACTTCTGTTACTACAACGGGATCGAATAACACTGTCACGACTGGTACAGGTACTACAGGAACTTTCAAAGTTAATCCTACCAAGACCTATACATTGACAGAAGCAGTCTCAGGATCGACAAATTTAGCAGATTATACTGCCTTATATGCTTGTAGAAAATCAGATGGTACATCCGTTAGCACTTTAGACCCAAAAAACCTTAAGCTAACTTACGGAGACAACTGGACGTGTACAATCACAAACGGCAGCCCTAACTATGTCTTCTCAGGCACTGTCTTTAACGATAATGGCGGTATTACTGCTGCAGACTCTACTAAACAGAATATTACTAACACCTTTACTGCAAATAGTGCTTACTTTAATGGCATCTTAGATAGTAACGAGTCTGGAATATTTGACAGTGCGTTACAAGTTACTTTAACAAACTGTAACGGTACTAAGGTTATTACAAGCTCAGCTAATCCACAAACAGTATCAAGTTCAGGTAAGTACAGTTTTACTGTTCAACCAAGTGCATTGCCAACTAGAATCTGCTTAGTGGAAACCGAGCCAACCTCATGGGTTTATAGTGTAGATACCACTGCTAATACCAGAGAAGTATCACTTAATAATGGCACCTACATATATAACAATTTAGACTTTGGGGAAGTTCAGGCGAATAACGCTTCTTTAGTGCTTATTAAATCGCAATATGTCCATAATTGTAATATCAATACAAACTTTAACGGTACTACTGGTACACCTTCTCAAACCCCTGCATTTAGTATTGCAGAAATAAAAGACATAGAACCCGGAAAATGTATTGCTTATAGAATTGAAGCTTATAACCGAGGTCATGTTGATTTGAAAGATATTCAAATCAACGATCAATTACAGGTAAAGTCGCAAACCAACTTGGTAACCTCTGTTTTCGCTTTGCCAGTTCCTAAAGGAGATCCTACTTCTCTCTATACTGGCACAACTCTACCGACAGGTACTATTACCTCTGAGCTGTTTAACTTAAACAAACCTACTGGATCAACTCCTACCAAAGCCACGCTATATTTTAATACTAAATATGGCACGACTATGGACACTCAGTAGCTATTATTTCTTGCATCTTTAAAATATTACTGATGTTCTTTCTAACCAGAAAAAGCCCTGTCTACCCAGACAGGGCTTTTTACCGTTTAGCTACCTCGAATTACCATTTGTCATCTTTATAATGAATATTTGTATCGGTTACGTGACAATAGCTCAATGAGAAATATAGGCATTTTGCAGACAATACTCATATGAAACTGTAGATAGTTTTATTATGACTCAAAACATTAATAGCCCAATGATAGCAACGGTATAAGAAAGGATTTTATATGAAACGTTTCAAGATTTTACGCAGTGTTTTATTAGCTACGTTAGCCTCTAATTGTCTACTAAATGTAGCACATGCTGATGATGCTCTAAAAATGGAATTGACGTCTAATCAAGTCGTAAAAAACTCGGAAGGTAAAACGATTTATACACCGGTACGTACCGCACCAGCAGGTACAGTAATCCAATATAAAGCAACTTATATCAATACCATCAACAAAGATATTAATGACTTGATGGTAACTCTGCCTATTCCTACTAACATGACATTTACTGGTGAAGCAGTCCCTGCGAGCGCACAAGCCAGCACGGATGGTAAGAACTACGCTGACATGCCGCTGATGCGTAAAGTAGACGGCAAAATGGTTAAGGTTCCATATTCTGAATACCGTACGCTACGCTGGAATATTAAGCTATTACCAGCTAAGAAATCTGCAGCCGTTGCTCTTAATACCACCGTCAATTAGTTCAGTAACTATTAAGCCCCAACTCTTTCGAAACTCTAACTTTTAATCTAAGTTCTTACCATCTCTTGTGGAGCATTATATGAAATCAAATACTTTTAACTACAGCGTGCTTGCTGTCGGTGTTGCGGCTGTTATGGGTCTATCTACTGGAGCGAATGCTGCAACCCCTACTGGTGGCACTTCAGGCTCTTTCAATGTTACTAACAAAGCGACAGCTTCTTATACAGTTGCAGGTAGTGATGCTTCACAAACTGCAGAGTCAAATGTAGTTACAGTGAATGTTACTGAAACAGGGTCATTCTCTTTAATCTCAACAGTAGTAGACGATGTAAAAGATGATGATTTTGGTAAAGACCGTGCCATTAATGCGCAAGCGAGCTCAACAGTAGACTTTACTCATACACTAACTAACGGTGGTAACGTTAACGACACTTATAAGATCACTCTTGCTAATATAACTGGCGATAATTTTGACTACAACCTTGGCAACAGTGTTATTAAGTATCAAAAGGTTAATGCTGCTGGCACTAACGTTGGTGGGGAAGTCACTATTGCTAATAATGAATCAATTGCGTTAGCACCAGGTGAAAAAGCTCTAATCACAGTTACTGCTCAAGCTGATACTAAACGTGTTGCTGATACTAACGGTATCCTTACGGTTACTGCTGAAAGTACGTATTTGAAGTCTAAATCTGCAAATACAGACCCTGCTACCTATACAGCAGTAAACACCGATAATGCGTTGACTAAGACACCTATTTACGCAATTACCAAGTCAGCTACGACCAACCTTGGTAACAAAAACTTTGACTTAAACAATACTGATGCTTTTGTTGACTACACTATTACTGTCAAAAACGAAGGTAATATCAGTGGTACTGCAATTAGCATCTCAGATGATCTACCATCAGGTTTAGTAGCGATCGCATCAGGACAGCAAAACTATAAAGCACCTTCTGTTGCAACATCTAATGGTAGTGCGGTGGGTACTGCTGTCCTTTCGAACAGTAACAAAACAATCACTGTAGCTGGTCAAAACATCAAAGTGGGCGAAACTATTACAGTTACTTTCCGTGCGAAAAAGGCAACTGATGCAACATCTAGTAGCTTATTTACCAACTATGCAGTTGTTAGAGATAATACTAATAGTGATGTAAATGCTAATACCCCTGATATCATTGATAGATCTGATGATGGTGTGACGCCGGGTGGTCTAACAGAAAGCACTTATGAAAACCCTGCATCTCCTCTAACAGGTAAAGATGACAATACTAATGCAACAGTGACGACGACTAATCAGACTCGTGCTATTGCTATCACTCCAGGTGTAAACAAAGAAGTAGCTTTAATTACTCCTGAAACTAATAACAAGGCTGCTAATACTTATACTTATACCATTACAAACAATGGTACTGACATCACAGAAGCAGCAGGAACAGGTGATAATGACAGCTCTGTTAAACTGTCTATAAAACCGACTGCCACTAGAAATTCTGGCATTAGCGATGATCCTAATATCAGTATCACACGTGTATACGTAGATGCTAATAACAATGGTGTATTTGATATTGGTGAAACTGAACTCGTCGGTGTGAATGGTATTTATGAGCTGAACGCAGCTACTCCGTTTGTGACAGGCAGTACCACCAATCGCAAAGGCCTAGCTCCTGGCGAAAGTGTCAAAATTGGTGTGCAAGTTACCACGTCAGGTGAAGGGAGTAACGATCCAAACTCCACACAAGCTAATGTAAATAACATAGGCGATTTTGAAACTTTAACCCTATCTATCCAACCTAAGGGTCCAGTTAACGGTACCGCTGTACCTACTAGTACTTCTGATAACCCATTGTCTACAACGTCTACTACGATCATGCAGGGCATTAATCTAGCGAAATACCAAATAGTAGATAGTTGTGGTGCAAGTCCTGCTGTTAACTCTGCTGCATGGGTGACTGGAAATCTAACAGCGACTGCTGCTCAATGTATCTTCTATAAATTAGAATCTAAGAACACTTTCACTGATAGCGCTAGAGTTATTAATAATCTTGTCGTATCAGATACTTTGGCACCTACGCTAACGTATCAAGCCAACAGCTTTTCAGCCTCGCCGACGGCAACTGACCAGTCCCTTGGTCAGACAATAAAGGTTACATTTGCAACGGTAAATGCTGGTGCAACAGCCAACGTTGTATTCTCTGCAAAACCTTCACAAACTGGTACTAATCAATAAATAATTCAATCTATTTATCTACGAGTAGTAAATGCTACTCATAGATAAACCCTCTAGCTTGACCTAATCGATTTTGATGAACCAAGCTAGAGATTTATTACCTCTTTATGTTTTATTGGATAAGCGACATATGACTCTATCAATTATGACACCGTCTAATCGTACTACGTTGCATACAGCGAAGATCTCTGCGCTGACGGCTGCAATGTTGCTTATGCAATCAAATATGGCATTTGCTGCACCCACCACTCTTGTACAAACTATCAATAACATTGCTAATGCAGCTTATGACGTTGATTCTATCAAACAGAATAGCATTTCAAACCAAGTACAAGTCAAAGCCTCTGCCTTACCTGAATATGGTATTAACTTAACTCAGCATGCTTTACGCACAGTCATGCCTAATACACAGGTAAGTTGGACTAACGTACTGAGTAATACTAGCTATAGTGATCAGACTGTCGAGCTAACGCTAAATGTTTCGCCTACTCTATCTAATTTACAAGTTTATCAAGATTTAAATAAAAACGGTATTGTCGATAGTGGTGATACACAACTGATTCTTGATAACATGAGTGCCCAAATCAAGCTTGGTCAGAGTGAAAGTATTCAGCTTATCGTACAGGCTTTGTCAGATGCCAATGGTAAGGATGGCGATACTGCTGACGTAAAAATTGGCGCTATCATACTAGAGGATCCATCAATAGCAGCTGTCGAAGCAATCGATAGACTGCTTATTATCGAACCTGAAATCAAATTTACGACTCCTCAATTCGATGGTACTAAAACCGACTCGCAAATCGGTGACAACGTTTATATTGATGCCAGTTATGCACAGTGCAACGTGCAATCTGATAAACCTGATCAAGTATGGGTTACTGTTAATTCGCCAAAAACTGGAGATAGCTATTCACTTAAAGCTATAGAAACTGGTAATAACACAGGTAAATATCAGCTATCAGCATCCACTCAAAATAACGCTAACGCTATTGATGATAAGCTTATCCAAACCTTGAACAGCGACACATTGACTGTCAGTTTAGATGCTTGTATCGCCCCTTCGGTTGGTACTGGTGCTGATGAACTGCCGAATGCGTCTGACTTCACCGTGCGTATCAGTGATCTGAGCTCACAAATTAATATCGTCGATGACAACCCAGCTTTAGTTGTCACAAAGGAAAGTGACGTAAAAAGTGCTGAACTCGGCGATTATGTCAGCTACACCATCAATATCACGAACAATGGTAACGCTACTGCTTACGATGTACAGCTAAAAGACGCATTACCACGCGGTTTTGATTATGTCGATAGCAGTGTGCGTGTGAGCCCAGCGACTGCTATCGATATCAATCAGACACAGACTACTGAGTTTAAGTCTGACGGTAAATATCAGGTATTGAACTTAGGCAATATGGCAAATGGCGAAAGTAAAAAAATTACTTATCGTGTGCTTGTCGGTGCTTCATCACTAGGTGGTGATGGTATCAACCGTGCAATCGCAGTTGCTAACAACGAGCAAGGCCAAAGCTTAGTATCAAGAGAAGCGCAGTGGAAAATTGATGTAGAACGCGGCGTCATGAATACTGACGGTATCATCGTCGGTAAGGTCTATCACGATATCAACCGTGATGGCATTCAGCAAAAAGAAGACGGCGAGCTTGGCGTTGCTGGTGTACGTATCTATATGGAGAACGGCAACTTCATCGTGACTGATCCTGAAGGTAAATATAACTTCTATGGTGTCAGTGCTAAAACACACGTACTAAAAGTTGATCGTACTACTATTCCTAGAGAAACTGAACTGGTCACTCAGAGCAATCGCAATGCTGGTGATGCCGGTAGTCGTTTTGTTGATTTGAAATATGGCGAATTACATCGTGCGGATTTTGCAATCGTTGGTGGCATGGCAGATAGCACTGAACGCTTAAACGCTGAATTAATTGCTCGTAGCAAATTAGTAGAAGCTAAAAATGACACGTTAGAGCAAGCGGTAAAAACCGAGCTGACTTTAGATCCTGACTATGATACCGATACTACCGATAATGTAGATGCTAGTGGTTGTAACATCAATGGTGACTTAGACCTTGGTAATAGCTGTGATTCGGCTATCGTTAATGACATGGTCAATCCAGTAGATAGCCGTGTTGATATGACGGTAACCACTGTTGCTCCGCCAGTAGAAAAAGAGCTCGAAGAATACTTAAAAGAAGTGGCGAGTAATGATGTTGCTTTCATCAACCTAAACGAAGGTCAGCAGCTTAGCACTTATAAACAAATGGTACAGGTTCAGGCACCGCTTGGGTCTGTGTTCACACTGTATGTCAATGGCAAAGCTGTATCAGAACAAAAAATAGGTAAGACTGCTGAACAAGAAAAACAGAATGTAACGGCTTTTGATTACTATGCTGTTGATTTACAACGCGGCAAGAACACCTTACGCGGTGTTGCGACTGATATAAATGGTCAGGTCATCTCTGAGCAGACGATCAAAGTATTAACTCCTGATAGCCTACAAGCTATCGGCTACCGTACTCAGGAAAATCTAGTACCAGCTGACGGTATTAGTGAATATCAGGTAGTCATTAGTCTAAAAGATCGTGATGGTCGTCCATATATTGCATCAACTCCGATTACTATCGATACGAATATCGGCCGAGTTAATCTAAAAGATGGCAGTAAAGACCAATCTGGCACTCAAGTAATCGTATCCGGTGGTGAGCTGTTAATACCCGTAACTGCGCCTAGCGTACCAGGAAAGGGCGAGCTAGTAATTGACACGGGTAGCAGCAAACAAATCATTCCGTTACAGTTTACCGCTCAATTACGTCCACTACTCGCTGTGGGTATCGTAGAAGGCGCTATCTCGCTTAAAGACTTTGATGGCGGCAGCATTACTGATGCTCAAGGCGCATTTGAGCAAGAGCTCAATGAGATTTCTGGCGATGACAACTATTCAGCGACTGGTCGTGCTGCTATGTTCCTCAAGGGCAAAGTACGCGGCGACTATCTGCTGACATTAGCATATGACAGTGATAAAAAAGGCGAGCGTTTGTTCCGTGATATCGAGCCGGGCGAATACTATCCTGTCTATGGCGACTCATCAGCCAAAGGCTTCGATGCGCAGTCTACTAGCAAGCTTTACGTGCGTCTTGATAAAGGTCGCTCGTTCGCTATGTATGGTGATTTAAAAACGCAAATTGATAACGATGAAGGTATCAAGCTTGGTCAATACAACCGTACATTAACTGGCCTAAAGGCTCAATTTGAAGATAGCAATACTCGTGTTACTGCCTTTTTAGCAGAGACCAGTACTAGCCAACGTGTAAATGAGACTCGTGGTTTGGGCATTTCAGGCCCATATCCATTGGCTGAGAACTTCGATGCGGTATTAGAAAACTCTGAAACGGTTGAAGTTATTACTCGTGATGCCAACAACCCTGGGTTGATTATCAATCGTGAGACGCTTACTCGCTTTGCTGATTATGAGATCGACCCTATCAGCCGTAGCTTATTCTTGACGGCACCAATTGCTAGTCAGGATATCGAAGGCAATCCTATCTATATCCGTGTCACTGTAGAAGTTGATGAGGGTGGTGAAGATTATTTGGTTGGTGGTATTGCCGCGAAACAGCAACTGACGGATAAAGTCGCCATCGGTGGTAGCTATGTGAATAGCGATGACCCATTGAACAAAGAAGAGTTGGCTAGTGTTAATAGTGTTGTTAAATTCAATGATAAGCTAAAGCTGGTCGCTGAATATGCGATGAACAAAGCTGAAAACCCAAATTTTCAGTCAAGTAATCAAATCAACGCGACAGAACTGACTGATAGTGATGTTGAAGGTAACGCACTACGTATTGAGCTTGATTTTGATAATAAGAAAAATACACGAGCTAAAGCTTATTATAATGATGCTGATGAAGGTTTTGTCACTGGTGCATCACCGCTTACGGCTGGACGTACTGAGTCTGGTGTAGAGGTTACTCATACTTTAAATGATAAGAAAACTGCTCTTAAGTTAGAAGGCATACGCACAGAAGAGCATACTACTGACGCTAGCCGCGAAGGCGTTCAAGCGAGCATTGAGCATCGTTTAAGCGAAAACATCGTTGGTGAAATTGGGGTTCGTTATTACAAACAAGATGCGACTGCTGCCTCACGTAATACTCAAGCCGCGACAGACGTTGTAGATATTACAGACGACACTTTGTTTAATGATGACATTATCAATCAGTCAGCGTTAAGCAGTGTTAGTAACGCTGAAGAAGATATTGAAGGCACGACTGTTCGTGCTCGTATTACCTCTCGTCTACCTAAGTTGAATGATAGCTTGGTATTTGCAGAGTATGAGCAAGATATCGAAAACAGCTCACGTAATGCGACTTCTATTGGTGGTGAGACACCGCTCGGAAATCTAGGACGACTATACGCACGTCATGATTTGATTAATAGCCTATCTGGCACTTATGGTCTTGATGATACAGATGAGCGTCAACGTACCACTGTTGGTTTTGACGCGACTTACATGAAAGATGGTAAGGTTTATAGCGAATACCGTATGCGCGATGCCATCAGTGCACGCGAAGCAGAAGCAGCCATTGGTCTAAAAAACAAGTGGTATGTTCAAGAAGGGCTAACTTTAAATACGTTATTTGAGCGTGTTGAATCTCTGGAAGGTGAAGAAAGTAACACTGCAACAGCGGCAGGTATCGGTGTTGAATATCTTGCCAAAGAGAATTATAAGGCATCAGGACGTTTTGAAAAACGTTGGGGCGAAACAAGTGATACGCTACTTGGTAGTGCTGGTATCGCCTATCGCTATACCGATGAGGTTACCTTCTTAGCCAAAGACATCTATTCACGCACTGACTATAGTGATGGCGATCGCACTATCAATCGTTTTCAGCTAGGTGCTGCGTATCGTGACTACGATAGCAATCAGTTAGATATGCTTGCAAAATTCGAATATCGTTTGGATGATAATAATACTGGCGATGACGCTTACCAAAAAGACACCATGATTTGGTCATGGAATGGTAATTACCATCCTACGCGTCCTTTAACGTTGTCTGGACGTTATGCTGGTAAGTATACAGAATACGAAGCAGACAGCTTAACCAGCGATAACACGGCTCACGCTGTTTATGGCCGTGGTCTTTATGACATCAGTGAGCGCTGGGATATTGGTTTACAAGCAGGTACTTATTGGAATGATCAGGCGAATGACTTGGCTTATATGCTTGGTGCAGAAGTGGGTTATAGCCCAATGACCAACCTTTGGTTATCACTTGGTTATAACTTCATGGGCTTTGAAGACGAAGATATTGCTTATGACGACAGTACTCAGCAAGGTGCTTACTTTAGATTGCGCTTTAAGTTCGATGAAGACTTATTCAAACGTGAAGACCCACGTAAGAACCAACGTCTAAGCAGCAATTCTGCATTTTAATTATTTGATACTAATGATACTGTCGTAAGTACAATCTTATGACAGTATCATGCTTGTCTTATGATGAGTTATTTTGTCATTCAATAAACAACTAAGTCAGCCCTAGTAATGGTAAATAATACCAACGTTTATTACCTTAACATAAGGTTTACACCATGTTTGATTCAGCCATCAATGCAGCACCTTTCAAGCGCTCAGTATGCGTTACACTATCAGCTTTATTTTCGTTAACCTTTATGCAGCCAGCTTTAGCTAAGAGTGAGACTCTCCAAGTAGCTAACTCAACTAGCATGGGTGAATATTGCCGCGATGATAGTCAGACTCAAACACGCTCTTATAGATATCAAAGCGAACAGCAGCGCCTATTAAATTGTATGGTAACGCAGTTAAAACCTTATCAACAAAAAGACAAGACAGTAGCTCAACAGTATTTCGCATATAAAGCGCAAGCGTGGTTGAACTATGCCATCCATCAAGACAGTATGAATAGCCGCTCATCTGCTGGTCAAGTTGCGTTAGAAATGGCAGAGCCTATATTGCAAGCGCTAGATAATGACACGGTACAAGACTTGGGCTTGCATCAAGATATTCCGTCTACCTCTGCTCTAATGCGTCCTGATCTATGGGCAACTTTAAGCGCACTTAAAGATGGTGATGGCATAGCGTCAGCACCACGTGAGATGGCATTGAGTGAAGTGGCTTTAATTTGGGCTGCGACCAATCAATGCGCGCGAATCTGGCATGCATTTTCGCATGGCTGATCGCTGGCTTGAGCAGGCCCGCGAAGCTTACGTCAATGCCAATGACTCACAGACCAATGTAGCACTAGAGAAGTCAATAGTCAGTTACCATAAGCAGTACTCGCCTTTAGACGCGAGCGATGATACTTGCCGTGGACAAGATTTGATATCTAATCGTTAAAAAACAGCTGTTTTATTAGAGATATTAGACCTCTTGCAAAAGTCATAAGCTAAGCTCGAAATTAACAAGACCGGCGAACAGCTTCATTCTAAGATCATAGCG